>NZ_PJJP01000028.1 GCF_002929555.1 Cryobacterium sp. N22
CATCCCGCCGAAGCCCCCGCCACCGCCACCGAACCCGCCGCCGCCGCCGAGGATCTGGCCGATCAGGATGCCGCCGAGCACGGCACCCATCGACCCGTTGCTGCCGCCGCGCCGGCTGGCCCCGCCGCCGCCGAAGAAGTCGCCGAAGTCGTCGTCGTTGTTCGAGAAACTGTCCACGTCGCGCCGGGCCATGGCCGTCGCCTCCGCGGCCAGCGAGCCGGCCCGCTGGGACACGGCCAGTGCGGCGGCCGGGTCGCTGGCCACCAGGGAGTCGGCCTGCGCGGTCAACCGGCCGGCCTCGGCCAGCCGGGTGCGCGCCTCGGCGCCGACGGCACCGCGCCGGGCGGTGATGAAGTCCTCCGCCGCCGACACCTGGCTGCGCGCGGACTGCAGGCTCTGGGCCAGCGCCGCCTGCAGACGCTGCGCCTGCAGCTGGGCGTTCCGCACGCCCTGCAGCGCGGCATCCATGGCGGAATTCGTGGCCTCGAGGGTGTTCAGCAGTTCGATCGGGTTGATCGGCGGCGCGGCCAGGCCGGCGCGCACCTCGGCCAGGGTCTGCTCGGTTCGGGCGATCACCCCGGGCACCGCGGCCGACGCGTCACCCGCCGCGGGCAGCGCGCGGGCGGTGACCAGGTCGGTGTCGAGGTCGGCGAGCACCGCCGGGATGCCGGACTCCGCCTGCTGGAGGTCGGCGGCCAGCCTGTCGACGGCGTCGACCAGCAGTTTCGCCTGGTCGATGGCCTCCTCCGCAGCGCGGATGTCCACGGCCGCGGCGCTCGGTTCGCCGGCGGCGAGCCGGGTGCGGGCTTCGGCCAGCGCGTTGGCGGCGAAGGTGAGCCGTTCGGCGGCCTGCTCGGGGTTGTCGGCGACGGTGTCGATCGCCGCGGGGGCGTACCGGGTGGCGAGTTCGGCGACCCGGGCCTCGGCCTGGTCGAGTCGGGCGTCGATGGCCGCCAGCTCGGTGTCGAGTTCCGCCGCGGCGGCCGGGGCGTTGGCCTCCAGCTGGCGCAACTCATCGAACGCGGCGGCCTGCTCGTCGAGGGCACGGTTGGCCTCGGCGCACAGGTCGATGATCTGGCGGTACCAGGCCCGCACCTGCTCCTCGGTGTCGGGTTCGGCGTCGTCGAGGCGCTGTTGCAGGGTGAACGCCTGGCTGAGCTTGCCGGCCGCGCCGCTCACGGCGGCCTGGAAGGGTTCGGCGGCGGCAGCGCCGTACGAGGCGAGGGCGAAGCCCACCTCCTGGCCGCTGGTCTTGATGGCGTCATCTGTCTCGATCAGCGCGCTTGATGCCTCCCGTTTCAGCTCGACCGTCGGCACCTCGGTAGCGGGCGTCCCCTGGCCGGTGACCGGCGCCGTGCCCCGCCGCCGCAGCACCACGATCACGATCGCGACGATGCCGCCGACCACGGCGAGCACCAGCAGCACGGCGATCCAGAGCGGAAAGCCGCCACCGGAGCCGCCGGAGCCCGGGTTGGCCTCACCGGGCGTGATGACGGGGGCTGTGAGTGGCTCGCCGGCCGCGCTCTGCTCCATGGCCGTGGCCCCGTTGATGGCGGCGCCGGCCCAATCGTTCTCCCGCAACGACGGTTCGATGGCGGTGTTCTGCACCTCGGCGAGCTGGGCCTCGTCGAGCACGAAGTCGGTGGCGACCGACAACTGATACTGCCGGTCATCCGTGGCCACGGCCAGCAGCACGTCGTTGTTGCCCAACCCGTTCGCCACCGCGGTCTGGTCGGCCCAGGTCGACGTGTCGTCGACCCCGTCGAAGCTCGACACGTAGGCCACGTACACGTCGATCTGGGTGCCGGCGAAGAGCTCGTCGAGGGCAGCGACCACCTCGGGCTCCCGGTCGCCGAGCGCGCCGACAGTGTCGACGATGTGGCTCTCCTCGAACGTCACCGGATCATCCGCCCGGGCGGGCGACGGCGCGCCCAGCCCCGCCCCGAGCACGGCGATAACGGCCGCGAGCAACACACCCGCGCCCATCCGGGTCAGAACCGGTCGTCTGCGCGTGCGGCTGGGCTGCATGGGTGAACTCCCTCGGATGCGGTGACGTGTCGAGCATAGAACCCCCCGGCTCTGTTGCGCCCTGTTACCGCGAGCCGGATGCCGATGGTGCGGCTCGGGCACACTGGAACCCGCACCATCCGCACCCCACCACCCGATCCCGTCACGGAGGCGAGTCATGACCACCACACAGCTCGCCACCATGACCGCCCTGCCGCTGCCCGCGCCGTCGCTGCCCGTGCGGCCGACCCTCGCGGTCATCGAGGTCACCCGCAGCCGGCCCGATCGCCCGGACTACCACGCCAAGGTGCAGACCCTCAACGCCACCGTCGTCGACGCCGGAACCGACGGCGGCTGGACCGTCGTGCGCCTGGCCGCCGCCGACCTCGACGCCGCCGCGCTGCTCGACCTCACCGACTCGGCCGACGCCGTCGTGATCGTCGGCGGCGAAGACATCGACCCGCGCTTCTACGGCGCGCAGGCCGGTTACGTGGGCGAGACGCCGCACTTCGTCGACGCTGACGAGGGCCAGATCGCGCTCGTGCAGCGCGCCGCCGACCGGGGAACCCCGGTGCTCGGCATCTGCCGCGGACTGCAGATCATCAACGTCGCGCTCGGTGGCGACCTCGTGCAGCACATCGATGACGGCATCCACCGCAACATCGGCGTCCCCATCGACGAGATCCTCTCCACCCACGGTGTTGTGCTCCGCTCCACCAGCACCCTCGCCGCGGCCCTGGGCGACACCCGCATCTCGGTGCAGAGCGCCCACCACCAGAGCGTCGGCCGGCTCGGCGCGGGCCTCACGCCCGTGGCCACCGCCCCCGACGGCCTGGTCGAGGCCGTCGAGCACCGCTCCCTCCCGATCACCGGTGTGCAGTGGCACCCGGAGGCCCCGGATGCGCCCGCCGACCAGCTGCCCCTGCTCCTGGCCTCGCTCTACCGGGCGGTCGCCACCGCCGAGGTCGCCCAGGCGGCCTAACCCCCTTTCGCGAGCTGTGACTTAAGCCCCGAAAAACTCGAGTTCGTGGTGCTTAGCTCACGGTTCGCGGAGTGAGGCGGGCCAGGAACGCGGGGATGTCCAGCTCGTGTTCGAAGGGTTCGCCGATCGTCGTGGCGTCGTAGTACAGCCCGTCGGCCAGGAGCATCGTGGCCCGGGCGAGGTCGGGGTCGCGCAGATCGTCGTTGAGGATGCCGAAGTAGCGCCGGCGCATGTCCACGATCACGGCATGGGCGCGCGGGTTGCGGCGGGCCAGCGACCCGCCGGCCAGGGTCGCCCGGTCCAGCGGGCTGTTGACGTACTCCGCCATCGCCACGTAGTACGCGGCGGCGCCGGTCGGGGCGGCGCGCATCCGCTCGTACTCGGAGTCGGCCAGCGTTTCGAGCCGGTCGATGAGCGCCGTCTCCAGGCCGTCCCGCGAGCCGAAGTGGTAGAGCAGCCCGCCCTTGGTGACACCGGCCGCGCGGGCGACGGCGTCCAGCGACGCGCCGGAACCGCTGGTGTCGATGAGCAGTTCCTGGAACGCGGTGAGGATGCTCTCGCGGGCGCTGTCGCGGTGTTGGGCCATGACCGCCACTTTACTGTACTTGGTGGTATAGTCTAAATCTGCTGTACCCAATGGTGCAGTAAAACTCGCCGTTCTCCGGAACCCCGATTCTTCAGCCAGGTAGACATGAGCACCACAGACGACATCCGCACCCCTGACCTCTCCGCAGCCGTACCGCGCGCCGGCCGCCGCGAATGGGCGGGCCTGGTGCTGCTGATGCTGCCCGTGCTGTTGATCTCGGTGGACAACACCGTGCTCAGCTTCGCCCTGCCGGCGATCAGCCTCGACCTGCGCCCGAGCAGCACAACGCTGCTCTGGATCGTCGACATCTACCCCCTGGTGCTCGCCGGGCTGCTCGTGGCCATGGGCACCCTCGGCGACAGGGTCGGCCGTCGCAAGCTCCTGCTGATCGGCGCCACCGGCTTCGGCCTGGTCTCGGTCCTGGCCGCGTTCGCGCCCACCGCCGAGCTGCTCATCGCGGCCCGTGCGGTGATGGGCTTCTTCGGCGCCATGATCATGCCCTCTACGCTGTCGCTGCTGCGCAGCCTGTTCCTGGATGCCCGTCAGCGCACCCTGGCCATCGCGGTATGGGCCGGCGCCTTCGCGGCCGGCTCCAGCCTCGGCCCCATCGTCGGCGGTGTCGTGCTCCAGCACTTCCACTGGGGCGCGGTGTTCCTCATCGCGGTGCCGTTCCTGCTACCCCTCGTCGCCCTTGCCGGGGTGCTCATCCCCGAGTCGAAGGACCCGGCACCGCTCCGCATCGACGGGATCAGCGTGGCCCTGTCGCTGCTCACTCTCGCCCCGCTGGTCTTCGCGATCAAGACCCTCACCCACGACGGTGTCGGCGTGCTCGGTGTCGGCGCGCTGCTGCTGGGCCTGGTCGCCGGGGCGCTGTTCCTGCGCCGCCAGCTGCGGATCGACAACCCGCTGCTCGACCTCACCCTGTTCCAGCACGCCCCGTTCGCCGGGTCGGTGCTGGCCAACTTCCTCGCCGTGTTCAGCCTGGTCGGCTTCCTGTTCTTCGTGTCGCAGCACCTGCAGCTCGTGCTCGGCCTCGACCCGCTCGCCGCCGGACTGCTGCTGTTGCCCGGGGCCGTGCTGTCGGTCGTGGCCGGCCTGGCCTCGGCCTACGTGGTGCGGCGGGTGCCGCCGCGCGTGGTGATCGTGGGCGGCATCCTGCTCTCCGCGGTGGGCTTCGGCCTGATCGTGCTGCTGCGGGAGAACCTCACCGCCGGTGTCGTCGTCCTGGCCTTCGGCATCCTCTCGGTGGGCGTCGGCGCCGCGGAGACGATCTCCAATGACACCATCCTCAGCTCGGTGCCGCCGGACAAGGCCGGTGCTGCGGCGGGGGTCTCCGAGACCGCCTACGAACTCGGTGCCGTGCTCGGCACGGCCGTGCTCGGCGCGATCCTCGCGGCGTCCTACCGGGCCAGCGTGGTGCTGCCCGACGGCCTCGGCCGCGGCGCGGCCGCCCAGGCCGGCGAGACCCTCGGTGGTGCGCTCGGCGTGGCCGGCGAGTTGCCCGCCGTGGACGCTCACGCGCTCACCGAATCGGCCAAGGCCGCGTTCGACAGCGGGGTGGGTGTCACCTCGATCATCGCCGTGGTGCTGATGCTGGTCGCTGCGGTGGTGGTGCAGCTGACCATGCGCACCCGCCGGCCCCGCGGCTAGGGCTGCCGCGGGCGACGAGGTGTGACCCGCGAGTGGACAGTTGCGGCCCGTGAGACGACCTAATGTGGGCCCCAACTGACCGCTCGCCATGTCCCAATTCGGCGAACGGGCAGAAGGGGCCCGTTCGGGGCAAATTGGTGGGCCGCAAGTGTCCTCTCGGCCGGGGGAGTGAGCGCGCACCCTCCCACGTGCGCCGCGCACCGACCCCTCGCGCTCAACAGGCCGCCGGGTGATACTCGGGGCATGACGGCAACCGGCACCCACCGCATCCAGGCACCCACTCGAAACCCACCCCTCACCCGCTCCGGATCAGAGAGAACCTTGATCGCGCTCGAAGCCGTCACCGGCGCGACCGCGCTGGCCGGCGGGGCGCTGCTGATGCTGGCCCCTGACGGTTCGCTCCTGATGGCCGATTCCGCGGTCCTCGACGGCACCGCGTTCGAGAACTGGCTGCTGCCCGGCGCCGCCCTGGCGCTGTTCGTTGGGCTCGGTTTCGCGGTCACCGCCGTCTGGCAGTGGCGCCGCGGCCCCTACGCCCGCCTTCTCTCGCTGGCCGCCGGCGTGGGCCTGGTGCTCTTCGAGATCGTGCAGTTCTCGCTGATCGGCTTCCACCCTCTGCAGCTCGTGTTCGGCATCGTCGGTCTGGTCACGGCCGTGCTGGCCTGGCGGCTGCCGGCCGCCCGGCACGGCACGGCCGGCGGAGCGCGCTAGCTCGACGCACGGAACCCGCGCAGGCGCAGGCTGTTGGTGACCACGAACACCGACGACAAGGCCATCGCCGCGCCCGCGATCAGCGGGTTGAGCAGGCCGAGCGCGGCAAGCGGGATCGCGGCCACGTTGTAGGCGAACGCCCAGAACAGGTTGGCCTTGATGGTGCCCAGGGTGCGCCGGGATAGCCGGATGGCGTCGACCACGGCGAGCAGATCGGCCCGCACGAGGGTGATGTCGCTGGCCTCGATGGCCACATCGGTGCCGGTGCCCATCGCGATGCCGAGGTCGGCGGCGGCCAGGGCCGCGGCGTCGTTGACCCCGTCACCCACCATCGCCACGACGTGGCCGGCGGCCTGCAGCGCGCGCACCCGCTCCACCTTCTCCGCCGGCAGCACTCCCGCGAAGACCTCGCTGATTCCCACCTGGTCGGCCACGGAGCGCGCCACGGTGGGGTTGTCACCGGTGAGCAGCACCGGCCTGAGGCCGAGGGTCACCAGCTGCGCGATGGCCGCGGCGCTGGAGGGCTTGACCTCGTCGGCGACGGCGAGGATGCCCCGGGCCGCGCCGTCCCAGGCCACCGCCACGGCCGTCTGGCCGGCGCCCTCGACGGCGTCGAGCACGGCAGACAGGTCGTTCGGCAGGTCGATCCGCCACTCGTCGGCGAGCCAGCGCGGCCGCCCCACGAGCACCAGGTGCCCGTCGACGACGGCCTGCACACCGAAGCCCTGCGCCGAGGCGAAGTCGGTGGCCGCCGGCAGTACACCGGCCCTGGCGGCCGCTCCGGTCACAATGGCAGCGCCGATCGGATGCTCGGAGCCGGCCTCGGCAGCGCCCGCGAACCGCAACAGCTCGGTCTCTGCGCCAGCCACACCATCGACAGTCTCCTCATTGGCTGAGACGCCGGCGTCGGCGGCAACCGCCGCCGCGACGTGCACGCCGAGCAGCGCCATCCGCCCGGTCGTGACGGTGCCGGTCTTGTCGAGCACGATGGTGTCCACCTGGCGGGTGGACTCCAGGATCTGCGGTCCGCGGATGAGGATGCCCAACTGGGCGCCGCGCCCGGTGCCCACCAGCAACGCCGTGGGGGTGGCCAGGCCCAACGCGCACGGGCAGGCGATGATCAGGGTGGCCACGGCGGCCGTGAAGGCCTGCTCGGCGCTGGCGCCGAGCGCCAGCCAGGTGACCAGGGTACCCAGGGCGATGACGAAGACGATGGGCACGAAAACGGCGGAGACCCTGTCGGCCAGCCGCTGCACCGGCGCCTTGCCGGTCTGGGCCTGCTCCACCAGGCGGCCGATGCGGGCCAGTTCGGTGTCGGCGCCCACCCGGGTGGCGCGCACGGTGAGGCGGCCGCCGGCGTTGACGGTGGCGCCCACCACGGTGTCGCCCTGGCCCACCTCCACCGGCACGGTCTCGCCGGTGAGCAGGCTGGTGTCGATGGCCGAGGCGCCATCGACGACGACCCCGTCGGTGGCGACCTTCTCGCCCGGGCGCACCACAAAAACGTCACCGACGACGAGCTCGTTGATTGGGATGCGCTGTTCCAGCGTCCCGCGGAGCACCGCGACATCCTTGGCGCCCAGGTTCACCAACGCCGTCAGTGCAGCGCCGGAGCGGGTCTTGGCGCGGGCCTCGACGTAGCGCCCGGTGAGGATGAACACCGTCACGGCGGAGGCGACCTCGAGATAGATCTCACCGGACCCGGCCGCCGTCATGCTCAGGTCCATCTGCATGGTCATGCCGGCCGTTCCGGCATCACCGAGGAAGAGGGCATAGAGCGACCAACCGAACGCGGCGAGTACGCCGACGCTGATCAGGGTGTCCATGCTGGCGGCGCCATGCCGGGCGTTCACCGCCGCGGCGCGGTGGAACGGCCAGGCGCCCCAGACGGCCACCGGCGCGGCGAGGGTGAGCGCGAGCCATTGCCAGTTGGTGAACTGCAGGGCCGGCACCATCGAGAGCAGGGTCACCGGGATCGCCAGGATCGTCGAGACCAGCAGGCGCTGGCGGAGGGCCAGGGTGTCGGCATCCAGGTCGGCCGGTTCGGCGGCCGTGGCGGCGGCGGGCGGTGCGGGCAGCCGCGCCGTGTAGCCGGTGGCCACGATCGTGGCGATGGCGTCGTCGATGCTGGTGCCCTCCGGCAGGCGCACGGTGGCCTTGTCGGTGGCGTAGTTCACGGTGGCTTCCACGCCGGGCAGCCGGTTGAGCTTCTTCTCGATGCGGGCGGCGCAGGACGCGCAGGTCATGCCGCCGACCACGAGGTCGACGGGCTCGCTCATGCTGCTGAGCCCTGGGCGCCGGCACCCTGCAATTCGTAGCCGGCTTCGTCGATGGCGGCACGGATCTCCGAATGAGCGGGTGCGGCGGCGCTCGTGACGTGTACCGTGCTGGCGGCGCCGACGACGAGGTCCACGGTCACCGCGCTGACCCCCGGCACCAGGGACACCTCTTCGATGACGCTGGCGACGCAGTGGCCGCAGGTCATGCCGGTGACGAGGAAGTCGGTGACGGATTCAGTCTGAGCCATGATGTGAGCCTTCTCCTGCGATACGGATGTTGCGATGCGGGGATACCCCCTCCGGGTACTCTAGCGCATGATTGTGATACCGTGAGGGGGTATAGGGTCAGCCGACAGCCAGGAGCGCACCATGACGACCGCAGACCACACCGCAGACACGACCGCAGACCACACCCACGACGGCCCGCACGGCTACATCTCGAACAAGGACGACTACCTCAAGCGCCTGCGCCGCATCGAGGGCCAGGCCCGCGGCCTGCAGGGCATGGTCACCGACGACAAGTACTGCATCGACATCCTCACCCAGGTCTCGGCCATGACCAGCGCACTGCAGTCGGTGGCCCTGGGCCTGCTCAACGACCACCTCAGCCACTGCGTCGTCGACGCCGTCGCCGTCGGCGGCGACGAGGCCCAGGCCAAGCTCAAGGAAGCCGGCGACGCCATCGCCCGACTGGTGCGTTCCTAGCCGAACTGTCCCTAGGCTGTCCGCATGACGGATGCGGGCGACTTCAGACTCCACAGGCGCATGAGCGCCCGCGACACCGGTGAGGCGCACCGGGTGGCCAGCCCGCTCGAACTGCTCTTCGACCTCACCTTCGTGGTGGCGGTGGCCCAGCTGGTCGTGCAGTTGGCGCACGGCATCGAGGGCGGCCATGGCTTCGAGGAGGTCGGCCCGTTCCTGATGGTGTTCTTCGCCATCTGGTGGGCCTGGATGAACTTCACCTGGTTCGCGTCGGCCTACGACACCGACGATGTGCCCTACCGGCTGCTCACCATGCTGCAGATGGGCGGGGTGCTCGTGCTCGCCGCGGGAGTGCCGGCAGCGTTCGCCGAGCAGGATTTTCGGGCGATCACGCTGGGCTACCTCATCATGCGCATCGGCCTGGTGGCGCAATGGCTGCGAGCCGGCTTCGAGCATCCGGAGGGCCGAGTGACGGCCTGGCGGTACGCGGTGGGGGTGAGCCTCGTGCAGCTGGGCTGGCTGGTCAGGCTGGCCCTGCCGGAGGAGGTCGGCGTGCTCTCGTTCGTCGTGCTCGTGGCCCTCGACCTGTCCGTGCCGTTCTGGGCGGAACGCTCGGGCAAGACCTTCTGGCACCCGCACCACATTGCCGAACGGTACGGCCTGTTCGTCATCATCGTGCTCGGCGAGAGCGTGCTGGCGGCCACCTTCGGTGTGCAGGAGGCACTGAGCGAGGGCGGCGTGAGCGGCGACCTGGTGCTCGTGTCGGCCGCGGCGCTGGTGACCCTGTTCGCGATCTGGTGGCTGTACTTCCTCGAGCCGGCGGGGGAGGGGCTCTCCGTCAAACGCAGCCGCTCCTTCCTGTGGGGGTACGGCCACTACGGCGTCTTCGCCGCGCTGGCCGCGCTCGGTGCCGGACTCGAGGTGGCGGTGGCCGAGGCCGGTCATCACCTGGAGGTGTCGTCGGTGGCGCTGGGCTATGCGGTGGCCCTGCCGGTGAGCATCTTCCTTGTGCTGCTCTGGGCCGTGCACGCGGTTCTGGTGTCCAGGTCGCAGATCCGGCCCGTGGTGATCCTGCCGGCGGCGGCTCTGGTGCTGCTGGTGCCGCTCGTCGCCGGGGCCACGGGGGTCACCGTGGTGGTGGTGCTGGTCGCCACCGTCTGCGTGCTCGTCGTGGCCATCACCCTGGCCGATCAGGCGCGTCGGTCCAGGTCGGCCGTCGAGGCCGGTCAGCCCTTCGGCACCCAGTAGCCCACCGCGCCCAGCAGCCGGGTCTCCCGGTCGGCGTCTTCGGGCACGGTCACCGCGGGCGGGAACACTCCCATCGCTCGGAATCCGTCGATCTGTGGGCCGATGATCTCCTCCAGGCTCTGCACCAACGGGGCCGGCAACGTGTAGTCCCAGCCGAGGTGGCGGGCGATGGACCAGGCCTGGAATGCCCGGTAGATGCTGATGTGCTCCAGGTACTCACGGATCGGAAAGTCGCCGTAGCTCAGGTGCACGACCTTCTCCGGGTTCAGGTCCTCCTGCACGGCGGCGGTGGCCACGTCGTTGAGCCGGTCGTAGGCCACGACAGGGTCGTCGCCGAGCAGGTCGCCGTCGTAGGTGCCGCCGGCGTCCTCGATGGTGCGGCCCAGCAGCACGTCGGGCACCCAGGCCTCATCGCGGGCGTGCGCGGCCAGAACGTCGCGTACGGTGGGGTTGGGCGTCACCGTCCAGTCGGTCGGGGCGGGGAGGTCCAGCTGGTCGGGGGTGATCCGGTCGATGACGGAGCGCAACGCGGCATCCGCCTGGAGGAAGAGCTCTTTCTGCTTCATGCCGGAACGCTAACACCTGCCGGCGACGCCGAAGCAGACCCGCCCGAATTGTCGACGGCGGCCGCGCTGAAATAAGGTCTGGATGTGCCCGTGTCCTTTATGCCCACCGAAGTCACCGATGCGATGGTGTCGTTTCTCGACCCGGTCGCCCGCAAGAACCTCGGCATTGCCGTCGCGCTCGCAGGCACGGTCTTCCTGGCCCTCGGCGCGCAGCTGCAGCATCGAGGCGTGGGCAAGACCTCCCTGTTGCGCCCCGGCGACCAGCAGAAGATGAGTATCGGCCAGCTGCTGGCCCTGCTGCGACGACCGTCCTGGCTGCTCGGCACGCTGCTGCTCGGCTTTGCCATCGTGCTGCAGCTGACCAGCCTCGGCCTGGCTCCGCTGCTCGTGGTGCAGCCGCTCGGCGTGGCCGCCCTGGTGCTCTCCACGGTGGTGGACTCCCGCCTCGCGCACACCAGGCTCGACGGCACCGTGCTGCGCTCGGTGGCCCTGTCGGTGGGCGGCATCGTGATCTTCGTCTCCATCGCCGCCGTGTACGCCACCGACCGGCCCATCCAGCCGCCCCAGGTGACGATCATCCTGATCCTGCTCGGCGTCGTACTGATCGCCTGCGGGCTGATCTTCACCCTGCTCCGCGCCCGCCTCACCGCCGTGGCCTACGTGCTCGGTGCCGGGGTGCTCTACGCCTTCGTCGCCACCTTGGCCAAACTCACCATCACGCAGCTGGTGGCCGGCGACCTGTCGTTGCTCACCCTGCTGTGCGTGGGCGGCATTCTCACGGCGGCGATCGTTGGCGGCGTGTTCGTGCAGGTCGCGTACTCCACGGGTCCGCCGAACCTGGTGATCGCCGGCCTCACGGTGGTGGATCCCCTCGTGGCCGTCGGCATCGGCATCGTCGTGCTCGGGGAGGCGTCAGAGGCCCCGCCATACGCCCTGATCGCGTTCGTCATCGCCGGCGCGATCGCGGCCTACGGTGTCGTCGGGCTCTCCAGGCACCGGCCGCAGTCCACGCTGGCAATCGTCTCCGAAAGCGGGCCCGAAACACGGAGGCCGCCCAGACAACGTCGGTAGCATCATGCTGATGTCAACCGTTCACTCGAAAACCAAGATCGCTGGCCGGGTTCTCGTCACCGCCGGTTTCCTGGCCCTCACTCTGACCGGGTGTGCGGCATCCGGGGTGGCGCAGACCGGTGCCGTGTCACCGTCCGAGTCCGGCGACTCCGCGGATGCGGCGCCAGACTCATCGGCCGACCCCGCCGTCGATGAGCCGACGGGCTGCCCGGTCACGGCCGAGTCGATGCCGGCCGGCGCGGTCAGCGCTGAGATCGCCGACATCGACGGTGACGGCGAGAACGACACCGAGTGGTACGACGAGTCGACCTCGCCGTTCACCTTCGGCATCACCATGGCGTCCGGCGCCACGGTCTCCCTCGCCGACGACCTGGCCGGTCCCGGCCGGCACAGCGGTTGGACGGCAGCGCTGCACAACGGTGTGGTGGTGACGGTGCTGGACGACAGCCGCAGCGCCACCCTGCACGCGATCGTGGACTGCGAGTTCGTCACCCCGATCGGTGTGGACGCCCGGCCGTACACCTTCGACATGCAGAACAGCAACGACACCGGTACCGGGGTGGGCTGCCTGGAAGTTGATGGCGGCCTCGAACTGAACGGCCTCCAGGTCACCCAGAACCGCGACGACAGCTACTCCCTGATGGCCACCGGAATCACGGTGTCGGCAGACGGGCTCACCGCCATCAACGGCTACACCGCCGTATCGGCCGCCCTGCCTCAGGACGACCCGCGGGTCGCCGAGGCGCAGACCTCCTCCTGCGACAATGCCCCGGTGGTCAGCACCAGCGGACGCTAAGACCCCTGCCGCGAATTGCGCCGACCGCCGACACCTGAAATCGTAGGGACCGGGGAATGTGAGAGACGTCAGCACGCTGGGGGGAGCGCGATCATGCATCGTGAGAAGAGGGTCGGCCGGTCGATCGACGACTGCGTCGGCGAGTCCACGTCGGCGGCGGCGGTGCTCGTGCGCCTCCTGCCCGACTACGCCGGCACGGTGCTCTGGTGCCCGCACCCCGTGGCATACGCCGCCACTGAGCTCGACGCCGCCCTGGTCGCCGATCTGATCCGCTGGGAGATCGGCTACTACGACGCGTTGACCGAGGACTTCTCCTGGCGCACCCCCGAGCTGGCCGGCGAGTTCACCGCCACCGGCATCCGCCTGGCGATGCGGCTGGCTGTGCAGCTGGGGTCGGGTTTCGACATCGAGTTCGCGTCCTATGAGGCCGGCACGGCAACCCGGCGGTTCCGCAGCGAGTGCCCGGCCGACAACCCGCGGGCCACCGCGGCGTTCACCGCGCTGGCCCGGAGCGCCGCGTGATCCTGCGGCTGCCGGTGCACCTGCACCTGCACCTGCACCTCACTCCTCGTGCGCTGACGGCGCCCCCTCGGCCAGCCGCCCGGCCGCGTCGAGGCTGAGCCAATCGGTGATGCCCAGCCTGGCCAGGAACGCGTCGTCGTGGCTGACCACCAGCAGGCCACCCCGGTAGGCGCCGAGCGCGCCGACCAGTTGGTCGACACTTCCACGGTCGAGGTTGTTCGTCGGTTCGTCCAGCACGATCAGCTGCGCAGGCGGGTCGGCCAGCAGCAGCCGCGCCAGCGACACCCGGAACCGTTCCCCGCCGGACAGGCTGCGCACCGGCCTGCTCACGGCGTCCCCGCGCAGCAGGAACCGCGCCAGCCGATTGCGCAGCTCCCCGTCGGGGACGGCCGGGGCTGCCGCGGCCAGATTCTCCAGCGCACTGGCGTCGTCGTCGAGCCCGTCCAGCCGCTGGCTGAGATAGCCGATCCGGCTGGTGTGCGCGATCGCGGTGGCGCGCCCGGCACGGGCGGTCTCCGGGTGCACAAGCGACTCGAGCAGGCTGGTCTTGCCCACACCGTTGGGGCCGGTCAGCGCCACTCGGGCCGGGCCGTGCAGCTGAAATCCGCGATCGCTGCCGTGCAGTTCGGCCAGGCGCTTGCCGCTCGGCACCTGCGGGTCGGGCAGGTCCACGTGGATGCTGTCGTCGGAGCGCACCAGGGCGGCGGCGTCGGCGGCCGCCGCGCGGGCATCCTGCACCTTGCCGTCGAACTCGGTGCGGAGTTTGCCCGCTGATACCTGGGCAGCCGACTTACGCAGCCCCATGACGATCTTGGGTACCCGTTTGTTCTCGAACTCGGTGCGCGCGAACCTGCCGCGGTGGGCGAGCTTGGTTTCGGCCTCGATGCGTTGCTGCTTCTCCTTCTTCACGACCTGGTCGGCGGAACGTTGGGCCTGCTGCGCGGCGGCCTGTTGCCGGTCGAGGTGTTCGAGAAAAGCGCCGTACGGTCCGCCGAACACGGTGAGGGCACCGGCGTGCAATTCAGCGGTGTTGTCCATGAGGTCCAGCAGGGCGCTGTCGTGGCTCACGACGATCAGCGCGCCCGGCCACGACCGCACCATGACGGCCAGCCGCCGTCGGGCGGCGCCGTCGAGGTTGTTGGTGGGTTCGTCGAGCACCGTGATCGGGGTGGCGGAAAGACGCAGTCCCGCGATGGCGACCAGGATCGCCTCGCCGCCGGACATCTGCCCGACCGGCCGGTCGAGGTCGCTCTCGGTCAGTCCGGCCGAACGCAGCGCCTCGCCGGCACGGGTGGTGATGTCCCAGTCGTCGCCGAGCACGTCGAAGTGCCGTTCGTGCACGTCGCCGGCCTCGATGGCCCGCAACGCGTCGAGTTTCGGGCGAACCCCGAGCAGGTCGGCCGCGGTGACGGAGACGCCGAGCGTGAGGGTCTGCGGCAGGTAGCCGACCTCGCCGGAGCGCGCCACGGTGCCCGCGGAGGGCGCCAGCTCACCGGTGATCAGCCGCAACAGCGTGGATTTGCCCGAGCCGTTGGCGCCGACCAGTCCGGTGCGGCCGCGGCCGAAGGCGGCGGTGATGCCGGTGAACGCGATGGATCCGTCTGGCCAGATGAGGCCGATATCCGTCAGCAGGATGGGTGAAATGTGGGCCGTAGCCATGGGACTCCCCGTCGTCAGTGTGGGCACTGACTCCGGAAGCCGCGGGCGCGGCAGATCGACGGGTGTCAGCGCGTGAGCGCGAAACCGACGATGATCTTCACTGGTTGAACCTGACTCTGGGGGATGGGACAGTTCCAGTGTGGCACGAGCGCGGTAGCCTGAGCGCCAACAGCGAGAGATTGCGGGGCACGGGTTGTTGGAATCGTTCTGGACGTGGATCGTCATCATCCTGGTCGCCCTCGTTTTCTCCGTCGCCATCGGATTCGCCACCCGCTCGCTGCTCGGCACCACGGTGGGCTGGCTGCGCACCTTCCTGGTGGGACTGCTGGTCTTCGTGGGGTGCTGGCCGTTCGCCTACTTCGTCTCGACCCAGGCCAAGGTGATCGACGACGACGGCACGCCCAAAGTGCCGATCATTGTCGTGGTGCTCTTCGTGGCGCTCGCGTTCGGCTGGGTCTTCGCGTTCGGCATGGCCGTGCTGGTGGGCACCGAAGCGCTCTGGCCCACCACGGCCGCCAACCCTGTCGACGCGTTCCGGGCGGCCCTGCACCGGCGCCGGCGCACCAAGCGTTACCTGCAGATCCTTACCCTGCTCTCCAAGCACGGCATCGGCTGGATCCTGAGCGAGCGGCCCGGCGCGGCGCCCCGCGAAGTCAAGAAGGTCGGGCGCACCCCGGATGCCCTCGTCTCGGCGATCAACGAGGCCGGTGTCACCTTCGTGAAACTCGGCCAACTGCTCTCCACCCGGCGTGACCTGTTGCCGGCCAGCTACACCCAGGCGCTCTCCTCACTGCAGTCCGGCGCTACGACGCTGCCGTGGCCCGCCGTCCGCCAGGTGATCGAGACCGAGATCGGCGGCCCGCTCGAGAGCGTGTTCAGCCAGGTCGACGCAGAGCCGCTCGCGGCGGCATCCGTCGCCCAGGTGCACGCCGGGACCCTGCTCGACGGCACCAGGGTGGTGCTCAAGGTGCAACGGCCGGCCGCGGCGGCTCAGGTCGCCGCGGACATCGACATCATCGTTCGGCTCGCGCAGCGCATCGAGAACCAGACGAGCTGGGGGCGCGACTTCGGGGTAGTGTCGTTGGCCGAGGGCTTCGGCCGGTCCCTGCGGGACGAGCTGGACTACCGCATCGAGTTCAACAGCACCCGGCAGATCGGCAGCGTGGTCGCGTCGTCGGCGGCCCAGGAGGTGCTCGTGGTGCCCCGGGTGTACCCGGAGGCCAGCTCCCGCCGGCTGCTCACCATGGACCTCATCGACGGTGTGCCGTTGAACGCGGCGGGGGAGCGGCTGTCCAGGATGGACCCGGAGGACCGCGGCGCGCTCGCCGGGGCCCTGCTGGATGCGGTTCTCGAACAGGTGATCGTGACCGGCATCTTCCACGCCGACCTGCACCCCGGCAACCTGATGCTGCGCGCCGACGGCATGCTGGGCATGATCGACTTCGGCAACGTGGGGGTGCTGGAGCGCAGCATGCGGGAGGGCCTGGTGACGCTGCTGATGGCGGCGGCCAATGACGACGACATCGCCACGACGGATGCGCTGCTGCTGGTTGTCGAGGCGCCACAGGATGCCGACATCCTCGCGCTGCAACGCGACCTGGGCCGCGTGCTCACGGTGAACCGGCACAGCGCGGACGGCTCGATCTTCGCCGCGATGGTCGACACGATCCGCGACCACCACCTGGCCGTGCCGACCTCGCTGGGCCAGGCCTTGCGTTCGCTGATCACCCTGGAGCGGTGCCTGGACATCCTCGACCCCGACTTCGACATGGTGGAGACGGCGCTCGCCAGGGTGCCGCATTTCCTGCGGCGCCTGATCACGCCCCGGTCTCTGCTGGGTTCGCTGCAGTCGCAGGCGGCCGTGTTGCAGGCCACGGCCCGTCGGCTGCCGCGCCGGCTGGAGACCATCAGCTCCTCCCTGGCCAAGGGCACCTTCAGCCTGCGGATCCGCGCTTTCGCCGAGCCGGACGACAGGTGGTGGATCGGCGCGGTCGTCACCGAGGTCGTGGGTGTCCTGATCGGCATCACCGCCGTCAGCCTGGGCATCGTGCTGGTGGTCTCCGACGCCGGTCCCGACCTCGTTGAGGGCGTGCGGCTGTTCGCGTTCCTCGGCGCCTCGATCGGGTTGGTCGGCTTCATCCTGCTCATCCGCGCTCTGCGCCAGCTGTTCCTGCGCCGGCCGCACCCGTGAGCTCGACCTAGACCGCGGCGCGCTGCCGGAACGCGATCGTATTCATCCGGTTGCCGCAGCGGATGCTGCAGAACCGCTTCGAGCCGTTGCGGGAGAGGTCAACCAGCACGCCCGCGCAGTCCGGGGCCGCGCAGGCGCGCAGCCGGCCGGACTCGTTGGTGCGGATCACATCGACCAGGGCCAGGGCAACCTCCACCTGGATGCGTTCGGCCAACGGCGCCGCCGGGTCGGTGGCGTGCAGGTGCCAGTCGAGGCCGTCGTGGCGCATCAGCCGGGGCAAGGCCCTGGCGCTCTGCAGCATGGTATTCAGTTCCACGGCCGCGTCGTCGCGGCCGAGCAGCCAGATGTGCCGCAACCGCTGGCGGGTGTCACGCACCTCGGCCAGTTCGGTCTCGGTCGCATCGAGGCGGCCGGAGAACCGGTGGGCCACAAAAAAGGCCGTCAGCTGGGCGGGCGTGGCGAGCTCGTCGAGCCCGCTCTTCGTGGCGCCCGCGACGGTGTTGGCGAGGGCGACGGTGAACGCCAGACTCGCCTCGGTGTCAGGGGCAAAATGCAAATTGACTCCTTACTCATGACCACACTATCTTCATGAGCAACACCCCGCGATTCCGTCGACTGCCCATACGCCTGGAGCCCCATGACTCGCTCGTCCACCTCGCTCGGCCTGGTCATCGCCCTCGTTGCCGCGGCCACCTTCGGCCTGTCCGGAGCCCTCGCCAAGCCGCTGCTCGAGAGCGGCTGGAGTCCGGCCGGGGCCGTGACCGTGCGGGTGCTCATCGGCGGCATCGTGCTCGCTCCCGTGGCCGTCATCGCGCTGCACGGCCGATGGGCGACACTCTGGCGTGCTCGCTGGCGGGTGCTCGCGATGGCGGTCATCGGCGTCGCCGGCACTCAACTCGCCTATTTCGGCGCGATCGAGCGCATCCCGGTGGGCACCGCGGTGCTCATCGAGTACATGGCCCCGCTGTTGCTCGTCGGCTGGGCCTGGGCGCGCGGCCGGCGGATGCCCAAACGGGTCGTGCTCGTCGGCTCGGTGGTGGCGCTGGCCGGCCTGATCCTCGTGGTGAACCCGGGTGGGTCGGCACGGCTGGACGTTCTCGGCCTCACCCTGGCGTTGACCGCCATGGTGGGCTGCGCCATCTACTACCTCGTGGCGGCGCAGCCCAGCGAGGGGCTGCCGGCCGTGGCGCTGGCCGGCTTCGGTCTGCTGCTCGGCGGTGTGCTGCTGGGGGCGGTGGGGCTGAGCGGCCTGGTGCCCTTCACCACCTCCACCACGGACGTGGAGATGTTCGGCGGCACGGTGCCCTGGTGGCTGCCGCTCGTCATCATCGGCGTGGTGGCCACGGCCATCGCCTACTCCACGAGCATCGCCGCCAGCGAGCTGCTCGGCTCCAGGCTCGCCTCGTTCGTGGGCCTGCTCGAGGTCGTGGCCGCCACCTTCTACGCCTGGCTGTTGTTGGGCGAACAACTCACCGTCCCGCAGCTGATCGGCGGTCTCCTGATCCTGATCGGCATCGCCTTCGTGCGCTCTGAGAAGACGGATGCCGCCCTCGAGCCGGCGTCCATGGCTGACCTGGACGCCGGCCGGAGCTAGTGGGCGACGACCGGCTCGGCGTCGGCGGCGAGGTGGGCGTTCGACAGGGACAGGCCGTGGCCCATCCTGCGGAAGAGCAGCGCCGCGATGATGCCGCCGACGGCGAAGAAGCCGGCACCCCACCAGTACGCGGTGGCGTAGCTGGTCACCGCGGCCTGCGCGGCCACCTCGGCCGTCGCGGGCAGGTGTGACGCCACGTAGTCGGCCGCAGCGGTGGCGGCCAGGGTGTTCAGCAGGGCCGTGCCGATCGAGCCGCCGACCTGCTGGCTGGTGTTCACCATCGCCGACGCGACGCCGGCGAACTGGCGGTCGACGCCGAGGGTGGCGGTCTGCATCGAGGCGGGCATGATCGACCCCATTGCGAAGCCGAGGATCATCAGCGGCGGCAGGACGTTGGCCGCGTAGGTGCTGTCCAGGTCGAGATTGGTGAGCAGGACCATGCCGAGCGCGCCCAGGGCCATGCCGAACGGCACCATGACCTTGGGGCCGAACCGCGGCACGAAGATGTTCGTCGACAGCTGCGCGGCGAGCACGAGCATCGCAATCATCGGCAGGAACGAGAAACCGGTCTGCATGGGCGTGAACCCGAGCGACGTCTGCAGGTAGTAGGTGACGAACAGGAAGATGCCGAACATTCCCGCACCGGCGATCATCACCGAGAGATAGGCGGCGCCACGGTTGCGGTCGAGCACGATCGGCAGCGGTAGCAGCGGATGCGCCGCCTTCCGCTGCCAGAGCACGAACGCGACGAGCAACACCACGGCGCCCGCGAGCATGCCCCAGGTGAGCGGCGAGTCCCAGCCATCCGTCTCGGCGTTGGAGAAGCCGAAGACCAGGCCGAACAGCGCGGCCGACACCAGGATCGTGCCGGGAATATCGAGCTTCGGGCGCGGACCGGTGCGCTGCAGGTGGTCGACGAAGATCGCGGCGCCGATCACCCCGACAATGGCGATGACCACGTTGATGTAGAGGTTCCAGCGCCAGTCGAAGTACTCGGTGAGGAAGCCGCCGAGCAGCAGGCCAACGGCGCCGCCGGCACCGGCGATCGCGCCGAAGACGCCGAAGGCCCTGGCCCGTTCCTTGGGGATGGTGAAGGTCGTGGTGAGCACGGCCAGGGCCGTCGGGGCCAACAGCGCGCCGAACGCGCCCTGCAGGGCCCGGGCGGCGACCAGCCAGCCGAAGGTGCCGGCCGCGCCGCCGAGCGCGGAGGCGACGGCGAACCCGATCAGGCCGATGATGAAGGTGCGCTTGCGCCCGAGCAGGTCGGAGAGTCGCCCGCCGAGCAGAAGCAGGCTGGCGAAGGCGAGGGAATAGGCGGTGACGATCCACTGGCGGTCGCCGTTGGAGAAGCCGAGGTCGGCCTGGGCGGAGGGGAGAGCGATGTTCACGACCGTGGAGTCGAGCACGACCATGAGCTGGGCAAGGGCGACCACACTGAGGGTCCACCACCGGCGGGAATGGGGCACGGAGGAACTCGTCGTGGATGACGAAGCTGGGATCGTTTCAGGCATAAACGCGACTCTATACGATACTGTGGAGTTCCGGATCTTAACAGTTCCTGAATTTACGCCCCGGTAACATGTGGAGGCATACAGGATTGATCCGCAACGCGGAAATGGAGGTCAACGTCGTGGCGCAGCTCGAACCCGTCGCGGTGGCCGGCAACCCCGCGGCCGAGACCAAACTGGGCCGCAAGCGTGACCACACCCGTGACCCGGAGATCCTGGCCGCGGCGCTCGCGGTGCTCGCCGAGACCGGCTTCGACGGCATGACCATCGACATGGTCGCCACCCGGGCCAAGGCCGGCAAGGCCACGCTCTACCGGCGCTGGCCGTCGAAGAACGAACTCGTCATCGACGCCGTCGCCTGCATGAAGCAGGGCGACCTGGATCCGGACCGTCTGCCCGACACCGGAACCCTGCGCGGAGACCTCGTGGCGATGATCAAGCCACGCTCCATCGAAGACGCCGAGAAGAAGATGCAGATCATGGCCGGGCTGATGTCGATGCTCTCGGCCACGCCCGAGATGGCCGACGCGGCCAACAACGCGATCGTCAAGCCGCGGGCCGCGGCCAACCGGTTCCTCATGCAGCGGGCCGTCGACCGCGGCGAGATCTCACCCACCTGCGACATCGACACCCTCTGCCTGGTGACCCCGTCGATGGCCGCCTACCGCACGCTCATCGAACGTAAGCCCGTTGACCGGGACTTCCTCATCACGCTCATCGACGGTGTGCTGCTGCCGGCGCTCGGCCTGCGCGGCGATACTGACCCGGCGCGGCGCGGTAAGGTTGCGCCACCGGCCTCGTAGCCGGCGGAGTTCCATCTCGACGAAGAGAGCGTGTCATGTCCGGCAAGTATGAATTGACTGCAGACCGATCCGGTGGCTATGTCTTCAAGCTCAAGACCCACAGCGGTGAAGTGCTGATGACCTCCGAGAGCTACCAGACCAAGGCAGCCGCGCTCAAGGGCATCGAAGTCGTCAAGGCAGATGCCAAGGGCCGCGTCGTCGATCTCACCGAACCCAAGTAGCAGCCTTACAGGTCTGCGTCGGCCGCGGCGAACGTGTCGCAGGCCTCCGCCCCGTTCGTGTAGCCCGTCTGGAACCACCTCTGGCGCATCTCGCTGGAGCCGTGGGTCCAGGACTCCGGGTTCACCTGGCCCTGGGTCTTCTCCTGAATGCGGTCGTCGCCGATGGCGGACGCCGCGTTGAGCGCATCCGCGATCTGGGCGTCGGTGATCGGGTCCAGCAGGGGCGTGCCGTCGGCATCCGTGGTCTCGGCCGCTGAGCCGAGCCAGGCGCCCGCGAAGCAGTCGGCCTGCACCTCGACGCGTACGGCGTCGGAGGTGGGACCGGTCTGCGAGGTGTCTGCGGTGGCGAACGTGCCGGCCAGGTTCTGGATGTGGTGGCCCCACTCGTGTCCCACCACGTATAGCTGGGAAAGCGGGCCTGCCGTGGCGTCGAACTGGGTGCGCAGCGTGTCGTAGAACGCGGTGTCCAGGTAGATCAGCTGGTCGGCCGGGCAGTAGAACGGTCCCACCGCGCTGGTGGCCGCGCCGCAGCCGGTGTCGACCCCATCGACGAACAGTTGGATGTTGGGTGTGACATAGGGGATGCCCAGGGCCGGCGCCTGCTCGACCCAGTAGTCCTCCAGCGAGTCGCGGGTGAGGCCCACCCGGCACTCCACGTCGTCGTCGGCGTCCGCACCGGTGTAGCAGCCGGTGAGGGCGGTGGTTTCGCCCTCGCCAGTGCCCCCGGCCGTGCCGCCGCCGAGTAGGCCGGACAGGTCGACGCCGAGCAGCTGGGAGAGCAGCACGATGGCCACGAGGCCCAGGCCTCCGCCACCGACGGCGAGGCCGGTGCGGCGGCCGGATTTGCGCACTCCTTTGCCGGAGTACTTGGCGTCGTCGTTGAAAGTCATTCCTCGACAATAAATGATTGCCGGCGGCCGCCGCGCCCGCCTGCCACACTACGGTCATGAGAATCTCAGGGCTCCTCGTGCTGGCCGGCGTCACAGCCAGCATCCTCGCCCTCGGCGGATGCGCCGGCAGTGACGCACCGGGAGCCGGCCCCGCGGCTTCCCCTGGACAGTTTCCCCGCCCCGCCGCCGCCGGCGAGGTGCTCGCGCAGGCCACGGTGTTGCAGAGGGACGGTGAGGAGCCCCAGCTCTGCTTGGGCGCGGTCGCCCAGTCGCTCCCGCCCCAGTGCGGCGGTCCGCCCATCCTCGGCTGGGACTGGGCGACGGTTGACCAGTCCGAGACGCAATCCGGCGTCACCTGGGGCAGCTACGCCATAACCGGGACCTGGGACGCCGCCGCGTTCACCGTTACCCAGCCGCCCATCCCGCTGTCGCTCTACGACCCACTCGCCCAGATCGACCCCCGGCTCGACGAGGCCAACCCGGGCCCGAGCACCGAGAGCACCCTGCTGCGTCTACAGGACGAGCTGAACGCCGCCGAATACAGCCCGGCCACAGCCTCGGACTGGTCCGCGATGCCGATCCTCTCCAATTGGACCCAAAACGGTTATCTCTGGGTCTCGGTCATCTACGACGACGGTTCGATCCAGCGGTTCTTCGACGACCAGTGGGGTGCGGGCGTGATCGCCGTACAGTCCGCCCTGAAAGACGCCGATTGATCATCCGGCCGCCGTAGGATCGGTGTCATGGCCCTCCTCCACAAAGCTGACATCACTCCGTCGAAGATCGACTTGCTCAGCAGCTGGGCGCCCGCCCAGCCCTGGTTCGTCGGCGAGGCCGGCGTGAGCGTGACGAACCTCGCCGCCTACAGGTTCGACGACCCGGAGGGACAGGTCGGCATCGAGACCATCCTCATCACGGCCGGCGACGGTCCGGTGTTGCAGGTGCCCGTCACCTACCGGGATGCCCCGCTCGCCGGCGCTGAGACCTCACTCATCACCACCATGCAGCACTCGGTGTTGGGGGAGCGGTGGGTCTACGACGCCACCGGCGACCCGGCCTACCTCGCGGCCGTCGCGAACGCCGCGCTCACCGGAGGCCACCAGGCCGAGCTGAACATCGAGGTCGACGGGCAGCTGGTGGTGCGTGAGCCCACCGCCATGGTCGCCGGCAGCGGCACGCCCGGCGGTACCGTCGTGACACCGCCCACGGTCGCCGAGATCAACATCCGCCAGGAACCGGGCGCAACCGTCGTGACAGCGGGATCGCTGCGGATCGTCGTGGCGCGAGTGCTCGGCGACGACGACGTGCTGGCGAACCAGGCACCGGACTCGGCCCACGAGGTGCTCGCCGGAACCTGGTCCGACCAGCCCACCCTGCGCGCCCTGGTCCTCGTCGCGATCTCGGCGTAACACGGCGGCGCCCCGCCCAGCGCGGCGGTAGCGTGCAGGTATGCCGCCGGATACCGCACCCCGCCTGGTCGCCGTCCCCGCGGGCAGCGTGACCATGACGGATGCGCGAACCCGCCGCAGCCGGAGCGCCGATGTCGCTGCGTTCGAGATCGCGGCGTATCCGCTGACCCAGGAGGAGTACGCCCAGGTCACCGGTCTCTGGCCTGCCTCGACCCCGGGCGCACGGCTGCCCGTCGAGGGCGTGTCGTGGTGGGACGCGATCCGCTTCTGCAACGCCATCTCGGAGCGGGCCGGCCTCACCCCGGTGTATCGGCTGGGCGCCGACGAAACCATCGCCTGGGACGTCTCAGCGGCGGGCTACCGGCTGCCGACCGAAGCCGAATGGGAGCACGCGTGCCGCGCCGGAACGACCGGGCCCCGCTATGGGGACCTCGACGACATTGCCTGGTACCGCGGCAACTCGGCTGAACGCCCGCACGATGTCGCCGGTAAACAGCCGAACTCCTGGGGCCTGTACGACTCGTTGGGCAGTGTCTGGGAGTGGTGCTGGGACTTCGCGGACCCCGAGCGCTACGGCACCTATCGCGTGCTGCGGGGCGGGGGATGGTTCGACCAGCACTGGAGCTGCCGTGCGTCCGTGCGGCGGGGCAGCTACCCCGGCCTGCGGATCGACGACGTCGGCTTCCGCGTTGCGCGAAACTTCCTCCCACAGCACGGCACACTGGAGTGATGGACGAGGAATTCGATTTCAGCGAGCCCGGCCCGCTCTGCCCGGCCTGCGGCACCGAAATGACCCAGGATGGTGTGGACACCGCCGAAGGCCTGGAGTCCTGCCACCGCTGCCCGCGGTGCAAGCTCGTGATCGTGGTGCCCGGGCTGTGGACCGACGAGGCGAAATGAGCGACGTGACGACGGATGGTCTTCTGCCCGGTGGCAACATGAACGCCGTGGAAAGAGACGGTGCCACGGTGCTCCGCGTGGCCGGCCCGTGGACGCCGACAGTGCACCGGTACCTGGACTACCTGGCCATGGCCGGGGTGAGCTGGGCGCCGCAGCCCGTGGCCGTGGAGGGGGAGCGTGAACGGCTCTCGTTCATCGAGGGCGATGTGCCGCTGTACCCATTGCCGGATTGGGTGTGGCGGGACAGCGTGCTCAGAGACGGGGCCAGACGGCTTCGGCAGCTCCACGACGCCAGCATCGGCTTCGCGCTCGATGATGCGGTGTGGCAATCCCGCACGAAGGTGCCCAGCGAAGTCATCTGCCACAACGACTTCGCACCGCACAACCTGGCCTTCGTCGACGGTGCGATGGTCGGGGCCATCGACTTCGACATGTGTTCGCCTGGCCCGCGCCTGTGGGACATCGCCTACTTCGCCACGCGCGCCGTTCCCCTCACGGCGGACACTCCTGCCAACGCCCCGGGCATGGACCAGGCTCGCCGTCGGGTGGCTCTGCTCCTAGCCGCATACGGGTCGGAGGCTACCTTCAGCGACGTCATCCGGCTCGCGGTCATCCGTTTGTACGACCTCGCCGAGATATCCCGTCAGAAGGCGCAGGAACTCGCCAAGCCGCACCTGAACGACGAGGCCGACATGTACGAGCGGGACGCGCGGTTCCTCACCGGCTTGCGAGACTGACCACCGGCTGTGCGGTTCACCAGCGCTTGTGCAGGAAGTCGCCCGCCGTTCAACCGCAGGGACGACAATCAGCCATGCGCGTTCGCACGTCTGACCTCGACCCGCACCCACTACTGCGGCAGGTGGCCTTCGCGTGTGTCGTGACGGCGATGCTGGTATTCGGGGCGGCACTGGTTGTTTTCGCCACTGGCCTGGAGGTCGCGGTAATCCCCATGATGGCAGCCTTCGGCCTGTTCACTTTCGGCATAGGTGCACTCGCCGCCGCGAACAGGCGGTGACTCCGGCCCGGTCCGGACCACGCCGTGACGTGCCCTGACAGGGCATCCCACAATCATCCGCACCGCCGTAGCGTCGAAGTGGACACCGATGCTGAGGAGCACACACAATGGAAATCCAGCCCAAGCAGAACACCGTCAAGGCACCCGCCGAGTGGTTCACCGGTGACGTGTATTTCGACGTCATCGCCGGCGCGCGCCCCGAGCCGAGCCGGATGCGGGTCAACACCGTCAGGTTCACACCCGGTGCCCGCACCGCCTGGCACACGCATGCCGTGGGCCAGACCCTGCACGTGACCGAGGGCCTGGGCCTGATCCAGTCCCGTGGCGGCGAGATCGTCGAAATCCACCCCGGCCAGACCATCTACACCCCGCCGGGCGAATGGCACTGGCACGGCGCCACGCCCACCGACTTCATGGAACACCTCGCCATGTGGGAGGCCATCGCGGACGGCCCCGAAACCACCTGGGGCGAGCACGTCACCGACGAGGAATACACCCGCCGCTAACCGGCGGTGACGACGGCTCCGGTCAGGCCTCGGAGCCCTGCACAGCGGCCGCCTTCTGCTCTGCCACCTGGCGGTGCACATCGGCCATGTCCAGGGCCTTCACCGCGGTGACGACCTGCTCGAGGGCCGCCGGCGGCAGCGCCCCGGGCTGGGAGAACACCAGCACGCCCTCACGGAAGGCCATCAGCGTGGGGATCGACTGGATGCCGGCGGCCGCGGAGAGCTGCTGCTCGGCTTCGGTGTCGACCTTGGCGAACACCACATCCGGGTGCTTCTCCGATGCCGCCGCATAGGTCGGCGCGAACTGCTTGCACGGGCCGCACCAGTCGGCCCAGAAGTCCACCAGAACAACGTCGTTGGCCGCCAGGGTGTCGGCGAAAGTGGTGTCGGTCACGTCGATGGTGCTCATAGGGTCTCCTTGCCGAAGCTGTCGAGGATCTGGGCGCGCCGGTTTCGGCGCTTCCGGTAACAACTGTCGTCAGGTCCCGGGTATTCCACGGGCGACCGGCGCCGGCGGGTACAACAAAGGTGGGCAGAGAAATCTCTGCCCACCTGTGTTCGTGCGGGGTGTTACTTGGCGGTCACCGTCAGAAGCGGGCTTCCGACGCTCACCTGGCCGGAAGCGGCCTGGTCGATCGAGCCGAACTTCTTCGGGTTGGTCACCAGAACCGGGGTCACCAGCGAGTAGCCGGCTTCCTCGATCACGGCGCGGTCGAAGGTCACCAGCGGGGTACCCGCCTCAACCCTGTCGCCGGCCTTGACCTTGACGTCGAAGCCCTTGCCGGCGAGGTTGACGGTGTCGATGCCCACGTGAATGAGCATTTCGATGCCGCCGTCCAGCATCAGTCCGAAGGCGTGTCCGGTCGGCTGAGCGACCAGGACCTTGCCGGCGGCGGGTGCGTAGACCGTGTCCTCGGTCGGGTCGACGCCAACGCCGAGTCCGACGATTCCCTTGCTGAAGACCGGGTCGGGCACATCCGCGAGCGGAACGACGATGCCGGCGACCGGCGAGCCGATCGTGGCCAGGACAGTGGCGACCATGGTCGCCGTGCCCCCGGCGGCAGGAGCCGTAGCGGCAGCCGTGCTGGCGGCGACCACCGGTGCCGCGACGGGCGCGACGGGGGCGTGCGTGGCCTCTTCGGCAGCCGTGTCGGCGGCGAGCTGAGCGGCCGCTTCGGCCTTCTGCTCTGGCGACAGGTAGCCGGAGAGGATCACGAGGATCATCGCGGTGAAGAACGACGCGGCAACGGCCAGTGCGTACAGCGGGATGTTGTTGAACGCGGGGATGGTCAGCAGCGAGGTGAACACGAACGCGTTGGTCGTGACGCCACCGCCGATGCCGATGATGACACCACCGACGAGGCAACCGACGAGCATGCGCGGGTAGATGCGCTTGAACCGCAGGTGGATGCCGTACAGCGACGGCTCGGAGATACCACCGAGCAGGCCGGCGGCGAGAGCACCCGTCGCGGTCTGCTTCATCTGGCTGTTCTTGGCACGGATGGCCAGGACCAGTACACCGGCGGTGGCACCGAAGCAGGCGAAGTTCCAGGCGCCCATCGGGCCCTGGATGAAGTCATAGCCGAGGGACTGGATGTTCAGCAGCATCACGGCGTTCAGCGGCCAGTGCAGACCCAGCGGAACCATGAACGGGTAGGCCAGCGGGATGACGATCGCGAAGATCAGCGGTGAGAAGTCGTTGATGGACTTGAGGAACTCGCCGATGGCCGCTCCGCCGAAGACACCGATCGGGCCGATGAGGAAGGCCGTTACGGGGATCATCACGAGCATGCTCAGGAACGGCACGAAGATCAGCTGGACGCTGGCCGGGATGATCTTCTTCAGGCCCTTGGTGAGCAGGCCGAGCACGACCGCCATCAGCAGCGGCGGGAAGACCTGCGAGCTGTAGTCGGTGACGGTCAACGGCAGGCCGAAGATCGACACAATGGCGGCCTTGCCGTCGAAGACGGTCTGGGCCTTGTCGGAGGCGGCCAGGGCGGAGAAGCCCGGCAGCATGACGACGGCCATGATGCCGAAGCCGACCCACGGGTCGGCGCCGAGGCGCTTCGACGCGTTGTAGGCGACCATCAGCGGCAGGAAGACGAACACGCCCTGCCACATCAGGTTGATGAAGGCCCAGCCGGGTTCGAGCTCGACGCCCGGTGCGTTCCACGCGGGGATGACGCCGAGGGTGGCCATCAGCGCCATGAAGGTGATGAAGAGCGATGCACCCAGCAGTGCGCCCAGGATCGGGCGGAAGGAGTCGGACAGTACCTCGAAGAAGGTGTCGAGCCCGGCGAACTTGCCGCGGGGGCCCTTGGCGCGCTCGGCGGCCTTGATGTCGTCGGCGCTTTCGCCCGTGCCAACCTTCTTCATCTCGGGCAGCGCCAGGATCTCGTTGTACACGGTCTCGACCGCGCCGCCGATGACGACCTGGAAGCGATCTCCGGACTGGGGAACGGCACCCAGGACTGCGGGGATACCCTCCACAGCCGCCTGGTCGATTCCCGATGCGTCCTTCAGAGTGAAGCGCAGTCGGGTGGCACAGTGAGTGAGCGCGACGACGTTCGCGGCTCCTCCGATGCTCTCAATAATGTCTTTAGCGGGCGAGGTCGCCACCAGAATCTCCTTACGGTGTGGATGCCAAACGCGTGGTTCCCGCTTGGTACAGCTCAGTCGAACCGGGTTAGCCGACTGAGATTCTCCTGTTGAATTTCACACAACAGTCGAATTTACACGGTCGGGGCGGCGCGCGCTGGGTCGTAGGTCCCGTGAGGTGGGGGTATGGGCCCGAAGCGGGGCGCTCTCAGGCGGGGCGGTGCCGCGACTCAGTCGCGGGTCTGTGCCTCCGGGCGCAACCGGATGAGCCGCTGCGAGCCATCCTCGGCCAGCTCGGCCAGGTCGCTGCGCGAGGAGAGGAAGTCAGTGAAGGAACGGTAGCCGAGCGGCTTCTCGTTGAAGGACGGGTCCATCCGGCGCATCTGGTTCTTGACCGTGCCGGTGTTCAGCCATTCGTCGGCGTCGCCCTTGGCGTGACCGATCTGCAGAGCGCGAACAAGAAGCTCCGTCGCGAGCGACTGCGGGTCGATGTCCTCGGCCGGCTCCGAGTCGTCGTACGGGGAGTCGTCAGTGTGTGAGAACATCGGGATCGTTGTGAGCTTGCGGGCCGCGCTGGCGGGCGGTGCGGGTTCGGCTTCCACTTCCACGGGCTCGGCGGCCCGGCGGCCGCCCTTGGGCTTGTCGGCACGGGCCGTGTCGGCGTCAGCGTTCGCGGTGACCTTCTCGATTCCGGGCAGCGAGTCGTAGTCTTCGAACTCGTCGCACGCGGCCGCGAGGGAGGTGCTGGTAGACCCGGCGACGCCGATGCCGACCACGAAACGGCCCAGACGCTTCGACTTCTGGGCGAGGGCGATGTAGTCGGAGTCGCCGGCGATGATGATGACGTGGGTGAGGTCGGGCAGCCGAAAGAGGTCCTCGACCACGTCGACGGCCAGACGGATGTCGGCGCCGTTCTTGGTTCCCCGGGTGGTGGTGGTGAACAGCTGGGTGAGGTCCACCGCGCGGGACATCAGCTGGCGCTGGTAGCTCGCGTTCACGGGCACCGACCAGTCGGCGTATGCGCGGTTGACGACCAGGGTGCCGAACGATGCGGCGAAGTCGATGATGGCGTTGAAGTCCACCGTCGCGGCGGCCAGCCGGGCGGCGACCTCGGGGTCGGCATCCCGGCTCGTCTTGTCGAAGTTACGGATGCCGTCGCGCTGGAAGGCATTGCGGCCGTGCAGCTGCTGATAGCGCGAGATGACGATGTTGTCGAAGTCGATGTACAGGCCAACGCGTGCGTCGTTCGGTTCGGTCATGGTGAGCTCCTTAGCCACAGGCGGAAAACTCAATAGCGATCCGGTGGTTCCAGTCTGGTGCGCGTGGTGCGGCGAGGGCAACTCGGAACACCCTCGGCCGGTCAACTCAGTTGCACGGTCGTGACACAGGTGGGATCGTCCGCACCGGTGCCGACCGGTACCTCGGCGGTGTTCTCGCCGTCATCGATGCGCATCGTGAGGTCGCGTCCGGCCGGGAGCCACACATCGAAGAAACCGTTCTCAAACGTCGTGACGGTCTCGTCGAGGAGCACCTCGTCGCTGGCGTCATCGGTGATCGTCACCTGCAGCTCCTCGTCGGCGAGTTCCCCGACGCAGGTCGTGAGCGAGTGGAAGTAGCAGTCGTGAGTGTCGTTCAGATACGGTGCGACGGACAGGTGGAAGTCGTCGGTGGGAATGGGGACACTCACCTCGTCGTTCCCGCTGGAGAGCAGGAGCTCATCGACACGCACTGAGGCCATCAAGCCGGCCGGGCGCTCTGTCAGCGACTGCGACTGTAGCTGCTCAATGAGGTCTTTCACGTTGGTGGGCGCCGCGATGTCGAACTCGGTGAGCATCGCCTCGGCATCCGCCCCCAGACCGATCGAGGGGTCCGCAGCAGCCGGTGTGGGGTTCGTCTCACCTCCGCCGGTGCAGGCGGTGAGGGAGATGAGGAGGATTATCGAGCCAAGGCTCGCTGCAGATCGAGTACGGAACATTCCACCAGCCTGATCCCGCCCGCTTATCGGTCCCAGTGACCAAAGTCCTGGGCGTGCGGATACTCAGCTTTCTCCCGGGCGGTAGATCTCGATTGCCGCGGGCAGTATGCGCACTGTCACCGTGCGATCGCCGCCAGGGGTAAACGGTGGCGCGCTCTGAACTTCCCCGTCGTGCGCGTAGACCTGGGCGCTGCCGCTGGTCGATCTCAGGGTGACTTCCGGCCGCACGAACCCGATGGTGTGTCCTGAAAAGCGAAACATCGGCTCTGGACCGTGGTGGGTCCGGCTGTGAGTCCGGCTGGACAACAGGGAGAGAAACCCACGTCCCCGTGATCGAGCAGTGGAGCGCAGGATTCTGACATCGAGGAGCCCGTCGTCGATTCCTTGCCGTTTCAGTGGCGCGCCTCGGGGTGGGGCGTAACGGTCGACTCCGATGAACATCGACCAAATGCGAATGTCCTGGCCGTCAAGCGTGCCGCCGAGAGGTGCAGCGGTGAACGCGGCACGAAGAGCGGCGGCAAGGGTTGCCAACGGCCGGCCCACCGCGGGCTCCATGCGGTTGCGGAGTTGCACGAACCGGGGGTACACGCCCACACTGAGCGTGTTGAGCGCGAGGACCCGGCCGCGATCGCCGAAGTCGATCTCTGCCAGGTCAACCGCGGAGCCGGTTCCTGCTTGTGCGGCGGCAATGCCCGTTGCCAGATCGGGAATCCCGGCCGCGAGCGCGAAGTGGTTGAGAGTTCCACCCGGTAGCGCGAGCAGGGGCAGGTGGGACTCGAACGCGACCTCCGCCGTGGCGGCCACGGAACCATCACCGCCGTACACGCCCAGCATGGTGGGCGGGGTGGCCGAGGCCAAGGCAGCGCGGAGCACATCCGAGATGCGCTCGCCCGGAGCGAGAACATGCACAACGGCGTCGTGCAATTCTCTGTCCAGAGTCGGTTTGGGGTCTGGTCGTCGCTTGGTGTGGCCGGAGTGTGGATTGATCACGAGGAACAGGCCGGCGCCAGTGGGCGTGGGCCGGAGCCCCTGGCCGGTCATGACCCGGCCTGCCGTGCGTGAGCGCGGGCATGTTGACGCCGGTGGCGGACGGCGTCGGCTGCCGCGACGGTTGTCCCGAGCAGGGCTCCGCCGGCCACGTCGGAAAGCCAGTGTGAGCCGGTGTGCAGGCGGGAATAGGCTACGGCGACGGCCATCGGCAGCAACACCACGGCGAGCCCGGGGTCATCAAGCGACGCCCCCACGGCGAAGGCGAAGGCGCTGGCGCTGTGGCCGGACGGGAACGTCGCCGAGGTGGGTGGCCGCGGAAGCCGGCGGCGGCGGGGAACCCCGCTGAGCTGTGGGCGCGATCCGCCGAAAAGCCGCTTGCCGATGAGGTTGGCGCTGAGGCTCGCGATGCTGAGCGAGGTCAAGCCGCGCGCAGCGGCGGACCGATGACCGGTGACCATGAGGACGGCGCCGGCGGCCGCCCAGAGTTTCGCGTGATCGGCCAGTGAAGACAGGCCGACCATCGATCGATCGAACCGGGCCGACGAGGGCCGGCCCACGCGATCGAACACCGTGAGGTCGAGGGCCCGGATGGCGCGTGCCGCCGGCATCAGGTGGCTCGGTCCTCACGGGTCATATCGCCCGTCGCCGGCACCGAACCCGTCGAACCGTATCGAAGGAGGACCGCGCCCTTCTCCGAAACAGGCTCGGCGGCGAGCAGCTTCAGGGCGGTGGGTGGCCCGTCGTCGGGGAACAGGCGTTTTCCGCTGCCGACCACTATCGGGTACACCCACAGGTTCAGCTGGTCGAACAGGCCCCCGGCGACGAGACTGCGGGCGAAGTTGATGCTGCCGATCACGTGAATCTCCCGGTGCCGCTCGCGAAGAGAATTCAGCTCGGCGGCGAGATCCCCGCCGAGCAGGTGCGAGTCCCGCCAGGGCAGTTCGGGTGCTCCCCGAGACGCAACGTACTTGGGGATCGCGTCGAACTTGCGGGCGATGCCGGCGGCGGGTCCGTCGAGCTGATGCGGCCAATAGCCGGCGAAGATGTCGTAGGTGCGTCTCCCCAGGAGCAGCGCGTCCATGGCCTGGATCCCGGCGTCGACCTGGATCCCGACGGTGTCGTCGAACAGGGGCGCCTGCCACCCGCCGAATGCGAATCCGCCATCCGTGTCTTCGTTGGGACCGCCGGGAGCCTGGGCGACTCCGTCGAGGGTGGTGAAGTGGTCGATGTGAATCCGACCGGACATGGTGATCTCCCTTCTCGCGATGCAGCCACTGTAGGCCTCTGTAGGGATCTGCCGGTCGTCAGACGGGTTCGACGTCAACCCACTCGTGGCCAAGGGTCTTCAGGGATGCGCTTCCGGCCGTTACGTGGGCGACGACCGCGGCGAGCCGCTCGGCGTCGTCGTCGGCGATGTGCAGCACGGCGTCCTGCCCATAGTCCGTGCCCAGGACGAGCACACCGCGCTGGCGCAGCTCGGCTTCGATGCGGCCGGCATCCGCATGGGGGAGGGTGAGCGTGAACAACTCACGGCGTTCGCGTTCTACGAGCATCCCGAGGGACTGGGCGCGATCGATCGTGATGAGCACAGCCTCCGAGTAGGCGCGCACAAGACCGCCGGCACCGAGGAGCGTGCCACCGAAGTAGCGAGTGACGACAGCCACGCAGTCGACCAATCCGCGTCCGGACAGTGCCTCCAGCATGGGACGCCCCGCGGTTCCGGATGGCTCCCCGTCGTCATTCGAGCGGCGCACCTGATCGGGAGTGCCCCGCGGCCCGATCACGAAAGCCGAACAGTGGTGACGGGCGCCCCAGTGCTCCTTGCTCGCCTCGTCGATCGCCGCGCGCGCGGCATCCTCGGTGTCGATTCTGACCAGACGGCAGAGGAACCTGGAGCGTTTGACGTCGATCTCGGCCTCAACGTGGCTGCCGAGGCCGCCGCGCAGAGTGAGATCAGACATGTGCCCAGTCTCCCGTAGTTGGATCAGAGGCTGAGCTCGCGGGTGACGAGTCGCTGGGCGACCAGGCTCAGAGACGTTTGGTGCGAACGGGCGTGGCGGCGAATAAGGTCGAAGGCCGCCTCAATCGACACATTGGCGGTTTCCGCGACGACGCCCTTGGCCTGCTCGATGATGATCCGGCTCGACAGGGCCCTTTGCAGCTGGTCGCGAAGCGTTGAGGCGTCACGGATGGTCCGTTCATGCAGGATGCCGATGGTCGCCACGTCGGCGAGGGCCTGTGCGGCCCGAATGTCGTGCTGGTTCAGCTCTCCACGCTCGTTCCGCATGAGATTCAGCGTGCCGATTGTGGTGTCTCGCAGTCGCAGGGGGATGGCGTAGACCGAGTGGATGCCCTGGGCGCGTGCGGTGTCGCAGAAGGCCGGCCAGCGGGAGGAACCGATGTCGATGTCCGGCAGCGAGACCACGGAGCGGGTGCGGAAGCACTCCAGGCAGGGCCCCGCGTCAGCGTCGATTTGCATCACTTCCACGAGGGTGTTCGCCTCACTGGTGGATGCGACGACCTCCAACTTGTCGGCGGCATTGGCCAAGAGAATCCCTGCAGAGTCGACATCGAGGAGATCGTGGCAGGTCTCCACCAGGGTTTGTAAGAGGTCGAGGACGTCGTAGCCGGCCACGAGGGTGTCCGCGAAAGTGGCGAACGCATCAAAAAGCAGTTCGAGGCGGGTGGTCTCATTCATGGGACGGCCCCGGCTCGGTCAGCGCGGTGAAGCGGATCCGCCGTTCGATGACGTCCTGGGCGATCTGGCGCATCGGGCGATTCTCGGCGAAGGCCCGCGCCTGGATGATCAGGTGGGCGTCCTCGGCGCTCGTTCCGAGTTGGGCGAGGACCATGCCCGTCGCCTGGTGGATGAGTCGCCGTGAGAAAGTCGTCGTCTCGTCGGGGTGGATGTCAGTGCTGATGGCGTGGCGCAGGATGATCCGGCTGACCATGGCTGAGAGAGCGAGGGTCTGCCCCTGTTGTTCGGGGGTGAGCGAGACCGGCGCGATGGAGTAGAGGTCCACCGCGCCGATCTCGAGCGGGCCGAAGAGAAGCGGAAAGGCGAAGATCGCCCCGATCTGCTCCTCGCGGATGGCCGCCAGGAAGGCCGGCCAAGAGACACTGCTCCGCGAGGCCAGGTCGGGTTCGAGGACAGGCTGCCGGTTGACCAACGCGTCCCAGCACGGGCCTTCACCGAGGTCGAACTGCAGCTCATCCACTCGCCCGGCCCTGGCATCCGTGGCCGAGATTGTCTCGGCGCCGAGAAACGATCCGAAGGTCGAGATCGAGGCGCCGGAGACCGGCAAAAACCGCAGGAATGGGCGAGCAAGCTCGGAGATCCGGGCTCCACTATCGGACAGGGCATCCGATGCCATCAGGAACGGATCATTCGCCATCACCGTTGATTCCTCCTCTTTTTTGCCAGCGTACGCGGCACAGATCCGCGAGCCAACCCATTGCATTCGGGCGCGTTCGCGCTACCTACCAGACGATGACGAGCGACGTCCGTGACGTCGACGGCTTCAGGGTGTCACTGCCTCCATAGACGCTGACGATCACGTGTATGCCTGGTCTCAAGCCCGGAAAGCTCACGCGCATCTTGCCCTTGTCGCCGGCCTTGAGGGTCGCCCGGACTATCGGCTTGCCGTTGTCGAAGACGGTGATATCTCCGACGGCCGCCGCGGGATTGACCGCAGCCGAGTAGCTCACCGACGATCCAGCTCGCACCAGGAGTGCGCTGGCGGACCCGGAGATCGACGAGGCGGACCGCTCGGCCGTGACGGTTGCCGTGGCCTGGCCAATGGAATGCGACTTCTGTCCCGTGGCCGTGATCGTGTGGGTGCCGATTGTGGTGGTCGGGTCAACCGTGACCGTCGTGGTGAATGTTCCCTTCTTGGTTGTGGTGACAGTCCCGAGTAGCCGCCCCGAGTCCAGGGTCAGCCTGACCTTTTCCGTGGCTGCGAAGCCAGACCCGGAGATCTTTGTCGACTCTCCTGCGGGAACGGTGCCGGGGTTGATGGCGACCGTTGCGGTGGCTGTCGGGGCGGTCACCGTGACCGATACCGCCTGGTTGGCCTCGACATTCCCGGCAGAATCGGTCGAGCGGTAGGTGATGACCGTGGAGCCGACCCGAGAAATGTCGAGTCCTTCCGGCGGGGCCGCCGTCCACTCGCCGGCACCCAGCTGGTATTGGGTGGACGCCACCCCCGAACCGGAATCGGTGGCCGTGAACGAGACGTGGACCGAATGATCGGGTGTTCCTGCCCCGCTGGCGGGATCGAGTGTGGCGGTGGTGACGGGAGCCTGGGAGTCGATTCTGAACGCGACCGATCCGAGCGAGCTCCCGACGGTCTCTCCATTGTCGGCGACCCTGTATTCGATCTGGTGATCGCCCTCACCACCGGTGCTGAAGGGCGTCGAATAGTCCACCCAATCCCCGCCATCCGTTCGGTGCTCAAGCGCACCAGCCCCCTGGGTCAGGCTCAGGGTTGTGGTTACGGCAGATCGGAACCAACCATCCGGCGAGACGGGGGCGGACGACGACAGCTCAGCGGACACTGCGGGGTCGTACATTGCGCCGGTCAGGGGAGTGACGGTGAGGCTTTCCAATCGGGCGGTGCCGCCCTCCGCGACGAGAGCGATGCCGGTGCTGGCGCCATCCGGGAAGATCTGCTCGGTCAGCGTCCGTTTGCCTCCCTGAGCGAGCACCTCCACCGATGACCGGTCCAGGTAGATCTCGAGGTGCAGCGTGCCGTCTTCCAGCGTGACGGGAGCGGAATCAACCGAGGCGAAGTTGCCGGCAAAGCCCGTGTCTCCGGACGTGGTGCGATCAACCGACAGCGCCCCACTGGCCGTGTCGTAGAGAATCGGCGTTGATTGGGTGCCATCGGCGGAGCGGCGCACCTCGAGACCGAACCGATCGGCGTCACCAGGAGAGAACACGGCGTCAATCTTCAGGACCTCACCGTTGGCTGCATCAGGCAGGGCCGTGACACCGGCAACGTCCTGGGCCTTGGCAGAATACGCCGCGTCGGTCTGCTCGAGGTCGGCGACGTGTTCCGTCACCTGCTGGACGAGCTGGGGTCGACCGTCGATGGTCTGCAGTGAGAGCTCGCGGGGGAGCGCCATGGCGCTCCGCCACTGGCCGGTGGGGATCTGGTTTGCGTAGTCCCAGTTGTTCATCCACGCCACCATGATTCGCTTGCCTTCCGGTGCGTTGTCGTAGGTGACGCCGGCGTAGAAGTCACGACCCCAGTCGAGCCAGTCATAGCTACGGATTCTCTGCTCTGCCGCGGTGTCGGAGAACATGAACTGGTCGGCGAGCACATGTCCCCAGCCGCCCCGATTGTTGTCGACAATGCTGATGTGTGCCTTCTCGCCCACGAACTCGGAAACCTCCCAGGACGTCCAGTCGAGGGTCTCGCTGTTGCCGCCGGTGGCCGTTCGGGCAATTTCGCCGTCGACAACGAGGTTGACGGATGTTTCTGCGCTGCGCTTGTGCGCGGGGGAGTCGGAGAGCACGGCATGGTCGAAGGTGAGATGCCCCCAGCCTCCGGTCGCCTGGTCCGTGATGCGAATCTGGGCGTCGGAGCCCACGAATTCAGCAACGTCCCAGTTGCGCCAGTTGAGCGCCCCGTCATTCGAGCCCGATGCGGTGCGCACGGCCTGACCATCGACGAGCAGCTCCGCCTGCAGAATCTGACCGCTGGCTGCCTCGCGCATGCCGCCGCCGATGAGGAAGCCGAGGTTTGTCTTGGTGATCGCGAATGGTGCTGAGGTCATCGAGCCGATGTTGTCGTCGCCCTTCGGGCCGGCCTCGTAGGTGTTGATGCGTTTGGCACCGATGGCGTAGTCGCCGCCTGCCGTGGCGAGGCTTCTGTCGGCCGTGAAGTCTCCGCCCAGAGTCCAACCGTGGTCGACGATCGATTCGGTGCCGGGATACTCGAATCCCTCGAAGAGCAGGTCCGAACCGGCGGGCGGGTCGTTCTGCAGTTGAGTGCCCGCTTCGTGGGGGTGATTGCCGCCGCCGACGAGGAAGTTGACGTAGTTCTCGTCAATGGTGAACTCGGGTGACTGCATGGAGCCCAATGGCCAGTCCCCGTCGTTGAAGCCGTTGATGAATCCGGTCCCGGTGAAACCGCTGGGCATTTGCTGGCCGTCGATGGGCCCGGTGGCCGGGGCGGAGCCGAAGGGGCCGTTCTTCCAGTTGCCCGGCTCGTTGTTGACGGTCCAACCTTGGTAGTCCGAGCCGTCGAACGCAGCGTAGGTCGATCCGGCCGGCATCGTGTCCGACCCGACCGTGCTTTCGGAGGTGAAGGTTGTTCCGTCGAAGTCGCCGACGAAGTATTGCCCGCCTGATCCTCCGCTGACCGCTCCCGGATTGAGGTTCACGACCATGACCCATTTGGTCTTCGCCGGGTCTCCGTCGACAGCCAGCGGGAACAGGTCGGGGCATTCCCAGATGCCGGAGGTGGCGTTTGCGGGCCCGAAGGTTGAGAGGTAGTCCCAGGTCTTCAGGTCGGCCGACTTGTACATCAGGACCTGGTGGTCTGTGGCCTCCACTGTGACGACGACCCAGTAGGAGTTCTCTGGTGAGCCTCCGTCGTACCAGAACATGTGCGGGTCGCGGAAGTTGTTCGAGTTCCGGTCGAGCACCGGGTTGCCGGCGTACTTGGTCCAGCTCTGCCCGGCGTCGGTGCTGTAGGCCAGCGACTGCGCCTGTTTGCCCGAGTGGTAGGCGCTCGTGTACATCGCCACGAGCGGAGGGTTGTCGGCCGTGCCGAAGCCGGACGTGTTGTTCGTATCCACGACAATCGACCCGGAGAAGATGTCGGCATCGACGTCCTGAGCAATGGCGAGGGGTTGCTCTGTCCAATGCAGAAGGTCCGGACTCGTGGCGTGCCCCCAGCTCATGTTTCCCCAGGTGTTGCCGAACGGGTTGTACTGGTAGTAGAGGTGATAGGTGCCTTGGTAGTAGACGAGCCCGTTCGGGTCGTTCATCCAGTTCTTCTCAGGGCTGTAGTGGAGGTAGGGGCGGTATTGCTCGGCAGCCGGATTCGGAGCGACATCTGCTTCGGCCCATGCGTTGGTGACGTCGGCCACCCCGCCGGAGAATACAAGACCCGCACACACCACGGTGGAGAGGAAAAGCTTTCGGACGGGAAATCGGTTCGTCAACATTGACGCCTTCCGTGAGAGATCACCAAACTGACAACGTTGTCAGTTGTTGACGCATGCTACTCACTGTCTTGCGGACAATACAAGGGACGCGACTCGCGGCGTTAGGCGTCGTGCGGAATCTCTCCCGAGCCGCGGATGATGAGCCTGGTGGGGATCACATACGACCGTGCCGGAGTCGTGTCCCCGTCGAGTCGCGCGAAGAGGCGCTCGGCCGCGAGGGCTCCGATGCGTTGCGGGTCTTGGGCGATGACGGTGATCGCGGGATCCAGCAGTGCCGCAAGGGAGACGTCGTCGAAGCCGACCAGGGCGACTCGGTGATGGGCGCCGTTGTCGCGGAGGGCCCGGACTGCGCCCATGGTGATCAGGTTCTGAGCGCTGAAGATTGCCGTGGGGGGATTCGGGCCACGGAGGAGGGCTTCGGTCGCGCGGTGGGCGGCCACCTCATCGTAGAGACCGTCCACGACATTGGCGCCATCGATCGAGATCCCGGCTCGGCCGAGCTCCTCGATGAAACCGCGACGCCGTTCCCTGGCCGTCCAGATTTCGGTGCGGTCTCCGAGGAAGGCGATGTTTCGGTGCCCGTGGCTGATCAGGTGTCGAACGGCCAGCGCCGCGCCGTCGGCGTTGTCGCAGACTATCGCGTCGGCCTCCACGCCGACGGGCTCACGGTCGACGAACACGATCGGGGTGCCGAGCTCGAGCTCCGGCTGCAGGTACGCCTGGCTCTTGCCGGCGGTTGTCAGGATCAACCCGTCCACTCGGCGCCGCAGGAAGGCGGATACGACTCCGCGTTCACGATCCGGATCGTCATCGAGGCTCGACGCGAAGACGGCAACGCCCTTGGCGGATGCTGCATCCTCGACCCCGCGATGAATGGCGCCGGAGAAGGGGTTGGCGACGCTGCCGACCAGCAGCCCCAGGGTCTGCGTTCTCCGGCCCGTGCGTCGCAGGTTGCCGGCGTGCATGTCCGGCTGGAAGTTCAGTTGCCGGACGGCCTCCAGCACCTTCAGCTGGGTCGCCTCGGAAACGTTCGGTTCGCCGTTCACGACCCTGGAGACCGTCTTGACGCCCACGCCTGCAAGTGACGCCACATGACGCATGGTCGCTCTAGGCCTTGACAGTGGAACCTCGGAGGGGGAGCCTGACATCGATGTCACCATTTGGTCTCCATTTCAAATAACGAGTTGACTCTATCGACATTCTGCTCTAAAAATAGCTCTGACACCGTTGTCGGACCGGGTAGATCGACTGTCACAGCGATCGATCAGGGCCCCCAAACAAGAGGAAATTCAATGATGAATAGCAAGTCGAACCGCAGCCTCACCCGTCGGGTTGCTGCCGTCGGATCCCTCATCGCACTCGCAAGTTTCGGATTGACGGCCTGCTCCTCACCCAGCGAATCGTCGTCGTCATCGGATGCGGCCGGCGACGAGGTGGGTGTGACTCTCATCGTCAAGACCACGACCAATCCGTTCTTCGTGGCCATGCAGGACGGCGCGAAGAAGGCCGCCGAAGCCAACGGCGTGAACCTCACGCTCGCCGCCGGCAAGGAAGACGGCGACGAGGACACCCAGATCCAGGCCATCGAGAACGCTATCTCCAAGGGCGACAAAGGCATCCTGATCACGCCCAACGGTCCGTCGGTGGTCGACGCGATCCAGAAGGCCCGTGACGCCGGACTCTATGTCATCGCGTTGGACACCCCGCCAGACCCGGCAGATGCCGTTGACATCACCTTCGCCACCGACAACCGTGCGGCCGGCCTGGCCATCGGCGAATGGACGGCGGCCCAGCTCGACGGCGGGCAGGCGACCATCGCCCTTCTCGACCTGTTCGACGACAAGGTCGTCTCCGTGGACTACAACCGCGACCAGGGCTTCCTTGAAGGCATGGGCATCGAGCTCAACGAGCCGAACACCAACGGCGACGAGGAGCCCACCGGCACGTACACCGGCGGCAAGGGTGGCGAGTACACCATTGTCGGCAACGAGGCCACCCAGGGCGCAGAAGACGGCGGCCGTACGGCCATGGAGACTCTCCTCTCCAAGAACCCCGACATCAACGTCGTCTACACGATCAACGAGCCGGCGGCATACGGCGCGTACCAGGCCCTTCAGGCTGCAGGCAAGGAGAAGGACGTCCTGCTCGTCTCGATCGACGGCGGATGCGCCGGAGTCGCTGGTGTGGAGGACGGCACCATCGGAGCCACCAGCCAGCAGTACCCGGTGAAGATGGCCGAGCTCGGCGTTGAGGCCATTGCGCAGCTCGCGAAGGACGGAACCAAGCCCGAGACGAGCGAGGGGCTCGACTTCTACAACACCGGAGTCGCCCTCGTCACGGACCAGCCCGTCGACGGTCTGGACAGCATCGACAGCACCGAGGCTGCGGACATCTGCTGGGGCGAGTAACCGAGTAACCCCGTCGTGGGGCGCGGAAACGCGCCCCACGACCTGTTCGGGTCCCAGGGACCACACACAGTTCAGCACCGCTGTTATAAGAGGGAGTCACCGTGAGCAAGCCGACCACAGAACCAGATCCGCCCACCAGCGCACTTCACCTGGCGTCCGAGTTCCTCGACCGCCGCACCACACTCGACAAAGTACGCAACGTCCTCCATAGATATCCAGCGCTCAGCCCGGCCGTTGTGCTCGCCGTTGCCATCATCGTGTTCGGTGTCCTCAACGATCGGTTTCTCGCCCCGTCCAACCTGTCGCTCATCACCCAGCAGGTGGCTGTCGTCGGAACGCTGGCAGTGGCACAGACGCTGATCATCCTCACCGCCGGAATCGACCTCTCGGTCGGGGCCGTGATGGTCATGTCGTCCATGGTCATGGCCCAAACGGCGACGGATAATGGCGTCCCAGGGTTCGTGGCACTGATTCTCGGCCTCATCGTCGGGCTCGCCGCCGGCGCCTTCAACGGGCTTCTGGTGACACGGCTGCGGCTTCCCCCGTTCATCGTGACACTGGGCACCCTGAATATTTTCCTTGCCCTGACCCTGCTGTACTCCAACGGTGCGACCGTGCGCGGCAGCGAAATGCCGCCGCTTCTGACCTGGACCGGATCGACATTCGATGTTCTGGGCGTACGAATCAGCGTCGGCGTGCTCATCATGCTGCTGCTCTACATCGTCGTCGCGTTCATCCTGGGCAAGACGGCATGGGGACGCCACGTATACGCGGTCGGTGACGACAAGGAGTCCGCTCGGCTTGCCGGTATCAGCGTCAACCGAGTCCTCATGAGCGTCTACCTTGCTGCCGGTGCGGTTCTCGCCATCGGCGCGTGGATCCAGATCGGCCGGACCAACGCCGCAAGCCCGAACGCCGGAGCCGACCTCAACCTCGACTCCATCACCGCCGTCGTCATCGGCGGCACGAGCCTGTTCGGTGGCCGTGGAACGATCTGGGGCACCCTGCTCGGTGCACTCATCGTCGGTGTCTTCCGCAACGGTCTTTCCCTCGCCGGACTGGACGTGCTCTACCAAACCCTCGCCGTCGGTGTGCTCATCATCGTCGCGGTCTCCGTCGACCAGTGGATTCGAAAGGTACGCAAGTGACCCTCACCAACGGCACACCCGCCGCCGCCCCCGAAAATACCCTCTCGCCCATTCTCGAGGCCAAACGCCTGGTCAAAACCTTCGGCCGGGTCGTCGGACTCGACGGGGTCAGCCTGGCGCTGTACCCCGGAGAAGTGCTCGCGATCATCGGCGACAACGGCGCCGGCAAATCGACGCTCATCAAGTGCCTCACCGGTGCCGAGATCCCCGACGAGGGCGAGATCTTCCTCGACGGCAAGCCCGTGCACTTCAAACGCCCCCAGGATGCCCGGGCGGCCGGTATCGAGACGGTGTACCAGAACCTGGCCGTCTCGCCCGCCCTCGATGTGGCCGCCAACCTGTATCTGGGGCGGGAAATCCGCAAGGCCGGCATCCTGGGCTCGGTGTTCCGCGTCCTGGACACCAAGGGCATGCGCCAGTCGGCACGCCAGGGACTCAACGATCTCGGCATCTCGACCCTCCAGGACGTCACGTCGCCGGTTGAGAACCTCTCGGGCGGCCAGCGGCAAGCCGTCGCGGTGGCCCGGGCGGCGGCATTCGGCTCCAAGGTGGTCGTGCTCGACGAGCCCACGGCTGCGCTCGGAGTGCGGGAATCCAACCAGGTGCTGCAGCTGGTCAGGAACCTCCGGGACAAGGGCATCCCCGTCATCCTGATCAGCCACAACATGCCGCACGTCTTCGACGTTGCCGATCGCATTCACATCCAGCGTCTCGGTAAGAAGGCCGCGACGATCACCCCGCAGTCGCACTCCATGACGGATGCGGTCGCCATTATGACGGGAGCGGCGACGGCATGACCAAACGAGTCCTCTACGCCGAGTTCACCGCCATCGCCGGGCAGGAGCAGGCCGTGGCCGACCTCCTTCGCGCCTATGGCGAGCGGGTGCGGCTGGAGCCGGGGAACATCACGTTTGCGGCCTTCTCGAAGGAAGCCGACGGCAGGCAGGTTTTCGTCTTTGAGGAGTACGCCGACGAGGAAGCGTTCCAGGCGCACCTCGCGGCACCCTACGGGCAAACCTTCAACGAGGCCCTGGCGCCCCTGGTCGATGGCGGCGGATCAACACTCACCTTCCTGAGACCGCAGTAGGCCGGGTGCGTTCCGATGGTGCCGGCACCGCAATAGGCTTGTGAACGGTCCGCCTCGCTGTGCTGCGGGAGACGCGGGCAATCATCAGCTCTCGGCATCCAGGAGAACCCATGACCGCATCTGCCCCCGTTGATCCCACGTCGACCGCCGCTTGGAAGCAGCTCGCCAGCATCGCTGAGCGCTTTACGCCTGATCTTCGCGGTTGGTTCGCCGGCGACGCTGGACGAGCCGATCGATACACCTTTCAGGCCGCCGACCTCACGATCGACCTGTCGAAGAACCTCCTGACCGACGAGGTCCTTGCCCTGCTCCTGCAGCTCGCGGGGGATATCGACGTCACGGGCCGGTTCCAAGCCATGATCGCCGGCGAACACATCAACGTCACCGAAGACCGTGCGGTCCTCCACACCGCTCTGCGCCGACCGAAGGACGGAACCGGCCTCGTGCCGCCGAAGGGCTTCGTGGTTGACGGGCAGGACGTCGACGCTGATGTTCACGCCACTCTCGACAAGGTTTACGCGTTCGCCGACAAGGTTCGGTCCGGCCAGTGGACCGGCGTGACCGGCAAGCGAATTCAGACTGTCGTCAACATCGGGATCGGCGGGTCCGACCTCGGCCCCGTCATGGTTTACGAAGCGCTGAAGCCGTACGTGCAGGCCGGCCTCGAGGTGCGCTTCGTCTCGAACATCGACCCCACCGACGTCTACGAGAAGACGGCGGGGCTGGACCCTGAGACCACTCTTTTCATCGTCGCCTCAAAGACCTTCGGCACCCTCGAGACACTCACCAATGCCCGCCTGGCACGCGAGTGGCTGTGGAACCAGCTCGTCGGCACCGGCGCGATCAACGACACGGACGCCGCTCGTTCCGATGCCGTGGCCAAGCACTTCGTGGCTGTTTCGACCGCTCTCGACAAGGTCGCGGCCTTCGGTATCGACCCCGAGAACGCCTTCGGATTCTGGGACTGGGTTGGCGGTCGATTCTCGATCGATTCCGCCATCGGCACCTCCGTGGTCATCGCCATCGGCGCCGACAACTGGCGCGAGGTCCTCGGCGGCTTCCACGCCATCGACGAGCACATGCGAACCGCACCTCTCGAGCAGAACGTGCCTGTGCTGATGGGCCTCCTGAACGTCTGGTACTCCAACTTCCTCAAGGCGCAGAGCCACGCCGTGCTCCCGTACGCCCAGTATCTCCACCGCTTTCCGGCCTACCTGCAGCAGCTCACGATGGAATCGAACGGGAAGGGCGTGCGGTGGGATGGCTCACCGGCGACGACCGACACCGGTGAGGTCTTCTGGGGTGAACCGGGCACCAACGGTCAGCACGCTTTCTACCAGCTTCTTCACCAGGGCACGCGGATGGTTCCGGCAGACTTCATCGCCGTTGCGAATCCTGCTCACGCACTGAAGGACGAGGCGGGCGACGGCGCTGCCGTCGAGCCGGGTCAGGATGTCCACGCGCTGTTCATGGCGAACTTCTTCGCCCAGACCAAGGCGCTCGCGTTCGGGAAAACGGCCGACGAGGTGCGCGCTGAAGGCACGGATGAGTCCGTCGTTCCGGCACGCACGTTCCCCGGCAACCGGCCGACAACGTCGATCCTCGCGCCGGCCCTCACGCCGAGCGTTGTCGGTCAGCTCATCGCACTGTACGAGCACATCGTGTTCACCCAAGGCACCATCTGGGGCATTGACTCATTCGACCAGTGGGGCGTCGAGCTCGGAAAGCAGCTCGCGCTCCAGATCACTCCAGCGGTTCAGGGTGACGCTGACGCTTTGCAGTCCCAGGACTCGTCGACCAAGGCGCTGATCGCAAGGTACCTCGACCTGCGTAACTGACCGTTCGCAAACGGATCATCGTGCTATTGAACGGGCTTTGATCGCCGGCTCTCCAGACGCAGTTCCATTTCGCTCATGACCATCGCGGCGAGGTCGCCGAGGGTGGCGAGTTCCGCTTCCGACGCCAGGCGCGGTTCGAAGTCGAGCACGCACAGCGTGCCGAGGTTGTGTCCGTCGCGCGTGCGCAACGGCACCCCGGCGTAGAACTGCAGGCCGAAATCCCCGGCGACGAGGGGGTTGGCCAGCGTCCGTGGGTCGAACCGGGCATCCTCGACGACCCAGGGCACGTCATCCAGGATTGCCGAAGCGCAGAGCCCGGGGTGCCTGTCAATGTGGTCGATCTCGAGACCGTGGTGGGACGTGAACCAGATCCGATCGTGATCGACGATCGTGACGAGCGCGACCGGAACGGAGAACACTCGGGCTGCAATAGCCGTGACTCGGTCGAAGGCCCCGTCGACCGGTGTCTCCGGCAGCCGGTAGCGCGCGACCGCGCGCAACCGGGATTCCTCGGTGGACGGCTCGGGAAGGGCCATAACATCCCGGTGCCGGCCGGTCTCGGCAGCAACCATCTGGCGAAGCGCCACGACCAGATCGTCGATTGAGGGACGGTCCTTCGGGTCGCGAGCGGTCATGGCCGCCAGCAGCGTCCTCCATTCCGGGGCGATACCCGGCGGAATGTACGGATCGCTTCGGAGCCGGGCCAGTGCCGACGGGATCGGGTCGCCCGGAAATGCGAGGGTTTGGGTGAAGCACTCGAGGAGAACGAGCCCCAGCGAGTAGATGTCGCTGGCCGACCCCAGCGTCTGTCCCCGCGTCTGTTCGGGGCTGAGGTAGGCGGCCGTGCCCGTCGTCACGTTGTCCGTGTCGCGGCGCTCGATGGCACCAACCAGGGCGATGCCAAAATCGGTCAGCTTCGCCCGGTGCCGTGCGCCGCCGTGGCTGTAACGGACAAGCAGGATGTTGGCCGGCTTGACGTCGCGATGCACAACACCCCGATGGTGAATGTACTGCAGGCCTTCGGCCAGGTCGAAGCCGATGTGCGCTATCTGACGAGCGGTGAGGGAGCCTTCCTCGAGCTGGACCTTGAGGTCGGCGCCCGTGACGAGCTCCATGACGAAGTAGACACGCGGCCGGGCCGCATCCGTGCGGTCGACGCCCGCATCAAGCAGGGTTACGAGGCTGTGGTGGCTCAGGCCTGCCAGGAGGTTCACCTCGTCTTCCTGACGACGGATGTCCTTCTCGTTTGTCGCGGACGCCTCGAAGACCTTCACCGCGACGTCGCGACCCAGTGTTTCGTCGCGAGCGCGGTAGACAGAACCCGCGCCGCCTCGACCGATCAGTTCCTGCAACCGGTAGCGTCCGCGCAGGCGCGGTGCCCCGGCATCTGCGGTTTCTGGAGATTGCCCGGCCAGTGTGATGACGTCCATAGTGAACCTTTGTTTCGTGGCGCCTCCACCACAGATGGTCCGGCGTATCCACTCTTAGACGCAACTCGAGGCGAATGTGTCACGCCCGACACCAGAATTGACCTTCAATCGCGGCATGCCGGCGCGTAGGGCCGAGCGCCCAGGAGCTCCCCCCACTCCTGCTCGGTCAGTACCCGTCCCGCGACCTGACACGCGCGTTGCTCCCATGCCGCCGGGTCGGCGATGATCACCTGCGTACTCCCGTCGGATCGTTCAAGAGCCAGGGTGCGTTCACTGCTTTCCGCGCCGACCCCACCCCGCACGACGAACTTGTCGGTGCGAAAGCCCGCCGACCAGTCGCCGAGGTCCCATGTGATGATCGCGCCGTCCTCCCCGGCCGCGACCAGCTCACCGGTCGGCCGGAACTCGACCGCGGTGACCGCGCCGTCGTGATTGCGAAGCGACTCCGCGACGTCGCCGGTCTCGGTGTTGAACACCACGACGCCGGTGCCGGCGGCGACTGCGAGGCGGCTGCCGTCAGGGCTGAAATCGGCCACCGATGGAAAGTCAGTCAGGGGGATGGTGACGGGCGCTGCGACCCCGGAGGAGTCGACGATGCGCGCCGCGAGTAAGCCATCCCGGACCGCGATCCGACGGCCGTCCGGGCTGACGGCCAGAATCCCGGCGCCGGCGATCTGATCGAGCACGGCACCCGATGCCGTCTCGAACACCACGGTCGGTCCGAATCGGCTGGCGTACAGCCGCGAACCGTCCGGCGAGAACTTCACCGCGCCGAACTGGCCGACCCACCCGATTGGGGCGGCGAGCTCTGAACCGCTCGCATCCACACTCAGGATTGTCGGGCCGGACGGGTTCTCCGCCCCGCCTCGCCACAGGGCGACACTCCCGGACGGCTCGAACGGGCGTGCCGCAGCGAGCGCCGCGAACAGGGATCCGTCGGCGGAGTACTCGACATCCGCCGCCGTCCCATCCAGACCCGCGTAGGTCGTCACGCCCGAGCGTCCTGCATCCGCCAGATCCAGCGTTCCCGTTCGCCCACTCGGGCAGGGGAGGCCGCTACACGGGTACGAAGTCGCGCTGTACGCGACGGCGCCCGATGCGGGGTCGACGGCCGATGTCACCAGATTCCCTCCGAACGGGCCGTACTCGCCGAGCTGCGAGCCGTTGTCGAGATCGAATAGGCGCACATCGTCGTCGCTGTCGATCACCGATGCTCGAGTCCCGTTCTCCGCGATCGACATGCTCTCGGCAGCCACTCCGTCTTCCTGGATACGAATGATGCTCGTCAAGCGGGGAGCGCGCGCGAAGACCCGCACGAGATTGACACGTGTTTCAGAACTGTCCCAGAGCTGGATGGCCTCGACCGCGAGCAGCAGCGCGCGATCGAAGTGCGGGTCCTCGAGCGCCGACGCGGCGACGCGCCGTGCCTCCGCAACCGTCGCACGCTCGCCCGCGAGGTTCGTCTGGAAGCCCGCGATGAGGCCCGCCGTGATAGCGAGGATCGCGAGACCCGCCGCGCCGGCCGACACCCAGGAGAGACGGCGCACCATCCGGCGCTCCTTCCGGAGCTGTCTTTGAGCGGCCGCGAGTCCCGCGGTCTCCTGCGCTGCCGAAGCGTCGAGGAAGTCTCGCTCGACGGCCGTGAGTGCGGGATCGCCCGCATCCCGCCAGTGCTGGGCCGCCGTCAGCCGGCCGCCTCGATAGAGCTCGCTTTCGGGTCGTCCCATCGCATCCCAGGCGGCGGCCGCGGAGCCAAGGTGTCGCATGATCCGCTGGCCCTCGACATCATCCGCGAGCCATTCCCTCAACCGCGGCCACTCCCGTGCCAGCGCCTCGTGGGAGAGCTGCACCGACTCCTCATCGGTCGTGAGTAGGCGCGCATCGACCAACCGATCGACGATCCTCGCATGGGCGTCGTCGATCGAAATCCGTGAGCGTTCGATCCGACGGGCTACGACCGAACCGTCAGCGGATGCTTCGACGAGACGGAGAAGGATGTCGCGCAGCAACCGCGTGTCCTCGGCAGGGAGCGCAGTGATGACCTCTTCAGCTGTCTTCGCGACGGCGCCCTTGATCTCACCGGACGCCCGATACCCGTCGACGGTCAGGACGCGGCCCTCACGCCTGGACCACACCTGGCGCAGGGCGTGAGACAGCAGCGGGAGGTTTCGACCGTCGGCGTCGCGTACGAGGACCTCCACGAGGCCCGGCTCCAGGATGAGCCCGGCCCGCTCCGCGGGCTTCTCGATCACGGTTCGAAGTCCGTCGGGGCCGAGTGCGGTGAGCATGAGCATGTGCGACTGGATGATCTCGGCAAAGCCGTCGTGATCCGCCAGGTCGCCGAGACGGTCGGCGCGGATTGCAATGACAAGCAGGCCGCGGAAAACCATCCGCGACAGGGCGCCGAAGAACTCCCGAATCTCGGCGGGGTCGTCCGCGGCGAAGGCGTGTTCGCATTGATCAACGATGAGCAGCGAGTTTCCGGGCGTGAGGCCGATATCGCGCAGAGCATCGATCGGATGCTCGCCTGGCGTCACGATGGCGACTTCTCTGCCGCGGGCGATCAGCTCCGCGCCGATCCCGGCCCTGACGAATGAGGACTTGCCGACGCCCGACGAGCCGGTGACGAGCAGCACGCCGTGCTCCTCGAGCGCTCGCAGCGCCCCGGACAGCTCCCGCTCGCGACCGAAGTATCGCTCGGCGTCCCCAACGCCGGCGGGAGGCAGACCGAAGTACGGACACTCGGTACTTCCGGGCCGGAACACCCGGTCGGACAGGAGCGACGGATCTTGCCGGAGGATCGCTTGTTCCAGCTCAGCGAGCTCCGTGCACGGATCCAGGCCCAGCTCGGAAGCGAGCAGCCCCCGCGCCCTGCGCACGGTGGCGATGGCCTCCGCCTGCCGACCCTGGCGATATTGCGCCACGCTCAGCACAACCCATCGCCGCTCCCGCAGCGGAGCTTCGGCGACGCGGGCGCGCGCCAACGCGGCGACCTCCTGAACCTCGCCGGCCTGAAGTCGTGCGTCGAGGAGGAGCTCCTCGACCCCCAAACGCATCTCCTCGAGGCGACCGGACTCGATTTGAGCCGGCCCCCAGTCGATGAGCTCGACGAAGGGCTCACCCCGCCACAGCGCGAGCGCTTCGGAAAACGTATGCGCGGCACGCTCGGGCTCACCGAGCTCCAGTTGCTGGGTGCCCCGCGCAACGAGACGCTCGAACTGTTCGGCGTCGACCGTGAGGTGCTCCGCAGTCAGCCGGTACCCGAGCGCGGTGGTCTCGATCCGCGCCGGCGCGATCAGCCGGCGCAAGCGCATGATGCATCCCGGAATGACGTGCGACCACGAGGCGGGCAGGGTGTCGCCCCAGAGCGCGGCCGCGAGGGACTCGACCGACAGGGATTCACCGAGACGGACCGTGAGCGCACCCAGCACCGCACGATCACGCGGAGCGAGCGGAATCCGGCCCTCGTCGAGAGTCAGGGATCCAAGGACTCGTATCTCCATGACGCCACTGTGCGCTCGCCTCCGACATCAGTCAAGACGGCCGATATCGGGCCGATATTGAGCGGATGGGCTCCGGTATCCGACTGATATCGGCTTGTCCTTTACTGGCTAAGAGGCCATCGCGCTGCACGGTCGAACGAGAGGATCCCGACATGTTGGCATCATCCCGGCGCACCCGCGCCACCCGTCTGCCGCGCTCGCCGCTGGCGGGTCTCGTAATCGCGTTGCTGGCGTGCGTCGGCCTCTCGGCCTGCACGACGACCGACGAGTCGCCGCCCCCCGCACCGACCGCAGAGGCTGACACGGCCGCACCGCTGCCGGAGGGCGGCGACATCGGCGCGGGCACGTATCTCGTGACCGGCTTCACGGTGCCCTTTGAGGTGACTGTTCCAGAGGGCTGGCAATCGTTTGGCTGGGGTGTTCTCAAGGAGCAGGCGGGCGAGTGGGCGGTCTTCGTGAATTTCGGAAACCCCGGTTTTGTGCCGACGGACGCCTGCGCCTGGCAAGGCGCGCTCGTCGCGGTGGACCCGTCTCCTGAGGCCTATGTCGATGCGATGACCGCGCAGGCTTCAACGGAGACCACTCCTCCAGTGGAGGTCGTGATGGGCGACTATTCAGGCTTCGAGTTCGATTACCGGGTCGAGAGCGATCTCGACATTACCGAGTGCGACCAGGTGCACGTCTGCCTCTGGTCGGATCTGGCGGACGAGTGCGCACGCTGGTACTCAATGACGAGTGAGCGCGAGACCGAGCGGGTGCTCGACCTGAATGGCGAGCTTGCACTGATCGCAGTGGGCGAGTTCGTATCGGTCGGTCCGGAGTTGACGAAAGAGGCGCGCGCCGTCTTCGATTCGATCGAGTTCGCACCCGAAGAGTGACCCGGTTCGGCTGGGTCAGGGCAGACTGGCGGCGTGAGCGGATTCCGGTGGGTACTGCACGTCGATCTCGACCAGTTCATTGCTGCGGTCGAGGTGCTCCGGCGACCGGAGCTTGCGGGCAGGCCGGTCATCGTCGGCGGTCGGGGCGATCCCACGGAACGAGCTGTGGTGTCGACCGCCTCCTATGAAGCCAGGGCGTTCGGCGTGGGTTCCGGAATGCCCCTGCGCATTGCGGCCCGGAAGGTGCCCGACGCTGTGATCCTGCCGGTTGATCAGGAGGCCTACCTTGCGGCGTCGGAAACGGTGATGGCTACTCTGCGTGCGCAACCCGGCGTCACCGTGCAGGTGCTGGGTTGGGATGAAGCCTTTATGGGTATTGAGACAGAGAATCCGGAAGCCATCGCCCGGCAGGTGCAGGCCGCTGTTCTGGAACGAACTCAGCTGCATTGCAGTGTGGGCATCGGCGACACCCTGGTTCGAGCCAAGGTCGCCACCGGTTTTGCCAAGCCGGCCGGCGTTTTCCGTCTCACGGCGGGGAACTGGAGCGACGTCATGGGCAGCCGGCCCACGAGGGACCTGTGGGGCGTGGGTACCAAAGTGTCGGGCCGGCTGGCGAAACTCGGCATCAACACCGTCGCCGAGCTCGCCGCGAGCGACCCCCAAGACCTGGTCCCAGAATTCGGGCCCAAGATGGGGCCGTGGTACGCGGAGCTCGGACGCGGGGACGGCGCCGGCGTTGTGGACGACACCCCGTGGGTTGCCCGCGGGCATAGCCGGGAGACCACCTTCCAGCGCGACCTGACCGACCCCGCCCAGGTGGACGACGCCGTGCGGGAGCTGACAGCGCGGGTCCTGGAGGATGTTCTGGCGGAGGGGCGGCCCGTCATCGGGCTGACCCTCAAGATCCGTTACGCGCCGTTCGTCACCACGACCCGCGCGAGAAAGATCCCCGTCACGTCCGACGGTAACGAAATCCTCGCGGGTGCCCTGGGCCTCGCGGCCGGAATCGAAGCGGGCCGACCGATCCGGCTCCTGGGCCTGCGGGCCGAACTGGCGATGCCCGACGATGCCCGAAAAGGCCATACGCCGACGCGTGGCGGTTGGTGACGGCGCTCGCGAAGCCGATGCCGTCAGGCCGAGAGCCTCTGCACGAGACGGATCAGGTAACCATCAGGGTCCTGAGCCAGATACTCGAGCTGCACCCACGGCCCGTCAGCGGTGTCGTAGCTACTCTCGGTTAGTTCACGGAAGGGTCTGACGCCCAAACCGGCGAGACGATCGCTTGCGGCGTGCACATCCAGGATTTCGATCTGCAAGTTGACCCCCGCCCCTCGCGACCCGTCGAGAGACCCAGTGACCCACGCCTCCTGGTGATCCTCTTCGAGCATCAGCTGAGCCCCGTGGAGGTCCAAGTAGGCGAACGATGGATCGGAGCGTGTGTAGGCCACTGAGAAACCAACTCCCCGTACGTAGAAGTTGAGACTCGTTGCGAGGTCCCGAACAGATAATTCCGGGACAAGCGGGTTGTTTTTCATACGTTCATCTTCCCCGTGTCTGAGCGACCTGGTTGGCAGGCAATGTCTCGCGACCAGGGGTTGTGGGGCACGTCGGTTGAGGTACTGAGGTACGCGTTGACCGGTGTCGGCCATATCGTGGCGACGTTTAGTGCTGCTATGTAATGGTGTCCATATGACCGTTCACCCACCGTTGGCCGACGCGGGCTGCAAGGCAGGCGCCGTAGCTGGCACGTTCTCAATGGGGATCGCGCTTGGCGCTGTTTCTGGAGCAACGTCGCCGGCGTAGATCAGTCCCACGCAGAACTGATCTACGCCATAGCGTCGCGTGTGGGACCCGGCCCGCGAGGTAGGGGACAGGCTCAGGTTCGACAGTTCCTCTCGTTGGTTGCATCGAACACGCGTACATCATTGCGCATCCGAGCACCCCATTTCGCGACGATTTCCGGCGACCTCTGGGTCGCTAGATGCCGAGCAAGTGCGTGACTTTAGCCGAGCTGTGCAAGGAGGCCGTCGTAGAAGACCTTCGGGTCATCCGCCAGGGAAGCCTTGACCATGGCACTCCAGTCGTCGACGATGACCTCGATCAAGCCCACGGCCAGGCCATCGAGAGTTGCCTTGGCTACCTGGCGCGGGTGAATCATCGCGCCTTCGTAGCCAGCCATGATGTCTGTATCGGCCGCGCCGAGGTGCACGCCCTGGACCAGCGTGTGCTGCTCGGCAAGTTCCATGCGCACCGCGTTGGTCATGTTCCACTCCGCGGCTTTGGCGACGCCGTATGCGCCATTTCCGGGGGCCTGGAACCACGACAGGGCCGACAGCACATTACTGATGGATCCGCCGCCGTTCGCGGCGAGCACCGGCGCGAACTCGCGAATTACGTCGAGTGTGCCCCAGAAGTGGGTGTCGATTTCGCGGTGGATTGCCGAGAGATCTCCGGTGACCAAGGTGGTGCCGGTGGATATTCCGGCGTTGTTGATCAACAGCGTGACATCGGTGGCCGCCCGAGCCGCAGCCACAACGGAGTTGTGGTCAGTGATGTCCAGCTGAAGCACCTCGACGCCCGGGATGTCGAGGGACTCCACACGCCTCGACGTTGCGTAGACCTTCTTGACGCCACGTTCCTTGAGCTCTTCGACGAACTGACGCCCGATGCCTCGATTGGCTCCGGTGACAAGTGCAACCTGGTCGGTGAAATTCACAGTGGTTCTCATTCCCTTGGCGGTCAGCACGTTTGGCTGACCTGACTCGAGCTACACTAAGACTTGACGTTGACGTGAAGGGCAAGTCCCATGACAAAAATAGTTGAAAGAGCACATCTGCGAATCGGCGATGTTGCTGGCGAAGCGGGGGTGAGTACCCGCGCATTGCGCTACTACGAAGAACAATTTCTTCTGACCCCTGAACGCACCTCAAGCGGGCAGCGTATTTACGGTGAGAACGCAGTGGACCGGGTCCGCCTGATTCAGCAGTTGTATGCCGCCGGCCTGTCCAGCCGTACGATTCGTGCGGTACTCCCGTGTGTCGACTCAGGACACGCCACCCCAGATATCCTCGATGTTCTCGTGGCCGAACGAGAACGGATGTCGGTCGGCATATCCGATCTAGAACAGGCGCGAGCGCAGCTGGACCGCATCATCATGCTCACCCGGGGTGACGGGCCAGACGACTGTCAGGCCCTCAAAAAGGAACAGAGCGATGCCCCAGAAAAGGCCAGAGTCGTTGTCGACGCCTGATGGTCCCGCCTTTCCGGGCTGACGATGACCATGCGGGACTAAACGTCGCCGACCGTTAGTGAACTACTCGACCAAGCAGGGCACTGATGGCCGCCCGTTATTTTGTCCAGTGTCAGGACCGCCTAGCGATCAGGTGAATCACCTGGCCGGTGGCGGGGGTAGCGGCCGCCGCGGCAGGTGACTTTGGACGTCGTGGTCGGTTAGCTCTACAGGGAGCACGTCTGCGCCGCGCAGCCCTAAGTCCACAAGAAATGCGTGAACCTCATACGGCCCGGCATGCGCGTCATCCCACTGGCCAGCATCGATAACAACCCGCACCCGCGCGTACTCGCCTGGGTCCAGCGGTAATGCAGGATACTGTCCGGCGACGTACCCGAAATAGACTCCCGGGGCAGGCCCGCCTGGTTGGCGAAGCGCCGCGAACACCATGAAGGAGTCTCCCTGAGGCAACCAGCGTTCCCCTCCAGCGTTGACGATATCGATCGCGAGCAGGTCCAGATCGGGCGCCTCGCGGGTGACGGCCGGCCACCGCAAAGATAGCCCGCCGGCACGGTCTCTTATGCTGGGCCGGCGACGCTGCAAAGTGGGATGCAGCGCGAGAAGACGCGGCCCTGGCTCGCCCTGGCTCGGCCGAATCTGGCCAAGGCGCCACCACTGACCGTCGTCATCTGTTGGAGCGCCGATAGTCGCGACCTCACCGTTCACTGAGGTGAGCACACGCCATCCCAAACGAGGAGTGTCCGTCGGCATCGCCCCTCTGAGCTCCACATTGAGCTCAGTGAGCATCACATCAAGCTCGATGCCATTCTGCGCCAGCACACTAGTTTCGACCGCGATCATTCCGATTTGTGGTCTCTCGTCCAACGGCTCCATACCCTTATGGTCACACGCGGTTCGACATGCATCGATAACCAATTCGGACTCGTCCCGCGTGAATGGGCAGTGGTCGACGGAGCTTTGACTAGGTAGTCAGCGCCGACGCCTCTTATCGAGCGGAACCATGCCCCGAGGCTCGGCGTTCGACACGGCCGGCCGTCTCGTATCCCATGGGATATGAGCCACTTCGGTTTCGAGACACATTGCGTGCGGATCAAGCCAACCTTCCCGACACACAGACAGTCAGGGGCGTGCCTACGCCCCGCGCAATCGGTAGAGTCGGGCGTGCACGGGGGTCGTGCGGGGCGCCGTGTCGGGCGCCGGATATGGGGGATCATGCGTCGTTCGAAATCAGCCCTGGTCAGATCAGTGGCCTGCCTGCTCGGGGTGGCCCTCGCGCTAACGGCGTGCACCGCCTCGCCGCCGGATGCCGGTGGGACCGAGAGCGCCGAGAGCGTGAACACGGCGGACTGGCCCGCCGTTGAGCTCAACGGCGTCGGTCCGGTCGAGAAAATGATCGACGTGCCAGACGGCGCAGCGTCGTTCCGGGTGAGCTTTGTCTGCGTGAGCGGCAATTTCAGCCTCTCTTTCAGCGGGGCCACGCAGAATGACCGCCGCGGCGGCTGCCAAGGCACCCGTACCTACCTGTTTCCGGCGCCCGAATCCACGCTGATGCAGCTGTACATCTCCGTGCCAGCCGACTCGCAGTTCGCGTTGACGGGCGAGTTCACCACTGACGTCTTCAGCCCCGATCCGCTCATCACCGACGCGTGCACGCAGCTGTCGGAGTACATGAGTGTCTATCTCAACGCCGACCAGGGCTACCTACAGGGCGACGTGAGCGCAGAGGAGTGGCGCGTGCAGATGGACGAGGCCGCGGGCATCATCACAGAAATGCAGGACACGGCCACCGGGCTCATCGCCCTGCAGCTGCCCGCGCTGGTGGAGGGGATGTCCTCGCCCGTCGTCGTGCCCGGCTACTTCCACGAGCAGCACTCACCGACCGAGATGGATGCGGCGGGCACGATCGTCGGGGACGTCTGCGGCGATAACGGCTCCGGGATTGTGATCATGGCCGCCTACGGCGGCTGACCCACCTACGCACGCAGAAAGCCAATATGTACCGGAGTCTCTTATTCACCGCGTTGGTGATCGCGTCCCTGTCTAGCTGCGCGGCAGCGCCACCTGTCTCGTCCCCAGAGACAACCGAGTTCGCGGAAACGTCAAGCCCTCTGCCCGCTGCGGACCCCGCGGAAACAGCATGCGTTTCGCTCAGCGAGCCGGCATCTCTGGGCTACAACGCCTGGAACGACTTTCATAAGGGAACAATCGACCTCCAAACGAGCATCGAGCATTTGAACCGCGCCACTGAGCTTTTCAGAGCGATTGAGGCTCCGCCGGGAAGCATCGCTATCGCTGTATCGAATGTGATGACATATATCGATGCTGCTGTCCCGGGACCCGAAGGACAGCCATACGACACCGGCACAAGTGAGTACTTCAACCTCACCTCCGCAATGGCAGCAGCCTGCTCCGCCACGGGACACGAACTGATCGTGAGAGCACACGGCGGTTAGTAACCGGTGCCCGGGGTCCGAGCAGAAGAGGCAAGGGACCGCGCAAATCGTGAAGGCGACGAGATCAAGCATTTCGAGTCCAGAAAGCGATAGTTTCGTCGCATTGAGTGCTTCTCGATGAGAGAACACCATGGGCGTCACCAGTATGTTGGCATCGCGCCGTTCTGAGGATGCTTACAAAATGAGGGGTTCGATGCTTCGACGAGGATCCAGGCGTGACTGACTGCGAAATCAAGAAGCGCAGGCGACTCCTTGACGGACCCGATGGTGTGCGGGCGGGCGCAGCGCTTACAGGAGGGGGCTTCGTCGCAGTTGCCCTCTGGCCGTACATCTTGACATTTCCGAGTTCTGAAGATGTCTACTCGCAGTGCATTGGGCTCACAGCCGGTCACCTCACACACATCAACCGGTCGACCTTCCCCACACAGATCTTCTGCGAGACCGAGGACAACCTATTCGCAGGCGCTCTCTACCCTTTTTGGGCATCTGTGGGAATGAGCTCCGTGCTCGCACTCCTGGTCTTCGCCGGGTTCTACGGCGTGTGGATGATGGCGCGCCGCGATGGACGCTTAGACGACAGGACGTGAGACGGCCGATCGCGAGGCAGTCGAAAGCGTGAGCGTCGAGGCGCACAATCGCGACCATCGAAAACTGTCTCGAAACCCTACCGATACGAGACAGATGAGGATGCGAGACAAATCAGGTAGCCGCTCGTCCTGTGACAGGTGATCCCTTAGGTCTCATATCCCATGGGTTTCGACACGCTGAGGTTACGAGACACGCCCGACTGACAGGGGCGCTTCGCTATGCGACAAGATATGGGAATGGATCGCGCGTCAAACCACCTAATCGCAGCGCTTGAGGAGCCATCGGGCACGCGCACTCGACTCCTACTTCGTCGGGCGTGGGCGATGGTTCGCGCAGCACTGGGTGACGTCGAGGTCGATGCCGACCTTGTCATCCGCCGGCGCGCGGGCGGGGCCGAGGTTCTACGCACTGCCGCTGACGTCGGCGACCCCCACGTCCTCTTGGACACCGTGCGCCGCGACCTCGAAACCAAGACCGTTGAGGAGTTCGTACGCGAATGGCGCGTTCTCGACTGAGGCTCCGCACGCTGGGCGTCGGGCCACACCTCACGTGGTAGCTCTCCGGATCGGCCGCATCAGTGCAGCTTCTGCGATTTTTAAGATCGATCTCACTGTCTTGTATCCCATGGGTTTCGAGGCAGTTCGGTCATGGGACAACAGCGCGCTGCAAGAAATCTCGCTTTGTAACCGATTGGCAAGCGCCGGCGCGCTACTCAGGGGTGTCGAAGTCTTCTACATTTACCAGCACAAGGAATGTCGGCGCATTCGAGTCGCACTCATCGAAACCCGTTAACCGCGCAGGATCTGGGAACTCGTCGATTACCTCGCGATCAATGAGGTACCCCCTACTCTCAGTCAGTTTTTCGCCGAGAGCGACGGTCCCATGCACGCTACTGACAGAAGCTTCGTCGGGCAGATACTGGTAACCGAGCGGCCAAATTATCGGGTAAACCGCACCGTCTGACAGCTCCAGGGCTACGCAGCCATCTACCGCCGCGACCGTGCCAGCAACATCCTTGTACTCGTACTCTCCAGGAACGCTGCCAGTAATGATGCGCGCATCACTGACCGTTGTGGGGCTAGCGTCCGTGACGGTGGCCGAATCGCTATCCGTTGACTCCACGCATCCCGAAAGCAGAATCGTGGTCGCCAGCAACATCCCGGCTCCCCAACGCTCAGACACCCTCATCCCGTCACGGTTGAACACTGAGCCACCTCCGCTGCGCATGGTCCTGAACCTAACAGGCTCGCAACCCATGGGATATGAGGCGTAAGAGAACAACAACACAGTCGTCACCAGTGAACTGGTGACCGGCGCAGGGATGCTGCCCGGTTCACTCAACGCTCTGCGCGTGACGGAGGTGAGACGATGATTATGATCCCGTTTCCGCAGGTCTTGGGGATCGGTATGGACACCGTCGCGCCTTCCACGGGACTCCCTCCGCCGAGGGAGATCTCGTCGCCCATCCGATACTCCTCGCCTGCAAATGTGAGTGTCGTGCCGTCCCAAGTCGTGAGCTTGTCGGGAAATGCCGGAATGTCGCCATCGTCAAACCGGACGCAGTTGTCGACGAATGCCAGTGTCCCGACTTTCAACCCGGCCATGCCCACCCAGTCCTCTGGAAGGGGGTACGTGACGAGCCCAGTCGGCTCTGGCGGCGTGGGCTCCGTCACGGTGCAGGCCGTAAGAAGCGGCGCGAGGACCAGGATCAGACCGACCAGCGCCCGGCGCTCACGCTTGCGTACCGACCGCAGCGTCGATGCGGACTCAGGAACGACAATCAATGACATGCGACCTCCGTCAACGCTGAGAAGTGCGAGCACCGTCACCCTAGCTGGCATGCGCGCAACCGGTCAGCGTGTAGCACGCGCTGGCTCACGCCCGGCCGGTCGCGTTGGAGAGATAGATCTGCCGCACGGGCCATCTGGTAGGTCACCTACAGGTGGCCAAAGAGCCAATCCCTGGTCTCATATCCCATGGGATATGAGCCACATAGGTTATGAAGCACTTGCGAATCTGTGCGACCGGCTCAGGTCAGCGGACCAGGTCTCCTGTTCCAGCGAGCAAGGGGGCCTCTCCGCGGTATCCCCGGGGCGGTTCGCCATGTCATTCTCAAGTTATGCGATCTTCACGAGTTGTGCCCGCTACCCTTTCGATGCTGGTCGTTGCGTTCCTGATGACCGGGTGCACTGTGGGCCCATTCGAGGAGGAATCTAGCGCCGGCCTGAAGGTCACAGCGGAGCAGATAACTTACTTCGACGGCTACTGCGGGGTTGGAGTGAAGATCGAGAACGGGAGTGACCGCACAGTAGAGTTCGTCGAAGACGACGTTGAGGTGTTCGAGGGATCAAGCTCGATCGAATGGAATCTCCCGTTCACCGATGTCAAGCCGGGGGAATCGGTTCGTGGGTATGTTGTCGAGGAGTTTTCGACCATGATCGTTCAGGGAGCCGTAGCAACTCACGCCTTTGTCGTGAATTGCGACGACAATCCCTACACGATAACGGTTAACTCGGTCAACGCCGGCTCCGTGAGCTTCGATTTCTGACTTCCGTCCAGCGTGCGCTCGAAAGGAAAACCTCCCCAACCGTCTCGAATAAGAAGGTAGCGGAGAAGTTGGGCTGATCGATCTGAGCAACGGCGAAATGCCGGATGGTGATCAGCGACCGCGGCACAACCGGGCCCGGGCCGACGTGCGGTTGTTGCACGCCGGCCAGGGGACAGGTATCAGACTCGAACCTGTGCGTTGTACCACTCGAACGGGCAGCTGTTCATCGAGGTTTGGCTCGGTGTTGTGCTGCGCAGCGGCAGCGTATTGGTGGGGCGTCGGCCGGCGGCCAACCACAAGCGAGAACGACGAAAAGGGAACGACACATGTCTGAGATTGAGGATCTGCTCGCCAACGTCCGCGAGCAACAACCCGTCAAGCTACGCCGTGGGAGTCGTGTGGCACTGCTGATCGCCGCGGGAGGGCTGAGTGTGGCTTTTGCGGCCGCGGCAGTGTGGGGAGTCTCCGCCACGGCGAGCATCATCTCCGCATTCGGGCTCGACAATCCATCCCCAACGGCGTCGGCAGAAACGACTACAGCTGTGGCAGAAACCCCACTTACCAGCTCTGCTGCCCCCGGTCCCAGCCCGGTCGCGGCCGCCACGATCGCGGAACCGCCGATCTATGACGCATCCACTGACATTGCCACGATCCCACGCCCCCCGGCGGATTGGTCAGCGGACCAGCTCGCCAATGCCGAGATCTTGCTCACCCAGTCGGCGATCATTGGGGATTGCATGCTGGAAAAAGGGTACGAGTACCACTTCACGCCGTCCTGGCTGGGCTCAACCCCTTGGAAGTTTGCCGACCTCGCTCCCAGCGAGGCGCTGGCCCTATGGGGGCCGACGGACCGGGGGCTCGGCGACGACTATGACTGGCGGGACGCTGGCTGTCAAGGGTATGCCGTGCACGTAACCGGCATGGATGACGCACACTGAACAACGCAAAAAAAAGAATGCTTGGTCGTCCCGACTAGTACAAGAGGAGGACCGCTGTGGAACACGAAAGAACTGGATTTCTCCATCGGACCCCAATCCGTCGTTCATTCAACCGGTTGGCACTACCGAACTCATTCAAGAACAGAATCGCGAAGCCGATGGTGCAAGCAGACGGCTTCGCCACCGAACAATCGCCGGGCCGTCGATTCCCGCAAGGTCCGCCCGATGAAGATGCCCGCGCGCTTGAATCGTACGCGACACGGTACGTGTCTCGTATCCCTAGGGATACAAGACGTCTCACGGCCGTGACCGGCACTTTCCCAAATCTCCGGCAATCTCACGAGCTAAGCGAGTCTCACAACTACGTCGCATAACCTTTTGCTTGAAGTACAGTGCGCATCGTTAGTTATGAGACGACGAAGGAGCATCGTGATTAAGCTCATCGGCTATGCGCGGGTATCGAGTCGACAACTGCCCACCGACGGGCAGCGGGCCGAGATTTTGGCTGCTGGCGTCCGGCGCGACGACCTCTATGTCGATCAAGGGAGCTCCGGCGCTCGAGCGTCCCGGCCTCAGCTTGATCTCGCACTCACTGCGCTTGAGCCTGGCGACACGTTCGTGATCGCGTCTTTAGATCGGCTGGGCCAATCGACGCAGAACGTGCTCGCGTTCGCCGAGGACCTAAATGGCCGCGGTGTTGAGCTTCGCGTCCTCAATCTGGGCGGCGGAGATGTCGACACCGCGACACAGACGGGATCCATGCTGTTCACAGTTATGGCTGCTCTCGGGCAGATGGAACACGAAATCAAGCGCGAGCGCGTGCTCGACTCGATCGATAGACGCCGCAACGCCGGCAAGAACCTTGGTGGCCGACCACGAAGAATCACCAACAGACAAATACGCAGCGCCAACCGACTCATCGAGGACGGAGAACCAACGGCAGAGGTCGTGCGCGACTTCGGGATGTCCCGCGCCACGTTCTACCGCCGGGCGCGCGCCCTGGGATTGATGCCAGATCAATCCAATGACGAGACCGCGAAAAGCGACGGTGCCAGCTGACGTGCACGGGTCACGTGAAAATGTGTGTCGCGTGACAGTCCAGTCCGGACAAATTGCCAAGGTCGGACACGCGTAATTGCGCGGAAGTAGCTCCGTGCAAGGTCGATGGTTTTGCCACCGTACATCGGACACGCGATCCTGCCCCACCCCACAGTGAGCAGAAGCTCGCCGCCCCGCACGCCAGCTCGGGTGGTGGCGCGACTGAAAGAACGACAGAGCACAGGCTCGGCTCACATCAGCTCGACGAGCCTCGCCAGCGCCGGTCGGGTGTGGATCGCAAGACGTTCGCGAGCGTCGTCCAACGCAGCGGAATGCGGGTATCCCGGCGGCACTCGCGCCGGGTTGAGCGCAACCCCGTCCGACCACGCCTTGAGGTCGGGCTGGGCAGTGAAGTTGATCGCGGCCCGGGTGCCGAGAACGGTCGCTTTCGCCCACTGGGACATCGAATTGCCGTAGTTCGAAGGCGGGCAGAGCCGGTTCTTTTCGGCATCGTCGGTGCGGGTGGCCTCGACGTACCCGATCAGGGCGGCGCCGAAGCACGGGAAGCCCGTCCGGATCGGCTGAAGCGTGATGTCCTCCTGTCGCCACACTGGGACGAGGGGTGGGTACTTCAGGCCGTCCGCCGCGGCGTGCACGACGAGTGCATCATCCGCAATCTGCATGGCGCCGTCGGCGAAGGTGAGCTTGCCGCGATCCACAGACTTGATGTGCCCGCGGCGGACGACGTTTGAAATGGAGCGAAGCTGGTCGAGCTCCCACGACGCGAGAGTCGGTGTTTTGGCCATCGTCGGCATGACCGAGCGGTCGATGCGCAGAAGGATCCCGGCGTCCTCGAGCTGCAGGAACAGGCTGCTGAGCGAGGCCGCGCCCTCGGAGATCTGCATCACGTCGGCGGCCATTCTGAGGAAAATTGCGGGATCGGGTTGGATGAGCGCGCGGTTGAACATCCACGGGTCGCGAGGCCGGACCCAGCAGATCGCGTCGGGGTCCACGCCGCGCGCAAGCAACCAGATGCAGGCGTCGCTCGCGGTCTTGCCGGCGCCCACGACGACGTACCGGCTCGGCGCCTCCTCCAGCCGCGCGAGGTCGTTGATGGGCAGGACGCGAGCCGCGTCGGCGACATCGAACGGCGGTGCCGTCTCGGCCGGGATGCTGGGAGCGAGGTAGTGGGCGTTCACGATCCGGCACGACTCGGGTACCTCGAGCTGAACCCCTGCGATATGCGAGACGACGGTGTGGTCGCCGTCGAAGTGACTGTTGGGCAGAAAGTCGACCTTGCCCGTCTCCAGCATCCGGTCGAGCATCTGCCCGTAGTACGCGGTGATCTCGGCCTGGTTCGCCCGCTCCTGAAGCCCGGTCTCCGGTCCGCTCACCTGGAGCTTGCCGCCACCCAGCATTCTCGAGGCGACGCCGTAGAACGCCGAGGCCTGATGCAGCCTGATGAACGGGTACGCCTCCAGCCAGTGCCCGCCGACCCCGTGACGGCGGTCGACCATCGCGACGCGCACGTCGGCGTGGTCGATTAACGTGTCGGTGAATGCCATCCCCATGGCACCCGCGCCCACCACAAGGTAGTCGGCTTCAAGGGTTCGAGCCATGTGTTAACGGTGGCACTCGCTGGGGGCCGCGTCAACGGCACAGGAGTCGACGCAACGAGGAGCAATCCGCTCCTACCCGACGGGGAATGGAACGGAGTCGTCGCAACAGTTTCATGGACTGCCGCGGGATGAACTCCCGGAATTGGCATGCCGTTTGTCCGAACTAGGTGGCAGAAGTCCGAACTGGCGTGTCACGTGACAAATGTGCCCCCAGGCAGATTCGAACTGCCGCCCCTGCCTCCGGAGGGCAGTGCTCTATCCCCTGAGCTATGGGGGCCCAGGAACCTCTAGGTTAGCATCCCTGGGCGGACGTCTTTGCGCCGAATGATGACCCCCGGTGTCGAACCGGTCGGTTAGAACGGGGGAGGGTCGTCTGCGCCTAGTCGAGGCGCGGATTCCGAAGGGCTGACCGGATCCGGTGCCGGAGCCGGTGTCGGGGGTGCTGGCGTGGCCGTCGGGTCGATGGGGCGGCCGGTTGGTTGGCTGTTGTAGCTGGCGGGGTCGGTGTTGGCGGGGGCGGAGCGGTATTTCTTGCCGGCGGGGGTGGTCCAGGTGAGGGCGCCGCCCGGGCCCTGGCTGGTGCTGAAGCTGGATTGGTGTTTCAGCCGGTGGCAGCCTTTGCAGAGGTGCACGAGGTTGTCGGCGTCGGTGCGGCCGCCGGTGTTCCAGGCCTGGGTGTGGTCGATTTCGCTGAGGGTGGCCCGCCGGTTGCAGCCGATGCCCTGGCAGGTTTGGTCGCGGGCGTCCAGGTAGCGGCGCATGTCGGCGGGCGGGTTGTGGGTGTCGCGGCCCATGCTCAGCCGGCAGCCGGTCTCGGGGTGGGTGAGGATCCGGATCCAGCTGGTCGCCGTGCCCGCGATGCGGCGGGCGGTCTCGGGGTCGATGGGCCCATAGCCCTCGAGGATGGCGGGTTCGTCGCTGCGGCTCAGCAGGGTCAGGGCCGGGACGGTGACGTGCACGGTGCCGCGGATACCGTGGCCCAGGCCCGTGGGACCGACGCCCTCCAACAGCAGGTCGCGGTAGGCGTCCGCGCGGCGCTGGTCCTTGGTTCGGCAGAGGACGGGTGCGTCGGCGCCGGGCGCGTCGGTGCCGGGCGCCGCAGGGGCGTCCGCGTCAAGGTCGAGGTCTTTGGCGATGTGGTTGAGCCGGTCGTAGATCGCCTGGGCGTCCTCGGCTTTGAGGTAGGCGTTCAGCCACGCCATCCCGTCGGCGTCGGGCTGCAGCAGCACCCGGCGTTCGGTGGCCGCGGCATCGTCGCGCACCTGTAACGAAACCGGGTGCATCCCCTCGAGGATCCGCCCGGCGACCCGGACGAACTGGGTGGAGGTGAGCTTCTCCGCCGCGGGCAGGACCTTCGCTTCGAACGCGGGCAGGATCTCTTCGGGAACACCGTCGGTGAGATCGAGCATCTTTACCGCGTGGCCCCAGGTGATGCTGCCCCGGCTCAGCGCCGCGTGGAAGCCGGGCAGCTGGCCGGTGAGCCGGGCGGCGGTGAAGACCATGATGCCCGCCGTGGTGGCCGTCAACCGCAACGCCCCGGCGGCTTCAGCGGCCATGCACCGGCGGGCCAGTTCCTCGTCGTCCCAGGCCGGGCCGTGCGCGCCGGTGTCCGGGTCGTTCCGGCCGGACTCGACGGGGTCACCGCACAGGCCCGCGATGATGCGCGGCTCGTGGCCGAGCCGGTCCAACTCTGCCAGCAGCCGGGTGCGCTCCGCGTAACCGCCGGCGATGGTTTTCTCGTTGGCGATCAGCGGGTCGATGACGGCGCTGATCGCCGCCGCGACAGGATCCACCGCGGGGTCCGAGGTGTCATCGGGGGTGTCGTCGGGTGTGGCATTCGAGGTGGCCATAGGGACAGTGAAGCACCCACCACCGACACTAAAAGGCCCGAAAAGACCTAGGTGGAAAAGTACTCAAACACTGCCCTGTGGAGGAGGGGCGATGCCCCCGAACAGCCCTAGAGGTTGCCGAGAACCGTGCTCACGATGCGCTCGGCGTCGCCGGGCTCGATCATGTCGGGGGAGGTGACGGCCACCCAGTAGCCACCACTGAAAACCTGGGCGGTGCCGGTGTCGGCACTGAAGTAGCCCTCCACCTCGGGGGCGCTGCCGTAGGTCGGCACGATCTCGCCGCCGGCCAGGGCCGCATCCTTCAGGGTGTTGGCGAGCGCCTCGTTCGGCATCGCCAACGACACCTCGATGACCTCGCCGCTGGACTGATTGATCCAGCCGCAGGAAACACCGCTATAAGTGGTGGCGGTCACAGCGGTGTCGCTGGTCGCGGAGTAGCCGGGGTCCGGGCTGTAGTTGGGGTTGATTTCGTACACGTCGTCCGCAGTGAGGACCTGGTCGCAGCTCTTGTCCACTGCGGTGCCTTCGGCGACCGGCTCGGGGGTCGCCGACGCCGTGGGCTCAGCGGAGGCGGTGGGCGCCGACGTGGCCGTGCTGCTCGGTTTTGCCGTGGCTGACGCGGTGGGCTCGGTGTCGCCTGCCGGTGCGCATCCGGCCAGGGCGATGAGAGCGAGCGAAGCGCCGGTGAGGGCGAGTGCGGCGCGCAGTCGGCGGCCGGTGGCGAACGAGGACGAGCTGGAGTGGGTCACGCGTTGACCTTACCAACTGGGACGACGGGTAAGCTTGTTCGCCGTGACCCCTGCCGAACTTTCCCAGTCCCTGCTCGACCTCGTTAACACCCTGGTCGAGCGCCGACGTGGCGAAGGGGCGGAGATCGCAGATCTCGGTCTGGTCGTCGCCGACATGTCGCTGGAGCGCCCGCGCAACCGCGACCACGGCGACTGGGCGTCGAGTGTGTCGATGAAGATCGCCAAGCCGCTGGGCACCAACCCGCGCGCCGTGGCCGCCGAGCTCGCCGCCGGCCTCGAAGCCATGCCCGAGGTCGCCTCCGTGGAGATCGCCGGCCCCGGCTTCATCAACATCCGCCTCGAGGCATCCGCCGCCGGCGCCCTCGCCCAGACCATCGTGAACGCCGGCCCGGTCTACGGCACCGGCCACATGTACGACGGCATCAAGATCAACCTCGAGTTCGTCTCGGCCAACCCCACCGGCCCCATCCACATGGGTGGCGTGCGCTGGGCGGCCGTTGGTGACAGCCTCGCCCGCGTGCTGATCGCTGAGGGCGCGGATGTGACGCGCGAGTATTACTTCAACGACCACGGCTCGCAGATCGACCGGTTCGCCCGCAGCGTGCTGGCCGCCTACCTGGGCGAGCCCACCCCCGAAGACGGCTACGGCGGAGCGTACATCGGCGACATCGCCAACCAGGTCGTGGAGATCTACGAGGGCGACATCGCCGCCCTGCCCCGCGACGAACAGCAGGAGATCTTCCGCTCCATCGGCGTGGACCTCATGTTCACCGAGATCAAGGAGAAGCTGCACGGCTTCGGCGTCGACTTCGACGTGTTCTTCCACGAAGACTCCCTGCACGAATCCGGCGCCGTCAACCGCGCCATCGAGCGCCTGCGCGAGCAGGGCCACATCTTCGAACTGGATGGCGCCATCTGGCTGCGCACCACCACCTTCGGCGACGACCGCGACCGGGTCATCATCCGCTCGAACGGCGAACCGGCCTATATCTCCGGCGACCTGGGCTACTACCTCGACAAGCGCGAGCGCGGCTTCGACCAGAACCTGATCATGCTCGGCGCCGACCACCACGGCTACATCGGCCGCATGATGGCCATGGTCGAGGCATTCGGCGACGTACCCGGCGTGAACCTGCAGATCCTCATCGGCCAGATGGTCAACCTGCTCAAGGGCGGCGAGCCGGTGCGGATGTCCAAGCGCAACGGCACCATCGTCACCCTCGACGACCTGGTCGACGCCGTGGGCGTGGACGCCGGCCGGTACTCGCTGGTGCGCTCCTCGAGCGACTCGCAGCTGGACATCGACCTCGACCTGCTCGGCAAGCGCACCAACGAGAACCCCGTGTTCTACGTGCAGTACGCACACGCCCGCACCTGCTCTGTCGGCCGAAACGCCGCCGACTCCGGCGTGGATCGCAGTGCCTTCGCCCCCGAACTGCTCACCCACGACAGCGAATCCGCCCTGCTCGGTGTGCTGCAGGAGTACCCGCGGGTGGTGGCCCAGGCCGCCGAACTGCGCGAGCCGCACCGAGTGGCCCGCTACATCGAAGAGGTCGCCGGCTACTACCACCGCTGGTACGACAACTGCCGGGTCATCCCGCTCGGCGAGGAGCCGGTCACCGACCTGCACCGCACTCGCCTGTGGCTGAACGACGCCACCGGCCAGGTCATCCGCAACGGCCTGGGCCTGCTCGGCGTCTCGGCGCCGGAGCGCATGTAGGCCGGAGCGCTCTTCGTGACGAGCCCGACACCGCCGAAACGTCGCCGGCCCGCTCGCCGCCTGCTGGTGGCGCTGATCGTGCTGGTCGCTCTCGTGGGTGTCTTCTTCGCCGTCGACGCGGGCCTGCGAAGCTACGCCCAGAATCGCATCGCCAGCGAGATCGACGCGGGCCTGCCCGCGGGGGTCAGCGGCGACGTCGACGTGGTCGTCGGCGGCGCGTCGGTGATCGTGCAGTACCTCACCGGCAGCTTCGAACGCGTTGCGCTCACCGCGCCGACGCTGACGGTCAACGACGTGCCGGCATCCGTGTCGATTGTCGCCACCGGCGTGCCCACCGACACGACCCAGCCCGTCGGTCACGTCGCCGGCACCATCGACCTTGATCAGGCCGCCCTCAACACTTTGCTGCAAACCGCGTTGGCCGAAGCGGATGCCGACCCGGCCGCGCGCAACGCGGAACTCGAGCTCGGCGCCGACCAGGTCACCTACACCGGCGAACTGAGCGTCTTCGGGCTGCCGATCGGCTACGAGGCCACCGCGACGCCCAGTGTCACCGCCGACTCCCTCGTACTGACCCCCACGGACGCGCGGGTGACCTCCGGCGCCGGCGGCCTGGACCTGAGCGGGCTCCTGGACCTGGCGCTCGGCAACGAGCCGATCAGCGTGTGCATGGCCGTTTACCTGCCCCAGGGCGTCACACTCACCGACGTGGAAACCACACCGGAGCGCGCACGCATTACGCTGGAGTCGAGCACATTGACGCTCACCGAACAGTCGCTCAGCACCCTGGGCAGCTGTTCCACCGCTTGATTCGGCGCGCGCAACTCGCAGTCGCTAGAATTCCGGTAGATTCCCGCGCCTCCTTCGGCGCGTCTCTTCGCTGGCTTCAGGGACCAATCCGGGTTCGCTCGCCACTTCGTGAGACACCCACTTGACTCCTGTGAGGTTTTCACCCGTGGCCCATAATCCACTCGCCCCCGAGTGGCTCAGCTCCCCAGCTGATGCCAACACGCTCACCGACGGCCTCTGGCCCTCCTCCGCGCACCGCTCCGATGCCGGCGCCATCACGATCGGCGGCGTCAGCGCCCCCGAGCTCGCGGCCCAATTCGGCACCCCGCTCTATGTGATCGACGAGACGGATGCCCGCACGCGCGCCGCCGAGCTCCGCGCCGCGTTCGACACCGAGTTCTCCCGCATCGGCACCACCGTCAAGGTGTACTACGCAGCCAAGGCCTTCCTTTCTATTGAGGTCGCCCGATGGATGGTGGACGCCGGCCTCAACATCGATGTCTGCAGCGGCGGCGAACTCGCCGTGGCCCTGGCCGCCGGCGTTGAGCCCGGCCGGATCGGCTTCCACGGCAACAACAAGTCGCGCACCGAGATCGACGACGCCACCCGCGTGGGCGTCGGCACGATCATCCTCGACAGCCCGATCGAGATCGACAGGGTCGCCGCGGCGGCAACCCGCCACGGGGTCGTGCAGAACGTTCGCCTGCGCGTGAACAGCGGAGTGCACGCGCACACCCACGAGTTCCTGGCCACGTCGCACGAAGACCAGAAGTTCGGCGTGGTCTTCGAGGACGCCCCGGCTCTGGTCGCCGCGATCCGCGCCCAGCCGAGCCTCAACTTCCTCGGCCTGCACTGCCACATCGGCTCGCAGATCTTCGGCGTCGACGGCTTCGCCGAGTCGGCGTCGCGTCTGCTCAGCCTGCACGCCGAACTACTCACCGACGGCCCGGTGCCCGAACTCAACCTCGGCGGCGGCTTCGGCATCGCGTACACGAGCGCCGACGACCCCAGCCCGATCGCCGACCTGGCCGCGGGCCTGGCCGACATCGTCGCCGCCGAATGCGCCCGCCGCGACATCCCGCTGCCCGTTATCGCCATCGAACCGGGCCGGGTCATCGTCGGACCGGCCGGAGTGACCCTCTACGAGGTGGGCACCACCAAGCCCGTGCGCATCGGCGAGAACACACGGCTCTACGTGAGCATCGACGGCGGCATGAGCGACAACGCCCGCCCCGCGCTCTACGGCGCCGAGTTCTCGGTGCGACTGGCCGACAGGGTCTCGGATGCCGAGCCTGCGCTGGTGCGCATCGCCGGCAAGCACTGCGAAAGCGGCGACATCGTCGTGGACGCCGACTACCTGCCCGGGGACGTGGCACCTGGGGACCTGGTGATGGTGCCCGCGACCGGGGCCTACTGCTGGTCGCTGGCGAGTAACTACAACTTTTTGGGGCGGCCTGCTGTTGTGGCCGTCGTCGACGGGGAAGCCAGGGTCATCGTCCGCGGGGAGACGATTGACGATTTGCTGGCGCGAGATGCGGGGGTGGCGAGGTCGACTCGCGAGGTCTCGACAAGCTCGACCAACGGAACTGGGGCGACAAGCTCGACCAACGAAATGAAGGAAACAACCCGATGATCGAATACCGCAATCTGCGCGTCGCCCTGCTCGGCGGTGGTTCGGTCGGTGCCCAGGTGGCCCGCCTGCTGCTTGAGCACCGCGACGAGCTCGCCAACCGGGTGGGCGCGAGCCTCGAGCTCGTCGGCATCCTGGTGCGCGACCTCGACGCCCCACGCACCGTCGACCTGCCCCGCGAGCTGCTCACCACCGACGCCGACTCGCTGATCCTCGGCGCCGACATCGTCATCGAGCTGATGGGCGGCATCGAGCCGGCCCGCAGCTACATCCTCACGGCGATCAACTCCGGCGCCGACGTCGTCACCGCCAACAAGGCCCTGCTCGCCCAGCACGGCGCTGAGCTGTTCGAAGCCGCCGACCAGGTGGGCGCCCAGCTCAACTACGAGGCCGCCGTCGCCGGCGCCATCCCCATCGTGCGGCCGCTGCGCGACAGCCTCGCCGGCGACACCGTCAACCGGATCCTCGGCATCGTCAACGGCACCACCAACTTCATCCTCGACCGGATGGATGTGGCCGGCGACAGCCTCGAGGAAGCCCTGGCCACCGCCACCGAGCTCGGCTACGCCGAAGCCGACCCCACCGCCGACATCGCAGGCTACGACGCCGCGCAGAAGGCCGCCCTGCTGGCCAGCCTGGCGTTCCACACCAACGTCCCCCTCGAGAAGGTCTACCGCGAGGGCATCACCAAGGTCACCCCGCAGCAGATCGAGTCTGCGCGCAAGGCCGGCTACGTCGTGAAGCTGCTCGCCATCTGCGAACGCCTCACCGACCCCGAGACCGGCGAACAGGGCGTCTCCGCCCGCGTCTACCCGGCCATGGTGCACCGCGGCCACCCGCTCGCCGCCGTGCACGGCGCCAACAACGCCGTCTTCGTCGAGGCCGAGGCCGCCGGCCCGCTGATGTTCTACGGCGCCGGCGCCGGGGGAGTGCAGACCGCCTCCGCCGTGCTCGGCGACCTCGTCTCCGTCGCCCGCCGCCACGTGATGGGCGGCCCGGGCTACGCGGCCTCCAGCCACGCCGACCTGCCGATTCTCGACATCGGCAAGGTCACCACGCGCTACGCCGTGACCCTCGAGGTCACGGACGAGCCCGGCGTGCTCGCCACCATTGCCGGAGTGTTCAGCAAAAACCACGTTTCGCTCGCGCAGGTCGAACAGTCGATGACGCTCGAAACGCCCGGAACCGCCAGTCACGAGCCCGTGTCGGGCACAGCTACCCTAGTCATTGGAACGCACGAGGCCACGGAGGCTGCGCTTGCCGCGACCGTGAACGACCTTGCCGCCAACAGTGTCGTCACCAATGTCGCATCCGTTTTGAGAGTTGAAGGAGTCTGATGTCCAGCGAACGAGAGACCGGTCAGCACCAATTGGTCAAGACCCCGTCCCGTCAGTGGCGCGGTGTGCTGCGCGAGTATGCCGACAGGCTGAACGTCAGCGACGCCACCCCGATCATCACCCTCGGTGAGGGCGGCACCCCGCTGATCCCCGCCGCCGCGCTCTCCGCGCGCACCGGTGCCAAGGTCTGGGTCAAGTACGAGGGCATGAACCCCACAGGGTCCTTCAAGGACCGCGGCATGACGATGGCCATCTCCAAGGCCGTCGAAGACGGCGCCAAGGCCGTCATCTGCGCCTCGACCGGCAACACCTCCGCGTCGGCCGCCGCCTACGCCACCCACGCCGGCATCAAGGCCGTCGTGCTGGTGCCGGAGGGCAAGATCGCCATGGGCAAGCTCAGCCAGGCCATCGCGCACAACGCACAGCTGCTGCAGGTGCAGGGCAACTTCGACGACTGCCTCGACATCGCCCGCGACCTCGCCAAGAACTACCCCGTGCACCTGGTCAACTCGGTCAACCCCGACCGCATCGAGGGCCAGAAGACCGCCGCGTTCGAGGTCGTCGAGGTGCTCGAAGACGCCCCGGACATCCACATCGTCCCGGTCGGCAACGCCGGCAACTACACCGCGTACTTCCGTGGCTACAGCGAAGAACTCGCTCGCGGCGCCACCACCAAACTGCCCCGGATGTTCGGGTTCCAGGCCGCGGGCAGCGCCCCGATCGTGCTCGGTCACCGCGTGGAGCACCCGGAGACAATCGCCAGCGCCATCCGCATCGGCAACCCGGCCTCGTGGGACCTCGCCCTGAACGCCCGCGAGGTGAGCGACGGCTACTTCGGTGCCATCAGCGACGAGAAGATCCTCGAGGCGTACCGCATCCTCTCCGCCGAGGTGGGCATCTTCGTGGAGCCGGCCTCCGCGATCAGCGTCGCCGGCCTGCTCGAACGTGCCGACGCCGGCCAGATCCCCAAGGGTGCCACTGTCGTGCTCACGGTCACCGGTCACGGTTTGAAGGACCCGCAGTGGGCGCTTCGCACCGCTGACGGCAGCGACGTGAAGCCCACGATCGTGCCCGTCGACACCGTCGCCATTGCCGAGCTGCTGGGTCTGGGCCAGAAATGACCACGGCGCTCCCCGTCGTGGGACGCAACGCGCTGGCGGGCCGTTCGGTCGTCGTGAAGGTTCCGGCCACCACCGCGAACCTCGGCCCCGGCTTCGACACCCTCGGCCTGGCCCTGGCTCATTACGACCACCTGCAGGTTGAGGTGACCGACGAGTCCGGCGTGTTCGTCGAGGTGCACGGCGTCGGCGCCGGCGAGGTTCCCACCGACGAGACCAACCTCGTGGTGCGCGCCATCGCGCACACCTTCGCCGCCTACGGCATCCCGCTGCCGGGGCTCAAGCTGGTCGCCGAGAACGTGATCCCGCACGGGCGCGGCATGGGATCATCCGGTGCCGCCATCGTCTCGGGCATCATGGCCGCCAAGGGCCTGCTCGAGGGCATCGTGGAGATCGACTCCGACGCGCTGCTGGTGCTGGCCACCGAGATGGAGGGGCACCCGGACAACGTGGCGCCCGCCCTGTTCGGCGGCCTGACCATCGCCTGGATGACGCCGGAGGGCCCCAAGCACAAGAAGCTGATGGTGCACCGCGGCGTCTCACCGATGGTCTTCGTGCCCGTGCATGCCATGTCCACCGCGCTGGCCCGCAGCCTGCAGCCGGAATCGGTGCCGCACGAGGACGCCGTCTTCAACCTGTCGCGTTCCGCGCTGCTCATCGCCGCTCTCATCCAGAGCCCGGAGCTGCTGCTCGCCGCAACCGAGGACAAGCTGCACCAGAGCTACCGGGCCGCGGCCATGCCGGAGACCAACCGCCTGATCACCCTGCTGCGCGAGCACGGCTTCGCGGCCGTCGTCTCCGGCGCCGGCCCGTCGATCCTGGTTCTGGCCAGCGACCCCGGCCAGCGCCTGGTGGCCGCCGACCTGGTGAACCAGACGAGTGAGACGCCCTGGCAAACGCTGATGCTGGCCGTCGATTTCAAGGGTGCCACCGTCATCCGCACCGACGCCTAGCCCGATCCACTACCGCGAGCGGTGAGCAGAGCCCTTTCCCGACGCCCGGGAAGGGGCTCTTCTGGCGTGTCGGCGAACGCGCGTTGCCGACCGAACCTGCTAGAGTGGTTGCGCACCCGATAGAAACCGCCTCCGCGGATCTGTTCTCTGGTGTATTCCCTGTAACTCACTGCTATCGCGTTTTCGTGCGTGGCTGTGTGTGTTCACTCCAATCCGCCTCTGCGTGGGACTGGATCACCCGCAGCCCACCGGCGCTGCAACATCTTCTCTGGCCAATTCGTAAGAGCCAGGGGGAAGGACAAAACTTCGTGACCAACGTCAACCTCCACGCCAACGGTGTGGACATCTCACGCCTGACCACCCTTCGCGTCGCCGAGCTTCAGGCTCTGGCGGGCGAACTGGGTATCCAGGGCGCATCCAAACTTCGTAAAGGAGAGCTCGTGGACGCAATCACCGCGAACCAGTCCCACACGACCGAGTCGGCTGCACCCGCCGACGCCGCCGTCATCGACACCGCCGTCACTGACGCACCCGCGCAGGCCGCACCTGTAGAGGCCGCCGCTGTCGTCACCGACGCTCCCGCCGAGGCCGCTCCCAAGAAGCGCGTCTCCCGCCGGGTGAGCACCACTGCGTCGGCACCCGCCGTCGCCCACGTCAACGCCGACGGAGACCTGGGCCTCGGCCTGATCGTCCCCGAGACCGCGAAGACCCGCAAGACCACGGCCCCCACCACCTACGCCGGGGCCACCGACAACATCGTCGCCGACGCACCCGTCGTCGAGAAGCCGGTTCGCCAGGCCCGCAAGCGCGCCAGCACCGCCACGATCACCGAGGCAGCGATCTCCGAGGCCGTCGCCAAGGCGAACGCCGCCGAGGCCGCAGCTCCCGTCGCTCCCGTTGCCGAGAAGACCGCAGCCGTCGCTGCGCCGGCCGCAGAGCCCGCCACCGACACCCAGGCCGGTTCCGGCCGTAACCGTCGCGGCAACGGTCGTAACGAGAACCGCAACGAATCGCGCAACGAAAACCGCAACGAGTCGCGCAGCGGTGGACGCAACGGCGGCAACAACCGCAACAACAACAGCGCCGCCACCGCCCGCAACGCCTTCGACGCGCGCAGCATGATCGACGCGCAGAACGCCGAGGACGGCTACGAGGCTCCCGAGACGCTCGAAGCCGCACCGGCCGCGACCGACTCTGCTGACTCCACCGAGAGCACCGAGTCCCGCATCCAGCGCCCGGAAGGCGTCGTTCGCGCCGAGCGCTCCGAGCGTGGCGGACGCCAGCGCAACCAGCGCGGTGCCCGCGCCGAGCAGGCCGAGTCGACCGAGCAGGCCGAGCAGACCGAGCAGGTTGAACCGGCCGAGCAGGTCGAAACGACCGAGCAGTCCGACACCAGCTCCACCGAGCAGTCCGACGAGCAGGCCGAGCAGCCCCGCCAGGGTCGCAGCCGCAACCGCAGCCGCGGCGGCGACCGCAACCAGGGCGACCGCAACCAGGGTGACCGCGCCCAGAGCGACCGTGCCCCGCAGGCCTCGGATGACCGTGGCGCCGAGCGTGGCGATGACCGCCAGGCCAACCAGCGCCAGGCCGGCAACCGCGGCCTGGGCCAGGACCGCCAGCAGCAGGACCGCCAGCAGCAGGACCGCCAGCAGCAGGACCGCCAGGGCGACCGCCAGCAGAGCGACCGCGCCCAGCAGGAACGTCAGGGCCAGGACCGCAACCAGGGCCTGGACCGCAACGCCGGCCCCGAGGACGAGCTGAACGGCCGCAACAACCGCAGCCGTTTCCGTGACCGCAAGCGTCGCGGCGCCACCACCAACGACGACTTCGAGCCCGAGCTGACCGACGATGACGTGCTCATCCCGGTCGCCGGCATCCTCGACGTGCTCGACAACTACGCCTTCGTGCGCACCTCCGGCTACCTGCCCGGTGCCAGCGACGTGTACGTCTCGCTCGGCCAGGTCAAGAAGTACAACCTGCGCAAGGGTGACGCCGTCGTCGGCTCGATCCGTCAGCCGCACGAGGGTGACCAGAGCGGTCGCCAGAAGTACAACGCGATCGTCAAGGTCGACTCCATCAACGGCCTGACCGTTGAGGAAGCCGCCACCCGTGTCGAGTTCCAGAAGCTCACCCCGCTCTACCCGCAGGAGCGTCTGCGCCTCGAGACCGAGCCGGGCAAGCTGACCCAGCGCATCATCGACCTCGTCGCCCCGATCGGCAAGGGCCAGCGCGGCCTGATCGTCGCGCCGCCCAAGGCCGGCAAGACCATCGTCATGCAGCAGATCGCCAACGCCATCGCCACGAACAACCCCGAGGTCCACCTCATGGTCGTCCTGGTCGACGAGCGTCCCGAAGAGGTCACCGACATGCAGCGCACGGTGAAGGGTGAGGTCATCGCCTCCACCTTCGACCGTCCCGCCGAGGACCACACCACGGTCGCCGAGCTGGCCATCGAGCGCGCCAAGCGTCTCGTCGAGCTGGGCCACGACGTCGTCGTGCTGCTCGACTCGATCACCCGTCTCGGCCGTGCCTACAACCTCACGGCCCCGCCGAGCGGCCGGATCCTCTCCGGCGGCGTCGACGCATCCGCACTGTACCCGCCCAAGCGCTTCTTCGGCGCCGCCCGCAACATCGAGAACGGTGGCTCGCTCACCATCCTCGCTTCGGCACTGGTGGAGACCGGGTCCAAGATGGACGAGGTCATCTTCGAGGAGTTCAAGGGCACCGGCAACATGGAGCTGCGCCTGTCGCGCCACCTGGCCGACAAGCGGATCTTCCCGGCAGTCGACGTCAACGCATCCGGCACCCGTCGCGAAGAAATGCTGATGAGCGCCGATGAGGTCAAGATCACCTGGAAGCTGCGCCGCGCGTTGGCCGGACTCGAGCAGCAGCAGGCTCTCGAGGTCATCCTGGGCCGGCTGAAGGAGACCTCGTCCAACGTCGAGTTCCTGATGCAGGTTCAGAAGTCGATGCCGACCCCGAACGGGTCAGACAAGGATCACTGATGTTCGAGTCTGTCCTGACTCTGCAGGCTGAGCACGACGAGCTGCAGTCCCAGCTGGCGGACCCGGAGTTGCACGCGAATCCGGCCCGTTCCAAAAAGGTCAACCGGCGTTACGCCGAGCTCAGCCGCATCATCGCGGCGTGGAGCGAGTGGAAGGAGATTGGCGACAATCTCGAGGCCGCTCGTGAGCTCGCCGACGAGGATGACTCGTTCGCTGACGAGATTCCCGGGCTCACCGACCAGCTGGAGGACGCAGCCGAAAAGCTGCGCCGCCTGCTGATCCCGCGTGACCCGCTGGATGCCCGCGACGTGATCATGGAGATCAAGATGGGGGAGGGCGGTGCGGAATCCGCACTGTTCGCCGCCGATCTCCTGCGCATGTACCTGCACTACGCGGAGTCCAAGCGTTGGAAAACCGAGATCATCGAGCAGACCACGAGCGACCTCGGCGGAATCAAGGACATCCAGTTGGCCATCAAGGGCAACTCGGCTGACCCCGCTGAGGGCGTTTGGGCGCACCTCAAGTACGAGGGTGGTGTGCACCGCGTTCAGCGGGTGCCGGCCACCGAGTCGCAGGGACGCATCCACACCTCGGCGGCGGGTGTTCTCGTCTTCCCCGAGGTCGATGAGCCCGAAGAGGTCGAGTTGCACCCCAACGACCTCAAGATCGACGTCTATCGCTCCAGCGGCCCCGGCGGCCAGTCGGTGAACACCACAGACTCCGCTGTCCGGATCACCCACCTTCCCACCGGGATCGTGGTGGCCATGCAGAACGAGAAGAGCCAGCTGCAGAACAAGGAAGCGGGTATGCGGGTCCTCCGCGCCCGCGTCCTCGCCCGGCAGCAGGAAGAGATCGATGAGGCCGCCTCGCTGGTGCGCAAGGGCCAGATCCGCACCATGGACCGGTCAGAGCGCATCCGCACGTACAACTTCCCGGAGAACCGCATCGCGGACCACCGCACCGGGTACAAGGCATACAACCTGGACACCGTGATGAACGGCGCCCTGGATGCCGTGATCGACTCGTGCATCACCGCCGACGAGGCCACTCGCCTCGCCGAGATCGGCGACCACGACTAAGTCCTGCTCGTTCGAAAGAGGCGCTCCAGCTCCGGCTGGGGCGCCTTTTCTGTGGTCCGCGCCCATTCGCTGGTTGAGCTTGTCGAAACCTGGTGGGTCGGTCTGCGGATGCTGCGGTAGCGGTCCAGAGACTGGCTGACGTGGTCTCGACAAGCTCGACCAACGGGGTGGCGGTGCCCCGTAGATCGACTCGCGCGATCGTTGGTTGAGCTTGTCGAAACCTGGTGAGATGGTCTGCGGATGCCGCGGTAGCGCTCCAGAGACTGGCTCGAGTGGTCTCGACAGGCTCGACCAGCGGGGTGGCAGCGTCCCAGATATCGACTCGCGCGATCGTTGGTTGAGCTTGTCGAAACCTGGTGAGTCGGTCTGTGGATGCTGCGGTAGCGCTCCAGAGACTGGCTGACGTGGTCTCGACAGGCTCGACCAACGGGATGGCGGTGCCCCGTAGATCGACTCGCGCGATCGCTGGTTGAGCTTGTCGAAACCTGGTGAGACGGTCTGCGGATGCCGCGGTAGCGCTCCGGAGACTGGCTGACGTGGTCTCGACAGGCTCGACCAGCGGGGTGGCAGCGTCCCAGATATCGACTCGCGCGATCGTTGGTTGAGCTTGTCGAAACCTGGTGAGTCGGTCTGCGGATGCTGCGGAGGCGATTCAGAGGCCGGCTCGCGTGGCCTCGACACGCTCGACCAACGGGGTGGCAGCGTCCCAGATATCGACTCGCCCGATCGCTGGTTGAGCTTGTCGAAACCTGGTGACTCGGTCTGCGGATGCCGCGACGCGGTCGCGAGACCGGCTTGCGGGGTCTCGACAGGCTCGACCAGCGATGGCGGCGACCCGTAACTAGGCAACAACTAGGCTGAGCGTCATGCCCGGGCTCACCTTCGTCACGACCGACCCGGGCTCGCCCGCTGCCGTTGCCACACTGTGGGCCTACTACGACGACATCGTCGGCCGGTACTGGGGCCGCGCCGCGTTGCCGGGCGAGACCGATGCGGCCGTGGCGGATGAACCGAGCGCCGATCTGCAGGGCGACTCCGGTGTGCTCGTGTTGGGGATGCTGGACGGCGTGCCGGTCGCCTGTGGCGGCGTGCGGTTCGTGGGCGACAACGTCGGCGAGCTGACCCGCATCTACGTGGCGCCCGAAGCCCGGGGGACAGGCACCGGCACCGCGTTGATCGCCCATCTGGAGGGCCTCGCCGGCGACGCCGGGCGCACCCGGCTGCGGCTCACGGTGCGCAGCGACCTCGTCGAGGCCCGCAGCCTGTACGCCCGAGCCGGCTACACGGAGGTCGCCCCGTTCAACTCCGACCCCTACGCCGAACACTGGTTCGCGAAGGAGCTGACCTGACGAGTGCAGTCGCGACCCATCCGTTGGTTGAGCTTGTCGAAACCTGGCGAGTTGGTCTGCGGATGCCGCGGTAGCGGTGCTGAGGCCGGTTCACGTGGTCTCGACAGGCTCGACCAACGGGTGGCCGCGTCCCGTAGATCGACTCGCGCGATCGCTGGTTGAGCCTGTCGAAACCTGGTGAGTCGGTGTGCGCGATTCGCACCCTTGGAGCGACCCACGGAGATGGTCAGGGGTCGACAGGCGCGACCAACGGTCTGTTGCGAGCGACGGCCCGGACCCCGGCCTACTTGAGCAGGTCGGAGTGGTGGATGGCGGCGACGTCCGGGTGCGCGCGCATGCGGCTCTTGAGCGAGTTCTCGCCGTAGGTGGTGAAGATCGGGTTCTCCGGGTCGATGGTGATGCCGGGCGCGTGCAGTTCCTCCGGCAGGGTGAGCACCGGGATGGTGGCATCCAGCGCCGGGCTGTAGAAGAACGGGATCGAGATCCGGTCGGTGCCGATCAGCGGGGAGATCACCCGGTGCACGGTGGCCTTGAGGTAGCCATCCGTTGCCACCTCGAGCAGTTCGCCGATGTTCACCACGAAGGCGCCGTCGAGCGGGGGAGCGTCGATCCACTCGCCGTCCTTCTCCACCTGCAGCCCGCCCTTGCCCGGCTCGACGAACAGCAGTGTGAGCACACCGGAGTCCTTGTGCGCCCCGACGCCCTGCTTGGGGGTGGGGTCTGACTTGCCCGGGTAGCGCACGATCTTGATCAGGGTCGACGGCTTCTCGGCGAACGCCGCGTCGAAGACGTGCTGGTCGGCGCCAAGAGACAGGGCCCACGCCTGCATCAGGCGCAGCGCGACGGCGTTGAGCTCCTCCCGCCAGGAGGTCATGACCTCCTGCAGCGCGGGCAGGTTCACCGGCCACTGGTTTGGGCCTTCCAGGCGGAGGTAGTCGGCGCTCTCCGGAGTGAGCTGCAGGGCGGGGCGCTCCGGTCCGATGTCGATCTGCTCGCGCCAGTCCACCTTGCCCTGGGTGAGTTCGCCGCCCACCCGGGTGTAGCCGCGGAAGTGCGGGCTCTGCAGGTTCTCAATGGCCATCTTGTCGTCCTCGGGCAGGTCGAAGAAGGCCCGGGAAGTGGTCATCACCCGCTCGATGAGCTCGGCCGGCACACCATGCCCGGTGAGGTAGAAGAAGCCGTATTCGTGGGTGACCTCGCGCAACTGGGCCCGAAACGCCTCGGCCTCCTCCGGTCCGGCGTCCAGGCGGGACAGGTCGAGGATCGGGAGCGACGGGGCGGCGGATGAGGTTGTCATGACAACTATTCTGCCAACATCCAGATGAATTCCGGTCGGTGTTACACCGGATTGCCGAGGTCGAAGATTCTGCGGGTGTGCCTCTGCAGGGACGCCCCTGTTCGCAGGAAACCTCGGGGAAGCGGGTTCAGCTGCCGGATTTGAGCAGGCCGCGCGCTGCCTTGATCTCCTCGGCGGTGCCCCGCTGGGCGCGCGCGGGGATGCCGAGCAGGATCGATCGGGCCGGGGCGTCCTTGGTGACGACGGCGTTTGCACCCACGGTGCTCCACTCGCCCAGCGTGATGGGGCCCAGGATCTTGGCGCCCGCGCCCACTGTCACGCCGTCGCCCAGGCGGGGGTGACGCCGGGTGCCGGGCACGTTGGCGTGCCGGCTCTTCCCGCCGAGGGTGACCCCGTGATACAGCATCACGTCGTCGCCGACCACGGCGGTCTCACCGATCACCACACCCATGCCGTGATCGATGAACAGGCGCCAGCCGATGGTGGCGCCGGGGTGGATTTCCACTCCGGTGAGGAATCTGGTGAACTGCGACAACAGCCGGGCCGGCAGGCGCAGGCCTGCCAGCCACAGCCGGTGTGAGATCCGATAGGCCCACACAGCGTGCACGCCGCTATAGGCCAGCACAACTTCAGCCTTGCTGTGCGCGGCAGGGTCGTGCCTCTGCGCCATCGCGATATCCTCGCGAACGCGTGCGAACACTCCCATGCCGGGCACCTGTCTGTAGTCGATCGAGCAGCGGATGGTGCCTAGTCGACGAGGTCTTCGTACAGGACGGTGCTGATGTACCTCTCGCCGAAACCGGGCACGATCACGACGATGGTCTTGCCGGCGTTCTCGGGCAGCTTGGCCTGCTCGAGGGCGGCCCACACGGCGGCGCCTCCGGAGATGCCGGCGAGGATGCCTTCCTCGGTGGCCAGGGCGCGAGCCGTGGCGACGGAGTCGGCGAGGGTCACATCGGTGACCTCGTCGTAGACGTGGGTGTCGAGAACGCTCGGCACGAAGTTGGCGCCGATGCCCTGGATTTTGTGCGGGCCGGGGGCGCCGCCGTTGAGGATAGGGGAGTCCTTGGGCTCGACGCCGATCACACGCACGGACGGCTTGCGCTCCTTGAGCAGCTGGCCTGCGCCGGTGATGGTGCCGCCGGTTCCGATGCCGGCCACGAGCAGGTCCACGGCGCCGTCGGTGTCGTCCCAGATCTCCACGCCGGTGGTGGCCTTGTGGATGGCCGGGTTCGCCGGGTTGTCGAACTGACGGGCCCAGATGGCCCCCGGGGTGGCCGCGACGATTTCCTTGGCCTTCTCGACCGCGCCGCGCATGCCCTCGGAGCCGGGCGTGAGCACGAGCTCGGCGCCGTAGGCGCGCAGCAGGATCTTGCGCTCCTTGCTCATGGTCTCCGGCATCGCCAGGATGACCGAGTAGCCGCGGGCGGCGCCGACCATGGCCAGGGCGATGCCGGTGTTGCCGCTGGTGCCCTCCACAATGGTGCCGCCGGGCTTGAGCTCTCCCGAGGCTTCGGCGGCGTCGACGATGGCGACGCCGATGCGGTCCTTGACGCTGCTGGAGGGGTTGTAGAACTCGAGCTTGGCGAGCACCGTCGCGGTGGAGGTGCCGGGCAGACGGTTGAGCTTGACCAGCGGGGTGCCGCCGACGGTTTCGGTAATGTCTGAGTAGATCCGTGCGGACATCGGTAGACCTTTCCTGGGGCTCTCCTGGAGCCGACTGGTGCGGATGCTCCGCAGGTGGGTGGTGCCGTAACGAAAGCCGTGCTCTGGCGCGCCTCGTTCAGCCTAGAGCCCTGACGATACCCAGTGGGAGTCACAGAGTTGCGTAAGATTCCAGTTTGTGACGCCTTCCCCTAGCAACTCCGGCTCCCTGTCCGATATTCCAACGACGCTCGAGCGGATGCGGGCCGTGGCCACTTCGGCTCTGACCGCCGCGGGAATCGAGGGCGCCGAGATCGACGCCGACCTGTTGATCGGGCACGTGCTCGGCCAGAGCCGCGGTCAGGTGCAGGCCGGCGCCATCATGGGCGCGCGGCTCAGCGACACCGATGCCGCGGCCATCATCGCCCTCGTTCACCGTCGTGAGACGCGCGAACCCCTGCAGCACATCACCGGCCGGGCACCGTTCCGCGGCCTGGAACTCAACGTGGGACCCGGCGTTTTTGTGCCGCGCCCCGAGACGGAAGGGGTCGCCCAGCTGGCCATCGACGCCCTGCGTTCGATGGCCGATCCCGAGCCGGTCGGGGTGGACCTCGGCACCGGCAGCGGCGCCATCGCCCTGGCCCTGGCCACCGAGGTGCCGCACGCCCGCATCTATGCCTGCGAGAACTCGGCCGACGCGTTCCCGTGGACCAGCCGCAACTTCGCCGAGGTCGCCGCCGACAACGCCACCCTGGTGTTCGCCGACCTCGCCGGCGCGTTCACCGAGCTGAACGGCACCGTCTCCGTGGTGGTGTCGAACCCGCCGTACATCCCGGCCGACGCCATCCCCCGCGACCCCGAGGTGCGTCTGTTCGACCCTGCCCACGCCCTCTTCGGCGGGCCGGACGGGCTCGACATCGTGCGCCTGGTGTCGCAGACGGGCCTGCGCCTCCTTCGGTCGGGTGGAGCGCTCATCATCGAACACGGCGAGCTGCAGGGTGCCGAGATCCGCGCCCTCCTCGACGCCGACGGCTGGCGCGCCACCGCCACCCACCGCGACCTCACCACCCGCGACCGCAGCACCACGGCCCTGCGTCCGTGACCGAGCACGCGCCGGGCGAACTCGCGCCTCTCGGTCAGGCGCAACTCGCGGGCTGGCTGCTCGCGAGCACCGCCGACTACGTCAACGACCTGGAGGCAGGCGGGCTCAGCCGGGCCGCGGCCGAGAACAAGGCCCGCGAATCCAGCCGGCGCGAATTTCCGGGCGGAGTGCCCGCCGCCGGTCAGCACGTCTATGCCATCACGGTAGCGGGCGAGCAGGTCGGCGTGATCTGGCTCTCTGCGGGGCCGGCGGATGACCCCACCAACTGGTGGATCCTGGACATCGTGGTCTTCGAGCAGTTTCGGGGTCGTGGGCACGGCCGCCTGGCGATGATGCTGGCCGAGACCGAAGCTGCCCGGCACGGTGCGGCCAAGCTCACCTTGAACGTCTTCGCGCGCAACGCCACGGCCCGGGCCCTCTACGCATCCCTGGCCTACACGCCCACGAAGATCGTGATGGAAAAACTCCTCACCAACCCCGCGAACTGAGAGAAAAGCACCTAAAGCCCGCCGAAATTGGGGCTTAACTCACAGTTCGCGGGCCCCGAGCGCGGCTGCGTCGCCGGGCCCTCACAGGCTGGCTGCACTAGAATCGTGCCCGATGACACGTATCTATGACTGCTCGGTCGACGAGGAACGCTCGACGGGCATGCGATTGGCACGCTCGGCGATCGGCCGCGGCGCGCTCGTTGTCATCCCCACCGACACCGTCTACGGCCTCGCCGCGGACGCGTTCAACCCCGAGGCCGTGCAGAAACTGCTGGATGCCAAGGGCCGTGGCCGCCAGTCGCCCCCGCCGGTGCTCATCCCGGGCATTCCCACCCTTGACGCCCTCGCCCAGGACATCCCGGAGCCGGTACGCGCCCTGGTCGCCGAGTTCTGGCCCGGCGGCCTCACCGTGGTGCTCACCGCACAGTCGTCCCTGGTCTGGGACCTGGGCGAAACCCAAGGCACCGTGGCCCTGCGGATGCCGCGCAATCAGGTGGCCCTGGACCTGCTGGCCGAAACGGGCCCGCTCGCCGTCTCGAGCGCCAACACCAGCGGCCTGCCCTCGGCCATCGACGTGATCGGCGCTGAGGACATGCTCGGCATCAGCGTCGCGGTCTACCTCGACGGGGGAGTCGCGGGAATGGACTACGAGGCGATCGGCGACCGTGCCGGCGACACCTCGTCCACGATCGTGGATGCCACCGGCTTCGCCACCAACGGCGGCAAGCTGGTCATCGTGCGCAACGGCGTGATCTCCCGGGCCGCGATCGAGGCCGTCATCGGTGACGCTCTCGCACCTGTGGACGAGTAATGACCCTTTTCTTCCTGTTGGCGGTGGTGTCGGCGGTCGTGACCTTCGTCATGTCGATCGTGGTGCTCAAGCTCACCCACAAATACCGCCTGTACCCCAAGATCCGTGAACGCGATGTGCACACCCGGCCCACCCCGAGGCTGGGCGGCATCGCCATGTTCCTGGGCATCCTGGTGGCCTTCGGGGTGTCCTACCTGGTGGCGTCCCAGTTCGCGCCGCTGAGGCTGATCTTCGCCGACCCGCACCAGATCACGGCCATCCTCGGCGCGGCCCTGCTCATCGTGCTGCTCGGTGTCGCCGACGACATCTGGGACCTCGACTGGATGACCAAGCTGCTGGGCCAGTTCATCGCCGCCGGCCTGGTGGCCTGGCAGGGCGTGCAGGTCTTCTCCCTGCCGATCGGCGGACTGACCGTCGGATCGTCCTGGATGTCGATCGTGATCACGGTCATGGCAATCGTCATCGTGATGAACATGATCAACTTCATCGACGGCCTCGACGGGCTCGTCGCCGGGGTCGCGCTCATCGCCAACGGCGTGTTCTTTATCTACAGCTACCTACTGGTGCGCGACACGTCGCCCACCAACTACTTCAACCTCGCCTCCCTGATCGCCGCGATCCTCGTCGGAGCCTGCGTGGGCTTCCTGCCGGTGAACTGGCGCCCCGCCAAGATGTTCATGGGTGACGCCGGTGCCCTTCTGGTCGGGCTGCTGATGGCCACCTCGGCCATCGCGATCACCGGCCAGGTCGACCCCACGGCCGTCAACCGGTCCCAGCTGTTCCCGGCCTTCATCCCGCTGATCCTGCCGGTGGCGATCCTCATCATCCCGCTGCTCGACTTCGGCCTGGCGGTGTTCCGGCGGGTGCGGGCAGGCAAGTCGCCGTTCAGCGCCGACCGCAAGCACCTGCACCACCGGCTCCTGGACATGGGTCACTCCCACCTGCACGCCGTGCTGATCTTCTACGCCTGGACCGCCGCCGCATCGGTGGGGTGCCTGCTCTACTACCTGCTCCCGGTGTTCTTCGGTCTGCCCACCTGGTGGGCCACCGTCTTCCTGGTGAGCGCCCTGGTCATCTGCACCGTCGTGACCCTCGCCCCGCTGAGCCGCCGCAAGGCCATCGAGGCCGCCAGCCAGCTCGCCCCGGCGACCGGCGCCATCGGCATCCCCGCTATTGCCCGGCTTGATCCCCTCGACGAAGCGTCTGACGCCAAGGAGCCCGTATGACCCCCGCACCCGTTCCCTCCGATACCCCCGCGACCTCGCCCCGGGCGACTCCCGTGGACGCCAGGAAGATCCTCACGGAGGTCCTCAAGTACACCGGCCTGCTGGCCATCGCGATCGCCGTCATCGGCGGCGGCCTGGGCTACCTGTTCGCCGGAACCGACGGTCTCATCAGCGCCCTCATCGGCACCATCCTGGCCGTCCTGTTCGCGTCCATCACCGCCGCGAGCATCATCGGGGCCATGCGGTTCGACATCGCCGCGTTCTTCGGCATCGTGATGGGCGCCTGGCTGCTGAAGATCGTGGTCTTCATCGTCATCCTCGCCCTCCTGCGCGACGCCCCCTTCGTGCAGACGATGGTGCTCTTTCTCACGGTGATCGCCGGCGCCGTCGGCACCATGCTGATCGACGTGATCGTGGTCTTCAAGTCCAAGTTGGGCTACGCGAGCAACGTCACTCTGCCCAAGGTGACGGACGAGACCGCACCCTGACCTGGGTGCTCCCGTCGATTAGGTCACCCAGAGCGATTGTTGGTAAAGTGAAAACACTCTCAGGTGGCAGTGTGCGCCCCCGAGCCGTAGACCGAATTCCCCCACTGTCGCCTATGTGCGTCCGCACAGAAACAGGAGATAGCGCTGTTGTCTAACGCTGCGTACTTGCTGATTCCCATGGAATCCGAAGGCGAATTTCACGCTCCCGGGATCGGTGAGTTCCTCGGCCTGCCGGCGCTGTTCTTCGCAGACACGCCCTTCGAGATCAACCGGATCATCCTGGTTCGCCTGCTGGCCATCGCGCTGATGCTGTTCCTGTTCTGGTTCGCGCTGCGCAAGCCCACCCGGGTTCCGGGTCGCAACCAGAGCATCGCCGAACTGGCGCTCGGCTTCGTTCAGGTGCAGATCGCCGACCAGATTCTCGGCAAGGACCTGGGCCGGCGTTACCTGCCCCTCCTGGCCGGACTGTTCTTCGGCATCCTGGCGATGAACATCACCGGTGTCGTGCCGTTCATGAACATCTCGGGCACATCGATCATCGCCATGCCGCTGGTGCTGGGCCTCGTCGCCTACGTGGTGTTCATCTACGCCGGCATTAAGGCGCTGGGCCCGGGCAAGTTCTTCAAGAACTCGCTCTTCCCCGCCGGTGTGCCGTGGCCGATCTACATCCTGCTCGCGCCGATCGAGTTCATCAACATCTTCATCGTCCGGCCGCTCTCGCTGGCCCTTCGACTTCTGCTCAACATGATGGTCGGGCACCTGCTGCTCGTGCTGTGCTTCAGCGCCACGAACTTCTTCTTCTTCACTGCAGGTGGATGGGTTGGACTCTTCGGCGTGGGAACACTCGCGTTCGGGTTCATCTTCACTTTCGTTGAATTCGCCGTGTACATCCTCCAGGCGTACATCTTTACCCTTCTGACCGCCGTGTACGTGCAACAAGCCGTGGCTGAAGAGCACTGACACAACTGAACTGGCTACGTCGACCGACGTCGTTTTTCGATTGAAAGGAAACACCTAGTGGAACCCACCATCCTCGCCGAGATCACCGGCAACATCGCGACCGTAGGTTACGGACTTGCAGCGATCGGCCCGGGCATCGGCATCGGTATCGTCGCCGGAAAGACCGTTGAAGCCATGGCTCGCCAGCCTGAGCTCGCCGGCCGTCTCCAGGTCACCATGTTCCTCGGCATCGCGTTCACCGAGCTCCTCGCGTTCATCGGTGTTGCCGTATTCTTCATCTTCGTCTAGGGATTACCACAATGCCTGAGCTTGTTCTCGCAGCAGAAGCGGAATCGAACCCGTTTCTTCCTGCCATCTACGACATCACCTGGTCGCTAGTTGTCCTCCTGGTTGTCATGGTCTTCTTTGTACGCTTCGCGATCCCGCGTTTCCGTCAGATCCTTGACGACCGTGCGGAGGCCATCGAGGGGAACATCGCCAAGGCAGACGACGCACAGCGCAAGGCCGAAGCTGCTCTCGAGCAGTACACGGCCCAGCTGGCCGAAGCACGTGTCGAGGCCGGCCAGATCCGCGAGCAGGCACGCGCCGACGGTCAGCGCATCCTCGCCGAGCTCCGCGAACAGGCAACTGCCGAGGCCAACCGCGTCACGGCTACCGCGAAGGCACAGATCGAGGCCGAACGTCAGGCCGCCGTTCTGTCCCTGCGCAGTGAAGTCGGTTCGCTGGCCATCGACCTCGCCTCCGGTGTCATCGGTGAGAGCCTGAACGACGATGCGCGTGCAAGCGCCATGGTCGAGCGGTTCCTCGCCGACATCGAAGCCACCGAGAACACGGCCCCTTCGGCCGGAAAGAACTAAGACACATGGGAAGCGCCACCAGAGAAGCCTTGGCCGCGTCGCGGGCGGCACTCGCCGCCCACGCCGAGTGGGCTGATCTGGCGACGGGTGAGAACCTGTTCGACGCCGGCCGGGTCATCGGGGATTCCTCGCAGCTGCTCGCCGCACTCAGCGACGCGTCTGCGGATTCGTCCCAGAAGGTCGCGCTCGTTCGCGCGGTCTTCGGTGCCACGGTCACGCCCGCCGCACTCGAGCTTCTGCTGTCGATTGCGGCCGGTCGCTGGTCGAGCCACCAGGACCTGCTGGCCGCCATCGAGGAGCTCGCGTTGCGGGTGACGGCGGATTCGGCCGATCAGAGCGTGTCGATCCGATCCGAACTGTTCCTGTTCGGTGCGGCGGTGTCTTCGGATGCCGAACTCGAACTGGCGCTGACCAGCAAGCTGGGTAAGACCTCAGCCAAGGTCGGTCTCATCCAGGCGCTCCTGGCCGACAAGGTGTCCGCACAGACCCTCGTCATCGTCCGCCACCTGGTGCAGCAGCCTCGCGGCCGCCGCATCGGCGAACTGCTCAGTGATGCGGCCAGGATCGTCGCCGATCAGGCCGACAGCATCATCGCGACGGTCACCGTGGCGGCAGCGCTGCAGCAGGGGCAGCTGGACCGCCTCGCCGCGTCGCTGTCTACCCGCTACGGACGCAACGTCGCCCTCAACGTGGTCATCGACGCATCCGTCGTCGGCGGCCTGAAAGTACAGATCGGCGATGACGTCATCGACGGCAGCGTCGCCACCCGTCTCAAGGACTTGAGACTGCAGCTTGCTGGCTAACCTTCGGGTTGCCAGAACACACATATCTCGAGACGGTAACGTGTCGAAAAGACAAAGCCTGTACTGCTGTACAGAAAAGGGAAGATGATGGCAGAACTAACGATCAGCCCCGATGAGATCCGGAACGCTCTCCAGGACTTCGTCAAGTCCTACGAGCCGAACAAGGCCGCCACGACCGAGGTCGGCTACGTCTCCACCGCCGGCGATGGCATCGCCCACGTGCAGGGTCTCCCCGGCGTGATGGCCAACGAGCTCATCAAGTTCGCGGACGGCACCCTCGGCCTCGCGCTGAACCTCGACGAAGACGAGATCGGTGTTGTCGTCCTCGGCGAGTTCGCCGGCATCGTGGAAGGCATGGAGGTGTACCGCACCGGCGAGGTCCTCTCCGTACCCGTCGGCGACGGCTACCTCGGCCGTGTCGTCGACCCGCTCGGCGCCCCCATCGACGGTCTCGGCGAGATCGCCACGGACGGCCGCCGCGCCCTGGAGCTGCAGGCGCCCGGCGTCATGCACCGCAAGAGCGTGCACGAGCCGATGCAGACCGGCATCAAGGCCATCGACGCGATGATCCCGATCGGCCGTGGCCAGCGCCAGCTGATCATCGGTGACCGCCAGACCGGCAAGACCGCCATCGCCGTTGACACGATCATCAACCAGAAGGCCAACTGGGAGTCCGGCGACGCCAACAAGCAGGTTCGCTGCATCTACGTCGCCATCGGCCAGAAGGGCTCCACCATCGCTTCGGTGAAGGGTGCGCTCGAGGACGCCGGAGCGATGGAGTACACCACCATCGTCGCCGCCCCGGCCTCCGACCCGGCCGGCTTCAAGTACCTCGCCCCGTACACCGGCTCGGCCATCGGCCAGCACTGGATGTACGCCGGCAAGCACGTCCTCATCGTCTTCGACGACCTGTCCAAGCAGGCCGAGGCCTACCGTGCGGTATCGCTGCTGCTGCGTCGCCCGCCGGGACGCGAAGCGTACCCCGGCGACGTGTTCTACCTGCACTCCCGCCTGCTGGAGCGTTGTGCCAAGCTCTCCGACGAGCTGGGCAAGGGATCGATGACCGGCCTGCCGATCATCGAGACCAAGGCCAACGACGTTGCCGCGTACATCCCGACCAACGTGATCTCGATCACCGACGGCCAGATCTTCCTTCAGTCCGACCTCTTCAACGCCAACCAGCGTCCCGCGGTCGACGTGGGAATCTCGGTCTCGCGTGTTGGTGGCGACGCCCAGGTCAAGTCGATCAAGAAGGTCTCCGGTACCCTCAAGCTCGAACTGGCCCAGTACCGTTCGCTCGAGGCGTTCTCGATGTTCGCGTCCGACCTTGACCCGGCCAGCCGCCGCCAGCTTGCTCGTGGCGCCCGCCTGACCGAGCTGCTCAAGCAGCCGCAGTACTCGCCGTACCCCGTCGAGGACCAGGTCGTCTCGATCTGGGCCGGCACGAACGGCAAGCTCGACGAGGTTCCCCTCGAAGACATCCTGCGTTTCGAGCGCGAACTGCTCGACTTCCTCGGCCGCACCACCAGCATCCTCACGACGCTGCGCGACACCAACGTCCTCAGCGACGACACCGTCGCCGAGCTGACCACCGCGGTGGACACCTTCAAGCGCGAATTCCAGACCGGTGAGGGCAAGCCCCTCGCTTCCGTCGGCCGCGAAGAGTTCGTCGCGACCAAGGCAGAAGACGTCAACCAGGAAAAGATCGTCAAGCACAAGCGCTAACCGCGCATCCGGTTCGAGCCGCCCCAGGCGGCTCGGACCGGGTTCTTGACACTCATCGACACGATATCTAAGCAAGCACAGGAGACACATGGGAGCGCAACTTCGGGTCTACCGGCAGAAGATCAAGTCTGCCCAGACGACCAAGAAGATCACTCGGGCCATGGAGTTGATCTCCGCTTCGCGCATCCAGAAGGCGCAGGCGCGAGTCGCGGCTTCAACCCCGTATTCGCGTGCGATCACGCAGGCAGTGTCGGCGGTCGCCACGTACTCGAACGTTGAGCACGTGCTGACCACCGAACCCGAGGTCATCAACCGCGCCGCGGTCGTCATCTTCGCCTCTGACCGTGGACTCGCGGGCGCGTTCAGCTCTCAGGTCCTGCGTGAGTCTGAGCAGCTCAGCGAGCTGCTGCGCAACCAGGGCAAGGACGTCGTCTACTACCTCGTCGGCCGCAAGGCACTGGCGTACTTCAGCTTCCGCCGCCGCGTGTCCGAGCAGTCCTGGACCGGCGGCACCGACCGTCCCGAGTTCGACACCGCCCAGGAAATCGGCGACGCGCTCCTGTCGGCCTTCCTGCGTGAAGCCGATGACGGTGGCGTCGACGAGATCCACATCGTCTACAACCGTTTCGTGAGCATGGTCACCCAGGTTCCCCAGGTCGTGCGCCTGCTGCCCCTGGAGGTCGTCGAGGGTGAAGCCAGCGACGTGCCCTCCACGCTGCCGCTCTACGAATTCGAACCCGACCCCGAGACCGTGCTCGACGCCCTGCTGCCGGTCTACATCGAAAGCCGCATCTTCAACGCCATGTTGCAGTCCGCGGCCTCGGAGCACGCCAGCCGCCAGAAGGCGATGAAGTCCGCCAGCGACAACGCTGACAAGCTCATCAAGGACTTCACCCGGCTGTCGAACAATGCGCGCCAGACCGAGATCACGCAGCAGATTTCCGAGATCGTGGGTGGAGCCGACGCGCTCTCATCCGCCAAGAACTAATCCAGAGAAGAGAGAGCAATGACTGACACCGCAATCGCGCCAGTCCTCGAAGAGGGCACAGCCGGCGCTGTGGGCCGCATCGCACGCGTCACGGGCCCCGTCGTGGACATCGAGTTCCCGCACGACTCGATCCCTGGCATGTACAACGCGCTCAAGACGACCATCGTCATCGGCGACGAGTCGACCGAGATCACCCTCGAGGTTGCCCTGCACCTCGGTGACGACCTGGTGCGCGCCATCGCCCTGAACCCGACCGACGGCCTCGTCCGCGGCCAGGAGGTCCGGGACACCGGCTCGCCCATCATGGTTCCGGTCGGCAACGTCACCAAGGGCCGCGTCTTCAACGTCATCGGCGAGGTCCTCAACGCCAAGCCCGGCGAGAAGATCGAGATCACCGAGCGCTGGCCCATCCACCGCAAGCCGCCGCCCTTTGACCAGCTGGAGTCCAAGACCCAGCTGTTCGAGACCGGCATCAAGGTCATCGACCTCCTCACGCCGTACGTGCTCGGTGGAAAGATCGGCCTCTTCGGTGGTGCCGGTGTCGGCAAGACCGTCCTGATCCAGGAAATGATCCAGCGCGTCGCGCAGGACCACGGTGGTGTGTCGGTGTTCGCCGGTGTCGGCGAGCGTACCCGTGAGGGCAACGACCTCATTGCCGAGATGGAAGAAGCCGGCGTCTTCGACAAGACCGCCCTCGTGTTCGGCCAGATGGACGAGCCGCCGGGAACGCGTCTGCGCGTCGCGCTCTCCGCGCTGACCATGGCGGAGTACTTCCGCGACGTCGCCAAGCAGGACGTGTTGCTCTTCATCGACAACATCTTCCGCTTCACCCAGGCCGGTTCGGAGGTTTCGACCCTGCTGGGCCGGATGCCCTCCGCCGTGGGTTACCAGCCGAACCTGGCCGACGAGATGGGCATCCTGCAGGAGCGCATCACGTCGACCCGTGGCCACTCGATCACCTCGCTGCAGGCCATCTACGTGCCCGCTGACGACTACACCGACCCGGCTCCGGCGACCACCTTCGCGCACCTCGACGCCACCACCGAACTGTCGCGTGAGATCGCGTCGAAGGGCCTGTACCCGGCCGTCGACCCGCTCACGTCGTCCAGCCGTATCCTCGACCCCCGCTACTTGGGCGCCGACCACTACAACACGGCCGTTCGCGTCAAGGCGATCCTGCAGAAGAACAAGGAACTCCAGGAGATCATCGCGATCCTCGGTGTTGACGAGCTCTCTGAGGAAGACAAGGTCACCGTCTCCCGCGCACGCCGCATCCAGCAGTTCCTGTCGCAGAACACCTACATGGCCAAGAAGTTCACCGGCGTCGAGGGTTCCACGGTTCCGCTCAAGGACACCATCGAGTCGTTCACGGCCATCGCCAACGGTGACTTCGACCACGTGGCCGAGCAGGCCTTCTTCAACGTCGGTGGCATCAACGACGTCGAAGAGAAGTGGGCTCAGATCCAGAAGGAGAACGGCTAAGCATGGCTTCGGCTTCGCTCACCGTGACTCTCGTCTCGGCGGACCAGCAGGTCTGGTCCGGCGAGGCGTCCATGGTTGTCGCGCGCACGGTGGAAGGCGAGATCGGTATTCTCGTCGGCCACGAGCCGTTGCTGGCCATCCTGTCCAGCGGTGAGGTGCGCATCACGCTGCTGGACGGCACCAAGGTCGTCGCTGAGGCTGACGACGGGTTCCTCTCGGTGGACAACGACATCATTTCCGTTGTCGCCCGTCGCGCAGCACTCGTTTAGGCGCCGCTTCATTTAGGACACTCGTGTTTGTATTGTTACCGCCGTCGGAGACGAAACGCTCCGGCGGCGTTTTCATGCCCTTGGCGCTGGATTCCCTGGCCTTTCCGGCGCTGACCGGGCGCCGCAGCGTGCTGGCCGGCGCCCTTGCCGCGCTGGCGGCCGACCAGGATGCCACCGTGCGTGCCCTCAAGCTCGGTCGCACCCAGCTCGCCGAGATCGACCGCAACGCGGCCCTGCTGTCCTCCCCGACGACGCCGGTCATCGACAGGTACACCGGGGTGCTCTACGACGCGCTGGCCGCCGACACCCTGTCGCCGGCGGCCCGCGCCTTCGCCGGCCGGCACCTGCTGGTGCACTCCGCTCTGCTTGGACCCGTCGGTGGGCTCGACCTCGTGCCCGCTTACAGGCTCTCGCACGACTCCCGGCTGCCGGGGCTGCCGCTCAAGAAGCACTGGGCCGCCGACGTGTCCGCGGCGCTCGAGGCCTCCGCGAACGATGGTTCGGGCACTCTGCTGCTCGACCTGCGTTCGGAGGGGTACGTGTCGCTCGGGCCGGCGGCGGGGCATCCGCGACGGTTCTTCCTGCGGGTCGTGACCGATGGCGCCGATGGCCGCACCCGCGCGCTCAACCACTTCAACAAGAAGGCCAAGGGCGAATTCACCAGGGCCCTGCTGCAGAACGGTCAGGCCTTCGACACCGTCGAGGCGCTGCTCGCCTGGGCTCCGACGGCGGGACTCGCCCTGCGCCCCGGCGCCCCGGGCGAACTCGAACTCGTCGTCGCCGGTCACCTCTAGTATGAATTCGTGCAGAGACAACGAGTAAACGTCACCGTCACCGGCGCCGGGGGCAACATCGGCTACGCGCTGATGTTCCGCATCGCGTCGGGCCAATTGCTCGGGCCCAACGTTCCCGTCGCGCTTCGGCTGTTGGAGATCCCGAGCGGTCTCCGGGCGGCGGAGGGCAGCGCCTTCGAACTTCAGGACAGCGCCTTCCCGCTGCTGCGCGACGTGCTCGTGACGGATGATCCGGTGCGGGCCTTCGACGGCGCCAACGTGGCCATCCTGGTGGGCTCGCGGCCCCGCGGACCCGGCCAGCAGCGCGCGGACCTGCTCGAGGGCAACGCCCGCATCTTCGGCCCGCAGGGCGCCGCCATCAACGCGGGCGCCGCCGACGACATCAGGGTGGTCGTGGTGGGCAACCCGGCCAACACCAACGCCCTGGTCACGGCCAGCCACGCGCCGGATGTGCCCGCCGACCGTTTCACCGCCCTCACCAGGCTCGACCACAACCGCGCGGTCGCCCAGCTCGCCGCACACCTGTCGGTCCCGGTCACCTCGGTGAGCGGAGTCGCGATCTGGGGCAACCACTCGGCCCTGCAATACCCCGATGTCTCCCACGCCACCGTCGACGGCCGCCCCGTGCGGGAACTCGTCGACGAGGACTGGCTGGTGAACGAGTTCATTCCGCGGGTGGCCAACCGCGGCGCCGAGATCATCGCCGTGCGCGGGGCCTCGTCGATGGGGTCGGCCGCCAGCGCCACCGTCGACCATGTCTACGACTGGGCGAACGGCACCGGCCACGACTGGACCAGCGCCGGAGTGGTCTCCGACGGGTCCTACGGTGTGCCGGCCGGCCTGGTGTCGTCCTACCCCGTGCGATCCCTGGGCGGCCGCTGGTCGATTGAGCCCGGGCTGGTTGTTGACGACTTCTCCCGCGCCCGTATCGACGCGTCGGTGGCCGAACTGGTCGCGGAGCGTGCGGCCGTCAGCGCGCTGGGGCTGCTCGGGCCGCGCTGACCTTCGTTTCAGGCCGGCGCCCGGTGGCAGCCGAGAACGTGGTCGTTCACCAGGCCGCTGGACTGCATCAGCGCGTACATGGTGGTCGGGCCCACGAACCTGTAGCCGCGGGCTCTGAGCGCCGCGCTGAGCGCGGTGGACTCCGGCGTGATCGCCGGTACCTCGGCCAGCTCGCTCAGCGGCGCGGGCCGCGGTGCGGGTGCGAAGCTCCAGATCAGCTCGGTCAGGCTCTCGCCCAGGGCCAGGGTGGTTCGGGCGTTGTCGATGGTGGCGGTGATCTTGCCCCGGTGCCGGATGATGCGCTCATCAGTGAGCAGCCGTTCCACGTCCGCTTCGGTGAACGCGGCAACCGCGTCGATGTCGAAACCGGCGAATGCGGCCCGGAACGCCGGCCGGCGCCGCAGGATCGTGATCCAGGACAGCCCGGCCTGGAATCCCTCCAGGCAGAGCTTCTCGAACAGGCGCTGCTCGTTCCGTAGCGGCCGGCCCCACTCCTCATCGTGGTAGCGCCGGTATTCGGCGTCGTTCGCGGCCCAAGCGCACCGGGCGACTCCGTCGTCGCCGACGACGACGGAGGGTCGCGGAATTGTGACCGTTTCGGTTGTCATCCGACGTACTCGATGCCCTCGTGCCGCAGCAGCCACTGCTTGGTGGGGATGCCCTCACCGGCGCTGAAACCGGTGATACGCCCGTTGGAGGCGAGCACCCGGTGGCAGCCCACCAGGATCGGTGCCGGGTTCGCGCCCACGGCACCGCCGATGGCCCGTCCCGCACCGCTCTTGCCGATCGAGCGGCCCAGCTCACCATAGGAGAGGTGATCGCCGAAGGGGATCGCGGCCAGTCCCCGCCAGACGCTCTGCTGGAACTCGGTGCCGCGGTTCAGCCGCACCGGCACATCGAAGGTGACCCTCGAGCCGGCGAAGTACTCGGCGAGTTCAGCCGCGGCGCGTCGGAGCAGGGTGTTCGGAGCCTCCGGCAGGCCCTCCAGGGGAAGGTGGCCGTCCCTGACAATGGCCAGGGACCAGACCTCGTCGTCGTCGCCCGTGAGCTCGAGGTCGCCGAGGGGGCTCGGCACGCGGATCAGGTTCGGGGGAGTGGGGGCTTGGCTGCTCATAGTGTGACTGTAGTCGGCGGTCCCGGACGGTTCCGGCGGATTTCGGACAGGGGATTGTGCGGCCGGTCCGTGGCCTGTGGAGGAGCGGCCGCAGGTGGTCAATTCATCGCCGCACAGGAATAGTCTGTAGCAATGGCTCAGATCGACTATCGCACTCTCGGCAACTCCGGCCTCGTCGTCTCGACGATCGGGCTGGGCTGCAACAACTTCGGCCGGAACGGCACCAGCACCGAGACCCAGGCGGGCACCTCCCTGGTGATCGACGCGGCCATCGACACCGGCGTGACCCTGTTCGACACCGCCGACATCTACGGTGCGGAACGTGGACTCAGCGAAACCCTGATGGGCAACGCCCTGCGCGGCAAGCGCGACCAGATCGTGCTCGCCACCAAGTTCGGCATGGACATGGCCGGCGCGAACGGCCCCGATTGGGACGCCCGAGGCTCCCGCCGCTACATCCGTCTGGCCGTCGAAGCGTCGCTCACCCGGCTGCAGACCGACTGGATCGACCTGTATCAGCTGCACCGACCGGACGCCAACACTCCCATCGAGGAGACCCTCGAGACCCTGGACGACCTCATCCGTGAGGGCAAGATCCGTTACATCGGCCACTCCAACCTGGCCGGCTGGCAGATCGTCGAAGCCGAATTCACCGCCAGGATCAACCATCACCCGGCCTTCATCTCGGCGCAGAACGAATACAGCCTGCTCGTGCGCGACGCCGAAGAAGAGGTCCTGCCCGCCGTGAACGCCTACGGCCTGGGCTTCCTGCCGTTCTTCCCGCTTTACAACGGCCTGTTCACCGGCAAGTTCAGCCGTGAGGGCGGCCCGGCCGACAGCCGGATCATGACCATCCGCCGGCACCTGCTCGACGACGCCCCCTGGGACACGATCGAGCGTTACCAGCAGTTCTGCGATGACCGCGGCGTGAGCATGCTCGCCGCCACCCTGGCCTGGCTCCTGGCCCAACCCGGCCTGACCAGCGTCATCGCCGGCGCCACCAAGCCGGAGCAGATCGTGCAGAACGCCGAGGCCGCCACCACCTGGCGGCCCACCGCTGACGACGTCGCCTACATCTCCGCGCTCTTCGCCTGATGCTCTGGACGCTGCTCGTTCGCTACCTCCGGCCGCACTGGCGGCTGCTGGTGGCCGTCGTCGTCTTCCAGCTGGCGCAGTCGATCGCGTCGCTCTACTTGCCGTCGCTGAACGCCGACATCATCGACGAGGGCGTGGCCACCGGTGACACCGGCTACATCCTCCGGGTCGGCGGGATGATGCTGATGATCACCCTCGGCCAGATCGTCTGCGCCATCATCGCCGTCTACTTCGGCGCCAAGGCCGCCATGGCGCTCGGCCGGGACCTGCGCGGGGCCGTCTTCACCAGGGTGGGCGAATTCTCCGAGCAGGAGGTCAGCCGGTTCGGCGCCCCCTCGCTGATCACCCGCTCCACCAACGACGTGCAACAGGTGCAGATGCTGGTGCTCACCACCTGCACCCTGCTGGTCTCAGCGCCCATCCTCTGCGTCGGCGGGGTGATCATGGCCATGCGCCAGGACCTCGAACTGTCCTGGCTGATCGCCGTCAGCGTTCCCGTGCTGCTCGTGGCCGTGGGCCTGATCATCGTGCGGATGGTGCCGCTGTTCCGCGTGATGCAGGTGCGCATCGACACCGTCAACCGGGTTCTGCGCGAACAGCTCACCGGCATCCGCGTGATTCGCGCGTTCGTGCGGGAAGACGTGGAGACCCGCCGCTTCGGGCAGGCCAACACCGACGTCACTCACACCGCCCTGCAGGCCGGCCGGCTGATGGCGCTCATGTTCCCCGTGGTGATGCTGGTGCTCAACGTCTCCAGCGTCGCCGTGATCTGGTTCGGCGCGTTCCGCATCGAAGACGGCTCGATGCAGGTGGGCACCCTGATCGCCTTCCTCAGCTACCTGATGCAGATCCTGATGGCCGTGATGATGGCCACCTTCATGGCCGTGATGATCCCGCGCGCCACGGTGTCGGCCGACCGTATCGGCGAGGTGCTCGACACCGCGTCCAGCGTGCGTCCGCCGGAGAACCCCGTGAACCAGACGCACGGGCACGGCGAGCTGGAGCTTCGGGGCGTGAGTTTCGCCTACCCCGGCGCCGACCAGCCCGTGCTCAGCGACATCAGCTTCGTGGCCAGGCCCGGCTTCACCACCGCCATCATCGGCAGCACCGGTTCGGGCAAGACCACCCTGGTCAACCTGCTGCCGCGCCTGTTCGACGCCACCAGCGGCACCGTGCTGTTCGGCGGTGTTGACGTGCGCGAGCTGAACCCCGACCTGCTCTGGGGCCACATCGGCCTGGTTCCGCAGAAGCCGTACCTGTTCTCCGGCACCGTGCGCAGCAACCTGCTCTACGGCAAACCGGATGCCACCGAGGCCGAGATCTGGCAGGCGCTGGACACCGCGCAGGCCCGCGACTTCGTCGAACGGCTCGACGGCGGCCTCGACGCGGCCATCGCCCAGGGCGGCACGAACGTCTCCGGCGGGCAGCGGCAACGCCTCGCGATCGCCCGGGCGCTGGTGAAACGCCCGGAACTGTACATCTTCGACGACTCGTTCTCGGCGCTCGACCTCGCCACGGATGCCCGGCTGCGCGCGGCCCTGGCCGCGGACGTCGCCGACGCCACCATGATCATCGTGGCCCAGCGGGTGTCCACGATCCTCGACGCCGACCAGATCCTGGTCGTCGAAGACGGCCGGATCGTGGCGAGCGGCACCCACGAACAGCTGCTGGCGACCTCGTCGACCTACCAGGAAATCGCGGCATCCCAGCTGGCAGCGGAGGCCACCTCATGAGCGACACCGAAACCGCCGACGACAAGGTGCCGGCACGCCCACCGCGCGGCGGCGGACCGTTCGGCGGCATGAACATGCCGGCCGAGAAGGCGATGAACTTCGGGGCGAGCGCCAAACGCCTGATCGGCACGCTCCGCCCGGAGCGGGTGTGGCTGGCGCTGGTGTTCGTGCTCGCGGTGATCAGCGTCACGTTCTCGGTGATCGGCCCGCGCCTGCTCGGCGAGGGCACCAACCTGATCTTCTCCGGCGTCGTGAGCAAGACCTTGCCGGCGGGGGCCACTCAGGCCGAGGTGATCGCGGGGCTGCGGGCATCCGGCGACACCGCGCAGGCCGATATGCTCAGCGCGATGACCCTCACCCCGGGCCTGGGCATCGACTTCGCGGCCCTGTCCGCGGTGTTGTTCTGGGTGTTGGCGCTCTACATCCTCGCCTCGGTGTTCAGCTGGCTGCAGGCGCTGGTGCTCAACGCCGTCGTGCAACGCACCGTGTTCCGGCTGCGTGAGGAGATCGAGGCGAAGATCAACCGGCTGCCGCTGGGCTACTTCGACACCGTCAAGCGCGGCGAACTGCTCAGCCGGGTGACCAACGACGTCGACAACATCTCGCAGAGCCTGCAGCAGTCGCTCAGTCAGGTGGTCACGTCGCTGCTCACCGTCATCGGCGTGATCGTGATGATGCTGCTGCTCTCGCCGCTGCTCGCCGTGATCGCGCTGGTCACGGTGCCGCTGACCCTGGTCACCACCGTGCTGATCGCCAAGCGGTCGCAGAGGCTCTTCGTGGCCCAGTGGGCGCACACCGGGGAGCTCAACGGCCAGATCGAGGAGACCTTCTCCGGGCACGCCCTGGTCAAGGTCTTCGGCCGGCAGAAGGAGGTGGAGCAGCGCTTCGCCGCGAAGAACGACGAACTCTACGAGGCCAGCTTCGGCGCCCAGTTCGTCAGCGGCATGATCATGCCCGCCATGACCTTCATCGGCAACCTGGTCTACGTGGCCATCGCCGTCGTCGGCGGCCTGCAGGTGGCGTCTGGGGCCATGCAGCTCGGTGACGTGCAGGCGTTCATCCAGTACTCCAGGCAGTTCACCCAGCCGCTGGCGCAACTGGGCTCGATGGCCAACCTGCTGCAGTCCGGTGTCGCCAGCGCCGAGCGGGTCTTCGAGCTGCTGGATGCCGACGAGCAGACCCCGGACGCCGACCCGGCCGAGACGCCCGCCGCGACGTCGGCGCAGGCGCACGGGCGACTGGTGTTCGAGGACGTGTCGTTCAGCTACAGCGCCGACAAGCCGCTCATCCAGGGCCTGAACCTGGTGGCCGAACCCGGCCAGACCGTCGCGATCGTGGGCCCGACCGGGGCCGGCAAGACCACCCTGGTGAACCTGATGATGCGCTTCTACGAGCTTGACGGGGGCCGGATCACCCTGGACGGTGTCGACATCGCCCGGATGACGCGCAACGACCTGCGCGGCCGGATGGGCATGGTGCTGCAGGACACCTGGCTGTTCGGCGGCAGCATCCGCGACAACATCGCCTACGGCCGGCCGGACGCCACCGAGGAGCAGATCCTCGAGGCCGCGACGGCCACCTACGTGGACAGGTTCGTGCACTCGCTGCCGGACGGCTACGACACCGTGCTCGACGACGAGGGCGGCAACGTCAGCGCGGGGGAGAAGCAGCTGCTCACCATCGCGCGGGCGTTCCTCGCCCGGCCCAGCGTGCTGATCCTCGACGAGGCCACCAGCTCCGTCGACACCCGCACCGAGGTGCTCGTGCAGCACGCGATGAAGGCGCTCCGCGCCGATCGCACCAGCTTCGTGATCGCGCACCGCCTGTCGACCATCCGCGACGCCGACCTGATCCTGGTGATGGAGGCCGGCCAGATCGTGGAGCAGGGCAGCCACGAAGAGCTCCTGTTGGCCGACGGCGCCTACCGGGCCCTCTACGATTCCCAATTCGCAGCCGCCATCGAGTAGCCCACCCCCGCGAACTGTGAGAAAAGCCCCAGAAACGTCGAGTTTCTGGGGCTTTTCTCACAGTTCGCGAGGGGCGCGAGGGTTACTTGGCGGGCCAGACGGGGAGGACGGCGCGGCCGGCGGTGGAGTTGTAAACCACGGCGAACGAGCCGTACCAGGCCAGCAGCGCGGTGAGGATGCCGAACCAGCCGCCGAGCTGGTGGATCGCGGTGATCCCGGTGTACGCGCCGATGGCGAGCAGCACGAAGGTGATCGAGAGGGCGACGAAGACGATGAAGATCGAGCCGTTGGTCTTCTTGGCGGCCACGGTCATGTAGATCGTGAAGATCGCCCAGGCCAGCAGGAAGGTGCCCATGCCGGCGGCGCCGGCCTCGACGTTGCCGCCGGTGCTCTCCAGGTACCAGAACGCCAGCCAGAACGCGCCGAACGAGGTGAACGCCGTGGCGCCGAAGGTGTTGCCGTTGCGCAGCTCCCAGATGCCGGCGATGACCTGGGCGATGCCGCCGTAGAACAGTGCGAGGCCCAGCACGGCGACGCTGGAGGGGACGATGCCGGTGTTGGACATGCTGAGCACGAAGGTGGTGAGGGCGAACGCGCCCAGGCCCAGGGCGCCGGGATCGGCGAGGGGGCCGTGGGACGGGGCTGCGGGGGCTGCGGACACGGGTGCGGCGGGTGCTGTGGAGGAGACCGCGGGGGCCTCCGGATACGTCGAAGTGGTCTGATTCATTTGTTCTGAGATTATCAGCCGCGCCCGGCCCCGCCCCGCCGGCCGCGTAGTGCACAGGCCGCCGGCCCGACGGGTTCTGCACAGGTCGGCCGGTGCCGGGTCGCCCGGGCCGGTTCGGGCGCACGGTCGGTGCATGCAGAAGACAATCGTGAAGACCCCGACTCCCCAGGATTTCCTCGCCCTCGTGCCCCAGCTGGTGGGTTTCCTCCCCGCCCAGAGCCTGGTGCTCGTCGCGTTCCGCGGCAACCGCACCTGCGGTGCCCTGCGGTTCAACCTCCCCAGCCCCGACGCCGGCCCACAGGAACTGCGGCGCATCGCCGGCGCCCTGCTGGGCACCCTGTGCAAGATCCCCGGCGTTGACGCCCTCGTGCCGGTGACGTACACCGACGAGTCGATCGGCGATGACCCGGCGACCGACGTGGCCGATCTGCCGCAGGGTGCGTTCCTGCGGGCGGTCCTCACCCGCGCCGGCCAGGCCGGCTTCCTCGTGCGTGACGCACTGTGCGTCGCCGCGGATGGGTGGGCCTCCTACCTGGACGCCGCAGCCACCCGGGGCCGGCCCCGCCGACAGCCGCTGCGGCATCCGCTCAGCGAGATCGCGGATTCCAGCGTGCAGGAGGGGATCCCGCGCGACGCCCGCCGGGAACTCGGCCGGTTGCACACCGGCGCCGAGCTGCCCAGGGTGGACCTGGCCACCCGGGAACGCTGCGCCAGACGACTGGCCCGCTACCAGCGGCTCGGCCCCGACATGGGTCCGATCCCCGAGCTGATCGAGATGGTCGGCGACATGCTCGACCCCGTCGGCACCGCCGAGTCCGCGCTGGGCGTGAACCCCGCGGAGCTCAGCATCGACGAGGCCGCCGCGCTGCTGTTCCTGATGCAGGGCCCCGCTACCCGGGACCAAATGATGTTGCAGTTCGCCTTCGGCGAGGCGGAAGGGCACCGCAGCCTGGCCCTGAACCGGCACTACGCGCAACGGCAGCGTGAGACCGGCCTCAGCATGGACGAGGTCGTCGAGGCCGATATGGCGGCCGGCCTGGCCCTGCAGGAGGACTCGCCGACCACCGGTGACCTGATGCTCGGCATGAGCCCGGACCGGCCGGACCCGGAGCGGATCGAGCGGGGCATCAGACTGCTCAAGCTGCTCGTGGCGATGGCACCCCGGTCGGCCCGGCCGGCGCCGCTGTGCATGCTGGCCTGGCTGAGCTGGACGCTGGGCCAGGGGTCGGTCGCGGGCATCTACATCGACACGGCCCTGGACATCGACGGCGAGTACGGCATGGCACTGCTGCTGTTGCAGCTGATCGGCAGCGGGCACCTGCCGGAGTGGGCGTTCGCCGTGCCGGACGAGGCCGACCTCTGAGCGCGTTCAGGCCGCCGGGGCCTGCGCGATGCGCACCGTGTTGCCGGACGGATCCCGGAAGGCGCAATCGCGCGGGCCCCAGGGCTGGTCGGTGGGCTCCTGAAGCACCTCGGCGCCGGACGCACGCACGGTCTCGAAGGTCGCGTCCACGTCGTCGGAGCGGAACACGAGCATCGGCAGGACACCCTTGGTGAGCAGCTCCTGAAGCGCGTCGCCGTCGGCCGGCGACCGGCCGGCGTGCGGCTCCGACAGCACGATCTCGAGACCGGGCTGGGCATCGCTGCCCAGCGTGACCCAGCGGTATCTTCCGGAGGGCACATCGCTGCGCACCTGGAGCCCGAGCGCGTCCCGATAGAACGCGATCGCCTCGTCCACATCGTTGACGGTGATGTTGCAGTACTGGAGTGAGATTGTCGTTGTCATGCCACGAATCTAGGCCGCTACCGCCCCGCTCGCTTCTTGGATCCTGCTCGATTCGCGCACCCTGCCCGGCGGGTGCCGAACGGGGCGGGTGTGAGACTGGGCGACACAGGCCGGCATCGCCGTGACGGAGTCGTGCGTGCGGGCTCGATAGGCGCTCGGGGTCTCGCCGACGATCTCGGCGAACCGGGTGCTGAACGAGCCCAGCGAGGTACACCCGACGCTCATGCAGGCATCCGTGACGCTCGCACCATTGCGGAGCAGCGCCATCGCCCGCTCGATCCGGCGGGTCATCAGGTAGCTGTACGGCGTCTCGCCGTACGCCGCCCGGAACCGGCGCGAGAAGTGAGCGGGCGACATCAGAGCCCGGTGCGCCATGGTGGGAACGTCGAGCGGTTGGGCATACTCCCGGTCGATCAGGTCCCGGGCCCGGCGCAGGCAGGCGAGGATTTCGAGTTCCTGCGGAGTCACTATTTCACGCTAGCACCGGGCCGCGCGGCGGGCTAGAGATGCTTCGGCGCCTCCGACAGCACGCCGTACAGGATGTCGCCGATCTCGCGGATCTCCGCCGGGCCGATGGTCAGCGGCGGCGCGAGCTGCACGACGGGGTCACCCCGGTCATCCGCCCGGCAGTACAGCCCGGCCTCGAACAGCGCGCCGGACAGGTATCCGCGCAGCAACCGCTCGGACTCCGCGTCGTTGAAGGTCTCCTTGGTGGCCTTGTCCTTGACCAGTTCGATGCCGAAGAAGTACCCCTCGCCGCGCACATCACCCACGATCGGCAGCTCGAGCAGCTTCTCCAGCTCCGCCCTGAACACCGGCGAGTTCTCCCGCACGTTCTCGTTGAGCTTCTCCTCCTCGAAGATGTCGAGGTTGGCCAGCGCCACCGCCGCGGACACCGGGTGACCGCCGAAGGTGTAGCCGTGATAAAACGCCGTGTCGCCGTGCTTGAACGGTTCGTAGATGCGGTCGCTGATGATGGTCGCGCCGATGGGGGAGTACCCGCTGGTCATGCCCTTGGCGCAGGTGATCATGTCGGGTTCGATGCCGAAGGTCGTCGAGGCGAACATGTTGCCGATCCGGCCGAACGCTGTGATGACCTCATCGGCCACCAACAGCACGTCGTAGGTGTCGCAGATCTCCCGCACCCGCTTGAAGTAACCCGGCGGCGGGGGGAAACAGCCGCCGGAGTTCTGCACGGGCTCCAGGAACACCGCGGCCACGGTCTCCGGGCCCTCGAACTGGATCATCTCCTCGATGCGGTTCGCCGCCCACAGGCCGAACGCTTCCACGTCATCGCCGTGCCCGGAGCCCATCTCATCGGCCCGGTAGAAGTTGGTGTTGGGCACCCGGAAACCGCCGGGGGTGACCGGCTCGAACATCTCCTTGAGCGCCGGGATACCCGTGATCGCCAGGGCGCCCTGGGTGGTGCCGTGATACGCGACGGAGCGGGAGATCACCTTGTGCTTGGTGGGCCGGCCCTGCAGCTTCCAGTAGTACTTGGCCAGCTTGAACGCGGTCTCCACGGCCTCGCCGCCGCCGGTGGAGAAGAACACCCGGTTGAGGTCGCCCGGCGCCTGCTCGGCCAGCCGGTCGGCGAGCTCGATGGCGCTGGGATGCGCGTACGACCAGAGCGGGAAGAACGCGAGCTCCTCGGCCTGCGCCGCGGCGGCCTGGGCGAGGCGCTTGCGCCCGTGCCCGGCGTTCACCACGAACAACCCGCTCAGGCCGTCGATGTAGCGTTTGCCGGTGGAGTCCCAGATGTGGTGGCCCAGCCCCTTGGTGATGACCGGAACGCCGGCGCCGGATTCCAGCACCGACTGGCGGGCGAAGTGCATCCAGAGGTGGTCCTTCGCCTTCTGCTGCAGGTCGGCGTTCTCGGCGTCGGTGTAGACGCGCGGGCCGGTGGTGGGCGCTGTGGGCTCTGTGATGGTCATCTCGGTTACCGTGTTCCCCAGTTGTACAACTGTTTGTGAAGCTTGAGGTAGACGAAGGTCTCGGTCGAGGCGACCCCCTCAAGCGCGCGGATCTGTGAATTGAGCAGGGCGATCAGTTCGTCGTCGTTCTCGCAGACGACCTCGGCCAGGATGTCGAAGGAACCGGCGGTGAGCACGACGTAGTCGACGGCGGCGATCGCGGCGAGCTGATCGGCCAGGACCCTGGTGTCTCCGGTGGCGCGGATGCCGATCATGGCCTGCCTGTAGAAGCCCAGCTGCATGGGGTCGGTCACCGCGACGACCTGCATGACCCCGGCCTCGGTGAGCTTCTGGACTCGCTGGCGCACCGCGGCCTCGCTCAGGCCGACCGCCTTGCCGATCTCGGCGTAGGACCGCCGACCGTCCACCTGCAGCTGCTCGATGATCTTCTTGGACACATCGTCCAGTTGCGCGGGCCGACCCGCACTGCCGCGTCCATTGCTGCTCATCACCCGATTGTGACAGCGAAGGTGCCCTGCGGCAAGCGAATCAGTCGCGAAACACGAGTTTCACAACGGATTCCGGGCAGCTAGGCTGACGCGCATGAGCGCGCTACGCAACTTCATCAACGGCGACCACGTCGAGTCCACCTCAGCGACCACCATCGATCTCATCGACCCGGCCACGGAGCGAAGCTACGGCACCAGCCCGGTGTCGACCTCCGCCGACGTGGATTCGGCCTATCGGGCCGCCGCGGCCGCGTTCGAGGGGTGGGGCGAATCCACCCCGGCCGAACGCCAGCTGGCCCTGTTCCGCATCGCCGACGCCGTCGAGGCGCGCGCCGAGGAGTTCGCCGACGCGGAATCCCAGGACACCGGCAAACCGCGCAGCACCCTCGTCGACGACGAGATCCTGGTGTCGGTGGACCAGATCCGGTTCTTCGCCGGCGCCGCCAGGGTGCTCGAGGGCCGAAGCGGCGGCGAATACCTGAAAGACCACACCTCCTTCATCCGTCGGGAACCGATCGGCGTCGTCGGGCAGGTGACCCCGTGGAACTACCCGCTGAACATGGCCGTGTGGAAGTTCGCCCCCGCGCTCGCCGCCGGCAACACCACGGTGCTCAAACCCTCGGACACCACCCCCAGCGCCACCCTGCTGCTGGCCGAAGTGGCGGCGGAGTTCCTGCCGCCGGGGGTGCTCAACGTGGTGATGGGGGACCGCAGCACCGGAGCCGCGATGATCGACCACGCGACCCCGCAACTGGTGTCGATCACCGGGTCCGTGCGCGCCGGCATGGAGGTGGCCAAGGCCGCCGCCACCGATCTCAAGCGGGTGCACCTCGAGCTCGGCGGCAAGGCCCCCGTGATCGTCTTCGACGACGCCGACATTGATCAGGCCGTCGAGGGCATCAGCGCGGCGGGTTTCTTCAACGCCGGCCAGGACTGCACCGCCGCCACCCGGGTGCTCGTGCAGGCCGGCATCCACGACGAGTTCGTGGCGGCGCTCGCCGCCCACGCCGCCCAGAACGCCCGCACCGGGCCGCCGCACGAAGCGGGCATCCTGTTCGGCCCGGTGAACAACCAGAACCAGCTGGCCCAGGTGACCGGCTTCATCGACAGGCTGCCCGACCACGCCGTGCTCGAGCTCGGCGGCCACCGGCAGGGCAGCACCGGCTATTTCCACGAAGCCACCGTGGTGAGCGGGCTGCGGCAGACCGACGAGGCAGTGCAGCGGGAGATCTTCGGCCCGGTGATCACCGTGCAGCGCTTCGACGATGAGGCCCAGGCCCTGACCTGGGCCAACGACGTGCAGTACGGGCTGGCCTCCTCGGTGTGGACCACAAATCATGGGCGGGCCATGCGGATGGCCAAGCGCCTCGACTTCGGCTGCGTCTGGATCAACACCCACATCCCGATCGTCGCCGAGATGCCGCACGGCGGGTTCAAGCACTCCGGCTACGGCAAGGACCTGTCCATGTACGGCTTCGAGGACTACACCCGGATCAAGCACGTGATGAGCTACATCGGCTGAGCCGACCCGGCCCCGTCGGGTTTAGCATCGTAGGAACGAGGGAGCCTGATGCAACTGGGACGGGTCGGCTGCGAGACCGCGCCGTTGGAGAACGCCGAGTGGACGTTTGTGGTGGGCCGCGGGTTCCTGGCCGTCGTACCCGCCAGCACTGCCAGCCCGGTCGTGGCGGCCCTGCACGCCCTGGCCGCTGACGTCGCCGTCACGCTCGAGACGCTCGTGTCGCTGATCCCGCTGGGCGGGCCGGGGGAACCGGACGCGTTCGCGGTGATCGTGCCCGGCGTCCGCAGCGCCGGCGACGGGGCCGACGGACACGTCCTGGCGCAGGACGGCATCCCGGTGCACGCCGTCGTGCGCGGGGCCATCGCGGTCGATGTCTTCTCGATCGGCGGATCCCGCCGGTTCACCGACCGCAACATCAGGCCGTGGCTGCTGGCGGAGTTCCAGTCCGTGACCGGACTGGTGATCGGCTCACCGCTGGCCGCCGTCGCCCGGTCCGACCGGCTCGGCGCCGGGCGGATGCTGGGCACGGGCATCGACGCCGGCGACACCCTGTTCTGGTCGGTCGCCGGCGGGCCGGACGACACCGCCGACACGGTGCTGCGCCCCAGACGGATCGTGGACGACACCGTCGTGCTTGACCGCCGGATGCGAGACCGTGTTGTCGTCGTGGCCGCTGCCGCCGAGCCTGCGGACGAACCGGCCGACGTATCGGCCGACGAATCCGCCGTCGAGCCTGCCGTCGAGCGCGCCGACAGGCCGGGGCCGTACGGGTTCAGGCTGGCCACCGGCGAGGAGGTGCGGCTGGGCGCGGTGTACCGGATCGGGCGCAGCCCCAGGCCCCGGCGCATCCAGTCCGGCGAGCTGCTGGAGCTGATCGTGGTGGTCTCGACATCCGCGCTCGTCTCGGCCAACCACCTCGAAATCCGTCAGGACGGCGACGCCGTCGTCGTCACCGACCTGGGTTCGACGAACGGCACAATGGTTCATTTTCCCCTCGGTCGCACCCAGCGAATGCGCTCCGGGGCCTCGCTCACGGTGCTGCCCGGTACGACGGTGGACATCGGGGACGGTAACCTGATCGAGATCCTGCCAGCGGACTGACCGTCGTTCGCTGCGTTGCCGCACGTTTGTATTCGGAAGGCACCACCCGTGACCCAGATAGGTCAAGGCTCACCCAGCCACACGATCGCGCTCCCCGCGGTGAAGAAATCCGTCACCCTGGCCTGGTCCGCGCTCACCGATGTTGGTCACCGCCGCGAAGTCAATGAAGACAGCCTGGTAACCCGATCACCGATTTTCGCGGTGGCCGACGGCATGGGCGGCCATTCCGCCGGCGATGTCGCCAGCAAGGCCGTGGTGACCCGGCTCGCCGAACTCGGTGGCGACTCTGAGACCACGGCCGAGGCCATCAACCGGGCCCTCGCCCTCGCCGTGGAGGACATGAAGGCCGGCGAAGGCGTCACCGACCTGGGCACCGGCACCACCGTCACGGGCGTGGCCGTGGCCATCGTCTCGGACGCCCCGCAGTTCATCGCCTACAACATCGGCGACTCACGGGTCTACCAGCTCAGCTCCGGGGTCCTGGAGCAGGTGACAGTCGACCATTCGGTGGTGCAGGAGCTCGTCGACGCGGGCCGGATCACCCGTGAGGAAGCCGATGTGCATCCGCACGGAAACGTGATCACCCGGGCCGTCGGATTCCACGAACCACCGGTGCCGGACTATCGCGTGCTGCCGCTCACGGCGGGCCTGCGCATCCTGGTCTGTTCGGACGGGCTCACCAAGGAACTGACCGCCTACGGCATCCGGCACTTCCTGCTGTCGAACCCGAAGGCCGAGGACGCCGTCGCGGCCCTGGTGACCGCGGCGCTGGAAAACGGCGGCCGTGACAACGTGACCGCGATAGTCCTGGACGTGCTCAGCGTCGACGATCTCGACGGTCTTCATGACGACGCGGCCGACGCCGCTGCCGGGGCCTGACGACCCGCAGCCATAGAATTATGCCGGGGTCGTCGATACCCGTGACGACGATCACATCCTGCGAGCAGGCAGGGCAATCAGGCAGGCAATCCGGTCGGTTCCTTCGATCGGTCGAGACGATTCACGGGAGGCGCCATGGCGGTAAGACTGCCGTCGACGCCCCCGGCTTTGCCGGGGTTCTCCTACCTGAGGCCGTTGGGCTCCGGTGGTTTCGCCGACGTGTTCCTGTACGAACAGAACCTGCCGCGGCGCCAGGTGGCCATCAAGGTTCTTCTCGCCGAGGTGGTCAGCGACCCGGTCCGGCGTCTGTTCCAGTCCGAGGCGAACCTGATGGCGCAGTTGTCCGCCCACCCGTCGGTGCTCACGGTGTTCCAGGCCGGGGTGTCCGCCGACGGCCGCCCGTACCTGGTGATGGAGTACTGCTCCAACGCCCTCGAGCAGCGCTACCGGTCAGGCCGCCTGCCGGTGTCCGAACTGCTCCGGATCGGGGTGACCATCGCCAGCGCCGTGGAGACCGCCCATCGGGCCGGAGTGCTGCACCGTGACATCAAGCCATCCAACATCCTGATCACCGCGTACGGCCATCCAGTGCTGGCCGACTTCGGCATCGCGGCCACCCTCGGTGAGGTGGAGGAGACCGACCAGGTCGGGCTCTCGATCCCGTGGTCGGCGCCCGAAGTGCTCTTCGACGAGAGTGCGGGCTCGGTGGCCGCGGAGGTCTGGTCCCTCGGGGCGACGCTCTACACGCTGCTGGCCGGCCGGTCGCCGTTCGAACTGCCCGGCGCCCACAACGGGCCCGCCCAACTGATGGCCCGCATCCAGAAGACGGCCCTGCCGGCCATCGGGCGCCCCGACGTGCCAGAGCGCCTGGAGCTGGTGCTGGCCCGTGCTCTGTCCAAACGCCCCGAGCGGCGTCAGGCCAGCGCGCTCGAGCTGATCCGGGAGCTCCAGGCCGTCGAGGCCGAGCTCGGGCTCGCGCAGACCCCGCTCGAGCTCGCGACGGCCGAGTGGGAGGCCCAGGCCGCCGGGGACGCCGACGACCAGACCCGGATCACCGGCCTGGTCTCCGTGGACGCCCGGCCGGCGCGCCGCCAACGCCGGGAGCCGGGCGCCGCCAGCACTGCCGCTGCCCCGGCCCGCACCGACCTGCCGCGCGCCGACC
>NZ_PJJP01000018.1 GCF_002929555.1 Cryobacterium sp. N22
CCCCAGCCCGACCAGCCCGCCCACACCGGGTGATCCGACGAGCCCTGAGCCGACGCCCACTCCGACACCGACACCGACGCCGACGCCGACGCCGACAGCGGAGCCGACACCCACACCGACGCCAACGCCGACACCGACGTCCCCGCCGACGGATTCATCCACCCCGCCCACGACCACGCCCCCGATGTCTCCAGGCACGCCGCCCGCGACCTCAGAAGACGTCCCCTCGACCTCACCGAGGCCGTTGTCGCCGGCCCCACGCTCGCCAGCTCGCCCGAGGGCGCCGCTGAGCGCCCAGGTGGCCGCTCCCTCACTCGACGCGGCCCGGGCGGCATCCGCTCTCGCGGCCGCTGAGAGCACCCGAGCCAGCGCCCAGTCGACCTACGACGCCGCCCGGCTCGACCTTGCGGCGACGATGGCCGACGAAACCGCCGCCCTCAGCCGGCTCGAGGAGGTGCGTGTGCTGGCCGATACGGCCGCACTCCGAGCGGACGTGTCGACCCGCACGCTGGCCGCCTTGGTGCGAACGATGGTGCAGCAGGGCGGTGGTACGGCAACACTTGATGCATTGCTCAGCGATCAGGGTTCGGCGGATCTGCTCTCCCGGCTGGGAACCGTCGACCGGATCTCGATGCTGACGGGCAATATGAGCGAGATCCGCGCCCTCGTCGACCGGGACGCCCAACGCGCAGCCGCCCTGCAGGCTGATTTCGCCGCCGCGCAGGCGGCAGCGCTGGCCTTCCCGGTCGCCGAGAAGCAGGACGCCCTCGCCACCGCCGAGGTATCGCTCAGCCAAGCCACGACGGCCTTCACCACCGCCAGCACAAACGCCGAATCGGCGCTGGCCGACTCCGCCCAGGCATCCACGGACCGCGCCACCCAGGCGGCCAGCCAGCTGGCCGGCACCCTCGGCGCGCGGCTGAGCGACCAGGGTTGGGCCACCCCTACGGTGGGGAGCCTGAACGACGGGTTCGGTCCCCGACCTGACCTGCCGTTGCCCGGCGTCCTGCCGTTTCACTCCGGTGTTGACGTCTCCGCCGCCTGCGGCTCCCCCGTATACGCCGCCAGCGCCGGTGTCGTCACGCAGACGGGCCGGTTCGGCTCCTACGGCAACTGGGTGCTGATCGATCACGGCGAGGGGGTGACTACCGGCTATGCCCACATCGCTGACGGCGCCACGCTGGTGGTTGGCGGCCAGAGCGTCACGGCCGGTCAGATGATCGCCGGCGTGGGCAGCACCGGATCCTCCACCGGCTGCCACCTGCACGTCGAGGTGCGAATCGACGGCGCAGCCATTGACCCGCAACCCTTCTTCGCCGACCGCGGGATCGGCCTCGGCATCGGCTAGATCAGCGCCGTGGTCCGCCCACCGTCACACCACGTCGGCGAGGTAGCCGGTGTCGGGCAGCGGATGCCGCAGCAGCGACTCCCAGGCCAGCGCGAGGGCGTCGAGGGCGCGCGGCATCTCGTCGGGACCGGAGCAGAACGGGATGCGCAGGAACCTCTCGAACGCCCCATCGATGCCGAAGCGCGGCCCGGCCGGCAGCAACAGCCCCTGGGCGCGGGCCGCGAGGGCGAGCTGGGAACTGACCGGCCGGCCGAGGTTGACCCACAGGGTGACACCGCCATCCACGTGAGGCACCTGCCAGTCGGGGAATCGCTCGGCCAGACCCGTCACGAGGCGGTCCCGTCCCGCCCGCAGCAGCATCCGGCGGGACTCGAGGATGTCGGGCAGCTGCCGCAGCAGCCGGGTGACAATGAGCTGCTCGAGCACCGGCGTGCCGAGGTCGTTGGCCAGTCGGGCCGCGGCCAGCTTGCGGATCAGGCCCGGATCCGCCCGGATCCAACCGACCCGCAGGCCACCCCAGACCGTTTTGCCCACCGACCCGACCGTGATCGCGAGGTCGGGCCGATTCGGGTCGGCCGACGCGGCGAACGGGCCGAACTCGCCGGCCCGGTCAATGTCGAGCTCACCGATGGTCTCGTCGCTGATCAGCACGGTGCCCTGCCGGGCGGCCGCGGCCAGCACCCGTTCGCGTTGGGCGACGGGCATGGTCTGCCCGGTGGGATTCTGGAAGTCGGGCATCAGGTAGCCGAGGACCGGGTTGCTGCGCTGGATCGTTTGCAGCAATGCGGACTCGTCCCAGCCGGCATCGGCGCCGGGCAGCGCGGCCGTGACCGCCACCGGCATCAGGCGACCACCGGCCGCCCGCAGCGCCTCATAGGCATGCGGATAGGTGGGCGTCTCGACAAGCACCCGGTCGCCTCGGTTGATCAACACCCGAGCGAGCAGGGCAATGGCGTGTTGGGCGCCGACGGTGACCATGATCTGCTCGGGTTCGGTGGGCAGCCCCCTGGCCCGGTAGCGGTCCGCGATGGCCCGGCGCAGCTCGGGCAGACCCACCGGGTCGAAGCCCGAGCCGGTCAGGTGCGCCGGCAGGTCCGCGGCGGCGAGCACGGCCACCTCGGCCAGGCCGGGCCAGGCGGGCAGCACCGCCTGGCCGAGATCGAGCACGCCGGCCGGTGCCGCGCCATCCGTCACCACAGTCACCCCCGGCAGACGCGCGACGCTGCCGGAGCCCTGCACGCTGTGCAGGTAGCCGGCCTCGCGTAACCGTCGGTACGCGGCCGTGACCGTGGTGCGGCTGAGGCCCAGCCTGGCGCTGAGGTCGCGTTCGGCGGGCAGCCGGCTGTCGGTGGGAATGCGGCCGTCGAGAGTGAGCAGGCGGATACGGTCGGCCAGCGCCCGGTAGGCGCTGCCCCCGGTGCGCCAGTCGCCCAGCAACGACTCCAGGCTGCGCGCGGTGAGCTGGTTCGACAACATGAAGCCACTCTAGGCAAATTGGCTACTTGAGTACAGGGTGCTGATGCAATTGGATTGACTCTTATGACCCGTCGTGTGATTCAACTCATTATTGGCCTCTTCCTGTACGGAATCGGTATCGCTTTGATCGTGCGCGGCGCCATCGGCGTGGCCCCGTGGGACGTGCTGACCCAGGGCATCGACGGGCACCTGCACCTGGGTTTCGGGGCCATCACCACGATCATCAGCGGCATCGTGCTGCTGTTGTGGATCCCGCTCAAGCAGCGGTTGGGCATCGGCACCGTCCTCAACGCGGTGCTCGTGGGCCCGGCGGCGGACGTGGGCCTGTGGCTGGTGCCCGCAGACCTCGCCCTGTGGCTGCGAGTGCTGCTGTTCGCGGCCGGTTTGCTGCTGCTGGCCATCGCCTCGGGCATCTACATCGGCGCGGGGCTCGGCCCCGGTCCGCGTGACGGTCTGATGACCGGGCTGCACGCCCGCACCGGCTGGCCGATCTGGGCGGTACGCACCGGCATCGAGGGGCTGGTTCTCGCGACCGGCTGGGTACTCGGCGGCAATGTCGGGGTGGGCACGGTGCTGTTCGCCCTCCTGGTGGGGCCACTTTGCCAGTGGACCCTGCCGCTGTTCGCCAGGGACCGGGATCACGGCCGGCTGCCGACCGCGGCCCCCGCGCTCGATCCCGCCTGACCGCTCACGAGAGCGGCCCCGTGGCGACCTCAGCGCCCGGAGGCGACCACACCGCCGCTCTCGCGGGCTGGCACCGCCCGCGTCAGAGGGTGCGGTTGGCGTAGACGGCCAGCGTGTCGCGCACGAACCCGGCGCCGGCCTGGCCGCCGTAGTGGACCGCGAACCTGTCGTCGGCGACGTACATTTCGCCGAGCCCCCGCACGTAGTCTGCGGAGGGGCGGCCGTTCTCCCGGGGGATGCCGGGCACGGCATCGAGCCACGCAACGTGCCGCTGGGCCAGCTCCTGCGCCTCGGCGCCGTCGGGGGCGATCTGTCGCTCGGCGGCGTCCTGCCAGGCAGCCTGGAGCGCGGCGGTCGCGGCCTGCCACTGGGCGCGTTGAGTGGCGTCCATACCCCGCCACCAGCTGTCGCCACTGGCATAGGCGTCGGCTCCCCAGCGGTGCTCGACCTCCTCCTTATGGGTGGTGTGGTCGAAGCCGTCGAACATCGTCTCTGCCATGAGCTGGTCCTTTCTTTCCAAAGCATTGATGGTGGTGTGCACCGAACGGATCTGGCGCTGCAGCCGCTGCTGTTCCTGCTCGAGCCAGCCCAGGTGGGATCGCAGGGCCGCCGCTTCGTCGGTCTCGCGGTCGAGCACCTCACGGATCGCCGGCAGCCCGAGGCCGAGCTGGCGCAGGAGCAGGATGCGTTGCAGCCGAACGAGCGCCCGGTCGTCGTAGTAGCGGTAGCCGTTCGCGGCGATCCGGCTCGGTGGGAGCAACCCCTCGGCGCCGTAGTGGCGCAGGGTGCGGCTCGTGGTTCCGGCCAGCCGGGCGATGTCCTGGATCGAGTGGTCCATCTGTCGGTCCCCTTCGGTGGCGGCGCCGGGCGGGCTGCCCGACGTCATCCAGAATATTTCTTGACGTTACGTCAATGTCAACCGCTGAACGCGACGATGGTGTCCTCGAGGATCTCGGCAACCTGGTGGATCGACGCCTCCGTGGCCCACTCGAGCGGGGCGTGCGCTCCGGCCCCGTCGACGCCGAACAGCAGGCACGGGATGCCCGCCTCGAGAACCAGCGCCGCGTCGGTCCAGAACGGCTCACCCCGCTGCACCACGGCGTGGCCGAGTACCCGCTCGGCCTGCTCGTCGAGCAGCCGCACGATGGGCCAGTCCGGATCGGCCTCGAATGCGCCACGGGCGACGAGCCGGGTCAGGTCGTAGCTGAAGTCGGCGGTGTCGCGGGCCAGGCTGTCGAGGAGGCGCCGCAGCTCGGCTTCGATCATCGCCGGGGTCTCGCCGGGCAGCGAGCGCCGCTCGATGGTGAGGGTGGCGCTCGCAGCGACGGTGGCCGCATCCGTGCCGCCGGAGATCGTGGCGACCCGCACGCTGCCGTGGCCGAGCAGCGGGTGCGCGGGCTTCTGCCCGATGCCGGTGCTGAGCTCATCGAGGCCCTGCAGCACCAGGCCGGCGTGCCGGATGGCGTCGACACCCTGGCCCGGCATCGACCCGTGAGCCGCCCGCCCGTGCAGGGTGAGGCCGAACCAGGCGAAGCCCCGGTGGCAGACGGTGAGGCTGAGCTCGCTCGGCTCCACGACGATCGCCGCGTCGGCGGTGAACCGCCGCAGCACCTCCTCGGTGCCGAGGCTGCCGAACTCCTCGTCGGCGACCAGCGTCACCAGGAGGTCACCGGCCAGCGGCGTGAGGGTGGCCCGGTGCGCCGCGACCAGGACGGCGGCCAGGCCTCCCTTGGTGTCGAAGGCGCCCCGGCCGTGCAACCGGTCGGAGTGCCGGGCGCCGGAGAACGGGTCGCCCTCGTAGCCGTCGACACCGACGGTGTCCAGGTGGGCGTTGAGCATGAGGGAGAGCCCACCGCCGGTGCCGCGCTTGATGCCGACGATGGACGGCCGGCCGGCTCGTTCCTCCAGTCGATGCACCTCGAAACCGCGTGCGGCCAGCCACCGGGCGCACCAGGCGGCGATCTCGGCCTCGCCGGCGCCGCCCGGTGCGAGGTCGGGGTTGGTGGAGTCGATCGCGATGAGGCGGGCGGCCAGCGCGACGGGATCCAGGTGGCCGTCGTCGGCGGGGTCGAGGGCGCCGGCCATGCCCGGGTCGCGGGGAGGATTGGTCGCCATCCACCGAATCTAGTGCCCGATGGCCCGGCCCGGGCAGGGCTCTGACCCGGGCCGGGCGGTCGCGCTGTTTACCCCGGCGATGGTTTCGGCGAGAATTGCACGATGGGAGACGAAGCCGCCGTGGACGCTCCGGCCACGCCGGGGCGGGCATCCGCGAGCGCGCCGCTTCGGCTGCTGTCGGCGGCGATGATTTCGGCCTCCGCGGTGCTGTTGTTCGCGCTGCGGATGCCGCTGCCCGGCTACGCGACGCTCGCGGCGGCGCTGCTCGTGGCCGTGCTGGTGGACCGGGCGTTGTTCCGTGACCTGCTCCTCATCGCGGTGGGGCTCCTGATCATCAGCACCATCTCGGTCGAGGCGAACATCAGTTACCCCAACATGGCGCTGATGGGGGTGGTGCTCTCGGCCGCGGTCGTGGTGCCGTACCTCATCTCCCGGCGCGTCTTCGGGGACCGCCAGGTGTGGTTTCCGATCAAGACCGGGCAACGCTGGACCACCCTCGAGCGCTGGTACCTGGTGGGCGTGCTGCTGCTGGGTTACCTCATTCTGCCGAGCTACTTCATCCGCTCCGGCGCGTACCTGAACTGGCCGAGCATCAGCGCCCCTGACGAGCTCGGCCGGCTCTTCGTTGGTGTGGGTTTTGTCGGGATCTGGGACGAACTGTTCTTCATCTGCACGGTGTTCGCCCTGTTCAGGCGGCACTTCTCTTTCTGGACGGCGAACCTGCTGCAGATGGTGATCTTCGTCTCGTTCCTCTGGGAACTCGGTTACCGCAGCTGGGGGCCGCTGTTGACGATCCCCTTCGCCCTGCTGCAGGGCTACACCTTCTCGATCACCAAGTCGCTGACCTACGTGGTCTGCGTGCACCTGCTCTTCGACCTCGCGGTGTTCCTCGTGCTGGTGCACGCCCACAACCGCGACTGGCTGGCAATCTTCCCCTACTGACCTGGTTACCTTCGGGTTTGCCGTGAGGGCCTTGCCGGAAGGCAACACGCGATATAGCTTGAGATGCATTGAACGCGATATATCGCGAAGGAGAAGACTATGACGCAGGAAAAATGGCTCGTCGCACCTGGACAGACCAAGGTCATCGACGTTGAGCTGGTTCGCTCGCTTAAAGTGGGCTTGATCGGCGGAAAAGTCGACGTGATCGGCAGCGACGAGCCGGGCGCGCGCATCGAGGTGCACAGCGTCTCCGGTAAGGACCTCAAGATCTCGGTGGTCGACGACACCCTCGAGATCGATCACCCCCAGTTGCGCTGGGACAACTTCATCGACGTGTTCGCCTCCTTCCGGGGCAGCGCCAAGGCCGAGGTGAGCATCACCGTGCCGCGTGACGTCGCGATGAAGTTCGGTGTGGTCACGGCCGACGCCCTGGTCACGGGGCTGCGCAACGACGCCAAGCTCAGCACGGTCTCCGGCGACCTCGTCGTCGACGACATCATCGGCGACCTCGAGCTCAACGGTGTGAATGGTGAGATGTCGGTGCGCAATCACACCGGCAACATCGTGGCGCACACGGTGTCCGGCGACATCACCGCGAGCGGGGACATCGGCCGGTTCACCGTCGACGGGGTCACGAGCGCGGTGTTCCTCGATATCGACGGCGTGCCCGACCAGGTCGCGACCAATCTGGTCAGCGGCAACCTGACCGTGCGCATCGGCGCCGACGTGCCGACCCGCTACAAGATCAACACGGTCTCCGGCACTCTGCAGCTGGACAACCAGACCATCCGCGGCACCCTCGGCAAGGGGTTCGACGGCAGCACCGGCAACCTCGACGGCGCCTGGCTCGACCTTCGCGCGAATTCGGTCTCCGGAAACATCTCGGTGATACGCCGGCACGGCGCCGGCGTGAACGACGCGGGCAGCGCTGCCGGCAGCACCGACACCGCGGGTGACGGAGCGTCGTCATGACCCCGATCTTCGCCCACGGCAGCCTGCGCCTGTACCTGCTGAGCCTGCTCGCCGAGCGCCCCCGGCACGGCTACGAGCTCATCCAGGCGCTGAGCGACCGCTTCGGCGGCACCTACAGCCCGAGCGCCGGAACCATTTATCCGCGCCTGGCCAAGCTCGAGGAGGAGGGGCTGGTCACCAAGACGGCGGGCGACCGCAAGACCGTGTACGAGATCACCGACGCCGGCCGCGCCGAACTGGCCGCCCGCGCCGACGACCTGGCCAACATCGAGAGCGAGGTCACCGACTCGGTGCGCCGCCTCGCCGACGAGGTTCGCACGGGGGTCACCGAGGCCATGAAGAGCCTGCGGGCCGACCTGGCCTCGGCCGCCCGCCAGAAGCCGCCGGAGCCGACGAAACCCACGGCGGATGCCCGCCCCACCGGCGACGCGAACCTGGCACTGCGGGAGGCCGACATGGTGCTCAACGAGTTCCGGCAGCAGCTGCGCGCCGACCTGCGCCGCCAGGCCTACCGTTCAACGATGCCGGTGGACACCGTGCCGGAACTGCGTCGCCAGCTCGACGCCGTGCGCGCCAGCATCCGCGACTCGCTCAGACGGTAACCTGCGCGGCAGCTGGGAGAGTCCGCGCGGCGCCTCGAGGCCCGGACTCCCCCGGCTGGTCCCGCGAAACCGCGCGCCCATCAGCCGGAACGATACCCACGAACCAGGGGACCGTGGCTTCAGGAACGCCCGGCTAATCCTGTCAATCTGCCGACAACTTGACAGTGAGGGGCATCGGAGTAGTGTCATCCCTCGTGACACCAGAGGGGAACCCCCCAGCACCTGAAGCCCGATCACCTAAACGGTGGATAATCGGCGAACCGCTTGCCAGCGAACACCTGGACGGGCAGCTGCTTCCGAAGCACCTGGCGCTCCCGATTTTCGCCAGTGACCCGCTGTCCAGCGTCGCGTACGCTCCGCAGGAACTGCTGATGATCCTGACCCTCGGCGGGCTCGCATTCCTGAGCTTCGCACCCTGGGTCGCCGCCGTGGTCGTACTGCTCCTGGTGGTGGTCGTGGCCTCGTACCGCCAACTCATCAAGGCGTACCCCAACGGCGGCGGCGACTACGAAGTCGCCTCCAAGAACCTCGGCGAGAAGGCCGGCCTCGTCGTCGCATCCGCCCTGCTCGTTGACTACGTGATGACGGTCGTGGTCTCGGTGTCCAGCGGCGTGGACAACATCATCTCGGCGCTGCCCGGGCTGGCGCCCCTGCGCGTGGAACTGGCCGTCGTGTTCGTGATCGTGCTCGCCGCCGTCAACCTGCGCGGGGTCGCCGAGTCGAGCAAGGCCTTCGCCCTGCCCACCTATGTGTTCATCGGCAGCGTGCTGCTGATGATCGTCGTCGGGCTGGGCCGCGTGGCCCTGGGCAACCCGCCGGTCGCGGAGTCGGCCGGATTCGAGGTACAGGCCCACAACCTCGCCCAGACCGCGTTCATCTTGCTGCTGCTGCGCTCCTTCGCCAGCGGCTGCAGCGCCCTGACCGGCGTGGAGGCCATCGCCAACGGTGTGCCGGCCTTCAAACGCCCCAAGATCAGGAACGCGCAGATCACCCTGACCCTGATGGGCGGCATCGCCATTGTGCTGTTCGTGGGCCTCACCGCGCTGGCGCTGTTCTCCAAGGTGCACTACGCGGAGAACCCCTGCGACCTGATCGGCTGGGCGGAGTGCGAGACCCAGCCCCAGCGCAGCCTGATCGCCCAGATCGCCGCGGCCACCTTCGGCAACAACTCGCTGATGTTCTTCATCCTGCAGGGGGCAACGGCCCTGATCCTGCTGCTGGCCGCGAACACGGCGTTCAACGGGTTCCCGCTGCTCGGCAGCGTGCTGGCCCGCGACTCGTACGCACCCAAGTCGCTGAGCACCCGCGGCGACCGCCTGATCTACTCGAACGGCGTGGTGTTGCTCGCGCTGGCCGCCATCGTGATCATCGTGATCTACCAGGCCAACCTCACCGTGCTGATCCAGCTCTACATCATCGGCGTTTTCGTGTCGTTCACCATCGGGCAGACCGGCATGGTCAAGCACTGGCTGACCCTGTTGAAAACGGATCCGCCCAACCGGGGCTCGATCATCCGCAGCCTCTCGATCAACGGTTTCGGGGCCCTGCTCACCGGCGTGGTGCTGATCGTCGTCACGATCACCAAGTTCACCCACGGTGCCTGGTTGGTGTTCCTGATGATGCCGATCCTGTTCGTGCTGATGATCGGCGTGAACCGGTACTACCGCGACGTGGCCAAGGAGATCGAGGTCGACCCGATCACGACGTTCGGTTCGCAGGGCGACCACGCCATCGTGCTCGTGGGAAAGATGCAGAAGCCCGTACTCAAGGCCCTCGACTACGCCATCGCCGCCCGGCACGTGAGCCTCGAGGCCGTGCACGTGTCGATCGACGAGGAGGAGACCGAGAACCTCATCATCGACTGGGCCAAGCAGAACATCCAGGTGCCGCTGAACATCGTGGCCTCGCCGTACCGCGACATCAGCTGGCCGCTGATCTGTTACATCAAGGACCGCCGCGAGGAGTACGGCTCCGAGGTTGTCACCGTGTACACGCCGATTTACATCGTCGGGCACTGGTGGGAATCGTTGCTGCACAACCACAAGGCCCGCCGGCTGCGCCAGAAGCTGATGCTCGTGCACGGCGTGACCATCGCGCTGGTGCCGTGGCTGCTGGACTCCTCCGAGCTCATCTACGGGCGCCGGTCCCGGCCGATCCCCGGCCAGGAACGCCGCGGCGAGCCCGTGCGCTCACACCCGATCCCACGCAAGCCCCTCGCACCGGTGGGCGTGGATACGACGAGCGTCGCCGTGCAGACCGAGGATGCCGGCCCCAAGTCGAGCCCGGCCAGCCCGCCGATGAAGCCGCGGGCCCGGCCGGTCAAATCGAACCGGCGCAAGCGCAGGTAGCGTCAGAACCGTCGCGAACGCGGTTTGGTCGCGAGATCTCGACAGGCTCGATCAACGGAAGGGTCACGACCGCAAGATCACTCACGAGATCTCGACAGGCTCGATCAGCGGATGGGTCGCCACCGCAGGATCACTCACGAGATCTCGACAGGCTCGATCAACGGAAGGGTCACGACCGCAGGATCACTCACGAGATCTCGACAGGCTCGATCAACGGAAGGGTCACGACCGCAAGATCACTCACGAGATCTCGACAGGCTCGATCAGCGGATGGGTCACCACCTCAGAATCACCCGCGAGATCTCGACAGACTCGATCAGCAGATAGGTCACGACCGCAGGATCCCTCGCGGGATCTCGACAGCTCGATCAGCGGAAGGGTCACGACCGCAGGATCACTCACGGGATCTCGACAGGCTCGATCAACGGAAGGGTCACGACCGCAGGATCACTCACGAGATCTCGACAGGCTCGATCAACGGAAGGGTCACCACCGCAAGATCACCCGCGAGATCTCGACAGGCTCGATCAACGGTGGGCCGGCGGGAGTCAGAGCAGGGCGAAGACCTGTCGCGCGATGGTCCGGCCCGCTCGTCGGGCGCCGATGGTGCTGGCCTGCGGTCCGTAGCCGGCCAGGAAGATCCGCGGGTCCGTCCAGGACGAGCCGGCGCCGACCACGAGCCCGCCCGCCTTGTCGCGCAGTTTGAGCGGCGCCAGGTGGCGCAGCTCCGGCCGGAAGCCGGTGGCCCAGATGATCGCGTCAGCTTCGGTGACGGAGCCGTCGGCCCAACGCACCCCGTTCGCTTCGAGGCTGACGAACATCGGCCGCTCGACCAGGGTGCCCCTGTCGATTCCGCCCTGGATGCGTCGGCTGACCGGCACGCCGGTGCCACTGACGATGCTCGGCAGCGCGCGGCCGTTGCGGGCGGCGTCGTCCTGCATCGCCACCGCGGCCGACGCCCCCTCGAGATCGAGATGCTCCGTGTGCACCCAGTCGACCGGGCGACGCGAGGCCCAGGTCAGGCTCGCGGCGACGCCCTCCAGCTCGAGCATGAAGCCGATCGCGGAGGTGCCGCCGCCGACCACCACGACCCGCTGACCGGCGAACTCGGCGGCATCCCGGAACCCGGTGGTGTGCAGCTGGCGGCCGGCGAACAGCCCGGCGCCCGGGTAGTGCGGCACGAAGGGTGCACCCCAGGTGCCGGTGGCGTTGACGAGCAGCCCGGCGAGGGTCTCCCGCTCGCCGTAGGCCGGGGATGTCGTCTGCACGACGAGGTCGGCACGCCGGTTGAACACCGACTGCACCGACACCGGGCGCACCACGTTCAGTTCGAAGTGCTCCTCGAAGCGGCGGTAGTACTCTGTCACGACGTCCCGCGCCGGCCGGGAACGGTCGGCGGTCTCGAAGCTCAGGCCGAGCTCGTTCAGGCCGGGGAGGTCGTTGACCCTGTGGGCGGCGCCGAGACGCAGGGACTCCCAGCGGAACTGCCAGGCGCCGCCGGCATCCGCACCGCGGTCGAAGATCACGAAGTCGCGCCCCGCGACGAGCCCGAACCGCTTGAGGTGGTACGCCACGGAGAGTCCGGCCTGGCCGGAACCGATGATCACCACCGGCACAGCCGTGGCGTTCACCATGCGTCCTCGTCCCCTGGGTTCTGGCCGCGGAACCGCGGCATCGGGGCGAGAGGCCCACCATGCTAAACTAGCGGCTAGATTTCACTATTCCGTTCGGCAACTCCCGGGTGACTCATCACTCACCCGGCCTGGCATCGTTAGGGGGTCACGCATGGGGCGCGGCCGTCAAAAAGCAAAGCACACCAAGGTTGCCCGCGAGCTGAAATACTTCAGCCCGGACACCAACTACAACGCGCTCGAACGCGAGCTCACCGGGCATCCGGTGACCGATCCGCGGCTCGACGAGGACCTGGCCAAGTGGCCGGAGTACGAAGCGAACAAGACGACGACGGACGAGTCGGACGACTATGTCGACCACTACGACACCGAAGACGAGAAGAAGCGCGCCTAGCTCGCTTCTCCAAGGTCCGCGCGCGTTCGCGTGCGCGGACCTTTTGGCGCGCCCGTCGACCGGTTCCCGGGCAACTCTCAGCGTGAGCCCGCCGGCGCGAGAAGACTCGCCCCTTCTTGCCAGTGGCGACACCGCCGCACCAGCGAAAAGGGCGAGTCCTGAGCCCGACCGGGCGCTCAGCTACGAGGCGTAACCGCCGACGAGGCGCACGGCACCGCCGTTGACACCCTTGGCGCCCTGCTCGAAGCCGGTGAGGTCGTGCGGCGCCATCGAGACCCGGCCGGCGACCCAGGACGGGATGCCCTCAGACTTCAGCCGCGCGATGACGGATGACGCGGCGTTGGCCGCGACGACGGCGAACATGCCCACGCCGAGGTTCCAGGTGCCTTCCGCGCTCTCTAGCGTGGTGCCGGCCATGTCGCCGAGCACCCTGAAGACCGGCGCGGGCGACCAGGTGGACCGGTCGACCTCGACCCAGCTGCCCACGGGCAGCACGCGGGCCAGGTTGGCGGCGATGCCGCCGCCGGTGACGTGGCTGAGCGAGTGCACGACGCCGGCGAGTTCCGGGTCGGAGAGCACGCTGAGCAGCGGGCCGGTGTAGAGGCGGGTGGGTTCCAGCAGTGCCTCGCCCACAACGCCGCCGAGCTCGTCGGAGGTGTCGGTGTAGCCGATACCGCGCTTGCTCAGGATGTGCCGCACAAGCGAGAAACCGTTGGAGTGCAAGCCCGAGGACGCCATCGCGATGACGACGTCTCCCGACTGCACGCGCTCGGCGCCGAGGACCTGGTCAGCCTCGACGACGCCGGTGGCGGCGCCGGCCACGTCGTAGTCGTCCGGGCCGAGCAGTCCGGGGTGTTCGGCGGTCTCGCCGCCGACGAGGGCGGTGCCGGTGGCGGCGCAGGCCGTGGCGATGCCCTCCACAATCGACGCGATGCGCTCGGGGACGACCTTGCCGCAGGCGATGTAGTCGGTCATGAACAGCGGGCGCGCGCCGACGACGATGATGTCGTCGACGACCATGCCCACCAGGTCTTGCCCGATGGTGTCGTGCTTGTCGAGCGCCTGGGCGATGGCGACCTTGGTGCCGACGCCATCCGTCGAGGTGGCCAGCAGCGGGCGCGTGAAGCCGGTGAGGAACGACACGTCGTAGAGGCCGGCGAAACCGCCGAAGCCGCCGAGCACCTCGGGACCGTGGGTGGCCGAGACGGCCTTTTTCATCAGGGACACCGCGAGGTCACCCGCGTGGGTGTCGACTCCGGCGGCGGCGTAGGTTGCGTTGCTCATTCTGGTCTTCCGGGATCGCCGAACGGGACCTGACCGTGTTCGATGAGCACGGTGGCTCGCTCCGGTTCAGGGGTGAGCACGCTCTCGAACTCAGCGTCGGGACCAGGATCGCATCCGTCGGAGGTGGAGAAGTCGCGCTCGAGGAGGTTCTTGCCCAGGTGCTGGGTCTCGGGCAGCTTGATCGGGTACACGCCGGTGAAGCAGGCGGTGCACAGGCTCTCCCGCGGCTGCTCGGTGGCGGCGATCATGCCGTCCTCCGAGAGGTAGCCGAGCGAATCGGCGCCGATGGCCTGGCGCACTTCATCGACGCCGAGGCCGGTGGCGATGAGTTCGGCGCGGGAGGCGAAGTCGATGCCGTAGAAGCACGGCCAGGTGATCGGCGGGCTGGAGATGCGCACATGCACCTCGGCGGCGCCGGCCTCGCGCAGCATACTGACCAGGGCGCGCTGGGTGTTGCCGCGCACGATCGAGTCGTCGACGACGATCAAGCGCTTGCCCTTGATCACGGCCTTGAGCGGATTCAGCTTGAGCTTGATGCCACGCTGGCGGATGGTCTCCGACGGCTGGATGAAGGTGCGGCCCACGTAGGTGTTCTTCACCAGGCCCTGGCCGAACGGAATACCGGATGCCTGCGCATAGCCGATCGCCGCGGGCGTGCCGGACTCGGGGGTCGGGATGACGAGGTCGGCTTCGACGGGGTACTCCGCGGCGAGCTGGCGACCCATCTCGACCCGGGCTTCGTGCACGCCGCGGCCGGCGATGGTGGTGTCCGGCCGGGCAAGGTAGACGTACTCGAACACGCAGCCGGCGCGCTTGACCTCGGCGAAGCGCTGGGTGCGCAGGCCGTCCTCGTCGATGATGATCAGCTCGCCGGGTTCGACCTCGCGCACAAAGCTGGCGCCGACGATGTCGAGGGCGGCGGTCTCGGAGGCGACGACCCAGCCGCGCTCGAGCCGGCCGAGCACCAGCGGGCGCACGCCCTGAGGGTCGCGGGCGGCGTAGAGGGTGGTCTCGTCCATAAAGACCAGGCAGAAGGCGCCGCGCAGGCGCGGCAGCACCTCCATGGCGGTGGCTTCCAGGCTGTGGTCGAGGTCGCCGGTGAGCAGGGCGGTGATCACGGCGGTGTCGGTGGTGTTGCCGCGGGCGAGTTCGCCGTCGACCTTGGGGTAGCGCTCGCGCACCAGCTCGAGCAGTTCGGCGGTGTTGGTGAGGTTGCCGTTGTGGCCGAGCGCGACGGTGCCGGCGGCGGTGCGGCCGAGGGTGGGCTGGGCGTTCTGCCAGCTCGACGACCCTGTCGTCGAGTAGCGGGTGTGCCCCACCGCGAGGTGGCCGAGCAGGGTGCTCAGCGAGGCCTCGTTGAAGACCTGGGAAACCAGGCCCATGTCCTTGTAGATGAGGATCTTCGAGCCGTCGCTGGTCGCGATGCCCGCCGATTCCTGACCGCGGTGCTGCAGGGCGTACAGGCCGAAGTAGCTGAGTTTGGCTACCTCTTCGCCCGGGGCCCAGACACCGAAGACTCCGCAGGCATCCTGCGGACCCTTCTCGCCAGGAAGAAGATCATGATTCAGTCGTCCGTCGCCACCGGGCAAGCCGCAGCCCCTTTACTTGGAATTCTCGTTGGAAGGTTGGGGGTCGGATCCAGGATCCGGAGCCTCGAAGGCGCTTGTTGAGTTCGCGTCAAGTCTATCGACGAGGACCGTGGTTGAGGAGCGCCCGACGATTCGATCGAGCACCATCGCGATGAGGCAGCTGACCGCGACACCGATCGCGACGCCGCCCAGCAGCAGGAATCCGAAGACCTGGGCCGGATCGAAGTCGGCGTTCCGCGGAAAGATCACGGTGAGCAACAGGGCCAGGAGTGCGCCCACGACGGCGCCGACGATCATGAAGCTGGTGTACCTGGGCGACCGACGCACGACGAGGGTTTCCTCCGAGACAACGGTCTCGGTGGGTTCGACGGGCACCGGGATGCCGGCGACGACGACCGGGTCGGGCCGGGTCGCGGCTGGCGGAACCCTGCCGGACGCTCGCGTCTCGGCGTCACCGTGCTGATCTGCGGAGCTCACTCCTCTATTGTCGCATGGAGAAACCGGATGCTGCCTGCGCAGGGGCGTTGGCGATATTCGGCGTGCGGGCCGGCCGGCGGACCGGTTGGGCGCGCAGGTGCGGCAGGAGCTGCCGAGCGGCCAGTTGAGGCCTCTGCACGGCCGCGCGACGGGCCTCACGTGTCATCTCGCGGAACGAGATCGACGCGAGAGGACACGTCGGGCCTGTTCTGGGCATCCGCACGGGCCCCACGTGTCATCTCGCGGGAGAGGCCCACGTATTTCTCGCGGAGAATGCGAGTGGATGAGGGTGAAGGAGAGTGAATACAGCGATTGTGCTGCCGGTGCGGTCGGGCGCTCAGCCGCGCTGCCGCGGAGATGCGCCATCCGGCAGACTGGGCCGGTGAACGATTTCAGCACAACCAGCCGGATCGCCGTGCTCGGCAGCGCCAACATGGACCTCGTGGTGCGGCAACCCCGCCTGCCGAAGCCGGGCGAGACCATGTTCGGCAGCGAATTCAGCACGATTCCCGGCGGCAAGGGGCTCAACCAGGCCGTCGCCGCGGCCCGGCAGGGCGGGGCCGTGGATTTCATCGGCGCGATCGGCGCGGATTCCTACGGCCGCGACCTGCGGGACCTCGTGGCAGGCGAAGGCATCGGTGCGGCCGGCCTGGCCGAGGTATCGGCGCCGACCGGCACCGCGCACATCTCCGTCGTGGACTCCGGCGAGAACTCGATCGTCGTGGTGTCCGGCGCCAACGCCGCGGTGACCGCGCTCACCGCGGCGCAGGAATCGACGATCCAGCAGGCCTCGTTCCTCGTGATGCAGTGCGAGCTTCCGGTGGAGGCGCTCGCGGCGGGCATCACGATCGCCCAGGCGAACGGCGTCTTCACGGTGCTCACCCCGGCGCCCGTCGTTCCGTTGCCCACGGGTTTCCTGGCGTCGGTGGACCTGATTGTGCCCAACCAGATCGAGGCCGCCGAGCTCACCGGCGAGAGCGACCCGGTTCGGGCCGCCGAAGTGCTCAGCGCCGGTCGCACCTGGGCGATCGTGACGCTGGGTGCCGAAGGCTGCGTCGTCGCCTACGACGGCACCGCGCTCGGCCTGGCACCGGCACGGCCCGTCACGGCCGTGGACACCACGGCCGCCGGCGACACCTTCGTGGGTGCCCTGGTGGCCCGACTGGCCTCCGCCGACCTGGTCACCGGCGTGCGCGGCGGTATCTCCGAAGAACGGATGATCGACGCCGTGCGCTGGGCCACCGTCGCGTCGTCGATCTCGGTGACCCGGCACGGTGCCACCAGCTCGATGCCGTCGCTGGCAGAAGTCGCCGCGATCCTGGCCTAGGCGCCGCCGGGTACCGGATGTGCGGAAGCTCTTGACACCCCTGAATCGTGATCGCTACAGTTGCAACATCGACTAACGCGCGTTAGTAACGCGGGATAGTGGTCGGTTCAGCACTTCAATGACGAAAGGCAGTGGGCAATGGCGATCAAGCGGACCCGCAACGTGACGATGACGGATGTCGCGACTCGGTCCGGCGTATCGCGCACCACGGTCTCGTTCGTGCTGAGCAACCGCGAGAACGCCAATATCCCCGACAGCACGCGGCAGCGAGTCCTTGAGGCCGTCGACGCTCTCGGCTACCGGCCCAATGCCGGAGCGCAGGCCCTCGCCGCACAGAAGAGCGACTGGTACGGCCTCATCACGGAGATCGTCACGGCCCCGTTCGCCGTGGACATCATCAAGGGCGTGCAGGACACGGCCTGGGACGAGCGCAAGTTCGTGCTGATCGCCTCGAGCGAGGGCGACCAGGCCATGGAGACGGCCGCGATCGAGAAGTTGCTCGAACAACGCGTCGAAGGACTCATCTACGCCACCACCTGGCACCGCGCCGTCTCGCTGCCGCCGGCAGCCCTCGAGGTGCCCACGGTCCTGATCAACTGCTTCGACCCCGAGGACCGGTTCCCGTGCGTGGTACCCGACGAGGAGATGGGCGGCTACCGCGCAACGAAGCGGCTGCTCGACGCTGGGCATTCCCGGATTGCGTTCATCAACCTCGATCCCGCCATGCCGGCGGCCCTCGGTCGCCGAACCGGCTATGACCGCGCCCACGCCGAAGCCGGCATCAGCGTCGACCCCGAACTGATCGTCTACGGTCATGCCCTGGCCGACGGCGGTTACGACGCCGCCGCGGCCCTGCTCGACGGGGCAGAGCCGCCAACGGCGTTCTTCTGCGGCAACGACCGCATGGCCATGGGAGCATACGACGCCATCAAGGAGCGCCGCTTGCGCATCCCGCAGGACATCGCCGTTGTCGGCTTCGACAACCAGGAGATCATCGCCCAATTCCTTCGCCCCCGCCTCACGACGGTGGCGCTGCCCTTCGAGCAGATGGGTGCGGTGGGCGTGACCATGCTCGCTGCGCTCATAGCCGGGGAACCGCTCAGCACCAACCGGATGCTGATCGACTGCCCGCTGCTTGAACGTGCGTCGGTCTGACTGCGAATCAGACCGACGCATTGCCACCCCACCACGCGCTCAGCGTCGATGAAAGGACACAACCATAATGCCACACTCCATACGAAAGAGCCGATCGGCCGTGGCTTTGACCGCGGTCCTCGCCGGTGCCGTGCTGCTTGCCGGGTGCACCGGCGGCGGTAACGCCATCGACACCTCCGGCGACCAGTTGCTCACCATTCCGCGCGAGGACATGGGCACCTTCTCGCGCAACTTCAACCCGTTCACCCCCAACGCGGCACCGATGACGCAGCAGGCGATCTACGAATCGATGTTCGTGTACAACCCGGCCGACGGCGGCACCACCCCGTGGCTGGCCACCGACTGGGTCGCGAGCGACGACGGGCTCGAGCTCACCTTCACCATGCGCGACGGCGTCCTGTGGTCCGACGGTGAACCCATGCTCGCCGGGGACGTCGCGTACACCTTCATGCTGCAGAAGGAGCTTCTCGGTGGCTTCGACTACCTCGACAGCGTCGAAGCAGACGGCGACCAGACGGTACGGTTCGTCCTGAACCGCCCCTACTCCCCCGCCCTGTACGAAATCGGCCAGCAGATCATCGTTCCCCAGCACATCTGGGAAGAGATCGACGACCCCGCCAAGGACACCAACGGCACCCCGGTGGGAACCGGCCCGTACACCGAGGTCACCAGTTTCCAGAGCCAGAGCTTCGACCTGGGCAAGAACCCGAACTACTGGCAGCCCGACAAGCAGAAGATCGCGGGCATCCGCATGCTCGCCTTCGCCGGCAACGACGGGGCGAACCTCGCCGCGGTCAACGGCGAGGTCGACTGGGCGTACCAGTTCATGCCGGACATCGAGAAGTCCTTCGTCGCGAAGGACCCCGAACACCGCCAATTCTGGTTCCCGTCCACGGGTTCGATGATCAACTGGCAGCTGAACACCACCAAGGCTCCCTTCGACGACGTCAACGTGCGTAAGGCGCTGAGCATGGCCGTGGACCGCGAGCAGGTCACCGACATCGCGATGAACGGCTACACGGCCCCGGCCGACTGCACCGGCCTCTCCGGCGCCTACACGACCTGGACGGATGCCGACACCGCCGCATCCTGCGACTGGACGAAGCACGATGTCGACGCGGCCAATGCACTCTTCGACACCGCGGGCTACCCCCTCGGCGCCGACGGCACCCGCACCCTTCCGGACGGGTCCCCGTTCACCCTGGATATCTCTGTGGGCTCCGCCTCGTCGGACTGGCTCTCCGCGGCCACCATCATTTCGCAGAACCTGGCCGAGGTCGGTATCACCGCCACCGTCGATTCGCCCGACTGGCCCACGGTCGTGGCCAGTTACGAAGACGGCAGCTTCGACACCGGAATCGTCTGGAGCAACAATGCACCGACGCCGTACCAGTTCTTCCGCGGCGTCATGTCGTCCGAGACGGTGAAACCGGTCGGCGAGAAGACCTTCGAGAACTACCACCGCTTCGCCAGCCCGGAGGCGGACGCCCTGCTGGCCACCTTCGCCGCCAGCTCCGACGAGGCCGCCCAGACCGAGGCCGTGAACGGCCTGCAGGCCGAGTTCGACGCCGAAGCGCCGGTCATCCCGCTGTTCGCCGGTCCGGAATGGGGCATGTTCACCGACACCCGCTTCACCGGATGGCCCACGGCCAGCGACCCGTACGCCACGCTCTCCACCAAATCCCCCACGACAGTTCTCGTGCTGACCAGCCTGGAACCCGTCACGAAGTAGCGTTCGGCGGCACCCCTTCCCGGGGGTGCCGCCCCCGCGGCTTCCCGGCACCGGCAGCCGCCCCATTGCCATGTCAAGAACGGAGCACAACCTGTGCGATTCATAGTGCGGCGGTTGGCTTTCTACCTCCTCGCCTTCTGGGTGTCGATCACCCTCAACTTCCTTCTGCCGCGTTTCATGCCCGGCGACCCCGTCACCCGCATGTTCGCCCAGGCGGCGAACAAGATGCAGCCTCACCAGATCGAGCAGCTGCGCCAGCTGTTCGGCCTCGACGAACGCCCGATCTGGCAGCAGTACCTCAGCTACGTGCAGAACATCTTCACCGGCCAGATGGGCGTATCGATCTCCCGCTTTCCCACCCCCGTCTCGGAGGTCATCGGAAGCCAGATCGGCTGGACCCTGCTGCTCGGCGGCACCGCACTGGTGATCGCCGTCGTCATCGGCAACCTTCTCGGCATCCTCGCCGCCTGGCGACGCGGCGGCGTCCTCGACTCCGTCTTCCCGCCGATTCTGGTCTTCGTGGGCTCGTTCCCGTACTTCTGGCTCGCCATGGCTGCGCTCTACCTGTTCGGGGTGGTGCTGGGCTGGTTCCCCATCCGGCACGCCTTCGACGCCGGGATGACGCCGGAGCTGTCCTGGACCTTCCTCTCCAGCATCGCCACCCACCTGTTCCTGCCCGCACTGACCATCGTGCTGGTCTCGATCGGCGGCTGGATGCTCGGCATGCGCAACACCATGATCGCCACGACCGCGGAGGACTACATCCTCATGGCCGAGGCGAAGGGCCTGACGAACAACCGCATCATGTTCCGCTACGCCGCCCGCAACGCCATGCTGCCCAGCGTCACCGCGTTCGGCATGTCCTTCGGCTTCATCGTGGGCGGTGCGCTGCTCACCGAGGTGGTCTTCGCCTACCCCGGCGTCGGCTACCAGCTGCTCGCCGCCGTGCAGGGTCTCGACTACCCGCTCATGCAGGGCATTTTCCTCACCATCACGGCCGCCGTGCTCGTTGCCAACTTCCTGGTTGACATCGTGTACGTGCGCCTCGACCCGCGCGTGCGCGTGAGCTGAGACGGAGAACACCATGTCTGTCACCACTCCCTCTGAAACCGTGGCGCTGGCCACACCGGATGACCCCGCCACCGCGCCGGCGTCCGGCCGCCGGCCACGCCGCGGCCTGATTCGCGGCATCCTGGGCAATCGCAAGGCCGCCTTCGGGGCCGCCGTGCTGCTGTTGTTCGGCGTGGTCGCGCTTGCGGCACCGCTGCTGGCCCCCGGAAACCCGTCGCTCATCACCGCGATCGCCTCGCAGCCCCCGTCGCTGGAGCACCTGTTCGGCACCACCGCCAAGGGCCAGGACATTCTCGCCCTGACCATGCACGGCGCCCGGACCTCCCTGCTGGTCGGCTTCGTCGTGGGAGCGGCGGCGACGCTGGTCGGGCTCCTGGTGGGCGTGGCCTCGGCCTATTTCGGGTGGGTCATCGACGACCTGCTCTCCCTGGTCACCAACGTCTTCCTGCTGATCCCCGGGCTGCCGCTGCTGGTGATCCTCGCGGCGTTCCTGCCGCCGGGCATCGGAACGGTCGTCGTGGTGCTGATCATCACCGGCTGGGCCGGTTCGGCCCGGGTGCTGCGCTCGCAGGCGCTATCCATCCGCAGCAAGGACTTCGTGGCCGCCGCGGTCGTGACGGGCGAGCATCCGCTGCGCATCATGTTCCGCGAGATCCTGCCGAACATGGCCTCCATCGTGATGAGCACCTTCCTGGCCTGCGTCATCTTCGGCATCGGCGCCCAGGCGGGCCTCGAGTTTCTCGGCCTCGGCGACGCAAGCGTCGTGAGCTGGGGCACCAACCTCTACTGGGCAAGCAACGACGGAGCACTGTTCACCGGTGCGTGGTGGGCCTTCGTGCCCTCCGGCCTGTGCATCGCGCTGGTGGCATTCGCCCTGGCCATGGTCAACTACGCCGTCGACGAGGTCACGAACCCCCGGCTGCGCACGACGAAAAAAGGACGGACCCGCGCATGAGCACCACGCCGATCCTCGAGGTCACCAACCTGCGAGTGGAATACCACGGTGCCAACCGCCAGGTGGTCGCCGTCAACGATGTGTCGTTCAGCATCGGTGAGGGCGAGATCTTCGGCCTGGCCGGCGAATCCGGCTGCGGCAAATCCACGGTCGCCAACGCCATTATGCGGCTGCTCAAGGACCCCGCCGAGATCACGGGCGGGCAGATCAGGTTCAAGGGCCGGGACCTGTTGGCCCTGCGCGGAGAAGAACTGCGCCGGTTCCGCTGGAAGGAGATCGCAATGATCTTCCAGAGCGCCATGAACTCGCTCAACCCGGTGATGACCATCGGGAGCCAGATGGTGGACATCTTCACCACCCACGAGGGGCTGTCGGTCAAACAGGCCCGCAGCCGTTCGGCCGAGCTGCTGCGCCTGGTCAGCATCGATCCGGTGCGGTTGGACTCCTACCCGCATCAGCTCTCCGGCGGCATGCGCCAACGGGCCGTGATCGCGATGGCCCTCGCCCTGGAGCCCTCGCTGCTGATCATGGATGAACCGACGACCGCGCTCGACGTGGTCGTGCAACAGGAGATCATGGCGCAGATCAGCGATCTTCAGCGGCAGCTGGGATTCTCCGTGCTCTTCATCACCCACGACATGTCCCTCATGGTGGAGCTGTCTCACCGCATGGCCGTGATGCACAGCGGCCGTCTCGTGGAGATGGCCGACGCCGAGCTCATGTTCGACAGTCCCCTGCATCCGTACACGTTGTCGCTGATGAACGCGTTCCCGCCGTTGACCGGTCCGCGCGTTCGCCTGACCGGCCTGTCGGATTCGGTGCGCGCGGCCGACGGCTCCGCGGGGAGCTGTTCCTTCCACGTTTCCTGCCCACCCGACCTGGCCAACTGTTCCGGCAACATCCCCGACCTCCGCGAGGTTGCGCCTGGACGTTTTGTGGCCGAGCACCCGCGTACGAGCATCGAAGGAACCGCAGCATGACGACAAGCACCGGCCAGCGCCGACCCGGCACGGCCCCGATCGACGACGTCAGCGTGCGGGTGCGCGGGCTCACGAAGGATTTCCCGCTCGGCGGGCTGTTCTCCCGACGAAGCGTGCGCGCGGTGGACAACGTCGACTTCGACATTCCCCGCGGCACGATCGTCGCCCTGGTCGGGGAATCCGGCAGCGGCAAGAGCACAGTGGCCCGAGCCCTCGCCCGCCTGGAACGGCCCACGGCCGGGTCGATCGTCGTCGGCGGCCGGGACGTGCTCAAGACCGAGAAGTCGGCGGCGTCCCGCCGGTACCGGGGGACGGTGCAGATGGTCTTCCAGGACCCGTTCGGCTCGCTGAACCCGGCGCACCGGGTGGAACACTTCCTGGAACGGCCCCTGCGCATCCACGGCAAGGCACGGACCCGCCAGGAGGTGCGCCGCCAGTCCGCTGAGCTGATGCGCACGGTCGGGCTGACCGAAGACATGCTCGACAGCTACCCGCACGAGCTGTCCGGCGGGCAGCGCCAACGGGTGTCGATCGCCCGGGCGCTCGCCGTGGACCCCGAGATCATCCTCGCCGACGAGCCCACCTCGATGCTCGACGTTTCGGTGCGCATCGGCATCCTCAACCTGATGGCCCGGCTGCGTGACGAGCGCGGCATCTCGATGCTGTTCATCACCCACGACCTGGCCTCGGCCCGGTATGTCGCCGACACCACGCTCGTGATGTTCGCCGGAGCCCTCGTCGAGGGCGGGGAATCCCTGGAGCTGATGCAGAACCCGTCCCATCCGTACACCCGGTTGCTGTTGTCGGCCGTTCCGGATCCGGCCCGGACCGTGCGCTACGACCCGATTCACCGGGCGCGGCTGCGGCAGGCTGTGCTGGCCCCGACCACCTGTCCGTGGCAGGGACCGGACTGCAGCAGAAGCGTGCCGGTGCGGCACACCGTCGGCCCCGATCACTGGGTACGCTGCCACCTGTACGCGCCGCAGGTCTCCGCCTTGAGCAATCCGCTGCTCACCGACCATGACTCCGAGTTCGACTCCGAGCTCGACTCCGCTCACGACTCCGCCCCGGCATCGACCAGGAAGGCTGCCCGGTGAACCCGCTTCTCGAGACCAACGATGACCGCCCTGATGCCCTCGTGGCGCGCGCGGAGGGCGACCGGCACCGTCCCCGGTTCCACTTCGTGTCCCCGGCCGGCTGGCTCAACGACCCGAACGGCCTGAGCCACTGGGACGGCGTGTACCACCTCTTCTACCAGTACAACCCGCACAAGGCCGTGCACAGCCGCATCCACTGGGGGCACGCGACGAGCCCCGACCTGGTCACCTGGACGGATGCCCCGGTGGCCCTGGTCCCGGGGGACGCCGCGGATGCCGCCGATGCCGACGGGTGTTGGTCCGGGGTGCTCGTAGACGACCACGGGGTGCCGACGCTGGTGTATTCGGGCCGCCGTGGTGACCGGGAGCTGCCCTGCGTCGCCGTGGGGTCGATGGATCTCACCGAGTGGGTCGCCGATGCGGCCAACCCGGTGATCTCCGCACCGCCGGAGTCGCTCGAGCTCACGGCCTTTCGGGATCATTGTGTGTGGCCGCACCCGGGCGGCGGCTGGCGGCAACTCATCGGCTCCGGCATCCGTGGCCAGGGCGGCACCGCGCTGCTCTATGAATCCCCGGACCTGCGGAACTGGAGCTACCTCGGCCCGCTGATCGTGGGCGACAGCGGCGACCGGGAGACCACCGCCGACGACTGGACCGGCACCATGTGGGAGTGCGTGGACCTGTTCCGCCTGGAACCCGCGGGCGCCGACGACGAACCGGTCGACCCGGACGTTCTCGTGTTCTCCGCGTGGGACGACGGGGTGACCCGGCACACGCTGTACCTCACGGGTCGCTACAGCGGCACCCGGTTTGAGCGCACAGCACTGCATCGGCTCGACTACGGCGGACGGTACTTCTATGCGCCGCAATCCACCCAGGATGCGCGGGGCCGCCGGGTGATGTTCGGCTGGCTGCAGGAGGGCCGCTCCGACGCGGCGGCCGAGACGGCGGGGTGGTCGGGCGTCATGTCGTTGCCGCGACTGGTCACCCGCGCCCCGGACGGCACCCTGCGCCAGCAGCCGGTGCCGGAACTGGAGACGCTGCGCCGGGACCACGTGCGGCTGGGCGGGTTCACGCTCATCGGTGGGGAACGCCGTGTGGGCCTGACCCCTGGCGACCAGATCGACATCGTGGCCGAGCTGCACCTGGAGCCGGGATCCGCGGCCGAACTGGTCGTGCGGGCCACCGACGACGGGGCCGAGCGCACTGTCATCCGGTTCAGCCGGCCAGACGACACGCACGCCGACGTCACCCTGGAACTGATCCGCACGGCCAGCAGCCTTGACCCGAGCGTGGACGCGACCCCGCGCGGCGGCCCGATCCGGCATGTCGACGGGCTCATCCAGGTGCGTGTGCTCGTCGATCACTCCGCGCTGGAGATCTTCGTCAACGGGCAACCGCTGGCGTGCCGGGTCTACCCGACCCGACCCGACGCGAACGGGGTAGAGTTCGCCGGCATCCGCGGCCGCGTGCAGGTGCACGAGGCCGAATCGTGGCGGATGGCCGACATCTGGCACGCGCCGCGCCGTCTGTGGCCCGAACCGCAGGGCTTCAGGGGAACAGCGGAAGTTCCGCGCTGAGGTCGGCGCGCTGCCCGGAGGCGTGGATGCGGCCGGAGGCGAGGCCGTCGGTCCAGGTCAGTGTGCCGGTGGCCAGGCCGAGCCAGGTGGCGACATCGGTTTCGACCACGTTGGGCGGGGTGCCGCGGGTGTGCCGGGGGCCGGCGATGCACTGCGTGGCGCCGAACGGGGGAACGCGCACCTCGACCGTGTTGCCCTCGGCCTGCTCGGCGAGCAGTTGCAGGGTGTACCGCACGGCGAGCGCCCGGGTGTCGCGGGTCGCGCCCGCTTCGTCGGCCAGGTACGCCTTCACGGCGGTCCTGCCCAACCCGTCATCGATTCTCGCTCGTGCCATGCTCCCAGTCTGCCGTCTCGGGCCCCGTTCTGTGACCCGCGGGGTCGCGGCGGGTGCGCGCGATCGCGTTCGCCGGGTAGCCTGATCCGGTGAGAATATTGGTCCTCGGTTCCGGTGCCCGCGAGCACGCCATCGTCACTGCCCTCCTGCGTGAGGAGCCGCGACCCCACGTGATCGCCGCACCCGGCAACGCCGGCATCGCTGCGGACGTGCCTGTGGTCGATCTCGACCCCACCGACTCCGACGTGGTGACGAACTTCGCCCAGGAGCACAACATCGACCTCGTCGTGGTGGGCCCGGAGGCACCGCTGGTGGCCGGCGTCGCCGACGCCCTGCGCACCCGCGGCATCCCCGTGTTCGGCCCGGGCCAGGCCGCCGCCGCCCTCGAGGGCAGCAAGACCTTCGCCAAGCGCATCATGGACGAGGCCGGCGTACCCACCGGCCGTGCCGTGCGAGCGGGAAACCTCGCCGAGGCGCAGGGCGCGCTCGACGAATACGGTGCTCCTTACGTGGTCAAGGCCGACGGCCTGGCCGCCGGCAAGGGCGTGCTCGTCACCACCGACCGTGACGACGCCCTCGCCCACGCGGTGCGCTGGTTGCAGCACGGCGCCGTGCTGGTCGAGGAATTCCTCTCCGGCCAGGAGGTCTCCCTCTTCTTCCTCAGCGACGGCCACACCGTGCTGCCGCTCTCCCCCGCCCAGGACTACAAGCGCCTCGCGGACAACGATGAGGGCCCCAACACCGGCGGCATGGGCGCCTACTCGCCGCTGCCCTGGCTCGACGCCGGCTTCGGCAGCGAGACCGCGTTCGTCGACGAGGTCATCGAGACGATCGCGCTGCCCACCGTGCGCCGGCTCGCCGCGGAGGACACCCCCTTCATCGGGTTGCTCTACTGCGGGCTGATTCTCACGGATGCCGGCATCCGGGTGATCGAATTCAACGCACGCTTCGGCGACCCGGAGACCCAGGTGGTGCTGCCGCGCCTGGTGACCCCGTTGAGCGGCCTGCTGCTGGCCGCATCGACCGGGGAACTAGCCGGGTTGCCCCGCCCGGAGTTCTCGGCCGACGCCGCCGTGACCGTGGTGATCGCCAGCGAGAACTACCCGGAGACCCCCGTGACCGGACGTACGATCACCGGGCTGGCCGACGCCGCGACGGTGGCCGGTGTGACCATCGCGCACGCCGCGACCGCGCTGGACGGTTCGGCGCTGGTCGCCACCGGTGGCCGGGTGCTCAGCGTCGTGGCCGTTGGTGCGGACTTCACCGAGGCCCGCGCGCGCGCCTACGAGGCCGTCGGGTTGATCGGGCTCGAGGGTTCCCAGCACCGCGGCGACATCGCTGCCAAGGTCGCGAACTGATGGCCGCGCTGCAGCTGGACGGCTGGCAGCACGTGTATTCGGGCAAGGTGCGCGACCTGTACGTGCCGGCCGGCGAGTCCGACCTCGCCTCCGCCGACCGGGTGCTCGTCGTGGCCAGCGACCGGGTGAGCGCGTTCGACCACGTGCTCGAACCGGGCATCCCCGGCAAGGGCGAACTGCTCACCACCCTGAGCCTGTGGTGGTTCGACCAGCTCGACGGCGTGCCCAACCACCTCGTGCCCGATCACGCGCTCGACGCGACGAGCCTGATCCCCGCCGCCGTCGCCGGCCGGGCGATGCTCTGCAAGACCCTGGACATGTACCCCATCGAGTGCGTCGTGCGCGGCTACCTCACCGGCTCCGGCTGGCTCGAGTACGTGGCCAGCCAGACGGTCTGCGGCATCCCGTTGCCCCCCGAACTGCAGAACGGCGACCGGCTGCCCGAACCGATCTACACTCCCGCGTGGAAGGCCCCGATGGGCGAGCACGACGAGAACATCTCGTTCGAGCGCACCGTGGAGCTTGTGGGGGCCGACGTGGCCGCGGCGCTGCGGGACGCGTCGCTGGAGATCTTCAGCCGGGCATCCGTGATCGCCGAGACCGCCGGCGTGATCCTGGCCGACACCAAGTTCGAGTTCGGCGCCGACCGCGCCACCGGCCTGCTCACCCTCGGCGACGAGGTGCTCACCAGCGACTCCAGTCGGTACTGGGATGCCGCGCGCTGGCTGGACGGCGCCACCCCCGGTGAGCGCATGGCGAGTTTCGACAAGCAGATCGTGCGCGACTGGTTGGCCGCCAACTGGGACCAGACCGGCACCCCGCCGGAGCTGCCCGCCGAGATCGTGGCGCAGACCGCGGCCCGGTACCGCGAGCTGCTCGGACTATTGACCGCCGGGTAGCCCGGCCGCCGCAAATAAGGAAATAGTCACCAAATTAGGACCATTTCGGCTCTTGCGTCCTTTTTTGCGCGCTTTGTCCTTTTTTCCGGTGGCGTCTGTGCGTGCGTAGCCGCGGCGCGTCAGCCGGCGGCGCGGGAACCGCGGGCGGCGCGCTTGGCGCGACGAGTGAGGCCGTGCACCGTGGCCTGGAACTCCTTGACGCTCAGGGGGCGCCCGGGCAGCTTGGGCCGGGGCTTCTCCGGCATCCGCAGCCCGTCGAGAACGAGGGAGAGCTGCCGGCGCCACTGGCCGGTGTAACCGCCGCCGAGGGTGCCCAGCGAGCCGATCATGGTGACGAGCACGGCCAGGTCCATCGAGTCGACATCCGGGCGCAGGTCGCCGTCTTTCTTCGCCTGCAGGATGAGCGAGGTGATGAAGCTCTCCAGCTCGACCGACGGCCGCGCCGTGGGATCGATGGTCGCCATCCGCTTGAGGATGGGCGGCAGCGACGGGTCGGCCACGAGCCACTCGGCGAGGCGTTCGGTGTAGAGCACCACACCCGCCCAGGCCGACGGTGCCGCCTCGATCTCGCCGCGCACGGCGAACAACTCGGCGAGGGCGATGTCGTACAGGGCCCGCACCAGGTCGTCGCGGGTGGGAAAGTTGCGGTACAGGGTGGCGACGCCTACGTCGGCGCGGCGGGCGATCTCCTCGAGAGAGGCGTCAACACCGTGCTCGGCGATCATGCTGCGGGCTTCGTCGATGAGGCGTTCCCGATTCTGCCGGGCGTCGCGGCGCCGCGGTTGAGACGCGTCCTGCGGGGGCCGGGCAGAGGTAGTCATGGGGTCGATTCTAGATCCACTTCCTGCAAGGTCGCGGAGGGAGCCCTCCCCGGCCGCTGAGGTTCTGGCCGGCGCGGGCGGATGCCGGCATCACCCTGGCGTGTCGGGCCGTGCATGTTGCGCGTGCGCTTCCCAGCCCACACAATTCAGGGAACGGAACCGGGGGCACCACGCGCGCCCGGCGGGGAAGGAACCAGTGCCAGTCGAGAACAACAGCCGCGACCTCGAGGCGGAGATCGTGACCGATTTTCGGGAGCGGATGAGCTACGGCGGCTACCTGGACCTGGGCACCCTGCTCTCGGCGCAGACGCCAGTGAGCACGCCCGCGCACCACGACGAGCTGCTCTTCATCATCCAGCACCAGACCACCGAACTCTGGCTGAAGCTGGTGCTGCACGAGCTGCGCGCCGCCGCGGAGCACCTGCGGAACGACAGGTTGCCGCCGGCGCTCAAGGGCATCGCGAGGGTCAAGCACATCCAGCGCACCCTCACCGAGCAATGGTCGGTGCTCGCCACGCTGACCCCCACCGAGTACGCCCAGTTCCGGGATTTCCTCGGCAGCTCGTCGGGCTTTCAGTCGTACCAGTACCGGGCTGTGGAGTTCGTGCTCGGCAACAAGCATCCGCGCATGCTCGAGGTCTTCGCGGACGACCCGGCCGCACTCGCTCTGCTGACCGAGGTGTACCGGGCGCCGAGCATCTACGACGAGTTCCTGCGTTACCTGCATCGGCAGGGCTTCGACATCCCCGCCATGGTGCTCGAACGCGACGTGACCGAGGCCTGGGTGCTGCATCCCGAACTGGTGCAGACCTTCCGTGGCATCTACGAGAACGAGACCGAGAACTGGACCGTCTACGAGGCCTGCGAGGAGCTCGTGGACCTCGAGGACAACTTCCAGCTCTGGCGATTCCGGCACCTGAAGACCGTGCAGCGCATCATCGGCATGAAGCCCGGCACCGGCGGCTCCAGCGGCGCCGGGTTTCTGCAGAAGGCGCTCGAGCTCACCTTCTTCCCCGAGCTGTTCGCCGTGCGCACCGAGGTGGGCCGGTGACCGTGCTGCTGCCCGGGTTCCTGGATGCGCACGTGCACCTGGCGCTGATCAATCCGGCCGGGCTGGCCGCCGGCGGCATCGGCCGGGTGCTCGACCTCGGCGGCTGGACGCCCTCCGACGACCCCACGGGCGCTGAGCCGGAGGGGACCGCGAACTTTCTCGAGACCCGGTTCGCCGGCCAGTTTCTCGGCGCCCCCGGCGGCTACCCCAGCCGGCAGGCCTGGGCTCCCGCGGGCAGCGCCTGCCCCGTGGCGTCACCGTCGGAGGCGGCCATCGCCGTCGCCCGGCAGGTCGCGGCCGGCGCCTCGCTGATCAAGGTGACGCTCAACTCGGCGGCCGGTCCGGTGCTCGCGCCCGACACCCTCGCGGCCATTGTGGTGGCGGCGCACGCTCGGATGCTGCCCGTCGCCGCCCACACCGAGGGCGCCGGCCAGGCCGCGGCCGCCCTCAACGCCGGGGTGGACCTGCTGGCGCACACCCCCTTCAGCGAGGCCCTGCCCGATGCGCTGCTGGGCGCGATGGCCGGCCGGATGACCTGGATCAGCACCCTGGACATCCACGGCTGGGGCGAGCCGACCGCGGCGTTCTCCGTGGCGTGCGACAACCTGGCCCGGTTCCACGCTGCGGGCGGCCGGGTGCTCTACGGCACCGACCTCGGCAACGGACCGCTGCCGGTCGGGCTCAACCGGCGCGAGATCGAGGCGCTGCTGACCTGCGGCCTCTCCCCCGACGACGTGCTCGCGGCGCTCACCGCCGACTTCCCGAGCCGGCCGGCCGCCGCATCCGTCGACACGGCATCCGGCGCCGCAGCATCCGTCGACCGTCCCGCCCCGGCCGGGACCGTTACCGTTGTACCCGGCGACCGACCCACCGACCCCCACGATCTGGCCGGCTTCACCGACTGGCTACTCTCCGCCCACGCACTGCCCGCCAGCTCACTGCCCGCCCGCGCACTCACCCGGCCCGACCTCGAGGACCTCCGATCATGACCCAGCACGACACCAGCGTTGCCGAGGGCCTCGACGCCCATCTCGCGTTCGCCCGGCGGATGGACCGCATCGACGGCCTCGCCCACTACCGCCGCCGGTTCGTGGGCCTGGCCGACACCACCGCGAACGCCGACCCGGATGCGCCGTCGATCGTGTACCTCGACGGCAACTCCCTCGGCCGCCCGACCATCGCCAGCGTGGAACGCATCACCGACTTCCTCGGCACCGCCTGGGGCAGCCGGCTGATCCGCGGCTGGGACGACGAATGGATGGCGCTGCCGCTGACCATCGGCGACGCCCTCGGCACGGCTGCCCTCGGCGCCGCTCCCGGCCAGGTGTACATCGGCGATTCCACCACTGTCACCCTCTACAAGCTCGCCCGAGCCGCCGTGGACTCGCTGCCGGCGCGCAGCGAGATCGTGCTCGATACCGACAACTTCCCCACCGACCGGTACGTGCTGGCCGGCATCGCCGCCGAACGCGGCCTCACCCTGCGCTGGATCGAGTCGGGCACCACGGGCGGCGTCACCGTCGACCAGGTGCGCGCCGTGGTGGGCCCGCAGACTGCGCTCGTGGTGCTCAGCCATGTGGCCTACCGCTCCGGCTACCTCGCCGACGTGCCCGCGATCACCGCCGCCGTGCACGAGGCCGGCGCCCTGGTGCTGTGGGACCTGTGCCACTCGGCCGGCTCCGTGCCGGTGAACCTCGACCTGGACGGCGTCGACCTCGCTGTGGGCTGCAGCTACAAGTACCTCAACGGCGGGCCCGGCGCCCCCGCGTTCGGCTACGTACGCGCCGAGCTGCAACCCGATCTGTCCCAACCGATCCAGGGCTGGATGGGCACCGCAGACGTGTTCGCGATGGGGCCGGAGTACGTGCCGGCCGCGGGCATCCGCCGGTTCATGAGCGGCACGCCGGCGATCGTGGGCATGCTCGCGATGCAGGACACCATCGCCATGATCGACGAGGTGGGCATCGAGCAGGTGCGAGCCAAGTCGGTGGCGCTGACCGAGTTCGCACTCGAACTGGTGGATGCCTGGCTGGTGCCGCTGGGCGTGACCGTGGCGTCCCCGCGCGAGCACACTCACCGCGGCGGCCACCTCACCGTGAACCACCCGGCCATGCGCCAGGTCACCCGGATTCTCTGGGAGCACGACGTGATCCCCGACTTCCGCGCGCCGGAGGGTCTGCGGATCGGTTTGTCGCCGCTGAGCACCAGCTTCGTGGAGACCTACGACGGCGTCGCGGCCGTGCGGGACGTGCTGCGCGGCATCCTGCTCGGCCAGGCCGGACTCGGCTCGGCTGCGGGCCTGTAGAATCGACGAATCCGCCCCCGACGTCTTACGGAGTGAGCCATGCCAACCATCGTCGTAGAAGTTATGCCCAAGGCAGAACTGCTCGATCCCCAGGGCAAGGCCGTCGCCGGCGCCCTCCGCCGCCTCGGCAAGACCGAGTTCACCGGCGTGCGCGTCGGCAAGCGGTTCGAACTCACCGTGGAGGGCCCCGCGGACGCCGCGCTGCTCGCCGAGGTGCAGGAACTCGCCGACACCGTGCTGTCCAACTCCGTGATCGAGGACGTCACCAGCATCTTCGTGCTCGAGGCCGTCGCCGGGGAAACGCACTGATGCGCATCGGCGTCGTCACCTTCCCGGGCTCGCTCGACGACCGCGACGCCCAGCGCGCCATCCGCCTGGCCGGCGCCACCCCGGTGGCCCTGTGGCACGGCGAGCACGACCTGCACGGCGTTGACGCGCTCGTGCTGCCCGGCGGGTTCAGCTACGGCGACTACCTGCGCGCCGGCGCGATCGCCAGCCTCTCGCCGATCATGGCCGAGGTCATCGACGCCGCGAACAAGGGGATGCCCGTGCTCGGCATCTGCAACGGCTTCCAGATGCTCACCGAGGCGCACCTGCTCGAGGGCGGGCTGATCCGCAACGAGGCCGGCGCGTTCATCTGCCGCGACCAGCGTCTGCGCATCGAGAACACCGACACCGCCTGGACCAACGGCTTCACCGCTGACCAGGAGATCACCATCCCGCTGAAAAACGGCGAGGGCGGCTTCATCGCCTCCGAAGACACCCTCGCCCGTCTCGAGGGCGAGGGCCGCGTCATCGCCCGCTACCTCGACGTGAACCCGAACGGCTCGCTCAACGAGATCGCCGGCATCACCAACGCCCGCGGCAACGTCGTGGGCCTGATGCCGCACCCCGAGCACGCCGTGGAGCCCGGCTTCGGCCCCGACACCGTTGCCGCCATGCGCAGCGGTGTGGACGGGCTCGCGTTCTTCACCTCGGTGATCGAGCGTTCGCTGGTCAACGCGTAGGTTTTTCTGCGCCGAGTTGCCCTGTTTCGGACGAGTTGCCCCGGTGCGCCGGGGCAATTCGTCCGTTAAGGGGCAACTCGCCGGTCGGACCTAGACGGCGCTGGACGGCTCCCAGAGGTTGATGCCCAGGTCGACGGCGTGCTCGTCGATCGCGGCGACCTCCTCGGCGCTGAAGACGAGGTTGTCGATCGCGGCAATGTTCGTCTCCAGCTGCTGCACCGACGACGCGCCCACGAGCGCCGAGGTGACGGTTTCGCGGCGCAGCACCCACGACAGGGCGAGCTGGGCGAGCGACTGGCCGCGTTCAGTGGCGATCTCGGTCAGGGCACGGATGCGCCCCACCGTCGCATCGTTCACCATGTCGCGGCTCATCGAACCGGCCTGCGAGGCGCGGGAGCCCTCGGGCACGCCGTTCAGGTAGCGGTCGGTGAGCAGCCCCTGGGCCAGCGGGGAGAAGGCGATGCAGCCGACCCCGAGGTCGTCGAGGGTGTCGAGCAGGCCGTCTTCGACCCAGCGGTTGAACATCGAGTACGACGGCTGGTGGATGAGCAGCGGAGTGCCCAGATCGGCCAGGATCGCGGCGGCCTGCCGGGTGCGCTCTGGTGAGTAGGACGAGATGCCGGCGTAGAGCGCCCGGCCGCTCGTGACGGCCGTGTGCAGCGCGCCCATGGTCTCCTCGAGCGGGGTGTCCGGGTCCGCCCGGTGGGAGTAGAAGACGTCGACGTAGTCCAGGCCCATCCGGTCCAGCGACTGGTCGAGGCTGGACAGCAGATACTTGCGCGAGCCGAAATCACCGTACGGTCCCGGCCACATGTCGTAGCCGGCCTTGGTCGAGATGACCACCTCGTCGCGGTGGGCGGAGAAGTCCTCGCCGAAGATCCGGCCGAAGTTCGTCTCGGCGCTGCCGTAGGGCGGGCCGTAGTTGTTGGCCAGGTCGAAGTGGGTGACCCCGAGGTCGAAGGCCCCCCGCAGGATCGCGCGTTGCGTCTCCACGGGCACGGTGCCGCCGAAGTTCTGCCACAGGCCCAGCGAGATCGCGGGAAGCTTGAGGCCGCTGCGCCCGGTGCGGCGGTAGGGCATTGAGTCGTAACGGGTGTCTGCGGGAAGGTACGTCATCTCCTCATGCTGGCACAGTGGCCTGACGAAGGGTCAAACCTTCGACGGATGCTCCGCTCAGACGGACCTGACAGGCTGGGACCCTACCCGCCCACCTCTGTCTTACGGAGTCCTCCCCGTGTCACCCCGCCTGCTCTACCGCATCCTGTCCATCGCCGAGGCGATCACCTGGACCGTCCTGATCACCGCGATGCTGCTCAAGTACGTGTTCGCACCCGGCGACTTCGGCGACGGCGCCGTGCGGGTGGGCGGCTTCGTGCACGGGCTGGTGTTCCTGGCCTACGGGATCACCGCGGTGCTCGTGGGCGTGAACCAGCACTGGCGGCCCCGGCTGATGCTGCTCGCCGTGGCCACCGCCGTGGTGCCCTACGCCACGATCCCGTTCGACCGCTGGCTTGAGCGGCGAAACCTGCTCGACGGCGGCTGGCGCCGGGAGGCCACGGACGACCCCCGCGACCACACCCTGGTGAGCCGGCTGCTTCGGTTCGGGCTGGCCCGACCGGTGCTGCTGGCATCCGTGCTCGTGGTGGGCCTGGTCGCCGTGTTCACGGTGTTGCTCACGGTGGGCCCGCCCGGCGGCCAGAGCTAGCCGCCTGCACTGCGCCGGGCGTTTCGCCTCGGTCCCGCGTCCGGGCGCCGCATTCGTCGAGCGCGGGGCACGCGCCGCTCTGCGGGTGGCGCGCCACCCGCGCAGCGGCGCCCGACCCGCCTAGCCCACCGGACCGACGCCGTCAGTCGGTCTCCTCGGGCCCGAAGACGCGGTCGAGCCAGGCGTCAGTTTCGGCGTCGCCCGCGCCGGGTTCGGCGCTGGCGAAGTAGACGCTCAGGCTGAACCTGAGCGGTCCATTCGTCATCACGATCGAATTCGTGCTGGTTGCGGGATCCCGGGCGCTCCCGTCGAAACCGGTTGCCTCGGACACCTGGGACATCCGGTAACCGGCCCAGCCATCCCGGGCAAAGTCAACCAGCGTGCCAGTTCCGCGCGCCCCCGCTGATTTCGTTTCGGCATTCGCGGGAATGTCGAAGTCGCCGGTGAACAGAATATCGGCGGCCTTGGTCTTGCCGGCCCACTCCTCCGCCACCTCGTCGGTGCCAAACTCGGCGACGTTCAAGGCCACGACTGCGGCGGTCACCGCGGTGACACCCTCACGGAGGCCCTTTCCTCTACTTGATGTGACGGGCACGATCACCTCCTGGCCGCAACTGGTCAGACCGGCGATCTCCGCCGTGCACAACTCCCCCGTCTCGTAGTTTTCCAGCCACTCCGCCTCGGTGGGGAACGTCGCCGCGATATCCGCCGCAATCTCTTTCGGATCGGCCGGCGGCGTGACTGTCGGTGCAGACGTCGGGGCCTCCGCCGCGGGCCCGGTCGAGCATCCGCTCAGCAGCAGGCCCAGGGCCATCAGGCCGACCGCCGCTCGCCGCGCCAGCCGGGTGGTGGATGTGGATGTGTGACGTGTCATTGAGCCCCCCGCTCGAAGGGACCAGTGCCCCTGGCGCCACCCTAACGTGCGCGATAGACGGCACCGGCCCGGCGATGATGCGGGCCGGTAGACTAAGCGGGTCAAGCATCCGCTATCTCTGGGAGAACGCCACTCGTGACCGCTGTTTCCAATACATCCTCCCGCGGCGTCGCTGACACCGTGACCAATGCGATCAACACGCCCGAGAAGGAGCAGCCGTACGCTGCCCTCGGGCTGACGCCCGGCGAATACGCCGAGATTCGCACCATCCTGGGCCGCCGCCCCACGTCGGGTGAGCTCGCCATGTACTCCGTCATGTGGAGCGAGCACTGCTCCTACAAGAGCTCGAAGAAGTACCTGCGCCAGTTCGGCGACAAGGTCTCCCCCGCCATGAAGAAGAACCTGATGGTGGGCATGGGCGAGAACGCCGGCGTGCTCGACGTGGGCGAGGGCTGGGCCGTCACCTTCAAGATCGAATCGCACAACCACCCCTCGTACATCGAGCCGTTCCAGGGCGCCGCGACCGGCGTGGGCGGCATCGTGCGCGACATCATCTCGATGGGCGCCCGCCCGGTCGCCGTGATGGATGCGCTGCGCTTCGGCGACATCAACGACCCCGACACCGCCCGTGTCGTGCACGGCGTGGTCTCCGGCATCAGCTTCTACGGCAACTGCCTGGGCCTGCCCAACATCGGCGGCGAAACCTGGTTCGACAAGGTCTACCAGGGCAACCCGCTGGTCAACGCGCTGTCCGTTGGCGTGCTGCGCCACGAGGACCTGCACCTGGCCAACGCCTCCGGCGCCGGCAACAAGGTGGTGCTCTTCGGGGCCCGCACCGGCGGCGACGGCATCGGCGGCGCATCCATTCTGGCGTCGGACACCTTCAGCGAGGGCGGCCCGACCAAGCGCCCCGCCGTGCAGGTGGGCGACCCGTTCGCCGAGAAGGTGCTCATCGAGTGCTGCCTCGAGCTGTACCGCGAGAAGCTCGTCGAGGGCATCCAGGACCTGGGCGCCGCGGGCATCTCCTGCGCCACCAGCGAGCTGGCCTCCAACGGCGACGGCGGCATGTACATCCAGCTGGAGAAGGTACTGCTGCGCGACCCGTCGCTGACCGCCGAAGAGATCCTGATGAGCGAGAGCCAGGAACGCATGATGGCCGTCGTCACGCCGGAGAAGCTCGCCGGCTTCCTCGCCGTCGTCGAGAAGTGGGACGTGGAGACCAGCGTGCTCGGCGAGGTCACCGACTCCGGCCGCCTGATCATCGACTTCCACGGTGAAGAGATCGTCAACGTCGACCCGCGCACCGTCGCCGTCGACGGCCCGGTCTATGACCGCCCGGTGGCCTACCCGACCTGGATCGACGCCCTGCAGGCCGACTCCGCGTCCGCGCTGCCCCGCGCAACGGATGCCGCGACGCTGCAGGAGCAGTTCCTCGCGCTGCTCGGCTCGCCCAACCTGGCCGACCCGAGCTGGATCACCGACCAGTACGACCGTTACGTGATGGGCAACACCGCCCTCTCGTTCCCCGACGACGCCGGCATGATCCGCATCGACGAGGAGTCGGGCCTCGGCTTCGTCATCTCGACCGACGCCAACGGCCGTTACTGCCAGCTCGACCCGTACCGCGGCGCCCAGCTGGCCCTGGCCGAGGCGTACCGCAACGTGGCCGTCACCGGCGCGGTGCCGGTGGGCATCAGCGACTGCCTCAACTTCGGCTCGCCGGAGAACCCCGAGGTCATGTGGCAGTTCTCCCAGGCCGTTGAGGGTCTGGCGGATGGCTGCCTCGAGCTGGAGATCCCGGTCACCGGCGGCAACGTGTCGTTCTACAACCAGACCGGCGACCAGCCGATCCACCCGACGCCGGTCGTGGCCGTGCTCGGCGTGATCGACGACGTCGCCCGCCGGGTGCCCAGCGGCTGGCAGGACGACGGCCACAACATCTACCTGCTCGGCGTCACCCGCGAAGAGCTCGACGGCTCCGCCTGGAGCGCCGTGGTGCACGACCACCTCGGCGGCATGCCGCCCGTGGTTGACCTCGGCCGCGAAGCCGACCTCGCCGGTCTGCTGCACGCCGCGTCGATCGAGGCGCTCATCGACAGCGCGCACGACCTCTCCACGGGTGGCCTCGCACAGGCCCTCGCCGAGGCTGTGCTCCGCTTCGGTGTGGGCGCCCGGGTCTGGCTCGGCGACATCCTCGAGCGCGACGGCGTCGACGCATCCGTGGCCCTGTTCTCGGAGTCGACCGGCCGCGTGCTGGTCTCGGTGCCGCGTGAGGACGACGTGAAGTTCCTCGGCCTCTGCGAGGGCCGCGACTACCCGGTGCTGCGCATCGGCGTGACGGATGCGACCGCTCCGGTCCTGGAGATCCAGGACTACTTCACGGTGCCGCTGACCGAGCTGCAGTCGCGTCACCGCAGCACGCTGCCGAACGCGTTCGCGTAACTAGCTGTACCTCTCGCGAGAGCGGGCGAATGGTTGCTTCAGCACCGCTGAAGCGACCACACGGCCGCTTTCGCGAGAAGCACCATCCGCGAAAGCGGGTGAACACGCGAGTGGGCCGTTCCTGCACGGGGCTCAGGGGCGACGGCGCAGCGGCGTGCGCGGCGGGAAGGCCGCCAGGGCGGCGTTGTAGCGCATCCGTGGCGGTTCGGCCGCGAGGGCGTCAAGCGACACCGGGGACGGATTGGCCAGCGGGAAGACCGTGACCACGCGCATCCGGCCGCCGTCGTGCACTCCGTAGACCAGGGCCGCTCCGGATCGGCCGGGTGCGCTCACCACGGTGGTGCGGAAGAACGTGGCCTCGCCGGGAACCTCGTCGTCGATGACCAGAACGTCGCCGCGTGCACCCGCGGGATGCGCCAGATGCGGCAGCGCCGCATCCGTGACCCGCTGCAGCACCGTTTCGCCGGCCGCATCCGCCGCGTCGAGCAGGAATGCCGCGGGCGTCAGACCGAACTGGCCGGCCAGCTCGCCGTTTCGCCAGCGGTCGCCCTTGAGACCGAACGGCGTGACCACCCTCGAGAGCAGATACCCGTAGACGTGCATCAGACCGGCGTTGCCGATCGGCCAGGTCGCCGTGATGCCCGCCGCCGCGTGCAACCTGAGGAACTCGGCCTTGGAGATCACCGGGGACTGGACGTTCTCGTCGATCACCGTGGACAGCGCCCAGTCGTCGAAGCGTCCCGTCTCGGCGTCGCGGGCGATCTGCTCGAACATCATCTGCCCATCGTAGGCACCTCGCGCAAACGGGTCTGGACGGAAGGTTTACATCCTGTTCACCTGGCGCGGACATTTAGTCCATATGTGACTCCTAACATGAACCATGCGTCCACGAGGGGCGCCGGAACAGGAATGAGTGAGCGTGCCTTCTCGCGAACGGGTGTTGGTCTTCGACTTCGATGGGACTGTCTCCCTCGGACACGGACCGATTCGCTCTTACGCGCGTTTCATCGCCGGCGGCCTGCCCACCGCCGCGGCCGTCGAGTTCCTCGGCCGCTTCGAAACCGATATCTCCGCGCAACCGTCGGCGACCGGATGGGACGAGCGGCCCATCGACGGGTACGACCTGGTGCGCCTCCTGGCCGAGCAGTACGACGTGACGGCGAGCGCCCGCAGCACCGCCTACCTGGCCAGCCGGCGCGTGCTCGCGACCCACGCCGCCCCGGTCACCTCGCCCGCCGGCCTCGCTGACTTCCTCGCCGAGGCCCGCCCGGCGGCCTACCTGGTGCTGGCCACCAATGCCCCCGCCATCCGCCTCGAGGAAGCCCTCGCCGCGCTCGGTCTGGCAGGGGCGTTCGATGCCGTGCACACCTCCGTGGGCAAGCCGGACGGCTTCGGCCCGCTGCTGGACAGCCTGCTCGCCAGGCTGCCCGCCGGTGCGAGCTCGGCCAACCTCACCAGCATCGGCGATGTCTGGGAGAACGACCTTGCTCCCGCGCATCGCCGCGGCGCAACCACCGCGCTCGTCGGCGCCCAGCCGCCCCGCACCGCCACCCCGACTTACCGGGCCGACCACCTGCACGAGCTGTATCCGGCTCTGCGGGAATGGCTCGATTCCGCCACATCTCCCGCACCAGGCACCACCTTGCTTGATCCCACTTTCACCACCGCTCTCACCACAGAAAAAGGCTGACCAGTGATCAATAAGAAAGCACTCTCCTTCGTCGCGGCGGCGTCCTTCGCCGCTCTCGCCCTCACCGGCTGCGCCACCAGCTCGGCAGCGGAAGGCACGCCCACCCCGGCGGCCGACCCCGAGTCGCTGACCCTGGCCTTGGTGCCCTCGCAGGACCAGGCCGGGCTCGTCGACACGGCCGCGCCGCTCACCGATATGCTCACCGAGGCCCTCGGCATCCCTGTCACGGGCGTCGTGTCCAAGGACTACCAGGCCGCCGTCGAAGCAATGGGCGCCGACCAGGCCCAGATCGGCTTCCTGCCGTCGCTGCAGCTCTGGCAGGCCAGCGACATGTACGACGCATCGGTCGTGCTCCAGACCGAGCGCAACGGCAACATCACCTACCCCGCCCAGTTCATGACCAACAACCCGGACAAGTACTGCGACGACACCCCTGTGGAACGCGACGGCAAGCTGTTCTGCAACGGCGCCGACGCCCTCGCCGGCCCGGCAGGGCTCGACGCGATCGAGAAGGTGAAGGGCGCCAAGGTGGCTGTGCTCGGCCCGGGCTCCCCCGCCGGATACATCTACCCGATCCTTGCGCTGAAGAACGCGGGCCTGGACACCGACTCCGACATCGAGCAGATCCCGGTCACCGCCAACGACGCATCCGTGCTCGCCGTCTATAACGGCGACGCCGAGGTGGGCTTCAGCTTCTGGGACGCCCGCGACATCGTGGCCAAGGACAAGCCCGATGTGGGCCAGAAGGTCGTCGTGTTCGCGCTGACCGACGAGATCCCCAACGACGGCGTCGCACTCACCAAGAGCCTCTCCCCCGAGCTGCAGGAGAAGATCACCACCGCCCTGGCCGACTACTCCGCCACCGAAGAGGGCTCCGCCGTGCTCACCTCCATCTACTCCATCACCAAGCTCGCGCCCGCCGACCCGTCGACGCTCTCCGTCGTCGCCGACGCGGCCACGAAGCTGGGCCTGCAGTAACCGATGACTGACCTTCACGACAGCGCGGCGGCCGGGGTACACACCTCGGCCGCCGCGCCGTGGTCAATCCGGATGCGCGACGTCTCCGTGCGCTACCCCAACGGGGTCGTGGCGCTGAAGGGCGTTTCACTCGACATCGAAGCAGGCGAGATGGTCTCGGTGGTCGGACTCTCCGGCTCGGGCAAGAGCAGCCTGATCCGAACGATCAACGGGCTCGTGCCGATCAGCTCCGGAACCCTCGAGGTAGGCGGACGGCACCTGGAAACCGCGCGCGGCCGGGAATTGCGCCAGCTGCGCGGCGAGATCGGCATGATCTTCCAGGGCTTCAACCTGGCTCGCCGTGCCAGCGTGCTGAACAACGTGCTCGTGGGCCGACTCGCCCACACGCCAACCTGGCGCACCCTGCTCGGCCTCTACCGGGCCGGGGACGTGCGGATCGCCTACGAGGCGCTGAACAGCGTCGGTATTCTCGCTAAGGCATATGACCGAGCCTCCACGCTCTCCGGCGGGCAGCAGCAGCGGGTGGCCATCGCCCGCGCCCTGGCGCAGCAGCCCAAGCTGGTGCTGGCCGACGAACCCGTAGCCAGCCTCGACCCGCCCACCGCGCACGGGGTGATGCGGGACCTGCGCCGGATCAACCAGGAATTGGGTATTACCGTGCTCACCAACCTGCACCTCCTCGACCTGGCCCGCACCTACGGCACCCGGCTGATCGGACTTCGCGCCGGCGAGGTCGTCTACGACGGCCCGGCCGCGACGGCCTCCGACGCCGTGTTCGAGACCATCTACGGCCGGTCGATCCAGCACGAGGATGTGCTCGGCTGATGAGCACCCTGGCACCGCTGGTTCTGCCACCGAAGCCGCGCGGTCGCTGGAAACCCTGGTTGGGCCTGGCCATCGTGCTGCTCATCACGGCGGTCACACTGAGCCCGCAGTGGGGCATCGCGTTCAGCTTCGACGCGATCGCGCGGAACTGGCAGAACGGCGCCGACAAGGTGCTCGCCCTCCTGCAGCCCGACTGGACGTTCTTCCCGCGCACCATCCCGCCGCTCGTGGAGACTCTGCAGATGGCCGTGATCGCCACCTTCGTGGGTGCCGTGGTGTCGTTGCCACTCAGCCTCTGGGCGGCCCGGCTGACCAATCCGAACCGGTACACCCGCGGGGCACTCAAGACCCTGCTCAACGCCGTGCGTTCCATTCCCGACCTGCTCTACGCATCCGTGCTGGTGGCCATGGTGGGCGTTGGCGCGTTGCCCGGCATCATCGCTCTGGTGCTGTTCAACGTGGGCATCATCGTGAAGATGGTGTCGGAGTCGATCGAGGTCAACGACGCCGGCCCGCTCGAAGCCGGCCGTGCCGCCGGCGGCACCCAGCTGCAGATCAACCGGGCCATCGCCCTGACGGATGCCTGGCCCGCGTTCGTCAACCAGACCCTCTACGTGCTCGAACTCAACGTGCGCGCCTCCACCGTGCTCGGCCTCGTCGGTGCCGGCGGGCTCGGCCTGCTCATCGACGCCGTGCGCACCTTCTACCGCTACGACCAGCTGTCGCTGATCATCCTCGAAATCCTCGTGGTGGTCGTCGTCATCGACGCGGTCAGCGCCGCCATTCGACGGAGGCTGGTATGACAACCCTCACCCCCACCCCGCCCGCCACCCTCGGCCGATCTGCCCTGGTGGTGCCGGCCAAGCCCAGTTCCTGGCGCCGGCTGACCGCCACGATCGTGGTGACCGTGATCGTGATCGTTGCGTTCTGGTCGGTCGACATCAACTGGGCCCGGTTGGGCAGCCTGCCCGGCGAGATCGTGCGTTACCTCTGGCTGATGTTCGCCAACCCCAACTGGGACAAGATCGGCGAGGCTCTGCTGCAGACCTGGCGGTCGGTGGAGATGGCCTGGGTCGGCACGGTCATCGGCCTGGTGATCTCGCTGCCACTCAGCTTCCTCGCCGCGCGCGGCTTCGCCCCGGCGCCGGCCCGCGGCGCGCTGCGCCTGTTGTTCTCGGTGATCAGGGCCGTGCCGGAGATCATCATCGCCATCGCCATCCTCTCGGTGACCGGGCTCACCCCGCTCACCGGGGCACTCGCCCTGGCGGTGAACAGTGTCGGCACGCTCGGCAAGTGGGGGTACGAGGCAATCGAGGGCGTCGACCCGGGGCCCATCGAAGCTGTGCGCGCAGCGGGCGGGTCGACCCCTGAGGTCATCCGCTGGGGCGTCTGGCCCCAGGCGATGCCCGACTTCGTGTCGTTCTGGCTGTACAGGTTCGAGATCAACGTGCGCGCCTCCGCGATTCTCGGCCTGATCGGTGTCGGCGGCATCGGCGACATGCTCACCTCGTACACTCAGTATCGCGAGTGGTCCACCGTGGGGATGCTGCTCCTCGTGGTGGTCGTCGTGACGATGAGCATCGACGCCGTGTCCGGTGCCCTGCGCCGGCGCATAACCGAAGGAGCATCCGTTCGTGAGCTGGACCGGTAACGACGACGCCACCGTGACGACCCGCATCGCCACCGTGCAGAACTCCCTGCAGCCGAGCGAACTCAGTGTGGTGGCGTTGATCCTCGACGACGCGGAGGGTGTGGTCGAGATGACCGCGCAGGATCTCTCCGACCGGGCCGGTGTGGCCCGGTCGAGTGTGATTCGCACCTGCCAGAAGCTGGGCTACCGGGGGTTCGCCCAACTGCGGGTGGCCCTCACCCGGGAACTCGCGCAGACGCTGGTGGGCGAACGTGACTACGGCGAATCCGCGCTGGGCGCCATCCGTGCCGATATCGACACGCTGGCCGCCACGCTGCCGCGCATCGCGAGTGTGCTCAGCGAGGATGCGGTGGAACAGGCCGTGAGCACCATCGTGGGGGCGGGCAGATTGCTGGCGCTGGCCAGCGGGCTCTCGTCGCCGCTCGCGCTGGACGTGGGCATGCGGCTGACCGCGGTCGGCCGGCCCACCGAGTTCGTGGCCGACCCGATCGGGCAGCAGATCGCGGCCCGGCAGTTGACGGCCGCGGATGCGGTGCTGATCATCAGCGGCAGCGGCGCAAGCGAGGCGAGCCTCAAGGCGGCCCGCGCCGCCCGGCACACCGGGGCTGCGGTGGTGGTCATCACCTCCTTCGCCACCTCACCGCTGGTGAGCCTGGCCGACATCAGCCTCGTCGTGGCCCCGGCAGGCGGCACCTTCCGGCACGAACTCGAGCACACCTCGCGAGTGCCGCACGTGATCCTGATCGAGTCGCTTGTCGACGTGGTCGCCGCCCGGCTCGGCGATCATGCCCGCACCACCCGCTCGGCGGTGCTCGAGATCCTCAGCGACAACCTCAGCGAGTAGGCAGGTCCCTGCCGCACCGGCTGTGGCGGGTTGCGCCATCCGGGAGTGGGCGCGGGTGCGCCCCGTGAGCTAGTCGGTGGTGCGGGCAAAGACGTAGTGTTCGATCAGGTGATCGGCGATGGCCATCGACGAGGTGGCGGCCGGGGATGGAGCGTTGCGCAGCAGCGTGACCGGGCCGACCTGATCGACCGCGAAGTCATCGAGGAGGGTTCCGTCGCGGCCCCAGGCCTGGGCACGCACCCCGGCGGCGGTCTTCTGGGTGAGGTCGCGCATCCGCAGCTCAGGGATGAACCGGCGGGCCTTGCGGAAGTACAGGGGTTTCACCAGTGAGCCGCTGATCTCGTCGATGCCCATCCGCCAGTGCTGTTTCGCGAGGGCACCGGCCCCCGGCCAGCGCAGCGACTCCCAGGTGTCCTTCGGTGAGACGGTCAGCCAGCCGTAGCCCTCGCGGGCCAGCGCCGGCACCGCATTGGGGCCCACATGCACGTCGTCGTAGACACCGCGGGTGAAGTGCACCCCGAGAAACGGGAACCGCGGGTCAGGCACCGGGTAGATCATGCCGCGCACCAGGTCGGTGCGGGCGGGGTCCAGCGCCCAGTACTCGCCGCGGAACGGCAGGATCTTGGGCGAGGGGTCCGCGCCCACCAGCCGCGCCACCACGTCGGACTGCAGCCCGGCGCAGGCAATGACCCTGTCGAAGAGTTGCTCGCCCGTCGTTGTGCGCACCCGCACGCTCGGGCCGTCGATGTGCAACCCGACGACCTCCTGGCCGGTGAGGATGGTGCCGCCGTTGCTGCGGACATCCTGCGCCATTGCCTCGGTGATCGCGCCGTAGTCGACGGCCGCGGTGTGCGGCGAGTGCACCGCCGCGATGCCCGCCACGGACGGTTCGATCTCGCGGAGGCGGGCGAGGCCGTCAAGGCGGGCCAGATCGGGTACCCCGTTGGCGAGCGAGCGCCGTTCGATGTCGGCCAGGGCGGGCAGCTCGGACTCGTCGACCGCGACGACGAGCTTGCCCACCTCGCGGTACGGCAGGTTCTTCTCGGCGCAGTAGTCGCGGATGCTGACGCGGCCCGCGGCGCACAACTGAGCCTTGAGCGTGCCCGGCTGGTAGTAGAGGCCGGCGTGCACCACCCCGGAGTTGCGGCCGGTCTGGTGCGCTGCGAGCCGGTCTTCCTTCTCGAACACCGTGACGTCGCCGAGGCCGCGCAACACCAACGCCCGCGCAATGGCGACCCCCACGATGCCGCCGCCGATGATCGCAATGCGCTCGCCCATGCCCGTCCGTCCTTTTCCACCGCCTGTTGGCGGACCACCGGTTCGACGAACCCCGCACGGTGGCATCCTGCCCCCGGAAAGATGCCCGGGCAATGCCCGGCCCAGCGACAAAGTGGTCTCCGGGCTGGCGCGCCGTCCCCGCCGGCCCGCTGTCGGCCTCCCACGAAAGCGGTGAAACGGCTACCTCACGGAGATGAAGCAACCACACGACCGCTCTCGCGAAAACGTCCCCACCCCACCTCCCGCGAAAGCGGTGAAACGGCTACCTCACCGAGATGAAGCAGCCACACGACCGCTCTCGCGGGATGCCGGGGCGCGGGCTGGGGATAAGTTCGGCGCGGCGACGGGGTCAAGGTGCATCCTCTGGGGATGAAACGGCGCACCGAGATACCTTCAGCTCTACGCGGGCGTGCGTTCAGCCACCAAGAAGGGCTGGCCGAGGGCATGACGCGGGCTCGGATGCGTGGCGACGACCTGGCCACGCCGTACTACGGCATCCGCTCTCAACCCCTGGATTCGACCGACCCGCTCGCCCACGTGCGTGCCTACCTGCCCCATCTCAGCGGGGAGCAGTTCTTCAGCCACACCAGCGCGGCTCTGATCCACGGTTTGCCGCTGCCGCTGCGCCTCGCCACGGACCCCCGCGTGCACGTGTCGACGCACATCGCCGGGTTTCGGCACGGCGGCCGCGGGGTGGTGGGGCACCACGTGCAAAGCGACCGTGTTCGGGTTGTCGCCGTGAGCGGAGTGCCGGTGACGGCTCCGGTCGACACGTGGTGTCAGCTGTCCACCCTGTTGGCGTTGGACACCCTCATTGAGGTGGGAGATGCACTGGTGCGACGCAAGCGGCCGCTGGCAACCATGGACGAGCTGCGCAGTGGCGTGATGCGCTACACCGGGCAGCGGGGCGCGAAGAGGCTGCGTGAAGCCTTCGAGTCAGTGCGGCCCCGCACGGATTCAGCCAAGGAGACAGCGACCAGGCTGGTGATCGTGCGCGCCGGGCTGCCCGAACCGGAGGTGAACGGTGAGATTTTCAATCGGCTCGGCCGCAAGATCGCGACCGGAGATCTGGTCTTTCGCGGGTACCGGGTCTTGGTGGAGTATGACGGCGAGCAGCACCGTACGGACGAGGAACAGTATCACTGGGACGTGGACCGTCTTGACGCGATCATGGAGGCCGGCTGGCGCGTCATCCGCGTCAATAAATCGCACCTGAGGATGTCGCCCTCGCCCGCCCTGCGGAAGATCACCACGGCTCTGGCTGCCGCAGGGTGGCGCCCGTGAGGCACGAAAGCGGCCCCGTGGTCGTTTCTCGGTGCGGGAGGTAGCCACGCGGCCGCTCTCGCGAGACAGCGGGACCCGAGAGCGGCCGCTAGGCGGGAGGGGGAAGGCTAGGCAGGCAGGGCGAAGGCCTCGCCGACGAGGGCCTCAGTGCGGGTGAAGAGGTGTGCGGCGACGCCGCGGTCGAGCGAGGTGCGGGTGGGGCGCTGCAGGGTCGGGGCGCCCCGGGTGAGGAGCCGCGGGCCGTAGTACTGGCCACCGACGGCGGCGGGGTCGGTCGTCGCGCGCACTGTCGACCCGGCGCCGGCATCCTTGCCCTGAGCGCCGATGAAGCCCTGCAGGGTGTCGGCGAAGCGCTTGGCCCGGCTGACCTCGTTGACCCCGCGGATGCCGGGCGTGAGTCCCGAGATCGAGTAACCGGGGTGCGCAACCAGGCTCTGCACACCGTCGGGGCCGCCCTGTCCGGCCGCGCGCAGCCGGCGGTCGAGTTCGAAGCCGAACACCTGCATAGCGATCTTGGACTGCGCGTAGGCCTTCCAGTTGTTGTAGGTGACCTCCAGCTGCAGGTCGTCGAGTGATGAGTCCAGCAGCCGGGAGATCATCGAGCCGAGCGACACCACCCGGCTGCCCGGGGTGCGCTGCAGCACGGGCAGCACCAGGCTGGAGAGCAGGAAGTGCCCGGTGTAGTTGGTGGCGAGCACCAGTTCGGCACCGTCCAGGCTTACGGAGCGGTCCTGGGGCGGGTGCACGATGCCGGCGTTGAGGATGAGGCCGTCCAGCCGCGGGAATTCCCGCATCCGCTCGGCGGCGCGGCTCACGGACCCCAGGTCGGCCACGTCGAGGACCAGGCTCGAGACGGATGCTCCCCGCACCCGACCGCGGATCGCGGCGATCGCCGCCGCGGCCTTGGCCGGGTTGCGGCAGGCCAGCACCACGTGGGCGCCGGCGCCGGCCAGCTGCTCACTCGTGAAGTAACCCAGGCCCGCGTTGGCGCCCGTGACGACGAAGGTGCGGCCGGACTGGTCGGGCAGCGCGCGCGGGTTCCAGTTCACGCGGAGGCGGCGGGGTGGGCCGGGTCTGCGGAATCCGACGGGCCGTCGGTGCCCGCGGGAGTGGATGCGGCGGCAGTGGGCGATGCGGCGGGGCGCGACGCGGCGGTGCCCGCGGTCCGGGCGCCGCCGGACGAGTCGCCGGCGATCTTCTCGTGGTGGTGGATGACCTCGGCGATGATGAAGTTGAGGAACTTCTCGGCGAACGCCGGGTCGAGTCTGGCCTCCTCGGCGAGGCCGCGGAGGCGCTGGATCTGCAGGAACTCCCGGGCGGGGTCGGCCGGCGGCAGGCCGTGCTGGGCCTTCAGCCTTCCCACGCTCTGGGTGAACTTGAACCGCTCGGCGAGCAGGTGGATGAGTGCGGCATCGATATTGTCGATGCTCTGGCGAATGCCCTGCAACTCGTTGATCGCGTCCTGCCCCGCGTCAGCGGGCAATTCCTCGTTTACAGCCATGCCCTTACGATATTGCACCCGCCCGGATGCCCGCGCCGAGTTGCCCCGTTCCGGACGAGTTGCCCCGGCACGGCCGGGCAACTCGTCCGCAGGTGGGCAGCTCGCTAGGCCGGCGGGTCAGGCGGTGCGCGGCACCGCGATCGGCAGGCGCAGTCGCTTCTGGGTGAGCAAAATGCCGAGCAGCACGAGCACCGCCCCGGCCGGTTCGTGCCAGGAGAACGTTTCGGCCAACACCAGCACGCCGAGCAACACGCCGACCACCGGGGTCACGTAGGTCACCGTCGAGGTGGTCGTCGGCCCCCAGGCCCGCAGCACGTTGATGTGCCAGATGTACGCGAATCCGGTGCCGAGCACCCCGAGGGTGAGCAGGCTGAGCACGATCGGCACGCTCAGGGTCACCGGCTGCCAGGCGAGCACGGGCGTGAGCACGAGCATCACGACGCCGGCCAGGCCGATGTTCAGGAAGGCGAAGGTGGTGCCCGCGATGGGCCGGCCGCTGAGGTGCTTGCGGGTGTACCCGAAGGTGAAGCCGTAACAAAGCGCCGCGCCCAGGCAGGCGAGCTGGCCCCAGAGGTCGCCGGACAGCTCCGAGTACTGCCACGGCGCGATGATCACGACCACGCCCACGATGCCGATCAGCACCCCGATCACCTGGTCGCGGGCCAGTTTTTCCACCCTGAACACGGCGGTGACCATCAGCGCGGTCATGATGGGCGTGACGGCGTTGTAGATGCTGGCCAGGCTCGACGAGACGTACTGCTCCGCCCAGGCGAACAGCAGGTGCGGCACGACGCATCCGGTGAGCGCGATCACCAGGAAATGGAGCCAGACGACGCCCTCCCGGGGCAGCACCGGACCGCGGTTCACCCGCGGGCGGGTGGCCAGCACGATGAGGCCGAGCGTGAGCCCGCCGAACACCAGGCGTGACCAGGCCACCTGGCCGAAGCTCACGCCGTCGAGGGCGACCTTCATGAACAGGAAGCTGGCGCCCCAGACCACGCCCATCCCGAGGAATTGCAGGGCGACCCTGGGGTCGCGGGGGCTGGAATTGTCGGTCACTCGCTGACCCTAGCCCACCGGCGCGGTGCCCGGCGGGCACTCTGACCGCCGCCGACGGTGATGTCCGAAAATCGCGGGCGGATGACCGTAAATCAGCTGGGTGTGACCCGCCGGCGGGGGGCCCGCGGGTCGCGGTACTCCACGGCCTTGCCGTCGAACAGGTCGAGTCGTTTGTGCAGCCCGGCCTGCACGACGGGCCACTCGTCGGCGAGGACGGAGTACACGGCGGTGTCCCGCCAGGACCCGTCCGCCCGGCGCTGCACCCGCCGGTGGATGCCCTCGAACTGGGCTCCGATGCCCAGGATCGCGGCCCGGGAGCGCGAGTTGAGCACGTCGGCCTGGATCTTGACCCGGCCGAAGCCGTTGTCGAAGGCGGCGCCGAGCATCAGCAGCTTGGTTTCGGGGTTCACCGCGGTGCCCCACACCTGCGGGGCGTATGCGGTCCAGCCCAGGTGCAGCGCCTCGTTGGGCAGGTCGATGTCGCCTAGCGTCGAGGTGCCGACCAGGTCGCCGGCGTGTGGGCCGGAGACAACACGAACGGCGTACGGCTGGGCATCCCACTGGTAGTAATTGAGGGAGAAGGCCACGAAGTCGTCGAGGTCGGCGGGCAGTCCGTGCGGGCCGCCGCCGTAGCCGCCGGCGAAGACGGCCGGATGCGCGATGGCGCGGTGCAGCTCGGGGAGGTGGGCCCGGCTGAGCGGTTCCAGGCACACGAAGCGCCCCGTCAGCAGCGTCGCGTGGGGTGGTAGCGCAGTCACGTGGGTTCTCCCTTCGCCGAACCGTGAGCTGAGCCCCAAAAACTCGGGGTCTTCGGGGCTTTACTCACGGTTCGCGGGCGGTGCGGGTTAGTCGATGAGGTCGTGACGGGTGAGGATGGCCTCGCGGTCGGGGCCCACGCCGATCGCGGAGATGCGGGCGCCGCTCATCGCTTCGAGGGCGAGCACGTAGTCCTGGGCGTTCTTGGGCAGGTCCTCGAAGTGGCGCACCATGGTGATGTCCTCGGTCCAGCCGGGGTACTCCTCGTAGACCGGCTTCGCGTGGTGGAAGTCGGACTGCGACACGGGTACCTCGTCGAAGCGCACACCGTCGACCTCGTAGGCGACGCAGACCGGGATGGTGGCCAGGCCCGTGAGCACGTCGAGCTTGGTGAGCACGAAGTCGGTGACACCGTTGATGCGGGCCGTGTACCGGGCGATCGGGGCGTCGTACCAACCGCACCGGCGCGGGCGACCGGTGGTGGTGCCGAACTCGAAGCCCTTGGCGCGCAGGAATTCGCCGGACTCGTCGAACAGCTCGGTGGGGAACGGGCCGGCGCCGACACGGGTCGTGTAGGCCTTGACGACCGCGATGATGCGGTCGATCCGGTTCGGGCCGATGCCGGACCCGGTGACCGCGCCGCCGGAGGTGGCGTTGGAGGAGGTGACGAACGGGTAGGTGCCGTGGTCGACATCCAGCATCGTGGCCTGGCCGCCCTCGAACAGAACGGTCTTGCCGTCGGTGAGAGCCTGGTGCAGCAGCAGCGCGGTGTCGGCGACCATGGGGCGCAGGCGCTCGGCGTAGCTGAGCAGGTCGTCGACGATCTCGTCGACCGTGATGGCCCGGCGGTTGTATACCTTGACCAGCATGTGGTTCTTCTGGCCGAGGGCACCCTCGACCTTCTGGCGCAGGATGTTCTCGTCGAACAGGTCCTGGATGCGAATGCCGACCCGGTTGATCTTGTCGGCGTAGGTCGGGCCGATGCCGCGGCCGGTGGTGCCGATCTGGCGCTTGCCCAGGAACCGCTCGGTGACCTTGTCCATGGTGCGGTGGTACTGCGTGATGACGTGGGCGTTGGCGCTCACGCGCAGCTTCGACACGTCCACGCCGCGGGAGCTCAGCGCGTCGAGCTCCTCGAAGAGGACCTCGATGTCGACGACGACGCCGTTGGCGATCACCGGGGTGACGCCGGGGGTGAGGATACCGGAGGGCAGCAGGTGCAGCGCGTACTTCTCGTTGCCCACGACCACGGTGTGGCCGGCGTTGTTGCCGCCGTTGAACTTGACGACGTAGTCGACCCGGCTGCCGAGGAGGTCGGTGGCCTTACCCTTACCTTCGTCGCCCCACTGGGCGCCGATCAGAACAATTGCTGGCATGGGTTAGTTGTCTCCTCGAATAACAAAGGCGGCGGTCGGCGGGGCCGGGTCGTCGCCGGGCGAAACGGCGGGTTGAATCGCCGGGAACATCTGGGTCTCGGTGTGCTGCGAACGCAGCCGGCTGATCACGGTGGGGTCTGCGCCTTCGAGGAACGCGGTGAGGCGTTCGAACTCGTCGGTCTCGCCGATCTCGGCCGCGGCGCGGCGGAGGGCGAACAGCGCACGGAGCACTCCCCGGTTGGGTTCGTGCGCCCACGGGATCGGTCCCTGGCCACGCCAGCCCGCCTTGCGGAGGGCGTCGAGGCCGCGGTGGTAGCCCACCCGGGCATAGGCGTACGCCTCAAGCAGGCGACCCTGGCTGTGCGTGTAGTCGGCGAGCGCCGACCAGGCCAGCGATGACTTCGGATGCGCCGCCACCACGGTCGCAATATCCTGCGTTGCGGTTCGGCTGAGCGCTTCGGTCACCTCCGGTTCCGCGGGTAGGAGGGTCTCGGGCTGGTCGATCAGATTTGCGCCGGTCACACTCGATACTACCGCGACCCGAGATTCAGCCCCGCGAGCTGTGACTTAAGCACCAAAAATCGCGAGATTCTGGGGCTTGAGTCACAGTTCGCGGGAGGAGACGAGTCAGGCGAGCAGGCCGCCGGAGAGGGACTCGAGGATGGCCGCGGAGACCTCGTCGCGGTGGCGGTCCGGCTCGAAGACCAGCCATTCCAGGCCGGCCATGAGCACGGCACCGAACACGCTCGACGCCATCAGCCCGCTGGTGCCGGCCGCCGCGGTGGCCGGCTTGGCCTCGGCGATGGCCTCGGCGAAGACCGCGAGGGCGTCGTGCCGCAGGGCGAACAGGGTCTTCTGCCAGGCCCGGTCGGTGCGGAAGATCTCGGCCGCCATCAGCTTGGCCAGGCCCGCATTGGCCTCGATCCGGTCGAGCAGCACCGTGATCAACGCCTCCAGCGCGGCCCGGCCATGCAGGCCGTTGCGTGCCTCGCGGAGGGTTTCGGCGAGCGCGCCGACCCCCTCCTGCAACAGCGCCTCGAAGAGGTTGTCCTTGGAGCTGAAGTTGTAATACAGGCTGCCCTTGGCCACCCCGGCGAGCTCCGCGACGTCGTCCATCGTGGTGCCGGTGATCCCCCGGGTGGCGGCCAGCTCCAGCGCGGCATCCAGGATCGCCCGTTTCGTTCCAGTCGCGCGGGGCATGGCCGGTCCTTTCGTCGCTCTCGTGTCGGGCTCGCAGCCTAGATGGTCATCTCGGGGTGCAGCCGGGTGATCGTCCACATCCGCTGCCGGGACGCGCTCCAGGCGCTGATGGCGATCGAGCCGACCAGGATGCCCACGAGCACAAGCACGGAGAGCCACAGTCTAGAGTCGATTCCGCCGGTGATGAGCTGCCGGAGCCCGGTGACCACGTACGACGCCGGCATCCACGGATGCAGGATCTGGAAGAACTCCGGCGTGGTCTCGACCGGGTACGTTCCGCCCGACGAACTCAGTTGCAGCATGAGCAGCACCAGGCTGACCACGCGGCCGGCCGCGGTGCCGAACAGGATGATGAACATCTGTTGCAGCGCCAGGAAAGCCAGCGTCGTGAGGTAGATGAAGACCGACATGCCCAGCCAGTGCGCCGGGGTGAGCCCGATGCCGTAGACGAGCACCAGCACCATGATCACGACCTGGCTGAGGCCGATCGCCATGGCCGGCAGGAACCCGGTCATCGTGGCGCGGAGGCCCGAGGCGGCACTGGCCAGTGCCCGGGTGGGCAGGGCCCGCAGGATCAGCCAGGTGATCAGCGCACCGACGAAGGTGGCCAGGGCGAGGAAGAAGGGCGCGAACCCCTCACCGAAGCTGTCGGAGGCGTTCTCCCAGCTCTGCTTGAGGTCAACCGGGTTCGCGATCACCGAGGCCTTCGTGGCGATCTGCGCGTCGCTGTCGTCCGGCGCGGCTGCCGCACCGGTCGCGAGGGCGTCGGCGAGGGTGTGGCTGCCGTCGGCGAGCTGCACGGTTCCGGACTGCAATTCGGTGCCGCCGTCGACCAGCTTGGTGCTGCCGTCGACGAGGGTTCCCGTTCCCGCGGCCAGGCTGTCCGCACCGTCGGCGAGGGTGGCTGATCCGGTGGCCGCGGTCGCCGCTCCGGTGGCGAGTTGGCCGGCGCCGGCCGAGAGGGCGCCGGCACCGGCGGCGACGTCGGAGGCACCCGATGCGACCTGGGCGGCGCCGGGGGCACCACCGGCGAGGGCATCGGAGAGCTGGCCGAGACCGGCGGCGAACTGCCCGCTGGAGGTCGCGTAGCCGGAGATCTGGGTCGCGGCGCCCTGCGTCTGGGTGTTGAGGGTGTCGGCGCCGCCGGCGAGCTTCGTCACCGAGGGCAGGAAGGCGGAGGCCGGCGTGCCGGCCGGAGCGGCGGCCATGGCCGCCTCGAGATCCTTCAGACCGCCGGAGAGCGTGGTCGTCCCGGTCGCGAGCTGACCGGCACCGGTGGCGATCGAGGTTGCCCCGGCGGCGAGCTGGTCGGAGGAGTCGGACAGGGTGGCCGCCCCGGTGGCGGCCTTGGCGAAGCCATCGGACACCTTCTGGGATCCGTCGGCAACCGCTGTGGCACCATCGGCGAGTTTCAGCGAGGAGCCGGACAGGGTGGCCGCGCCGGTGGACAGCGTGCCGATCCCGGTTGCCAGAGTGGACGAACCGTCGGCCACCTGCGCGGCGCCGTCGTCGAGCTTCACGGCGCCCGCGTTGAGGTCGCCCAACCCGTCAACGAGGGTCCCGGTGCCGGTTTCGGCCGTCGTGAGGCCGTCGGCGAGGGTGCCGGCGCCGTCTGCGGCGCTGCGGATGCCGTCGCCGGCTTCGTTCACGGCCACGAGCATCGCGTTCACGGTCTGGTCGCCGATGTTCACCGACACGGCGTCGCGCAGCTGCACCATGGCCTGCTTGCCCAGGGTGGAGGCGAGGAAGCTGTTGCTGTCGTTGTAGTCGACCTGCACCTCTGCCGCGGTGGGGGTGTCGGTGCCGGCGGAGATCGCGTCGGTGGAGAAGTCGGCCGGGATGGTGACGGAGAAGTAGTAGTCGCCGTCGATGACGCCGGTGGCCGCATCCGCCGCGCTGGTTTCGACCCAGCCCAGGTCGTTGCCGTCGATGAGTTTGTCGACGAGGTCGTCGCCCGCGCTGAAGTCCTCACCGTCGCGGGTGGCGCCGGTGTCGGTGTTGACCAGGGCGACCGGGAGGTGGCTGAGCTCCTTGTCGGGCGCCCAGAAGGCCCACAGGTACAGGGCGCCGTAGATCAGGGGAATGAACATCAGCACGACGAGAGCGATCTTGGGGAGGGTGCCCTTGCCGAATCGGCGCAGCTCCGTGCCCGTTGAGAGGAAGGCGAACATCTAGCGAATCTCCTGGTTCATGTACAGGACGGTCGGGTCGATGCCCAGTTCCGCCCACATTTCAAAGTCCGGTGCGATCGCCGAGGCGATCACGGGGGTGCCGGCCTGCACTATCGCGCCGAGCCGGTACCAGAGTTGGCGGCGGGCCTCAGCGGAGTGCACCTGCTCGACCTGGTCGAAGAACAGCACGTCGGGCCGGCTCATCATGGCCAGCGATGCGCGCAGCAGCACCATCTCCACCTCGTCGAGGTCCCAGATCATGGTGCTGGCGGCCGGCACGGGGATGTCACCGAAGACCGGACCGCAGACGCGGGCGACCTCTGCGTCGTCGACCGCGCGGATGAAGGACCACCACGGGGCGAGCCAGGCGTGGCGTTCACGGATCGCCGCCGCCACGCTGACCGATTCCTCGAGGCTGTCGATGCCGTGGAACCCTGACACGCCCGTGCGGCGCTGTATCCGTCTGGCGTGGCGGGGCAGGTCCTCCCCGAGCACGAACAGGCTGCCGGAGCTGGGCTTCATCCGCCCGGCCAGGGTGAGGAGCAGGCTCGTGCGGCCGCTGCCGGCCGGACCGCAGATCACGGTGAGGCCGTTGTCGGCGCTGAAGCTCAGCGGCCCGAAGACCACGCCTCGCTTGTGACTCACGCTCAGTTCATCCGCTATCAGTGTCGCCTGCACGTCGTTCCCTTCTCGTCGGCACCTTTTGTACCGACCAGTCAGTATAGATCCGCTCCGGCGACGGATGCAAGCGCACCCCTCGTCCGGGTGTTCCCTGAGAGGTTTCGAACCTCACACTGACTAGTCAGCACAAGTCAGGTCGAGTGAATTAGAGTGTGACCCTGTCGCAGCGCCGCGATGCCTCTTATCCCCCAGGATTCGGTCCGGCGTTGGCCGGGCCGCCCTCTACTACTGGAGGCGCTCGCATGCGCGTTACCCTCACTGCAGTCACCAAAGGACCGAAGGACTCGGCCCTCCCGGAGACGACCCTGGAATTCGCCAGCGGCGCCGTCACCTTCGCCAGGGCCGAGACCGAACGACGCCCCACGGTCCTGGGCCTCATCGCCTCGGGGCGGATGCGGCCGGATGCCGGAACCGTCACACTCGACGGCGACACCGATTATGCGGGCCTGCGCCGCCAGGTCGCCCTCGTCGACGCCCTCGGGGTCTCCGAGCCGGCCGCGGACGTGAAGGTCGACGAAGTCGTGGCCGAGGAACTGATGTTCGCCGGCCGGCTCGGCCGCCGCCGCGCCGTCAAGCGCGTGCTCACCGAGCTCGGCCTCGCCGACCAGGCCCGCTCCGACATGGGCGCCCTCGCGCCCGACGACCGCATCCGCCTGCTCACCGAGCTGGCCGTGCTCCGCGACGGCGTGCTGGGCCTTGTCCTGACGTCGCCCGACCGCCACGGCGGCGACCCGTTGGGCTGGTGGGACGTCGCCGGCGGCCTGGCCGCGCGGGGCTATGCGGTGCTCGTGATCGCCGGTGACGCGTCGGCGCACGCCATCGCCGACCTGGAACTGGCCAACCTCGAGCCGGCCGGGGAACTGCCCGCCGGACTCGTACGCTCATCCCTCACCACCGCTGGAGCCGACGCACTGTGAAGATCTTCGCCATGATCCGCGCCGAACTGGCGCGCCTGACCGCCACCACCATGTCCCGCGTCGCGCTCGTCGCGCTGATGCTGGTGCCCGTGCTCTACGGCGGCCTCTACCTCTGGGCCAACCAGGACCCGTACGCAGGCCTGGACCGGGTGCCCGTTGCCCTCGTCGTATCTGACACCGGCTCGGAGTTGGACGGCGAAGCCACCAACTACGGCACCGATGTCGCCGAGCAGCTCATCGACGACGGCACCTTCGACTGGCACACCGTGACGGCCCAGACGGCGAAGGCCGGTGTGGCCGACGCCACCTATGACTTCAGCGTCACGATTCCCGCCGACTTCTCCAGTTCGATCGCCTCGTCCTCGACCGACTCCCCACACCAGGCCACGATCACCCTCACCACCAACGACACCAACAGCTACCTGGCCTCCACGATCGGCAGCCAGGCCGCCCAGACCATTCGGGACGCCATCGTGGAACGGGTCAACGAGCAGGCCGCCGGCACCCTGCTCATCGGCCTGTCCGACATCCGCTCGAGCCTGGTCGACGCGGCAGACGGCGCCTCCGAGCTGACGGATGGCGCGTCGACCGCCGCCGACGGCGGCAGCCGTCTCACCGACGGGGCGGGCCAGCTCGCCGACGGCACCGACGAGCTGGCCACGGGAGCCGGCACCCTCGCCGACGGCACCGGGCAACTCGCCGACGGCGCCGCCNGCACCCTCGCCGACGGCACCGGGCAACTCGCCGACGGCGCCGCCCAGGTCGCCGACGGCAGCGGCAAGGTCGCCACCGGGTCCAACAGCCTGGCCGCCGGCGCCGCCCAGCTCAGCACCGGTGCGGGCAGCCTCGCCGCGGGCGCGGGCCAGGTCGCCACCGGAGCCGACGCCCTGGCCACCGGCACCGGGCAGGTCGCCGACGGCACCGCCGCCCTGTCGCAGGGCGCCACCGCCCTCGCCGACGGCACCGGCACGGTCTCCACCGGTGCCACCCAGGTCGCCGCCGCCGCCCAGCAGGTGGCCGACGGCGCGGCAGCACTGAACTCCGCCGCCGGTCAGGCCGGCGCCGGAATCACCGGCGCGGGCGCGACCTACACCGCCGCACGTACCGCCCTCACCGACCAGCTCACCGCCGCCGGGCTCAGCCCGGCCCAGGTGGACGCGGCCCTGGCCACCCTCGACCCGATCGGCGGCAGCCTCACCGAGAGCGGCACCGCGCTGACCAAGGCCGGCACCGCCATCGACACGCTCGCCACCGGCACCAGCAAACTGGCGGCCGGGGCGGCCCAGACCGCCGACGGGGCGAAGCAGACCGCCGACGGCGCGACCAGCCTGGCCACCGGCGCCGCCGCCGCCGCGGACGGGGCACGCCAGTCCGCCACCGGCGCCGCTGCCCTCGCCACCGGCGCGCACCAGAG
>NZ_PJJP01000037.1 GCF_002929555.1 Cryobacterium sp. N22
GGGAGAGTAGGACACCGCCGGACTTAACTTAGAAAAAACAGGAAAGCCACCCCACGGGGTGGCTTTTCTGCGTTTAACCCCACCCTCAGAACGCGCCCATCCCGTCGGTCGAGCCTGTCGAGACCCCGCACGACGGCCCACGCACCGCGGGGCCGGGGGAGTACCTCACCAGGTCTCGACAGGCTCGACCACCGAGGCTGGCACGCACCCGGGACCGGCTCACGGGCGTCGATCTCAAGAACGCCACCATCCCGTCGGTCGAGCTTGTCGAGACCCCGCACGACGCCCTCGGCCACGCAATCGACATCCACGCACGTCACCGGGTCTCGACACGCTCGACCAACGAGGCGGGCGCGTCCCCGGGACTGGGTCACCAGGTCTCGACACGCTCGACCAACGAGGCGGGCGCGTCCCCGGGACTGGGTCACCAGGTCTCGACAGGCTCGACCAGCGAGGCGGACGCGTNCCAGGTCTCGACAGGCTCGACCAGCGAGGCGGACGCGTCCCGGGACCGGGTCACCGGGCCTCGACACGCTCTCGACCAACGAGAGCGAGGGCGGGCGCGAGCCGCAACGCATCCGCGAACCGTGAGAAAAGCACCAGGATGCGCGAGTTTTCGGGGCTTAACTCACAGGTCGCGGATATGGCGGGCCGCTCGGCGCCGCAGGACGGCCCACGGAACGCGCCCATCCCGTCGGTCGAGCCTGCCGAGACCCCGCACGACGGCCTACCCACCGCGGGGCCGGGGAGCACCTCGCCGGGTCTCGACACGCTCGACCAACGATCCGCGAACTGTGAGCTGAGCACCTAAAAACCCACGGTTGTGAGGCTTTGCTCACAGTTCGCGGGGGAGGGGGGGCAGCGCTCGGGGAAGTCGTGGGGCGCGATTTCAGTCGGGGGTCTGCGCAGTGAGATAGCGGCGCAGCCCGGGAATGGCGAAGTCGACTTTGCCGTGGCCCACCGACTCGATGAGTCCGGCGGCCATGAGCCGGGTGCGGTAGTTGGCGACAAGGTTTGACCTGGCACCCAGGCGGTGCCCGATGTCGCCGCTGGTCGACGGCCCGTCATCCTTGGCCATGGCGTTGAGGAAAGCCATGTCTTTGGCAGAGGCCGTCGAGAGGGCAGCCTCGATCACCGTGCGGGCGTTGCGGCGGTGGGCGCCTTCGATGGCCCGAGCGACCGACTCGGCGTCGAGCGTGCCCTCGTGGTTCTCGGCTTCCCGCCAGAGGAAGTAGCCGACAAGCTGGATGAGGAATGGGTATCCCCCCGTCGCTTCGGATGCTTGCCGGATCAGGGCCGGTTCGATGTTGAATCCCGCCGCCGCGAACGTATCGGCGAATGACGCCTCGACGTCCCGGACCGTGGCTGCATGCAGGTCGATCTTGTCGGCGCGGCGAAGGAAGGTGGCTACGCCTTCGTTGAGCAAGTCGGACACTGCGGCCGGCAGCCCGGCGAAGACAAGCCCGATAGGAAGTCGGTCCTGAATCATGTGCTGCACGCTTGCGGCCAGCTGAGCCAGTTCAGTCCGGTCGGCGGCATGGATTTCGTCCACGGTGATGACCAGGCCGGTGCCGCGACTCTGGAGGAGCCGGAGGAGCACTTCGGCGAGGTTCCGCCACGCGACCTGGCGTTCCGGTGGGAGCGCTGTCGTGAGGCCGAAGCCGGCAGCGGTCACCGCGATGACCTTGCGCCCCTGCGGCCCCTCACCGAGCTCTTCGGAGAGCTGGCGCATGGATTCACCGATCCTGCCCATGAAGCCGCGGGTGGCCGTCTCGGAGACCACTGCCCAGCCGTGCTCCCTGGCCATGTCGTGGGCAGCACCCAGCATGACGGTCTTACCGATACCTCGAGCGCCGGTAAAGATGGTGAGCAGTCCAGGCGCTCCCGAACCGAGGCGCAAGCCGTAGGCGAACTCGTTCAGAAGGCCGGCCCGGCCAATGATGTCCGGCGGGGTCGCGCCGGCTGAGGGCCGGAAAGGGTTCTCCATGACGATTCCTCTTGTGAGCGACTGTGTATCTTGTGAGTTTGGGTGACTCTATGAGTCTTGTGTGTGTTGCGGCTTTTCAACCGTATCCGTCCACACCTTCAGGTGCACGGAGGTCACGGCTCGCGGCGGTTGCCTGTAGACTAAAGCAATCGAAGCTTGATGGTTCGAAACGACTTGATGGCCGGCACCTTGGTGGCGGCGCATCGCACACTGTTTCGGCGGCCATAGCAAGAGGGAAACGCCCGGTCACATTCCGAACCCGGAAGCTAAGACTCTTTGCGCCGATGGTACTGCAGGGGGGACCCTGTGGGAGAGTAGGACACCGCCGGACTTAACTTAGTCAAAATGGCCACCCATTCGGGTGGCCATTTTGCCGTTAACGTACGCTGGAGAAGTAGTCCGGTACGTATAGCCACACCTACAGGAGATAAACAGTGACCCCCACGGAACGCAACGGGAACGACGCACGCGACAACGGGAGCGGCGATCGTCGCACCGGCGGCTACCAGGGTGGTCGCGGAGGGTCGGACCGACCCAGCCAGGACGGCGCTCGACCGCCGTACCGGGGCAACACCGGCGGCAACGACCGTCCGCAGCGCGACGGGGACCGTCCGCCGTACCGGGGCAACTCCGATCGCCCGCAGCGCGATGGTGAGCGTCCTCCCTACCGCGGTAACTCCGACCGTCCGCAGCGTGACGGCGATCGCCCGCCCTACCGTGGCAACTCCGACCGTCCGGCGTACCAGGGCAACTCCGACCGTCCCCAGCGTGATGGCGATCGTCCTCCCTACCGGGGCAACTCTGACCGTCCGCAGGGCGGGGAGCGTGCACCGTACCGGGGCAACAGCGACCGTCCGGCCTACAAGGGCAACTCCGACCGTCCGCAGCGCGACGGCGACCGCCCTCCCTACCGTGGGAACAGCGACCGTCCCGCGTACCAGGGCAACTCCGATCGCCCGCAGCGTGATGGTGATCGTCCTCCTTACCGTGGCAACAGCGACCGTCCGGCCTACAAGGGCAACTCCGACCGTCCGCAGCGCGACGGCGACCGCCCTCCGTACCGTGGCAACAGCGACCGTCCGGCCTACAACTCTGACCGCCCCCAGCGTGACGGCGACCGCCCCGCATACAAGGGCAACAGCGATCGTCCGGCGTACAACTCGGACCGCCCGGCGTACAAGGGCAACTCCGATCGCCCCCAGCGTGACGGCGACCGTCCCGCGTACAAGGGCAACAGTGACCGCCCCGCGTACAAGGGCAACTCCGACCGTCCCCAGCGTGACGGTGACCGTCCGGCCTACAAGGGCAACAGCGACCGCCCCGCGTACAAGGGCAACTCCGACCGCCCGCAGCGCGACGGCGACCGTCCGGCCTACAAGGGCAACAGCGACCGCCCCGCGTACAAGGGCAACTCCGACCGTCCCCAGCGCGACACCGAGAACAAGCCGTGGCTGAAGGACAGCGCCCGCGGCGGCTCGCCGACCCGCGCTGGAGCTCCCCGCGACTCCGGCAAGAAGCTGTGGACCCGCGACGGTGCCCCCGCTCGCAATGACCGCGACGCCCGCGTCGTGGAAGAGGAGATGACCGAAGAGCAGCGCATGCAGCGCGAGCTGCGTTCGGTGCGCCCGCGTCACGACGACCCCGAGCTGCCCGACGACATCACGTCCGAGGACCTCGACCGCATCGCCCGCAACGAGCTCAAGACCCTCACCAAGGACAACGCGGAAGCCGTGGGCCGTCACCTGGCCATGGCCGCCCGGGTCATCGAGGAAGACCCCGAGCTGGCTCACCGCCACGTGATGAGCGCCGCCCGTCGCGCCGGCCGCATCGCTGTGGTGCGCGAGAGCCTGGCCATCACGGCCTACGCCACGGGCGACTTCGCCCTGGCGCTGCGGGAACTGCGCACCTACCGCCGCATCTCGGGCTCCAACGCCCAGCTGCCGCTGATGGTGGACAGCGAACGCGGCGTGGGCCGCCCCGACCGCGCTCTCGAGCTCGGCCGTTCGGTGGACCGCTCCACCCTGCCCGCCGGCGTGCAGGTGGCCCTGGCCATCGCCATGTCCGGCGCCCGTCTTGACCTGGGGGAGACCGAGGCCGCGCTGAGCGAGCTCGAGATCGCCCAGCTCGACCCCAAGACCGCGTTCTCCTACAGCTCCGAGCTGTTCGCCGCCTACGCCGAGGTTCTCGAAGAACTCGGCCGCACCGACGAGGCTGACGTCTGGAACGAACGTGCTTCCCGTGCGGACGCCGCCCTGAACGGCGACGTCGACGAGACCATCGAGATCGTCGAACTCGACGAAGAAGAATTCGATGAAGACGAGGACGCCGATCAGGACGAGGACGAGTCCGATGAGGACAACGCCGACTCGCCCGACGAACTCGAGACCGCCGACGCCACGATCACCATCACCGACACCGAGGACGCTGCTTCATCCGATGACGAATCACACGACGGCGCTGAGGGCGTGGACGAAGATCCTGAAACGACGCCCGTTGACTGAGCCGGCCACACCCCTGGCCGGTATCGACGTGGTCCTGGCCGACCTCGACGGCGTCGTCTACGCCGGACCGCACGCCATCCCGTACGCGATCGACGGTCTCAACAAGGCAGCCGAGAGCATCCGGGTGGGCTACATCACCAACAACGCGTCACGCACGGATGCGTCCGTGGCCGGCCACCTCACCGACCTCGGCCTCACCGTGGCGCCGTCCGACGTCGTCACCTCGCCGCAGGCCGCCATGCGGCTGCTCGTGGAGCAGGTACCGGCCGGATCCCTCATCATGGTGGTGGGCGGCGACGGGCTCGTCGACGAACTGCAGAAGCACGGCTTCGGGGTGACCCGATCCGCTGAGGATTCCCCGGCCGCCGTGGTGCAGGGCTTCGCTCCCGACGTGGGCTGGACCCAGCTGGCCGAGGCCAGCTTCGCGTTGAACGCCGGCGTGACCCAGGACGGCGACTATCCCGGCATCCCGTGGATCGCGACGAACACCGACTGGACCATTCCGCAGGCCCGCGGCATCGCGCCGGGCAACGGCACCCTGGTGTCCGCGGTGCACACCGCGGTGGGTCGTCTGCCGCTGGTGGCCGGCAAGCCGGAGATCCCGATCTTCCTCGAAGCCATCAAGCGCTTCGATGCCACCGCACCGCTGTTCATCGGCGACCGGCTCGACACCGACATCCTCGGCGCCAACCGCGCCGGGATGCCGTCGGTGCTCGTGCTGACCGGCATCGACAAGGCCAAGCAGGCCCTGGCCGCCGGCCCCGCGGAACGCCCGACGTTCATCCTCGAGGACCTGCGCCAGCTGCACGAGCCCTACCCGGTGACGGTCTTCTCCAAGGACAAGTCCCAGGCCACCGTCGAGGGCGCCAGCGTGCGCATCCACGGTGCCGACGTGGAGATCATGGCCGTCGGCGACGACGGAATCAACCTGTTGCGGGCCGCCTGCGCCGTGATCTGGGCGTCCGGACGACCGATCTACGGCCTCAACGTTCCGGAGAGTCTCTATCTCGGACGGTAGCCTAGGAAGCGTGAGTGCAGACGGAGTGGATGCGGCCGTGCCGCCCAGTGCGCCGACCCCGGGTCGCCCGGGGCCCCGGCCGACGCCGTCTGCACCAGCGCCCGCGCCTATCGGCGACGCACCAGCGCCGCCCGTGCTGGACGGCGAACTCGAGGCCCGCATCACGGCCGCCGAGGCGCTGCCGCTCGAGGACCGGGCCGCGGCGTATCTCCAGCTGCACGACAGTCTGCGCGACCACCTCGAAGGTGGCGACGTGCCCCGATCGAAGGCCGAATGACCACCTCCAGCACGCCAGAGCCCGACCCCGAGACGGGGACCACGCACGAGGACGCTCCGGCGCCGAGGCGGTCGGCGCCACAGCCCACCAGCGTGCCGATCACAACGCCGGCAGCCCCCGCCGCTGAACCCGCGGATCCGCCGACGGGGGAGCAGCGCCTGGATTCGGCGCTGTTCGAACGCGGCCTGGTGCGCTCGCGCACCGTCGCCGCCCGGCTCATCTCCGAGGGTCTGGTCACCGTGGACGGCAGCCCGGTCGTGAAGGCCTCAGCCAAGGTGCGCGACGCCCAGGTCATCGCCGTGGCCCCCACCGACCACTACGTGAGCCGCGGAGCGCACAAGCTCGTCGCCGCGCTCGACGCGTTCGCCTTGCCGGTCACCGGTCGCACCGCGATGGATGCCGGCGCCTCCACCGGCGGCTTCAGCCAGGTGCTGCTCGAACGCGGCGTCGGCCGGGTCATCGCCGTCGACGTGGGCCACGGCCAGCTGTCGCCGACCATCAAGGCCGACCCGCGGGTGGTGCTCGTGGAGGGCTTCAACCTGCGCTACGCCACCGCGGAGTCCATCGCGGGCGCCTCCGGCATTGCCGACCGCCCCGACCTCGTCGTTGGCGACCTCTCGTTCATCTCCCTCACCACGGTGCTGCCGGCTCTGGTCGCCACCGCGGCGAAGGGCGCCGACTTCGTGCTGCTGATCAAACCGCAATTCGAGGTCGGTCGCGGCGGCATCCGTGAGGGCGTCGTGCACAATGCCGGCCTCCGTGCCGACGCCGTGTCCGGTGTGCTCTGGGCCGCCTGGGATCTGGGGCTGGGCGTGAACGGCCTGATCGCGTCTCCGATCGCCGGAGCCGCGGGCAACCACGAATATCTCGTGTGGCTGAGACGTGGAACCGGCACAAATCCGACAGAATGGATCGATCGGATAACCATCCTGGTGGGAGCGTGACGCGCATGACCGCAACGCCCAGGCACATCCTCGTCGTCGCCCACACCGGCCGGCAGGACTCCCTCGAAGCCGCGGCCACGGTGTGCGAACAGTTGATCGCCGCCGGCGCCGTGCCCGTGCTGGCCGCCGAGGAACGCGCCGACCTGCTGGCGTCCTGCCCGCAACTGAACGGCAGCACCGCCGTGCTCGGCGAGACCGTGCACGCCACCGACCTTGAACTCGTGATCGTGCTCGGCGGCGACGGCACCATCCTTCGCGCCGCCGAGATCGTGCGCGGCTGCTCCGCACCGCTGCTCGGCATCAACCTGGGCCACGTGGGGTTCCTGGCCGAAAGCGAACGCGACGACCTCGGCGAGGCCGTGCGCCGCGCCCTGCTGCGCGACTACCTCGTGGAGGAGCGTATGACGCTCTCGGTGCGGGTGAAGGTAGACCACGAAGTCGTCTACGAAACCTGGGCGCTCAACGAGGCCACCGTCGAAAAGGCCAGCCGGCAGCGGATGATCGAGGTCATCATCGAGGTCGACGGCCGCCCGCTGTCCGCCTTCGGCTGCGACGGCGTGGTGCTGTCCACTCCCACCGGGTCCACCGCCTATTCGTTCTCCGCCGGCGGACCCATCGTCTGGCCGAGTCTGGACGCCCTGCTGCTCGTGCCGCTGAGCGCCCACGCCCTCTTCGCCCGCCCCCTCGTCGTCGGGCCGGACTCCTCCCTCGCCGTGGAGATCCTCGCCCGCGGCGACAGCACCGCGGTGCTCTGCGCCGACGGCCGCCGCGTGCACGACCTGCCGCCCGGCGCCCGCGTGGTCGTGCGACGCTCACCGGTTCCGGTGCGTCTCGCCCGGCTGCACAGCGGCCCGTTCACCGACCGGCTGGTGAACAAGTTCAACCTGCCCATCACGGGCTGGCGGGGCCCGGTCGGACGTGAGTGAGGTGACCGCATGATCGAAGAACTCGTCATCCGTGACCTCGGCGTGATCAAGGAGGCCACCCTCCCGCTCGGTCCCGGCTTCACCGCCATCACCGGCGAGACCGGCGCGGGCAAGACCATGGTCGTCACCGCGCTCGGCCTGCTGCTGGGCGAGCGTGCCGACCCGGGCACCGTGCGGGCCGGCCAGCCGCAGAGCTGGGTGGAGGGCCGCTGGCTGATCGCGCCCGACGGCGCCGTCGCGCAGCGGGTGCGGGACGCAGGGGGAGACCTTGACGGCCCCGAGCTGCTGCTCAGCCGCTCCGTGTCGGCCGAGGGCCGCAGCCGCGCCGTCGTCGGCGGCCGCAGCGCCCCCGCCGGGGTTCTCGGCGACCTCGGCGGCGACCTCGTCGTCGTGCACGGCCAGTCCGACCAGGTGCGTCTGCGGTCCAGTTCCGCGCAGCGCGGGGCGCTGGACCGGTTCGCCGGCCCCGAGCTCACGGACGCCCTCACGGCGTTCCAACACGTCTACCACCGCTGGCACGCCAACCAGGCCGAACTGGACCTGCTCATCGCCGAGCAGGACCGCCGGGCCCGGGAAGCCGAGGACCTGCGCCTACGGATCGCCGAGATCGAGCTCGCCGCCCCGCAGCGCGGCGAAGACGACGAACTCGCCAATCGTGCCGAACGGCTCGGCAACCTCGAAGAACTCCGGCTCGCCGCCGCCTCGTCCCGCGAACTGCTCTCGGCCGAGGAATCTACCGACGACACGCCCGATGTCGTCGCCCTGCTCGAATCCGCCCGCCGCCAGCTGGACCGGGCCGCCGAACACGACCCGGTGCTGCCGCCGCTGGCCGAGGCCCTTGCCAACGCCGGCTTCGTCGTCGCCGACATCGCCGCCCAACTCTCCAGCTACCTCGCCGGCCTGGACGCCGACGGCGCCAGGGAACTCGAGCTGGTGCAGGAGCGCCGCGCCGAGCTCAGCGTGCTCTCCCGCAAGTTCGTCGGCGGCCTCGACGAGGCCATCGACTTTCTCGACACCGGCAGCAGCCGCCTGGTCGAGCTCGACAGCGACTCCGACCGGATCGACGCCCTGCGCACCGAGACCGTCGCCGACCGCGACCTCGTGCAGCGGCTCGCCGAGGCGCTCACCGGCATCCGCACCACAGCCGCTGCCGCTCTTGGCGCCGCCGTCACCACCGAACTGGCCGCGCTGGCCATGCCCGACGCCCGCCTCGTGGTGGAGATCGACAGGCTCGACGAGGTCTCCATGACCGGCCTCGACCTCGTGCGCATCATGCTGCAGCCCCACGCGGGCGCCGAGCCGCGGGCGCTGGCACGCGGGGCATCCGGGGGAGAGCTGTCTCGGGTGATGCTGGCCATCGAGGTCGTCATCAACGCCACCGACCCGGTGCCCACCTTCGTCTTCGACGAGGTCGACGCCGGCGTGGGCGGCGCGGCCGCGATCGAGATCGGCCGGCGACTCGCCCGGCTCGCCGAAACCGCCCAGGTGATCGTGGTCACCCACCTCGCCCAGGTGGCGGCGTTCGCCGGCAACCATCTCAGCGTCGTCAAGGACAGCCACGGATCGGTCACCGCGAGCAGCGTACGCCAGCTCACCGGCGACGACAGGGCCGCCGAGATGGCCCGGTTGCTTTCCGGACTGCCCGACTCCGCCAGCGGCCTCGAGCACGCTCGCGAGCTCATTGAACTTGCCCACACAACTCGCTCCAACAGATAGGCCCCCGCTAAGTGATAGGATCGAAGCCCGTGGTGAACATTACAAACGCGGACAATTCAGACGGCATTACCAAGCACATTTTCGTGACCGGTGGTGTCGTTTCTTCATTGGGTAAAGGCCTGACGGCGGCAAGCCTCGGCAACCTCCTGACTGCTCGCGGCGTGCGCGTCGTGATGCAGAAGCTGGACCCCTACCTCAACGTCGACCCTGGCACGATGAACCCGTTCCAGCACGGTGAAGTCTTTGTCACCGACGACGGCTCAGAGACCGACCTCGACATCGGCCACTACGAGCGCTTCCTCGACATCAACCTCACCCAGGCGGCGAACGTCACCACCGGTCAGGTGTACTCGCAGGTCATCGCCCGCGAACGTCGCGGTGAGTACCTCGGCGACACCGTGCAGGTCATCCCGCACATCACCGACGAGATCAAGCGACGGATGCGCCTGCAGGCCAGCGACGAGCCGCGCCCCGACGTGATCATCACCGAGGTCGGCGGCACCGTCGGCGACATCGAGTCGCAGCCCTTCATCGAGGCCGCCCGCCAGGTGCGCCACGAACTCGGCCGCAAGAACGTCTTCTTCGTGCACGTCTCCCTGGTGCCGTTCATGGCAGCCTCCGGAGAGCAGAAGACCAAGCCCACCCAGCACTCCGTCGCCGCGCTCCGCTCCCTCGGCATCCAGCCGGATGCCCTGGTGCTGCGCAGCGACCGCCCCGTCTCCGAGTCCAACAAGCGCAAGATCGCGCTGATGTGCGACGTCGAAGAGGACGCCGTCGTCAACTGCGTCGACGTGCCCAGTATTTACGAGATCCCCGCCGTGCTGCACGAACAGGGTCTGGACAAGTACATCACCGACGCCCTGAGCCTGCCGGTCAAGGACGTGGACTGGACCGCCTGGCAGCGGGTGCTGGACGCCGTGCGCGAGCCCAAGCACGAGGTCACCATCGGCCTGGTCGGCAAGTACATCGACCTGCCCGACGCGTACCTCTCGGTGACCGAAGCCCTGCGCGCCGGCGGATTCGCCCAGCAGACCAAGGTCAAGCTCGAGTGGATCGCCTCCGACACCTGCGAGACCCCGGAAGGCGCCGCTGCGATGCTCGCCGAGCTCGACGGCATCTGCGTGCCTGGCGGCTTCGGCGTGCGCGGCATCGAGGGCAAGCTCGGCGCCCTCAAGTTCGCCCGCGAGAACGCCATCCCCGTGCTCGGCCTGTGCCTGGGCCTGCAGTGCATGGTCATCGAATACGCCCGCAACAAGGCCGGCCTCGAGGGCGCCTCGTCGAGCGAGTTCGAGCCCGAAACCGAGTTCCCCGTGATCGCGACCATGGAAGAGCAGGTCGAGATCATCGCCGGCGGCGACCTGGGCGGCACCATGCGCCTCGGCCTGTACCCGGCCGACCTCGCCGACGGATCCATCGTCGCCGAGCTCTACGGCGCCCCGGTCGCCTCCGAGCGCCACCGTCACCGCTACGAGGTGAACAACAACTACCGCGCCCAGATCGCCGAGGCCGGCCTGTGGTTCTCCGGCACCTCGCCCGACGGCCACCTCGTCGAGTACGTGGAGCTGCCCCGCGCCGAGCACCCGTTCTACGTGGGCACCCAGGCCCACCCCGAACTGCGCTCACGCCCCAGCCACGCGCACCCGCTGTTCGTCGGCCTGATCGGTGCGGCGCTGGACCGCCAGCAGGCCAGTCGCCTGTTCGAGGTCAAGGAAGATGCCTGAGACCCTCGCTGCCCGCGCCGACGCCGACGCGTTGCTGCCCCGCATCGAGGATGAGCCGGCGCCCACGGCGCTGACCTCCAGCGCCGTGCGGTTCGACGGTCACGTGTGGAACATCCGCCAGGACGCGTTCGACTACAACGGTGCCGAAATCGTACGCGAGTACGTCGACCACCCCGGCGCCGTCGCGATCCTGGCCCTCGACGACCAGGACCGGGTGCTCTTGATCCAGCAGTACCGGCACCCGGTGCGGATGCGGGAGTGGGAGCTGCCCGCCGGGCTGCTCGACGTCGACGGCGAACACGCCCTCATCGGCGCCCAGCGCGAGCTGGCCGAGGAGACCGACGTCGTCGCGGCCGAGTGGAACGTGCTCACCGAGTTCTACACGTCCCCGGGCGGCAGCAACGAAGTGATCCGCATCTACCTGGCCCGTGGCCTGTCGCCGGCCACCGAGGCCTTCGACCGCACCGACGAGGAAGCCGACATGGTCACCCGTTGGGTGTCCCTGGACGACGCCGTCGACGCCGCGCTCGCCCGCCGGGTGCAGAACCCGTCGCTGGTCGTGGGTGTGCTGGCCGCCGTCGCCTCCCGCTCACGCGGCTGGGCGAGCCTGGCGCCGGCCGACCTGCCCTGGCCGCGGCATCCGCAGAACTGGGACCACACGGTGTGACCGGCCCCGCGCTCGTCGAGGCGGCCGTGCACTCGTTTCTGCGGCATGTCTCGATTGAACGCGGGCTCTCGGCCAACACCGTCGCCGCCTACCGCCGCGACCTGGTCATCTACGCCGGCTGGCTCGCGGATGCCGAGATCACCGATCTGCGCACCGTGACCGGACCGCAGGTGAGCGCGTTCGTGCAACACCTGGGCAGTCGCGCCGAGTCGCCGTTGACCGCGGCCTCCGTCGCGCGGATCCTGAGCACCGTGCGCGGCTTCCACCGGTTCCTGCTCGAGGAATCCCTGGTGGACGTGGATGTTGCGCACGAGACCAAACCGCCCAAGCTCGGCCTGCGGCTGCCCAAGGCCATCTCGATCGAGCAGGTGACCGCGCTGCTGGCCGCGACCGACGGTGAGGAGCTGCAGCAGCTGCGCGACAAGGCGCTGCTCGAGCTGCTCTACGCCACCGGGGCGCGGGTGTCCGAGGTGGTGAACCTCAACGTGGACGACATGCTCGAGGAAGACGTGGTGCGGCTCACCGGCAAGGGCAACAAGCAGCGCATCGTGCCCGTCGGCAGCTTCGCCCGGGCCGCCGTGGACGCGTACCTGGTGCGGGCCCGGCCGGTGCTGTCCACCCGGGGCAAGGCCACCCCGGCGCTGTTCCTCGGGGTGCGCGGGCACCGGGTGAGCCGGCAGAACGCATGGTTGATCATCCGGGCCGCCGCCGAACGGGCCCAGCTGGGCATCGAGGTGTCGCCGCACACGCTGCGGCACTCGTTCGCCACCCACCTGCTCTCGGGCGGCGCCGACGTGCGTGTGGTGCAGGAGCTGCTCGGCCACTCGTCGGTGGCCACCACCCAGATCTACACCCTCGTCACCATCGACACCCTCCGCGACGTGTACACCACGGCGCACCCCCGAGCTCGCTGAAACGCGCCTCGATCGTCTGCGGTTCTCGCCCCGTCGTTGGTCGAGCTTGTCGAGACCTCGTGACGTGATGTGTGTCGCGCCCCTCGCGTTGGTCGAGCTTGTCGAGACCTCGTGACGTGCGTGTGTGTCGCGCCCCTCGCGTTGGTCGAGCTTGTCGAGACCTCGTGAGCGTGTCTGTCGGGCGCGACCCAAGGTCGGCCCGCCGGGTCTCGACAAGCTCGACCAACGGAATGGGCGCGACCCGAGGATGGCCCGCCGGGTCTCGACAAGCTCGACCGACGGAATGGGTGCGTTTCGCAGGCAAGCTCGACCACAATGGGGGAGTGACCCGCACCTCTCCGCCACTGCCCGCACCGACGCCGGCCGGCCGCTTCGGCATCCGCCGCAATCTGCTGCGGCCCGAGGACTCCGACGGCGCCGACCGGGTCACCTACGTTGAGCTGTTCTTCGACCTGATCTTCGTCTTCGCGCTCACCCAGCTCTCCCGCTACCTCTACGAGAACCAGTCCTGGGAGGGCGCCCTCGAGTCGGCGATGCTGGTGCTCGCCCTCTGGTGGGTGTGGGTGTACACGACCTGGGTGACCAACTGGCTCGACCCGGCCAAACTGCCCGTGCGCGGCGTGGTGCTGGGACTCTCGCTGGTGGGCTTCGTGGTGAGCGTCTCGATCTACGAGTCGTTCGGCGACCGCGGCATCGTCTTCGCGCTGGCCTACTCGGTGCTGCAACTGGGCCGCACGGCCTTCATGGTGCTCGCCGTGGCCCGGCACGACGCCGAGCTGCGTCGCACCTTCGTACGCATCCTGGTCTGGCTGGCCCTCTCCAGCGTGTTCTGGATCGTCGGGGCGCTGCTACCGCTGCAGTACCGGCTGCCGCTCTGGCTGATCGCCCTGGCCATCGAGTACCTCTCCGCCGGGGTGGGCTTCTGGGTGCCGGGACTCGGCGCGTCCGGCATCGACCAGTGGGACCTCTCCGGCCCGCACATCGCCGAGCGCAGCGCCCTGTTCGTGATCATCGCCCTGGGCGAATCGCTGCTGGTCACCGGGTTCGCGTTCGTCGCGAAGGAATCCTCGGCGGCGAGCATCCTGGGCATGCTGCTCGCGTTCGGCGCGAGCGTGGCCATGTGGTGGCTGTACTTCGACCACAGCGAACGCGCCGGCGCCAAGGCCATCGCCGCCGCCGCGGAGCCCGGCCGCATTGCCCGGCTCGCGTACACCTACGTACACGCCGTGATCATCGCCGGCATCGTGCTCACCTCGGTGGCCGACAAGGAGGTGCTCACGCATCCGCACGCGGAGATGACCCTGTCGACCGCGGTGGTCCTGGTGGGTGGTCCGGCGCTCTACGTGGTGGGGATGCTGTTGTTCAGGCTCGTCGTGGCGCGGGAGCTGCTCGTGTCGTACCTGGTGGGCATCGGGGCGCTGCTGGCGGCGTTCGGCGGCGCATTCGTGCTCACCCCGCTGCAGCTGGGCTCGGTGACCACCGGGGTGCTCGTGCTCGTGGCCGGCTGGGAGACCGTGGTGCGGGTGCGCCGGGGCACCGACGACAAGAAGGCCGGCTGACCGCGCCGGCGCATCCACCGGCAACTGTTGCCGAACCGGACAAATGGTCCCGGCGCACCGGGCGCACTTGTCCGCACGGGCAACAGTTGGCGAGCAGATGATGAGGCAGCTGGCGGCGCACCGGCGAATCTGGCCGGGCTGGGCCTGTCGGCTCGGTAGAATCTACCAAGTGAACTGCATGACGGATCGAGGACAGCCCAGTGGCGCGTAGAACGGATAGCCGGACGCAGCTTCCCGGACTCGAGGAACCACCCACCGGTGCAACCGGTCGCCCCCTGCAGGTGTTTGATGAACCCGCGCCGCTGAAAAGCCACGGCCCGGCGCGCATCGTTTCGCTGTGCAACCAGAAGGGCGGCGTCGGCAAGACGACGACCACCATCAACCTGGGAGCGGCGCTGGCCGGCTACGGCCGCCGGGTTCTCGCCATCGACTTCGACCCGCAGGGCGCCCTGTCGGCCGGCCTCGGCGTGCCCACGCACGACGTCACCACCATCTACGACCTGCTCCTGAGCGGCTCCAAGGACCCCAAGGAAGCCATCCAGCAGACCTCCGTCGTGGGCCTGGACATCATCCCGGCCAACATCGACCTCTCCGCCGCGGAGGTGCACCTCGTCAACGAGGTCGCCCGTGAGCAGATCCTCGCCCGGGTGCTGCGCAAGGTCTCCAACGACTACGACGTGATCCTCATCGACTGCCAGCCGTCGCTGGGCATCCTCACCGTCAACGCCCTCACCGCCAGCCACGGCGTGCTGATCCCGCTGGAGTGCGAGTTCTTCGCCCTGCGCGGAGTGGCACTGCTCATCGAAACCATCCACAAGGTGCGCGACCGGCTCAACCCGGCCATCGAACTCGACGGCATCCTGGCCACCATGTACGACTCGCGCACCCTGCACTCGCGTGAGGTCCTCGAACGGGTCGTCGACGCGTTCGGCGACCGGGTGCTCGACACCGTCATCGGCCGTACCGTCAAATTCCCGGATGCCAGTGTCGCGGGGGTGCCGATCACCGAGTTCGCTCCGGAACACGCCGCCGCCAAGGCCTACAAGCAGGCGGCGCGGGAACTGATCCAGCGTGGCGCGGTCGCCTAAGCGCACCTCGGCCGCTCCGGCCCGCGTCGCGGCGACCACCGCCACGACCAACACCCGCACGGCCGGCAGCGGCACGGGCACGGGCACGACCGGCGAGTCCGGCACGCCCGCGCCCGGTTTCTCCGTGGCCCTGCAGAACTTCGAGGGACCGTTCGACCTGCTGCTCTCCCTGATCGGCAAGCACGAACTCGACATCACCGAGATCTCCCTGAGCCGGGTCACCGACGAATTCATCTCCTACCTGCGCGGGCTCGACGCCGCCGAGGAACTCGACCAGGCCACCGAGTTCCTCGTGGTGGCCGCCACCCTGCTCGACCTCAAATTGGTGGGCCTGCTGCCGCAGGGTGAGCTGGTGGATGCCGAGGACGTGGCGCTGCTCGAGGCCCGCGATCTCCTGTTCGCCCGGCTGCTGCAGTACCGCGCGTTCAAGACGGCGTCGGAGTGGTTCCTCGAGCACCTCGAACACGAAGCGACCCGGCATGTGCGGTCGGTGCGGCTCGAGGAGAAGTACCGCACCACGACTCCAGAGCTGGTCTGGACGCTGTCACTGGGTGACTTCGGCGCGCTGGCGGCGCTGGCGCTCACACCGCGGGAGCTGCCGACCGTGGGGCTGGAGCATCTGCACGCGCCGCTGGTCAGCATCCGCGAACAGGCGGCGATCGTGGTGGCGATGCTGCGGGCCAACCAGAGCCTCACCTTTCGGGAGCTGATCGTGGACTGCGCCGAGAAAGGCCACGTGATCGCCCGTTTCCTGGCCGTGCTGGAGCTGTACCGGCACGGCGCCCTCACCTTCGACCAGCTCGAACCGCTCGGCGAGCTCAGTTTGCACTGGGACGCCGACGGCTGGTCGGATGACAATCTCGCGAACCTCGGAGCCGACTATGACGCCTGATGCCAGCATGACCGCCGTCGACGAGGTCTCGACAAGCTCGACCAACGGTGGGGTCTCGACAAGCTCGACCAACGAGATGGGTGCGACCGAGCGATTGGGTCGCGGGGTCTCGACAAGCTCGACCAACGGTGGGGTCTCGACCAACGGCCAGCCCATTGAGCGGCGGCTCGAGGCGATCCTGATGGTGGCGGATGAGCCGCAGAGCCTGGTGCACCTGGCCACCGCGGTCGCGCATCCGCTCGTGGACGTGCGCGAAGCCATCCTGCGGCTCGTCGCCGACTTCGACGGGAAAGCCGGCACCGTGCGGCGCGGCTTCGAACTGCGCGAAGTGGCCGGCGGCTGGCGCATCTACGTGCGCCCAGAACACGACCCGGTCGTGGCCGATTTTGTGCTCACCCAGAACCCCAGCCGGCTCTCCCAAGCCGCCCTGGAGACCCTCGCGGTGATCGCTTACAAGCAACCGATCAGCCGCGGCGCGGTAGCCTCGATTCGGGCCGTTAACGTCGACTCTGTCGTGCGCACCCTCCTGGGACGCGGATTGATCACCGAGGCCTTCACCGATAGCGAGACCGGCGCGATCAATTACGCCACCACCGACCTGCTGCTCACCCAGCTGGGAATCAACTCGCTCGACGAGTTGCCACTAATTTCGCCGTTGCTCGCCGACGGTGCGAACGGATTCGAGGATCTACCATGACCGACCACAACGACGGCTACACCGACACCAGCAGCACCAACCCCGACTTCGCCACCAACCCCGAGGCCGCCGCCGACGGCATCCGCCTGCAGAAGGTGCTCTCCGCCGCTGGCGTCGCCTCCCGCCGGGTCAGCGAAGAGATGATCAGCTCCGGCCGGGTGCGGGTCAACGGCACGGTCGTCACCGAACTCGGCCGCCGCGTGCACCCCGAGACCGACAAGATCGCCGTGGACAACGTCGCCGTGCAGCTGGACACCAGCCGCCGCTACGTGATGCTCAACAAGCCCGTCGGCGTCGTCTCCTCCATGCAGGACGAAAGCGGCCGGCCCGACCTCCGCCAGTTCACCGACGGCTACGAAGAACGCCTGTTCAACGTGGGCCGCCTCGACGCCGCCACCAGCGGCCTGCTGATCCTCACCAACGACGGCGACCTCGCCCACGTGCTCGCGCACCCCTCCTTCGGCGTCGCCAAGACCTACATCGCCAAGGTCGAGGGCCGCGTCTCGGCGCAGACCATCGGCAAGCTGCAGAGCGGCATCGAGCTGGAGGACGGCCCCATCGCCGCCGACAAGGCCCGCATCCTCACCAGCCCTCCCGGCGACGGCTTCACCCTCGTCGAGCTCACCCTGCACTCCGGCCGCAACCGCATCGTGCGCCGGATGATGGACGCCGTCGGCCACCCCGTCGTGGACCTGGTGCGCCGCCAGTTCGGCCCGCTGCAGCTGGGCACCCTCCGCTCCGGCGCCGTGCGCGACCTCACTAAGGTGGAACTCGGTCAGCTGCTCACGGTGTCCCGCGCCGAAGTGCAGAAGTAACCCGCAGCATCCGTTTCACCCCTGTCAACCGCGCAAGTTTGGAGCCGAACGTGGTCGAGTCTCGCCTGATCGGGCCGGTGCGCGTCGTCGGCGCCGGGCTCCTGGGAACCAGCATCGGTCTGGGCCTGAGCGCCCGGGGCATCGACGTGATCCTCGCCGACGCCTCACCGACGAACCTGTCGCTGGCCATCGACTACGGCGCCGGCCGCGCCGCCACCCCCGGCGACGCCCCGCAGCTGATTGTGGTGTGCGTGCCGCCGGACGTGACCGCCGACATCGTCGCCCGTGAACTCGAGGCCTTCCCCGACGCGATCGTGACGGATGTGGCCAGCGTCAAGCTGGCTCCGCTGACCGAGCTGCGCGAACGCGGCGCCGACGTGTCCCGGTACATCGGCTCGCACCCGCTCGCCGGCCGGGAACGCGGCGGACCGCTCGCCGGCCGCGCCGACCTGTTCATCGGCCGGCCCTGGGTGGTCGCCGCGCACGACGACATCAGCTACCAGCGCGCCACCGCGATCGACGACCTGATCCTCGACCTCGGCGCCACCCTGGTGGAGATGACCCCGGAAGAGCACGACAAGGGTGTGGCCCTGGTCTCCCACGTGCCGCAGGTGGTGGCCACCCTGATGGCCCGCCGTCTCACCGACGCGCCCGCCTCCGCGCTGAACCTCGCCGGGCAGGGCCTGCGCGACGTCACTCGCGTCGCCGCGAGCGACCCCGAGCTGTGGGTGCAGATCCTCGGCGCCAACCCGGCGCCGGTGCGCCAGATCCTGCTCGCGCTGCGCGAAGACCTCGACCGGTTCATCGGCGCCCTCGCCGACCCGGCCGCCCCCGGCGCCCGCCGCCAGGTGGCTGAGGAGATCGCCGGCGGCAACACCGGTGTGGCCCGGCTGCCCGGCAAGCACGGCCAGGACCGCCGCTACGCCAGCCTCACCGTGATGGTCGACGACACCCCCGGCCAGCTCGCCCGCCTGTTCAACGAAATCGGCGAGGCGGGCGTCAACCTCGAAGACCTGCGCCTCGAGCACTCCCCGGGAGCCCAGATCGGGCTCGCCGAGATCAGCATCCTCCCCGAGGCGGTCAGCCGCCTCACCATTGAGCTGGCCGCACGCGGCTGGCGGATTGTCGGTTAGACGTTTGAGTAAGCATTCCTACCCCCTGTTCGTCGCGATCGACGGGCCTGCCGGCAGCGGCAAGTCCAGCGTCAGTCGTGCCGTGGCCCGCCGCCTCGGCTACGGCTACCTCGACACCGGCGCCGCCTACCGGGCGCTGGCCTGGCTGGTCATCGACCAGGAGGTCGACCCGCAGAATTCCACAGCGGTCAGCGCTCTGCTGCCCACCTTCGATTACACGATCGGCACCGAACCGGATGCCTACTTCGTGCGGGTGGGGGAGACCGACGTCACCGACGCTATCCGTGAACCGCAGATCTCGGCCGCGGTCAGCGCAATCGCCCGGGTCCCCGCGGTGCGCACCCACCTGACCGAACTGTTCCGCAGCATCGCCCGGGCGGTTCCGCAGCCCGGCGTGGTGGTCGAGGGACGCGACATCACCACCGTCGTGGCCCCCGAGGCCGAGGTCCGCATTCTACTCACAGCAACCGAAGAGGCTAGAATGGCGAGGCGCTCTGCGGAAATATCAACCCAATCGGCCCACACCGTGGCGGAACAGCTGCGATCGAGGGATCGCGCCGACTCCCAGGTAGTGGAATTCATGAGCGCTGCAGACGGTGTGACCACCGTCGACTCCACCCATCTCGACTTCGACCAGACCATTGACGCGGTTGTAGAGGTCATCAATACCGCGAGGAACTCGCATGACTAACCAATTCGACGACACGACGATCCCCGAACTCGACCCGGAAATCGCTTCGCGCCTGACCGACCTCGACGAGGACGACGCCCTGATCACTCAGCGCGCCACCGCGCTGCGCACCGGCCTGAACGAATACGACCTGGACGACGAGGACTTCGACGTCCTCGACCACGTCAGCGACGACCCCGACGCGATCCAGTACCTGCCGGCCCTGCCGGTGATCGCGATCGTCGGCCGCCCCAACGTGGGCAAGTCCGCGCTCGTGAACCGTATCCTCGGCCGCCGCGAGGCCGTCGTGGAGGACACCCCCGGCGTTACCCGGGACCGGGTCACCTACAAGGGCGAGTGGCACGAACGCCGCTTCAGCCTCGTTGACACCGGCGGCTGGGAGCCCGACGCCAGGGGCATCGACGCGTCCGTGGCCATGCAGGCCGAACTGGCCATCGAGCTGTGCGACGTCGTCATGTTCGTCGTCGACTCCAACGTGGGCCCGACCTCCACCGACGAGGCCGTCGTCAAGCTGCTGCGTCGCAGCGGCAAGCCCGTCTTCCTCATCGCCAACAAGGTCGACGACATCCGCCAGGAGCCCGAAGCGGCCAGCCTGTGGGCGCTCGGCCTCGGCCAGCCCTGGCCGGTCTCCGCGCTGCACGGTCGCGGCGTCGCCGACCTGCTCGACGCGATCCTCGAAAAGCTCCCCGAGATCTCCAACGTCGCCAAGCAGGAAGTGGGCGGCCCGCGCCGCGTCGCGATCCTGGGACGCCCGAACGTGGGCAAGTCCAGCCTGCTGAACAAGGTCGTCGGCGAAGAGCGGGTTGTCGTCAACGAGCTGGCCGGCACCACCCGTGACCCGGTCGACGAGCAGGTTGAGCTCGGCGGCAAGGTCTGGCGTTTCGTCGACACCGCCGGCATCCGTCGTCGCGTGCACCTGTCCCAGGGCGCCGACTTCTACGCGTCGCTGCGCACAAGTGCGGCCCTGGAAAAGGCCGAGGTGGCCGTGGTGCTCATCGACGTCACCGAGGTCATCAGCGAGCAGGACGTGCGCGTCATCGACCTGGTTCTGGAGTCCGGCCGTGCGCTGGTGCTCGCGTTCAACAAGTGGGACCAGATCGACGACGACCGTCGCCGCTACCTGGAGCGTGAGATCGAGCAGGACCTGGCCCACGTGGCCTGGGCCCCGCGCGTGAACATCTCGGCCAAGACCGGCCGTCACATGGAGAAGCTGGTTCCGGCCCTCGAGCTCGCGCTCGAGTCGTGGGACACCCGCGTCGCCACCGGCAAGTTCAACGCGTTCCTCGCCGAACTGGCCGCGGAGCACCCGCACCCGGTGCGCAGTGGCAAGCAGCCGCGCATCCTGTTCGGCACCCAGGCCTCCAGCCGCCCGCCGACCTTCGTGATCTTCACCACCGGGTTCCTCGACCCGGGCTACCGCCGGTTCATCCAGCGTCGCCTGCGCGAGGTCTACGGCTTCGCCGGCAGCCCGATCAACATCAGCATGCGGGTGCGCGAGAAGCGCAAGCGCTAACCCCACCGCCGGCCCATCGGCCGGTACGACCAGGCCGTGTGCCGCCATCTTCGGATGCCGGCGCACGGCTTTTTTGTCTGTGAGCGCGGGCGAAACGCCAAATCGCGCCGCAAGGTTGGCTCAAGGTTGGCTCAAGAGGCTCCCCAGCGCAGCGCAAGCCCCATGAGCCGATCCCAGTGCTGGTGCGGAACTGCTGCCTGAACCTCCAAGCTGAGGTTGAAGGTACCCCCATCCGGGGGTCTTCATTCGATGGTGCGAGTGTTCTAAGTTTTTCCTGCAGGCAGAATCCACCCGGCTCTACCGGCACCCGCACCTTCACGGGCCGCACCCGGCCCGTCATCCACCCGCATCATCCGCAACACCCGCCGGCCCCGAAGCCCGCGGGATACCCGTCTGATTGCCGCCGCACCGCCCGAACGGTGCGCTACCGCCCCTGTTCCTCCTCAGCCGTCCGCTTCCCTAGAGCGGCGCTGGGCGCACGACGTAGCCCTTCCGACATTTCCGTGTCCCTGCATTTCGTTGATACCTGGTCTAAACGAGAACCCGAAACTCTCGACCGTTGATCCAGCGAGATCCCTGGCCCTACTCCAAGGATGAATTACTGTGCCTTCGAAGTCCCTAGCTTCGCCTGCCCGCAAACGCCAACTCGGCGCCGAACGTAACACCCAGCCCCTTCCCACCGTTCACGACATCCCCAGCGACGCCAAGATCATCTGGGGTCGCCTCGCCATCATCACCACCGTGCTGGCCTGGCTTGCCTACGTCATCTACACGATCCTGCGCCAGTTCCTCAACAACGGCACCGAGAGCTTCCGGTTCACCACCGAGGCCATCTCCTACGTGATCGTAGTGACCTTCCTCACCTTCTCCGCGCTGCTGTACCTGATCGCCCGCCAGGGGGCGCTGCAGCGCTTCCGCGACCACGTGCGGGTGCCCCGCGCCGAACTCGACAGCCACTTCGCTACCCACCAGGGCTCGCTCACCGTGCTGGTGCCCTCCTACAGCGAGGAGCCCGGTGTGGTGCGGGCCACCCTGTGGTCGGCAGCGTTGCAGGAGTATCCCGACCTGCGCATCGTGCTGCTGCTGGACGACCCGCCGCACCCCAGCGACCCAGCCGTCGCCGCCCAGCTGCAGGCCTCCCGCACCATCGCCCGCGACATCGAGCTGGCCCTGGCCGAACCCAAGAACCGGTTCGCCGAAGAGCTGCTGATCTGCGAGATCGAACTCACCGATGACCCGCAGCCCACCACACGGGCCGTGCACCGCCTCGCCGACAGCTACCAGTGGGCCGCCCGCTGGCTGCAGGCGATGGCCTCCGCCGAGAGCATCGACGACCACGTTGACACCTTCTTCGTGGAGCAGGTGCTCGGCGGCCTCGCCGCGGAACTCTCCCTCACCGGCGCCGCGCTGACCGCGGCCGCCCGGGAAGGCACCGCCCCCACCGCCGCCCGGATGCTGGAACTGCACCGCCGGCTGCTCTGGACCTTCTCCGCCGAGCTGGACACCTTCGAGCGCAAGCTGTTCTCGTCGCTCTCCCACGAGGCCAACAAGGCGATGAACCTCAACGCCTACATCGGTCTGATGGGTCGCCGGTTCCAGCGCGAAGAGGGGCCGGATGGCACCATCCTGCGCCCGGTCGCCGACGATGCGCCGGCCGACTATGTGGTGCGCGACTCCGAGTACCTGCTCACCCTCGACGCCGACTCGCTGCTGCTGCGCGATTACTGCTTGCGCCTGGTCTACTTCCTCGAACAGCCCGACAACGCTCGAGTCGCCGTCACCCAGACGCCGTACTCGTCGTTCCGCGGTGCCCCCACCCGCATCGAGCGGCTCGCCGGCGCCACCACCGACATCCAGCACATCCTGCACCAGGGCCTGTCGCACTACGGCGCCACCTTCTGGGTGGGTGCCAACGCGGTGATCCGCAAGGTGGCTCTGGAAGACATCGTCGAAGTGGAAACAGTGGGCGGCTTCGAGGTTCGCCGCTACGTGCAAGACCGCACCGTGATCGAGGACACCGAGTCGAGCATCGACCTGGGCACCCACGGCTGGTCGCTGACGAACTACCCCGAACGGCTCAGCTACAGCGCCACCCCGCCCGACTTCGGTTCGCTCATCGTGCAGCGTCGCCGCTGGGCCAACGGTGGTCTGCTGATCCTGCCCAAGCTCTGGCGCCAGATGCGTGAGCGCCGCCGCCAGGGCCACCCGATCAGCGTGATCGAACTGGCGCTGCGCGTGAACTACATGGCCAGCATCGCCTGGGCCAGTTTCGGCCTGATCTTCCTGCTCGCCTATCCCTACGACAGCCGGCTGCTCAGCCCCGTCGTGGTGCTCGCCGCTGTGCCGTACTTCCTCGCGATGGGCAGCGACCTGCGCTCCTGCGGCTACAAGTTCAGCGACATCCTGCGCATCTACGGCTTCAACCTGATCCTGCTGCCGGTGAACCTCGCCGGAGTGCTCAAGTCGATGCAGCAGGCCGTGACCAGCAAGAAGATCCCGTTCGCCCGCACCCCCAAGGTGCGCAACCGCACGGCCGCTCCGCTGCTGTTCGTGGTGGTGCCGTACCTGATCGTCGCGTTCTCCGCGCTCACCCTGTGGCGGGATGTGTCGAACCAGAACTGGGGCAACGCCGTGTTCGCCGGGTTCAACGCCCTGCTGGCCATCTTCGCGATCGTTGCCTACATCGGCCCGTGGAACTCGATCGTGGACGTCTGGCTGGGCCTGACCCAGTGGATGTACATCGAACGCGCCCCCCGCCGCAGCACCGCCGTGGCGGCAGCGCTACCGGTGGAGCCCGTCCTGGACTGGCGTGCGGTGATCTATCACGGCCACGCCGTCGGCGAGCTGCCTAGCGACGTTGAAGTGATCACCGGACCGTTCGTGAGCCAGCCCGTGGCCAAGAGCACCAAGCAGGGAGCACTCAAATGAGCGCCGTAGAACCTGGCGCAGCAGCGCCCACCGCCCCCGAGACCGTCACCGCGGTCGCCAAGCCACGCCGCCGCCTCTCGGTGGTGCGGGTCTTCCTCGGTGTGGTGCTCGTCGTGGCGTTGTCCAGCGGCGGTTACCTGGGCTGGCAGTGGTGGGGTTCGGCGCAGGCCGCCGAGGCCTACGACCCCTGGTTCGCCGGCTACGTCGACGTGACCGCCACCCCCACCTACGATTTCGAGGCGTCGGCCGACCGGGCCGGCAGCGATGTGGTGCTCTCGTTCATCGTCGCCGACAAGGAGGAGCCCTGCACGCCCAGCTGGGGCACCTACTACACCCTCGACGAGGCTGCGGACGAGCTGGACCTCGACCGCCGGCTGGCCCGGGTGACCCAGCTCGACGGTCAGGTCATCGTCTCCTTCGGCGGCCTGCTCAACACCGAACTCGGCACCGGCTGCACCGACACCAAGAAGCTCACCGCCGCCTACGCGGCGGTGCTCGACCGGTACGACGTGACCACCATCGACCTCGACCTTGAGGGCGACAACCTCACCGACAGTGCTGCAGCCAAACGCCGGGCCACCGCGATCGCCGACCTGCAGGCCGACCGCCGCGCCGACGGTGACGACCTTGCGGTGTGGCTGACCCTGCCCGTGGGCACCTTCGGCCTCACCGAAGACGGCACCGACGCGGTCACCGCCATGCTCGACGCCAAGGTGGACCTGGCCGGGGTGAACCTGATGACCATGGACTACGGCAGCAGCAAGGACGCCGACGAGACCATGGCCGAGGCATCCATTCGCGCCGTCACGGCCGCGCACCGGCAGATCGGCACCCTGTACAGCCGGGCCGGCACCGAGCTGACGGATGCCACGGTGTGGTCGAAGATCGGCATGACGCCCATGGCCGGTCAGAATGACGTGCCCGACGAGGTCTTCGACCTCGACGACGCCCGCGCCGTGAACACGTTCGCGCGGGAACAGAAGATCGGCCGGATGTCGTTGTGGTCGCTGAACCGGGACACCACCTGCGGGTCGAACTACGCCGACCTCACCCGGGTGTCGGACTCCTGCAGCGGGATCGACCAGGGCGATGAGAAGTTCGTGGATGTGCTGGGCACGGGCTTCAACGGCCGCCCCGTGACCGCGGCGGCGTCGGTGACCACCGACGAGGCCAAGGAGATCGAGTCGATCGTCGACGACCCCGACACCAGCCCGTACTCGATCTGGGCGGAGGAATCCTCCTACCTCGAGGGCACCAAGGTGGTCTGGCACAAGAACGTGTACCAGACCAAGTGGTGGACGCGCGGCGACCTGCCCGACAACCCGGTGCTCAACGAGTGGGAGACACCGTGGGTGCTGATCGGCCCGGTGATGCCGGGGGAGACCCCGATCCCCAAGCCCACCCTGCCCGCCGGCACGTACCCCACCTGGGACGGCACCGCCATCTACGAGAAGGGCGCCCTGATCCTCTTCGACGGGGTTCCCTACGAGAGCAAGTGGTGGAATCAGGGCGAGAGCCCCGATGCCGCGGCCGCGGACCCGGACGGTTCACCGTGGTCGGTGCTGCCCGACGCCGAGGTGCAGAAGCTCCTCGAGGCTCTTCCCTAACAGGTTTTTGGGCGGGGGAGGCCCAAACATAGATATGCCCGGGGCGGTTGTTAGGGCACCGCCCCGGGCATTCCCACGTCTGCGCTTGCGCGCGGAGGAGCTAGCGAGCGGTCTTGGGCTCGTCGGTGGGCTCGTCGCCCGTGGTGTGCTCGACGGTCGGGGCCGCGGCAGTCGGTGCTGCAGAGGTCGGTGCCGCTGTGGTGGGTGCCACGGTTGCCGGCGCCTGCACGGCAGCCTTCTCGTCGGTGTCGAAGTCGGTGTCGTCGAAGCCGAAGTCCGGCTCGTCACCGATGACCGCCGCTGCCGCGACGGCGTTCTTGGCGATCGACCGGGACACGACCATGGCCGCGAGGGTGACGATGAAGCCCAGGATGCCGGTGCCGATCAGGGTGGCACCGAGGCCGCTGCCGGACTGGGCGGTGAAGTACGCCCCGTAGTCCGCGGACTGCGAGGTGTAGAACTCGGCCTGGGTGGCGTTGGAGGAGGTCAGGATCAGGTACCCCGCGACGGTCACGACCACGTCGACCAGCCACAGCAGGGCCAGGACGAGGTTGAACTTGGACAGGGGACGTGAGCTGTTCTGGGACATAACTTCCTTCGTTGGTTGAGCGGCCGGTGACGACCTCGCGTCACGCTACGCACCATTCCTATGGAAAACCTATGTGCGAGCAGGGAATCGTCGCGACGCGTCCTGTACCCCGTCGTTGATCGAGCTTGTCGAGATCCCGCACCCCGACGTTGATCGAGCTTGTCGAGATCCGGTGACCTGTCTCCGGTAGACAGTACGTCGCTCTGCAGCATTGTCAACCGCCTTTCTGAGCACTCAGCGTCCAGATAGCCCCCAAAAGTGAACGCGAGCACTCTCCCGACGCGGTAAGCTAGTCCAGTTGTCTCCGGTAGATGCCCTCGCGGGAATCCACCGGGAAACGGCGGGCTGTAGCGCAGCTTGGTAGCGCACCTGACTGGGGGTCAGGGGGTCGCAGGTTCAAATCCTGTCAGCCCGACCAAATGTCCCGGAAACTCAAGGGTTTCCGGGACTTTTTTGGTTAAGAGATTTGATGTTCCCATCACTACCCCATCACTTTCAGCCCATTTCCGCCGCTGTGCCGGCCCTGTCGTGCGGGGCGCTGAGGTCGGTTTCGGTTCCTCCCGATCGTCCGGGATCGCCCGGCACACCTTCTGGGTATGAGTATTCACAACGAGAACCCACCCTCTCCTTCCATCGACGACTGGGGTCTGGAGCCCCTGATGGACGTTGCCGAGCTGGCGGCCTACCTGGGCATTCCGATCTCCACGGTCTACGACTGGCGGGTTCGCGGCAAAGGCCCCGCCGCGTACCGGTTCGGCAAGCACCTCAAGTTCGCCATCTCCGATGTGCGGGCCTGGATCGCCCAACAGCGGGAACCCACCTCCAGCTCGCCGAGGCATCCCGATCGGCGGTGAGTTGAGATGCCCCGGCAGCGGTTGACGATCGGCACCTTCGGCGACATCAGCACCCGCCAGACGCCGAACGGACGCTACGAGGCGCGAACTCGCTACCGCGACTGGGACGGCCACGCGCGCCTGGTGCAAGGCACCGGTGCCACGGCCAAGGCCGCGGAACGGACACTGAAGGCCAAGCTCGCCGACCGGGACCTGTTCCAACCCGCCGACACGAGCTTGTCCCCGGACAGCCTGTTCAGGGACCTGGCGACCTACTGGTTGGAGGACATCGACCTGGAGGACCGGATCTCCCGGACCACCCGGAACTTGTATGAGCGCAACATGCGCACTCTCGTCTCTCCCGCCTTCGACCACCTCGCCCTGCGCGAGATCGGCGTGGCCCGGTGCGACAAGTTCATCAAGCAGCTGGCGAAGATCTCCTACAACCGCGCCAAGCAGGCTCGGGTGGTGCTGCGGCTCGCCCTCGAGCTGGCAGTGCGGCACGAGGTCCTGCCGCGGAACCCCATGGACCACGTCGCCCGCCTGCACCGCGAGCCGCACGTCCCCGCCGCGCTCATGGCCCCGGAGGTGAATGTGATCCGTGCGGCGATTGCCCAGTGGGAGAGCGCCGTCGACCACACGTCCGGCCCCAAGCCCGACGGCCAGCTTGGCGCCATCATCGAGGTGATGCTGGGCACCTCGGCCCGGATCGGTGAGGTCCTGGCCATCCGCCGCCGAGACGTCGACATCACCAGCCCCGTGCCGTCCATCCGATTGGCCGGCACCATCGTCAGCCGCAAGGGTGAGCAGACCTTCCGGCAGGACCACCCCAAGACCGCCAAGTCCACCCGTGTTGTCGCCATCCCGACCTTCACGTCCGACGCGGTCCGCCGGCGGCTCGCCAAGGTCGGGAGTATGGGCCTGGATGACCTGCTGTTCCAATCCCGGGATGGCACGCCGCTGACGACGGGGAACGTGCGCCGACAACTGCGACAGGTGCTCGAGGGAGCCGGGATCAAGGGAGTGACCCCGCACATGTTCCGCCGCACGGTAGCGACCGCGGTCAACACCAACGCCAGCATCGAACTCGCCGCAGAACTGCTCGGTCACACGGACACCAGGGTCACGGTGATGCACTATATCCAACGCAGCGAACTCGTGAACCCGGCCACCGCAGCGCTTCTCGACCGGGCGTTCGCCAAGGACGAAGACTGAGCACGGTGCCGCCACGGAGGTAGCACCGTGATCTCCGCGGCTCCGTCGAATCATGTGATCACGCTGGGCCTCGCCATGGTGGGTCAACGCACAGGGCCCTCTGTTGAGCGCCGGTTAGCTTCCGAACCGATGTGGAAGGACTGCTCTCTCGCCGTGAACGGCATGGTCTCGGCAATAGCGAAATCCTAAAACCCGCCACGGGAGCGGACCAGGGCGATGCCGACTGCACGGTCCCGGACGCTATGACAGATCGAGCAAGCCCCGCGAAAAGTAGCGGTGAGCGACACGCCGGTTCGCCTATATCGACAGCCTGCCGCGGCCCCAGCGCGGGATCGCTGACGCAATTGATGCGCAAACGCGCTGCAATCGGCGCTGCTGGGCTCACCTCTTCGGCGTCAAGGGCTGATCCAGTGACCGACGTGCCGGGTATCAACGTCGGGACAATTGGCATGGTGGGGCCAGGACAACTGGCCGTTTCCGCTACGGCGACATGACTTGGTCGGAAGACAGAGTGAGTCCTAGCACCCCAGCCACCTGAGTCCATCTGCGTGTGGATGTTTCTTGGTGCACGATATGGTTGCGGGAGTCCGAAGGGGGATAAGCCGTGGCAACTACGATTGCGATGTTTAATAACAAGGGTGGCGTGAGCAAGACGACGACCACATTCAACCTTGGTTGGATGCTTGCGGAGCGCGGTCACACGGTCGTTTTAGTCGACGCTGACCCTCAGTGCAATCTCACTGGCATGGTCATTGACGTAAAAGAAGAAGACGCCCTTGCGACGTTCTATAAGAACAACCCAGGACGCAATTTGAGAGATGCCTTAGAGCCTGCCTTCGCCTCTCGGCCCAAGCCGATTGAGGCTATGAATTGTGTTCCAGTAGAGGGTGTAGACAATCTCTTCTTGATCCCAGGGCATGTGGGGCTGGCTGAGGATGAAGTGTCCTTGGGAATTGCGCAGCAGCTCTCTGAATCAGTTCAAGCCCTGAAGAATCTGCCTGGAAGTTTTCGGTATCTCTTTGACAAGACAGCTGAAGCGTACAATGCCGACTTCGTCCTGCTTGACCTGAGCCCGGGACTCGGCGCAATCAACCAAAATCTCGTCGCTACGTCGGATTACTTTATTGTCCCGGCCAGTCCGGACGTTTTCTCGGTGATGGCGCTGGAGTCGCTCTCGAGGGTACTTCCCCGGTGGCATCGTTGGGCGACGAATGCCGCACAACTCGACGCCCTGTCCGGAGCCGACTACCCGTTCCCGAAGCCGGACCTGAAATTCCTTGGCACTGTGATTCAGCGGTACCGCCTGAAGGGCGGCACTGCGACAGAGGGATTTCGTGGGTACTTCGATGAATTGGATAGGGCGGTGGAAAACATCTTGACTCCAGCACTCGCCCAAGCTGGTCTGGTCTTAGAGGCGGAAAAGTACCAGAGCGCGGGAATGGATGCTTCGCTTCGTCTGGTCAGCATCCCTGATTTCAATTCCTTGATTACAAATTCCCAACAGGCGCGTAAACCGGTATTCGCTCTCACCAAGGAAGACACAGAAAGTCGAGGATTTGTGTGGGACACGCAAAAAGCGAGCATTGACTCGTTTCGAGCGTTGTTTGAGTCTCTGGCGGAACGGATTGAGACGCTCACTACCTGATGACTGCACGATTGCCACACTTCATGAGTGACGTTGCGCGCGCGCGCGATATTGTGGCGCTAGGGCAAAGTATTGAGACCTTGACCGTCGGACGCGTGGATGGTTCCGACATGTACCGGGCAGCTTTGACGCAGGCGGTCTCCGCGTTGGATCACTACGTCCATGGAGTGGTCTTGGACCGGGCAACGGACATCGTCCTTGGGCGCTCGACCACAACGGGATCTGCGGGAAAAGTCGGCATGTCCTTTAGCGCTGTGGGCCAAGTGCTATCTGCATCCACACCGGCGGACAAGGAACTCGCGGCGCGGACCCAGGTATCAGCACGACTTTCACTCGAAACCTATCAACGATCGGACGATATCGGGGCCGCCCTGGCGATGGTGGGGATACCCAAGGTTTGGAGTTCGGTTTTCGGTGGTGCGGCCGGATCGACCACTGTCGCCCTAGGTCTGATCGTCACACGCAGGAACCGTATCGTTCATCAATCTGACTCTGACCCGCTGACACCCGGTGCACTCACACCGCTTCTGAGCGCTGACGCCCTTGCATCAATTGCAACCGTCGAATCGATTGTGGTGGCGATCGATTCTCACTGTTGATGCGATGTAGCGCCGGTCGAGACGCGGCAATACCTAATTAACTACTAAAGCGAGTTGGGTACACGTGTTCAACGCTTCCGACTCTGAGACCGCATACGCTGTGATGGCGCAAACCGAGGGATCATCGTGACTCCCCGCCTTGAGTGCTCAACCGAGAACGACATTCCCAACCCGGGCGGGTAATTCGTCAGTCAAGCATTGAGAGCCCAGTACTGAATATGACTTTGAGAAGTGGACAACCAGATGAGCGGTGCGCATATGGCCAGTGAGGAAGCCAGCCTTCGGGCTTTGTCCCAGGCTGATCGGACGGCATTCTCGTCAGCGCTGCTCACCTTTCTCGACCAGCTAGAACCCTTAATTCGCAGGGGGTTCGGGGAAGAGCTCGCTGGGTCGAGAGCCGAACGACTAGCGAAGGGGGTCTTCCCGTCCGAATCGCAGGGACCCTACCCAGGACGCAATGCACTTGAAACCGTTCTTTTCGCGACCCTGGCCGGCATAGACCATTCTCGTCTTCTGGCACGATCTCTTTTGCATGAAGACGCGGCGTTCTCCATTGCGACTCTTGCTCGGGGCGCCGTTGAGGCGTATGCGCGCGCCTGGTGGATGTTGGAGCCCAAAGAAGATGAGGAATTGGTGGTCCGCTGGCTCTCAGCGCTCGCATCAGAGCTAGAGACGTTTGCGCGCATCAGGCCTAATGCAGTACTGCACGAGATGCGTGGGCGCAATTCTAATGCGGCGACCCAACATGTCGGAGTGCTCGATGACATCGAGCGCCTGACCGGCAGTCGCACCCCCAGGAAGTTGAGCTACACCGCTTTGGCGGCATCGCTGGCAGACCAGTGGAAGGCCAACGGGCGCGTTGTCTACTCCGATCTATCCGGCGTAGCGCACGGTGAATCACTCGGGATTCATTCCTTCGTGGAAGCCGACGATGACGCAGCTGCGTACCGAGTGGGATTGAGCGCACGGTGGGGCCTCATGGGCACCCAATGGGCACTTTCAGCGTCAACGTTCGTGGGCCGCGACGTCCTTAAGATGCTAGGTACAGAGTTGCCTTCTTCGCACCCGTGCGTTGTGGCCCACAACGCTGCTGCGCAAGTGCTTGCTTCTGCGAGATTACGCATAATCGGATCCGGCACCGCACCCGCAGCCTAACCTGACTTCGCACGGCCGACTGGGCTCAGGCAGGGTCAGGGCGTATCGCAAAGTCAACCTCTGCCTGGCGGCGACTTGCGACGTCTGCAAGGACGAAACGCGCGAAGTCCTCGTCGCGATTGCCTATCAGGATGTCTTCGACGGCGTCGGGAGGGGGTTCGCCTGGCCAGGCTGTCTGCCGTGTGGGGCGGTCGCGCTCGAGTCGCGTCCCCGATGTAGTTACCCAGTCGTGGAGCCGTTGGCGGGCGTCGGCGAAGTCACGGTGCCAACCGAATGGTGCCGAACCGTGTTGGTCGGGGTCGTAGGCGCAGAGCCAATGCAAGTGCAGCGCGGAGAACTCCCAGACGAGTTCCGGGTGGCGATGCCAGAAGGGCGGCACGACGGAGGCCGGGAGTCCGTACGTCCGGCGTAGCCAATTCACCCACCGGTTGAGCTCGATCCACTCGACCTCGGCTTCGTCGGCGGTGAGTAAGTTCCAGTTGACGGGATGCGGTGGCTCAGGCGTGAGCGGGGTGTCGAGATCACCGAATGAGTCCTCAGCGAACGAGGCGTTTTGATCGTCGGGGACCCACTCGTCCAGTGGAGCTGACATGGTCGCCTTCACGTCCCGAGCGCGGCCGAGTGGCCCTGGGGGAGCCGGGGCGCTCGCCGCATGACCATGTGTGCAGCGGGTGCGTTCAACTCCTCTGAGGGCGCTGAGCGGCGGGCACGGTCCACCTCATAGGTCGTGCGAGCGAGGTCATGGCCGATCTTCTTCGCGACGAACTCCTCCCGGTCGATGACTTCACCGTCGCGCTCCACTTGGAATGTGCGGACGTAACCCTCGGCTACAAAACTGTCGCCCTTGGCAAACCGTGTGAGTGCCCGGTCAGCGGTAGCCCGGTACGCGACGAGATCGTGGAAGCTTGGCTCGAGTGGGGTGAAGCCTCCTTCCTCGCGACGGAAGTGGGGCTGGCCGACGCGCACGTAGAAGCGAGTGTCGCCATTCTCCGTGACCGACTGTTGTGGCTCCGACGCGATGAAACCTGACAGCGACTGCTGCGTGTGAAGTGTCATGGGACTCAACCTCCTGTAACTGGGCGGACCGGGCTGATCCGTGCTCACTACTAGGTGTGCCACCGCCTTCACGACGAAAGTGACTGCGTAAACCACCTTCAACCACAGGACCTTTTGCTGCGACGCGATGTGGGGCGACGCTGTCACTCCGATTGGCTGGCCGATGGCTGCGCGGGAGACTCCGCAGGAGGCCTTCGCATCAATGCTTCGATGTCCGCTCGGTTCGCGAGCAGAGTTTTCGCATCACGACGGGCGGTCCACATCTGCAAGCTCGCGATGACGGGCGGCGCCGCGCGGAGCATGATTAGGCCGGTTCCGAACGGGAGAGTTCTGATGGTGTCGGGAGGCATGACAGGGACGCGGCGGATGGACCGCTGCGCTGAGCGTGAACCCCGATCGCCGACGGTGGTCGAGTCAGTCGACTCATCGCGCTCGCCGATTAGTGTCGAGAGATCGTGGAGGTCTCGGGAGTTGGATGCTCCACCGAGCACGACCTTGACGATCGACGAGTCCCAGATTGTGCCGGCTGCGTTCTCGCTCCACTTCGTGCGTGCCTGTGACAGCGACTGCAGCACGGGCATAGTGGTGATGCCTGTGCCGCCGCCTTCCGCCATCAGGTTGGGGAGCGAGGGGAGTGGCGCCAGGTTGCCGATTTCGTCGAGTGCGAGCAGCAGGGGCGGGTCGAGTCGCGCGCCCGCGCTGCGAGCGGCCAGGCGGCGGGCGGTCTCGACGAGGTCCTCCACGAAGGCCGAGACAAGGGCGGCGGAGTTGTTTGAGCCTGCACCTGTTGCGAGCAAGTACAGGGTGCTGTTGCTGCGCAGGAATTCCTCAGGGTCGAAGCTCTCGCCCTCTCCCGGTGAGACGGCATCCAGTACTCGTGGGTCGGCCAGGGCGCCGAGCGAGAGGGAAACGCCCTGCCAGATGGAGTCGCGTGTCCGTGGGTCGGCTTCCAGCATTGCCTGCAGGGAGTCGCCCCATCCAGTGGCGGCTGAGGGAGTGCTGAGGAGGATGGCGACCGCGTCGTGAGCTGCAGCCGGGTCAAGGGTCCACCGGAAGAGTTCGGCGGGCGTGCGGTGCTCGAGGGCGGCGGCGTGTAGCAACGCTTGCAGTGCAGTTCGTGTCTTGGCCTCCCAGAACCCGCCTCCATCGACACCGCCGGCCGCGAGACCAGTGCCCGCTGCCAATCCCGTTGCGCGGATCATCGCTGTGAGAGGGTCTTCGCAGCCGCGGATCGGCGACCAGCGCAGGCCCGCGGGCACTCCGAGGGCGAGCTGTTGGGGATCGAACACTGCGACCAGCCCAGTTCTCTGGCGTGCTCGCAGTGTGGCGGTCAGGTTGTCAGGGCGGGTGGACGTGGTCACAACTGGCCCGGGGGAGTCGAGGATGGCGTTGATGACGACGTGTGCGCCTTTCCCGGAGCGCGGTGGTCCGATGACGAGAACGGAATCCTCGACGCTGGCCCAGACGTCGATACCTCGTGACCGTCCGATGCGGTAGCCAACGTCCGCAGGCTTCGCGTTCGATAAGGCTGGACGAAGATGCGCAGCACGGCGCATGAGCGCTTTGCTGGATGCCGCTCGCAGGACATCGTTCCGTGTCGCGATTCCGGGGATGCGGTACGGATCGATCCGTGCTGCCCGCTGCGGATCGTGAAGCATCCGCCACAGCCAGGTCCCGGCTGCACAAACGACAACGACCATGATGCTAGCCGTCAGCCAGTAGGCAAGCGGGTGCAGCCCAGGAGCCTGCATGGCGACTGATGGGTTGCCCGGGTCAAGGAGAACAGAGAGTCCGGTTTCGGGCCCGCCAGCCGGTTGCGCGATACCTGTCGCCCAGGCCGCGATGGTTCCCGACAGCCGGAGGAGTAGCGCAAGTACAGCTGAACACATCAGGAGTCCGATGCCGAGGTTTGCGAGCTCGTCGCCGAGCGAGCCCTGAGTTCGGGGTGTGCTCACCGGCGCTCTCCCTTCATCTAGAGATCGCCTAGAGGCGGAGACCATTATCGGTTCGACTGAATCGTCGCGTGGGCGAGTAGGTGAACGTTCGGTCTCCTGAGAAGCCGGCCGAGGCATCCAGCAAGTCCGTCACGTCTTGTGCGTCAACCACAAGACTTGCGACTCCCTCCTGGATGAGCCGGTGGCAGCCTGCGCTCGCCGGGCTGGTGACGGGGCCAGGGACGGCGCCGACCGGTCGACCCAGGGAATGGGCTTGCGCAGCCACGTTCAGCGAACCAGATCGATGCCCAGCCTCAACGACGACAGTCGCGCCCGAGAGCGCTGCGAGGATCCGATTCCGTTGGAGGAAACGCCACCGCGTCGGAGCGGAGCCGGGCGGAAGTTCGCTCAGGAGCAGGCCGCCGCTTTGTTCGATGCGCTCGAAGAGTTGCTCGTGGCCCGCTGGGTAGAGCCGGTCGAGCCCGCCGGCCAGTACGGCGACCGTGGACCCGGGATAGGACACCGTGGCTGCTCGATGGGCTGATCCATCGATGCCATACGCACCGCCGGAAAGGATCACTCTGCCCTGCGAGGCGAGCTCTGAAGCGAGTTCGGTCGCCACCTGGCTGCCGTACGCCGTTGCGGCCCGGGAACCCACGATGGTCACGCGGCCAGGGAGGGGTGCCGAGAGTTGACTCGGGTCGCCTTTGAGCCAGAGAGCGATGGGCGCGGTGGCGCCCAGCTGCTGCAGTTCGCCGGGCCAGTCGACATCTTCCGGAGTCAGAAGCCGAATGTCGTGGAGCTCCATGTCGACATTGATGCGGTCGATCTGACCGGGGTCGATGCGGGGAGCCAGTCGCCGTCGCCAGAGTTCGCCTTCGGCAGGTTCGACGCCATTCGGAAGCCGATCGCCGGAAGTGATGAGCTGCATGGTCGCCGCTGCGCCGAGACGGGCCACTAGTGTCCCCGTAATGACGTCACTCGGCTCGGAGAGCGCCGCAAGCAACATCCTGGCTTCTCGCTCTTCGCTCACATTCTTGACCATCGAAATGACTCCTTGTTCTGGGTGGAAGATCGGCTGAGGTGACGCACTGTTACCGACCTGCGGACATCCGAGCGGTTGTGTCGAATGCCTCGAGCTCGCTGGGGTGCAGCTGGTGCTGCACCACGAAGCTGCGGTCCTTGACGCGCCAGAGGCCTTGACCTGTCCCGAGCGCGGGGAGCAGCTGCTGCTCTGTTCCACTGAGCCCGAGGGCGCTCGCCGTGGACCCGAGCTGGTCCGGTTCCTGGCGGTAAACAATGCGAGTCTCGGCGTTGGCCAGCAGCGACGACGCTAGTGCGCGCATTGCAGACCCGGAGTCGCCAACGTTGTCGAGGTCGCTGAGTTTGTGGAAGACGAGCATGTTGGCGATCCCGAAGTGTCGGGCTAGGCGCCACTGGGCGTCCATGCGGCGTAAGAGTGCCGGGTAGGCCATGAGCCGCCAGGCTTCGTCGTAGATGACCCATCGTTGACCGCCGGCCGGATCGGCAAGCGCGGCTTCCATCCATGCGGAAGAGCATGTCATGAGCACGGAGATGAGCGTTGTGTTCTCTGCGACACGTGAAAGGTCGAGCGAGACCATTGGGAGGGAAGGATCGAAACGCACGGTAGACGGTCCGTCGAAGAGTCCGGCCAAGTCGCCGGACACCAACCGCCGCAACGCATGCCCCACAAGACGTCCATCCTCCGCGAGGCGGCCCTCGTCGTCCTCAGGGTTCGGGGCCAGGATACGATCCACAACCATCGGCAGGATAGGCACCTCAGCGCTTCGAACCGCATCCGCCAGAGCGAGGTCAATAGCGGTGTGCTCAAGCGGACTCAGCACTCGATCGAGCACCGTCTCGGCGAGCGCACCGATGAGCTCACGACGCCGCGATGCCAGTTGCGCCGCCCACTCGGCGTCTGTAGCGGATGCCGCCCGGTGACCTTCGTCGAGCGGGTTCAACCGGTTGCGCAGCCCGTGCCCGAGGATGATGGCTTTGCCACCGACGGCTTCGGCCACGACGGTGTGCTCGCCCTTCGGATCGCCAGGCACATAAACCCGGCGGCCGAACGGGAGAGAGCGGGTATAGAGAGACTTCGCGAGAGATGACTTGCCAGAGCCGACGATGCCGGCAAGGACGATGTTCGGGGCGGTGATCATTCCGCGCTGGTAGAGCACCCAAGGGTCGTAGACGAAGGAGCCTCCGGAGTAGAGGTCTTGCCCGACGAAGACACCGGCCGAGCCCAGTCCGGCTTCGGCGAGGAAAGGGTAGTGACCCGACAGAGTGGCGGAGGTGTCCTGGTGCTTGGGCAGCCGGAGTCGGCCGGGCATTCGGAGCTGTGAGACCCCCGGCTCGCCGCCAGCGGCAAGAAAGTCGGCTGATCGAGCCTCGTCCCGTTCGGCCTGCCACCGCGTGCGCGCCTCGAGATGCCTCGCTCTCCGCGCATCAGCCACGATCTGTGCGGCTGAGCGTTTGCGCGCCTGGCGGTCGCGTCGAACTTCGCCGTGCGGCTCAAGCAGGTGAGTGGTGTGCAGGTGTTCGTCCGTTGAGTCCTTCATAGCGAGACCGCGGTCCCTGCCTTGTTGCTCGATTGGGCTCGATCGCTTACCCAGGTTGCGGCGGGCTTGCGGGACTGGGCCGGCTGGGTGGATACCGCCCTTGACGTTCGGGCAAGGTTCGGTTCAGGTTCATCGGGATACCGGCGCAACAGCGACACGTAGCCGAATCGTGCGTTGTAGGTCAGCGCGTAGGGCGATCCGTCGTCTTCGACGATCCGATCTGTCCGCCCGGCAGGGATCCGGTCGTAGACGTACCCGTTGGTGAGAGCAGCGTCAATCGTCTCGTCTCCGTAGTCCCACTGTTGTAGGTGCTCGATCGCCGCGATGGCACCCCTGAGATCGATCATGCCGAGCACTGCGTGCGCCTCATGTCCCTGTAAGAAGACGACACTGATCCAACGAGGTTCGGCTGTCCTCAGTCCTTCGTCAAACATCTCAACTCCGATCGTTTGCTTCACGAGACAGGTGCGCACTGCTCACACACTTCGACAGAGGGGCAGCGCAGCGGCAGTGAACGCTTGCGCCTGTTGACCGACCAGCAGCCGTGTCTCGCATGAGCTCTGAATGGCGGCCTGCTCGATCGACGCCACAGCGGCATCGAGCTCGTCGGTAGTGGATGCTGTCACGCACACGAGACCGGTTGCGCGAACAATGCCGTGGCCGGCGGTGAGCTCCGCCTCCTGCTGAAGGACGTCTTCGTACTCCGCGGTTGAACTGGCATCTTCGATCTGGCCGATCCGCCTGCGTTGGTGGGCATCGCTGATTAGCTCGGTCTTCTTCTTGCGGAGATCGCGTGCGGCCTGATCCGCGCGAACGGGGAGATAGTGCAGCGAAAGCGTGCGGAGTACACCGTTGGTGAAGACGAGGGGCGACAGGAAGCCGGGGAACACCTGCGATCGGGGCCATTCGCTGATCCACAAGACCGCGTGGAAGGCACTGTCTGTGCGCAGACGGTCCCAGCTCTCGGTGACGGCGACGGGGCCGGCCGTGGCGAGCGACCGTCCAACGTCAGGATGCCGTTCCAGGTCGATGCCCACTGCCGGGTCATACGCGGTTCGCAATATCTTGGCGAGATCATCGGCGGTGAGCCAGCTTCCAACGGAGAGGTCAGCGGACCGCAGCGCTGCCGTCAACGCCGTCATCTCTTGGCGGAGTACCGCTGCTGCACCGCGCATGCCGCCGCCTTGAGTTCGGACTTGGCGCGTGGCCGAAGCAAGGTCGACAGAGAGACTAATCGTGGTCGCGTGTCGTTCGCCAGCCGGGCCGGCCCTCCCGATGAGATCCCGGTACGTGACCGCAGCCCACCCGCCGTCATCGATGCCATGTTGCTCCCACCACTCGGCGAGCCCGGTGCCTGAATCAGGCAATGTGCGTTCCGACACCTGCAGACGAGCGATACGTCCTGACCTGCACGCACCCGCGAGCACACGTCCCCACCCAGTAACCCTTCGGTGTTGCTCACCGGGGTCGAGCAACGCGAAGGCCGGGTGGGACACCGCCACGACCGCGGTGAGAGTCTTCGCGTGCGGATCGTGGATCATGACCGCCCCGGTCTCGGGATCGTTCCATTCGCGAAGGGCGGCCGCGTCGCCGGGAAGGGACAGCGTTCCAACGGGGCGCGGCCGGATGATTCGACGCCGGTAGGTCAGCTGGCGGTAAGCGACGCGCCACATCCACCGTGTGCCGACCGGCACCCACTCGACGAGCTTGCGACCGCGGATCGAGACACCCGCGATGACCGCGGCGGTCACCCAGACTGGACTTGTCCAGGCCAGGCCGGAGGCGCCAGCTGTGTACAGCGCTGTTACGAGGGTGAGCATCCCGATCGACAGTGCAATCAACTGTGGCAGCGACAGGCTCAGGACGATGCCGCGTTTGGTCAGACGGGAGAATTGAACGGGGGACAGCTGGTACTTGGCGCGGTTCTCGTCGGCGTCCATAACTAAACGTCCTTACGGCCGAGTCCGGATGCTGAGGCGGGTGCCTCGGCTAGGGGCGTGGGAGTTCTTGGCTGCATGGGTCCGGGTTCCGGCGTAGGTGCGCTCGGTCCGGCGGTCTCACCGACTGCCTGTGTGTGAGTGTCAGCAGTCTGTCCGAGCGCGTTGCCGAGTCCTGGTCCGGCCACCGCGGCGGCGCCGGCGACTGCTGCTCCAACCACGATTCCTGCGCTGCCTACCCCGGCCGCTGCTCCCGCACCGCCAGCTCCGGCTCCAGCACCGGCTCCGCCGGATGATGCAGGGCTGGACCCTCCGGCAGTAGGTCCCGGGCTCCCGGTCGGTGAAGCGGAGGTGGGTCCTGGCCCGGACGGAGAAGCGCTCGCTGTCTGAGGGGTTGGAGCCGTTGCCCCCTTCTCGTCGCCTCCGCTCGGGCCAAGAATCCTCTTGGCGCTGTCTGCCATGGGTGCGGCAGGCACAGGCACTGGACGGTTCAGGGCCGACTTCGCTTCCTGCTCACTCGACATGGCGTGGTACATGTCGAACCCGACGAAGCTGATGAACTTGTAGGTGATGTATGGCGCGAACGCGGCAATAAACATCAGCACGATCCCCGCGATCGGATCGCTAACAGAGGCCAGATCAGCGTCGATCGGGGCCGAGACCTGCGCGACTGCCACCAGGAAGATCACGACGAGCACCAGCTTGGACAGGATGAGCGCGATTACAAAGGCGACCCATTTCGCGAACCATCCTTTGGCGGCATCCCAGGTTGCGCCCGCGAGGGCGATTGGCCCAAAGACGATCGCCACGAGCAGCAGTGCCTTCCGGATGAGGAGTGAGAACCAAACGATCGCTGCGGCGCTGATCGCAAGGGCAGACAGGAAGATCGTCACGATTGCGCCGACGCCGGGAGCAGCGACGTTTATAGCCGTGAGGCCGGCGGGGAGCAGTGCAATGCGGGCGCCCATGCCTTCCATGGTGTTGCCGCTTGCCTGAACGATTCCGATCGTCAGTTGATCAGTGATCTCGAGTAGCAGCGCTGTGATGGTGATGAGGACGAAGGCACCGAGCACTGACTTGGCCAGGCCGGTTGCGGCCCGGGCAAGGGCCGTCGGGTCGCGATGGATAAGCCCAGTAATGAGTTGCAGGCAGAAGAGCACGAGTGTGACGAAGACCGCGACGCCGAAGAGCACGTTATAGACGTCGATGTAGCCAGGGTCGGTGACGTCGACGAGGGTGGTCGTGTCGAAGGCGGCCCACACCGATTCGAACAACCAGGCGGCGGCTGAGCCCATCGCGTTGGCGAGCCAATCGAATGGTGCCGCGACCAGTGAGGCGGTGCCTTCGCCGACGGCATCGCACACGCTCGCGATCATCGGCACATCGCACACGCTCATTGGCTCGCCTTGATCATGTCTGAGTCACGGTCAGACGGCTTGGCCGACGCCCCAAAAGAAGTTGACCAGCGTCACAGCCGCGCCGCAGATGATGGCTGCACCGCAGGACACGAGCACGCCGGTTTTTCCGCGCGAAGCGAGGTGCGGGTTGGACGAGTTTGCTCCGAAGCCCCAGACGATGGCAGCGACGATCAAGGCGAGCACGCTCAGGACGAGGCCGATGGTCATTACCGCGCCTACAATGGTGCGCAATTGGTCGATGCCAGGTAGGCCCGTCCCATTTGGATCGATGTCGATCACAATTAGCTCCCTCGGTCGATGGACGTACGACAGACAGGAGCGCACAGCATCCCGTGGGGGCGGCGGCTACAGAGTTGAACCGATGCCGATCAAGAAGTTGACCCAGGCGACACCGGCACCTGCCAGGGCTGCTGCACCGCAGGCAACCCAGAGCCCGGTGCGGGCACGGACGGCTGTTTGGAAGTTGCCGTTCGCCGAAGCGAGCGCCCAGGTGACGCCAGTGATGATCGTCATGAGCACCGAGATGATGAGCACAAAGGTGAGCAGGGCTCCGACGATGTTCTGCAACTCTTCGGCGCCACCAACTGCCCCGAAGTCGGGGAAGACGTCCATGTCATACCGTCCTTTCTGGCGTGCATCCTGCTGTGGCGACCGCTGCACCTGCGACACCGGCGGCGCCGTTCTCGGCGAGCCACTCCTCAGCATTAACAGCAGGATGGTCTGCTCCGCCCGGGTGGATCTCGAGGTGCAGGTGGGGGCCGGTCGATTTACCCGCTGAGCCGACATCGCCGATGTGTTGGCCGGCTGCAACGCTGTCACCCTCGGTCACCAGGATGCCCACGTCGTACATGTGGGCGTAGTACGAGGCGACGCGCTCGCCGCCGACAGTGTGGTCGACGACGATCAGCCCTCCGTAGGTACCGCGTTGCCCGGCGAAGCTGACAATGCCATCGGCGACCGCGAGGATGGGGGTGCCTGCGGGCGCCGCGAGGTCACTTCCGGCGTGGAACCTAGATTCACCGCTGTAGGGGTCGGTCCGCATTCCGAAGCTGTCTGTCTTCGTGTACGTGCCGTCGGGGAGAGGGAACGCCACCTGCGATGTCTCGGGAACTTTCTGGTCGAACCCTGCGGCGCTCGCCGACTGCGGTCGAGTTAGCGCGGAGAGGATCGACTCTGCGACGGGCTGGAAGTTCTGGTACCGGTCCGGATAGGCGCTGACTTCGACGGCCTGCGCCGCCTCGCCCGGGTCCAAGAACTGCCAACCTGGGATGTCCAGCAACCCACGAGGGGATCCGGCATTCGGCCCGGAAATCCCACCGAAGAATGCGCGTGCCTGGTAGTCCGGATCCATGAGCTCGGCCACCGTTCCCCAACCTGAAGCAGATCTCATCTGAAACAGGCCGAGGGAATCATGATCGGAGCCGAGTCCGTCATTCGGATAGTTCCCTGACTCCGGATAGGCGCTGGTGTTGGCTAGCATCCGGAGCGTGGACTCCGTGAGCGCGGCCATCAACGCAATGACGGCGCCCTCTCGGCCGACACCTGGTGTTTGTGCCCCCACTGTGGCGATTGTCGCGGCATGGGTGAGCTGGTTCTTGTTCAGAGTGATCGAACGGCCATCGCGTGTCTGGGCCGTCAGCGAGTCGGGTACGCTGCCCACGGCGAGGGATATCGAACCGCATGAAATTGGCGCAGGACTCATGAGAGTGGCCACGCTCACCAGCCCGACCGCCGGGCCCAGGAGTACGAGAACAACGACGATGCCGATGAGCTTCTTCATCACTCGCTGTCACTCCAGAGGCCGGCCGAGCTGCGAAAGTCTAAGGAGCGCACATCGCTGCCCTTCTGGGCATGCAATGAAAATAGTGAAAGCGACCGACCGCTCCGTGCGGATGACTTCTGTGTTCCACGTACCCACTCGATGACTCGTTCCAACGACAGTGAAAGCAGCTGCGCCCGGCGGAATTTGTCCCGCTGCGGCTTGTTCCAGCGCCGCGGACCAAGACTCGGGTGCGGCAACTGATTCCACATCGAGCCGTTGTCGGGTCCCGTAGGCGCGCAGGCGTTCCCACATCTCGGGGCTCGGCAGGTAGCCCCGAACATCGGATGCCAGAGCCACCGCTTCATCTGCGTCGGCGAAGTCGAGTGGAACCTGCGCCCATTCGGCAGGGCCACCTTCATGCCTGGTGTCCCAATTGAAGAGCGCATGGGCCACGCTACGGGCGAAGAATTCGGGATTGGACGTCACGAGCACGGGGCGAGGTTCATCGGCGCGTTCAGGTGAGGACGGGGCCGATGTCTCGAGGGCAGGTCGATCCGGATGACTCTCCTTCTCGGGGCCTCGCAGCAAGCCGTACGCGCCGATGGCCATGAGCAGAATCAGCGTGAGGCCGCCGCAGACGACCGCGATGATGAAACGCCGCTGATGGACGAAGCGCATATCAGGCTCCTCAATTCCATCCGACCAGGTCGGCCATCCAGAAGATCATCTGCTTGCCGATATCGGAGCCATGCCGCGGGAAGTGTCACGCAGGGCGCGTAGTCGCTTAGCGAAAGCGATGGTGCCGGCAAGGATCTCTTCGAATTCTTCCCATTGCTCATCCGTGAGTTGGGCGGAGATCTCGGCGATGTCGTAGCGCAGCCACCATTCACTCAGATCGGTCCACAAGTAGACGAACGAACGGACGGGGAGCTTGGTGTCAGCCGTGGCGGCCAACCGAGTCTTCCTAGACTTTGTTGCGGTCTTCGCGCGCGCGAGCGCTTCTTGAGCAAGGCGTTCGAGGTCGGCATCTGGAGTTAGCGGAGCAGCGGCGAGAACCCGGGTCGCACTCGTCGACGACGCTTCGCGGATGCCCGCGGGCTGCGTCGGGTCTGCGGCCATCCGTTCAAGTTCGAGTACGGCAGCGTGAGTGTTCATCCGGTGGTGTGCGGACGAGACGGAGCCTCCGTCTTGAATCGAGGCGAGTTCAGCACGTGCGCGGCTACGCAGCGCCTCGTCGACACTCTCGTCGGCCGCGATCCGTTGCAATTCGCCGATGCGCTCAAGTGTCGTGTACGAGCGTCGACCGGTCACGAAAAGAGCTGCCTGTGCGCGGGTATCACCATTGAGCGCCGTGAACGGTGCCGCCACCGTGGCGGCACCGTCTGATCGGGGCTTCTCTTGCTCTGCGCCAAATCGCGAAGCCTCCTGACGGCGGCTCGCATCCTCAGCTAGAAGCACCTTGACCTCCCGATAAAGTGTGGCTGCCTCAGTCGGGCTCAGTGATTTGTGAAGCGCGTTGTCCTCCTGCTCCGCAAGCAGCAGAGTCAGTTGCTCGGAGATTCCGGAGCGGACCCAGACGTTGAGCCTGCGCACGCCGAGTTGCCGAAGCGCGGCGAGCCGGCGGGCGCCGCACACAAGAGTGCCGTCGGGTGTGACCGTGATCGGCTGCAGGAGCCCTTGCCGCTCAATCGAGGCTGCGAGCATGTCGATATCGCCGAGGTCGGTCCGATGCCGCGAACCGATCCGAATGGAGTCGATCGATCGCTCCAACTCGATGTGGCCCGGAGAGATGGTCATACCCGCACTCCCGGTGCGTTGATCACGATGTCGGAGGCCAGGTCGTCGTCGCGAAGGAGCGCTCGCAATGGCTCGCCGATGAGCAATCGAAGCAGAATGCCGCGGCCGGCGGCGGTGTGGGCATGCAGCGGATCGCAGTTCCCTAGGAGTGCTCGAAGCATGGACATCCACGCCGGCTGTGGGATGTCCAAGTGCGCTCGGGCGGAGTAGTCGCGGCGCAGAGACTCAAAAGCGGAGGGGCGTGAACTAGCGTCCGCGAGTCGGCTGCAGATGTATTCGACGCAACTTCGTGCTCGGTCAGACGGCCAGCCCAGCAGCGTGAACAGCATAATTGCATCTTCGATGGCCGGTTCGACTTCTGGTAGCGGTGACACATCGTTTTGAGGTTCGACCGGATCGGTGCGGAATGCACGGTGATACTCCGGCAGAGGGTGATCCCGATCGCTGAAGCGTTCGGCGTCGTGGTAACTCGAGATCTTGCGTCGGCGCGCTTGGTGCACCGAGCACAACAGCCCCTGCGCCCGTTCCTCCGCGATGCAGGTCACTTGCACGGCCCGGGTCACGATTGCCCAAGGATCATCAGCGCGCAACGCCGACGGCGCTCGCATGGCGTCGTACGCCGCCGCGGCGGCTTCCCAGGGATCCAGGCCGTGTCTGTGCGCCAGGGCCGCGTAGCGTTTGGCGGCGTATTGCATGAGCTCGGATGCCTCGGGGTCGGTCCGCCAGCTGAGACCGCCGTCGGCCTGCAATCGGGCGAGCACCCTTCTCAGCCCCTCGGAGTCGTGAAACCCCCTCGAATCTGACCCCCGGTGTGTGGACCATTCCATCACGACACCTCCCTTCGGATCGGTGTGCGTCGTCGCACTAGTTACTGTTCAGGTCAACGCCGGCCGAGCTCGGGGCGTGAAACCTGGGGCTGGTCGTTCCGCTGCCCGAATTCGGAGAGCGGGGGTAGCTTGCTCGCCCGGTCGCGAATGGCGCGGCGGGTGGTGGCGGGGGTCCTCCGCATCCGGCGTGCGAGTTCCGCCTCAAAGTCGATGCCGCGACCAGCCATACGCCCGGTGCCGCTGCTGAGGAGATCTGAGGCGCGAACCCAGGTGACGGCTCCACCTGGTGCGTGCTTTTCCTTGTTCGCTCGTGTGTTCGGTCGGTCCGGTCCAACTTCAAGGGGCGCTGAGCGCCCGAGATGCTGCGTCTGCGTTTCGCCCAGGGCCTCGCCGGTTGCTGATCCGTGTGCCTCGTCGAACTCATCCCTAGCCATGACTTGCGTCCTTTCTCACCTTGATGGTCTGAACAACAGGAGTGCCGGCATCTCCCTGGCGCGCGACTTGGAACACAAGTTTTGGCCGCAGACGCGAACTCAACCCAGGCATGGCGCGTCACCTCGCCTCCGTCCCGGAGCTGATGGGTCGCACCCCTGCGTTTTCGATACGCCGGGCGTGCGTGGGGTAGCTTGTCGGCTCGCCGACTTGATAGTCGAAGTGATCTCTGTTGCCGGGAGTCCCGCTGTCTGTGCCGCCGGAGCCAGTGCAGCTTCCACATCTGCGGGCGCAATCCCAGCCTCCACAAGCCGGCAGGCCGCCCAGAAAAGGCCTCTGTTTCGCTCGCCCTCCCCGAGCTTGCTCACCCACTTCGCCAACCGCTTCGGCTCAGGCCAGGCGAGCACCTCCGGCATAGATACCGCTCGAGGCTGTCGCGGTGCGAGGAACTCACGGAGAGCGGTGGCGTCAACCGGCTTCGAGCCTGCCGCTGACAGTCGGTCGAGGCTGTAGCTGACTCGGCCGTTGGGTGTCGCCAGCATCGAGGGAGGCACAACGACATAACCACCGTCTCCACGAAAGTCGATATGCGCGGACGCTGCTTGCCAGCAGCGCTGGGGGTGGGCCGCCAGCGCGGGGAAGTAGACATGCATTCCACCGGACGGCGTACGCACCCGCGCGAGTTCACCGTCGACGAGCCCGGCGACAATCGCACGCTCGTACAGGATGAAGCCTGAGCCCGTGGCCGTGACGTCGATGTCAACAACATCTAGACCGGACGCGCTGCCCGTTGGCATCCCGATATTCGCGGCGGGCCATCGCGCCCACCAAGCTTGCACCTGACCAAGGTCCGAACTCGCCTCGTGAAACCCCGCGTGGGTGAGGGGACGCTTGCCGTCTCTGGCGCAGGGGAAGATCGGGATGGCTGCCCGGGCGAAAGAGAGAGCCGCGCTTTGCGCCGAAGATCGAGCGGTCTCGAGAAGTACGTCGGCGATACCCATCAGAGAGTCCTGACGTCGATTCGCTCTGGCGGCTGATCTGGCGCGACCGTCAGCGTGGCCCCGAAACCCCGAACCGGCTGGGAGAAGCCCAACGCGGGAGAATCGCCGGCCCCGATCTGATCGGTCTGGAGCCGGTCGAGGATCGCCGCCGCCGCCCGCCGCACGCGCTCGCCAGTTTCCTGGGTAACCTCGACCGGGGTCCTGCCGGGTACGGAGCTTGCCCACGCAGACACGTACGGAATTGTGTAGTCGCTCGTATCCATGCCATGTGCTGCGCCGATCATCAAGGCGACCGACTCCGCTTCTACCTCGCCTATGCCGCGGTGAGACAGCGTGCCAGCGTCGGGATCGTGCATCCTGACGTGCGCCAGTTCGTGACCGAGTGTCTTCACTCGGGCGGCGGCATCCATGTCGGCACGGATCGAGACCGTTCGGTCTGCGAAGTCGGTTTGGCCATTTGCTCCACTAACCGACACGGCATCCGGCACCAACACGACGGTGAAGCCGGACTCTTGGATGAGTGCTCGGAGGCCACTCCAGAGTCCGTCGGGCGCCTCGCCGTTGAGCAGCATGGGTATGGGGCGTTCGGGGATCGGCGACCCCTCGGTTTGCGAGATATCCCAGACGTAGGCGGCTCGGGCTCCGACCATTCGCTGGCGAACGGCTTCACCGGCGCGAGGCCGTTCGTTGGGGCTAAGCCTCCGCCACGAACTGCTGTCGACGGGGGAGGAGCTTGCGAAACGTGCGGTGAGGGGCGCGAAGATCATGTAGCCCTTTTGGCCAGCGGCCACGTGGCGCCCGAGCGTTTGCCAGTGTCGAAAGCCGGCTACGTAGCTCGGGAGTGCAGTCGGGACTGATCCACGCTCGTGCGCTTCGGAATGTTGCGCCCAGATCAAGAGAGAGTTGTTGAATGACCGTGATCGAAAGTGAGCGGAGAACTCAAGGGCGCGCTTCCACTCGTTGCCGGTGACCAGGGCCTCGACCGAGGCAACCAGGCGTTCGTGAAGGCCTGCGATTTTCGCATCCCAGCCCTGTCGTGTTTGCGGTTCCGTTGACACATCGATCACCTTCCCAAGTGGGTGCCAAACAGGTATGTCTGGCTGACACAGAGGTGCGCCTCGCCACGCCAGCGCATTCGGGACTCCGTTGAGCATGCTCAATTGCTTTCAGGAACGGTTTACCACCACATTTGAGCATGCGCAACCATTGTGTTGGTCATGCTCAAAGACTAAATTGAGCACTCCTAAGGCCTCGAGCGACAGCCGAATGTGGCCAGACTAGACCGAGGGGTGAGAGGGTCTGTGTATGACCGATGAAGAGAGCAAAACAGCCGCCGAAAACCTGGCGAAACGCCTCCGGCTTCTGCTCGACGTTGCGGTCGCTGAGACGGGGAGCGAGCCGACCTTCGCCCAGATCGCCGCGTATCTCGAAGAGCGCGGCACGAACCTCTCGCGGTCGCGATGGACGTATATGGTCAACGGTCACCGGTATGTACAGGACCTTCCACTATTCGACGGCCTGGCCGCATTCTTCGACGTCGATCCCGCATTCCTCGCGGGTGCCGCCGATGCGGACATCCCCGCGAAGGTGAGCGCTCAACTCGACCTCGTGCGCGCGATGCGCTCCGCCAAAGTGAAAACCTACGCGGCACGCACCCTAGGAGACATTTCCCCTGGAGCGCTGCAGGCGATCAGCAGGTTCTTAGATGAGGAGGTCTCTCCAGAATCTCCAGAAGCGCACGATCGTGCTGGGGATGGCCCATAACCAATCGAGGAATTGAGGTGAAGAAGCAGTGGACAAGGAAGTGAGCGTGTCGATGGCCGTCGATCAACTCGCTCTTGGGAACACCTTCACATTCGACGCACTCGTCGACGCCGTGCAGAGAAACCGGCAACGTCGACTGCGGATTGTTGAACTTGCAGACCTTGGGGATCAGGACGGCTTGTGTGCAGTCTGGCTCGTCGCTGACGGCGAAGACCTCATCCTGCACGCCAGCAGCGACTCAGCGCTCCATCGACAGCAATTTGTGCTCCACGAACTGGCACACATGATTCTCGGACACGACGCCAATCATGATCCCGAAACTCCCGACTTCCTGCTGCCAGACATCCCGCCACAGGTTAAGGCACGGCTGCTCAGACGCCAGGAACTAAACACCGCCGAAGAAGTCGTAGCGGAGACGCTTGCCGACCATCTGGCCGCAGCGATCCGAGGGTCGGCGATGCATAGCTCGCGATATCTGGAGATCTTCGGATGACTGTCGTCATCGTCGCAGCAGCCATGTGGCTACTCGCCGCGAGTCTACTTATTCTGCGGCGCGGTCGCGCCGAACGGAACATCACCTATGCGGCGCTCACAATCGCGATCGCAATGACGCTCAATACCGACCCCGTCTATCGGGCACTCGACAGGCTGGCCGGCGGCGACAACCTCGTGACCCTCGTCGCGGACATTGCGTTGATGATCGGCGTGTTCTTTTGGGTCGCGGAGTGATGAAGGCGTCCCAACACCAGCCCAGGGCCGTCAGTCTCGCACTCGGGCGGGCCGCCCTCCTAACCGCAATCCTTGGCGCCGTCATTGCGTTCTCTCTCATCGAACTTGGCAGCACCACCACCAATTTCATGCTTAAGCTCGGTGATCAGCCCGCGGCTGCCATCTACTCAATGATCCAATTCGTGTACTACGGAATCGTTCTTTCCGCGATGGCAGTTGTCGCTGCCCGGCAGTTCCGAAACAGCGAGGGCGTCCAAGTGCTACCTCCGGCTTCACTGTTCATCGGAAGTCTTCTTGGGGTGGTTCTCAGCGTCGTCGTCATCGCTATGGATCTCGCCCACGTCTTCGACAATCTGAGTCTGATGACAGAGATCGCAATCACGTATGAACCCCTACGACTGCTCGCCTTCCTGTTCCTCTGCCTCGGCTTTGCTGGCCAGCCAGCCGCTCGAACGTTGCAGGCACGATCTCGCGAGCGAAGGACCCGAATGCTGGTTGATGATCTCAAGCCGCTATGGGCAGAAGCGACCACGGCGCGACCGGGAATCAGCCTGAACAATCAGAGCGCGTTCCCTACGGACGAACTCGACACTCTGCTCCATCGTCAGGTCGTCGAGATCCGAGACGCCATGATCGATACGCGGGTGCAGTTCAGGCTCAGCGAACGAGACAGAGCACTCGTCGAGCGCGCTGAACGTCACCTTGTCGGCGCAAGGCCAGCCAACGCGGCAACTGCCGATTCACCGACGTCACCCGGAGAACGGCAGTCGCGGAGATGAAAGCCGGTTGGGCATCCGCCGGAGCGGTGACGGCGGCCGGAGGGGTGCTCGCTGGGCTCGGACTTGTGATCGCGAAGAGCCTGACTGCACCAGCCAGCGGTCGAACCTACGACCTCGTCATCCGCGACGTGGACGATTCGGGGGAGCGGCCCATCGTCGTCCTCGATCGGACCCCTCGTACCTCCGCGCCCGGTCTGTACTGCCTCATTGCAGAGAATGGCGGCTGGGTACAGCTGTCCCACGACGTCATGGATCGAGGTCCGCATCTGGTCGGCCGCGAGGTGGTGGGAGATCTGAGCCAAGGCTTGACGGCCGGTGACCGCGTCTCGTGGAGCGGTATCGTCTTCCCAAGTCCGGAGAAAGCCGGCCTGGAAGCGACGGGCATCGAGGTGCAAACGGATGTCGGTTTCGCGCCCGCATGGCTAGTCACAGGTCGAGGGGACCTGTCGACCTTGTGGACCATTCATATTCACGGTCTGGGAAGCCCGCGCGCGGGAACGCTTCGTGGGGTTCAGGTCGCTTCTGAAGCTGGGTTAACGTCGCTCGTCGTGACCTATCGCAATGACGGGGAGGGTCCCACCGTGGGTTCCGGTAGGTCCGAGCTCGGTGCTTCCGAGGCGGATGACGTGCGCGCGGCTGTGCGCCTTGCCCGTGAAAACGGTGCACGCAATGTCATTCTGTTTGGGTGGTCGATGGGCGCATCCATTGCACTGCAGCTCGCTGCCGATCCCGAGCTTCGAGGCGTCGTGACGGGCCTCGTACTCGAGTCACCCGTTCTTGACTGGGTCGCGACAATAAAGGCGAACTGCGAACGATCCGGACTACCGGCGTGGACGGGAACGCTGGCGCTGCCGTGGCTCAACGTCGGGCGGCTTGCTCGCCTGACCGGTATCACCAGCCCCCTCGCCTTGAGCAACTTCGACTGGATCGCACGTGCGGACGAGTTGAGTTTGCCGACGCTCATTCTCCATGGCTCTCTCGACACCTCGTCGCCGTTCCACCTCTCGACTCAACTCAGAAAACTACGTCCCGATATCGTGGACCTCGAGGCATTCGAGGCCGACCACACGATGAGCTGGAACTCGGATCGCGAACGCTGGAGGTCCGTTCTCCAAACCTGGCTGACCTCGCACACAGCTTTCGGGTAAGCCCGTTCCACGGGACCCGCAATCTTCTCAATGGGGCAGTTGGTCGAAGGGCTCATATTTCTGATGCGCGAGGCCGTCGTGTGTTGGCGGGTCTTCCGCCTCCGGGCTTCCAGTTCTAAACTTCTTTCAGGCGATCTCTACAGTGCGCCGTCGCTCGTCGCGACGGCATGGTTGTCTTGCTACGGCCCCTTTCAAGTTCTTGTCGCCGAAGAATGGAAGGCCGCAACATGTTCGCTCTCAGTCTGGGACTTATTGCCCGCACCTACTACGCGCTGCGGCGGTTCATGCCAACCACCCTCCTGCTTGACGCGATCCATACTCGCCGCGGCCTCAAGTGGGGAGTGCCAGCGATGCTCCTCGCTGTCCCGTACGCGATCGCAATGGCCGTGTGCGTTGGGCTGGTAGAAGCCGGTGGCTCGGGCTGGCTGTATGTATTGGCCTTGCTGTTCGCATGGAATGCGCTCAAGTTCCTCGGCGCCGGACCCGGCACTCTGATGCGGTTGCTTCGGGTGCGCGGCAGGGAATCACAAGCGCGGCGCCGAGCAACGACCGACTTATCTTCTGCGCGTGTCGAGCACGAGCGACTCGTCGAGCCGCTGCTCGCGTCGAGGCGGGGCTGAGCTGAGCACTCGCCGTATGGACTGACTTACGGTTGAGGTAGAGGTATTTCCGTGAGGCCATTCAGGTGTATTCGCAAACGGTGCTTACTGCGAGTACGCTCCCGCCATGGATGACCTCTCGTCGATGGACCCTCCACATTGCCCCCGTTGCTTGAGCACGTGCACGCCTGCTGGCACAATGTCACACCCATATTGGCTGTGCACTGAGTGCATGACAGCGGTGCTTGCCCACAGTTGACCACGGCATTCTGGAGGCGCTCATTGGATTGGTGACTGAGCGGGCTCCGCAGCGTTCGGCGCAGTGATCCGCACTCACATGCAGGAATCTCTGGATCTGCCTCGGGTGAGCGTTACGGCCCTCCGCATCCGCAATCACTCGCTCGGTATGACCGTGGCGAAGCATCGCGGCTACCGACCGGCCATCGTACCGATGGTCAGACCTGTACAGCCACAGGGCATGCCCCCAACCGTCGGGCCATACAACGCTTGCGGCAAGACAACTCGCGCACACCTCTCCCGAGGGCTTGTCGGCGTTGTTGCCCTAGGTCCGCGGAGTAAGCGACTTCTTGATAAGCGACCGAATCAGACTCTGAGACAACCGCATTGGACGAGCCACCCTGTGGGGTACCTGCCTGATAGCGGGCGCCTGCCCACCGTTCCTTGCTGATGCGTTAGCTCTCTGAGCTGCAGTCTGGTGAGCGCCCCACAGTAGCTGGCCCTGCACTCAAAGGCCGCGGACGACGTCCGCGACACTGATACGTTCAGAGAAGCAACTAGAGAGGTGCCGCAACACGTGAACAACGAGACATCCAGCCCATCAAACCGCGTGAGTACGCTCGCCAACTTCATCTGGTCGATTGCGGACCTCCTGCGCGGTGACTACAAGCAGAGCGAATACGGGAAGGTCATCCTGCCCCTGACTGTCATCCGCCGCCTGGACGCCGTACTCGAGCCAACGAAGCAGGCAGTCGTAGCGAAGGCAAAGGAGCTTGAAGGCAAGGACCTGCTAGGGTCCCCGTTCCTCAAGAAGGCGGCCGGAGATCTCAGCTTCTACAACACCTACCCACTGAGCTTCCCCGAACTCACCAATGATCCTGACAATCTCGCCGACAACCTGCGCCAGTACGTCGTTCACTTCTCCGAGGGCGCACAAGACATAATTGAACGCTTCGACTTCCTGCCACAGATCCAGCGGATGGAGAAAGCGGGCATTCTCTATCAGGTCGTGGCGAAGTTCGCCGAGGCAAAGCTCCACCCGGGCTACATCTCACAAATGGACATGGGCTATCTGTTCGAGGAACTGATTCGCCGATTCTCCGAGCAGAGCAACGAAACTGCCGGCGAGCACTACACGCCGCGTGAAGTAATCGAACTGATGGTAAATCTGTTACTTCACGAAGATGATGACATCCTCAGCAAGAAGGGCGTGGCCAAGACACTGTTCGACCCGGCCTGCGGCACTGGTGGCATGCTCAGCGTCGCGCAGAACTACCTCGGCAAGCTCAATCCGGATGCCCATTTGATCACGTTCGGCCAGGAGCTCAACGACGAAACATTCGCTATGTGCCGCTCCGACCTGCTCATCAAAGCGGGTAAGGGCAACGATGCCGAGAATATCCAGCCCGGCAACTCGTTCAGCGAGGACAAGTTCGCTGGCCGCCATTTCGATTACATGCTGGCCAACCCCCCGTTCGGAGTTGAATGGAAGAAGGTCGAGAAGGTCGTCAAGGAGGAGGCTGCGCGGGGCGGCGGTCGTTTCGATGCCGGTACTCCGCGGATCAACGATGGTTCCTTCCTGTTCCTCCAGCACATGATCAACAAGATGAAGCCGGTCGAGGAGGGAGGGAGCCGAATCGCTATCGTCTTCAACAGTTCGCCTCTGTTTACCGGGGCAGCGGGTAGCGGCGAGAGCGAAATTCGCAGGTGGATTCTCGAGAATGACTGGCTGGAGGGCATCGTGGCCCTCCCGGACCAGATTTTCTACAACACCGGTATCAGCACTTACATCTGGATTATTTCCAACCGCAAGGACGCCGCGCATACCAATCAGGTGGTGCTTCTGGATGCACGTAATCAGTTCGAAAAGATGCGGAAATCGCTCGGCGATAAGCGCAAGGAACTCTCTGCGGGCCAGATCGCACTCATCACACAGACTTATTCTGACGCCCTAGAGATCGCGGCAAATCCGACTCATGAGCAGTTTGACAAGGTCAGAGTGTTCGCCCCTACGCATTTCGGCTATCACCGAATTCAGGTAGAGAGGCCGATTGACGGTTCCAAGCCGAAAAAGCCCGACAAATCGTTAACTGACTTTGAAAATGTTCCGCTATCCCAGGACATTCACGACTTCTTCGCTCGCAAAGTGCTGCCATATGTGGTGAACGGCTGGATCGACGAGAAGAAGACCAAGGTCGGCTACGAGATTCCGTTCACCCGATACTTCTATAAATTCGAGCCTCCGCGTCCCATTGATGACATCAACGCCGAATTGCGGGCCGTCGAAGGAGAGATTCAAGCGTTGCTGAGCAAGGTGACGAGTTGACCGGGAAATGGGTCCGAATCGCGAGTGTGGCAACGCTCGTGGGTGAAAAGTCCGACGGGTCCTCTATGCCCCACATTGATCTGGAAGATATGGAGAGTGGGACAGGACGGCTACTGGATACTGGCCTGAACTCCGAAGCGCAAACTCAGGCGGTCATTCACCGTGCTGGCGATGTCCTTTTCTCAAAGCTCCGTCCCTACCTCGCGAAGAGCTACCTCGCGATCGCGCCCGGGAGCGCAACCGGTGAGATTCTCACGATGCGGCCGACCGCGTCCCTCGATTCGCGTTACTTTCTCTACGTGACATTGAGCGATTTGTGGCTCGATTGGGCGACTTCCACGTCCTATGGCTCCAAGATGCCCCGATCCTCATGGCAGATCATGCGTGAACTGCAAATACCGCTACCCGAGCTGGACGAACAGCGCCGGATTGCCGATTTCCTTGACAAGCAAACCGCGCTCATCGATCTACTACGACAGAAATCTGAACGGCTCATATCCGTGGGAGACGATTGGTTTCGGTCCGTCGTTTGGAGCCAGATTACGGGGACGGAGGAAGTCGATCAGCGGAGCTCCGACCTTCCATGGGCTGACACACTCCCAAGCCATTGGGGCACCGTTAAAATCTCGTACGTAGCGCGCCTGGGGACCGGCCATACACCCAGTCGAAGTCGTCCGGAATGGTGGGTCGATGCGACAACCCCGTGGATAACCACCGGGGAGGTAGCGCAGTTTCGTCGAGACCAGGTGGAAGCGATCTTTGATACTCGCGAGAATATTAGCGACCTCGGACTGGAGAACAGTTCAGCCGTGCTGCATCCCAAGGGGACCGTGGTGCTGTGTCGAACTGCCTCAGCTGGATACTCGGCGATCATGGGTGCGGACATGGCGACGAGTCAGGACTTTGTGACGTGGACCTGCGGGCCGGAACTTGATCCTGCATTCCTTCTCTGGTGCCTCCGCGCGATGCGACGGGACCTGCTAGGTCGTCTCGCGCAAGGATCGACCCACAAGACGATCTATTTCCCGGATGCTCAGTCCCTGAAGATCCCGCTTCCACCACTCGACGAACAACGCCGCATAGTAGACCGCATTCGTGCGGCACGTTCGCACTCTCTCCTGGCAGAGGACGCGTCAACGCGGATGAACGCGCTCCTGGCTGAGAAACGCCTAGCGTTGATTACGGAGGCCGTGACCGGTCGGCTTGACATGTCAACCGCTCGGACGGCGGCGGCATGACGCGCCCCAAGATTCTTGCACGATGTCAAGGTATGGCCACGCGGAGAGTCACGCCCGTGGGAGGATCAAGCCAGATCTGGCTGCAAGAGGGGGCGTAATGGCGATACACCAGGAGGTTGCTTTTGAATCGGCAATCGAGATGGAAATGCTGGCTGCGGGATGGGTGAAGGGGAGCCCAGCCGACTATGACCGAGCGCTCGGCCTCGACACCGTGCGGCTGCTCGAATTCCTCCAGACGACGCAGCCGAATGAATGGCAGCTTCTCAGCAAGACCTACGGGGCGACGGCGCCCCAAAAGGTCGTTGCTCGAATTGCGAAAGAGATTGACGCACGCGGAACCCTTGATGTTCTGAGAAATGGTGTGAAAGATCGCGGCGTGAGTATCCGCCTCGCCTTTTTTGAACCAGCGAACAACATCAATCAAACCCTAGTTGCTCGATTCAATGCGAACGTGCTCAGCGTCACACGGCAGGTCGCGTACGAGCTCCATGGTGGTAAAGAGCTCGACCTAGTCCTGTTTGTGAACGGGTTGGCCACTGCGACAGTAGAGCTAAAGAACCCGCTCAGTGGGCAGAATGTTGAGCACGCGAAGAAGCAGTACCGGATGGATCGTGAACCCAAAGAGCTATTGTTCGCCAAGCGGGCGCTCGTTCACTTCGCCGTCGATCCGTACCTGGTGTTCATCACCACGCGACTGGTCGGCCCGAAGACGCGGTTCTTGCCGCTGAATCTTGGCACACACGGGCCTGGCGTCGACGGCGGAAAGGGCAACCCCGATAACCCGAACGGCTATGACACGGACTACCTCTGGAAGCACATGTGGGCCAAAGACTCTTGGCTGGACTTGCTGCAGCGGTTCATCCACGTTGAGGGCCCGAGGGGCAAGCAGACCACGATCTTCCCGCGCTTTCACCAATGGCACGCAGCGCGCGCCATCGCCGCCGACGTCGCATCACACGGTGCAGGCATCAACTACCTGGTGCAGCACTCGGCCGGTTCCGGAAAATCGAACACTATCGCCTGGTTGGCCCATCGTTTGTCCAAGCAGCACACGCTGGCGAATGCTGACGAACTATTCGGAGACGCAAAAGACTTAGGCGCAAGTAAGAAAATTTTCGACAAGGTAATCGTAATCACTGACAGAGTGGTGCTGGACAAGCAGCTGCAGGACACGATCTTTCAGTTTGAGCACATACCTGGCGTAGTGCAGAAGATAGACAAGGATTCGCAGCAACTCGCCAACGCGATCACTGGGTCGACCGCGCAGGTAATTATTACGACCTTGCAGAAGTTCCCGTTTGTCGTAGAGAAGATCGGGCCGCTCGACGGGCGACGCTATGCCGTGATCATCGACGAGGCGCACTCGTCGGCCTCCGGTGAGGGGCAAACCAAGCTGAAGCAAGTCTTGTCGATCGGCGGATCGGCAGAGGATGCAATGGCAGCCGCCGAGCAGATCGATCAGGAGGGCGAAGCAAAAGCGGATACCGTTGGAGACCTCATGCTGTCGGCCGCCGCGCGCGGTCGTCATGGCAACATTTCGTTCTTCGCGTTCACCGCGACCCCTAAGGCGAAGACGCTGGACCTTTTCGGTACACCCGGAGTCGGAGACGATGACGAGACGGTCAATTCACCGTTCCACGTCTATTCAATGCGGCAGGCGATCGAAGAAGAGTTCATTCTCGACGTGCTCGCTAACTATGTGACGTATTCCACCTTTTATCGGCTCAACAAGGACGCGTCTAAGACCGACGACGTCGAAAAGCGCAAGGCGGCCACTGAACTCGCCAAGTACGCGTCGCTTCATCCAACCAACATGGCACAGCGGGCAGAGATTATCGTTGAGCATTTCGCCGCGCACATTCAGCACCGCATCGGGGGCCGGGCCAAAGCGATGGTGGTAATGCGCTCGCGTCTCCACGCCCTGCGCATGCATCAGGCGATCGAGCTGTACATCAAATCGAGCGGGCACCCACTAAGAACTCTGGTCGCTTTCAGCGGCACGTTGCAGGAAGGCGCAATCACCTACTCCGAGTCCATGATCAACGGCTTCGCCGAGAGTCGTTTGCCCGACGCATTCAAGTACACAACCGCAGATGACGTTGCGTTCCCGCCGAATCAGGCCGAGTACTCGTTGCTGGTCGTTGCCGACAAATATCAGACCGGTTTCGATCAGCCGTTGCTCACTGCCATGTACGTTGACAAGAAGCTCGCCGGCGTGGCCGCGGTTCAGACCCTCTCGAGGCTGAACCGAACTCACTCGCAGAAATCACAAGACGACCTCTTCGTGCTCGACTTCGCCAATGATGCGGAGGACATCCAAGATGCTTTCAAACCGTACTTCGCAGTGACGCTTGGCGAACCCGCTGACCCTAACCACCTGTACGCGCTCCAGACCCAGCTCAGCAGCTATCAGATTCTGGTCGAAGCAGAGATGGACGCGTTTGCTGTCAAGCTTCTGGCCGTGAAGTCAGAGAGCAAGCCAGGCGCCGAACAGGCCTTGCTGTATCCGCTGCTATCGCCAGCACGAGGTCGGTTTGCGTCGCTGCTAGCGGCGGATACCGCTCAGGCTGATGCATTCGTGAAGGTGCTGGGACAGTATGGACGCCAGTACGCGTTCCTAGCGCAGGTGATGGCGTACGTGGATCTTGACCTCGAACGCCTGTACCTGTTCGCCAAGTTCCTGCTGCGCGTCATCGCAGCGCTCAAGGCCGGCCAGCTGCCGTCGCCGATTGACATTGGCGACGTGTCGATGACGCACCTTCGGATTGCGCACTCCGGAGACCATGACCTTTCCCTCGGGGATGAGACTGGGTCAGGTCTTGTTTCGTCAAACGCTGGCGATGGAACCGGGCCGGACCAGGAACCGCCCCACGACGTGTGGGATGTGGTCATCGCCGAGTTCAATGAGCACTTCGGCACTGAGTGGACCGCGAACGATTTGATCCGCGCGCTCGTTGAGCAGGAAATGCAAGTCGACAATGTCCGCGAGCTTGCGCTGAACAACACAAGGGAGAACTTCGAACTGGCGTATGGCGATCGAGGGCCCTCGCTCGCCATTGATAAGCACAGTGACAACGAGCAGTTCATTGGGGGCATTTTCAAGAGCACGGACACAAAGAACGCGTTCTCGCGGATCTTCGCTCGGGGGTTGTACCGTGCCATTCGCGAGGAATTGGACGTGGCGAACTAAGGGAGGCACGACCGGCTATCCACCCTCGCAGCTGCCGGTTTTGTATACACGGGGATGTTGCTAGTCCAAGCTCAGCTGGCGCGCACCTGAGTCGAGGTTCATCTCGCTGTCGAAGGCTCAGCTACTTCGCCGCCAGCGTCGGGGCGAAGTAGCCCGGATTGGGACGTGGCCTTCCCGAGATTTTGTTTCCGTCCGGCCAGCTCGTCCAGAGCCGGACGAGCTCAGCATCAATCGAGCGTTGACCGACCGCGGTCTCGACGTGCCGACAGCCTGACCCTGCCACAGGATCCGCCAAAGAAACGGCGTCCCTATCCACTGCCTCTCAACCCACATTCGAAATGCCACGCCTCTTGCAGATCGAGGCGGCACACCTCCTAGGTGACAACGGAGGAGGCCGCGGTGACGGTGTCGATGCGGGTGATGAGCGCCGGCGACGGCTACAAGTACCTGCTGCGCACCGTCGCTGCCGGCGACGGGCAGCGGTCACTCTCCACACCCTTGACCCGCTACTACAGTGCCAAGGGAACACCGGCGGGTCGATGGATAGGAAGCGGGCTTCCGGGCCTCAGCTCGGGCCGCATCCTTGAAGGCGCCGAGGTTACGGAGGCCCAGCTGCAGAAACTGATCGGACTGGGTCGAGACCCGGTCGACGGGGCACCCCTCGGTCGCGCCTATCCCGAATATCAGACGGCAGCTGATCCGGCGCCCGGCAACGCTCAGGAGACAGTTGCCCGGCGGCGTGCGGTCGCCGGGTATGACTTCACGTTCTCGATTCCAAAGTCGGCGAGCGTCCTCTGGGGCGTGTCAGACGCAGCAACACAATCGCGAATCATGCAGGCGCATCATGCAGCGGTCTCCGACGTCGTGGCGTACATGGAGCGCGAGGTCGCGGCGACGCGGACAGGAACCACCGCATACGACGGAGCCGTCTCACAAGTCGATGTCACGGGCGTCATCGCCACGGCTTTCGACCACTTCGACAGCAGAGCCGGCGACCCGCACCTGCACACGCACGTGGTGATCAGCAACAAGGTGCAAACCGTGCTCGACGGCAAATGGCGCTCACTCGACGGACGACCGATGCACGCCGCCGTCGTCGCACTCTCCGAACTACACGAGTCCTTGTTCGCGGACGCCTTGACGCGATCACTTGGCGTGCGGTGGGAGATGCGACAGCGGGGGAGAGATCGCCACCCCGCCCTATCGATCAGTTCAGTGCCTGAGGCACTCGTGACAGAGTTCTCGTCGCGGTCGCATCACATCGATATCGCGACCGACGCACTCATCGACGCCTACCATGCCAGGCACGGACGCCGACCCGGCCCAGTGACCATTACGAAACTCCGCGCGCAGGCGACGCTCTCCACGAGGCCCGCGAAGGAAGTGCACTCGCTTGCCGACCTCACCTCGGCCTGGCGCACCAGAGCGGAGCGAGTGCTCGGCGAGGACGCGACGAAGTGGGCGTCCACAGCAGCCGCGACCACTCCGGCACCTACGCTGCGTGCCGAGGACGTGCCGCGGGAGGCGATCGACGAGATCGGATCGAGCGTTATGACGGCGGTGAGCGAGAAACGTGCGACCTGGCGGCATTGGAATCTCGCCGCCGAGGCAGCACGCCAGCTGGCGCAGCAACGATTCGCCTCGGCATCTGATCGCGAAGCGGTCATTGGCCTCGTCGTGGATGCCGCCGAGCGGGCCTCATTGCGGATCACTCCACCCGAACTCGCGCCGGGGCCTGCGTCGTTTGTGCGAGCGGACGGCACGTCCGTCTTCAGACCGAAACACGCCACCCTCTTCACCTCTACGGAACTGCTCGACGCGGAATCTCGGCTACTGAAGCGCGCAGCGGACACGACCGGCCCCCGAGTCGACCCGGCCATGCTTCGTGCAACGTCACTCGCACTGCTACCGAATGGCGTCGTGCTCGCTGAAGACCAGCTCGCCGCGCTCAGCGCGATCGCCGGCTCAGGGCGCGCCGTCGATGTCCTGGTGGGTCCGGCCGGTGCAGGCAAGACGACCGCGATGAGCGCGCTTCGGCACGCGTGGGAGGCAGCGCACCACACGGGCTCGGTGGTGGGGCTCGCTCCGTCGGCCGCTGCCGCTCAAGTATTGGCAGAAGATCTCGGCATCCCAACCGAGAACCTGGCGAAGTGGTGGCAGAACCATCTCGACCACGGAGAGACCTTCCACGCCGGCCAACTCGTCATCGTCGACGAAGCTTCCCTGGCAGGTACCCTGTCACTGGATCGGATCACCGCGCTTGCCGCGAGTGCCGGGGCGAAGGTCCTGCTGGTTGGCGATTACGCGCAGCTCCACTCCGTGGACGCCGGCGGCGCATTCTCAATGCTGGTTCACAGCCGGGCGGATGCCCCAGAGCTCGTCGACGTGCACCGCTTCACACACGAGTGGGAGAAGACAGCCTCCCTCGGACTGCGTCAGGGCGACCCCGCCTCGCTCGACCACTACATCGCGCACGCAAGAGTGATCGGCGGTGACACCGAGTCGATGACGGAGGCCGCCTACGCAGCCTGGCGCGCGGACACCCGAGCCGGCAGGGCGGCCGTCCTGATCAGCGACTCGAACGAGGCGGTCGCCGCGATGAACGCACGTGCCCGCACAGAACTCATCCTCGCGCGTCGCATCGACGCGGTCCAAGAAGTCTCCCTCCACGACGGAAACCGTGCAGCCGTCGGTGACACGGTGATCACCCGCCGAAACGACCGGCAGATGCGCACCTCCCGAAGCTGGGTGCGCAATGGCGACCGGTGGACCGTGACCGGGGTGCGCCAGAACGGCTCGGTCGATCTCCGCCGGCACGGCCGCCGGTGGGGGAGCGCGGTGCGGCTTCCCGCAGACTATGTCAAGCACCACCTCGAACTCGGCTACGCCGTCACCTCGCACCGCGCGCAGGGCATCACGACCGACACCGCACACGTTGTTGTGACCGCTGGCATGACGCGCGAGAACCTCTACGTGGCAATGACGCGAGGCCGTGATGCCAACACTGCGTTCGTCGCCGTCGACCGACCCGATGTGGCTCATGTGGGGCCGCGATCGGGTGACGACAACGATGCGACGGCTCACAGTGTCCTTTGCGGCGTTCTGAAGCACGTCGGCGCCGAACCGTCCGCGCACGAGACGCTCGTGGAGCAGCAGGATGTCTGGGGTTCTGTGGCGCAACTTGCGGCTGAGTATGAGACCATCGCTGCGGCCGCGCAGCACGATAGATGGGCGGCATTGGTGTTCGGTAGTGGGCTCTTGCCCGGGCGGGCCGCCGAGGTCATCAAGTCACCTGCATTCGGGGCCCTGAGTGCGGGCCTTCGGCGAGCCGAAGCCCACCACATCGACGTCGGGAGGCTGCTTGATCGAGCAGCCGGAGCACGCGGGTTCGAGGATGCCGAGGACGTGGCGGCCGTTCTGTGCTCCCGGGTAACGTCGGCGGTCGCGCGTGACGCCCGCGCAGGTAAAGCGCGCAGGACACCGCGGCTTATCGTGGGGCTTATTCCGGAGGCGATCGGACCGATGGCTGCGGAGATGCGCCAGGCCCTCGATGAGCGCCGCGATCTGATCGAATCACGAGCGAACGCCGTCCTCGACGAAGCATTGCGCGGAGGCGCTGGGTGGGTTCAGGCACTCGGGGTCTCGCCACGAAGGCGCGAGGCACCAGCCTGGAGGCTGCAGGCGCGTATGGTGGCGGCATACCGAGACCGCTACGCAGTAGTCGGCACGAGCCCCCTTGGTGCCACACCGGAGACAGAGACTCAACGTCGCGATGCCGCTCAAGCTCGTAGCGCAGTAGAGTCCGCCAAGCGGATCGTGGAGCAAGAGGACGCTTTTGCGACATGGCGTCAGGGTCGCACGGCACGCCCAACACCTGTGCGCGTCCGCATGTAGCACTCAGCGTTCATAACAGGAACTGAAGGGCGTCATGGCGTCACCGGTAGGATTTGAACCCGCCGAACGACCCCGCAACGATGCCGGCGCGGAAGGGTCCTGGGCATATCGCTATATGGTGGCGCGAATGGATGATCTGGATGCCCCAAATCTTCCCCACATGCCTTAATGTGATGCATCCGACCCACCGATTCGGTGCGGTCGTCTGGCGATGTCCTGAGTGCGGGATGGTGAGGCTCTGAGTGACTAGACCCTGGAGCCGCGCTCCGCAATAAGCCTCGCGCTATCAGCCTGCAGGTCAGCATCTTGGACCTGACCGGACAGCCATTCCGAGAAGGTCTCCATCGTGTCGTGCGCCCACATGTGCGCGGGCTGCAGGATTTGAGCCGTATCGCCTGTGCTTAGAGTGCGGCGGGCAAGTTCGAATGCAAGTCGACCATGAGCAGCGGTCCATAGCTCAGCGCCTTGAAGTTGTCTTGTAACAAGCCAGTGCCCGGACACTGCATCGTCGGCAGTCAACGAAGCCCGGTAGACAGCAATGCTCCCGCGCAAACCACGAAGCAGCGGTTCCACCATTTCAGCCGTGGGGTCCATCGAGATCATGTCGGACAGGGCGACTATCACGCCCCGTGCCGCCCCATGCCGACGCTCAAGGTAGTGGCTGCGTACGGACACCGAACGCTCGTTTCTGGCGAGCCGCACGGCTATCACGGTGGGGATAAGGATGGCCGCAACTGGAATGGCGACACTCATAGTGACCTCCCACCAATTGACGGACAGGAACCAAGCGACTACTTCAGGCATGGCTCGAAGCTACACCGCGACCTGCTGGGTCTAGTGCCCGAAGTGGGGCATGCTGCGCCTCGGTCATGAATGCTCCGTCAAAGAACGCGGGAAACGATGGTGTGGCGGTGCCCAGAGTGCGGGATGGTCCAGCTGTAGCGCTTAGGGCGGTCTGATTCCGCGCGCCCCGAATTGGGGTGGCCCCACTTCGCTCAGAACTGCAGGCGCAGAGGGGGACTCCGATTCTCTCTACTACGGTGAGTCTTGAGCTGTGTGACAGCAAGGGGGCACCATGAGCAAGCAATCATCGCAAGACTTCGAGGGCATAGCGGACGGCGTAGTCCAGCTGCGGTTCTCGAATGAAGATAATACGGTCAACGATATTAACGCCGCTGAGTTCGCGGAGGTTCTTCAGGGACTGGTCGAGTTCACCAGTCAATTAGCGAAGGCTGGCAGTTTCGGAGATGGAATGGCTCCGGTCGTCCGAGTCCGTCCACCAGTCGAGGGTTCGTTCATCGTAGATGCGATCGTCACGTCGTACGGCATCGACCCCGTGGCTACTGTTGGCACCATAATGGGGGTGACCGGTGGCATCGGTCAGAGCATCAACGTCGCAGTGAAGCGACTACGAGGGGACGTCGTTACTGATATCGACTACCTCAATAACGGCAACGTAAAGCTCAACTGGCGCGATGGCACCGTTAGCGAAGTGCCGGAACCAGCGTGGAAGCAACTCAACGCCATGAAGTCTTCCACACGTAAGGCTCTACGCAAGATAATGGCGCCCCTCAGCGACGACGTTGCCCACCTAGAGGTGCGCGACGGCGCCCTAGACGAATCGTCGGATGAGGTCTTGCAGTCGGAACCTGAGGTTGTGATGAGTCGCTCCGACTACTACACAGCCGCGGCCGAGGTAGACGACGAATCGATTGAAACGGAAGTCCTTGAGGCCGAGGCGCAGCTGAGGAGCATCGACTTCCGTCCGGGAGAAAAGTGGCGCGTTCAGACGCCTCTGGGGAACAGACTGGCTACAATAGAAGATGAGGACTTTCTTCTTCGGCTTGATCGCGGGATGGCTCTCCACAAGAACGATATCTTCACTGTGTTGATTAACGAGACCAGAACCACAAAGAATGGTCGAACGACCAAGGAATGGTCGATCACCCAGGTGACTTTTAAGCGACGGGGAGATGACGATGGCTATAGCGACAACGCATCCGAAGAGTCATCCTCCGAAGCGGCGTGAAGGCCCGCTCGACTTCGTCAGCCTAGGAGTCTTATTTGTCTGCGTGGTGGCCATAGTCCTCGTGCTCGTAGGAGTGGCAACTGTTGGAACCTCACCGTGGGCCATTATCTTGCCCACGATTGTAGGATTTTGGTCCGTCGTCACGCTCAGGCGCTAGTTAGCAGACCGGCTTCGGCCCGAATGTCTTCGGCTCTGCATGTCACGTCACTAGCTCTGGACGTTCGCTAACCAGCCGGTATTAAATGCCCAGCCAGTCCGAGGACGAGCGGGGCATTTTGGTGCTTTCTCGGCTATATCCCTGACGCGTTTGTCGACCCTCGACCCCACGGAGACCACCCTCTTTGGGTAGCTGTAAAGCACCTCCGGGTGTAGGCGCCGTACATTCTGGGTGTTTTTTCCACATCAACCCGAGTCTTTGAACTGAGGCTCTTTGTCCGGGGAGGGACAGTCGCTATAAATAGAGAGGGGCCGGCTGCGTAAAGGGTCGGCTCCTCCTTTCATTCGCTCGACGCCTCGAGGGCGAGTGTGCCGATCGCCGCGGTCCAGGGGTGCGCCGCGATAGCTTTCTCGAATGTCGGTGCTGCGCTCTGGTTGGGTAGCGCTTCCTCAGGGCCCACCAGGACCACCACGCACATGCCGGTCGCGGGGTCGGTAGAGAAGTCCAACCGCACGTGGTGGCCGTCGATGGAGCCGAACACGACCGCGCTAAACGGCCCGGTGGGCTTGGCCATGGCGGTACGAAACTCAGCGCCGATGAGAGCCAATTGAGCGTTGACCAGGTGCACGAGGGGTTCCGTGCCCCTACCCGTTATCACGGCCGACTGAGGCCGCTCCGGGGCGGCGGCGGCCTCCTGGTCGCCGGGAGCGCGCTCGACAGCCGAGGCCCACACCCACGCTCGGTGAGTGCCGCGATCTTCCCATTCGACGTAGACGGCGCGAGGCGTCCAGGCCAGAGCCAGGCCGCGCACGCGGTTGGCCATGGCGGGGTATCTCACCCAGGCCAGAACGTGCATCGGTTCGCCAGCCATTGCCGCCGCCAGGCCGCCCAGCTCCGCGGGCGTGAGGCTGGACGGGCGCACCACGAATTCGCCGCCGCGATCGGGCTCAACCTGCCCGAGGGTGTCGGCGCGTGCCGTCCTGTATTGCCGGCCGGGGTCACTGGGAGGTGTCCTGTTCGGTCCCACAACCCAATTAGAACATATGTCCGAATCGAACGCGAAGTCATGTTCGCCATCCTGACCGCGTGATGGGCATCGAATCCACAGCTGGTACGTGGTGAGGAACCGTCGGTGGGGGCGGCATCTCCCCGCGGTTTCGGCTAACCGGATCGCGGACGTCTCTCCAACTCAAGGGGGCGGGCGGCCCGTACAGGGATTGATTACGGTGCGCCTTCGCCAACTTGTCGAGGATGTCGTTGGGTCCGCCGGGAGTCGCTTGCGTTGGCCGGTGCGGCTGGCACAGTGAATACTGTGAACGTGACCGATCGCTATTACGTGTACGTGTACATCGACCCGCGCAACTTCGAAGAGTTCTATTACGGCAAAGGAACGGGGTCTCGGAGCCACGCGCACCTTCAAGATGTCGGTGACTCTGTGAAGGTTGCCCGTATAAAGGCGATCCAGAAAGAAGGCCTGGAGCCCATTATTCGGATTATCGCCAAAGGGCTCACTTCGGAGGAAGCGCTGATGGTTGAGACCACGCTTATTTGGAAGTTGGGCCGGACACTCACCAATGTTGCGTCGGGTCGATACGTCGGCCGGTTTCGACCGCGGGATACGTTCCACAAGAGACTGGCGCGTTTCGACTTTGAGAACGGTATCTACTACATCAACGTTGGAGAGGGTGAGACCCGCAACTGGGATGACTGCCGGCAGTTCGGGTTTCTTGCCGCCGGTGGCGATCCAAAGTGGAGTGACCCAATTCGAGGGCTCGAAGTTGGTGATGTGGTCATCGCCTACCTCAAAGGTGCGGGTTACGTGGGTGTGGGCGTCGTGCGGTCACCGGCAGTTCCGTACGCCGATTATCGGAGCAAAGGGCTCGAGCTTGCTGAATATGAACTCGCTGAGCCGAATATTGCACACAACGCCAGCGACCTCTCGATTTGTGAGTATTTAGTTGCAGTGGATTGGGCAGCAACAGTCGACCGACAGGGCGCCAAATGGTTGCCGCGAAGCGGCCTTTTCACATCGCAGCTCGTACGGGCGTCACTTGATGCCCAGCCCATGACCATCGCTTTCGTTGAAGAGACACTTGGCGTCAATCTGAGGGCGTTGGCCGATGGCCGGTCCGTTTGAGCGGCTGAATCCCCGGACTGCGGTTATGCTGACTCGCGACTATGTGAGAAGTGCGACAAATTTCTCTTGCTGATGGTCGTTGTCGCCACTGTCTCGGCGGGCCGGATGCTCGCCACATACCCCCTGTCAGGCAGTTGAGGCTCAGCCCACCCAGCCTGACGCGTTGGGGCGGCCGTTCCGTGGACTCGATAGTCTTTGGGCATACTCGACTGGACCGGATGGAGTGAGACATGGGCTACAACGAGGACGAAGTCAAGCGAAGGCTCGGAATTGAGACCTGGAGAAACCTCTCGAGGGACAAGATGCTCCGGTTCGCCGCTATGATGCCCGATATTGATACTGAGGTGGCGCTCAAGATAATTGAGCAGTTTCCAGCCTTTACGGCGTTTGCGTTAGAGGCTGTGAAGTCAATGGAGAAGGCACACGCGACTACGCTTTCGGCCAACGACAAGAGCCAGGATCGTGTGTACCAGGCGCTCCAAGAAATCAGGGAAATCCTAAAGGGCGAACTCGACAGAAATGACTTGAGCTGGGATGAGCGGAAATTTCTTATTGAGCAGATCCAAGAGACAGGGAAGCTTGCTTTCAGGAAAGACAGCGAAAGTAAACATTTCCTGGATGGGCTGCTGAAAACAGTAGGCATGGTGGGCGTTGCAGCACTTGCCTTGGGCGTGGTTTTTGTCGGGGGCAAAATGATGCTCGATGAGGGCATAGGTACCGACGACCTTCTGGATGCCTGATAGAGCTGGTACCGATCGGTTGGGCGCCGCCGACGTCCAGTACGCCGCAAGGGAACGAATCGTCCGCGAATGCGGGCCTTCCCTACGTGCCAGTGCCTAAGAAGCATCTCGTAACAGACGTGATGTTCGTGCGGCGCCCCGATCTCGACAGCCAAAAACGCGGTCATCTCGAAAGGTGGCTACGGGACGATCCGATATGTGGGCACAGTCGCCAGCTCCGCGGGAATTTTGATTTATAGTGTTGTGTCCGCTTCGATGCGCGCTGCCAAGCCGAAGCCCTTCCCGACGTCCGGCCAAGTACCAGAACAAAACACGTCAAGCCGCGACTTCTCTGGGCAGGTATCGCACGGAGACTACCCCCGACCCGAACTCGTGGCGGTCCACGAGTTCGAGCTGGATGCGCTCACGCAGACCGGCAAGCAACGTGGGCCCGTGTCCAGCGATGACCGGGTGCACAAGGAACTCGTACTCGTCGATCAGCCCCAGATCTGCCAGCGCCAGTGGGAGTGTTACGCCTCCGACCCACAGACCCTCGCCGGGCTCCTGCTTGAGCTGCTGAACCGCGTGCGCCAAGTCGCCTCGCACAAGCTCGGCATTCCAATCGACCCCGCTCAGTGTGTTCGACACGACATACTTCTTCGCCTGGTCGATGGTGTCGGCGAACGGTTTCTGCCATTCCTCCATCCGGTCGGGCCATGCGCCCGTGGTTGGCTTCTGCCATGCTGACGCCATCATTTCGTAGGTCACCCGGCCGAAGAGAAGGGCATCGGCCTGCTCCATTTGAGCGGTCCAGTAGCGCATCGACTCCTCGTCCGGGGGGAGTCCTGCCTCGTGATGGCAGCAGCCGTCGAGGGTGACGTTGATCGAGTATCGGAGTGGTTTCATCTCGTTGCCCTCCTTCGATGACGCCCGCGGTCATCGGACCGTTCATCAGATGAGTGCCGGTGCCGTTTCTCATCGTTGCCACAAATTGCGCTCAGCCTATAACGCCGTCTCAATGCGAACCAGGGCCGCACAGATCGCGCGACCGGGTCGCCATCAGCGGACATGCTCGGTCGCATGCGGCGGCACATGGGGGAGAGCTCGAGAGGGCTCGTGATGACGCTCAAGACGGTTCCCAAGGTCATCATTTACCCATCTAATTCATCTCTATTTGACCCAAAGCGATGGGCTACAATCGGAGGCAGCGAATCGCCTGGTTCCCTGTAAACATAAGGGAATCCGAGGGTTTTCGGAGACATTCGGCAACGATAAAATTAAGGCCAGAACCTTCAGCCGGTCGCCGGATCAAATCTTGTCGGGCCCGACCAATGGGTTGTCCCGGGGGAGCAAGGCGCCCTGCTCGGTCACACCCCAACCTGGGCGTCAGATGACGTGGTTGCAGTCGCCCAACTAGGGTCGAGTTCGACTTCATCGGCACAGCTCCGTTCCGACAAGAAAAAGCGGAGGGCGTCGACAACCGACTACTGCCTGCCGCGACACGTCCTGCCGGGACCGGTGGCTTCTGGGCTCAGGCCCTCACGTGGACCCCCTGGCCATCACAAGCGCAGAGCCGGATTCTCGAACAATCTGTGGCAATTTTTCTCCCGGTCATGGGTGGACTGCCAGTTACGAGTGGTCGTTGCGGCCGAAAACGACGATCGACAATTCGGGTCAGGGGGAGCTTTTACTCGCTGTATTCGTTGCGGCGGTCTTTCCGGAATACCTCCACTCGTGCCCGACTATTGTCAGGTGGATGACGCGGCCGATGGTCACTGCTGCAAGGAGAACTGACATCAGTACGAACAGCCACCCGACGTAGGAGAAGGCCAACCCCAGGACACCGAACTGATCGGCGGAGGACGCGAGAACTCCCGGAAGATACACTCGACCCAGCGCTGTGGCCGCGGCAAAACCGAGCCCGGCGAGCAGTGAACCCGGCAGGAGAGCCCGAAGACTGACGCTTCGATTGATCACCACCCACGACGCGATCCACCACAGACCGCACCAGATCACCGCCTCGAGAATGAACTCGAGAAAGGGGATGGCACCAGATCCGCGCACGACGAAGCGGGTCGTGACGACGAGGACGAACCCGACGACGATCGCGACGATCGCGGCGACCCAGCGCCAGGCGAAACGGATGCTTGCCTTGGGCGTATTCCAGATCCGGCGGAAGCAGCGCTCGAGCGCGCGGGCGAACGCAGTGGCGGCGATGATGAGTAGCAGCACACCAATGATCTGCGTGAGCGTGACACTCTGAATTTGCTCGGGCATCGATTGCTGCAGGAGTTCTGCGGTGTGATCGTCGAGGGTGAGGTTGTCAGCGAACACGGCCTTCGCTTCGGGATTCATGCTGCGCCGCATGGAGCCGCTCACTATGAGGATCGGCAGTATGGACGTGAACGCCTGCGCTGCCAGGGTCATCGCCCGATCGAACAGTTCAAGATTGCGAATTTCACGCAGAGATCTCATCAGGAACCGTCCGGCTGGCGACTTCACGCTGACCCGAATCAGTCGGTCCACCGGCATCTGAGTTGGCATCATTCAAACCCAACCCATTAGCGATTCGACGACACCTCGGCGAGGAGACGCCAACCGGGTGGTGTGGTTGCAGGCCATGTCATCCTCCGCATCGTCGTCATCAGCATTGGACAACAGCGCCGTCAAGGACGCGTCACGTAATTGAGGTGAATCACCTTGGTTGCCCCCAGTCCCCTGCCCCTCATGCAGATCGCATGAAGCGCTATGTACCTGGCTGGCTTAGGTTCCTGTGGGAAACATCGTCAAGACACACTAAAGGGGAGTACCAATGCCCATTCGACAGGCCGCGTGCAACTGCGGACAGCTGACTTTGACCTATGACGGACCGGACCCGGCGCGCATCTCCCTGTGCCAGTGCTGCGAGTGCCAACGGCGCACCGGCAGCGTTTTCAGCGTGCAGACGCGCCTGCCACGGGAGAACGTGACGATAACGGGTGAGTCTTCGACGTGGACGTTCCCCATGGGCGGCGCGACGCCGGCCACGTTCCGCTCGTGTGACAGCGAAGGGGCCACCTACCATTTCTGCCCGCGATGTGGTTCGACCGTGTACTGGGAACTCGCCATCGCTCCGGACTTCTTCGGGGCCGCCGTCGGCAGCTTCACGGATCAGACTTTTCCACCGCCGGTGATCTCCGGTTTCGAAGCGTACGGTCCCGACTGGGCCATGAATGCGTCTGCCCTGCCAATTCCGCATCATGAATATGACGGTACGACGCACGGTGGGCCACGGCTGTGATCCCTGGTTAGGCGTCACCATCCGCAGCTGTGTTCGCATCTTCTTCCTGGTCCTTGCGGCGGCGTTGGACGGCGCCGACGAACACCTTGATTCCGGCGCCCAGCACGAGGAGGTTCAGAATCATCTGGATCATCACGATGAGTCGCGCATTCTGTGTCGCGGGCGAGATGTCGCCGAAACCGACCGTGGCGAAGACGGTGACGGTGAGGTACAGGCCGTCTAGCCGGGTCAGCGCACCCGACGTGAAGGCCGCGGGATCTCCACTCGACATCAGGAAATAGGTGGTCGCGAAGAGAAGCAGGTACAGCGGTGCGGTAACCGCAAGCGCCACGATCGCGCGCACTCTCGGATGCTCCGACCGCGCGATCGCTCGCAACTGCCAAACGGAGACACCGACCAGAACCAGAAGCGCGACTCCCAACCATGTCACGAGGGGTACCGCGTTGATCACGGTGAAGGGCACCAGGAAGTACAGCGCGACCAGTACCGTCGTTGATGCCAGTGCCCGTAGCAGACCCCGGGTGATGAGGCGGCGCCGTTGGGCGGGCGAGAGCGGGCGGACTCGGGGTCCGGTCACGGTTGCACCGTCGCGGGTGGTGGGGCCGGTGGTGTCGATTCAACGGGGTGATCCGGCCGGGCGGCCTTGATCTCGGCGTCTTCCTCGGCAATGAGGCTCTTGGTCCCGGTAAGGTCGCCGAGCAGAGGGCGCACCCAACCTGCGGGAGGGTAGGTGTCAACGAGCATCAGGCGCACGAGCAGCGTGAGCGGAATCGCCAGGATGGCGCCGATCGGGCCGAGGATGGCGGCCCAGAAGAGGACGGAGAAGAAAGTGATGGTTTGGCTGAGTGAAACGGCGTTGCCGATCACCCGCGGTTGGATGACCGATTGCACGATCGCGTTGATAACCCCGTAGACGACGATGACCGTGATCACCGTGGGCAGCCCGCCGACGAGCGCCCCGAAGACGATCGGCGGGACGAGCGCGAGGAAGTAACCCACGTTCGGAATGAAGCTGCACAGAAACGCAAGCAATCCCCAAATGAACGCTCCGGGAACACCAATCAGGATCAGGGCGACGAAATCGATGACACCCTGTAGGAGACCGAGCAGGGTCGTCCAGACCATGTAGCGCCGCACGTTGGCGGCGTAGGCGGTAAGTCCGGTGACCAGCAGCGGATGGGTCGTGCTGGTCTGGGCCAGCACCACTGGTATGTAACCGGCATCCATGCCCATCAGCAGCGCGATTGTCAGGAGGATGATCAGGGCAGAGGTGATCCCGGCCAGCCCGCCGATCAGGCCGCCCACGAAGTCGGCCAGCTGCGCAGGGTCGAAGTCGTTGGCGACAGCGCTGAGCTCCCTGGACGAGATGCCGATTGAGTTCAGCCACGCGACGACGTCCTGGCCAAACGCTGTGATCTGGTCGGCGAATTGCGGAAGTAGGGCGGTGAACTGGCCGAACGCGACGAGCACTACGTAGCCGAAGCCGAGCAGCAGCAGGATGACCGCCAGTATCGACGCCCCGGTGGCCATTCCTCTCGGGATACGGTGCCGTTCCAGCCAGATCCTGAGCGGATGCATGCAAATTGTCAGGATTACGGCGAGGAATACTGGGGCGATGATCGGGGCGAGTCCGGCGATGCCGATCCCCACGAGGACAGCTCCTCCGAGGCCGATCAGGATGAACGCGTTGCGATGGTTTCCCAGCACCGACTTCACGCGGGCCTGATCAGCGTTCACCCGTGCCTGGTCAGCGTTCACCCGGGCCTGATCGGCGTTCACCTGGACCTGCTCTGCCACTGTGCTGGCCTGAACCGACTTCTTTTTCCACCACACTAGCCACTCCGATCCCGGGCGAACCCGGCCTAAATCCCGCGCGGTGGCGGGGGTACTGCCTGGTGGCTCTGGCGCCGGGATCGTGGGCCGGAGTCGTCGTCGACCGGCGCGCTGTCACTGTGGCCGGCGGCGTAGCGGCGGCCGATCGGGCCCGCCGAGACGCCATGCACAATTACGCTGAGCAACACGGTGAAGGTGACGGCTGAGACAGCGTGACCGACCACCTCCGACTCGCCGAGCTCTTCTATCGCCAGGAGCGCGAAGACGACGGAGGCCAGCCCGCGAGGCCCGAACCACCCCATGAACAACAGCGTCGCCCTGTCCAGCCCGGTCTTCGGCAGCGACAGCGCAACGGGCAGCATCCGGATCACGGTCAGGCTCAGCACCGCGTAGATGATCGTGGATGCCGAAAAATACTCGAACGCGACCGGCACGAGAGCGGCACCGAAGAGGAACCACACCCCGAGCGAGAGCACCTCGCCCAGCAATTCCGGCAGCTCGCCCACCTCTTCCAGCTGCGCGACGTCACGAGGCAGCGCCGCTCCGAACGCGATCCCGGCAACGAACGCCGCGATGAAGCCGTTGCCGCTGAACGCCACGGCCAGCGAGAAGCTGGCGAGGGCGGCGGCCAGCGTGGCCAGGCGCCGACCACCGGAAAGAATCCATTTCCGGCGCGACGCGAACGCGATGAGTTTCGCGCTGCCGAAGCCGATCGCGAGACCGACGACAATCCCCACCGCCAGTTCCAGCAGTGGCCTGATGGCCGACGCCTCCTCTCCGCCGTCGACCCCGAGCTCGCCCGCCGCGATCGCGAGGGTGAAGACGACGATGGGAGTTACAATTCCGTCGTTCAGGCCGCTTTCCACGTTGAGGGCTCGGCGCACACGCATCGGAATGCGCTCATCGTTGATTACCTGGGCGCTGAGCGCCGCGTCGGTGGGAGCCAGCGCGGCTCCGACGAACCCTGCGAGCGCCCAGGTGAAGTCGTTGAACAGCCACGCCGCCAAGAGCGTTCCGAGGATCACCGTGAGTGGAAGACCGATGCCCAGGAGACGCGCGGGAACGCGGATGTCTCGTCGAAGCACGGAAAGGTTCACCCGCGCCGCGTCCGAGAACAGGAGCATGGCGAGCGTCAGCTCGGCGAGGAGGTGGATCGACGGCGCGTCGACATTGATGGGCAGGGCTCCCCAGTCCTGGTTGGCCAGGAGGAATCCGGCGAGCGTGAAGACGAACGGACCGGTGATGTTCCACCGGGCGAGGCGATCCGAGAGCACGGCCCAGCCAATTATCACGAGCATCAGAACGGCGAACGCGGTTTGCGTCATCAGCTGGTCCTCTCCGAACCTGGAGGATCGTTATACGCGAGAGACGTTAACTCCGCGCCCCGGTCACGGCATCACGCAATGTGAATGAAGCGAGTGAGTCACCCACATTGCGTGATGAGGAATCGGTGATCTTGGATCTATGGTGTGTTTCGCCCGAGCCCATCGACGGGCTACCGGCCCACTATCGGAACCGCTCATGCGACAAAGGAGAAAGCGATGAGTCCACAAGCACGGGTTTCCAGTGAGACGACGGCATCGCTGTCGACGCCGGACCGCATCGAAAGTCGACTTGGCACGCTGGAGTTCAACGACGGCGCCCCGTCGGAGGCCACGGCCGAACTGCTTTACGAGCATCTCGATTTTCTCCACGGCGTCGAAGCGTTCATTAATTCCTACCCGGGCGCGTCAACGACCGCGATGCACCGTGGCCTGCGATCGATCGGGGTGGAGGACAACAAGGGTGTGGTCATCTTCTCCGAACTGATGGACTCGTCCTCGCTGTTTTTGACCGCGAACTGCGACACGGTCTACGCAATCGGATTCCTTGACCTGAGCGATGGACCGATGGTGATCGAGGTCCCGGCGCTCGAGGCGCCCTCCGGGATCCTCGGCGCGGTGGATGACATGTGGTTCCGCTGGATCACGGACATTGGTCTGCCCGGCCCCGATCGTGCCAGCGGAGGCAAGTATCTTTTCGCCGGGCCTGACTACGAAGGCACCCTTCCTGACAGTGGCTTCCATGTCTCGCACTCGCGCACGAATGGGGTTCTCTATTTCCTGCGCGCGTTCATGATCGACAACGACCCGACTGTTCCGTCGCAGGTCCTTCGCGACGGCCTGCGGGTCTATCCCTACGTTGCTGGCGGTCCCGGCACTGCGATCGCCACCTTCCTCGCCGGCAAGGCACCGCTCGGCCAAGCTTCGACCCTGGCGGAGATTGTTTTCGTCGAAGGGTCGGGACTGGCGTTCAACACCATCCCGCCCAGTGACTCCGGCTACTGGGACGTTGTCAACGAGCTCGTCCAGGCCGAGCCGGCCGATGCAGGGGAACCGGAAACGCTGGGCCTCCTGGCTCGGGTGGGGATCGTGAAGGGTCAGCCGTTTGATCCTGACGGTCGGATGCGCAAGGCGCTCGAAGAATCCGTCGTGGTCGGCAACGCCACCGCCCGTACCGTGGCCGTGTCTCCACGAGAGGAGGAAGGCTGGGCGTTCTACCCCGGTTCCCAGTGGTTCAACCCGCTCTGGGCGGGTGGATATGAGTTCCTCGACCCGCCTCCTCAGATAACGCCTGATGGTGTGGTTCAAAGCCCGCACGAGGGCACACGCAAACTCAACGCACGCACCGCGTTCTTCTACGCGTACACGGGAATCACCCCGGCGATGTGCATGCGGCTTACGGGCGTCGGGTCCCAGTACATCTTCACCATGCGTGATGCGGAGGGCGCGTACCTCGACGGCGGCCGGGACTATCGCCTGTCGTTGCCGCCGAACATCCCGCAGAGCCGGTTCTGGTCCGTGATGGTGTACGACCGGCAGACCCGCTCGATGCTGCAAACCGACCAGGCCAAACCTGATCTCGGAAGTCAGTCCGGGACGGTGGAGGCCAACCAGGATGGCTCGACGGATATCTACTTCGGCCCATCTTCACCGGAAGGGAAATCCACCAACTGGCTGCAGACGGACCCGTCGAAGGGCTACTTCGTCATTCTCCGGCTGTACAGCCCGCTGCAGCCGTTCTTCGACAAGTCCTGGCGACCAAGCGAGTTCGAACCCGTCTGACCTTGGACCTGACGCGGCTGGAGCGACGTGCTTCGCAGCGCGACGCTCCAGCCGCTCTGAAAGGATCCGCCGTGGATACTCCTTCGTCCGGGGTGCGGCCCGTCACCGGGTTGACCGCGAGGAACGTTCTGAGTGAGTCGGTTGCCGGCGTCACCCTGCTTGCGATCGCTGTTCCCCTCAATATCGGTTATGCGCAGATCGCCGGGCTGCCCCCGACAGCGGGCCTGTACGCGCTCGTTGTACCTGCCATCATCTACGCGCTCGTGGTCTCATCGCGACAGGTTGTTGCATCGCCTGATGCCGCCGCCGCCGCGCTGGTCGCCTCGTCCGTTGGTGGTCTCGCCGCGGCAGGCAGCGCCGATTACCTCACTCTCGCATTCGCGCAGGCCATCATCAGCGGAGTGCTGTTCGCGCTGATGGCCTTCTTCAAGCTCGGATTCCTCGCCACGTTCCTCTCGAAGCCGATCCTCGTCGGATTCGTCGGCGGTCTGGCGCTGGACATCCTGGTGAGCCAGCTCGCGAAGATGCTTGGCGTGAAGATCGACTCGGGTGGGGAGTTCATCGACAAGGTCCGAGACTTGTTCGCCGGGTTGGGGACAATGAACGCGTGGTCGATCGCGATCTCGCTCGCCGCACTCGTGGTCTTGCTGATGGGCCGGCGCCTGGCCCGCGCGGTCCCGTGGGCACTGATCGTGCTCATCCTCGCAACCATCCTCGTGGTGACCGCCGACCTGGATGGGGCCGGTGTCGACGTACTGGGCAAGGTGGAGGCGGGACCTCCGACGCTCACGTGGCCGGTCATCGACTGGGCGACCTGGCTGCTGCTGGTCCCGTCAGCGATCGCCCTCACGATGGTCACCACAGCCGAGGGGCTCCTCGTCTCCCGGGCGTATGGGGAGCAGCACGGCTATTCGACCAAGCCGAACCGGGACCTGTTGGCATTCGGCCTCGGCAACATTGCGTCCGGTGCAACAGGTGGGTTCGCGATCGGCTCATCGACATCACGCACCGCGGCGATGGATCAGCTGGGTTCCCGCACCCAACTCCCGTCGATCATCACCGCCGTCGGAACGCTGTTGCTGCTCGTTTTCGGCACTGCTCTGCTCGAGGAGATCCCGTCCCCGGCGATCGGCGCGATCGTCGCGGTAGCGGTTGTGCCGTTGCTCGGCATCACGGACTTTGCGCGGCTCTGGAAACTCGATCGGTTCGAGTTCGCGATCGGCGCCGTGTGCTTCCTCGTCACGCTGTTCGTGGGCGCAATTCCCGGCATCGTGGTCTCGTTCGTGCTGGCGCTGGTCAATATCGTCCGTCGAGCCTCCCGGCCCGCCATCGACATTCTCGCGGCCGACGACGACCCGCTCGAATCCCTTCTGTCCGAAGCGCCGGCGGGAACCTTCAGCGCGCCTGGGACGATCGTGGTGCGGATGGCTGCACCGTTGTTCTTCGCCAACGGAGCCGTCTTCGATGATGCGGTCAAGCGGGCGGTTCAGGCTGTTCCCGGCGGTACTGGCGCCGTCAAGCACCTTGTCGTGGATCTGGTGGCGATCAATGACGTCGATGTGACCGGGGCGGAGAGCTTCGCGGCGCTCAAGGCATGGCTGCGGGCCAACGATATTGAGTTGAGCTTCAGCCGGGTCCGGCCGACTGCTCGCGCTCGCCTCGAGCGCCTCGGGCTCCTGACCTCTGAGCGGGTGTTCGACACCAATCGGGCCGCCATCGCTGCCCTCAGCGGGTGAACTTCCTCAGGCTTGGCACAAGATGATCGCTCCTGAGGATCCACACGGGCGATTAGTATCCGCTCGGGATCCGCCCACCCGAAGCGATACCAATCGGTTCCGAGCGAAGGCCGAAATTTGAAAGATGTACCGGTCCAGGAGCGACTGGTGGGCGATCAAGCAAGCCAACGCTGCGGCGCGGGACGGTGGTCCAGCGGGCGGCGTGGAGAAAGGGTTGGTCGCCGTCACTACCAGCGCCCTACTCAACCCGTCACTACCAGCGCCCTACTCAATACAGAGGCGATCCGTCAGCTGACCTCGCCGGCGGCATCCTTGAAGGCCTCGTCGACGTCCTCGGTGCTCACGTCCAGCTGCTTGGCGACGCGCTTCTCGGCCTTCAACTCGGTCTTGTCAATCGCGTCCTCAACCGTACTCTCACCGACGACGAGCAATGCGGCCTCGCCCTCATCGATGAGGTCGCCTAGCTCCTTGAGGTCGGAGCGTGACAACCCCTTCGCGAGATGTCCGCCGACGGCGCCGACGCCCGCGCCAACGATTGCGGTGGCGATCACGGCGGGGGCGAAGATGAGCCCGACTGCAGCGCCGATCCCGGCACCAACCCATCCACCTTTGCGGGTCGCCGTCTCATCCTTGTTGACGTGAATCTTGCCCTTGTCGTCCTTTGTGATGACAGCTGCGTCGTACGCCCCGACCGCTCCCGCTGAGCGCAATTCCTTGACCACGTCGTAGTCGGCTCGCGCTGCTTCTTCGCTCGGATACGTGCCAATAAACAGGAACACGCCGTCTGATTGAGCCATTTCGGATCCTTCCAATTGGGATTGTTCGTCGATCGAACCACCGCGTATGGCGGCCTTCATCACCCGATTGCAATGAAGGTGGCTGCCAGACCTCCACGACGGACCGGCCCCTTGGTCTATGCGCGATCTCAACTTTCTCGGGCGAATTCGGCGGGGCCCACCGTCGCTGAAGAACTCGTGGCATCCCGGCGGCGGGTGACTCACATCATGGAGAGACTGCATGGTTGCCCGCCGGCATGTTCCGTACAGTCGAGCTTCATGTGATTTGGATGATGACCTGAGTCTCGGGTCTGGACTACGTTGCGGAAAAGCCAGAAGCGAGCCAGAGGAGACTGCGATGCCCAACCAGAACATCACCCGGACGCCCACGCCACCAGCGATCACCACGCCGTCAAAGGTCGAGACAAATATTGGCACGTTGGAATTCACCGACGGCTACCCAAAGGGCCAGACCGCAGCGAAATTGCGTGACGAGCTGGAGTACCTGCACTGTGTCGATGCGTTCATGAACACCATCCAGGGGGTGTCTGTGTTCGCCATTCGAAAAGGGTTCCAAGACGCCGGCGTCGAGGAAGGCGACGTGCTGATCTTCTCTGGGCTGATGGATTCCCGGTCGCTGTTCTTGACGCCGAACGCCGACACGGTCTACTTCTGGTCTTTCCACGACCTGTCGCAGGGGCCCCTGGTGTTCGAGACACCGTCCGACACGCTGGGCATCTTCGACGACATCTGGTTTCGCTGGATCAGCGACTTCGGCCTGCCCGGTGCGGACCGTGGCCGTAGAGGAACCTACCTGCTTGTCGGCCCCGGTTACGACGGCCCGCTGCCCGAAGGCGGCTACTACGTGCGTCATTCGCGCACCAACCACGTGACCTTGATCGGCCGGGCGTTCATCAACGAGAACCCCGGCGACGATCCCGGCCCGACGGTTGCCCGTATCAAGGACGAACTCAAGGTCTACCCCTATGCCGCAGGTGGCGTGGGCAGCAGCGTTGGCGCCTACCTGTCCGGGAAGGCCCCGCTCGGCCAGCCTGCAGTCCCCAAGAGTCCCCGATTTGTTGAGGGGACCGGTCTGGCGATGAACACCGTCCCGCCCAACGACTTTGGCCATTACGAGATGCTCGACGCCCTGGTCCAACTGGAACCGGCGGAAGCGCTCGACACCGAGTTGGCCGGACAGTTCGCCGCCATAGGGATCGTCAAGGACGAGAAGTTTGCGCCCGACGCCCGGTTGCGGAAGATCCTCGACGACGCGGTGGCCGTCGGCAATGCGGCTTCGCGGACCGTAGGGATGGGTGCCTACCCCGGTGAGGGCTTCCGCTACTACGACGGCGAATCCGCGTGGTGGAACATGCTGTTCGTCGGCGGATTCGAGTTCACAAACCCGCCGCCAGAGATCACCGAGGAGGGCGCCAAGCCCTATCCGAACAAGGGTGCCCGTCGGCTGCACTCACGCACCTCGATGTTCTACACCGCCACCGCCATTACCCCTGCCATGTGCATGCGGCTGCCTGGCGTCGGGTCGCAGTATTTGATCGCCAACGTCGACACCGCCGGCGAACCTTTCGACGGTGCGAAGACGTACCGGGTGAGCTTGCCCAAGGACATCCCGGCGGCCCGGTTCTGGTCGCTAAACCTGTACGACAACCAGACCCGCTCCCTGCTCCAGACCGACCAGCTCTATCCGCGTGCGGGCAGCCAGGAGTATCCGTCACCCGCGGCAGAGGCCGAGGCCGACGGTTCCACCGTGGTGTACATCTCCCCGACCCAGCCTGACGGCGTCTCCCGGGCCAACTGGATCCAGACCGACCCGGACAAAGGCTGGTTCGTGATTCTGCGCCTTTACAGCCCTCTGCAACCCTTTTTCGACAAGACGTGGAGGCTGGGCGAGGTCGAGTCGGTGAGTTAGCTTGCGTCGAGCGGAGCGCAATCCGTTCATCCGGCAAAGTCGACTCGGCGATCGCGCCGGGCGGCGACCGAACAGGAATGACAATCGGACGCAGGGCAACGCCTGTGCAGACGCTGGCCATGACGGGCGTGCTATCAACCAGCGCGTTCATCCAGGCAAGGTGAGACTCGTCTCTCATCGGCCGTCGGGCATCCAACCGGCCGGGTTGGAGGAGGATATCCGGTGGGGGCGCATCGGGCGCTGAATATGCGGTGTCGGCGTCAGTTCTCTGGCGGCGGCGGGATCGCCCTTCGCAGAGCGGAGAGTTTCGCGGCGCTCAAGGCATGGCTCCGGGCCAACGATATCGAGTTGAGCTTCAGCCGGGTCCGGCCGACTGCTCGCGCTCGCCTCGAGCGCCTCGGGCTCCTGACCTCGGAGCGAGTGTTCGACACCAATCGTGCCGCCATCGCTGCCCTCAGCGGGTGAGGCTCCTCCGACTATGGGGCGCGATCGCGGTTCACGTGATGTGAGTGATGACCTCCCGCCGGGACTCTGCTTTGCTACACAGTAGGCACGCGAATGGATGTGGAGGTCATCGTGGCACTGGACTATGTGGGACGGTTGCGTCGGTTGGCCATCAGCGACTCACGAGCCATGGACAAGATCGCCGAAACGGGCTGGGAATCGACGACCCTGTCACCGAAGACGCTGGCCCTCACGCGGCTGGCCGCGCTCGTGGCGATCGGGGCTTCCGAGCCTTCCTTCGGCGACCTGGCGGATGCCGCCGTGGGGGCAGGAGCGACACCGGACGAAATCGTCGACGTTCTCATCGGCGTGAAGGCGGTGGTCGGTGCGCCTCGGATCGTCGCAGCAGCGCCGAAGGTCGCGTTAGCGCTGGGCTACGACCTTGATGGAACGGAATGATCCCGGGCTGATCATTGGAGCGCCGACGTGAGGCGCGCCACCCCGTCGAGGAACGTGGCGGATGCCGGTTCCCGCTTCCACTCCTCGAGCGTCAGGCGTCGGCCGGCATCGCGGTAAGCCTGTTCCACTCCGCGCATCTGGCTGACGAAGGATGCGCCGCGCACAAGCAGGGAGTTTTCGGCATTCAAGGCAAAGGAGCGGATGTCCATGTTGCTCGACCCGATCACGGCGACGTCCTCGTCGATCGAGAGGTGCTTGGCATGCAGAATGTACGGGGCCGGGTAGAGCCAGATCTCCACGCCGGCCCGCAGCAGTGCACCGTAGTAGGACCGTTGGGCGTGCCAGACCTCGCCCTGGTCGCCGATCTCGGAGACGAACAGCTGCACGTCCAGTCCGCGTCTGCACGCCGATGTGATCATCATGGGCAACGGGTTGACGCGCCTGTGATTGCACGCTGAATCATGCAGTTCGCGTGATGTGCCGGTATCGCAGCCCCCGTAGCGTCTGAGCACTGGAGCGTGATTGGCACGCTCGCGAGCGAAATGGGCCGTCATGAGCATCTGGGATTTCTTCGTGTGGTTCTTCTGGTTCTACATCGCAGTTTCGTGCCTGTGGATTTTCATCACGGTCATCATCGACGTGTTCCGGGACCCGACGCTGAACGGGTGGGCGAAGGCGTTGTGGACACTGTTCCTCGTTTTTCTCCCCTTCCTTGCCGTCTTCATTTACCTGATCGCACGCGGGCGCAGCATGGCTGAGCGAAGTGCCGCCGCCTCGCGCGCCGTGACGGCCCAAACCGACGACTACATTCGCTCGGTCGCGGCTACTGACTCGCCTTCGGCGCAGATTGAATCGGCAAAGAGGCTACTCGACTCCGGCGCGGTTACCCCAACTGAATACGACGCGCTCAAGGCGAAGGCGTTAGCCACCGCATAACCCGCTCTATGTGAGCGAGCGCATGCCCCGGTGTCGGTGGGCGCGGAGGATGGAGCATCTCATGGTCATAGCCTTACTCGCCGTTCTCGGGGTGGACCTCATTGTCCTCGTGGCCGTGCTGGTGTTCGTCCTGAGCCGCAAGCGGTGGGTCACCCAGCAGGAAGGGAGCTTCCACGGTGCCATCCGAGTCACCGGGGGAGCCGTTGAAGGACTTCGTTCGAAGTGGACGCGAGGATACGGACGGTGGGTGCGTGACGTTCTCGTCTGGACAAAAGCGCCCTTCCTCTTCCGCAACGAACTCGTCGCCATCGACGCACTCCACGACCCCCGAGCAACGGCACCTGGCGAAGTGAAGCGCGTGGGCGCCAACCCGATCGTGGTCGTCATGATGGCCGGTGATGCCACAGTCGAGATCGCGGCTGCAAGCGACACATCCAAGGCCGTGGCGGGACCCATTTGTTCCAACACAAACACCGGGGCGGCTTAGGCGGCCTTCGCCTCAGGCCCCAAGCAGGCCGATTGCCAGCGCGCGGTCTACAGCGCCGGTCCTGGAGGACACACCCAGTTTGCGGTAAATGGAACCCACCTCCGTGCTCACTGTGTTGCGTGAGACGTACAGACGCGACCCGATCTCGGGAACGGAAAGGTGCGTTTGCAGATAGGGCAGCAGTCGAAGCTCTGCAGGAGTCAGGGGTGCTGCTCCTGTACCCAATGTCCCGCCGGAGTCGATGATGGCCTGAAACTCGGTCACGTCATCGACGAGACGCCCGAGGGCCGGTCGCTGCATCAAGATATCGCCGATTTCGCGCAGCAAGTGTCGAGCCGTCGCATGGTCGCTCATCCCAAAATGTGTCTTGGCGAGACTCAAGCGCGCGCGAACCGCCAACGCCGGAGTGGCGTATCCACAGAATTGGCGGGCGCGCATGGCCTTCGTGATTTCATTTGTCGCCCCGGCCAGATCGCCGCGTTGCAAGGCCAGCCTGGCCGCACCGGCGAATGCGATCACCGAGATGGCGTAGTCCATCAAGCGATGTTCCTGGATCGCCGCAAGCGCTTCGTTCGAAAGTCGCGCCGCCTCGACCCAGCGCCCTCTGTCCATTGCGATCACCGCGCGTTCGGCCTCAGAGAGGACTAGCACGTCGTGATTGCCCGTGGTAGCCGACAGCTCGGAGGCCTGGCCGAACAGGGCGTCCGCGCGCTCCACATCGCCGGTCAACAGGTGCGCCTCACCGGTCAGGCACAGGGCTTGGTCGCGCCAGACGCTCCACGGTGGTTCCTGCGCCAAGCTCAATGCGGCGTCGGCCATAGCCTGCTTCGGTCCGCCCGCGCACATGATTGATCGCAGCATCGCCCGAGCCGAATCAAACGACGCAGTACCATCGGCGGGTGGCAGGTCGAAAACCGCCTTGTCTATCCGATGCATCCACTGCTCGGCTGCCGCGGACTGTCCGGACATGACAGCCAACCATCCGGCTAGCACGGCCAGCGGCGGGTAGTCGGCAACGGTGTCGCTGCCGAGCGCGGTGATCCAGCGCTGCACTGTTTCCAGCTGGCCGGCCTGGTAGGCCGGGAGCGCATTCTCGGTGACCAGGCGCAGGCAGCGGTCGCGATCCCGGATGTCGAGCAGATGTTCAATCGCCATGCCCGGCGACTCGTTCGCTTCGTACCAGTCCGCCGCGCGCAGGTGCAGTTCTGCGATGGCACCCGGTTCGTTCTGGCGCAGCTCGGACTGGAGGAACTCGCCGAACAACGAGTGATATCGATACCAGCCGCGGTGACGGTCGAGGGGAATCAGGAAGACATTGGATGCCTCAAGCTCACGCAGCATGGCCTGTGACCCTGAAGAGTCGAGAACTGCATCGCACAGGCCTGCGCAGAACTGCTCGAGCACTGCGGTGCGGCGAAGGAAGCTCCGCGTCTCTTCCGACAAAGGAGCTAAGGACTCCCGGTAGAGGTAATCGGCCACGTACCGGTCATTGCCGGCGACGGTGACCGCGGGGACGTTGCTTTCGCGGGTGATGACGGCCGCGAGCGACATGCCCACCGGCCACCCTTCGGTGGTGCGGGCGAGCGTCTCGGCGTCATCGCTTGCCAGGTCGAGGTCGGCTTCGGCAAAGATGCTCCGCGCGCCGTCGGCATCCAAGGCAAGGTCGTTGGCGCCGAACTCGATTGTCTCGCCCGCGGCGCGCAGTCTCGGGACGTGCGGCTGGGCTATCCGGCTCGCCGCCACAAACTGTGAGCCGCTCTGAACGCCGGAGATGACAACCTCCAGCACGTCGTGGCACCCCGGTGAGCTGAGCGCGTGGAGGTCGTCGAGCATGAACACGAACGGCTCGGGGCTGGCGTGTAGGGCCGTGGCGAGTCGCGGCGCCGCACGGCCGAGCGCCGAGATGCCGTGCCCGCCCATGTCGTCGATCAGTGAGCTGTCCGCCCCGGTTGCCCGCACGAATGCCGACGACAAAAGAAGCAGCAGTGTTGCAGGGTCATCGTCGAATCGATCCAAGGAAACCCAAGCGACGGGTCGGTCCTCGGCTGCCGCCCACTGGGACAGCAGGATGGACTTGCCGTAGCCGGACGGTGCGCTGATGGCGACGATACGGCGTCCACTTCCGCGCCCTTTGGCAATGAGCGCGCTGCGGCTGACGAAACCGCCCCGAGGTGGCGGACTCGCCAATTTCGTTTCCAGCAGCAGCTGATCGAGGTTCACCTGATTGAGGGCTGCGACACGAGTTGTCTCGGGCACGGTCGCAGCATAGAACTGGATGGTGGGGGACCGCTACGGTGGCACCAAGGAACCCGTACTCGTCAATCAGTCCCAGATCCGCAGACGACCGATCGCCATCCCAGCCGTGCTCGATCACATGCGGCGGGCATGCGGAGGATGGTTTTGGCGGGCTCGTTGTGTCGCTCAAAGCGGGTCCCAAGTCCATCATTTACCCATCTAATTCATCTCTATTTGACCCAAAATGATGGGCTACAATCGGAGGCAGCGAATCGCCTGGTTCCCTGTAAACACAAGGGAATCCGAGGGTTTTCGGAGACATTCGGTAACGACTAAATTAAGGCCAGAACCTTCAGGGGGTCGCAGGTTCAAATCCTGTCCAACTAGGTGCGGGCCGATCCGGGCGATCACTATGCACGGCCAGAATTCACATTCATGCCGTTGCCGCGGAAGCACTCGTGTTGAAGAATGTCCTCATGAGCGAGCTAGACGAAACTCAAGCCATCGACCAGGTGATTGACCGGCTGTCGCAACGGTTCCCGAGCTTGGAGCGCGAACATATCGCGGACGTCGTCCAAGTTGAGCACGGACAATTGGATGAGGGTCGGGTCCGTGACTTCGTTCCCGTCCTCGTCGAAAAGGCAGCGAAGCGACGGCTGAAGAAAGAAGCCAGAGAATCCCGCACGGTGGTCGAACAGCCGGAAGCACTGGCTCCGCTACCCGACGGTGGCCCAGACCCGGACCCGATGGAAGTCGAGCGCGCAAGCCGCGAGGGCCATGGTAGCCACTTGTTCGGTGGTGTTCTCGGCAGCTCCAGCGAGAACGAACGCTGAGGCATTCCAGCTCGGATTCGAGAACGATCTGATTCGGGAAGCGCACACGGCGGCTAGAAAGGCCGTCCGTCTCGAAAACTTGCTCCGGGACGATCCGTTTTCCGGGCACAGTTGGAAGGCCGTGGGGAGACAACTTCTCTGGATTTCGTCAATCCGGAACTCGCGTGGGCCGATATCGCATTGAGACTGCCCCCGACCGGAACTCATGGCGGTCCACGAGTTCGAGCTGGATGTGTTCACGCAGACCGGCAAGCAATGTCGGCCCGTGTCCGGCAAGGACCGGCTGCACGAGGAACTCGTACTCGTCGATCAGCCCCAGATTTGCCAACGCCAGGGGGAGCGTCACGCCACCGACCCAGAGGCCATCGCTTGACTCCTGCTTGAGCTGCTGAACCGCTCGAGCCAACTCGCCTCGCACCAGCTCGGCATTCCAATCGACCTCGTTCAGCGTGCTCGACACGACGTACTTCTTCGCCCCGTCGATGGTCTCGGCGAACGGTTTCTGCCAGTCAGCCATCCAGTCCGGCCACGTGCCCGTGGCCGGCCTCTGCCACGCTGACGCCATCATCTCGTAGGTCACCCGGCCGAATAGCAGGGCATCGGCTCGCTCCAACTGAGCGGTCCAGTAGCGCATCGACTCCTCGTCAGGGGGGAGTCCTGCCTCGTGATGGCAGCAGCCGTCGAGCGTGACGTTGATCGAGTATCGGAGTGGTCTCATCTCGTTGCCCTCCCTTGATGCGCACAGCGCGTTCGCATTGGATCGACGGTCAGCCAGGCCGCGTCTTAGCTTGAACTGCTCATGGCCGAGCGTAATCGGCCCCGCCGTTTAAGGGCAGCGTCAGCGCTCGAATCCCGCTTTGGTCACAGCCCGCCGCAACGATCGTTTTAGGACATGTTGAGCAGGGAGCGCAGCTGTTGCTCGTGTCTCGGAACTAGCGATGAGTGCGCAAACCGGGCCGTCCGGACACGAGACGGGGTTGCGAGACGAACCAGCCCGCGAGTTCTCGGGGCAGTGACTCCACTGACGTCCGCGGGATGAGACGCCTCGGATGCGTAGGGATACAAGACAACAGGTAGGCGAGCGCTCAAACACCCGTGGGCCGCGGTCAATCGCTTGCTACGACAAGTAGTCGCCACTGGGCACCACCGCCTTGCGGCCTACTGTCGCCGGGAAGGCCTGCTTTCGGCCGAAGGCGACGGCCAGGAAGGCCACCGCGGACAGTGAAATCATCGCGATGGGGAGCGTAGCTGGGCCGCTGCCGTCGACGAGGAGCGCGCCAATCGCTCCTCCGCCGAAGATTGCGAGGTTGAAGGCCGTCGTCAGCATCGCGTTTGCGACGTCGACGCTCTCACCGGCTGCATTGCCGATCGCTGTCTGCAGCTGTGTTGCTGAGCCGCCGAATGCGACGCCCCACAAAACGACAGCGACGATAGTTGCCGGCAGCGAATCAGAGAAAGCGAGTAAAAGTGCACCGGCGACAATGAACGCCGCCGTGCTCGCGAGGGCGAGGCGCCGAAGTGCTCGGTCAATGAGGGTACCCGTGATCCCGATGCCGACGAGTGCGGCTACGCCGAAAGTAAACAGGGCTAGGTCGGGGCGGAGACCGACCCCCGCCCTCTGCAGATATGGGGCGATATACGAGTAAAGGAGATTGTGGGCGAGCATCCATGCGAACACTACGCCCAGGACAACGGCCACGCCCGGGATGACCAGCACACGCCCGAGGGAAAGCCGGGTGTCTGATCGTTGTCCTGGTGCGTTCGGCACGCACGCAAGAACCAACACCACGACAACCATGGCGAGTGCGGAGACGCCGCCGAAGGACCATCTCCAGCCGACCGCCGAGCCGAGCCACGCGCCGAGAGGGGTGCCGATCGAGAGCGCGAGCGGTGTCCCAGCCATCGCGATCGCGAGGGCACGGCCTGCGTGCTCGGGGGCAGCAATGCGACGAGCGTAGCCTGCGAGCATGCCCCAGATCAGTCCAGAAAATGCTCCGGCAACAAAGCGCACGACAAGGGCAATCGCCAGCGTTGGCGCAATTGCCGTCAGCGTGTTTGCAACCAAGAAGCCAAGTAGCCCGATGACGAGCAACGGCTTGCGGGATGCACCCCGTGTGAGGGCGATCGTCGGGATGGCGGCGACGACGGTGCCCAGTGCATAGACGGTGATGAGCTGGCCCGCAGTGCCGTTGCTGACCTGGAAGTCGGCGGCGAGCTGGGGAAGGAGCCCGGCCGGAAGCGTCTCGGTCATGATGATGATGAACCCGCTGAGGGCCATCAGCGTGAGCGCGAGGACAGGCAGACGACTGCCGCTCTCTGGCTGTTTCGAAACGGTGGGTTCGGGGGATAAAACGCGCACTGACGACTCTTCTCGATTTATGGAATGAACGTTCCTATAGTGACGAACGGTTCTCCATGTGTCAAACTGGAACGAACGATCCGAAAGGTGGAGATGGCACAGCAAGGACGACCGCGGATCTTCGCTGAGCGCGAAGTGCTCGATGCCGCGATGCAGGTTTTCTGGCGTCACGGGTACGAGGCGTCGTCGATCGCGCTGCTGCGTGCGGCGACCGGGCTATCATCGGCGAGCCTCTATGGCGCCTTCGGGTCGAAGGAGGGCCTGTTCGAGCGCACGGTCGAGCACTACATCGCCGGGCCGGGCCGGGTAAGCGAACTCGTCAACGACCTGACGCTCGACCCGCTCGACGCGCTCGACCAGATGATTCACGGGACGATCAACATGCAGTCCGACTCGGCACACCCGGGCGGATGTCTCGTCACGCTGTCGGCGACCGTTGGCGCAGGCGGAGACGATGGCCTCGCAGCGCGCAGAGTTGTCACCGTACGACGGGTGGCGGACCGGGCGGGCATTGAGGCGTGCATCCGTCGGGGCATCGATGCTGGCGCTCTCCGGGACGGCCTGGATCCGGCAACATCAGCGATCCTGGTGCACTCCTTCGTGCTGGGGATCTCTACACAACTGCTTGATGGGGTGTCACCCTCCGCGCTGCATGCAGCTGCTGAGCTTCTCCTCCTCAGCCTTTCGCGCGCTGTCCGGTCGACGATCGACTAAAAGGCGCCTTCGATGCTTTGGGGCTCCAAGCCTGAAAGTCACACGCCCGGAATCAAACGTGCCGAAAACTGTTCGTGTCGTTGCGAGGTTCTGACAGCGTTTTCGGGTCGTCCAGGAATGACGAGATGTTGACGGTCTCGGCGACTTCCGACGCGGCCTGAGCAGGCGTTAGCTCCGCGGTATCGATGACATGCGCTTCTTTGCCCAACCAGGACTGGAAGGCCTCGGCGTAGGGGGAGAGGTAGCTGAAACGAAACGAGGAGGGACCCATCACGGAGTCGTCCTGAATTCGTCCCCGGAGGGTGCCTTGATCGGCGTGGAGCACGAAATGATGCACTGGAATGTCGTAGGAGGCCAAGCCCTGGCTGATTTCCCGCCAATAGGACTCGACCAGCACAGTCATCGGCATCACCAGGGTGCCACCGGTGTAGTCGAGGATGCGGCGAGCCGTCTCGACTACGAGCGGCCGCCACGGAGGCCAGTTCTGGAAATTGTCTGTCTCAGGTAGCCCTGGGTGGACGTCCATGAGAGTTTCGCCGACCTTCTCGGCGTCAAACACACGGGAACCGGGGATCAGCTGCTGCACGAGAGCAGCGGTCGTCGTCTTCCCGACGCCATGAGTGCCATTCAGCCATACGATCATCGGCCCATGCTAGCGATACCGCTTCCACGTGCCCGAAAGCCGGTCGCTATCGCTCGTCGTTTGCCGGCGGCAGGCTGCTCGTCTTGCTCGGTACAGGACTGTTGAATACCTCTGACATCGCGACCTTGCCCGAAACTGATCGATTCAGGGATGATTGTTGCGCCACTCGTGGTCTAGGAGCGCGTATTCATACCCGTCGACCCACCCAAGTTCGGCGTGCCAGGAGTCTTGGATTCCATGTTGCTCTCGGCGCATTCCCGCCTTTTCCAGCACTCGCACCGAGGCCATATTGTCAGCGTTGCAGCTAGCCATGACCCGCCGAAGATGGAGCCTGTCGAATGCTGCGGACAGAAGGCCACGGGCCAAGTCGGTGCCGAATCCCCTTCCCGCGAAGTCGGGCTCAAGCATGTAGCCCATGACACCTTGTGTGCGTTGAGGCATGCCTGGCTGCCCCATGCCGTCAACGAGGTCGAGGAAACCCATTCCGACGATCTCGCCATCAAACTGGGCGACGCACGAAAAATCTGTGTCACTGGTCGGAATGGTGAGCCACTCTTGTCGAAGCGTTTCAGGCTCGACGCGGGTGCGCAGCATGAAATGATTCACGACCGGGTTGTTTCGCAGCGCAAGTATCTGCGCGAGGTCGTTTGATCGAACGTCGCGGAGGAGCAGCGCTCCACTAGAGGCAGGCCAAGGGGAGGTAAGCACTCGCATATTGTGGCAGAGCGGTCAGCGAACGGGGCCAACCAGAAACGATCGCTGCGAGCACCGTTGTGGCGACTAGGTCCGGCTCAGTGCTTCCTCATCCGCCGCAACATTCTTCTGCACGGCGAACTGGGTCCGGTGCAATTCCTCGTACCGCCCACCCATCGCCAGCAGATCCTCGTGCGTACCGCGCTCCACGATCGAGCCGTCCTCAACCACGAGGATGAGGTCCGCGCTGCGGATGGTGGAGAGGCGGTGTGCGATCACCATCGCCGTCCGTCCCTCGAGCGCCTCGCTGAGCGCCGCCTGCACGGCGGCCTCAGACGTCGAGTCCAGCGCCGCCGTCGCCTCGTCGAGGATGACGACGCGCGGCTGGGCGAGCAGGAGCCTCGCGATGGTCATCCGCTGGCGCTCACCCCCGGACAGTCGGTAGCCACGCTCTCCCACCATGGTGTCCAGCTGGTCCGGCAGCGACCGGATGAGTGGCTCGAGCCGCGCACGGCGGACGGCGTCCCACACCTCGTCGTCGGACGCCTCCGGCCTCGCGAGGCGGAGATTGGAGAGGATGGTCTCGTGGAACAGGTGGCCGTCCTGCGTCACCATGCCCAGGGTGTGCCGCATGGAGGCGAAAGTAACATCGCGGACATCCGTCCCCGCGAGGCGCACGGCGCCGCTGTCGACGTCATACAGGCGCGAGAGGAGCTGCGCAATCGTGGACTTGCCGGCACCGGACGTACCAACGAGGGCAACGGTCTGCCCCGGCTCGATCCTGAAGGACACGCCGTGCAGCACCTCCTCGCCGCCGCGGGTGTCCAGCGTTGCAACCTCCTCGAGAGAGGCGAGGGACACTTTGTCCGCGGACGGGTAGGCGAATCGGACGTTGTCGAACTCGACGGACACCGGGCCTTCGGGGACGGCGATGGCGTCGGGCTTCTCCTTGATGAGCGGGTCGAGGTCCAGCACCTCGAAGACGCGCTCGAAACTGACCACCGCGCTCATGATCTCCACCCGTGCGTTTGCGAGGCCGGTGAGCGGCGCGTAGAGGCGGGTGAGGAGGAGCGCCAGGGTGACCACGTCACCGGTATTCAGCTGGCCGGCGAGTGCGAGGGAGCCGCCGAGCCCGTACACGAGCGCGAGGGCGAGAGCGGAGACGAGCATCAGTGCGGTGAAGAAGACGAACTGCAGCATCGCGGTGCGGACCCCGATGTCGCGGACACGGGCGGCGCGGACGCGGAACTCCTCAGCCTCCTCGTCGGGTCGGCCGAACAGCTTGACGAGGGTGGCGCCGGGCGCCGAGAAGCGCTCGGTCATCTGCGTGCTCATGGCGGAATTGTGATCGGCGGCCTCGCGGCGCAGCGCGGCAAGGCGGCCGCCCATGCGGCGCGCGGGTACCAGGAAGATGGGGAGCATGATCACGGCGAGCACCGTCACGAGCCAGGACGTGCTGAGCATGACGAACAGGGTGAGGATCAGCGCCACGAGGTTCGTGACCACGCCGGACAGCGTGCCGCTGAAGGCCTGCTGAGCGCCGATCACATCGTTGTTGAGGCGGCTCACGAGGGCGCCCGTTCGTGTGCGGGTGAAGAACGCGATCGGCATCTTCTGCACGTGGTTGAAGACGGCGGTGCGGAGGTCCAGGATCACGCCTTCGCCGATCCGCGCCGAGTACCAGCGCGTCACGAGTGACACGCCGGCGTCGGCCAACGCCACGAGGGCGATGACGACGGCGATCCAAACGATCGTGGTGACCTCGCCCTGGGCGACGATGACGTCGACCACCTGGCCGGCGAGTACCGGCGTCGCGACCGCGAGGAAAGCTCCCACGATGGAGAGGGTGATGAAGATCAGCAGCTTGGACCGGTAGGGCACCGCGAACGTCATGATCCGCCGAACGGACTCACGCGAGATGCCGTGCTTCCCCTCCCTGGCGCTCGAGATCTTGTACAGCGAGCTCCAGGCCGCGCCTTCCATGCTCATTGAGGTTCCTTCCGTGGGCAACAGTCCAGTTTAGATGACGACGTGCCGGCGGCGAGCCTGTGCTGCCACGTGCGCTTCATCCAGGTGTTGGAGGAGGCCTCAGGGTCACGCAGACGGTCGCCTGACCCCCGAATGCCCGAAATGCCCGGTGAACTGCGGGACTGGCAGTACGTTCGTTGTTGGGGGGACACCGATTGCCCTCGATTCGTTCGAAGAAAGGGTTCGTTATGACAGATTTCCCGCCACCCGTGCCGCGAGACGACTACGTCGCTCCTGCATCTGCATCTGCAGCCACACCGGCGACTGCGCCGGCGGCGTACGGCGTCCAGGGGACACGTCCAGCGTTTAACAAGATGGCCATCTGGGGGTTCGTCATCGCCTGCGTCGCGCTGTTTGTCTTCGGATTCCTCGGAGCGCTGGCTGCGGCGTTCTCTGGCCAAGCTCTGAAGGCCATACGTCGCACCGGTGAGCGTGGCAAGGGCCTGGCGATCGCGGGCATGTGCCTTGGCATCTTCGACTTCATTTTCTTCTTGGTCGGCCGCTTCTTCCTCTGATACGGGGGCGCACGGATGTGCGCAGAGCCGGTGACCCCGGATGAGGGGTTACCGGCTTTATGGGTGTGGCTTCAGGACGTACGCGAATGCTTCACCAGGGGCGGGGCGGGGCGGGGCCTTGACGCCTTTTCTCCCCCCTCGTGGCCGGCGACCTCTCGCTGGCCAACCGCATTGTCATGGCCCCTCTGACCCGCTCTCGCGCGGGTGCTGACGGTGTTCCCACCGAGGTCATGGTCGACCACTATGCGCAGCGTTCGAGCGTCGGTCTCATCATCAGCGCGGGCACCTTCCCGAGCCTCGCCGGGAAGGCTTTCGACGGCCAGCCCGGCCTCGTCACCGACGCACAGCTCGCGGGCTGGCGGAAGGTCACCGACGCGGTGCACGCCGGGGGAGGGCTGATCGTCGCCCAGGTCATGCACGGTGGGCGAGCCGGCCATCCGGACATCTCGGGTTTCCCAGTCGAAGCCCCGAGCGCAATCGCGGCTGACGGCGAAACTCGCGCTGCAGGCAGAAAGGTGGCCTACCCCGTTCCGCATGCGCTCGAGACCGATGAGCTGCCCGGAATCGTCGAAGACTTCGTGCGGGGCTCGCAGAACGCTGTCGATGCCGGATTCGACGGTGTCGAACTGCACGCCGCCAACGGTTACCTGCTGCACGAGTTGCCGCCGCGGTCCGCGACGGTGGAGCGATCGCAACCTTTAAGGGGTTCGCCGGCGACACCGACCGGGGTGTGAGCTGGTTCCCCGTCTTCGTCTATGACCGCATCCGGGACACCGCATCTCTGACGCGACTGCGCGACCAGGCTGAGTTCGGTGTCCTCGCGCTCCGCGTCGCGGGTACCTACCCGCTTGAACAGGTCGCCGAAGCGCATCGGCTCGTCGAGGTGGGCGGGCTGCGCGGCCGGCCCGTGCTGGTGTTCTAAGTCAAGGTCCGAGGGGCCGGCCTCGTTGCCACCGTCGAGGGGCACGCGCGCGGCATCACGCCGCTTGGGCCGGCCCCGCTCGCCATCGCGTCGCTCATCATTACGCCGCGTCCCGCAGGCACCGTGGGGCGCACGCGAGATCGCGGGCGTGACACGAAGATCCTCGAAACAGCCCTCGATCTGATCAGCGAGCAAGACACGAAAGCGATCAGCATGGAAGCGGTTGCCGCTCGTGCCGGTGTCGGCAAATCTACGGTGTATTGCCGCTGGGGAAGCCTTCCCGACCTTCTTGCCGACGCGGGGCGACCAGTCCAGCAAGTCCGAGCAGCAGTGCCGCTAGTCCTGTGTCACTTGATTCGCCGTCTTCCTCTCGTGAGAACCGTGTTCCTCTCGTGGGAAGCGAAAGCCTCCTGGGTCGGAATGCTTTTGGTTTCGATGTCCTCCAACGTGCGGCCACGAGTCTCGGGGACACGAGTCCGGACGAAAACGACACCAAGAATGCAGATGGCACCGAAGATCGCGAAAACCGCGTCCTGGCTCATCAATGCGGTCATGATCGGGAACAGTAGGCCGACAGCGAAAGATCCGATCCAGTTAAAGGACGATGCGATACCAGAGGCCCTGCCGCGAATCGCCATCGGGAAGATCTCTCCAACGAGCACCCAAGTGAGTGGGGCCCACGTGAACGAATACGCTGCCACGTAGATGCTCAAGAACACCACGATCATCATCGGGTTCGCGTCCTCGATCACGGTATTGAGTATCGCGGGCAGAAGGAAGGACACACCCATGATCGTGCCACCCACGGTCAGCAACAGGCGTCGGTTGAACTTGTCCGCGATCACCAGGAACAGCAATGAGCCGAGCACCAGGATCACGCCCTGGATGATCGGCCACATCAGTGCCGAACTTGCTGCATTGCCGGTGGCCTTTTCCACGATCAAAGGGATGTAATAGAAGATCGCGTTGGCACCTTGGAGCTGCTGGAACGCGGCGACACCGACACCTGCGATGACGAGGTACCGGTACTTGCCGTCGAATAACGTTGCAAGTGAGGTATTGCCAGCCGCCCGCTTCTCGATTTGCGCCGTTTCCTTGATCGATCTGAGCTCGGCATCGATCTCGTCCGGGCGGCGAATGTAGTGAAGAACCTTGAGGGCCTCGTTTTCCTTGCCGACCTTAACCAGAAAGCGGGGCGATTCAGGCAACCGCAACACGCCCAAATACAGAATCACAGCCGGCACAGCGGCCGTCGCGAGCATCACTCGCCACGCCCACGCTTCCGGCAGATCCTTCAGCAAGAAATCCAAGATGTACGAGATCAGCATGCCGGAGACGATCATTGTCTGATTCAGGCCGGACAAGCGTCCACGCAGCCGCGCGGGTGCAAGTTCGGACATGTACGCGGGAACCGATGCGGAGGCCGCGCCGACGGCCAGGCCCAAGAAAATCCGGGCGATGACCAGATAGATGACACCATCCTGCGGTGCTAGGCCGCAGAGAATTGATCCGAGTACAAAGACGACCGCTGCGGCGAGAATCATCTTGCGCCGTCCGAATCGATCGGAAAGCTGTCCGGCCAGAGCGCCACCAAAGATGGCGCCGAACATTACGCCAGAGGTTACCCAACCGATGATGGCGGCATCGTCAAGGCCCCAGTCGCTTTGCAGGAACGGCAGAGCTCCAGTCATGACTCCGATGTCGTAGCCGAAAAGGATACCTCCGAATGATCCGAAGAAGTAAATGAATTTGCTGTCGATCTTTTTTTCTTTTTGCATTTTTCACTCCGAGTGAGGGACCAGATTTAGCCCCTGTTGATCACTAGGAAGGATGGCTGGCCGGGACTGTCGTCTCGGGCCTATGCCGTCGTGCCATGAGCGCGTCCTCGGCGATGACATGGAGCGCGGCACACTCTGATGTGCTGAGTTATTCTCTATCGCAGCTGTCCACTCTGACGCATACCCTTCCCGGCTATGGGACTTGGATGCAACACAGGTGGGCTCTCAGACCCAAAGTGAGCGCTAACATCAAGCTGTTTTTAGCGTAGCTCACGAAAATTTCGAGATGTAGGGCAAAGGTCCCACGGCATACCGGACTGGGACCGGCCACGCGCGCCAAGTGCAGAGCAGCGGTACCACCGCCAAAGCCGCCGAGCGTGCGCCCTTCAAATGTGGTTAACCCCGGTCGGGCCTGCACTGGCGTTCCAGCCCGACCGGGGTCCACGAGCCCGACAGCCTGCCCGATCGGTGGCGTCGACGGTCTAGTCCCGGTAGCGGGCAGCGAGGTCTGAGCCGAGGTTGCCGCCCATGATGAGACGTTCCGTCTCTGCGAGCTGGTCGAGAAGTGCGACCGCTTCCAACCCCGGGAAGCACATGACTTCACCGCGGGAAAAGCTCGCCCACGCGGCGCGAGCGACATTCTGCGGGGTCATCGCATTCGGGACCTGGGAGGCGCCGCCGTTCCACTCGGATGAAACCAGCCCCGGGCAGACCACGGTTGCACCGACTCCGGTGTCCGCCAGCTCCGTAGCCAGCACTCGGGTGAATGCGATCGTCCCGGCCTTAGCGCCGACGTACAAAGCCCGCTTCGGCAGCGCTCGGCCAGCGACAGCAGGAGTCGCCGAGACGCCTGCGCTGAAGGCCAGGTTCGACGCAACCGTGATGACACCGCCGCGACCACGGTCCAACATCGCAGGCAGAACGGCACGGGTAAGTACGGGTGTGGCGTCGGCGTTCAGGGTCCAGGCCTGCTCGAGTTCGGCCTGATCGATTTCGGCGAATGGGCCGTAGGCGCTGACGCCGGCATTCGAGACCAGGAGGTCGATGTCTCCGGCGCCGGCCCGGTCAACTGCACGCTGAAGCCCGGTGCGTTCCGAGAGATCGGCCGCCAGGGTTTCGGATTTCGCTCCGAACGCTTCCATTTCGATAGCCAGAGTCGCGAGACGGTCCTTCCGCCGGGCGACGAGAACGAGGTCATAGCCTTCTTTCGCCAATACGGCGGCAAGGGCGGCGCCGATGCCGGAGCTTGCTCCAGTGATGAGGGCGATGGGTCGGTTCATAAAGGCGTCTCCAAACGATTGATGCATATCAAGTGCTTGATAAGCATAAAGCATGTAAACTCACCATGTGAAAGAGCCTTTACTGCCCACTGCCCAGAGCGATCCCCGCGACCGCGTCATCTGGGCCTTGCGTCGCGCCGAACTAGCCGTTCAGAACCTGAAGGACGCCCAACTCCGACCGGTCGGGATGGCCGCCTCGCATTACGCCCTCCTCATGTCGGTCGATTCTGAGCCGGGCTTGGCTGGTGCAACGCTGGCGCGCCGGCTGAACGTGACGCCCCAGGCGGTCGCCTCCCTGGTCGCTCGACTTGTCGAGCGCGGACTCATCGAGCGCCGGCACCACCCGCGACACCCGCACGTGCAGGAACTGCACCTGACCAGCGCCGGCCGCGACGCCCTCCAGCACGCTGACACAGTCATGGAACGCATCGAACAACAAGTCGTCGGTCTGCTCGGAACTCAACAGAGCGAAAAATTCCGGTTGATGCTTGAGACGCTGGCTTCTTCCCTGCCCTCTGTCCGAGACGGCGAAACGGAACCCGCATGACAAGCATCGGAACGCTGTACTCCGCCTTCGCCACCGACAGGAAGAATGCCGAGAACGTGCATCTCGGCCGGGTATTCCGTGTCGAAGGAGTCGTCGTCCACGCCGGCGAGAGCAGCTGAAGGACGTCAGTCCCAGGGCCTGGTTCGCGGCCGGGTTCGGGCCATGAACCTTGCCGGGCCACGCACGCTCCGCTCCACAGCGTACGAACGCTAACGGCGGTCCCGTTAGCGGAGGTCCGGCTGGACGTCATCAGGAACACTCTGCTGTCGGCGTAGACGAGCCGTGCAAGATCCACGCGGGTGTGTCGAACGTCGGTTTTGAGAATCACCCACAAGGCATGATTCGGATGTGCGACTCTGTCCTGTTCACTGTGCGTCTCGAGGGCTGCGGTCGGCCGCGCCCATAAAGACGGAGGTGGCGTGATGGCGACTCAACCTAACGTGGTGTTCATTCTCTGCGACAACGTTGGCTGGGGTGATTTTGGCGTGTACGGAGGGGCCACGGCGACGCCGCGCATCGACAGGCTTGCCGGTGAGGGCATCCGGTTCAACAATTACACGGTCGAGGCGCAGTGCACTCCGACGAGGTCCGCGCTCATGACGGGCCGACAGTCCGTGAGATCGGGAACGTTCAGAGTGCCGTTCGCAGGCGAAGGCAAGGCGGGGTTGGCACCATGGGAGTACACGATCGCTGATCTGCTGTCGGATGCCGGCTACGCGACGTCGCTGTACGGCAAATGGCACTGCGGCGACACTGAAGGTCGATTGCCGACCGACCAGGGTTTCGATGAATGGTGGGGCTACCGCAACAGTGTCGATGAAGCTGGCTGGACGTCGTACGCGACCTTCGACGCCATCGCCGCGGCCAAAGGGATTCAGCCGCCGCAACTCTGGGAAGGCAAAAAGGGCGGCGCTCAGACGGCGGTGCGCGAGCTGAACCTGGAGGTCCGCCCGTTCCTGGACGAGTTGATCGTCGAGAAGGCGGTTGAATTCATCACCCGACAGGCGGCCGCAGATACGCCGTTTTACACCTACGTCGGGCTGTCTCACGTGCACCCGCCGGAGGCGGTGCATCCGGATTTCGACCAGACATCCCCGGAGCGACTGGGACAGTATGCAGACCTCCTCGCCGAGATGGACTTCCGTGTCGGCCAGATCGTCGACTGCATCGACCAGGCGGGAATCACGGAGAATACGCTGATTGTGTTCTCCAGCGACAACGCCGCCGGTGATATCCCGGCGGTCCAGGGCGGATCGAACGGACCCTTCCGTGGGTCATTCATGACACCGCCCTGGGAAGGGTCAATGCGGGTCCCGGCGATTGTCCGCTGGCCGGGGAAGGTACCGACCGGTGTCGTTACCGAGGAGATGCTCTCGGCCCACGACTGGTACACAACTTTGGCAGCGCTGGCGGGAGCATCGGACAGCGTGCCGGCCGATCGGCCGATCGACGGTATCGACGCCTCGGACTTCCTGCTCGGAGAGAGAGCGACCACCGGTCGGGAGAGTTACCTGTTCTTCGGTCCGGATGGGTCGTTGATGTCTGTCAAGTGGCGCAATATGAAGGCGGTCTTGCGCTATTGCGAGGGAATTGATCAGCCGATCGTGACGCCACAGTGGCCGATGCTGTTCGACCTCGCCAGTGACCCGGGGGAGTTGTACAACATCATGGCCACGAAGTTGGACATGGGCTGGATGATGGGTGTCGCCCTCAAGTTCGTGGGCGACTACCACCAGAGCATCGCCGAGTACCCGAACATCCAAACGGGCGATGAATTCACCGGATACGGTGAGCACGCTCAGCGAGACCCAGGGAATGCCTGATGCTCATCTCGCTTTTAACGACTCGGCGTTGACATCATCGTCCTGGTGACGTTGCCGACTTTGGGCAATCTGCGGCTGAGTCCGTTGCTGGATGCCCAGGGCTCGCTGGCATGGGCATTGTCGTACGACTCATCCGAGGAACGAACGGGTGTCGGTCTGATAGAAATTGTCGCCCATTATTCGGTGGGCTGTCGAACAGCAACAGGGAAGGGCCTGGGCACGTTACGTGCGCAGGCCCTCCGTTGGGATCGGAGTACCGCTACCGCGTGGTGACAGGAGTCTCGGCAGCAGATCCGGCCTCGGCAGGAAGAGCGTCCTTCTTCGCCGCGCGATTACGGAAGATGAAGCTGGCGACGTACATCATCACGAGGGACACGACGATGCCGGCGATCACGGCGATCTGTCCGCCACCGACACTTAGCCAGCCCAGGAAGAGGCCGACAATGCCGTAGTCCGAGTCGGAGAAGGTCGAGTTGGAGAACCCGATCTCGCCCAACACCGGCAGCAGTAGCAGTGGCAGGAATGTGATCGCGATGCCGTTCGCGAACGCGCCGACCACGGCGCCACGGCGCCCGCCCGCGGCGTTGCCGATGACACCGGACGCGGCACCGGTCATGAAGTGCGCCACGACACCGGGAACGATGATCGCTGTGCCCATGAAGACCATGGCTACCATGCCTACGATGCCGCCGACGAAGCTGGAGAGGAATCCGATCAGCACGGCGTTCGGCGCGAAGGTGAACACGATCGGCACGTCGAGGGCCGGCTTGGCGCCCTTGACCAGGCGCTCGGAAATGCCCTTGAACGCGGGGACGATCTCGGCGAGCACAACGCGCACACCGGCGAGGATGATGAACACGCCAGCCGAGAAGGTCGCCGCCTGCATCAGCGCATACAGGATGTAGTTCTGACCCTGACTGAGTTCGGCTTCGATGTAGGTAGGACCGGCGAACAGCGTGACGATGACGTAGATGACGGCCATCGACAGGGCCACGATCACGGTGGTGTCGCGTAGGAAGCCGAGCCCCTTGGGGAAGACGAGGTCTTCGGTGGACTTCGGGTTCTTGCCGCGCACGAGGGTGGCGACGAGACCGCTCAGTGCGATGCCGGCACCGCCGGTGTGGCCGAGCGCTACATCGTCCGTTCCGGTGACCTTGCGCATGAACGGCTGCACAATCGCGGGGGAGAGGGTCATGACGAGGCCCTGAGCGATCGAGCCCCACAGGATGACGGCCCAGGTGTCGAAGCCGGCGACGCCCATGATGACCGCGATCATCGCGGCCATGTAGAAGGCCACGTGACCGGAGAGGTAGATGTACTTGAACCGTGTGGTCGCTGCCAGGAAGATGTTGACGACCATGCCGAAGAAGAAGATCAGTGCGGCAGCGGAGCCGTATTCCAGGAGCACCTGGCCGACGATGGCCTCGTTGTTGGGAACAACGCCCTGCACGTTGAACGCCTGCTCGAACATCTGGCCGAACGGATTGAGCGCGCCAACCACCACGCCGGCGCCGGCGGCGAGCACCAGGAAGCCGACGAGGGTGCGCACTGTGCCCTTGAGCACGTCGCTGAAGCTCTTCTTCTGAACGGAGAGGCCGATCAAGGAGATGAGCGCGACGATGATTGCCGGTTGGCGGAAGACATCGAGCAGAACATCGAGGAATCCGGTCATGCGCCCACACCCACTTCCGGCACGGTCACGCCCTTGCGCTCAAGGGTCGCGCGCACCTTGGTGCGAAGTTCGTTGATATCGATGATGCTGTTGAGCACCACGAGATCGCCAAGGTTCTCGGCGGCTTCGGCGATGTCGCGGCCGACGAAGACGGCATCCGCGTCGCCCCGGGCAACGGAGCCCAGGTCAGCGTGGTCGACATCGATCCCGCTCACCCCCAGCTCTTTGAGCACCTTGTCGATGTTCATGTGCACCATGAAGCTGCTTCCTAGTCCGGTGCTGCACACTGCGAGGAATTTCATTCCTGGGTTCCGTTCTCTTCAATGACCGTCGAGGTTTCGGCGGGTGTGGTGGCGGCGAGCAGGCGGGTGCGGAGCTCGTCATCTGAGAGGAGCTTGGCGAGCTCCATCATGGTCTTGAGGTGGCTCTGCTGGTCGGTCGCGGCCAGGCAGAAGAAGAGGTCGATCGGGTGCGCCGGATCGTCGTTGAGGAGGACGGCGGGAGTGACCCGGAGGCTGGAGAGACCGGTTTGGAGCACGCCATGTTCGGGCCGGGAATGAGCCAGGGCGATTCCGAAACCGAGGTCGATGTACACGCCGCCGGCCGCGATCGATGCGGTCACCGCATCGACGTAGGCGGGAGTGATCGACCCGGAAGATAGCAGCGGCGCGGTGACCTGAGTGATGGCGTCGCGCCAGCCGTCGACGTTCTCGGCGAATTTGATGGTGTCAGAGGTGAGGTAGTCATTGAGCACGGGGTTCCAATGGTTGACTGTGGGTTCGAAAAATAGCGGCCTGGACTGCCGAATTTGATGGGGCGGTGGACTGACGACCTGGGTCAGGCGTGTAGGCCGAATGCGATCTCACTGTTTTGAGGGGTGAAGTGAGACGTGCCATACGCGATCGCACGATCATCCGCGTCGTACACCGTGGAGGCGAGCTTCAGCAGCTTTTCGCCGATGGGCACACCGAGCGGCTCGGCGACGGCCTCCGAGGCGGTGTCGAGTGAGACCAGCACATCGTTGCGCGCCAGGGAAATGCCATGTTGTCGGGCGAGGTATTTGTAGAGCGACCCATTGGTGAAATCCACCTCGGCGGTGTCGGGGAAGAGTGCGAACGGCAAGTAGGTGGACGTGACGTGGTGCAGTGTGCCGTTGACAAAACGCAGCCGGACAAGGCGCACGACTTTGTCGGCCGCACTGATTCCCAACTGGCTAGCGGCGGGTTCTCCGGCAAGCGCGACGCTCTGGGACAGGACCCGGGTGGTGACAGTGAAGCCCTCGTTGGTCTGCTGGGTGAAGAAGCCGGTGACTTCATCGGCGAACCGCTCGCGATATCGCATGCGGTACTGCGGTTCGACAACAAAAGTGCCTCGGCCGTGTTCGCGCACGAGGTGGCCGTCGGCGATCAGCCCGTCGACCGCGTGCCTGAGGGTGATTCGGCTCACGCCGTATTCGTCACAGAGAACGGGCTCGGCCGGAAGTCTCGTTCCCGGCGCCAAGTCCTGAATGCGGGTGAGGAGATGCTCCCTCACGGCGACGTACTTGCTCAAACCACTGGTGGTGGTCATTCATGGCCTTCCGCGTCGTTGCTAGATCTTAGTGAGAGAGTCGTCAGGTCGTCATGATGACTTTTGACGATCGTAGGTTATCGCCGCGCGTTTTGCAAACGATGGATTGCGGCGACCCAATCGTCATAATTCATTATGACGACATGATCAATGATGTACATTGGCCATTCGAACCCGGCGTGACGGAACGCCACCAGAAGGAGTGACCACAGTGCTCAATGACAATGACCGTCAAGCAATCATCACCGCCAAGCTTTTGGCCATGGATTCGGTCGACCGGGCCGGCTCCGGGCACCCGGGCACGGCCGTCGCCCTGGCGCCGGTGGCCCACCTTCTGTTCCAGAAGCACCTCAGACACGACCCCCAGGCGCCGACCTGGGCTGGCCGCGACAGGTTCGTGCTGTCCTGCGGGCACGCCAGCATCCTGCTTTACACCCAGCTTTTCCTCACCGGCTATGGTGTGTCCCTCGAAGACCTCAAGGCCTTCCGTGCCCTCGACTCCCTCACCCCTGGACACCCCGAGTTCGGCCACACGCCCGGTGTCGAAACCACAACGGGACCCCTCGGACAGGGTCTGGCCACCGCGGTGGGCATGGCTATGGCGATGAAGCACGAGCGGGCGGTCTACGACGCGGACGCCGCACCAGGAGCTTCCATCTTCGACCGCACCGTGTGGGTGCTCTGCTCCGACGGCGACCTGCAGGAAGGCATCTCATACGAAGCCGGCGCTGTCGCAGGCCGGCACAAGCTCGACAACCTCGTGGTCATCTATGACGACAACGACATCCAGATCGAAGGCGACACCAGCCTCGCCGGTGCCGAAGACGTGGTGGCACGGTTCACCGCGCAGGGCTGGCGGGTGGAACAGGTCGGGCTCGCGGGCGACGGAGACGTCGACGTGGACAAGCTCGACGCCATTCTGGCCTCCGCTGTGCAGAGTGCGGACCGGCCGTCCTTGGTCGTGCTGAAATCCCAGATCGCCTGGCCCGCACCGAATGCCACGAACACTGCCGCCTCACACGGTTCACCATTCGGGGCCGCCGAGATCGCGGCGACTCGCGCGGTGCTCGGCGTCACAACCGAACCATTCGAGATCAACGACGATGTCCTCGACTTCACCCGCCTGGCGCAGTCGCGCGGCGACTCGCTGCGTCGCGACTGGGAATCCGCGCACAGCGCGTGGGCTCGGTCGAACCCGAACGCCGCGATGGACCTGGCCCGGGCGCAGGCCGGCGAGCTTCCCGACGGGTTCGCTGACGCGCTACCGGTCTTCGCCTCCGGCGACAACCTGGCCACACGGGACGCCTCCGGCAAGGTTATCCAGGCGGTCGCAGCCCTGCTTCCCGAGTTCTGGGGAGGTTCGGCCGACCTGGCCGAGCCGAACCGCACCGCCATCGCCAATGCGGGTTCCTTCCTTCCCGAAGAAACCGCAAGCTCCGGCCGCGCCGGACGCAACGTTCACTGGGGAGTGCGGGAACACACCATGGCCGCAGCCATGAACGGTATCTCCCTCGTTGACGGCTCACGATTCTTCGCGGGCACATTCCTCGTCTTCAGCGACTACCAGCGCCCCGCCATCCGGTTGGCCTCCTTGATGCAGCTGCCCGTCGTGTACGTGTGGTCCCACGACTCCGTGGCCCTCGGCAGCGACGGACCCACTCACCAGCCAATCGAACACCTAGCCAGCCTCCGCGCCATCCCGGGGTTCACAGTCGTGCGCCCCGCGGACGCAGCGGAAACCACAGCCGCCTGGCTGGGCATCCTCAACCAGAGCGGTCCGGTCGGCCTCGTGCTCGGCCGCCAGCCGCTGCGCGTAGCCAATACGCCCGTGGACGTCGTTAACGCCGGTGTTCCCCGGGGTGCCTATATCGTGCGCGACCCCGAACTGCCTGACGTGGTCGTCATCGCAACCGGTAGCGAAGTCACCCTGGCATTGTCGGCTGCCGATCTTCTGGTCGATAGTGAACTATCCGTGCGCGTTGTCTCCATGCCGTCGCGCGAGTGGTTCGCGCAGCAGAGTGCCGAATACCGCGAATTCGTTATCCCTGCTTCTCTCACGGCCCGGGTGATCGTTGAAGCAGGAACCAGCTTTGGTTGGGCAGACCTGGCCGGGGCAACAGGCGAGATCGTAGGGATCGACGAATTCGGCCTTTCGGCTCCTGCCGAAGACGCACAGCGCGCCCGCGGCATGACGGCCGAAAGAGTTGTTGCCGCAATTCACGCGACAGTCGCAGCCGCCCGCTGGTAGACGCGTCCGAGGGCGCCCGGCCGATGCGAATCGCGTGGCGCACCGTCGGCTCAAGCGGGTGACTAGTGGGCGGCGATTTCTTCGGCCAGTTCCATGCAACGAAGGCGAGCCGGGGAGAAGTCGTAGGGCATCTTTCCAAGGGCATCGACTGCGCTCATGGAGCTTTGGCCGGGCTCGTCCTCATTTTCATTGGCGATTTCGGGTGCAAAGCATCGACCCCGACGGTAGGAGGTTATGGCGATGCCGATCGGCTAGTGAGACAGCGTGTAACGCCGTTCGACACGGCCTGAGTCATTGCGGACCTTGACATCCTGGGTCCTGGTCCAGCCGGCTCGCTCGTACGTCTGCACCGCGCGATCGTTGTCCTCTATGACCCACAGTTCGAGGTCCTTACTCGACTGCTGTGCCTGACGTCGAATGAACTCGAGAAGAGACTTCCCGACACCCTGCCCCCACATCTCGGGGTCGACGGCGAGATACAGGACCTCTGTCGTGATTTCCCTCGGCACCACGACCGCGAAGCCCACTGACTTCGACGCTGTTTGCGCGAGGAAAAGCTGCGCGCCTTCGTACGCTAGAGCGGCCTCGATGCCCGGCAGCTTGTCTCCAGCGGGAGCGGCCTGGGGGAGTCCATCGCGGAGGGCCGTGGCGCGGGCCCACATGCTGGCGGCTGAAAGTCGTGCGTTCGTGCCGCCGTCGATCACCACCGCCGGGTCCGCGCCTTGATTCCGTCTCCACGGTCCAGCATTCGTCATCGCACCATCGTTGCACGTGCCCGCAGGGGAGAACGCTGGCCTGTCCGTTGATCAAGAACCTCCATCGAAACCGGGGTCTACTGTTGCCGTATGTTCACGAACGATGCGCTGCCCGACCATCCCGCTCCGGATAACCCGTCAGGGAAGCTGATTCTCTTGCGCCATGGGGAGACGCAGTGGTCGAAGGAGGGCAAACACACTGGGCTTACGGATATTCCGCTCACGGCCCGTGGAGAGGAACTTGCCCGCGGCGCGGGCAGGTTGGTCGCGGACTACGATTTCTCGCTTGTGCTGACCTCACCGCTGCAGCGGGCGCGCCAGACTGCTGAGCTCGCCGGCCTTCATGCCGAGGTCGACCCGTTTCTCGTTGAATGGGACTACGGCGGGTACGAGGGGCGCACGACGCGCGATATCCGCCGCGAGCTCGGCTACAACTGGAGCGCATTCACCCACGGCGTGATTCGTGGTGAAACGCCTGGTGAGACGGTCGAGGAGGTCGCGGCCCGCGCATCGCGGGTGCTCACGCGGGTGCTGCCTGCGCTGGCGGAGGGAGATGTCGCTCTGATCGCGCACGGCCATTTTCTGCGCATCCTGACCGCCGTGTACCTGAAACTTGCCCCTCGATTCGGTGCTCAAATCACCCTGGATGCGGGATCAGTCTCCGTACTCAGTTTTTACCGTGAGCAGCCGGCCATCTTGTCTTGGAACTACGGAGCCGAACTGCCCTTGGTGCCCTCAGAGTCCTAAGACGCGACCCAAGCTAGGTCTGATTTCTCAGCGCACGCGCTGGGCGGAGAACTGCATGCGCGGATGAGCGTAGAAGTCTTGAGCCTGCACGAGCTGCAGTTCTCGCTCGCCGGATTGATACGTCAGTTCGATGAGGTCGAACACGCTGGACGCGGTGCGTTCCAGTGCCACAGCGGCGTCACCTGTCGCGCGGTAGTGCGCCGAGAAGAGCGCAGCGGTGACGTCGCCCGAGCCGTTCGCCTTGAAAGGCAGATGGGGAGTCTGCACGATCCACGCGCCCGCAGCATCCACTGCCAGCATCTGGATGGTGCCGGGCTCGCGGTCGGGGCGCTCCACACTCGTCACGAGCACCGTGGCCGGGCCCATGGATCGGGCGAGCTCGACCGAGTCGAGTGTCGAGTCCAGCGTCGTCGGCTCGGTTCCGGTGAGGAAACCCAACTCGAACTGGTTCGGAGTGATGATGTCGGCCACGGGGACCACTCGATCCCGAAGCAGGTCGGGAATCTCGGGCGCCACAAAGCACCCGGACTTCGCGTTGCCCATCACGGGGTCACACGCGTAGATGGCCGAGGGGTTCGCCGCCTTCACCCGCCGCACTGCATCCACGATGACGTCGCCGATCCCGGTGCCGCCCTGGTATCCCGACAGCACGACGTCGATCTGGGGGAGCACACCACGTTCCTCGATACCGAGGATCACATCGTGCACATCCTCGGGTGCGATGAGGGATCCGCGCCACGCGCCATACCCCGTGTGGTTAGAGAAATTCACTGTGTTGACCGGCAGCACTTCGACCCCGATGCGCTGGAGGGGGAACACCGCGGCCGAGTTGCCAACATGGCCATGAGCGACGGCCGACTGAATCGAGAGAATCTTCACGACGTCAATCTTCCTCCCTTCGAGGCACCCACTCCCGCACGGGCCGGGTGCGGAATACGATCTCGCCATGGAAAGCAGCGAGATCGGTAGGGGCGAAGGCCAACAGACGGGCACGGGCAGCGCGGCACAAGGCGACGCCGCCTGGACGCTCCCGGAAGCCATGACGGGCCGGGCAAGCCCCGCGAAAGCGGCGGTCGGCGATAAGCCGGTCTTCGCCTACATTGCCAGCCTGCCGCAGCCACAGCGGAGCATTGCAGAAGCAGTCGATGCCCTGGCGGCCAAGACTCTGCCTGACCTTCAACGGTCCGTGAAGTGGGGCATGGCGTACTACGGCGTCGGCGACGGGTGGTGCTTCAGCTGCGGAGGCTTCGCCGGGCATGTGAAGCTGATGTTCATCAATGGCGCGGCACTCGCGCCGGTACCGCCGGTGACGCCGGTGGGGATGGGCAAGTCGACCCGGGGTGTTGAGCTCGAGTCGGTGGACGACATCGACGAACTCCGGATCTCGGCGTGGATGAAACAGGTTGCGTCCGTGCCGGGTGTCGGGGGCAAGAAGCGTTGAATCTGAGCGTTTGCCGCTAAGTCACGAGGTCGTCGGGGATGAAGGCAGAGCGCGCTGCCCTAGCTCGCGCTTTGATAGCCGTGATGACGTCAGTCTTGGCGTCGGCGTAATCGTTCATGTCGTCCCACCGCTTGCTGAGCAGGTTCCTCTTGGTGTTCTCGTAGAGGGAGCGGTCTTCCGCATCGGAGCGGAGATGATCACGCAGGAGGAGGTAGTCGTCCACGGCAGGATCGTCGTGTTCGAACAGGTGCACATGCACGTCGCGCGCTGGCGTGCGCACGAGGCGATGTCTCGGTTCGCGGACTCGCAGTTCGTATCCGGCGTCCAATAGCGCATCCAGGTAGTCCTCTTCGGCGGTGATGTCGTCCACCGTGACCAGGATGTCGATGATCGGCTTTGCTGCCAGTCCGGGCACGGACGTGGAACCGATGTGCTGGATCCCGACGTTCCCTGCCGTGGGAGCGTCACTGATCCGCCGCCGGTGTTCCAGATAACTGCTGGCCCAGCGTTCGTCATAGCTGTGGAGCCCGAGTTCGAGCGCCTCGGCTCCACCGACCAGCTCGACGGTCGTGACATCGGGACGGCGCGGCTTGCGCATTTTGCTCATAGAGACATTCTCGCAATGCAGCCAAGAGGATGCTGCTATCGCTGGCGCACAGTGCCGCTTTCGAGAATCGAGGCCGCCAGTTCGACCTTCGATTGGCTTGGCTCCTCTGCCGTAAAACCGCATACGCTGGGGATGTCACCGATCGAAGGATTCGCCGTGTCTCTCCACTTCGAGCATCCCCCTCAGAACCACATCCCCAGAGCGGATGAGTCGTCGGTCCCCGAACTCGAGGTCGACCAGACCATCGCGCCGCGTCCGGAGGAAGAGATCGCGGACGTCCTGCGGGCGAAACCAGACGTCGAAGACCACAGTGCGCATCGAGCGAAAACATCCCCTGCGCCTGACACGAAGTAACCCGGATGAGATCGCATTCCCTCGATGACTTTCTGACCGTGCCAGCGCTCCGCCGGCCACCGCGAGGTAGTAGTTCAGCAGGTCGAGCTTCGTGAGCCCGGGCTCGGGGAAGACGAGCTTGCCGGGATGACTCACGCGCACCTCCCGTCCGTCGATGTCGAGGGTGGTCGCGTCGTCCTTGGCCGCGTTCATGATGACGATGCTACGCGCGGCATCGGCGGGCGCCCGTGACGAGAACGGAGTGCGCGCCAGAACACCGCGCGCCATTGGGTGCCAGGCGGAACTGGACGTTCAGCACCGTGCCGGTCATGCCGACTGTGCGCGGTCAGGCATCGAACCGCAGTAGCCGAACTCCGTGGGCCTCCACCCCGAGCGTGAGGGATCCGTCGACGACGCTCAGCAGCTCACCGCCCCACACGTCACATCCCTCGCCCCACTCACGGCAACCCAGGTCGGCCAGGGATGCACTGTACGTGGTGGGCTCCGCCCCGAGCCAGAAAACCGCGCGCCATTGGGTCCCGTCGCGCTCCGCCTCCCAGATGACCAAATTGCCGTCACGCACGATCTCCCGGCTCGAGTCGCTCCGGAGGAGGGCAAGCACCTCGTTGTTCGAGAGCAACGCCAACGTTTCCGGGGTCGTGTCGGGAAGGTGCCCGCCGAACATCAGCGGAGAACGCAGGAGGCACCACAGCGTCATCAGCGTGCGCTGCTCCGCCGCCGTGAACCGGCTCTGGCGGTCATCCCCGACATGCGCACGGATACCGATGCGCCCCAGCGGAAGCATGTCGGCGTCGGCCCAGGCTCCAGGACGCTGGTGCGGAGCCCAACGCGCGGCCCGCTGGAACTGCTCGAGGAGGTGCGCCCAATCGTCCCAGAAATCGTCGGAGATCCGCCACAGCTGCGCGGTGTCGCGCAGGAGGTCAAGATTCTTCAGTGAGAGCTGTTTGCCGGGAGAGAGGCTCAGGGTCATCGGTCGACCCGTCGTGTCAATCGCGCGCGAAATGGCGGCGATCTCGTCCGCTTGGATCGGCGGGTACAGCACATCGTCGAGCTTGATGAAGTCGACGCCCCACGATGCCAGCTGCGCCAGAACCGAGTCGTAGTAGGCCTGTGCGCCCACCGCGGACATGTCGACGCCGAAATTGTCCGGGTTCCAAGGACAAGTGTTCGTTCGGTCGGCGATGTCCGCGCAGGTGGCGGTCGATCCGAGGATCGGCAGGCCCTGGTCTGCGGCGCGGCGCGGAACCCCGCGCATGAGGTGCACGCCGAAGCGGAGGCCGAGGGCATGCACGCGCTTTGCCAACTCCGTGAAGCCGTCGTGTTCTGCCGAGGGGAATCGCGTGAGTGCAGGCTGGGGTCGACCCCAGTGGTCGAGGACGGGCGCCGACACGGTGCGGTAGTCGCTTGTGCCGGGGTCCGGTTCGTACCACTGGATGTCGACGACGACCGTATCCCACCCGTAGGGAAGCAGGTGCTCCGCCAGGTACTCCGCGTTCGCGAGCACCTCCGCCTCGGTGACGGAGGCGCCGAAGCAGTCCCAGCTGTTCCAGCCCATCGGCGGCGTCAGCGCGCTCTGAACTCGTTCCGGCATCATGCGGTGGTTCCCCGAACTCATGCGGTATCGGTGCGGAATGTCAGGGTCGCGAATGAGTGCGGGGGTAGCGTGACGCTCAGCCCTGTGGGGGTGACCTCGAAGTCGTCGAACACGACGGGGCTGACAACGTCGGCTGCTCCCGGGCGGTTGTGAGCGTCTGGGCGGTCAGCGGTCAGGAGACGCCCGGTTGCGTCTGCGACCGTGCCGCCACGGAATGCGAGGTCGATTCGAAGGGGGGTGTCGAGGTCTACGTTCGTGAGCGAAACCAAGACTTGGCCGTCTTTCGTGCTCGCGGACGCGGAGGCGACGGGGATCTCCCGGCCGTCGACGCTGTGAGTTGGTCCGGCAATGGTTGTCGGGAGCACCGTCGCGTCCTGGTGGCCTTTGTTCATCTCGAACACGTGATAGGTGGGCGTCCGCACCATCGCGCCCCCGTCGGGGTCGGTCAGCAACATCGCCTGAAGCACATTCACCGTCTGCGCAATGTTCGCCATCGTCAGCCTGTCGGCGAAGCCGTGGAAAACGTCGAAATGCCAGGCGGCGACCATCGCGTCGCGGATCGTGTTCTGTTGGAAGAGGAAGCCGGGGTGGGTTCCCGGCTCGACTTCCCACCAGGTGCCCCATTCGTCCAGGACCATGCCGTACTTCTTCTCGGGGTCGTAGACGTCCATGACGTCCGCGTGCGAGCGAAGCAGCCCCTCGATACCTTGCGCTGCGACGATGGTGCTCCAGTAGGACGCCTCGTCGAATTCGGTCGCGCTGCCCTTCGCGTGCCAGCTGCCGCCAATGGTGTAATAGTGCACCGAGACCGATTCCCACGGCACGGAGGAAAAGGGGTGCGCCCCGATCTCGGGGATGACCTCCATCAGGGTCTTCGTCCAGGCGGTGTCTGCACCGTCCGCGCCGGCGGCGACGCGGTGGAGCGGGGTGTCGCTGCCGCTTTGGCAGAAGGTGCCGAATTGGCGGGCGAGGTCGGCGTAGGCGCCGGCGCGCATGTTGCCGCCGCAACCCCACGTTTCGTTGCCGAGGCCCCAGAACGCCACGGTCCACGGCTGTTCCCGCCCGTGGGAGCGGCGCAGGTCGGCCATCGGGGACTTGCCGGCACCCGTGAGGTACTCGACCCAGTCGGCCATCTCCTGCACCGTGCCTGACCCGATATTGCCTGAGATGTAAGCGTCGGCCCCGAGCAACTCACACAGGGCCATGAACTCCGGCGTGCCGAAGGAATTGTCCTCGGCCACCCCTCCCCATTGCGTGTTGATGAGGCCAGGGCGCTCGGCGCGCGGTCCAATGCCATTGGTCCAGTGGTAGCGATCGGCGAAACAGCCGCCGGGCCACCGCAGGTTCGGGATGTTCAGGGCACGCAGGGCCTCGACGACGTCGAGGCGGATGCCGCCGATGTTGGGCACCGGCGAGTCCTCGCCGACCCAGAAGCCGTCGTAGATGCACCGCCCGAGGTGCTCGGCGAAGTGGCCGTACAGGTGCTTGTTGATGGTGGCGCCGGGCCGGTCAAGGTCGACGGTGACGATGGTGTTCACGAGGGCTCCAGAGTGGTGGTGGGTGGCGTGCGTGTGCGGCGGACCGCATATGGTCAGGCGTCGATGCGAACCAGTCGCAGTACGAGTGCCCGGTCGGGGTGGAAGGTGAGCAGGTCGAGCCCCGCTTCCGCAAGAAGGCTCCCCGAGTAGGACGGCGCCTCGGCGGGGGAGTCGAGTGGGGCGGTCGCGTCCAACCAGGACGGGCTCAACCACCAGGGGCCGAGCGAGCCGGGCCGGGCGGACTCGACGCGGTACCTGGCCTCGGCCAGAAGCCCGGGCAGGCGAACCCTGCGCCGCGAATCCGCGGACAACGCCGGCGTCACGATCGTGTAGATGGCCTCCGAACCGTCGGGGGCGACGACACCGCGCAGGGCTGGCGCATCCTGGTCGAAGTCGCCGTCGGCGACGACCCGGCCGGTGCTGATGAGCTCCCGATGCTGCTGGTACGCGGAGATCCAGCGGGACAGGACGACCGCGTCCTCTTCGGTCAGCTCCCGGATGTCCCATTCGATGCCGAAATGGCCAAGGAAAGCGATCGCGCAACGGGTGTGCAGATCGCTCGTGCGCCCGGTGACAGAGGACACGGGCGAGGCGACGTGCGAGCCGAGCATCTCGGGCGGCACGAGGAGTCCGGTCCAGCGGAGCATCCGGGAGCGGTCGAGGGGGTCTTGATTGTCGGAGGTGTGCACCCGGTCGGTTCGCTCGAGGATCCCGAGGTCGACACGTCCGCCTCCCGACGCGCAGCTTTCGATCTCGAGCTCGGGGTGTCGGAGGCGCAGCTGATCGATGAGGTCATAGACAGCGAGGGTTTGCTCGTGCACGGCCGGCGCTCCCGTCGCAGGATGGCCAGCGTCGATCAGGTCGCGGTTATGGTCCCACTTGAGATAGGTCACGTCGAGGTCGGTGACCAGGCCGTCGAGAACGGCGAGAATGTGCGCAAAGGCCTCGGGGTTGGTCAGATCGAGCACCTGCTGATTGCGGAAACGCGGCGGCAGTCCCGCACGCGCTCGGAGGATCCAGTCGGGGTGCGCGCGGGCGAGGTCGGAGTCCTCATTGATCATCTCCGGCTCGACCCAGAGGCCGAACTCCATCCCGAGGCCGCGGACGTGCTCGGCGAGGGGGGCGAGACCGTGTGGCCAGGACACCTGGTCGGGGATCCAGTCGCCCAAACCGGCGGTGTCGTCGGTGCGCCCTCGGAACCAGCCGTCATCGAGCACGTAGCGCTCGACTCCGAGGTCGGCGGCGCGCGCGGCCAGCTCTGCCAGAGTGTTGAAGTCCTGGTCGAAGTACACGGCCTCCCACACGTTGAGCGTGACGGGGCGCGGACGGCGGGTTGAACGTGAGCGCTGCCTCAAGAAGTCGTGGTACCGAGCCGCGGCTGCATCGAGGCCGATCCCGAAGCTGCCGTAGACCCAGGGGGATTGGTAGCTTTCGCCATTGGCAAGGCGCACTTCACCGGGCAGCAGAAGTTCGCCACCGCGGAAGGCCAGATACCCGTCGCTGCGCTCGACGGCGTGTTCATGGTTGCCGCCGATGCCGACATGGCAGAGCCACACACGGCCGGAGCTGGCGTCGAATCCAGTGGACCCGATCGCGACGACCGTCGTTGCGTCCAGGCCCGTGCGCCCGCGGCGCGACTCGCGCGCATGGGTCCCTGTGACGATTGGGTGACGCTGCGGGATCTTCTCTGTGCCCCAGCGGCCGGAGAAATCCAGTATTTCGCGCGCGTCGGTCGGCACACGCAGGGCCGGGTCCACGCCGATGACATCGAAGTGATCGAGCCCCTCGCCATCATTGCGAATGCTGACGCGAGTCCGAAGCAGCCCCGAGCGGGAGAGATCGATCTCTAGATTGACCCCAATTGCCGCCCATTCATCGCTCGCGGTGATGCTGACAAAGCCACTCTGCCGCTGCACGGCGTCACCCTCAGCGAGCGCTTGACCGTCCACAGTGACCGAGATCACATTCAGCCGAGGCGACCAAGCAGCACCAGCGCGGTGGGCCCGAATTCCGGGTAGTCCGCCCCATCCGTACGAGTGCTCTGGCAGTATTCCAGGCTCGTAGGGCACATCAGATAGCCCGCCAATCCCCGTTCGCGCGCTGGTTCCTGCGTACGCGGACAGGTCATGGTCGCTAGCGTGGATCCGCGGGCCCCAGTGCGCAATCACCGGCATTGTCCTTGCCCTCTGGGTGAGCAAAACGGACACATCGTCATTGAAAAGGTGAATCACCCGGGGGGTTTCCATATGGATATTCATACCGTCAATACTCATGTGAGTAAAGTAAGAGATCGATCTCAATGAAGAGGAGTTCCAATGACGATGTCCCAGCTCGCGCCCAACGACACCCGGCTCGAGGGCGGCGTATTCGACAATCGCCGCCGGCTCAATCGCGCCTACCTCCTCTCGCTGGACGACGATGCGCTCCTGCAGAATTTCTTCCTCGAAGCCGGTATCGGCGACCAGACCTGGCACCTCCAGCCGTCCCAGGACTCGGCCGCGGCACGCGGTCTCGAACGCCATTGGGGCTGGGAGACCCCTGGCGCGCTCTTGCGCGGCCACTTTCTCGGACATTGGCTCTCGGCCGCAGCGCGCGAGGTCGCCGTCACCGGAGATCGATTGCTCCGAGCGCGGATCGACTCGGTTCTCGACGGGCTTGAGCGCTGCCAGCAGGAGAACGGCGGCGGGTGGATCTGGGCAATCCCGCCTGCTTTCCTCCGTCGCCTCGCGGAGGGCCGCCCGGTGTGGGCACCGCAGTACGCGATGCACAAGACACTCATGGGTCTCGTCGATGTGCACCGTGATCTCGGTGACGAGCGGGCCTTGCAGTTGGCCCGGAACGCGACCATCCCGATTCTCGAGTGGGTGCGGGAGATCGGCGAAGACGCGTTCCAAACGATTCTCGAGGTCGAGACCGGGGGAATGATCGAAGTGTGGGCTGATCTCCTGGCTGCAACCGGCGAGGACATCTACCGGGAACTGCTCGAGCGCTATTACCACCGTTCCCTGTTCGAGGGACTGCTCGCGGGTCAGGACGTGCTGACCAACATGCACGCGAACACCACTATTCCCGAGGTGCTCGGTGCCGCGCGTGCCTACGAAGTGACTGGCGATGAGCGCTGGCGCCGCATCGTCGAGGCGTACTGGGACCAGGCCGTCACCCGCCGCGGCACCTTCTGTACGGGCGGTCAGACCTCGGGTGAGATTTGGACGCCTCCGTTCGAGTTCGCCTCTCGTCGAGGCGAAAAGACGCAGGAGCATTGCGGCGTCTACAACATGATCAGGCTCGCCGACACCCTGATTCGGTGGACGGGCGATCTCTCTTACGCCGACTACATCGAGCAAAACCTTTACAACGGAATCCTCGCCCAGCAGAACCCGCGCACCGGAATGGTCGCCTACTTCCTGCCGCTCGAGGGCGGGGCCCGCAAGAACTGGGGAACCCCGACAGAGGACTTCTGGTGTTGCCACGGCACGCTCGTGCAGGCTCACACCCGGCACTCAGGGCTGGTGTTCTACCTGGGGGAGGATGGCGAGCTCACGATCGCACAGCACATCGCGGCTCGGGCGAGGGTCGCCACGGCTGCGGGCGATGTGGCGGTCCGGGTCACGGTTCTCGACAACGCCGGCTACGTCGGTCCGGACTCTAATGCGGGCGAGGCCGGTGACGCCCACCGGCCTTCCGCAACTCGGGTGCGCGTCGAGGTCACCTCGGCCGAGGGAGTCGCGCTGAGGGTTCGTGTCAGAGTGCCCGACTGGGTCACCGGCGATCCCGCGCTCGCGGGGGATGAGCGCGTGGAGCGCGCACCCGGCGCCCTTGTCATCACCCACCCCGGCGTTCGGACGACCGTGGACATCGCGTTCCCCTTTGCCCTGCGCGCTGTGCCGATTCCCGACGAGCCGACCACTGTCGCGTTCGTCGAGGGACCGATAGTGCTCGCCGGGCTCGTGGACCGGGAGGTGAGCTTGAACGGTGATCCATCGTCGGCCGCCTCGCTTCTCACGCCAGACAACGAGCGCCAGTGGACGGAATGGCTTCGCGGATACCGCACCGTCGGTCAGCCCTCCACCATCCGTTTTCGCCCCGTCCACGAGATCGTCGACGAACCGTACTCGCTCTATTTTCCGATCAACTCGGTCGGCAGCTGAAGGACAGGACCTACTCCGCATGCCCTCCCGACCGGTACGCCTATGACTGCCGCCGCCGATGCCGCACCACCGTCCGCCCGGCTGCTATTGCCGGTGTTCGCGATGCTCGTCGGGTTCGGGCCGCTGACCATCGACCTCGTGTTGCCGTTCCTCCCCACGCTGACAACCGATCTCGACATCACGGCGTCTACCGCTCAGCTCGTGGTGACCGGGGCTACCTTCGGCTTCGCCGCCGGTCAGCTCCTCGCCGGCCCTCTCAGCGATGCGATAGGACGGCGGTGGCCGCTTGGCGTCGCCGCAGTTCTGCATATCGTGGCCAGCGTTGTCGCGGCGACGACATCCGACACGGCCGTCCTCCTGGCGGCCCGTTTCGTGCAGGGCGCCGCCTGTACCGCCGCGGGAGTCGTGGTCATCGCGATCGTGCGCGACCTGTACAGCGGGAAAAGGCTCGTGACGATGCTTGCGAACCTCGCGGTCATCATCAGTGTCTTCCCCCTTCTCGTCCCCTCGCTGGGAGCACAGCTGACGAAAATCATCGATTGGCGTGCGTCCTTCCTTATCGTTGCCGTCTGGGGTGCGCTGGCGACTGCCGCCGCGTTGATCGTGCTGCCCGAGACGCTGCCGCCCGAGCGTCGGCACAAGGGCGGGCTCCTGCCCTCGCTGCGGAACTCCTTCGGACTGCTCCGCCGGCCGCGAATTCTCGCCCTCGCTGCCGCATCCGCCGCGGGGTGGTCGGTCGGATTCGGCTACCTGGCGACCGCGCCGTTCCTCTATACCCGGGTTTACGAGGTGAACGCGGATGGCTATGGACTTCTCTTCCTCGGTACGTCCGTCGTGACGATCGCGGTGGGTCAGCTGACCGGTCGGGTGCTCATCCCGCGACGTGGCGCCCAGTTCGCGCTGACGGCGTCGGCTATCGTCACCGCTTTCGGTGCCGTTGTCGTCGTGGTCCTCGCCCTCCTCGGGACCCAACCGCTACTCGTCGTGGCGGGTACCCTCACCTTCGCGCTCGCCGGGCGGTCGATCGGCGCGCCGGCGGTGCAATACCTCTCGCTGCAGGGTCCGGCGAGCGAGGCCGGGAGCGTCACAGCCATCCTGGGCACCGTCAGTTTCACCGCGGCAGGCCTCGTCATGCCGGTCATGGGCGGCTACGCGGAAGTGTCACTCGTTCCGTTCGGGATTCTGGTGCTCGTTGCGGCGGTCATCGAGGGTGTCGTCGCCCTCCTATTCTGGCTACGCTCGCGCCGCAGCACCGTCGGATGGTGACTGCCTAATTGGGTAACCATGTCACGTCGACCTGGATGGGCCGCTCGCCGATGTCGAGCCGGCCGATGACGGTGGGAGCGCCGTCAACGAAGAGCGTCGCGGCGCGGGGAAGTTGAATCAACGTACCCTCTGGGGGCGCCAGCCATCCCGCCGCGGGAAGGCGACGAACCGTGAACGTGGCACCGTGCGGATTCCACTCCAGCCGGTCGACGACGAGGCCGCCACGAGCGCGGAGTCCCGTAACGCCTCCACGCGGCCAGGCGGACGGCACGGCAGGAAGCACTGACAGCGAGTCGGCGCCGGACGCCAGCAACATCGAGGCAACGAGGCCGGGGAGCCCCCCGCTCGCATCCAGGTTGAATATTCTGCCCGCATCGTGCGTCGTTGTCAGGGTGGGACTCCAGTGCTCCACAGCGAGCCAGTTGACACACGCTTCGGCCGCCGCCGCATTCCCGAGTGCTGCAGCCGCCATGCCGATCTGCACAAGGCCAAAGGCCATCTCCATGCGGCCGGGCGGTGCCGACGGCGCATTCGCACGCCACGCGATCTTGTCACGCACCGTCGCATCGGCCGCTGCGCGCAAGCGCCTCGCCTCTTCTCCGTTACCGTCGAAGGCCGGATCAATCTCGTACCACAGCGGGTAGAGCTGCGAGGCGTGACGGTGCGCGATGTTCTCACGCCAGGGCCCGGTGACCCACTCCGCGAGTGTTCCGTCGCCCGCGACACGGTAGGGCGGCAGATCGTCGAGAACACGTGCCCAGCGTTCGTCCAGGGAGTCATCACCGCGGGCCCGGCCGAGCAGCGCCGTCGCCCGCGCGGCATCGCGGAGGATGGCGACATCGATCGTTGCGTCCGTGGCGAGGGGCACCCGAGCACCGCCCGGCGTATTCTCAGGCGAGTACGACGGAACGATCCGGCGGACGCCGTCGACATCGATCAACGCGGTCTCGGCAAAACGGAGCACGCCTTCGGCCAGCTCCCACACCCTGTCATCGACGATCGATCTGTCGCCAGTCGTGGCGACAGCGTCGGCCACGACCCGCAGAACCCAGCCGCCGCATCCGGTCCAGAACAGGTGGGGGTAGTCCTCGGAGAAGTGGTTGGCCCGACCGTGAGTCGACATGCGGGACGGTAAGAGCATCCCCTCGGCTCCGAAGATGAGACGTGCGTTATCGCGGTAATCGTCGAGGTGGGGGAGAACGAGGTTCAGGAGGGAGAGGGCCAGCTCTGGTGTGCCGGTCGCGGTCATACCGGCCATCGAGCCGTTCTGCACGTTGCCGTTCAGGGTGTAATCGGCAGACCAGGCCGGGCGCCAGGTGCCCTGCCAGACACCCTGCAGAGTCGGCGGTAGTGCGCCCGTCGAGGCGATGATGTTCGCCCGGCCGCTCAGATAGGCCGCCTCGATTACGCGGCGGCGAGCGCCGTCGTCGCCGGCGCGGGCCGCGGCCCAGAGGTCTTCTGTACGCGTCGCGGACGAGGCGCCACCCAGATCCAGCAGAGAGGCGCCGGTCAGAGGCCCCCTGGTGCGACCCTCGGCCACGCGGGCGCCATGCCATGAAGCCGGCAGGCTGCGGGCCGTTCCAACGCTGAGGGCACCGGTCGGCATCGTGACATCGACCCGGAACACCAGTGCCGTGTCGGGCCCGGCCGCTACGTTCGATCGTGTGACGTCTCCATCGACCTGCCACGGCGTGCCGGTGAGGACCGTCACGGTGGTGCGGACGGCGGTCGGACCGTGGCCCGCGGCGGCCTCGAGGCTGCCACGATCCCCGCCATCCACACTTGCCGCGACCGCAGCGGAGCCGTCGGGAACGCCGGTGTCCAGGGACGTGGCGCCGCCGGCGCCCAGACCGAGTTCGATGGTGCTCGTACTCGCGGAGTCCGCCTCGAGTGATACCAGCACGGACTCGCTACCGTACGGGGCGATGAGCCGAAGCGCGTGCTGTCTGCGTTCGAGATCGGTCCACTCCACCGCGACCTCACCACGGAGCGGGTCGATGACCCGCCGCGACTCCATGACGCCGCCTGACGTGCGGATGGTCAGAGTCGCGCAGAGGCCGAGCGGATCGGTCCAGATCAGACCGTCGTCGAACCCGGCTGCGCGGGCTCCCCGGCCCAGCGCTGCGCTCGCGGCGTCGGCGTCACCGCCAAGGAGGGCGTTCCGCAGTCTCTCCCGCACTCGAGCGAGATCGGGCGCATCGGGGCGCGGATTGACGGGGAGGAAGTAGCGCTCGTGGGCGAGAGAAACGCTGATCGCGTCGGCCGGACCGTAAACGACGGCACCGACCCGACCGCTGCCGACGATCAGGCCGTCCTCCCAGGAGTGAGCGGCGGTTGACGTCACGAAGACGAGGTCAGTCATCGGTGGGTGCCCGTCGCAGGTCAGCGGGCGAGGCCCGCGTGGACCGTGCCCCAAGACACGAGTGCCTCACGTACCCGGTGGTCGCGCACCGCACCCAGGGCCTCCGAGTACGCATCCTCCAGCACATCATCGATTCGCACCCGCCTGCCCTGTGCGGAGGAGCGTACCGCCGCCTCCACCATCGCCAGGCTGAGCACGTTGCCGTGAACTTCGCCTGACGGCACCCGGCCGGTGCGAAGGGCGTCGATGAACTCAGCGAGTGAGCCCGCGATTTCCTGCGGTACCGGCTCCAGTTGGGCACGCAGAACCTCGCTGGATTCCCGGGCTTGCCATTCCGGGGCGCCGTCGCCATCCCATCGGGCGGTTCCGCCGGCGCCGTTGACGCGCCACGCACCATTCCAGGAAGTTTCCAGTCCGTCCGCGCACCAGCTCCCCGTGTAGGTGAAGCGCACGCCATCGGCGAACTCGAAGACGGCGACCGCCGCGGCGTCGCTCGCGTACCAGCTCCAGCCTGGGTTGTATTCCTCGCAGTAGACGGCGACAGGGTCGCGGTCGAGGACGTAGCGCGCGGCGTCAAACGCGTGCACCGCCATGTCGAGGAGAAGCACATGCGCCATCTCGTCGCGGAAGCCGCCAAACCGGGGTGCCTTGGCGAATTCGACGGAGGCGGTGCCCACCTGCCCGAGGCCGGCGACCTGATCACGGAACGCCGCGATCGACGCATAGTAGCGGCGCGACTGGCTGGTCATGAGAAGGCGCCCGGCGACCTCCGCCGTCGCCGCCAGGATGAGCGCCTCCGCGACGGTAGGTGCGATCGGCTTCTCGGACAGCACCGGCAGCCCCGCGAACAGGGCCTCGGAACTGACCGGTAGGTGTGCGCGAGGAACGGTCACATTGATAACAGCCTCGGCGCCGACCCGTGCGGCCACCTCGGCGACCGACGTTCCGACGGCGATCGGCAGAACACCCTCTTCTTCGGCGGCGCGCTGGGCGAGTGCTACATCCAGGTCAACAAGACCGACCAGCTCGGCCTCGGGGGAGTCGCGGATGGTGCGGATCCAAGCACGTCCCATCGCACCGGCACCGACCTGCACGATGCGCACGGGGGCGGTCATCGGACGAGCGCTCCTTCATAGTCCTGGCCGCTATAGAAGTCCTCGGTCTCGTAGCGCTGCAAGATGGGAAGCCGGCGCTGTGGCAACGACGTGCGCGCCCACTCCACGCCGTTCGCGATCACTCGACGCACATGCTCGTGGTGGTAGACGGGATAGTCCTGGTCGCCGGGGGAGAAGAAGAAGATGCGGCCGTGGCCCCGCTTGTAAGTCATGCCGGAGCGGAAGACCTCGCCACCCGAGAAGGTGGAGAGGAAGACCAGCTCATCGGGTGCCGGGACGTCGAAGAACTCGCCGTACATCTCTTGCTGCGGAATCACGAACGGTTGCGGCACGCCTTGAGCGATGGGGTGTGTGGGGTCGACGGTCCACACGAGTTCACGGTCCTGTTCCGAGCGCCACCGCAGTGTGCACGTTGTACCCATCAGCTTGCCGAAGATCTTCGACCAATGGCCGGAGTGCAGCACGAGCAGGCCCATGCCTGCGAGAACGTGCCGGTGCACGCGCTCGACGACCTCGTCGGTGACTTCCCCGTGGGCGGCGTGGCCCCACCAGACGAGCACGTCGGTGGCGGCGAGGACCTCTTCGGTGAGCCCGTGCTCAGGCTCGTCCAGCGTGGTGGTCGTGACCTGGGCGCGATCGCCCAGGTTCTCGACGATGCCCTCGGCGATTGTGGTGTGCATGCCGTCGGGATAGATCGCGCGGACCTTCTCCTCGATCTGCTCGTGGCGGTTCTCGCCCCAGACGAGAACGCGTACGGGGGATTCGGATGTTGTCATGACGGGTCCTTCTTTGGTTGGGAGGAAAGGGTGTGCGAGCCATCGGTGGCCGGCTCTGACGTCGCGGTGAACCGGCTATCGTCGGCCGAGCTGCGCTCGACGGCGTCCAACACTTGCTGAATCTGCACGGCCTCGGCGAATGTCGGCGACGGCTGAGTTCCTTCAGCAATCGCGGTGACGAGGTCGACGACCTGGTGGGTGAACAGGTGCTCATAGCCGAGACCATGGCCGGTCGGCCACCAGGCGCCGGTATAGGGGTGGGACGGCTCGGTGACCTGGATGCGTCGGAAGCCCTGCGCATCGTCGGGGTCGGAGCCGTCATAGAAATCCAGCTCGTTCATCCGCTCGAAGTCGAATGCCACGGAGCCGCGCTCGCCGTTGACTTCGATCCGGTTGGCGTTTCGGTGCCCCAGCGCCATCCGCGTGGACTCGAAGACGCCCATCGCCCCGCCGCTGAACGATGCGGTGAATGCGGCGGCGTCGTCGACCGTGACCGGTCCGCGTGCCGCTCCCTCCTCGGCGTGACCGCCCAGACCGGACTGATGCGCCATGACGGGGCGATCGGCGACGAAGGTGCGGAGCATCGCCGAGACGCCCTCGATGCTCTGCCCGGTCAGCCACTGGGCGGTGTCGATGCTGTGCGCTCCGATATCGCCCAGGGCACCCGACCCGGCCCTCTCTTTATCCAGGCGCCAGGTGAGCGGGGCTTCGGAGGAGCTGAGCCAGTCCTGGAGGTACTGAGCGCGCACGTGCCGAATCTGCCCGAGCCGGCCTTCATCGATGAACCGCTTGGCCAGCGCCAACGCCGGGGTGCGGCGGTAGCTGAAGCCGCACATCGCGAAGACGCCCGATTCGGCCGCGGTGGCGGCCGCGTCCGCCATTTCACGTGCTTCGGGCACCGAGCGCGCCAACGGTTTTTCGCAGAGAACGTGTTTTCCGGCACGCAGGGCCGCGATGGCGATCTCGGCGTGCTGGTCACCCGGTGTGCAGATGTCGACGAGGTCGATGTCGTCGCGGGCGATCACTTCCCGCCAGTGGATCGACCACTCCTCGGCACCGAAGTTCTCGGCGGCCGCCCTGGCCCGGTCCTCGTCGCGACCGACTACTACCGCGAGTTCCGGCTGCAGTGGGAGATCAAAGAAGTGGGGCGCGGTCCGCCAGGCCTGGGCGTGTGCGCGGCCCATGAAGGCGTGACCGATCAGCGCCACTCGAAGGCGGGAACGTGCGGGAACGCTCGTCTGTTGCTGCGGGGGAGTGCCAGGGGCAGAGTTGGCGGCTGTCACGTCAGGCACCTCGTCCAGCGGTGGTCGCTGTCGGTGTCTTGTCGGTTGTGGTCTGCAACGGCACGATTTCGGGACGGTCCGCGGTGCTGTCGATCTTAATGACCGCTTTCTCCCGGCTGGAGCGCAGGATGGCGTCCATGATCTCGAGGACGTGCAGCGCGAGGCGGCCGGAGGCGCGGTGTGGACGGTTCTCCTGGATCGCTTCGGCAATGTCGGCGAGGCCGATTCCGCGGCCGGTGTCGATGTAGCCGGCGGAGTCCGGGACGCGTTCCCAGTCCTGATCGCGGATGGCGGCTTCGACCGGATCCGAGAACATGTTGGGGTCGGGCACGGCGATGGTGCCCTCCGTGCCGTATACCTCGAACTTGGACGCGCGGCTCTTCCACACCTCGAAGCTCACGGTGACCGTGGACGTGACTCCGTTGGCGTGTTCGAGCAGAGCGCTGACGTGGGTGTCGATCGACACCGGAAGTGGCGCACCGGCGCGGGGGCCGGTTTCGATCGTGCGCACTCGGGACGAGCGGGTGGCGATACCGGTCACCCGGGTGACGGATCCGAAGAAGTGGATAAGCGCGCTGAGGTAATAGGGGCCCATGTCCAGCAGCGGGCCGCCGCCGGGCTGGTAGTAGAAGTCAGGCGCGGGATGCCAACGCTCGTGCCCAGGAGCGGTCCACTGCACCTGTGCGGCGATCGGTTCGCCGATGATTCCCGAATCGAGTGTCTGCCTGGCCGTCTGGATACCGGTGCCGAGAACCGTGTCCGGGGCGCTGCCCAAGCGGAGGCCGAGCTGCTCGGCGAGCTCGACCATGGGCGCTGCCTCCGCGGGGGTGAGGCCGAGCGGCTTTTCCGTGAAGACGTGTTTGCCGGAGCGCAGGGCCCGGGTGCTGATCTCGACGTGGGCTGCGGGGATCGTCAGGTTGAGCACCGCGTCGACCTCGGGGTCGGTGAGGAGCTCGTCGACCGTGAGTGCACGGACGCCGTACTCCTCTGCGACCTGCCGGGCGCGCTCCTGGTTGAGATCGGCCACGGCGACGAGGCGCAGTCCGGGAAATGTCGGGAAGTTCGCGAGGTACTGCTCGCTGATCTTGCCGACTCCGACGATTCCGACGTTCAGCGGGATGCCCACAGCAGTCCCCTTTCGATGATGGTCTTCACGTTGGTGTCCTGGAGAATCTCGACGCGGTGACCCGGGGTCGAAACGAAAATGCGTCCTGCGCCCCACTGACGAGTCCAGATTGCCGGGGAGGTGACGGGGCGGGTCCACGGGTCCCAGGGGCGGACCGCCTGAGTGGTGGTGGCGAGCACATCGTTGTAGTCGTCGTGCAGCACCCAGTACTGCTCGGTGATGAGTTCGAAATCGGTGATGCCCTGCGTGATGGGGTGCTCCGCCGCGGCTGCGGTCATCTGGATGAGGTGAGGGACGTAATTGTCCGACTGCTCGCCGGAACGCTCGTCCGGATGCCTGCCGGGGTGCGCGGCGAATTGGCCACCGATGAGCTGCAGATAGTCAGAGTTGTTTCGGTAGGCGTCGGCGATACCCCCGTGCCACCCGGCGAGGCCGGTCCCGTTTTCGATGGCGGCGCGAAGGCCCAGGAATTCAGGCCACTCGATGGAGGTCATGGTGTTCGCTTGGACGATCAGGTCGACCGTACGCAGGTATTCCTCGTCGGCGTAGACGGCGGTGGACCCCTCGACGCGTACTTCGAAGCCGTTCTCCAGCAGGAACGGGATGAACAGTTCGGTCGCTTCGACTGGCTGGTGCCCATCCCACCCTCCTCTGACGACGAGCGCTTTTTTTGCGGGGGCAGCAGGGGGCTTGTTGGTCATCATTGTCCTTGGTGTGCTGGGCGGATCTGGCGTTCGTGTCGACATCCAATCGACAGAAGTTGCGCAAGTTCTTATGTCACGAAGAATTCGGAGTTAGCTTATATCGGCCAATCTTGGTAAAACAAGAGTGTTGGCTGATCGCATCACCCTAAAAGTTGCGCAAGTCGAGGGCGCTAAGATGGCCACATGGTCCCAACCGATGCGTCAGCGAAGCCCACGATGGCCCGGATCGCCGAGCGCGCCGGAACAAGCGTTCCGACGGTTTCCAAGGTGCTCAGCGGGGGCACCGACGTCTCGGAAGCCACGCGGGCGAGGGTGATGCAGGCCGCTCACGAGCTGGGTTACCGCCGACGCCCCCGGCTCGGTCCGGTCGCCGAGGATCCGCGCGGCGCGCGAATCGTGGATGTCGTGGTGGGGCACATCGGCGGAAGCTGGATCGGCCCGGTCCTCGGTGGCATCGAGGACGAGGCCGAGAGGGCCGGAATCGACCTGGTCCTCACCCGGGCACGACCGGACGGTGGTTGGGTGGGTCGCCTGCTCCGGCGCCCGTCTCTCGGAGTCATCCTGGTTCTCGTCGAGGCCTCGGCGCCACAACTGCACCTGCTGACGGCTGCCGGGGTGCCCGTGGTGGTGGTCGATCCCAGTAGTCGTCCGCCGGCCGACGTCGCCAGTGTCGGTGCCACCAACTGGGACGGTGGGCGAATGGCCGCTGAGCATCTGCTCGGCCTCGGCCACACGCGACTCGGGATCGTCGCCGGCACCCGGTCGCATCTGTACAACGGCGCCAGAATCGACGGCTTCACGACGGCCCTCCGCACCGCCGGCATCGATTTACCTCCCGGCAATCTGGTGTACTGCGATTGGGACCGGGAGGGCGCGCGGGCGGCCGCCAGCGTTTTGCTGGCCGACGGACCTGGACGGCCGACGGCCGTCTTCGCCTGCTCGGACATGATGGCTCTCGGCGTTTACGATGCGGCCGGCGACGCGGGCCTGCGCATTCCGGATGACCTCAGCGTCGTCGGCTTCGACGATGTCCAGGAGTCCGCGTGGGCGGCCCCGCCGATGACGACGGTCCAACAGCCCATCGCCGAGATGGGCGCCGCTGCCTTCCGGATGCTGCAGCAGGCTTCCCCCGCGACGAGCTTGCCGTCGTCGGAACGGACAGCGTCGAGGATCGAGCTAGAGACCCGTCTGATCCGGCGCCAATCGGTCGCCCCCGCCCCTACGGGATCGGGACAGCAAGGATCCGGCGGCCTGCGGTAGTTCACGCCCCGAACTCGCGCAGTTTGGCGAACATGTCCTCGATCAGCCAGCGGGTGTCGACGGCGTCGCAGACCCGGATCGAACGATCAACCCGACCCGGCTTGAGATCGCCACCCGCCGAGAACCGCGGGGCCGGGCGCGCTCGCCACCGGGCGCCGGCCGGGTTGATGACAGCGCCGATCGCGGGGCTGTCGCCGAGAGACCGGAAATCGAGTGGGCCGTACTCGATGGTGGCGTTGAACGCAATGAGCTGATCAACAAGGTAATCCCCGAGTGGGCTGGTTCCACGCAAGCGTGTCCGCAGCTCGGCATGGCCGACGCCGACCATGGAATAGACCGGCATCGGGATCTGCCACACTGCAATCCCGGACTCCATTACGACGTTCGCCGCAGCGACGTCGTTGATGAGGTTGAACTCAGGATGGTACGCCGCGATCTCCTCGTAGGGTGGACCGCCGACCCAGACGACGACAACATCGCGGGACGCGATCTCCGGAGCCTCGAGGAGCGCGGTGGCGACATCGGTCAGGGGGCCGAGGACGGCGACCCATAGCCTTCCGGCGTCGCGTCGGGCTTCCGCCACGATCAGGGACGAGCCCGGAGATGGTGCTGGTGTGGACTCGTCGGCCAAAGCGTCGGGCGACCCGTCGAGAATGCGCACGGCAGAACCGGCGAGGGCCACGACGCGTTCGATCTCGAGCCGGGAGTCGGCCATGCTGCCCGCCCGGCCGAAGTGCGCGGCCACCAGGCCACGGATGTCGAGCGTCGGGCTGAGGAGGGCCTGCACGATCGCGAATTGGTCGTCGGCCTCGTTCGCCGCATCCGTGCTGACGATCAGCCGATGCGGAGACGGAGGCGTTTTCACGGTTATGCCGACTCTCGCTGCACGAGGGTGGTTGTGAGGATGGGCCGGCGGTCGACCGAGCGCCCATTCAGAACCGCGAGGAGAGTTTCCGCGGCAACACGCCCCATGTCTTCCAGTGGCTGGCGCACGGTCGTGAGTGTCGGATTCATCGTGCCCGCGATGACGACGTCGTCGAAGCCGATCACGGCGACGTCGGTCGGAACCTCGCGACCGGCGGCCTGGAGTACCCGGATCGCCCCGCTGGCCATCAGGTCCGAGGAAGCGAAGACGCCGTCGAGGTCCGGGTGCCGTTGGAGCAAGCGTGCCATGGCCGCCGAACCGCTGACAAGGGTGAACTCGCCGTGCACAATCGGGCTCTGGTCGATGCCGAGCTCGGTGAGCTCGTCACGCCATCCCCTGACACGGTCACGAGCGGGCTCCATATCCTGCGGACCGGCAATGATGCCCAGCCGGCGCCGCCCCGCCTCGACCAGGGCGCGCGCCGCAAGCCGGCCGCCGCCATAGTTGTCGGAGTCGACGACGATGGCGTCGGGGGCGAGCGGGACGCGCGGACGGCCCACCCAGGCGATCGGCACGGGGGAGTCGGCGAGTGACTGCGCGAGGTGCGTGATCTCGTGCTGCAGGATGATGATCGCACCGTCCACCGCCCCCGATCGCAGGAATTTGGGGATGCGGTCTCCGTCGTCGTTGTCGGCCGGCAGCAGCACTGGTTGGATCTCGTCGGCGTAGAGGCCCTTCGCGGCGCCTTTGAGCACCGAGGTGAAAAACGTTCCCGTCAGGCTGTCCAGCTCGTTGAAGGCGACGATGAGCGCGATTGCCCCCGCACGTCCGCCGCGTAACACCCGAGCGGCGCTGTTTGCTTCGTAGCCCAGCTGCTTTGCAGCCTGCTGGACCGCCGCCGTCATTCTGCTGTCCACGTTCGTCTCGCCCGCCAGTACTCGCGCAGCGGTGGCGCGGGAGACACTCGCAAGCCGAGCAACATCCACCAAGGTGGGTCGTGTCATTGTGCATCTCTTTCAGGATTGGATGGTGAACGGCTGGTGCAGGCGCCTTCAGACTTCGATCTCTAGGCTCCCACGTTACTCACGACCGGAGAGTGGATATTGGGATATTTGCGAAACTTTTCTGTGGCGTAAGGGAGAGATCGATATCTCCGGACCGAGGCAGGGATTGTGAATCCGCTCTTGCACCGCATCAAACCGCAAGCTACGTTTATGCCCAGAGATCGTTCTCTAGGCCGGAGCGTGACACTCCGAGATCCCCTGCAAGTCCCCAACGAAGAGGAATTGTCGTGAAAAGAAGCTTGACGGCGATAGTCGCCACAGCAGCAGCGCTCACCGTCGCCCTGGCCGGATGCTCGTCCGGAGGCGGTGGCGGAACATCGGATGACCCGAATGCGGAGGTCGCCTTCTGGTCCTTCACCGGGATCAACGCGAAGGATAACGTTACGAATTACCTTGAAAAGATGCCCGACGCGAAGGTCAAGCTGACGGAGGTCGGCAGCACCACGGAGACCGCTACCGCGCTCACGGCCGCACTGGCGGGCGGCAAGGTGCCCGACCTCATCATGATCCAGAATGACGATCTGCCTAAGTTTGTCGAGAGCAGTTCCAACTTCCTCGACCTGCGCACCCTGGGCGGCGACGACATCGCCGACGACTACCTCGGCTGGGCGGCCAGTGCGGCCACCGCAGAGGATGGCTCCGTTATCGGTATCCCGACCGACGTCGGAGGGTTGGGCTTCGCGTACCGCGCCGACCTCTTCGCGGAGGCCGGCCTGCCGACAGAGCCCGACGAGGTCGCCGCCATGTGGAAAGACTGGCCCTCTTTTATTGCGATGGGTGAGAAGTACACGGCTGCCACCGGCAAGCCCTTCATCGACAACATCGAGACCAGCGTCTTCTTTTCAACCGTCAATCAGGTCAGTGAGAAGTACTACTCGCCAGAGGGCGACCTCGTCTACGACACGAACCCACAGGTGAAGGACGCCTTCGACGTCGCCGTGGATACCTACGACGCGGGCATCAGCGCGGGCATCGCTGCATGGTCCTCCGGCTGGGCTCCGGGCCGCGCGAACGGGACCTTTGCCGTGACCGTCGCCCCGTCTTGGATACTCTCGGGCATCAAGACTGACGCCCCCGACACCGCGGGTGACTGGCGGATCGCCAGCGTGCCCGGTGTCGGCGGCAACTGGGGCGGCAGCGTCATCGCCATCCCGGCCCGCGCGAAGAACCCCGAGGCCGCGTGGCAGTACATCAAGACGATGCTGTCGTCCGAGGGCCAGGAAGAGCACTTCGCGGAGTCCGGTACCTTCCCAGCCGCGACGTCGGCCGTGGAAAGCCAGGCGGTCCTTGACTACACCGACCCGTTCTTCGGCGATTCGAAGATCGGCGAGGTCATGGCCAACTCTGTCCAGCAGTTCCCTTCGTTCTACAACGGCCCTGACACCACTCCTATCAATGGTGCCCTCCTCAACACTCTCGTGGAGGTGGAATCGGGCAACGTCTCTTCGGGCGAGGCCTGGAAGACCGCCCTCGATACGGCCAAGCAAGCCATCGGCGGCTGATCGTCCCACCAACCCGAGTGGCCCGGCGCGTGAATCGCGCCGGGCCACCCTTTCGACGGAGGTATCCCTGTGTCATCGGCGACAGCCACTCTCTCTCGCATCAAGCGCAAAGCCCCACTGCAGAAAACCATTCGAATCCGCAACTCGCTCTCCGAGCGGATCGCCCCCTACGCGTACATCGCGCCCTTCTTCATCATCTTCCTCATCTTCGGACTCTTTCCCCTTCTCTTCACCTTCTACGTCTCGCTGTTCGAGTGGAACCCCATCGGAGAGCAGACGTTCATCGGATTCGGGAACTTTGAGCGGCTGTTCGACGACGGACGGTTCTGGAATGCGCTCCTCAACACATTCGGGATCTTCCTGATCTCGACGATCCCGCAGCTGCTGTTGGCGCTCTTTCTCGCGCACTTGCTCAACCACGCCCGTCTGCGCTGGGCGAACTTCTTCCGAATGGCCCTTCTGGTGCCCTACATCACCTCAGTTGCGGCGACCGCGATCGTCTTCGCGCAGATCTTTGACAAGAATTTCGGCTTCGTCAACTGGCTGCTGGGGTTGGTCGGGCTCCCGTCGGTGAACTTCTTGGCCACGAACTACGGGTCCTGGATCCTCATCTCGGCGATGGTCATGTGGCGCTGGTTCGGCTACAACACCCTGCTATATCTGGCGGGGCTGCAATCACTGCCCCGCGAGATGTTCGAAGCGGCTTCCGTCGACGGCGCGTCGAGCTGGCAGCAATTCCGGTACCTGACGATCCCCGCACTCCGCCCTGTCATCGTCTTCACCGTCATCATGTCCACCATCGGCGGCTTGCAGATCTTCACTGAACCGCTGCTTGTGTCGCCCGAGTCGGGCCTCACCTGCGGCGCTGGCCGGCAATGTCAGACGTTGGCGCTCTTCCTCTATGAGCAGGGCTTCGGCCAATTCCAGTTTGGTTACGGCTCGGCCATCGGTGTCGTTCTGTTCGTGATCGTCGTTCTCGTGTCTCTGCTCAACTTCTACCTGTCCACGCGCACGAGAAAGGCGAACTGATGTCAGATGTGATCGATCAGGTCATCCCGCAGGTGCCGGCCACACCAGAAGCCAAGCCGGCCCGACTGCCCAAACGGCGCGGCACCGGCGGCGGGGTCAGCCGGACCGCGTACGTGTTCCTCGGCATTGCCGTCGTCATATCCGTGTTCCCGCTGTACTACATGTTCGTCATCGCGTCCGCCGGCGCTACGGCCGTGACCTCGATCCCGCCACGGCTGTATCCGGGCACACAATTCTTCGAAATCGCCGCGAAAGTGTTCGACACCGTCCCGTTCTTCGCCGCCCTGATGAACAGCGTGTTCGTCTCGCTCACCGTCGCCATCGTGTCTGCGATCATGTGCGCGATGGCGGGCTTCGCCTTCGCGAAGCTGCACTTCCCCGGCCGGAACCTGTTGTTCCTCATCGTGATCATGACGATGACCGTACCGGCTCAGCTCAGCGTGATCCCGCAGTACTTGATCATTTCCCAGCTCGGCTGGGTCGATACGCTGCAGGCCATCATCGTGCCCGGGCTGGCGAGCGCGTTCGGTATCTTCTGGATGCGCCAACACATGTCCACCACAGTCAGCGACGAGCTCATCCAGGCCGCCGTCCTCGACGGCGCCAATTCGTGGCAGATGTTTTGGGGGATCGCCTTTCCGGTGGTGCGCCCGGCCGCGTTCGTGCTCGGACTGATCACGTTCACCGGAGTGTGGAACGACTTCATGTGGCCATTCATCGTCCTGAAATCGCCGGAGTTGTTCACCGTGCAGATCGCGCTCAAGCAACTGCAGGCCAACCGCACGATTGATGTGGCGCTGGCCATGGGCGGATCGTTCCTCGCGACCCTGCCGCTGCTGATCGTGTTCTTCTTCGTCGGCCGCCGCATGGTGTCGGGGATCATGGACGGGGCGTTCAAGGGCTGATGCTGCACGATATTTCACCCACAACTGCCCTGTCAGGGGGTAGTCCTTCCGTAACCCCCGGTGAGAGTTGGCGGGATCGGTCGCTCCCTGCCGTGGAACGGGCTCGCCTACTCGCCGCCGAACTGACCCTAGAAGAAAAGGCAGGCCAACTCGGGTCCGTCTGGCTCACCGACTCGGCGGACGATTTCGCGCCAAAGCTGGAGGATAACCCCGGCATCGCGTCCAATCCCTTCGAAGGTGGGCTCGGCCAGCTCACCCGCGTGTTCGGCACGGAACCGGTCACTGTCGCCGAGGGAGTGCGCCGCCTTCGCGAGTTACAGGAGCGCGTCGTCGCCGCCAACCGCTTCGGAATCCCGGCCATCGCGCACGAAGAGTGCCTCACCGGTCTCGCGGCCTACGGCGCGACCGCGTTCCCGACGCCCCTCGCCTGGGCGGCGACCTTTGACGAGGATCTCGTCCGCCAAATGGCGGAAGCGATCGGTTCCGACATGCGCGCCTTGGGCATCCACCAGGGTCTCGCCCCCGTGGTTGACGTTGTCAAGGACTACCGCTGGGGCCGTGTGGAGGAGACCCTCGGCGAAGACCCCTACGTCGTTTCGCAACTCGGTGCCGCCTACGTTGCGGGACTGGAAAGCACGGGGATCATTGCGACGCTGAAGCACTTCGCCGGCTACGCGGCATCCCGCGGGGCCCGCAACCACGGCCCCGTCAGCATGGGTGCGCGCGAGTTCGCCGATACCGTGCTGCCGCCATTCGAGGCCGCTCTCCGACACGGAGGCGCCCGCAGTGTCATGACCTCCTATACGGATGTCGATGGGGTGCCGTGCGCCTCCAACCGGCACCTGCTGACGACGCTGCTGCGCGAGCGGTGGGGTTTCGAGGGCACAGTGGTCGCCGACTACTGGGCCGTGCCTTTCCTTTCCGGTATGCATCACGTGGCGGTGGACACTGCCGACGCAGGCCGACTGGCCCTACGCGCAGGGGTCGACGTCGAGCTGCCGCGGACAGTGGCCTACAGCGAGTTGCCGCGCTTGATCCGCGAGGGCGTCGTGGACGAGGGTGATCTCGACCGCTCGGTGCAGCGTCACCTGCAGCACAAGTTCGAGGTGGGATTGCTCGATGGCGCGCCGCTTGTGCCCCTCGATGCCGAGAGCGTCGATCTCGACAGCCCGCGCAATCGGGACATCTCCTCCCGCATCGCCGAGGAGTCCGTGGTGCTGCTGCGCGACGAGGAGGCGCTGGCGCTTCTCGGCTCTGGGAAGATCGCGGTCCTCGGCCCGGCGGCGGATCAGTTCCGCAGCCTCGTCGGATGCTACGCGTTCCCCAACCACGTGCTATCGAAACACCCCGGGCACGACCTCGGCATCAGAATTCCGACGGTGTTGGCAGCGATCCGCGAAGAGTTCGGCGCTGACCGCATACGATTCGAAGCCGGTGCTGAAATCACCTCCGGGCGCACCGATGCCGTCGCTGCCGCCGTCGCGCTCGCTCGCGACAGCGACGTGGCCGTCGTAGTCGTCGGCGACATCGCCGGGCTGTTCGGCGACGGTACCTCAGGTGAAGGCTGCGATGCTGCGGACCTTTGTTTGCCCGGGGGTCAGGACGCGCTCGTCACTGCCGTCCTCGACACGGGAGTGCCGACCATCCTGGTCGTCTTGTCCGGCCGCCCGTATGCCCTCGGCGCCTATGAGAAGGCGCGTGGCATCGTCCAGGCATTCTTTCCCGGAGCTGACGGTGCCGCCGCGGTGGCAGGAGTGCTCTCCGGTCGCGTCGCGACGACAGGACGTCTCCCCGTGCAGATCCCGCGTGACTCATCGGCCTCGACGACGTACCTGCAGCCGACCCTCGGGCTCTCGAACCCCGGGATCACCGCGCTGGACAACACGCCGCTGTACCCGTTCGGGTTCGGGCTCACTCGTGGCGCGATTGTCTACGAAGCACTCATCGCCGCCGCGAACCTGCGGACTGATGGCACATTGGACGCGGCCGTGACGATCCGTAACGACGGCGAAAACACCGTCGAGGTGGTCCAGCTCTACGCGTCCTTCCCGTCGGCGCCGGTGGTTCGCCCGGCCGTACAGCTCATCGCTTACGCCCGGATTCGTATCCGGTCCGGTGCCACACAGACGGTGCACTTCCACCTGGACGCGGCCCGACTGGCGATCACCGGAGCAGACGGCGCGCTTGGGGTCGACCCCGGCCCGCTGCTTCTCATCGCCGGCCCGTCGGCCGCCGAGGCCGCCGTGACAGCCGAGGTGACTATCGTCGGCGAGCGGCGAATGCTCGCAGAGCGTGCGCTGCGCACACCCTGGTCTGCCAGCGAATCGATGAGCTAGCGCCCATTGGGTCCAAGGAGTAGGGCGCACGCGGTTCAAGGCCTTCGGGTGATGGCACCCAGCTAGAAGGAGATAGTCTCCTCTTAGCGGCAATATGGAGACACTCTCCGTCTTGTCCCAGTGAGGTGAACGCAATGCCCAAGATCGAAACAAGCAGGGTTCGTGCCCCGCGGGCCGATGCTCGGCGCAACAGGGATCACATCCTTGGCATCGCCGAGCAGTATTTCTCCGAGCACGGAGTCGCCGGTTCGCTCGATGCGATCGCGAAGCAGGCCGGCGTCGGCGCGGGCACGCTGTACCGGCACTTCCCGAACCGGGAGGCCTTACTCGCCGCATTGCTCATTGCCCGCGACGATGCGCTCGTGTCCCGACGGGACGACCTCCGCAACCGATCGGAGAACGCCGCTGACGCGCTCGCGGGCTGGCTCGACGCCGTTAGCGAGTGGGCCGGTGCATTCGATGGACTACCCGAGCCGCTGCGAGCTGCGACGACGACCAGTCCGTCCCCATTGGCAGTGACCTGCCAGGGATTCATCACGACAACGGATGAATTCCTGCAGGCCGCCCAGAACGAAGGAAGCGCCCGCGGCGAGGTCCGAGCCAGGGATCTTTTCCTCGCCGCGCTGGCCACCAGCTGGGTGCGGGGTGCGGCCATGGCTGACGACGCATCTGCCGCTGCGCTGGCCGCTCTCACCAGAAACGGGTGGGAGTTGTAGCGCCGAGACATACCCGCCTCCAGCGGGCGGCGGGGGACTAACCATCAGAAAAGGGAGCAATATGAAGCGCATTGGAATCATCGGCAGCGGAGCGATCGGGGCAGCGATCGCTCGGCTGGCCATCGCGGCCGACTACGAAGTCATGATCGCGAATTCGCGGGGACCCGAGTCGCTCACGGATCTTATCGACGAGCTCGGCTCCCGGGCACAGGCCGGCGATGTACGTGCTGCAGCCGCCTTCGGCGACATCCCGGTACTGGCCGTACCACTGACCGCTTACACGAACCTCCCCAAGGATGCGTTCGCCGGCAGGACGATCCTCTCCACGGGGAACTACTACCCGTACCGGGACGGTCGCATCCTGCAACTGGACACGCTCGAGATCACGACGGCCGAGTACGAGCAGGAACTCCTCCCCAACACGGTGATCGTGAAGGCGTTCAATAACATTGTCGCCCACCACATCCCTCTCCTCGCCGATTCCCTCCGGCGCACAGCACTGTTGGTCGCCGGTGACGACAGCGAGGCGAAGGCGCGTGTCTCGAGCATCGTGAACACGCTCGGTTTCGACACCGTCGACGCCGGCACACTCGCCGATTCCTGGCGCTTCGAACCGGAGTCCGGCGCCTACACGGAGATCTACGCCGCCAGCGCGGACGGGTTCAGAAGCGATTATCTCGCCGACCGCGGCGCCCCTGTTCCGGTCGATCGCCTGCGTGAGCTGCTGGCCGTTTCGCATCGCCCGGATGTCGCGGCGCGACAGTATTGACGCAGAAGTGCCGAGCTTTAGGTTCACTGACTCCGAGGGCGCGAACGTGCTCGTGCACAGGATCATGAGAAGAAGATGCTCACACTCGCCGACGCAACTAGGGAGCAACTCCGGTTGACGGAATGTCGAATAGCAACGTAGGTTGACAACATGGAGTCTTCACAGATCGCGACGGTGGCAGCCGACACCAGCGACCCGAGAGCGGGGCTGCGGGCAGTGGCGTCGTTGCGCTTGCTCGCGGACACCTTAGAACTTCGGCAAGTTGAGGCCGCACTACGCGCGGGTATGAAGTGGCAGGACATCGCTGACGCGCTCGGGGTATCCAGGCAGGCCGCCCACAAGAAGCACGCCAAACGCGTTGACCCCACGATCCCGATCCTCCGGAGAAACGCATGAAGAAGTTGGTTGGCGCCGCTCAGACCAGTCAAACCCTCTCCCTTGCCGCGATGGAAGAAGCGTCCCGGCTGGGGCTTCGCGAAGCGGACATCGAGCATCTGTTCCTCGCCCTCGTCATTAGTGACCAAACTGCCGGACGCGCCCTGCGCAGCATGGGTATCAACCTTGATGTCGCCCGTCGTGCTGTCGAGGAACAGCACGAGGCGCAACTGGCCTTGCTCGGCGTCGACGCGTCATTCCCGGGGGCCGGACGGATCGTGTTCCATGAGACCGGCGGGTATGAGTGGAGCAAGCGGGCCTATGACCTCATTGCCCGCTCCGGTGGCAAAAACAAGAATGGCGACGCCGCCGCCGTGCTCCGGGAGCTCGTCGCAGAGCCCAGCGGACTCATCACCGGCATCCTGCACCGCCTCGGCACGACATCCGACGCTCTACTCGAAGGTCTCACACAGATCGACGAACTTGACGAGCAGACCGCGCCCACCGCAGCGAGGGCGAAGGGATCAGTCTCCGGGTCGACGGAGACGTTTGTCCCCGCGCCGGTCGAGGAGGTGTGGGAGTTCCTCGCAGACCCGACGCACATCCACAAGTGGGAGATGAGCGTTGGCTCCATCGATCACTCTGGACAGGACGCGGTGCTTGGCATGGTCTGGCAGGGGCACGCCCCCACACGTCGCCCGGACGGGAAGCCGGTGAAGGTGAGGCCAGAGTTCCGTCGCCGGTCCGTTGAGCTTGTCCAAACTCACCGACCGGATCGGATCGCATGGCGCTTCACCTATCCCGATACTTCCCGGAGCCGTCCGATCCTGACGGAGTTCATCCTGGCAGCAACGGCGGGTGGCACCCAGATCACGATCACGACATCGTGGTTTCGATACTCGGGTTGGCGGCGGCTCGTCGGATTGCCGCTGCGACCCGCCCAGAAGTTCCTCGTATGGATCACCCTATTCCAGACGGGCAGCGCGATCAGCCGAGCATTCCGTTGAGCCGCGCAAGAGTCGCCAGCAAGCACTGAGATTCACAGAGCCGCGAGATAGGTCCGGTCAGCGCTCTTCAGCCGCGGCCGGCCCACGGGTCGTAGTCGACTTCCAAGGGGCCCTGGACGGGGCGGAGCGCCTCAGGCACGTGCTGCAGGTTGATGCGTATCCGGTACCAGAGCGAGCTCGCGCCGCGCATGCTGTCGACGAGCACGTCTGCGGGCTCGAGGGACGCGACGACATCCGGATGCCGTGATCTCCAGGCGTCGAGGCCGGCGATGGCCTCCTCCTTGGTCTTGGCCCGGGCGATCTCGACGAGCGGCATGCTCGAGCGGCGGCGACCGGATCCGTCGGGTGCCGACGGCGCCTTCTCGGCGGGCCCGAGCCGCTCGGCGAGAGCCAGCAGCGCATCGAGACTGCCTGCTGCGTCGTCGATGCCGGCGGCGACATCGCCCTGGTCGGCGAACCTCTGCAGCACGGTCGCGACCGTGAACTCCTCGGGGCGGCGGGTGCGCACCTCATCCCAGCCGAGCGGGGTCGATACGCGGGCATCCGGCAGGGCGCGCACCGAGTAGGCGGAGGCGACGGTGCGGTCCTTGGCGTTCTGGTTGAAGTCGACGAACACGCTTTCGCCGCGCTCCTCCTTCCACCAGTGTGCGCTCGCCAGCCCGGGCGCCCGGTTCTCGACCTCGCGGGCGAGGGCCTCCGCCGCGAGCCGCACTGCGCGGTAGTCCCAGCGGGGTTCGATCCGCACGTTGATGTGGAGGCCGCGTGAGCCGCTGGTCTTCGGCCAGCCGACGAGGCCGTGGTCGGTGAGCACGTCGCGCACCACGAACGCGACGTCGACGATCTGCGGCCAGTCGACACCGGGCATGGGGTCCAGGTCCACGCGCAGTTCGTCGGGGTGATCGAGGTCCCACGCGCGCACGGGATGCGGGTTGAGGTCGATGCAGCCGAGGTTGATTACCCAGGCGAGCGCGGCGGCATCCGTCACCACGACCTCCTCCGCCGAGGTGCCGGATGCGTAGTGCAGGGTGGTCGTCTCGATCCACGACGGCCGCGACTCGGGTGCCCGCTTCTGGAAGAACGCCTCCCGGTCGATGCCCTTCACGAAGCGCTTGAGCACCATGGGGCGGTCGGCCGCACCGCGCAGCGCGCCGTCGGCCACCGCGAGGTAGTAGTTCACGAGGTCGAGCTTGGTGAGCCCGGGCTCAGGGAAGACGAGCTTGCCGGGATGACTCACCCGCACCTCCCGTCCGTCGATGTCGAGGGTGGTCGCGTCGTCCTTGGCCGCGTTCATGATGGCGATGCTACGCGCGGCACCGGCGACGGGGGAGGTGTTGCCCGTGAGGAGAAGATGCGCGTCGCCGAGCGCGGCGGGCACCACCGCGCGGTCGGGAGGGCGCCGCCTCGGTCGATTCGCGACCGAGGACCTCCTCGGCGGACTCGAGCTTCACAGCGGGCGACGCACCGGGTGGGTCGAAGCCAGTTCGGGATCGAGTCCCTTGCCGGATCGAGTCTCGCCGAAGCTTGCCCGCATCGCCCTAGTCACCGTGCGGCACTCTTCGTGGTCTCGACTTGGCTCCAAAGCGGTTCAAACGGTCATCATTTACTTATCTGGGATCATCTGCATCGCCGCAACCACCAGTCGCCGCAAGGTGTCCGGTGGAACGCCGTCGTGCGCCCGTATTGCGAGACCGTCGACGACCACAGTGACGGCGTGGGCGAGCGCGAGCGTGTCGGTGCCGGCGGGGATCTGCCCATCTCGGATGCCGAATTCGAGTTTGGTTTGAATGCAGCGCACTCCGTCCTCGCCGATAGCTGCAAGCGCGCGCGCGACATCGGTGTCGCGCTCTTTCAAGCTGACGCTGGACAGGGTGACCAGACATCCGAGATGGGTCCCCGGCGCCGAGATCACGTCAACGGTGTCGTCGAAGAATCGACGGAACGCGGTTAACACGTGCGTTTCCCGTTCGAAGGCGTCCCACACTGGTTGCCAGTAGGTGCGCTCGTAGTAGTCGACGACGTCGAGGAACAATTGCGCTTTACTGCCGAACGCCGCGTACAGGCTCGGCGGGTTGATCCCGATGCCCGAGCACAGCTGGCTCACCGAGGTTGCCTCGTAGCCATGCTCCCAGAACACGTCCATTGCGGTCTCAAGGGCCTGTTGTTCGTCGAAGCCACGGCGTCGCCCGCGGGTGGTGTCTCGCGGCATCGTGTTGGACATGGGCACCTTCCGAAGAGTTGACTATTTACTGTAGCGATCACTACAGTAACATTTGTAGCGACCGCTACAGAATGTGTTGAACGCAAGGAGTGCAGATGTCCGAGAAGACCTACGTGCAGGAATACAACGCGGTGCTGGACACACTGTCCAAGTACATCGAGGGCTGCGCGAAAGCCGACAGCTCGATCATGCGGCCGGCCTTCCACGCCGACGCGGTGATGTTCACTACTGCCGACTCCGCAGTGACGCGTGTGCCCGCTCACGATGCGTTGTTCGACGGAATCGACAACGACTTCAAGCCGTCGAACCCGAACTCGGCGGTCATGACAGTGGACATCGTGGGCGACGTTGCCAGTGCGCGGGTCGACACCGACGACCTCGACGGGTTCCGTTTCAGCGACTTCTTCCACCTGCTCAAGGCGAACGGTGAGTGGCAGATCGTGGCGAAGACCTTCTACACGCACTCCACCCCTACGAGCTAGTCGCACCAACACACCATCAGCTTTTCGCTAGCAGTTTTTAAGGAGCTCTCTTGTCTGCAACCCTTCTCGAGCCATTCACGATCCGTGGGGTGTCCTTCCGGAATCGCATCGCCATGTCGCCGATGTGCATGCACTCCGCGACCGCCGCGGGAGTCGCCACCGACTTCCACGTCATGCACTATGGATCCCGTGCCCTCGGGGGTGCTGGACTGGTGATGACCGAGACCGCAGCGGTCGCCCCGAACGGCGCGATCGGTCCGGGCGACCTCGGGATCTGGGATGACGCGCACATCCCGAACCTCCGCCGCATCGTCGACGCCGTCCACCTGGTCGGCGGCCGGATGGGTATACAGATCGGCCATGCCGGCCGTCAGCTCGGCCTCCCCGAGCTGACCGCCGTCGCCCCGTCCGCGATCGCTTGGGGACCGGACTCCCGTGTCCCCGAAGAACTGACCCAGGAAGGTATCGCGGAGATCGTCGAAGCGTTCCGGGCCGGCGCTGCGCGCGCGACGGAGGCGGGGTTCGACGTCATCGAGGTGCATGCAGCCCACGGTTACCTGCTGAATGAGTTCCTCTCCCCGATCTCGAACAAGCGCACCGACGAGTATGGGGGAGACCATGCCGGGCGATATCGCATCGTCCGCGAAGTCCTGCACGCCGTCCGCGCCGTGTGGAGTGGTCCGCTCTTCGTCCGGATCTCCTCGACGGACTACGTCGAGGGTGGCAATACCCCGGAGGACTTCGTCATCTTCGGCACGTGGATGAAGGAGCAGGGGGTGGACCTCATCGATGCCTCCTCCGGCGGCACCGCACCCGTCAAGGTGTCTTCGTTCCCAGGATTCCAAGTTCCCGCTGCGGAGTTCATCCGACGAGAGGTCGGTGTTCTCACAGGCGCCGTGGGGCGTATCGAGACTGGCCAGCAGGCCGAGGACATCCTCCGCAATGGACGTGCTGACTTGGTGTTCATCGGCCGCGAGATGCTCAAGGACCCGTTTTGGGCCCGCACTGCCGCCGATGACCTCCGGCGTCCGATCCAACCACCCGCGCAATACACCCGGTACGGCTCTGTCTGGCAGCGCACCCAGCCTCCGCTGCCCGCAGCCCCGCTCGGCGACACGGTCGCTGCGTAGGATTCACCGCGCTGTAGCGCGGAGCTGTGCCCCGCCGTTTCACCGCTGCAGAGAGCGTGGGAACGGCGGGGCAGACTTCCCAGGTCCTACAGCGCGGTGAATTCCAGCAGTAATGCGTGTTCCGGGTTAAGGGCGGGCATGGGCAGTCCTACCTCGGCCAGGAAACGGCCGCTCGCAACGGCGCCGTCGGCCAGCCAGGCCGGGGCGCGGACCTGCGTGAACGTGTGCGAATAGTCGGCGTCACTCGGAGTTGGGAAGACGGCCTCCACCCGGTACTCCCGGTCCGGTTCCAGGCCGGGGATGGAGATCCGTCCCGGTTGTTCCGCGAAGGCGGTGCGTGTGCTGACCAGAGCGAACAACGCAGCCGTGTCGTGATCCGTCTCGTCTGGGGCCACCACGCCGTGGAGCATGAGGGAGTCGTCGGCAACGTCGGCGCGGACCATGTGTCCGGAGTGGATGAGGTTCCGATGCTTTTTGTAGAGGGCGATGAAGCGCTTGAGTTCCTCCCGTTCTGCGCCCTGAACGCTGCGGACGTCCCATTCCATGCCGAAGTGGCCGAACAGGGCTGTGATGGCGCGGAATGACAGGTCGTGCGTACGCGCGGTGGTGTGCGATGTGGTGGGGCCGATGTGCCCACCCACCAGTTCCGGAGGAACCACCACGCCGGTCCAGCGTTGGATGGTCTGGCGTTCCAGCGCGTCGTTGCAATCGGATCCCCAGATCCGGTCGGTGCGTTCCAGGATGCCCAGGTCCACGCGGGCGCCGCCTGAGGAGCAGCTCTCAATCTCGACTCCGGGATGCACCTTGCGGAGTTCGTCAAACAAACGGTAGGCGGCGAGGGTCTGTTCGTGGACGGAGGAGCGGCCGACATGACCGTGTTCCAGCAGATCGCGATTCTGGTCCCACTTGAGGTAGCTGATGTCGTTCTCCCGCAGCAGCGCATCCATGCGGTCGTAGATGTACTGCCACGCATCCGGATTGACGAGGTCGAGGATGTGCTGTTGCCGCCACTCCAGCGGCAGCCGGCCGCCGTCCTTGTAGCTGTGAATCGAGGGCCCGGCGATCCATTCCGGATGGGCTCGGACAAGATCGGAGTCGAGGTTGACCATTTCCGGTTCCACCCAGAGACCAAATTCCATGCCACGGGAGGTGACGGCCTCGATCAGTGGCGTGAGGCCATCCGGCCAGAGGTCCTCGTCCACGTACCAGTCGCCCAGGCCGGCGCGGTCGTCGCGGCGTCCGCGGAACCAGCCGTCGTCGAGGACGAAGCGTTCAACGCCGAGTTCGGCGGCTGACTCGGCCAGGTCCAGGAGGGTGGGCAGGTTGTGGTCGAAGTAGACCGCTTCCCAGACATTCAGCACCACCGGTCGCGGTTTACCGGCGGGCAGGCCGGTGGCGGCGGCGGGCAGCACGTGGTGCGGACGGGAGCGGAACCAACTGTAGAAGGCCTCGCTGATTCCATCGATGCCGCGGCCGGAGTACGCCGCGAAGAGCGCCGGGGTGGTGTAGCTGCCGCCGGGTGCGAGGATGACTTCGGCGGGACCGAGGAGTTCGGAGCCGCCGATCATGGTGCGGCCGTCGCCGATGCTGTCCGCGAACTGCTCGTGGTTGCCGCTCCAAGCCAGGTGCGTGGCCCAGACCTGTCCGTGGCGGTTGCCGAATCCGGCGGTGCCGGCGGCGAAGAGCAGTGAGGAGTCGTGCCCGGTGCGGCCGTGGCGACCGGTGCGGACCCAGGTGCCCTGCTGGATGGCGCGGCGCTGCGGGTGGCGCTCCCGGCACCAGCGTCCGGTGAGGTCAAGGAGTTCGGTGGCGTTGGGTGCCACCGGGAGGACGGTTGCCAGTTCGTCGAGCTGGTAGGGCGACGTGCCGGAGTTGGTGACGGTGTGGCGCAGCTCCAACAGGCCGCCGTCATGCAGGGTGAGGGCGGAGGAGACAGTGAGGCCGGCGCCGGGATCGGACTGGACGATGACAGCGGAGTTGCCCTCGGTGCTTACAGTTTCGACGCGGAGGCGGGCCGAGAAGTCCAGGCCGGAGACACCGTCGGTCATCCGGTGGCCCCGCAGGGCAGGTCGGCCACGCCAGCCCGATGAGGCCTGCGGCAGGAGGCCCGCTGGCACTGTGGCGTCGATGGATGACGGCGGGATAGCGGCTGTGAGGATAGCGAGGTCCGGCAGTGTGCTGCCTAGATCTGCGCCCCAGTGGAGGACCTCGGCCTCTCCAGTGTCGAAGCTAATCACCAGGCTGGTGCCGGCGGACCGGAGGTGGAGCGGTTCCATTAATGATGTCCTTCTGCGGGTATGTATTTAGAGGATGGGCTGCGCGCCGCGGGGATGTGATGATGCCCGTGGCGCGCAGCCGGTAAGCGGATGGTCCTACTCGAAGAGGGCGTTGACCTTCTTGTTGACCTCGGTCAGGCTGCTGGCGTCCTTTTTGCCCGACAGCACAGCGTCCATTGCCGGGACCATGAGGCCATCGACCTTCGCCGCGTTCTCGGAGATGGGGAAGAGGATGGTCGTGCCGTTCTCCACATGGGTGGTGAAGGCGCTGACGTCGATGCCCTTGGCTTCGAAGGCGGCGGCGGCCTTCTCGGAAGAGGACTTGATGGCGGGGAAGACGACCCCCGTGGAGGCGACGACGTCCTGGCAGTCGGCCGAGGCGAGGTGTTCGACCCACTTCAAGGATGCCTCAGGGTTCTTCGTGCCGGCGTAGATGGAGTCGGCCAGGCCGTTGAACATGCTGGCGCGCTTGCCGTCTGGTCCCGTCGGGGTGGGGGCGATTCCGGTTTCGATGCCCTTGTAGCTGGTGTACTGGCCGATCATCCAGGATCCCTGGGTATTGATGGCGGCTTTCCCGGCGCCGAATGCATCGGCAACGCTGGCGCCCACGGTGGTCTCGAGCTTGGGCATGTAGCCCTTGTCGGCGAGGCCCGCCCACCACGCGATGGTGTCCTGGAACCGGGGATCGTCGTAGTTGAACTTCGTGCCCCACGGATTTTTGTCCGTGTGGGTCCAGCCGGTGGTGCCGGTGAGGAAGCTCCACTGGGTCTGGCCCTGGCCACTACCGGAGCTTTCCAGGCCGAGGCCGTAAACGGCCACCTGGTTCTTGTCGAAGCCGGCCTCGTCGCCGCGCTTGCCGCTCTTGTCCACGGTGAGGTGCGCGATGGCCTTTTCGTAGCTTCCACCGTCCTGCGGGTTCCAATCCAGGTTCCCGAGCTGTTCCTCGGTGTAGCCGGCGTCCTCGACAAGGTTCTTGTTGTAGAACATGGCTACGGTGTCCCAGTCCTTGGGCAGCCCATAACGGTGGTCGTCCTGGCCCACCCACAGGTCAGCGAGACCCTCGTTGTAGATGTCCAGGTCGATCCCGTCCTTTTTGACGGCGTCGTCGAGGGGCAGGAGCTGATCATTGGCGGCGTATTCCGGGTACTTCGACAGGTGGTTGACGAAGACGTCGGGGGCGTTCCCGGCCACGAAGCCGTTGCTCAGGGTGGTCCAGTAGTCGCCCCAGCCACGTTGGGTGATCTTGACTTTGATGTCCGGGTTGGCCTTGGTGAAGTCAGTGGCGCACTGCTTATAGGCGGGGAGCTGGTTGGAATCCCACAGCCAGTAGTTGATTTCCCCACTGGTTTCACCGGGGGTGGCGGCGCAGGCGGAGAGGGAGAGGGTAAGCGCGACGGCTGCGGCGGCAGCGACGGCGCCGAGGGTTTTTTTCATGATGGACCTTTCGAAAAGGGCATGAGGTTGCCCGGATTGGGTGAGGAGGGTGAGCAGCGGGACTAGCGGTCTATTTGATGCCGGAGAATCCGATGGAGTTCACCACCTTCTTTCCGAAGGCGAGGAACAGGATGAGGATGGGCACTGCCGCAACGAGGGTGGCGGCCATGAGCCCGGTCCAGTCCGGGGCGCCCTGGGGAGACTGGGACTTGAAGATGCTCAGGCCCAGGGTGAGTACCCGGATGCTCTCGTCGTTTCCGACCAGCAGTGGCCAGAAATACTCGTTCCACTGCCCGATGAATGTCAGGAGCGCGAGCGTGGTCATGGGTGCGACGGCGTTGGGCAGAACGATTTGAAAGAAGATACGTAGGCTCTTGGCGCCGTCGAGCATGGCCGCCTCCTCCACTTCGCGGGACATGCTCATGAAGAACTGCCTGAGGAAGAAGATGGCGAATGCGGACATGAACAGGAAGGGCAGTGTCAGGCCGGCGAACGTGTTCAGCAGACCCAGGTTCTTGATCATGAGGAAGTTGGGCAGCGCGGTGAAGATCCCCGGAATCATCAAGGTGGCCAGGAAAACGGCAAAGACCTTGTTGCGTCCGGGCCAGCGGAGCCGGGCGAAAGCATAGGCGGCAAGTGCGCTGAAAAAGACCTGGCATGCGGTCGTCACAGTGGCAAAGAGTATCGAGTTGCGCAGGTACAGCCAGAAGTCGATGGCTCCTCCGGAACCTCCATCGGCGATGGCCTCTTCCGTGGTTTGCAGTCCAAAAACCCGCTTGAAGGCGCCCAAGGAAAAGTCCGCCGGCAGGAGGTTCGCGGTGTTGGATGCCAGCGAATGGTTGCTGGAGAGGGCCGTGCGGAGCATCCACAGGAACGGGAAGATGGTGACGACCAACGCCAGGACAATGAGGGTCCACGCGCCGACGCGGTGCCAGTCGACGGGTTTGCGGGTGGTCAGTGTTTGAGTGCTCATGGCTGGGGCTCCTTAGTCCAGATCCGATTCGTTGCCCCTGAGGAACTTCATTTGGATGAAGGCCACGAGTGCGAGGATCACGAAGAGAACGACGGACAGGGCGGAGGCGTAACCGAAGTCCGATTCGCCGAATGCTTTTTGGTAGATGTACATCTGGATGACGCGGGTGGCATTGACCGGACCGCCGCCGGTGGTGACCGCGACAGTGTCGAAGACCTGGAAGGACCCGATGACGGTGACCACCAGGACCAGTGCCAGGACTGGGCGCAGGAGCGGCATGGTGATGCTCCAGAACGTCCGGGTGCGGGAAGCTCCGTCCAGGGAGGCCACTTCGTAGACGTGGTGGGGGATGGCCTGGAGGCCGGCGAAGACGAGCAGCGCGGTGTAGCCCATGTGGCGCCAGACGTTGACGAAGGCGATGGTGGGGATGGCCCACTGCTCGCTGCCGAAGAACGCAACGCGGGGAAGGCCCAACCAGCTGATGACCTCGTTGACGATGCCGATCTGGTAGTCGAGCATCCAGAACCACAGCAGGGCGACGATCACGTTGGCCACCAGGAAGGGGAGCAGCAACGCGGCACGGATGAACGTGGATTTCGCCACGCTCTGCATCAGCAGCGCCAGGCCGATGGCAATGACGATCTGGAAGACGATGTTGATTGCGACGTACTGGATGGTCACCGCCATGGCGTTCCAGAACAGCTCGTCCGCGAAAATCGCCGTGTAGTTGTCGATTCCAATCCACTTCGGTTCACCGAGGATGTTGTACTCGGTGAAGCTGAGGTAAATGCCGCGGATGGTCGGGACCAGGGAAAAGGCAACAAGGCCGATCATCGCCGGGAAGATGAACAGCAGCGCGATCCTGAGCTCACGCAGTTTGGATGGGCCACGACCCCGCTTAGAAAGCTGCGGCGCCTTGAATGTTGGGGCGGGTGGGTGCTTGGTAAGGGTGGTCATCTTCGTTCCCTCTCCTATGAGGTAGACAGCAAGTGACCGTCACTCTACGCGCGTAGTTTCGAAAAGCGCAATAGATTTCTTGAAAATCAGACGCCGTGGAGTGACCGACGAAATCGAGATTGACGCGCGTAGATTTCTCACGCATACTCTTTCCCATGACTTCTTCAATTGGAATCGTTGGCGCGGGACAGTTCGCAGGCGTATTCGCCAAGCTCTTCGCTGCCCACCCCGGCATCTCAGACATCTATTTCACCGACCTCATCAGTGAGCGTGCGGAGGCCCAAAGCACCAGCGCAGGTGCGGCAGGAACATTCGACAGCTTCGAAGCATTGCTTGAAAGCGACGTAGACGCCGTGGCGATCTTCACCCAGCGCTGGACCCATGGCCCGCTGGTGCTGCAGGCGCTGCGGGCCGGCAAGCACGTCTACTCCGCTGTGCCGATGGCAATCTCCGAAGAGGAGATCGCGCAAATTATTGACGCCGTCCGGGAGACCGGGCTGACGTACATGATGGGGGAGACCAGCTACTACAACCCGGCAACCGTCTTTGCCCGCAAGAAGGTTGCCGAGGGCGCCTTCGGTCGGATCTTCTACGCCGAGGGTGATTATGTCCATGACATGGACCTCGGCTTCTACGACGCCTACGAGTACAGCGGCGGAGAACACTGGAAGCGCACCGCCAGCTACCCGCCCATGCTCTACCCGACTCACTCCGTGGGCGGGGTGCTCGGAGCAACCGGCTCCCACGCCGTCAGCGTCAGCTGTATCGGGGTGCGGGACGAGCGCGGCGATGGCGTCTTCGATCGCGAGATCAGCATGTTTGCCAATGACTTCTCCAACGCCAGCGCCCTGTTCGAACTTGCCGGCGGCGGGTCGATGCGCATCAACGAGTTCCGCCGGGCGGGCTACCCTTCCCACCTGCGCGAGAGCCGCTTCCGCTACTTCGGTACCGAGGCCAGTTTCGAACAGCTCGCGCTGGTCAGCGTCTGGCAGGACAAGCACGCCGTGACCGACGTCAGCGACCAGCTCGAAACCCAGGCCACCATGGACGCGGATGACCCCATGTTGGCCGACGTGGCGCCGGCATTACGCGATGCCTTTGTTTCCGGCATGGCAGCGGTGCACGACGCCGAGAGACTGCCGACAGAGTTCCGGGGTCTGCCCAACGGGCACGAGGGCAGCCACCACTTCCTCGTGGACGACTTCGTCACCGCCATCAACACCGGCACCGTGCCGCCGGTCAACGCCTGGGAGGCGGCCCGCTACACGCTTCCCGGCATCGTTGCCCACCAGTCGGCCCTGCGCGGCGGCGAACGCCTGCCGGTTCCCGATTTCGGCGACGCCCCGGCAGAGATGCTCCGCCCGGTACTTCGCGAGCCCGCCAAATGAAACGCCGATAGCATGGTTGCCATGTCGAACCCGACCTCGCACGCCAAGACCATCACACGCGACGACGTCGCACGGATGGCAGGCGTCAGCAGTGCCGTCGTCAGCTACGTGGTCAACGGCGGGCCCCGGGCAGTTTCTCCTGGGAACGAGGCCAGGGTTCGGCAGGCAATCAGGGCGCTGGGCTACCGGCCCAACGCGGCAGCCAGGGCACTTGCTTTGGGTTCCAGTGAGATGCTCGCCATGATCATCCCCGATGCCATGAATCCATTTTTCGCCTCGCTCTCCCGCGCGGTCGAAAACGCCGCGGCCGAGCGGGGCTACACCCTCCTGCTGGCCGACTCGCAGGCTTCGCTGCGCACCGAGCGCCGGCTGATCAAGAACTTCGCCGCACGGAGGGTGGACGGACTGTTCCTCTGGAGCGAACTGTCCGATCCCGATCTCATGGACTTTGAACAGGCAGACATTCCCGTAGTGCTCCTGAACCACAGCACCGACCGCGCCACCGCCGGCAGCCCCGCGATCCTGAAACACGGCGCGGGGGACCCCGGCGCCAACTCCGTGGGCGTGGCCTTCCGGGACGGAGCGCGGATGGCGGTCGAGCACCTCATCAGCCACGGCCACGAACGCATCGGGCTGGTCATGGGCACCAACCCCGGCGGCGACGTCGACTCCCGCGAGGTCGGATGGCGCCAGGGCATCCAGGACGCCGGCCTCACCGCTGGCCCGATCATCCGGGTCCCGTTCACCCGCGAAGGCGGGTACCGTGCCGGGCAGGAACTGCTGGCCCACAGCGAGCGGCCGACCGCGGTCTTCGTCAGCTCCGACCAGCAGGCTGTTGCACTGCTCTGCGCCCTCCAGGAGGGTGGCCTGCGAATACCGGAGGACCTTGCGGTGTTCGCCTTCGACGGCTCACCCGAATCTGAGTACACCTGGCCCCGGCTCAGTACAGTCGCCCAGCCCATTACCGACCTGGCACAGGCCGCCCTGGAAGCCCTCCTGGCGGCGCCCGGGAAAGAACCTCAGACCAACATCTTCCCCGCCGAACTCGTACTGCGCACTTCCTGCGGCTGCCACTAACACGCACAGCCTCCCTGGCTGAGCTCCAGGCGGCAACCTGCCCGCAACCGCCCACCCGCGATTGCGTGTCCGTGTTGCCCGTAAGCCACCTGGCGGCCAACTGATCAACAACTAAGGCACCCAACGTCATGAATGCTATTGCCGCTCGCGAGTACGACATCTTCAGGCCTGCGATCCACTACACAGCCAAAAACACCTGGCTGAACGACCCGAACGGACTCGTCTACCACGAGGGGATTTTTCACCTCTATTACCAGAGCAACCCCTTCGGGAACGTTTGGGGCAACATGTCCTGGGGCCACGCCACCTCGGTGGACCTGGTCAACTGGGACGAGAAGCCTGTGGCCATTCTCTGCGATGCCGAAGAAGACATCTTCTCCGGAAGCATCGTCATCGACCAGGACAACACCAGCGGCCTCGGCAACGGACAGACCGCCCCACTGGTGGCAATTTACACGAGCGCCTACAAAGACAGCTCAACCCGCCGGGGCACACAGGCCCAGTCCCTGGCTTGGAGCTCCGACGGCGGCTACACCTGGACGAAGCACCAAGGCAACCCCGTCCTCGACAGGAGCTCCGCAGACTTCCGCGATCCGAAGGTGTTCCGCTACGACGGACCCATCGGCAGCTATTGGGTCATGGTGGCCGTTGAAGCCAACGAGCACACAGTGGTCATCTATGGCTCCGACAACCTTCGGGACTGGCGCTACCTCAGCAGCTTCGGACCCGCCAACGCCACCGGCGGCGTCTGGGAGTGCCCTGACCTTTTCCCCTTGCCACTGGACGGCGATGCTGAGCAGACCAAGTGGGTTCTCATCGTGAATCTCAACCCCGGTGGGCCCAATGGCGGGTCAGGGGGCCAATACTTCGTCGGCAACTTCGACGGCGTCGCCTTCACATCCGAAACAACCGTCAACGACGGCATGAGTCGAACGACGGAACTCGACACCTATCATTGGCTGGATTGGGGACGCGACTACTACGCGGCCGTGTCTTTTCACAACGCCCCAGACGGTCGCCGTCTCATGGTCGGCTGGATGAACAATTGGCAATACGGGGCCGCCATCCCAACCTGGCCGTGGCGAAGTCCCATGTCACTCGTCCGGGAAATATCCCTCGTGTCAGACCAGGGCCAGCCCCGACTGTCCCAACAGGCCGCCGACGAATATCGAACAGGCAACTCACTTTCGGTGAAGACCTGGTCTGCACTTGCACTAGATGAAGGAGTACTCCACCTGCACTCCGGAGCGCCGGTGGAGATGATCGAGGTGACCTTCATCCCGGAATCCGCAGAGGAATTCGGACTCATCATTCGAGGCAACGGCACCGAGGGCACACGCATCGGCATCCGCCCCGCCGCCAACCTGCTCATCATGGACCGGACACGCTCCGGCAACACGGATTTCCATGACGCCTTTGCATCCACCGACACGGCTCCACTGAAACCGGCCTCAGACGGGTCGTACACTCTCACCCTCTTCATCGACTATTGCTCAGTGGAAGTCTTCGCCCAAGGTGGCCAAGTCACCATGACCGGCCTTATATTCCCCGGGCCAGACAGCACCCGTCTGTCGCTGTACGCCAGCAGGGGGACCGCCGCCGCCTGCCTGAAAGTGACTCGACTCGTGGCGCCACCAGTGCGAATCGCAGAGCCACTGGTCCTGAATCGGTAACGCTACGTGGAAATGTTCTCGGCCCACACGTCGTACCCGAGCTTGACGATGAGGACCGCGACCACGGCGAGGAACGCGATTCGGATGAAGCGGTTGCCGCGTGCGATCGCCATGCGCGATCCAAGGTAGCCGCCGGCCATATTGGCGAGTCCCATCCCCAGCGCGAGGGCCCAGAGAACGTGTCCGTGCGGTATGAAGAAGAGCAGTGCGCCGACGTTCGTGGCGACGTTGACGATTTTCGCTTTGGCGCTGGCGAGGACGAAGTCGTAGCCGAGCGCGGTGATGATGGTGATGATGAGAAACGTGCCGGTCCCGGGGCCGATTAGTCCGTCGTAAAACCCGATGACCGCTCCCAGGAGCCCTGCGATGGGGTGGTGTGTGCCGTGCCTATGACGTAGAGCGCTGATGCTGCCTAGTGTTGGGAAAGCGATGGTGATGGTGGCAACGATCACCAGCGCGGCCACAATGACTGGCTTGAAGACGGCTGCGGGTAACAGGGCCGCCAAGTTGGCGCCTCCGTAGCTGCCAATGAGAGCGACGGCCGCCATGGGCAGGGCGGTGCCCAGATCGGGATGCGCTCGACGGGTCCAGGTGACGGCGCTCGTTGTCGTGCCGAAGAGAGAGGCGAGCTTGTTGGTGGCCAGCGCCTCCACCGGGGTGATCCCGGGCACTAAGAGGAGTGCCGGGAGCTGGAGAAGACCGCCGCCGCCGACGACGGCATCTATCCAGCCCGCGGCCAGAGCGGCAAACAACATCAAGATCGCGATGGCGATGGTGATGTCACCGAGCGATTGGATCGCGTCCACACTCACCTTCCTTCGGCCCGCGAGCACCGCGCGCGCTGGCGACTAGAGGAATCAGAGGGCGTAGTCGTACTGCTCGACAAATCGCGGTCGTTCCCCGAGCGTCGTAGCGGCATTGTTGATCCACGACGCGTCGCGCAGCAGCGGGCGGCCGAGGAAGAGGGCATCTGCGTGGCCCGTGGAGATGAGTTCAGCGGCCCATTCCGGGTCGCTGATGCGTCCAACCGCGGCTACTTTGACCGCGACTTCGGACCGGATCCGTGCCGCGTTCCGCGTTTGGTAGTCGCGGTCGCGCGGGATCGGTACGGGCGCTGTCCCCCCGCTCGAGCAGTCGACGAGGTCCACACCGTGCTCGGTCGCGAGTCTTGCGAACTCGATGGTGTCCTCGACGGTCCAGCTTGGGCGGTCGTCGGCGGGGTTCTCGGCGATCCAGTCGGTGGTGGAGACGCGCAGGAACACGGGAAGGTCCTCGGGCCAGACCTTGCGGACGGCGTCGATGACCTGGAGCGGGAATCGAGTGCGGCCTTCAAAGTCGCCCCCGTAAGAATCGTCTCTGGTGTTCGAGACCGGGGAAAGGAACGAGTGCAGCAGGTAGCCGTGCGCCGCGTGAACCTCGACGACTTGGAAGCCGGCGGCGAGAGCACGCACGGCTGCCTCGGCGAATGCCGTGACCAGGGCGGCGATTTCAGCGTGAGAGAGCTCTGCGGGGGCGGTGTAGCCGGGGAACGGGTGCGTGCTGGGGCCGACACTTTGCCAGCCTCGTGAGTCCTCGGGCAGAGAGTCTCCGCCCAGCCAGGGCTTGTCGACCGAGGCCTTCCGGCCGGCGTGCGCGAGCTGGATGCCGGGAACGGCTCCGCTGGCACTGATGGCCAGGGCCAGGCGGCCAAAGGAGGTCGTCTGGGTGTCGTTCCAGAGCCCGAGGTCGTAGGGCGAAATGCGTCCGTCGGCACGCACGCCGGTTGCTTCTATCATGACGAGGCCGGCGCCCCCGGCTGCGCGCGCGGTGTAGTGCGCGAAGTGGAAATCATTCGGGCTCCCGGTGGCGGCTCCGTCCCAGTCGGCGCTGTAGGTGCACATCGGTGACATCCAGAGGCGGTTGGGGATGTCGAGGTCGCGGATTCGGAGGGTGGTGAATGGTGTGGGCATGGGTCCTTCTCGGTGGGCGCGGATGCGCGGGTTGCTTGGTATTAGAGGGGGAGCGGTGCGGCGACGAGGATCCGGGGCGGTTCCAGCAGCAGCGGTTCGCTGGCGGTGAGGTAACGGGCGAAATGCGAGGAACGGAGATGCCCGTCAAACGCTGCTTGGTTCGCCCATTCCTCGATGAAGACGAAGCGGGTGGGCTCGGTTGTATCGCGGTGGACGACGTAGGAGATGTTGCCGACTTCGGCTCGCGTCGCGGAGGCCAGGTCCGCCATCAGAGGGAGGAGATCGTCGGCCCGGCCGTCGAGGACGGTTGCTTCAGCGACGACACGGAGCCGACCGGATTCTGGGGGTGAGGTGGCTGTCATGGGTCTACCAGTTCTGCTTAGTGGGCGAGATGATGAGGTCGTTGACGGTGACATTCTCGGGTTGGTTGAGGGCGTAGACCACCGCGTTGGCGACGTCATCGGAGGCGATGGCGATTTCGTTGAGTTTCTTCGCGGTTCTGCGGCCTTCCAGGTCGTTCACCTTGTCTGCCCAGCCGGTGTCGATGACGCCGGGACTGACGGTGTTCACCCGGATGTTGTGGTTGACTCCGAGGTCTTTGCGCATGGATTCGGTCATAGCCTGCACGAAGAACTTCGTGGAGCTGTAGACGCCCGCGGCCGGGTCGACTTGGTGCCCGGCGACCGAGTCCATATTGAGGATCTGGCCGGCGCCCTGCTCGAGCATGATCGGCAAGACGCCGGCGATCGAGTAGAGGTAACCCTTGATGTTCGTGTCGATCATCGCCTCCCAATCGTCCACGGCGAGATCGGACCAGTACGAGAACAGCATCAGGCCGGCGTTGTTCACGAGAATGTCGACCGAGCCATACGTGTCTTTCGGGAAGCGGGCGAGTGCTGCTGCGTCGTTGCGATCGGTGACGTCCGAAACGCGGGCAATCGCTGTCCCGCCATCTCTGACGATCTGCTCGACGACCGCGTCAAGGCGCTCCTGGCTTCGGGCCGCGAGGACCACGTGTGCGCCCTGACGGGCGAGAGCTGTTGCAGTGGCGGCGCCGATGCCGGAGGAGGCCCCGGTGACGATGACGGTCTTGTTCTTGAGATGGTTCATTGCTTGCGCTTTTCTGGCGGTGTGGCCGAAGTCGATGGGTGGTGGTGGCGGCTGTCTGGGCGCCGGCCGGATGGCGCTCAGGCGGGCAGGCGGGTGTCAACGATGAAGTTGATCTCCAGCAGCTGGCCCGGGAAGAACAGGGCATTCACGCCGACGGTGGTGCTCGTGGGGCGGTGGTCGCCGAAATACGCCAAGTGGGCTGCGGCCACGGCGGCGGCGTTGTCTGGCAGGTTCACGACGAAAACGCCGTCCTGAACGATCTGGTTGCGCGACGCGCCGAAGTGGGCAAGCACCTTGTTGAGGTTCGCCCAGACCTGGTGGAATTGGCTGCCGAGATCGTCGGCGAACAGGAATTCGCCCTGGTCGTCATGGGAAAGCTGACCGGAGATGTAGATGGTGTCGCCGGCTTTGATGGCCTGGGCGAATCCGAATTCCTTCTCTCCCGACACGTTGTGGCTGTAGGTATCGATCGTGGTCATGGTGGTGCCTTTCGTTGGGGTGAAACGGGTAGTGGTCAGCAAGCCGAGACGAGGCGCGCGACGGCCTGTTCGAGCGGTTCGGGACCATCGGTGAGCTCGACGATGATGTGATTCAACTCGGGTTCATGCAGAGCAGCTTCGATGAACATGGCCACGTGGACGCGGCTGACTTCGCCGTACTCGACGGCCATCCCCGCGGAGACAAGACCGTCGCCGGGGCCATCGGTCAACAGCCCGGGGCGCACGATGACCCAGTCGAGACCGGATGAGGCAAGGTACACATCTGCGGTCTTTTTCGTTCGCATGTAGTGTTCGAAATCGTCCCCGAGGCCCTGTGCCCGCTCGGACTCGGGAAAAGCCGAGACGAGAACGAAGCGTGAAATGCCCGCGGATCGTGCCGCATCGACCGCCTTCTCCAATCCCAGGCCATCGATCTGAGTGGTCATCGACTGCCCTGCGCCGTGGGCTCCGGCTGAGAAGACCACCGCATCGTGCCCTGCCATCTGCGCGGCGAGGTCCTGAACGGAGTCAGAGATGAGATCGCCGCGCACGGGCTTGGCACCTGCAGCCAAGATCACCTCCGCCTGCCCTGGGGAGCGGTGCATGCCGGTGATGTCGTCGCCGCGCTGGCTCAGCAAGACGGATAGTCGACGGCCGACGTTTCCGGCCGCGCCGATTTGGAATACTCGCATGATCGCCTCTCTTGTCGACGTGGCTCGGTGCCACCTAATGACTAAACCGCCTTATGTGGTCTGTGCTTCCGCCCAAGCGCGCCCTCTGCTGCCTAGGACGCAGAGAACTACCCAGGGCACGACGCGCTGCCGGGCGGGGGAGCAGAATAGTGGGATGACTCGTAATGCGGAGCTGGGAGATTTCCTGCGAACGTCGAGGGCGCGAGTGTCACCAGAACAGGTCGGCCTGAGCGTCCCGGTGGAGCTTCCCGCGCATAGTCGACGAGTTCCGGGTCTCAGACGCGAAGAAGTCGCCCGGCTCGCGGGCGTCAGCGCCGATTACTACGCCAAGCTCGAGCAGGGCAGAACCAAGCAAGCGTCTCGCTCGGTACTCGCAGCCGTCGCCAACGCATTGCAACTGAATGACACGGAGCGCGATTATCTGTTCGCGCTGGTTGAACCGCAGGCCATCGCACCCGCCGCTTCGGTCCAGCATCCGCAGCGAGTCAGGCCGGGTGCCCGTCGCCTGCTGGACGCGTTCGACAACTCGCCTGCTTTTATCCTGGGACGCGGCACCGCCATCCTCGCCATGAACGATCTCGCGCGAGCTCTGCTCTTCGATGCGGATGCTCGCCCGGTCGCACAGAGAAATCTGACCGTATGGACGTTCCTTGATCCCGAAGCGCGCACGCGCTACGTCAACTGGCCGGCAGTCGCCGCAGACAATGCGGCCATTCTGCGGCTGGATGCGGCGTCGGCGCCAGATGATCCCCAGCTTGCGGCGATTGTCGGGATGCTGTCGCTCAAGAGCGCTGAATTCCGTCAGGCCTGGAACGACCACCATGTCTTCGAATGCACCTACGGCCGGAAGTCCTTCTATCATCCGGTGACCGGCCGTCTTGATCTCGACTACGAAGCCCTCCCTCTTCCGGCCACCTCCGGTCAGATGCTGCACGTTTACACTGCAAATCCGGGATCGCCGGCCGACCAAGCGCTGCGCAAGCTCAGTCAATGGGCATCCCCGACGGCCGACCTTTCATCGATGGATGCGAACCGATCGGCCTCTTCGCAGAAGTAGCTCGGTGTCCAAGTGCTTGCTGTTAGCAGATCGTCGATCTGCGCGCCTCGGGCTCCGTCGCGCCAGGTCAAAGCGGCACGCCCCGAGTGCAGGTCGCTGAAGATCTTGGACTAGTTCGTCTTTGTGACTGACGTCAAAGACGGCGTGCAAGATCCACAGTGTCCCCACCGCGATCGTGGTCAGGGTGCAGCGGAAGAGCAGGCATGCCGTAGTGGTCTGCGATCAGTTCCACTGTCTGCGCCTGGGCGCGGCGCGAGTAGCCCGTGACAACCAGCATCACCTCGTCGACACCGGTTTGTGCCTGTAGCTCCTCCAGGCCCGCGGCCACCTGGGCGGCGGTTCCATGCAGGGTCCGATCGGTGTATTCCTCGATGACCTGTCGCTCGTGCACGTCGGCCCGGAAGGCCTCCACTTCCTCGGGAGGAAGCAGCGCGAAGGGCTTGCGCTGGAACACTCTCAGCATTGCCATGGCGGTGGACGTCGACTGGCGCCGCGCCTCGGCGGGATTCTCATCAGCAATCGCCCCGATGCTGACCAGGCTGTATGGCTCCGCGAGGAACGAAGACGGCTGAAAGTTCTCGCGGTAGATCCGCAGGGCATTCAGGATGTCGGCGCTTCCGAACTGCAGAGCGAAGGCATAGGGCCGACCGAGCCGGGCGGCAACGTGCGCGGAGTAGGTCGACGATCCCAGAATCCAGATATCAGCGCTGGTCTCCGATCGTGGGACCCGGTTCTGCTCCGCCTGCCACGGGCCCGGCACGGCGGGCACATCACGATAGGGGTGATCCTGCGGAAAGTCATTGCCCAGGAATCCGAGCAGTTCGTCGATTTGCTCGGGGAATTCGTCGTTCGCCGTGTGGTGACGGCGCAGGGCCGCAGCGGTTGCTCCGTCGGTGCCCGGAGCCCGACCGAGGCCGAGATCGATCCGTCCTGGAGCCAGCGCGTCGAGCATGCCGATTTGTTCGGCGACCACCAGGGGCACGTGGTTGGGCAGCATGATCCCGCCCACGCCGAGCCTGATGCGCTCGGTCTCGCCGGTGAGCCGAGCCACCATCAGCTGCGGGGACGGGATGGCGGCACCGGGCATTGCATGATGTTCGGACATCCAGAACCGCTGGTAACCGCGCCGGTCGGCCAGCTGCGCGAGCGAGATCATCTCGTGGAAGGTTTCCTCTACCGGGTGGCCAACCCCGGTGAATGCATTGTCGAGTATCGACAGAACGAAGGGGGCGGTGCCGGAAGGGCTCGGATTGTTCATGTAATGCCTAACTTGTCACGGAATAATATTGGTTTTGACGTGACGAGCCACTGTATGGGCTTATCACGTCAAAATGCAACTGATACCGTGAGTGCTATGACAAAGGTTCCATTGCCCCTCGCTCCGGGCACCGCCGAGCATCCGTGCTTGGCGTTGGCCAACAGCATCGTCACGCTCCCGGGCGGGCAGAGGGTCGATGAGCTCAACAGTCCGGAAAGCGCCACCGCGTGGCTCGTCATGCACGCCCTCGCACCGGCTGACACTGGATTGTTGGCCTATTGCCAACTTCGACTCACGGACCTGAGAGCGAACCTGCGGAACGCGCTGGAGTCGCGCACCGAAGGCGTCGCGCCGAATGCCGACTCATTGAGCGGCATCAATCGCGCGCTGACCGCAGTGCCCAGCGCGGCGTTGCTGCGATACGACCCCGACGAAGGGCTGCTCCGGGTTCCGAGCCACCCAACGACCCAGCTCGTCGATCACGCCATGGCCCAAATCGCCGAAGATGCCGCCGCGTTGTTGACTGGCACGGATGCGCACCGCATCGCGCAGTGCGCATCCGCACCGTGTGATCGGTTCATGGTTCGAACGCACGCAAGGCGGCAGTGGTGCTCGGAACGCTGCGGCGCCAGGCAGCGGGCGAACCGCGCCTATGCCCGGAAACGGGACTAGGAACTCACCCATCCGTTCGGGGTGCTCGGGCGCGGCTCCTGCCCGCCGGGACTTCGACGCGCAGGTGCACGCCCAGGATCCGCCGTGCCGGCTGAGATGCTTCGTTGCCGTCTAGTGCGCAGGCACTTGACTACTTCAGTCCCCAGAAGAAGTCCTCGGCGTGGCCGTCCTCGGAGAAGAGACGCACTTCGACGATCTTGCCGTCACGAACGGTCAGTAGGTCGATGCCGGCCATGTCCATCGTCGCGTCCGCGCGGTTTCCGGTGAACCGGACCGGCACTGCGACCATCTCGCCATTGACCATGGCTGGTCCGGTGACAACGAGTTGGAAGCTCCCCGCGCTGGCTTCCATCATCCCGCCGAGCAGGGCGCCGACCCCGGCTACGCCGAGGTGGTCTCCTGAAAACTGGTTGGCGCCGGGCTGGTGCCACAGCACGTTGTCGCTGAACTGGGCCATCACCGTGGGGATGTCACCACGGCCGAGGGCAGCGAAGTAGGTCTCAGCAACCAGTGCGGGGGTGGGTTCGGTCATTTTTGTCTCCTTTGTGGGTATGTGTGACCATGGTTTCAGAAGGTAACTTGTTACCTCAAGGTAACTATGGAGATGAATGTCAAACGCAACCCCGGTCTGGAACGTGATGTTGGCGTCCTGTCCATCCCGGACCTCGTTGGCCAAGATCGCAAACAAGTGGACCGCGATGATCGTCATATCGCTGAGTGACGGTCCGGCCCGGTTCGGGACCATTCGCCAGACGGTCGAGGGAATCAGCGGCAAGGTGCTTGCGGGCACCCTTCGCGACCTGGAGCGGGACGGGGTTCTCACCAGGACCGCCTACGACGAGATGCCTCCTCGAGTGGAATACGAACTCACTGCTCTGGGGCGCACCTTGAGGGAACCGCTGACCGCGTTGGGCCTCTGGGCCGAGCAGCACATTGAAGAAGTGCTTGATGCCAGGGACGCCTTCGACCGGAGGCCCGCGAGCGTGTGACATCTTTGCTTGCGGCGCCGCCTGGCCCCGCCCGTCAGGAGCGGGCGTCGAAGCGGCGCCGGTAGTTGGACGGTGTGCACCCAAACGCCGTGAGGAAATTCTGTCGGAGCGTAACGGTGTTGCCGAAGCCGCACGACTCCGAGACGTGGTCGATGGAGAGGCTGGTCGTTTCGAGCAGTCGCCGCGCCTCGTCGAGGCGCCGTGAGCGCACCCATGCGGCTGGAGTGGCTCCGGTCGACGCGCGGAACGCCCGCACAAAGGACCGACGGCTCATGTGAGCCGCTGCTGCAAGCTGATCGACTCCGAGGTCACCATTGAGATGCTCAAGTGCCCATTCGGCGGCCTGCGCGATCGGATCATTGGTGACGCGTTGGGCGACGGGGCGCTCGATGTACTGGGCTTGCCCGCCCTCGCGGTGAGGCGCAACGACGAGTGAGCGGGCAACCCTGTTGGCCGCGTCCATACCAAGGCGCGAGCGAACGAAATGGAGGCAGGCGTCCAGGCCGGATGCGGTGCCGGCTGAGGTGAGCACGTCGCCGAGATCGACGTACAGCGCCGAGGCGTTGACCGTCACGTCGGGGTGCCGAGCGGCGAGGTCGTCTACCGCCTGCCAATGCGTCACCGCGGATCGGCCGCTGAGCAGCCCGGCGTCGGCAACGGCAATCGCTCCCAGGCAGAGCCCGACAACGACCGCTCCACGATCATGCGCTGCATGCAGTGCTCGGCGCAGAACCGGGCTCAAGTCCCGCCCGTCATCTGCCCACGACGGTACGACCACAACGTCTGCGTCCGCTGCGGTCCCCGCCCCACTGATCCCGCTCAGTTGATAGCCCTCGGCGGTGCGGATGGAGCCGGCGCGATCGGAGAACAGCACCGTCGTCCACTCTGCGAGTCCCCGCCGGGTGACCTCGTCAAAGACGAGTTGAGGCGTCGACAGATGGAACATCGTCACGCCGTCGAACGCATAAATGGCGATCTTCACGAATCCTCCAACCGTTGGCCTAAATCCATCGTATTGCGTCATTTGAGCCAATGGCGCGCAGGGGCGCAGCAGGTGATCATGGAGGACACGCAGTTGACGCTGCCCGAACGTCTGGACCTTATGACTGTGAACACACCCCGTCGCGCACTGATCATCGTTGACGTGCAGCAGGAGTACTTCAGCGGACCGCTGGAGATCCAGTACCCGGCTCACACTGACTCGTTGCCGAAGATCACCGCGGCCATCGACGCAGCGACCTCCGCAGGAATTCCGATCGCTGTCATCCAGCACACCTCCGGAGACGACGCACCTGTCTTCAACCCGACGATGGCCGGCTTCGCGCTGCATCCCGAGATCGCGAAGCGCCAGAGCCCCGAGTGGAAGTCCGTGACGAAGCAGTTCGGCACGGTCTTCGCCGGCACGGATGTTCTCGAATGGCTGCGGGCGCACGAGGTCGACACGATCACCCTCGTGGGCTACATGACCAACAACTGCATCATCGCCTCGGCCGCCGAGTCCGAGACCCACGGGCTGACCGCCGAGGTGCTCTCGGACGCGACCGGATCCATCAACATCGCCAACGATGCGGGCTTCGCCGACGCGAAGACCGTGCACACGACCCTCATGGCACTGTTGCACTCGAACTTCGCCGCGGTCGCCACCACGGAAACCTGGGCCGATGCTGTCGCTGACGGTTCCGCGCTGGCGATGGACGACCTCGGAAGTTCCGCCGTCCTCGGCGCCCAGCGGGCGGCCGAGCAGTGAGTTCACGTAAATGCGCCGAATGTGGCTAGGGCTGGGACATTCGGAAGAAGTGGCTTAATCGGCCCGCCAGCCGCACCCAACCTTGATGCCTGAGCTCGATCCACACGGCACGAGCGGACGCGACCACTTCGCCGCTCTCATCGAGGAGCGCACTGGCCGTTTGAGTCGATCGACCGTGGTGCTCCGCCGTCCACCCGACCGCCACGAGTCGTTCACCGAGGAACACGTCGCGGTTCCGGTGTGCTGCCAGCGTGCCGAGAAGTCCGATCCGGCCGTCGCGCAAGGACGTCGCCGGGTAGCTGGGACAGTCGAGAGCGCCCCAAATGGCTGCGGGATGCACGACTCCGTCGGTGGCGTCCCGCTCGAGTGGCACGAACGGGGCAGCGAGAACGTCGCTGCGGTCAGCCAGCGGTCCGGGCGTGACATGCAGACCGTCGCGACGCTCGGGCCCGCACACCACGCAGTTGGACAGCAGGTGGTGGGCACCGTGGAGTGGACTTGCGGCACGGGCCGCCTCGGCGGCACCGAACCCTGGCCTGACGGGAGGGATCATCGTGAACGGATCTACCTGTCGGACCTCGGCAACGAGGCGGCGGTGTGAGTCGACCACCTGGCCGAAGTCCCCGTTGACATCCACTTCCACCTCCAATGGCGTCTCAAGGGGGATCGGACGGATGAGTCGGACGCTCGCCGTGCCGCCCAGAGGCTGAGCGATTGTGCCGCAGGCGAATCCGCCGTTGGCGCTGCGGGGTGGGCCATTGAGGCGAGCGTCGATACGCAGGGTGCTTGTCATTGTTTTCATACCGCTAGCCAACAGCGACAGGCCCGCTCTGCTCATCGCCGGAAACGGCCAACTCGGCGTGGCCCGAACGGGCCATAGCACCGGCGCCCGGGCTGCGGGTCCGGTGACACGGATGATGAGACGCCTGTGCTTGACATCTCGCGGCCGCTTCTTAGAATCCGGATATGACGGCGGAACACCAGGTTGTGCGGCACGCGCAGGTCGGAGACCGCACCGTGGCATGGAGTTCCGCCGGTGCGGGTTCGCCGCTCGTGATCGGGGGCTGGTGGGCCAGCCACCTGGCGCTGAACTGGGAAGATCCGGCGTTCCAGAGGTTTGTGCGTGCCCTGGCTCGCCGGCACACCGTCATCCGCTACGACCGCCCCGGCACGGGCCTGTCCGATCGGGACGGGCCGCCTCCGGTAAGCCTCGGTGAGGAGTTGGTGATCCTGGCCGGTTTCCTCGAAGCGATCGAGTATCCTCGCGTCTCGCTGATGGGGGCGTCGTCGGGATCGGCGGTGGCGTCGGCCTACGCCGCCGAGCATCCCGAGCGTGTGGACCGGCTCGTGCTGTACGGCAGCTATCCACGCGGTGCGGACATCGCCCCTCCTGCCGCGCGGGAGCTGATGGCGTCGATCGTCGAAAATCAGTGGGGGCTCGGGGCGCGCGTCCTGGCCGATGTGTTCCTTCCGAACGCGACAGCCGGAGAGCGCACGGAATTTGCCCGGTTCCAGCGCCGGTCCGCGTCACGGGAGACGGCCTCGAGGGCCCTGCGCGCGGTGTACGAGATGGACTCGGCCGGCTACCTCGTGCGCGTGCGCGTACCGACCCTGGTGCTGCATCGGCACGACGACCGTGCCATCCCGTTCGCACTGGGCCGCGAGGTGGCCGACACCGTGCCCGGCGCGACATTCGTGGCACTTGACGGCGACGACCACTTCCCGTGGTTGGGAGATAGTCTCGCCGTGGTCGATGCGATCGATCGGTTCCTTGACGGGCTGCCGCCTCACGCGCCGGTCGAGCCGCACACCACGGTTGCTCTCACGGTCCGTGAGCGCGAGGTGCTGATGCTGGTCGCCCAGGGACTTACCGATGCTCAAATCGCCGACCGGTTGTTCCTCAGCTCCCACACCGTGCACCGGCACATCGCCAACGCGCGCACCAAGCTCGGTGTCCCGTCGCGCGCCGCCGCGGCAGCCTGGGCGCTGACCCACGAGCGCTGACTGCGACGGCGGCCCCGCCCACCGGGAGCGCCGCACGACCTCCCAGAAAGCTACGACCATGACCAACTCATCTCAGTTCGACCCGCACGGCACGGCCCACCTGACCCCGGAGCCTCCCACCCGAACCGCGCTGGTTCTGGGCGGAGGCGGTTCGACCGGCAACGCCTGGCTGATCGGCGTGATCGCCGGCCTGGTCGAGGCCGGCACGGATGTGACCGGGGCCGACCTCATCGTCGGGACATCTGCCGGAGCGACGGCCGCCGCCCAGATCACTGGCGCGAGCCCGGCTCACCAGCTGGCCGACGTCATTTCGGCCGCACCCCAGCTCCGGTCGGGCCCGGCCTCACCCGCCGCTGGGCGCCGACCGACGCGGCCGGTAGGTGACCACCTGGAGCGCACCGACCGGATCATCGCCGCATCCGTTGATGCGGCCGACATGCGACGCCGAATGGGTGCGGCAGCGCTCGACCTGGCTGCCGTGTCGGGTGAGTCCGGGCAAACCCGGTGGCGCGCGACGGTCGCCTCCCGGTTGTCCAACCAGCGCTGGCCAGACCGACCGCTGCTCCTCACCGCCGTCGACGCCGACACCGGGGCACCGGTCGTGTTCGACCGCCACAGCGGGGTCGACCTGGCGGATGCTGTTGCCGCGAGCTGCGCCAGCGGTTTCGCCTACGGCATCGGTAGCCGCCGCTACATCGACGGCGGCTACCGGACCAACGCCGACAACGCCGATCTGGCCGCCGGATATGCGCGGGTGCTGGTGTTGTCACCATTCGGCGGCAGAACACGCACCCCGGCGGACTGGGGCCTGCACCTCGCCACCCAGGTCGAGAACCTTCGCGCCGGCGGCAGCAGAGTAGAGACGATCTTCCCGCCCCTAAGCGCCGAACACCTGTTCGGCGCCAACGCGATGGACCTGTCGCTGCGCCCGCCCGCCGCCCGCGCCGGTTACGGCCAAGGCTCGGCCTTCGCCGCCCAGTTCCCCGAGTTCTGGCGCTGACGCTGGGAGCCCCTATCGCAGGGAATCGCGCTAGCCGAACGGGACGGCGCCGACAAGCACGCCGACGAGCAGCATCACCAGCGAGACCACGCATGCTCGCCAGAGCACCTTCTTGTGGTGGTCGCCGAGGTTCACGTTTGCGAGCGAGACGAGCAGCAGGATGGCCGGCACCAGCGGGCTCTGCAGGTGAACGGGCTGACCGATGATCGAGGCGCGGGCCATCTCCACCGGGTCGATGCCGTAGGTCGCGGCGCTCTCGGCGAGCACGGGGAGGATGCCGAAGTAGAACGCGTCGTTGGACATGAAGAACGTCATCGGAATGGAGAGCACTCCGGTGATGACCGCCAGGTACTCACCCATCGAGGCCGGCACCACCTGAACGACCCAGTCGGCCATGGCCGTGACCATGCCGGTACCGTTCAGCACACCCACCAGAACACCGGCGGCGAGCACCATCGAGACGACACCGACGATGCTGGGAGCGTGCGCGACGATCTCGTCGGCCTGGCTGCGCAGCTTCGGAAAGTTGATCATGAGGGCCACGCCCGTGCCGACCATGAAGATGTAGGCCAGTGGCATGACATCGAGCACGAGCAGCACCATGACGGCCACGGTCAGCGCGAAGTTCACCCAGATCAGCTTGGGCCGCAGCGTCGGCCGATCCGCGCTGAGCATGGTGTCGGCCATCGCCGTGTCGCGCTCGTCCTCTTCGAGCACCTTCTGCTCGGCCAGGGCCGTGTGCCCGGCCGGCATCCGCTGGCCCGGGCGCACCGTGAGGATGCCGGTGGTTGAGAGCGTGGCAGCTGCTCCCGGCCGCACGTCCGTGCCGCGCACGATGCGGTTGCCGCCGAAGAGCCCGCGCCAGAAACCCGGCCCCGCCGTCGGTGCGGCATCCGTCATAGCGGCGGGGGAGTACTCGAGTGAGCCGATGCGCTTGCGCTCGCTCAGCCCGAGGAACCAGGCGAACGACAGCGCGATGATGAGGCCCGTCGCCAGCGAGGGCAGCATCGGCACGAAGATGTCGGTCGGCGAAACGCCAAGCGCCGAGGCGGCCCGCACGGTGGGGCCACCCCACGGCACGATGTTGAGTGTGCCGTTCATCAGCCCCGCCACGCAGGTGAGCACCACCGGGCTCATGCCCATCCGCAGGTAGATCGGCAGCATCGCCGAGGTGGTGATGATGAAGGTCGTCGACCCGTCGCCGTCGAGCGACACCGCGCCGGCCAGGATCGCCGTGCCCAGAACGACCTTGGCCGGGTCATTGCCGAGGAAGCGGGTGATGAACCGGATAAGGGGATCGAACAGCCCGACATCGATCATGATGCCGAAGAACATGATCGCGAACATGAGCAGCGCCGCCGTCGGGGCCAGATCCCCGATCGACTCGATGATCATGTCACCGAGACCCAGACCGGCGCCGGCAAAGAGGCCGAAGATCGTCGGGACGATGATGAGGGCGACCATCGGCGTGAGCCGCCTGGTCATGATGAGCACCATGAAGGTCAGGATCATGGTGAATCCGAGGATGACGAGCACATCGACTCCTTTGTCTGAATTGTGCGGCCGAGTCGGGCGAATCCCACTCGGCGGTCATTGCCGAAGCGTATGACGATGAGTGTGAAGCTTAGGCAGGCCGCCGGCGCCACGCGCCCTAACTCGCTTTGCTGCACGTATTGCGCATATCGTTAGTTCTGCGCATTGTGCTCGATGCGTCGCAAGGAGGCGAAGATGCGGTTCTCGACGCAGATGCTGTTGTGGCAGCTCGCCTGCGTGACCGTCATCGTCGCGATCTGCACCGGTGTGTTCGTCTCCATCGGCGTGCAACAGCTCCGGGCCGAGGCCGAGACCTCCGCGTTGTCGATCGCACGCACGGTCGCCGCCGACTCCGACGTGCGCGCCGATGTCGCCCGCGCGTCCGCCGACAGCGGTACGCCGACGAACGCCAGCCTCCGCGGCGGACCGCTCTCCGTTCTGGCGGCGGCGGCGGAGGCCAACACCGGCGCGCTGTTCATCGTGATCACCGACGATCACGGCATCCGACTCGCGCACCCCGATCCGCAACTGCTCGGAGCGGAGGTCAGCACCGGCTTCGCCGACGCTCTGGCCGGACGCGAGACGGTGTCGTGGGAATCGGGCACCCTCGGTGAGTCCGCTCGCGCCAAAGTCCCCGTCCGCGACCCCATCACCGATGAACCGACCGGTGAGGTGAGCGTCGGGTTCGCTCCCAGCAGTGTTTTCAAGGAGCTTCCCCTGCTACTCGGGGGCGTCGCGTTGGCCGCCGTCGTTGCCCTCGCACTCGGCGCTGTCGTGTCGTTCGTCCTCCGCCGCCGCCTCGAGCACCTCACCCTCGGCCTGCAGCCCGAGGAGCTGTCCGCGCTGGTACAGAACCAGGCGGCGGTGCTCGATGGCGTCGGGGAAGGGGTGCTCGCTTACGGACCGGACGACGTCGTGACCGTCGCCAACACAACGGCCGCTCGATTGCTCGGCATCCCCGACCTGGTCGGACGCCGCATCCACGACCTCGCGCTGCCCGGGCCGGTGATCGCGGCCCTGGCCGGGGAACGGAAGCTGCTCTCGACGGGTGCACGCGGACCGGATGCGGCCGAACCGGTCGTGCTCGCCGACCATGTGGTCTACATCGACACCCACCCGGTGTCGCGCGCGAATCGGGACCTGGGCCTGATCGCGGTGATCCGCGACCGTACCGACATCGTGACCCTCACGGATCGCCTGGCAACCGTGGCGTCAACAACGGATGCCCTTCGGGTGCAGCGCCACGAGTTCGCGAACCGCCTGCACGTGACGGCCGGCCTGATGGATGCGGGCCGGATGCCCGACGCACGGGACTACCTCGACGACGTGCTGGAGGCGTCACACACCGCCGGCGGCCCATCCGCCGGTGAGCACCTGACCGAGCCGTTCCTGGTGTCGCTTCTGGAAGCAAAGGCCGCGCAGGCCGGGGAACGTGGCGTTCACCTGGCCGTGGGCGCGGACTCGTTGGTGCGGGGAGTCGTCTCTGCGCCCGAGGATGTGGCCACGGTGCTCGCCAACCTCGTGGACAACGCGGTGAGCGCGGCTGTGTACGGTCACCAGCCGCGGTGGGTAGACGTGGAACTGCTCGACGACGCCGACACACTCGTCATGACAGTGTCCGATTCCGGGCAGGGCGTGGCGGCCGGGGCTCTGGTGTTCAGCGATGTGCCGAGAACCGACCTCGACCCGGACGCTGTACATGGGCGGGGCATCGGTCTGCCGCTGGTCCGCGACATCGCCGCGCGCCTCGGCGGAGAGGTGTGGCTTGCCGACGCCGGCGGTCGCGACGGAAGCGGTGCCGTGTTCTGCGCCCGACTGCCCGGGGTCATGCGGGCGCCGACCCGCCCACCACAAGGAGAAGACTGATGCCCGATACAATTCACGTGCTCGTCGTCGACGACGACTTCCACGTCGGTGGCCTCCACCGCGACATTGTTGCGGCGCGCCCCGGCTACACCGCCCTTGAGCCGGTTCGGGGCGTGCGCGCCGCCCGCGCGGCGATGCGCGATTTTCGCCCCGACCTGGTCCTCTGCGATGTCTACCTTCCCGACGGCGACGGGATCGCCCTCGTCGCCGAGATCGACGTTGACGCGGTAATGATCAGCGCGGCGTCGGATGGCGCCACCGTGCGCCGTGCGTTCCGCGCAGGCGCGTTGGACTACCTCATCAAACCGTTCGAACCCGCGCGGCTGAATGAGCGGCTGGATGCCTATCGCCGGTTCCGCAACCTGGCCGCAGAAGACCGCCTACTCGACCAGGACACCATCGAACGGGCCCAGCGGGTGCTGCACGGTCGGGACGGTGGCGTCGCATCCGCGTCGCGGTCCACGACCGAGAAGCTGATCATCGAAATGCTCCAAGACGGTGAATCGTCCTCCAGCGTGATCGCCGGCCGCGCCGGTCTGTCTCGCGCGACGGCGCAAAGGCACCTCGCCGCTCTGGCGACCCGCGGCGATGTGGAAGTGACCCTCCGCTACGGATCGACAGGCCGCCCGGAGCACCAGTACAGCGTCCGACGCTGACCGTCGCGTGGCCTAGCGGAAGTCACCGCCGGTGTCCCGGCTTAGTAGAACCCGCCCTCAGGATTCGGTGCCAGGTACACGTCGACGACATCGTCGTGGAGGACAAACTGCACGTTTGCCGCCGGCTCACCGGTCGGCGCGGGTGGGACCAGGACGGGGTCGATGTCGATCTCGGCAATGGTGTCGAAAGTCGGTGGTGTGCAGCGGAACATCCAGGTGTGATCCTCGACGACGACCGCGAGGCACCGTTTTGCTCCCGGCGTTGTCGTGCTCCATATCTCCGCCGCGCCGTACGAGCCGTACGAGACGAAGTGGGCGTTTGTCACGCCCCACTCCTGGGCGACTTCCTTGTCGATTGGAACGGCTGCCGGGGTGGGATCGGACTGCGCAGTGAGTTGTGCAACCGGCCGGGGCTCGCTCGACTCGTTGACGACGAGGACACCGGTGGCGATCGCTGCCACCAGCACCGCAACCGCGGCGATGACCCATGGCAGGATGCGTCGGACCCGCCCCGGGTTTGGATCTCCTGGTTTGGTCTCGAGCGCCCCCGGGGGCTCCCTGCCCATCGCATCGAGCGCTGTCGGGTCAAGCTCGCGGCCCTTCGTCGGGAATGTTGACTCGTTCATCAGTGCGTCCTTTCGTTTCGGATCAGCTCTTCATGCAGCGCGATGGCTACCTAATCAGTGAAGGACCTGCTGCTATCAGAGGGATATCGCCGTCGATCGGCCGGTATCGCCCCGATATCGGCAGCCGTGAAGGAGATCCAGAAATATTGGCGCATCCGGTTGACGTGGACGTAACGTCACCCCATACCGTCGATCGTGGAAGGGGACGGGATGAGCCCAGAAAACGAGTGGAGCATTCAGGAAATCGCACGGCTGGCCGGCACTACACGACGCACGCTGCGTCACTACCACGCCATAGGCCTCGTGACGCCGAGCCGGATCGGCGACAACGGATACCGCTACTACGACGCCGACGCCCTGGTGCGACTGCAACGGGTGCTACTGCTGCGCCAGCTCGGACTCGGCCTTCCCGACATCGGCGACGTGCTGGCCGGGCAGCGCGACGACATCGCTGCGCTGCGTTCGCACCTCGAGTGGCTGGCTCACGAACAGCAGCGACTCGGCAGGCAAATGGCCAGCATCGAGCGCACCGTCACAAAACTGGAAAGAGGAGAGAAACCGATGGCTGAGAAGATGTTCGACGGCTTCGACCACACCGAATACAAGGATGAGGTCGAGCGGCTCTGGGGCACGGACGCCTACACGCAGAGTGATTCGTGGTACCAGTCGCTGTCGCAAGACCAGAAGGATGACTTTCTCATCGCGGCAGCCGAACTCGGTGCCGACTGGGTCGCCGCTGCTCAGAAAGAGGTCGCTACCGACTCCGATGAAGCCCAGGCGCTCGCGCAGCGCCACTTCGCCTGGCTGGACGGCATCCCCGGCACTCCGCGGACGCCCGATGGGCACCCGACGAAGGAATACTTCATGTGGATGGGTGCGACGTACGTCGCTGACGAACGCCTCGCAAAGAACTACGGCGGGCTCGAGGGCGCGACTTTCGTGCGCGACGCGATGGCGGTGTACGCCGACCGCAACCTCTAAGCAGGTCCGATTGCTTGCGCGATTCGTTTTCGTCGAATATCATACAATCAAATGGTTGTATTAGAGTTTTCCGATCAGGACGTCAACCGCCTCTTCCGTGCTCTCGCGGACGCGACGCGGCGGGATGTCGTGCGGCGCACGCTGGTCGCCGATGTCTCGGTATCGCAGTTGGCGGATTCCTACGACATGTCGTTCGCGGCAGTCCAGAAACACGTCGCAGTTTTGGAGGAGGCCGGGCTCGTGACCAAAGAACCACGTGGTCGTGAGCGGATGGTGCGGGGAAACCCCGATCGCATCCGCGAGGCGCAGCGCCTCCTGGACCGCTTCGAAGAAATCTGGCGATCGCGCATCGACCGCCTCGACGTCCTGCTCGCTGAAGACGATCCGGCTCCACCCGACACCTAACCGAAGGGAACATCATGCCCGTCACCTCTGTCGAGAAAGACCTCGACCAGCTCACCATCACGATCGTCGCCGACTTCGCGGCGCCACTCCGCCGGCTCTGGGATGCGTACACCGACCCGCGCCAGATCGAGCGGTTCTGGGGTCCGCCGACCTATCCGGCAACGTTCCTCCGGCACGACGCCCTGACTGGCGGACGCAGTGTGTACGCCATGACCGGACCAGAGGGAGACACGCACTACGGCTGCTGGGACTGGACCTCAGCCGACGCTCCCCACTCCTTCGAAGTGGTCGACAGGTTCTCGGATGCAGCGGGTGCGCCGAACACCGACCTCCCGGCCACCCGGATGGACTTCGCGTTCGAGGAGACGAACGACGGTAGCCGCCTGAAGACGACATCGCATTTCGACTCACTCGAGCAGATGCAGCAGCTCCTTGAGATGGGCATGCTCGAAGGTGCCCGTGAGGCAATGGCTCAGATCGATCAGGTGCTGGCCGACCTGGCATCATTCGCCACGGACCGCGGGGCGGAGGCGCACATCCTCAGCGACACCCAGGTGCGCGTGGCCCGGGTCATCCGCGGCACCGTCGAGCAGGTGTGGCGCGCCCACAACGATGCCGCCCTCATGAAGCGGTGGTTGCTCGGACCGGACGGCTGGTCCATGCCCGTCTGCGAGATCGCGACCGCCGTGGGCGACAGCTACCGCTATGAGTGGCAGCGGGATGGTGGCGACGAGCGATTCGGCTTCACCGGCGAACTGCTCGAGGTGGAGGAGCCGCACCGGTCGGTCACCACCGAGGCGATGATCGGGATGGACTTCCCGGCAACGCTCAACGAGCTGACCCTCACCGATGTCGAGGGCGGAACCCTGCTCTCCCTCGTCGTCACCTACGCGAACGCCGAGCAACGCGACGCGGTGCTGGCCACCGGCATGACCGACGGCATGGAGACGAGTTACCAGCGTCTCGAGGGGCTGTTGCAGCCGACGCTGGCCTAGCAGGCTAGCGTGCCCGGCCGGCTTCAACTCCGGCCGGGGCCACGCTGGTCTCTACCGCTGCGTGAATCGCGGCGAGAGTGGCCTCCGGATGCGAAACCATCGAGACGTGTGATGCATCGACCTCGGTGATCGTCGCATTGGCACGCTCCGCCATCCGGCGTTGGGTGCCGATCGGAATCACCCTGTCGTCGGTGCCCAGCACCGCCCAGCTGGGGATCGTCTTCCACGCCGGAGGTCCCGACGGGGTCACGTTGGCGACGAACGAGGCCGGGCGCTGCGTGGCCACTATCGTCCACCGATCCGCTTCGGGGAGGTCTTGAGCAAAGGCGTTGTGCACGGTTTCGGGCTTGAGAAACGCCTCTGCCGCACCTTCCGGGGCACCCGGATAGCCCGCGACATCGAAAACCGTCGTCGGGTCGGCGACCGCGAGCGCGGAGCCCGAACCGTCGAGGATTTGGACAACGGTCTCACCCTCGTCGGGAATGAAGGCATCGACGTAGACGAGCGCCCGCACGTCACCTCCGTGCGCGGCGGCGTTGGTGATCACCGCGCCGCCGTACGAGTGCCCGACGAGCACCACCGGGCCGCTGGTGCGCTGGGCGAGAAAGGATGCGATGTAGGCCGCATCCGAGGTCAGTCCACGCAACTCATTGGGCGGGGCCAAGACCGTGAATCCCTCGGCCTGAAGGGGTGCGCTCACTGCATTCCAGCTGGACGCGTCGGCCCAGGCGCCGTGAACAAGGACAATGGTTGGTTTGCTGCTCTCTGGCATCTGACTTCCAATCCGTAGGGTCGCGGTGGCGACGTCATGTGTTTGGGGTCACGTCCTGTGCTGGGCCAGACGCTGGAAGCACGATAGCCGGGAGTCGTTGCCGTTCCAAGGGGGCATCACGGGAGCGCAAACCGGGACCGCCCGCGGTCCCCGGGTCAGTCAACGGAATAAATATGCTTTATTCGAGCGGGCGTGCAACCATGTAACGAATGCAAATCGATTTGCATCATTCACTTCAAGGAGCAATCGAACATGCACTCTCCCCAGAAGCGCGCCCGGCGCGCCTTGGTCACCGCGGGATCGGCGGCCGCCCTGACGGCCGCCGCGATGCTCGGCCTGCCTTCCGCCGCTGTGGCGCTGCCCGACCTGCCGGACGGCCCCGAGCCCACTGTCCACACCCAGGATGCCTATAGCCCCGAGGACGACTTCACGGCCAAGTGGACCCGTGCGGACGCGCGCCAGCTGCAGCGCCTGTCCGACCCCGCGACGCCCTCGCGTGAGAACTCGATGCCGGCATCGCTGACCATGCCCGAGGTGCCCCAGGACTTCCCCGACATGTCGAACGAGCAGGTGTGGGTGTGGGACACCTGGCCGCTGACCGACGAAGACGGCAACCAGTACTCGATCAAGGGCCAGGAGATCATCTTCTCCCTGGTCGCGGACCGCAGCCTCGGCTTCGACGAGCGCCACCAGTTCGCGAAGATCGGCTACTTCCACCGGCCGGCGGGCGTGCCCGCAGACGAGCGCCCCGAGAACGGCGGCTGGACGTACGGCGGCCTCGTCTTCGACGAAGGCGTGACCGGCGAGATCTTCGCGGACAAGTCGTTCAGCCACCAGACCCAGTGGTCGGGCTCGGCCCGCGTGTTCAAGGGCGGCGAGGTCAAGCTGTTCTTCACAGATGTCGCGTTCTACCGCGACGCGGAGGGCAACGACGTCAAGCCGTACGACCCGCGTCTCGCGCTGAGTATCGGCAAGGTGCACGTCACCGGCAAGGACGTGAAGCTGACCGGTTTCGACAAGGTCCAAAACCTCCTGGAGGCCGACGGCGAGTACTACCAGACCGGCGCCCAGAACGGGTCCTACAACTTCCGCGACCCGTTCACGTTCGAAGACCCCGCCCACCCGGGCGAGACCTACATGGTCTTCGAAGGCAACTCCGCCATGCCGCGCGAGGAAGCATATTGCACTGACGAAGACCTGGGCTACGCGCCAGGCGACCCGTTCGCTGAGACGGCGGAAGAGGTCAACGCCTCGGGTGCGACGTACCAGATCGGCAACATCGGTCTCGCGAAGGCGACGAACGACGACCTGACCGAGTGGGAGTTCCTCCCGCCGATCCTGTCGGCCAACTGCGTCACCGACCAGACCGAGCGCCCGCAGTTCATTTTCAAGGACGGCAAGGCGTACCTGTTCACGATCTCCCACCGCGGCACCTTCGCACAGGGAATCGACGGACCGGAGGGCGTCTACGGATTCGTCGGTGACGGCATCCGGTCGGACTTCCAGCCGCTCAACGGCGGTTCGGGGCTGGCGCTGGGCAACCCGACCAACCTGAATTACCCGCAGGGCAAGCCCTTCACGCCGAACGCCGACCAGCACCCGGGCGCATTCCAGGCCTACTCGCACTACGTGATGCCCGGCGGCCTCGTGCAGTCGTTCATAGACACCATCGGCACGTCCGATGACTTCGTCCGCGGCGGCACCCTCGCCCCCACGGTGAAGATGGACATCACCGGCGACACGACGAGTGTCGACTACTCATACGGCGCCGGCGGGCTCGGCGGCTGGGCCGATGTGCCGGCGAACATCAACATCAACCCGGGTGGCAAGGAAAAGCCGCTGCGCTGATCCGATCCGCCCTGCAGTGGGAGCCCCGGAACACCCTCGTTCCGGGGCTCCCACCTGCGTCGCCCTACCGAAGGACTCTCCACGTGATCGATCAGGATGCCCCCAACCCGGTCGTCGTCGTCCGGCGCCGGCCGCGGACCCGCACGCGCGTCATCGCCGCCCTCGTCGCGGTCGCCTTTGCGGCGGTCGCCACGGCGGTGATCCTCACACTTGTGCGGGGGAGCGACGCTGACCCGGCGCCGGACCCGACCGCGACCCCGCCGGCGGCATCCAATCCGTACGAGCGCCCGGCCGACTGGTCACCGCAGCGCCCGGCGGTGCACTTCACTCCGGAGAAGGACTGGATGAACGACCCGCAGAAGCCGATCTTCCTCGACGGAGTGTGGCACTACTACTACCTCTACAACGCCGACTACCCCGACGGGAACGGCACCGCGTGGTACCACTCGACCTCGACCGACCTCGTGCATTGGGAAGACCAGGGCGTTGCGATCGATAAGTACGCCAACGGGCTCGGCGACATCTGGACAGGCACCGCCGTCGTTGACACCGACAACACCGCCGGTTTCGGGGCGGGCGCGGTCGTCGCCCTGGTGACCCAGCAAGTCGACGGCGTGCAGCGTCAGTCACTGTTCGCCTCGACCGATGGCGGGTACTCGTTCGAGTCCTATGAGGGCAATCCCGTCATGGAGAACCCGGGCGTTGCCGATTGGCGTGACCCGCGGGTGTTCTGGGACGAAGGCGCCGGCCACTGGGTGATGGCCCTTGCCGAGCATGATCGCATCGGCTTCTACACCTCGCCGAATTTGCGCGAGTGGACCTTCGCATCCGACTTCGTCACGACAGGTCTCGGCGTGCTGGAATGCCCGGATCTCTTTCCGATGGCGGTCGACGGAGACCCGAACGATGTGCGCTGGGTGCTACTCGCCGGCGCGAACGGCGCCGCCGAGGGCAAGACCACCGGTACGGCGTACTGGGTAGGGGAGTGGGACGGCGAGCGCTTCACCGCCGACGGATCGGGCCACCGGTGGCTCGACCACGGCGCGGACTACTACGCCGCCGTCACGTGGGACGACACCCGGCTGCCGGCAGAAGAGCGCCTGGACTCGCGCTACAGCATCGCGTGGATGAACAACTGGGCCTACGCCGACCGTTTCCCGACCGAGGACTGGCACGGCGGGTCCAACTCCGTCGTGCGCAGCATCCGGCTCGGCGCGGAGGGCGACAGCGCACAGCTGTACTCGACGCCGGCGGACGAGCTGCGAACGCTCGAGGGCGACCCCGAGCGCATCGACGACGTGCACCTCGATGCCGGGAGTGAGACGGAACTCGCGGCGCCCGCATCCGATGCGTACCGACTGAGACTTGACGTCGCGAGCGCGGATGGGACCGGCGAGGTGCAGGTGAAGGTGCTCGACGGTGACGGCCGTTTCGCGACGGTCGGGTACGACTTCGATACTCAGGTCGCGTTCGTCGCGCGCGATGCCGATGCCATCGCCTCGGAGATGCCCGCGGAATACCGCGCCGTGCGCACAGCACCCGTACCCGAAAGCGACGGCCGCGTGCAGCTGGACATTGTCGTAGACGTCGCTTCGATCGAAGTTTTCGCGGGCGCCGGCGCGGCCAGCCTCACCATGGCGACCTACGGCTCGCCCAGCGAGCGGCAGCTGCGTGTGGACGCTCCCCGCGGCCCCGTCGAGGTCATCGGCGGGACGATCACCCCGCTGCGTGTGGCGCCGGTCGTGCGGGCGTCCGCCTCGGACTGAGGCAACGCGGTCGGGGGGATGCGCCCGCAGGCACGGTCGCTCAGCGAACGGGCGCTGCGACCGAGCCGCGTTCGACGAGCCAGCCCGGCAACTGCTCCACAGCCTGGTCGGCGCCAAGTGGGGCGCCCCCGATGCGTTCGATCAATCGCGCCATGCCCCATCGCCCCATTTCCGAGTGAGGTAGCGCCACGGTGGTCAGGCCCGGGTCGAGAGCGTCGGCGACCGGATGCAGGTCATCGATGCCCACCACAGACAGCCCCTCCGGGACCGAGATACCTCGCCGAGCCGCCGCCTGCATCACCCCCATCGCGATCTGGTCGTTGAAGCAAATGATCGCCGTGGGGCGATTATCCTGCTCGAGTAGTTCGCCGCCCGCCCGCCGACCACCCCACGCGTCCGACGTGCAGAAGGCCACCCGCCGGTCGCTGAGCGCAATGCCGGCGTTGTCGAGCGCCAAGCGCACCCCGAGCAGCCGGCCATGCGCCGCACGCGACTCGTCCGTCGTGCCGACATAAGCGATGTCGCGGTGCCCGGCCCGGGTGAGGCGCTCGCAGGCGAGGGCGGCGATCTGGGTCTCATTCGGAACGACGGCGTCCACCAGCCAGTCCGGTTCGGGGACGGCGTCGACGAGCACGACCGGCAGGTCGTCGGGCACCAACGGGCGAGGGACGCACTGGTGGTACATGCGCGCGATAAGCAGGCCGTCGACCCGCTGAGCTCGGAAGAGCTCGATGAGGTGGCCCTCAGCCTCGGGGTCACCGCCGCTCTCACCCACCATCAGAAGCACATCGTGCTCGAGTCCCGCTCGGCGCGCACCCTCGATGATGCGTCCCGCGAACGGTGTCTCTGCAATGTTGTCTCCGATGAGGCCAACCACGCCCGTGCGGCGACGGCGCAGCCCGCTCGCCACGCGGTCGGGCACATACCCGAGCTCGCGGGCGACCGACAGGATCCGCTCGCGTGTCGCGACGTTGACTGTGCGGGCACCGCTGAGCGCGTGCGACACCGTGGTAGGCGACACCCCGGCAGCCGCAGCGACGTCGCTCACGCGTGCACGCCTGTTACCCGGCGCCCGACCACTCTCCATCCACTCAGCCTACGGGCAGCGGATGCCGGGACACGCGGCGACGGTGGCGGTCGTTTCAGTGCCGCAGCTGCGCCTCCGCCGTCGGATCCTGAGCGCCCTCAGCAGAAACCGACTCGGCCTGGTCGAGGTACTGCGCCGAGATGCGGCGGTACGACGTGGTGAAGAACGCAGCGATGGCCGCGAGGACCATCACGATCCCGGCGATGAGGAACACGAGCGCGATGCCTCGAGCCTCGCCATCGCCCAGGAGCCAGCCGAGGCCGTCGCGCCCGGCATCCGAGTTCATGAACGGGATGATGATGAACTCGGCGATCGGCGCGATGAGGAACGCGGTGACGGGGGCCGCCGCCGACTCGAACGCCGCAGCGAACCCGAACACGCGCCCCTGCACGTGGAACGGCACCACCTTCTGGATGACCGTCTGCTCTGACGCCTCCACGGCGGGGATGAGCGTCATGTAGAGCCAGATGCCCGCCGCGTATAGCCACCACCAGTCACGGATCGTGAACAGTGCCCCGAGCACACCCATCAGGATCACGAGCAGCAGCATCGTGCGCACCGGGTTGCGACCGAGCCCGAACTTCGCGATCAGCAGGCCACCGATGATGAACCCGGTTGACGAGACACCGAGCACGATGCCCCACACCTCCACAGGGAAGAGCTCGAGGCCGTAGGGGTCCATGAGCGCCATATACACGCCGCCGATGAAGTTGTTGAACGTCGAGAAGATGATGAGCGCGAAGAGCCCCGTCGCCGCCCTCACCGCCGTGATGCTGCCGCGCAGGTCGATCAGCGGACGCCGCTCGCCATCCTGCTTCGGTTGTTCTTCTGGGATGCGCAGGAACAGCAGGTGCAGCAGGGCCGCCGCCGACAGAATGATCGCGATGATGAGCGTCCACCCCATGCCCAACAGCCCGATCGCGAGCCCGCTGAAGACGCTCGTCACCATGAAGGCGAGCCCCTGCACCGTGCCCACCAGCCCGTTCGCGTTCGCGTGCCGCTCGGTGGGGATCAGCAACGTGACGACGGTGGACAGTGCGATGTTGCGCAGGTTCTCGATGACCGCCCCGAAGAGGATGATTCCGCTGAACAGCCAGAACATCGGCCCGCTGATGTCGAGCAGCGTGGACTCCGGGAACAGGAAATACAACCCGCCGCCGATGCCGAAGGCGATCAGGGTGACCAGGCCCGCGAACACCATCACGAGATGCTTGCGGTGCCGGTCCACGATCGTGCCGAACGCCATCGAGAATACGGCGACGAGCAGCATGTACGCTCCGCCGATGATGCCGGTAGCGAGCACCGAGCGCGTCTCCAGATAGACCCAGAAGGTGAGGGCGAACCAGAGGAAACTCGTCGTGACGTTCGCGACCGCCGTGTTCACCAGCACTTGCGCGAAGGTGCGGGCACCACCGGGTGACGGTTCCGTGCGAGTTGGGGATGCGGCTGGTGCGTCGTCCGTGCTGCCCATGTGATCGTCCTCCCCGGGTGCGCTCGGAGTCGCGTCGTGAGTTCGAACGGCCGCCGCTCGAATCGACGGTCTCAGCAGATCGGAGACCGCTGAACCTCATTGTAAGGAGACCCCGTGAACATGTCACGGCTCACTGCTTCGTCCGTGGTGCTCTACTCCGGCCGGTAGTACCGTTTCGACATCGATCGCAAACCACAAGCGGAAGGACTCCCATGCTGAAGCAGGTCGCGGACGGTGTGCTGGTTCACGAGAGCGAGTTCATCCAGAGTAATTCCGTTGTCGTGCAGGGCCGGGCGGGCGTGTTGCTCATCGACCCCGGCATCACCCGGGATGAAATGGCCGAACTCGCGAACGACCTTCGCGAGTTAGGCCAGCCCGTGGTGGCCGGCTTCTCGACGCATCCGGACTGGGATCATGTGCTCTGGCACGCAGGCTTCGGTGTGGTGCCCCGTTACGGCACAGCCCGCTGCGCGGCGTCTATCCGGGATGTGTTGTCGAACGCGGACTGGAAGGCCCGCGTGGCCGAGGGGCTCCCGCCGGAGTACGCCGACGAGATCCCGATGGAACTACTCGGTTTCATCACCGGTCTGCCCGCCGGAGCCGCGCAGGTGCCCTGGGACGGCCCCGAGGTTCGTATCATCGAGCATCAGGCGCATGCCACCGGCCATGCGGCGCTGTTGATCAAGGAGCGCGGCGTTCTTGTTGCCGGCGACATGCTCTCGGACATCCTGATGCCGTTCCTCGACCTGGCGGCGTCGAATCCGATCGAAGACTACCTCGACGCGCTCCGGCTGTTCGAGGGCGTGGCGGAGGACGTTGATGTTGTCATCCCCGGTCACGGGTCGGTCGGCGAAGCTGATCAGGTACTGGCGCGGATCGAACAGGATCGCGCGTACGTGCAGGCTCTGCGTGACGGCGTTGATCCCGACGACTTTCGGGTGGGCCCATCGGCCCCGTTGGAGTGGCTGGCCGACGTGCATCAATGGCAACTTCAGCAGCTCGCCCCAAAGCGAGCGAACGCGGGCGATGAGCGGGCGGCGAGCGACGAGCGTTAATAAGGACAACGGTCGGAAATAAGGACCGTAGGTCCGATACCGTCCTTATATAGTCACTTTTTCCTTATATCGAGGTGAGAGTTCTGCGCAGGCCAGGCTTCATTCGAGTCACCATGACCCTGCATTGCCCACGTCGCTCCTGCCGCGTGGTGCGCGAAGCCTTGCGACCGGGATGACGTCGGCGCTACTGTTCCCACACGATGCGAGCGCCGCCCCGTCGAGTGTGCGCTCGGGTGGGAGCGCAATGGTCTCGTCGCGTGCACTGGAGCTCGGCCGTTCCGCCGTGGCCGGGCGCCGCTGGCGCGAGGCGTGCGAGCAGTTCGCTGAAGCACAATCGACGCTCGCTGAAGGTCTCGCCCCGCTGGACCTTGAGTTGATGGCCACGGCGCTGTTCCTTCGAGGTCGCCACGAGTCCGCGTTCGAGGCGCTGATGGATGCCCACGAACGGTATTTGGCGGGCGGTGACACGGTGGGAGCGGCGCGCACAGCGGGATGGATCGCGCTCGAACTCCTCGAAGCCGACGAGCTGTCCCCGAGCCTGAACTGGATCGCTCGCGGACAACACCTCATGGAGCGCCTCGACGATGCGGACTCGGTCGGCGGGCGTGTGGCACTGGTGCCCGCCGCCCTCGCGCCGTTGTTCGTCGGAGACGTCGAGGATGCCAAACAGCGATTCGAAGCGATAGCCACGGTCGCCGAACGCACTGGCGACCGGGAACTTTCCGCGTTCGCGGCACTCGGCCGAGGAAAGTGCCTGACAACGATGGGACGGCCCGCTGAGGGCTTCGAAAGCCTTGACCGAGCGGTGGCGGCGGTGACCGCGAACGAGGTGTCGCCGGTCATGACGTGCATTCTCTACCGAGTGCTCCTCGACGTTAGTCATGAGGCATTCGACCTGGAGCGCGCGCAGGTGTGGACCGCGGCCTTCGATCAGTGGTGCCGCGAGCAGCCCGACCTCGTGGCGTACAGCGGTCAGTGTCATGCCTATCGCGCCCAACAGCTCCTGCTCCACGGCGAATGGGCGGAGGCATCCGCGGCTGCCACGACAGCGGAAGAACGATTCCGAGCTGGTGATTTCACTGCGGCCTACGTCGCGAACTACCAGCTCGCCGAGTTGCATCGCCTGCGCGGCGAGCTCCGTCGCGCGGGGGAGCACTATCGGCGTGCCGCCGAGACAGGATGGGACCCACAACCGGGTATCGCGCTGCTCCGTCTCGCCGAGGGCGAGTATACGACCGCACAGTCCATGATCCGCAGCGCCGTCGCAGGCGCAGAACCAGCCACCCGCCGCCGCCTGCTGCCAGCGGTGGTTGAGATCGAACTCGTCGCCGGCGATGTCACTGCAGCGCGACGGGCCGCGGCTGAACTGATCGCGCTGAGCAGATCGGCGCCGACAACCATGCTCGCGGCGATCGCTGGGTTCGCTGAGGCTCGAGTGCTGCTCGCAGAGGGCGACCCCTCGGTGGCGCTCGAACGGGTCAGGACGGCGAGTACAGCCTGGTCGGCGCTCGATGTCCCCTACGAGGTGGCGAGGTGCGGTGTAGTACGAGGACAGGCGCTTCGCGCGCTCGACAAGTCCGACGCCGCGACTGCGGAATTCGAGGCGGCGCGCGCGGTGTTCCTCGAGCTCGGCGCTCAGTCCGAACTGACCGGGCTCACCACGCTGACCGGCCAACGCCCGACCGGGACCCTCACCGACCGTGAAGTCGAGGTCCTGCGCCTGGTGTCGACGGGGCTCACCAACCGGGGGATCGCGGGCCGGCTGTCGCTGAGTGAGAAGACCGTCGCGCGACATCTCAGCAATATCTTCGGCAAGCTCGGACTCTCCTCACGGGCTGCCGCGACCGCGTACGCGTACGAAAACGGACTCATCTAAAGGCCCGCGGTTCTGTCGATACCCATGCCGTTCGCGCCGGCTCCGAGCCCCTCTCTACATAATTCTTCCCATCGCGGGGTCGCGCCAAAATGAGCGATTTGTTCGAAGCGACCGATGAAGGCCACGCCTACCGTTGAACACATGGACATCCCGATCGTCGCAGGCACGATCTCCACCGTGGTCTTCGCGGTGAGCAACCTGCCAATGCTGCGCAAAGCACTGCGCACACGGGATGTCTCGTCGTACAGCCTGTCCAGTCTGGTCATGATCAACGCCGCGAACATGGTGTATTCGCTTTACGTGTTCACGCTGCCGTGCGGCCCGATCTGGGGGCTTCACACCTTCTACGTTGTGTCCTGTGCGGTGATGCTCGTGCTCTGCCTGCGCCAGCGTCGCCCCGCCGCCGAGCGCACAATTCCTGTCGTTGACGAACACCACGACAGCCCGAACCGGCCCCTCGAGGGCGCGCGCTGACCCTGCGCCATGCGCGACGGGATCACGGGGTACGAGATCACGGGGTAGAGGAGTGCTCTCGACGAACCGGCGAAAAACCATGTACGTTATACGAGCGCGATCGTTTCGCGAGAGTCATCGGGATTGTAACTTACGGCAAAACCTGAGACGAAAGTCCATGCACTGCTCTGTGCATGAACTAACACGTCTTCCAGTGACCGAGGTACGTCCATGACCAGCCCCCTTCTCGTGAACCGCCTACGCGGCGGTCTTATCGTGTCCTGCCAGGCGCTGCCAGGCGAGCCGCTCTTCGTCGACGAAGGCGGCGTGATGCCACTCCTGGCCGCAGCGGCTGCCCAGGCAGGTGCGGTGGCGATTCGCAGCAACTCCACCCGTGATGTCCGCGAGATCAAGGCAGCCGTCGGGCTTCCGGTGATCGGGCTGATCAAGAAGCAGTACCCGCCGTTTGAGCCCTACATCACCGCGACGATGACCGAGGTGGATGCCCTCGTCACAGCGGGCGCGGACATCGTGGCAGTGGATCTCACCCACCGCGAGCGCGTCGACGGTCTCAGCCCGGCCGCCTTCATCTCGCAGATCCGGGCTGAACACCCGGGACTGGCCCTGATGGCCGACATCGCCACCCTCGACGAAGGCCTGGCCGCGGCAGAGGCCGGGGTCGACTTCGTGGGCACAACCCTCAGCGGCTACACGCCACAGTCCCTAACGGCACCGGCGCCGAACTTCGGCCTGGTCGAACAGCTGGCGGCCCAGACCGCGGTACCGATCATCGCCGAGGGCCGGATCCGCACTCCGGAGCAAGCCCGCCAGATGATCGATCTCGGCGCCTTCTGCGTGGTGGTCGGCGGAGCGATCACCCGGCCACTGGAAATCGCCACCGAGTTCGTCGAAGCCCTCGCCTAAAACCTCTCCCTCAACCTCACCCCTTCCTTCCTGCGCGCCCACGTCGTCGCGCCTGAAATGAGAGCAGCAATCATGTTCAAGCAATTCCAGAAGATCGGCAAGGCGTTCATGCTGCCGATTGCGATCCTTCCGGCGGCCGGGCTCCTGCTCGGCATCGGCGGTGCGCTGTCCAACCCCAACACCGTCAAGGCCTTCCCGGCGTTGGACAACACGATTCTTCAGGGAATCTTCGGCGTCATGTCCGCCGCCGGCTCGACCATCTTCACCAACTTGGCCTTGCTGCTGTCGATCGGTCTCTGCATCGGCCTGGCGAAGCGCGACAAGGGCACTGCCGCCCTGGCCGGAATCGTCGGGTACCTGGTCATGACCGCCACCATCACAGCGATGCTGGACATCTTCAAGCCCGACGCCGAACCTGTCGACACCGGTGTCGTCGGCGCACTGGTCATCGGCGCAACGGCCGTTTTCTTGCACAACCGTTACCGCAACATCGAGCTGCCGGCCGTTCTCGGCTTCTTCGGCGGATCCCGTTTTGTGCCGATCGTGACAGCCTTCGCCGCGATCTTCGTGGGCATCTTCTTCTTCCTCACCTGGCCGCCCATCCAGCAGGGAATGCTCTCCGCCGGCACCTGGATGGCCGGCCTCGGGCCGCTGGGCACGTTCTTCTACGGGTTCGGGATGCGCCTCAGCGGCGCCGTCGGCCTGCACCACATGATCTATCCGCTGTTCTGGTACACCCCGCTGGGCGGAACCGAGTTGGTCAACGGGACCATGGTCGAGGGCGCTCAGAAGATCTTCTTCGCACAGCTGGCCGACCCCAACCACGTCGGTCTGTACACCGAGGGCACCCGCTACTTCTCCGGCCGCTTCGCGACCATGATGTTCGGTCTGCCGGCCGCCTGCCTCGCCATGTGGCACTGCATCCCCAAGGGGCGTCGTGCCAAGTACACGGGGCTGTTCCTCTCCGTGGCGTTGACGTCATTCATCACAGGCATCACCGAACCCATCGAGTTCATGTTCCTGTTCGTCGCGCCTCTGCTGTACGTGTTCCATGCCTTCCTGGACGGTGTCTCCTTCTTCCTCGCCGACATCCTGGATATCCGGCTGGGCAACACCTTTTCCGGCGGCGCGATCGACTTCACGCTCTTCGGCATCCTGCAAGGCAATGACCAGACCAACTGGCTGCTCGTCCTGCCCATCGGCGCGGTCTGGTTCGCGCTGTACTACTTCTCCTTCCGCTTCGCCATCAAACGGTTCAAGATCGGCACTCCAGGTCACCTGGAGGACACGATCGGGGTTGCCGAGCCCGAAGCCCAGGACGACCCCGCCCTCGTGCCGGCTCTGGTCGGTGGCCGTGGCGAAAGCACAATTCAGAAGGAAGCCGCACAGATCCTGGAAGCCCTGGGCGGTGCGACCAACCTCGAAGAGGTGGACGCCTGCATCACCCGACTGCGCGTCTCAGTGAAGGACCCCGCCAAAGTTGACAAGCCCGCTCTGCGAAAGTTGGGAGCTACGGACGTGTTCGAAGTCCGGGGCGGCGTTCAGGCGGTTTACGGCGGTAAAGCCATTTTGTACAAGAGCGCAATTAATGAGAGCCTCGGCCTCGACGACTAAAGGAACACGCACATGCTTAACCCATTCAAGAAAAAGAGCGAGTCCGTATTCAGCCCCGTGTCAGGGCGAATCGTCTCCCTCGACGAGGTTCCGGATCCCGTCTTCGCACAGCGCTCCGTCGGCGACGGGTTCGCCGTCATGCCGACGAGCGGATTCTTCCGCAGCCCGGTGGACGGGGAACTGGTCCTGGTCGCAAAAACGCTGCATGCGTTCGCCGTCCGCACCCACGACGGGGCGGAGATCCTGGTCCACATCGGAATAGACACCGTCACCCTCAAGGGCGAAGGATTCACCGGTCACCGGAAGGCCGGCGAGACGGTGTCCCGCGGTGACGTCATCATCAGTTGCGACCTGGTCGACATCAAGACCAAGGTGCCATCCATGGCCACTCCCGTCCTCCTGACCAATGGGGCCAAATTCTCCATGAGCCCGCCTGACCTTCAGGCCAACGGCGCATCCGTGATCACGGTGCGCCGGAAATGAGGGGCTGGCCGTGGAGGTAACTGCCGGAAGCGGACACTCCGGGGAATCTGACCTGACGTCTTCGAGGCAGGCCTGTATTAAGCGCGTCTATAACAACAACGTGGTGCTCGCCATCGAGCCAGACAGCACCGAGGTGGTGTTGCTGGGCAAGGGGATCGGTTTCCAGCGCCGCCCGGGAGAAACCGTCGATATTTCCCTGGCCGATCAACGTTTTGTGGCTGAGGGGCTCTACCGGGCCCCTCAGCTGGCGGGATTGCTCAGCGACGCGCCCTCTGACCACATCACGCTGGCCCAGACGATCACCGAGTTGGGCCATGCGACTCTGGGCCTGGAGCCGCGACAGTCGCTTATGATCCCGGTCCTTGACCACCTCACCTTTGCGGTGCACCGGGCGCGAGAAGGCACTCAGATCGACTTCCCGCTCCGGTGGGAAGTGGCCCAGCTCTACCCTGCCGAAGCGGCATTGGGGCGGCAGGTTGTGACCCTGGTGAACGAGAGGCTCGGGGTGCGGCTGCAGGATGATGAGTGGGTCGCGTTCGCGCTGCACTTCGTCAACCAGCAGTGGACGAAGGGTGACTTCTCGAAAACCGTCGCCATGACCGAAACCATCAGCCGGGTGTTCCTGCGCCTGGCGGAACGCTGGGGCCGGCCGATCGATGAGAACGCGAGCAGTGCCGCGCGGTTTGTGACGCATCTGCGTTACGTGTTCGCCCGGGCCGCGAGCGACAAGCAGCTGAACACGTCCCGCCTGGACGTGCTCAGTGCGGTGCAGCAGGCCTATCCCGAAGCCGCCGAGGCTGCCTGGGATATCGCCGCGCTGATCGGCCAGGCGATCAATCGAGTCATCACCAAAGACGAAATCTCCTACCTCGCTCTGCACACAACACGTCTCTATGCCGAGATGGATGAGCCACGGTAGCCAGCGGCCATAACCGTCGGCCGACGATGTACAGTGTCTGCAAAATCGCTCACGGAGGAGTTGGGTGTTGCGGATGGCGCGGTCACGGAGCGGAAAGAACAGACGCTCACTGATCGGCATGGGAGCCGCAGTCATGCTTCTCCTGGGCCTGGGTTGGGGCATGTTCTTTGTCGTCGTTCTGCCCGGCAACTATGTCTTGGGCGACCACTCCCTGTTTGGACTCGGACTGGCCATCACGGCGTTCACCCTGGGCATTCGTCATGCCTTCGACGCGGACCACATCGCGGCGATCGACAACACCACGCGAAAGCTCGCCGCGGACGGCCAGGAACCGGTCTCTGTCGGATTCTGGTTCGCCCTGGGACACTCGACGGTCGTTGTTGTCGCCGTCAGCCTTCTTGCGGCCGGTTCGAACGTTCTCGCGGCCGAAATCTCTGACGACGGCTCGACCTTCACAACGCTCGCCGGGGTCTGGGGCGTGGTTGTGTCCGGGGTGTTCCTGGTCGTCATCGGTGCCGTCAATTTCGTCACGCTCCGCGGCATCTGGCAGGTTTTTCACCGCATGCGAGGCGGCGAATTCGATGAAGCCCAGCTTGACAAGGAGCTCGCTGCCCGCGGCGTGCTCAACCGGATTCTCGGCCCGCTCTCGCGCAGGGTGGATGCGCCATGGAAGATGTATCCCATCGGCGTCCTCTTCGGGCTGGGCTTCGACACAGCAACCACCATTGGGCTGTTCGTCGTCGGGGGGAGTGCAGCATTGACCGCGCCCTGGTACGTCGTCCTGGTGCTTCCCATTCTCTTCACCGCCGGTATGACTCTGTTCGACACACTGGACGGTGTTGTGATGAAGCGCGCCTACGCCTGGGCCTATGCGCGTCCGGTGCGCAAGGTCTATTACAACCTCACGGTGACCGCGATGTCAGTGGCGGTGGCCTTTCTCGTCGGCGGCGTCGGGCTGATCGGGCTGCTGGCGGATCAATTGAAGGTGCGCAGCGGTCCGCTGGCCTGGGTGGGGTCACTGGACTTGGAAAACTTTGGCTTCATCATCGTCGCCGTGCTCCTTGCCACGTGGCTGGGATCATTCGCCTATTGGAAGCTCGCCCGCGTGGAAGCGCGCTACACCAGCCCACGTTGAGGCAGCTTCTGTCGGGTCACAGAACCGTTGTCCGGCGTGGTGTCGGGTGCTACGTTGAGCATTTAATCGACTCATCCGCTGGATGGAGCAGCCTGTGTTTCTGACTAATCACGAGCAGGAGCGGCTGATGATCTACACCGCCGCCAAGCTTGCCATGGAGCGTCAGGCGCGGGGCCTGAAACTGAATCTCCCTGAGGCCACGGCTATCATCACCGCGTTTCTTCTTGAGGGTGCGCGTGACGGTGACTCGGTGGCTGACCTGATGGAGGCCGGGCGGCACATTCTGAAACGTGACGATGTCATGGACGGGGTCCCGGAGATGCTTGCGCAGGTGCAGGTCGAAGCGACCTTTCCCGATGGCACGAAACTCGTGACCGTGACTGGACCCTTGCTCTGATGATTCGCAAGGGCAACCCATTCGCCACGCCATATACCGAGAGCGCGCCGATCCTCACGGTTCGGTTCCATCCGTCCGATGATCCCGGTCGCGACTATCCCGATCAGGAACAACCCGATCCGGCCGCGGGCGCGGACCGGCATCTCTCCTCGGGCGTCGGGGCCGGCAGCGAACCGAGACGGCCGGGAACCAACCTGCGCCAGGCTCCCCGCCGCCTTCCTGATCCAGAGGTCGCCGAAGCCGACCTCCTCATCCCCGGCGAGATCATCCTCGCTGCCGGAGACGTAGAGATCAATGCCGGGATGGAGGTCACCACGATCCGGGTGGAGAACACGGCGGACCGGCCGATTCAGGTCGGTTCCCACTATCACTTCGCTGAGGTGAACGCAGGTCTCAGCTTTGACCGGGACGCGGCGTGGGGAAAGCGACTCAACGTCCTGTCGGGAGGGTCGGCCCGATTCGAGCCCGGCGCCGCGGAAGTGGTGGAGTTGGTCCCGATCCAGGGCAGGCGCATCGTCGAGGGGCTTCGTGGTCTCTGTGGAGGGAAACTCGATGGCTGACATTGCCAGATCTGAATACGTGAGTTCGTTCGGGCCGACCGCCGGGGACCGTATTCGTCTCGCAGACACGAATCTGCTGATCGAGGTCGAGAAAGACATGTGTGTGGGCGGCGACGAAGCGGTGTTCGGAGGGGGGAAATCAATCCGGGAGTCCATGGGCCAATCGCGGGCGACCAGAGCCGAGGGCACACCCGACCTGGTGATCACCGGGGTCGTGGTGCTGGATCACTGGGGTGTCGTCAAAGCTGACGTGGGAATCCGCGACGGTCGCATCGTCGCGCTGGGCAAGGCCGGCAACCCCGACACCATGAACGGCGTCCACCCGGATCTGGTCATCGGCCCCTCGACTGAAATCATGGCCGGCAACGGCTTGATCATGACGGCGGGTACCGTCGACACGCACGTGCACTTCGTAGGCCCGGACATGCTCAGGGTCGCACTGTCCACCGGCACGACGACGGTGGTGGGAGGAGGGACTGGCCCGACGGAGGGGTCGAAAGCTACCCTCACCACACCGGGTTCGTGGTGGATGGCGCGGATGCTGGAGGGTTTCGACCCGTGGCCGTTGAACGTGCTGTTCCTCGGACGCGGGAACACGGTGTCGACGGAAGCGTTGTGGGAACAGCTTCGCGGTGGCGTCGGCGGATTCAAGGTCCATGAGGACTGGGGAGCGACTCCCGCGGTCATCGACGCCTCACTCCGGGTGGCCGACGAATCCGGCGTCCAGGTCGCCATCCACTCGGACACCCTCAACGAGGCTGGTTTCGTCGAGGACATGCTCCGGGCGGTGAACGGACGCACGTTTCACTCGTTTCACACCGAGGGCGCCGGTGGCGGCCATGCCCCCGACATCATACGAATCGCTGGTGAACGCAATGTGCTCCCAGCCTCAACGAACCCCACCCGGCCGTTCACCGTCAATACGGTGGACGAGCACCTGGACATGGTGATGGTGGCCCATCACCTGAATCCGCTGGTCCCGAACGACCTCGCCTTCGCCGAGAGCCGGGTACGCGCGGGAACCATCGCTGCCGAGGATGTCCTGCAGGACCTCGGGGCGATTTCGATCATGTCTTCCGACGCGCAGGCCATGGGCAGAATCGGTGAAGTCGTCATGCGCACCTGGCAGACCGCGCACCAGATGAAAAAGCTTCGCGGGCCCCTGCCCGGCGACGGACGAGCCGACAACCATCGAGCTCGCCGCTACGTGGCGAAGTATACGATCTGCCCGGCGATCGCCCACGGCCTGGAACGCGAGATCGGGTCGATAGAGGCAGGAAAGATGGCCGATTTTGTGCTCTGGCAGCCGGCCCTCTTCGGCGTACGGCCGACGGCGGTCTTCAAAGGCGGAGTGGCTGCCGTCGCCGCGCTCGGCGACCCCAACGCCTCCATCCCCACACCTCAGCCCGTGCTCCAGCGCCCGGGATTCAGCGCCTTCAGCCCCGCTGCCGCCGCGACAAGCGTGGCATTCGTGTCACAGACCGCGATCGACGATGGATTGGCCGACAGGCTGAACATCGACCGAAAACTCGTCGCCATCGAGAACTGCCGCGGGCGGACCAAGGAAGACATGCCGGAGAATTCGGCGCTGCCCAGGATCGAGGTGGATCCTGACACCTACTCCGTCACGGTGGATGGAGAGCTCATCGAGCACGAGCCAGCAGACGTGGTGCCGATGGCGCAACGCTACTTCCTCTTCTGATGACCGGCTGCCTCACATGACCAACGTCTCGCGCAACCTACCAGCGCTCCTGCTCCTGACCGACGGGCGATTCCCCGCGGGAGGGCACGCGCACTCCGGCGGTTTCGAGGCGGCAGCCGAGAACGAGGGGACCCGGACCCTCGCCACGATGGAACAGTTCCTGCTCGGTCGTCTCCACACCGTAGGACTCGTGGCCGCCGCCTTCGCCGCGGCAGCATGCGAGGTCGCGCTCCGTTCCATGGACGGCCGGTTTGCCGCCGGCGGCGCAGAGACCGGCGCGGACACCGAGGGCGGTAACCTGCACGAGTTGCTCTCCCCACTCGACGCGGAGTTCAACGCACGAACGCCGTCTCCGGTGCTCCGCACCGTTTCTCGCCGGCTCGGACGTCAGCTCGTGCGCGCCGGGCGGAGGATCTGGCCGAACTCCTCCCTCGAGCAGCTGGCCAGCGTTCCATCGCAAGGCTTGCACCAACCGGTGGCCTTCGGCGCGGTCGCCGCCGCCGCAGGCCAGCCGCCGGAATGTGTTGCCATTGCGGCCGCTCAGGAATCGATCGCCGGACCCGCGACGGCGTCCGTTCGCCTCCTCGGGCTGGACCCCTTCGATGTCAACGCTGCCCTCGCCCGCCTCGCCCCGGAGGTCTCACGGGTAGCCGCAGAGGCGGCTGCGTGCGCGCGATTTCCGTTGGCGGACCTGCCGTCACGCGGGGGATACCTTCTCGATATTTCAGCCGAAGTCCATGCGACCTGGGAGGTGCGTCTCTTTGCCAGCTAACGATTTGCCAGCTAACGATCACAGCCACGAACACAAGCACGACGGAAGCCACGGACTCGATCACCACGGCAGCGACCACCACGGCCATGGTGCTTCGCCGGTGCGGGAAGCGAGCAGCGAGGGCGCGAACACCCTCCTGGCCACTCCCGACCACATCCACCAGGACGAACAGGCGCCGCTCGTCAGACGTGCGGAACACGCGCTGAGGATCGGGATCGGAGGACCGGTCGGCTCCGGCAAGACCGCCCTGGTCGCGGCGTTGTGCCGCACGCTGGGAAATGAGCTGCAATTGGCGGTCGTCACCAACGACATCTACACCACGGAGGATGCCGACTTCCTGCTCCGCAACGGTGTGATCTCCACCGAGCGCGTGACGGCGGTGGAAACCGGTGCATGCCCGCACACCGCCATCAGGGACGACATCTCCACCAACCTGGAAGCGATTGAGGAGCTGGAGGAGAAGCTCACCCCGCTCGATCTGATTCTCGTCGAGAGCGGTGGCGACAACCTGACCGCGACATTCAGTCGGGGTCTTGTGCACCGCCAGATCTTCGTGCTCGACGTCGCCGGTGGGGACAAGGTGCCGCGGAAGGGTGGACCAGGAGTGTCCACCTCCGACCTGCTCGTCATCAACAAGACCGATCTCGCCTCCTATGTTCATGCCGACCTCGCGGTGATGGATCGCGACGCGAAGGCGAAACGCAAGGATCTGCCCATCCTGTTCACCTCGCTCACCGACGATCCGACCGCAGCATCCGTCGCCGAATGGGTGCGCGAGATGCTGATTGACCACGCCCGTTGATCTGATGCGCGCGCATGCCGGTCTGGATGTCGACCTGGAGGCAGCGGGCGGGGGAGGCGTGCGCGCGCGCATCCGCCGGCTGCGGTCGGAGGGAGCTATTGTGCTGCGCCCGACCCGGGAGACGCTGCCACGATGGGCCGACCGCTGGGATATCCCTCCTCGAGAGGCGGTCAGCGTGCGGGTGGTGGCGGGAGCGGCAGGTCCGCTGGGCGGAGACCACTGGCGTCTGGACGTGCGCGTGGGCGAAGGCGCCACCCTCTTGCTCGGTTCCGTCGCCGCGACGCTCGTGCTCCCCGGAACTCACGGAGACGAGTCCCTCAGCGAGGTCAACGTCTCCGTCGCGGCGGGCGGCACCCTGGTGTGGCGTCCCGGTGTGCAGATCGCTGCCTCGCGTTGCCGACACACGACAGTCGCCCGAATCGACCTGGCCGACGGCGCTCGGCTGTACGCGCGGGAGGAATTCATGCTGGGACGGCACGGCGAGATGCCCGGCGACTTTCGGCAGCGGCTCCGCGTGACGCACCGGGACGTGGCGATCTTCGACCAAGAACTTTCGGTAGGGCCGGATGCCCCCGGCTGGCAGAGCGCTGCCATCACCGGGGGACGTCAGGCACTGGGCTCGGTCGTGGTCGTAGATTCCGCGCCAAATGCCATGGACCCATTCGGCCGTGCGACCCTCGTCGATTGCCCGGACACCGCCGTGCTTCAGCTTTCGGAGCACGCCGCGCTGATCTCCAGCCTGGCGGCCGATGCCATCGACCTGCGCGTGCGTCTTGACCGGGCGTTTGCACCGTTCACGCTCGGACGAAGCGCGCGAGACGTCTACGGAGCGGGCAGGTCACCGTGAGGCTGCGTTAGCCAGCGTTCCAGCCCGTCGAGGATGAGATCGAGGCCGAGCGGGAATTCGTTGCCGTAGTTGTAACCCGGCCTCAGGACGTGGTCGGCGGTCAGCTCGGCGAGATACGGATATTCATTGGCAGGGAGTTGGGCGAGCATGATCTGCGCCATCGCGGCCGTCTCCTCCTCCGTCGTGAAGGGCAGGCTTTTCTCCTGCATCGCAAAACCGTAGATATAGCTGTCCAGAGCGGCGAACGCGTGGGCGGCCATGGCCACGGAGAATCCGGCGTTCCGAAAAGTGCCGATGACACGGTCGTGATGCCGCAGCGTTGCGGGCCCGGGGTTCGTCCCGGAGTCCGTCAACCCCGTAGCCCAGGGATGGCGTGACAGGGCGGCGCGGAAAGAGACCGATCGCTTGCGCATCGCAGACTTCCAACCCTCGCTGTGCGAGGGCAGCTCGATCTCGCTGAACACGGCATCGACCATGGCGTTGAGCAGGTCTTCCTTGTTGGCCACATGGTTGTACAGCGACATGGCCTCGACCCCGAGCTCGTCACCGAGCCTGCGCATGGTCAGTGACTCGATGCCGCCGTTGTCGGCGAGCGCGATGGCCGTGCTCAGTACCTTGTCGCGGCTCAGTCGTCCCCGTGAAGACCTGTCCGCCTTGCCCGCCGGCTTCCCCATGATGTCCCTCACTGTTCCGTTGACAACCTTACTCCGTAGTCGTAGGTTACTTACATCATAAACTTACGACGTAAGGAGACCTCATGAACGCGACAGTAATCGCCTCCACGGAGACTGTCGTTCCCCGGCACGGGTTGCGTTTCACCACCTGGTCGCCGCGCACCGCGGCACTGGTCGCCGGATCCGGCCTCGCCGTCATGGCGGTGCTCGGAGGCTTCGCCAACTTCGGAGCCATCGCCCTGATCATTCCAGGGGACGCCACTCTTACCGCCCAGAACATCTCCGCCACCCCGCTGCTGTTCTGGGCGGGTGTCGTGAGTTTCGTTATTGTGGCCCTGCTCGACGTCCTCGTGGCGGGCGCCCTGTACGTACTGCTCAGACCCGTGAACCGTCGGGTTTCGGCGGCGGCCGGCTGGTTGAGAACCGTCTACGCGCTGCTGCTCCTGGTGGCCGTCAGCCAGCTGGTGATCGGGTTCTCGCTCCTCGAAGATCCCGTGGCTGCGCTGCCGGTGCTGGAGTCATTCAGCACTATCTGGGTTATCAGCCTGGGCCTGTTCGGCACCTCACTGCTCCTGGTCGGCTACCTTGCGTTCCGGTCCGGGTTCATGGCGAGGATTTTCGGCATCCTGCTGGTCGTCGCAGGCGTGGGCTATCTGGCGGACGCCATCGGCATGGCCGTCATCCCGGGCTTCACCGCCGTCTTCGCCCAGTTCCTCTTTGTGGGCGAAGTGGTCATCATCTTCTGGCTGCTGATCATGGGCCGCCGCCTCCCGTCCCGCTGACCCTCGTAGCGGCCGGCCTTCCCGCTCGTTACCATCGACCCTACAGAGGAGAAGAAAATGGCCGGATTCAAGCTGAGTGAATGGATTTCTCGTCCACCGCAAGACGTCTTTGACTTTGTCACCTCGCCCGACAACGCACCCCAGATTGTTCAGTCAGTCACCAGCATGGTCAAGATCACGGACGGCCCCACCCGTGTCGGAACCCTGCTCCGTGAGACTCGCGTGATGAGGGGTAAGGAAGAACAGGTTGAGCTCGAGGTCGTTGCCTACGAACCGAGTCGAGAGTATGGCGTGAAGAACCTGACCGAGGGAATCGAAACCGTCTACCGATATGCGTTTCGACCGGAATCGACGGGCACGCGCGTGGAGCTGGTCTGTGAGGTCACGGCCAGTGGAGCAAAGAAGTTAATGCTCCCCATGGTCGTTGCGGTCCTGAAGAAGGAAGACGGTGACCACCTGCAGCGGGTGAAAACGGCGCTTGAGACGTGAAGTGTTTCGCCTGACGAGACGCCTCAGTGCGCGACGCTCTCCGGCTGGTTCCGCTTGAGCAGGCGCGACGCTCCGAGAACGATCCCGACAACGGCCATGCCCAGGATGAGACCGAACACGGCCGACATCGCCGTGTCGGTGACCCAGACGACGACCGGTCCGGCGGCGTCGACCGCGTGCGTCACGGCGTGCAGCACGTCGTGGGGGCCGTGCCAGAACGTTTCGGCCAGGTTGGTAATCACCAGGTGACCACCCACCCACAGCATGGCGACGGTTCCGATGATGCTGATCACCTTGAACACGGCGGGCATCGATGCCACGATGCGCGCGCCGGTGCGGCGCACCTGGCGCGCTGAATTCTTCATCATGGACAGCCCGATGTCGTCGATCTTCACCAGCAGGGCAACCGCGCCGTAAACGAGCGCCGTCATGCCGAGGCCGATGACCACCAAGGCGCCGAGCGTCATCCAGACGCCAAAATCGGGATCCAGACTGGCCAGGGCGATGAGCATGATTTCGGTGCTGAGGATGAGGTCGGTGCGGATGGCGCCGAAGACGAGCTTCTTCTCATCCCGCGACTCGGTCTCGGCAACGGCGTGATGCACGCCGAACCACTCGGTGACCTTCTCCGCACCCTCGAAGCACAGATAGGTGCCGCCGAGGATCAACAGAAACGGCAACACCACGGGCGCGAAGGCGGACAACAGCAGCGCGAGCGGGATGATGATGATGAACTTGTTGAACAGGCTGCCCAGGGCGATCCGCCAGACCACGTGGAGTTCGCGCGCCGGCGTCAGTCCTTGAACGTATTGCGGGGTGACGGCCGCGTCGTCGATGACGACACCGGCGGTCTTAGCGCTCGCCTTGAGGGCGGCGGTAAGAATGTCATCGACCACGGCGAGCAAGCCGACCGACATCTGGATCTCCTTGGAATCGGGGTGTCGTCCTGGTGGAGGGCGACGGCAACGGAGTCCACAGTACCGTGGGGGAGTGCAGACATTTCTTCCCTTTGCCGACTTTGACGAGAGCGCGCAGATCCTGGACTCCGCGCGACTGGGCAAGCAGCGGGTCGAGGCCCTGCAGGTGCTCCGTGCGATAGTGCTGCCGGCCTACGGCTGGCAGAGCCATCCCGCGATGCAGATGTGGCGCGGGTACGTACCTGAACTCACTCGCTACGCGCTGGCGATGGTGGACGAGTGGACCAATCGGGGCAACGCCGACAGCACCCGCCCGCTCATCACGGAGTTCGCCCCGGCCGCGGCCACCGACGGTGCAACGTTTCCCGCGCCCTCCTGGCTCGGCAACGAGGCCCTGCACCTGAGCCACCGCTCCAACCTCGTGCGGAAGGCACCGGAGTTCTACGCGCCGCTGTTTCCCGGGGTGCCGGACGACCTTCCCTACGTCTGGCCGGGCACCGACCCGGGCGTTTCCGGGCGCATCCCGGGCACTGCAAGCCGCACGGCGGGAGAGGCCCTGTCGCCGTTGTGGATCCTGCGCCCACGCAATGCCGGCGAGTTCGAGGAGTGGATGACCGGGGGAGCCGTCTCAATGCGGGGTCTGTCCCCGCTCGGTAAGCGCACCGCGAAGTGGGAGGCCCAGCTGGATGCCTTCGCGGCGCTCGAACCCGGCACGCCGATTGCGGTCCTCACCGTTGCGGGCGACAGCCTGGTTCGCGGAACCGTGACCGGTTCAGTTGTGACCGCGGCGGATGAGGACGGTGAGCTGGTTCTGCGGCTGCCGGTCGACTTTCGGGGCGAGCTGGCGCGCCGTTCCTTTCCATATCCGGCGCTGCTGCAGGATCCGCGCACGGTGTTTTCAGTCTGACCAGCGAGCGACGGCCCGGTACTGTGTGGGCATGTCACTGATGTGGGAAGAAGTCGTCATCGACAGCCGCGATCCGAGGGTGCTCGGCCTGTGGTGGCGGGATGCGTTGGGCTGGGTCGTGGTCGGCGAGAGCGACGACGAGTTGGAGATTGCGCCCGCGGAGGGCGCCCATCCGACACTGCTGTTCGGTTCGGTGCCCGAAGAGAAGCGGGTGAAGAACCGCCTCCATCTCGACTTCGTCCCCGACGACCAGGGCGTTGAGGTCGAGCGGTTGATCGCGATGGGTGCGAGCCGTGCCGATGTCGGTCAGGTTGATGTTCCCTGGGTGGTCCTTGCGGACCCCGAGGGCAACGAGTTCTGCGTTCTCTCGGCCCGCCCCTCCTAGCTCACGGACTGGACGGCGCCAGCGGCACTCGCGGTAGCCAGCACCGCACCGCGTCGCGATACCGTCGGAATTCGGCGCCGAAGCGGCGTTCGAGGTCGGCCTCTTCGTGCGGTCTGATGGCGTAGTTCCAGAGCAGCGAGCCGGCTACCGCGTAGACGACGACGAGCCAGGACGAGAGGATGAGGCCGACCGCGACACCCTGCACGATGCCGGAGACGGCCATCGGGTTGCGCACCCAACGGTACGGTCCGGCGATGACCAGGCTGTTGGGCATCGCCGAGGGCAACGGTGTGCCGTTTCCCAGCGTCGACATCACGACGGCCGACCAGATGCCCAGGGCGCTGGCGGCCACGAGCACCGCAACGCCGACGGGGCCGGCGAACACCGGGAACGGGAGCGCAACTGCCCAGCGCTGCTCGAGAACGGCGGCGATCAGCGGGATGACCACGAGGAACAGGCCCCAGAAGACGGCGATCTGTGTGAAGGTCGAGACCACGTGGGCCGAAGCGACAGGTCGAACGGTCGCGGGGCGGAAGGCGAACGGACCCCGAATCATCCAGTCGGTGGGAATGCGCCCGAGCATCACGAGGCACAGCGCCAACGCCGACCCGGCGGCGGCCGCGGCCATGATGACGACCCCCCAGCCCGCTTCGGCGGTGACCGTGGCATACCCCGCCAGGGCGATGGCGACGACGCCCGTCCAGCAGGTGCTCACAACCGCGGCGCCCTTCACGCCCAGCGCCGCCAAGGCCGACGCCCCCACGAAGAGAGGGATGTCGAACGCCGCGACAACGATCGGGTTGAGGCCGCCCAGGGTCACCTCGCGCACCAGGGGAGACGCGAATACCGCGACCCACCACGCGGCACCGGCAATCGCCTGCGCGGCGAAATATGTTCGACCCCATCGCATGTGCTCACCCTAACGGTGGGTAGTATCAGCCGCCGCCCGCCCGAGGACTCAGTGGATGACCGCGAGCAGCACGCCGACGGCCACGAAAAGCACGCCGAAGACGCGGTTCAACACCTGCTGCCCCCGAGCGTCGCGGGTGAATCGCTGGAATGAGCGCGCCGTCACGGCGAAGAAGAACCACATCACCACAATGTCGATCGCGACGACGGTGGCGGCGACAATCAGATACTGGGCCGGCAACGGTCGGTCGACCCGGATGAACTGGGGCAGGAACGCGAGAAAGAACACAATCGCCTTCGGGTTCAGCATGTTCACCCACAGTCCGCGCCGGAACATCGACCAGCGCGGCTCATCGCGCAGAGCGCCGGCACGCTCGCCATCGAGCTCCGGCTTGGCCAGAAACTGCCGGATGCCCAGATACACGAGGTAGGCGGCACCCGCGTAGCGAATGACGTTGAACGCGATCGGCGAGCTAGCTACGAGCAGACCGAGTCCGAGCGCCACGATGACGATGTGGATGAGCAACGCGGCCTGCTGGCCGAGGATTCCCCAGATCGAACGTCGAAAGCCCGCGTTCAGGGCGTTGCTCATGGTGTTGATGGCCCCCGCACCAGGCGTGAAGCTGATCAAGGTGCCCGCGCCGACAAGGGCCACCCACAGGGAAAGCTGCATCCGACCATCCTAGATTCTGCGCCAGTGCGGGAGTTCGCTGAGAGTCGGGTTTCGGAGCCCTCGATCTCTTCCGGTTGGCCGCGCCGGACTATATCGTTGAGTATCGTTAGCGATTCACTGAGGAGGTCATCATGGGCAATTCATTCCCGGCCGGCGGGTTCGGCGGCGGCAATCCCGTCGACGGCATGTGGCAGGCGATGGAGCAGCTGCGCTCCAAGTTCGAGAAACGCGTGGGCACCCGCATGGGCCGCGGCGACGTGCGTGCGGCGGTGCTCGCTCTGCTCGCGGAGCAGCCGATGCACGGCTACCAGATCATCCACGAGATCGAGGAACGCAGCGGCGGCAGCTGGAAGCCCAGCGCCGGCTCGGTCTACCCGACGCTGCAGCTGTTGGCCGACGAGGGCCTCATCAGCGCCGAAGAGTCGAACGGCCGCAAGACCTATTCACTGACCGACGCGGGCCGTGACGAGGTCGCCAAGTCCGGCGGATCGACCCCGTGGTCGCCGGACGGCTCGACGGACGACCCCGGGTTCACCGCTCTGCCCAAGGCCGGATTCGAGCTCGCGCAGGCAGCCGCCCAGGTCGGCCGCACCGGCAGCCCGGAGCAAATCCAGCAGGCCGTGGCGGCCATCGACGAGGCACGTCGCCGGATTTACTCGATCCTCGCCCAGGACTAACGGGTGTCGCCGGGTCGCCGGAGCCGAATGCGCGTGAACCCCGCCGCTGGGGACACCCGCGCTCGGTACCGCCGCATCCTGCGATTCGCCGGTTGGAACCTCGCCGTCACGTGGTTCTACGAGCTGCTTCTACCGCGGATCGGGCTCGCGAGGGTTGCGGAACGCACCCGGGCGAAGCGGATGCGCCGCTTCGCGCAACGCTTCCACGTGCTCGCCGTGGAGCTGGGCGGGCTGATGATCAAGGTCGGCCAGTTCCTGTCCTCCCGGCTTGACGTGCTGCCGCCCGAGATCACGTCCGAACTCGAGGGGCTGCAGGACGAGGTGCCGCCGGTTGCCTTCGCGGCGATCCGGGCGCGCGCCGAGGCCGAGCTGGGCATGCCGCTGGAGCGGGCGTTCACGTCGGTCGACGAGACGCCGGTGGCGGCGGCATCCCTCGGTCAGGCCCATCGCGCTCGGCTCGCCCCGCTCGATGCCGCCGACACCGGGCTGCACGGCGTGGTGATCAAGGTTCAACGGCCCGGCATCGACGCCATCGTCGACGTGGACCTGGCGGCTTTGCGCAGGGTGAGCGGCTGGCTCAGCCACGTGCGGCTCGTGTCCGACCGCGTGGATGCACCGGCGCTGGTCGAGGAGTTCGCGCAGACCTGCCTGGAGGAGATCGACTACCTGCACGAGGCGGCGAGCGCCGTGCGCTTCGCGGAGGACTTCGCCGACGACGAGCGGGTGAGCGTGCCTGAAATCGTCTGGGAGCGCACCACCAGACGCGTGCTCACGCTCGAGGACGTGACGGCGATCAAGATCACCGACGCGGATGCGCTGGCCACGGCGGGCATCGACCCGGCGCAGGTGGCCCCGGTCTTCGCCGCCGTGATGTTCGACCAGCTGTTCACCAACGGCTTCTTCCACGCCGACCCGCACCCCGGCAACATCTTCGTCACCCCCACACCGAACGATCCGAGCGGCCGCGGGTGGAGACTGACGTTCATCGACTTCGGCATGATGGGTGAGGTTCCGACAAGCACTCGCCGCGGCTTGCGCAAGATGCTGATCGCTGCCGCCTCGCGGGACGGCAAGGGGCTGGTGGAGGCGGCGCGCGACGTGGGAGTACTGCTTCCCTCCTCAGACACCACCGAGCTGGAGCGGGCGATGACCCAGCTCTTCGCCCGCTTCGGCGGCATGGGCTTCGCCGAGTTGCGCGAGGTGGATCCACGGGAGTTCCGCGACTTCGCCCTGCAGTTCGGCGATGTGGTGCGGTCGCTGCCGTTCCAGCTGCCGGAGAACTTCCTGCTGATCATCCGGGCGATGTCGCTCACCTCCGGGGTCTGCAGCTCGCTGGATCCCGCGTTCAATCTCTGGGACTCCATCGAGCCGTACGCGTCACAGCTGCTGCGCGACGAGCGCGGCAACGTGGCACAAGACCTCGGCAAGCAGGCGCTCGAGAACGCCGGCATCGCCTGGGGGTTGCCGAAGCGGTTGGACGGGCTCGTCACCCGCCTCGAGGACGGCACCGTGGCGGTGGCGAACCCCGGCCTCGAGCGGCGGGTCGCCCGGCTGGAGCGCAGCACGGCACGCGTCGTGTCGGCGGTCCTGTTCGGTGCCCTGCTCATCGCCGGCGCGGTCCTCCGCGCGGACGATGCGGTTCTCGGCGCGGTGCTGATGATCGGGTCGGTCATTCCGCTGATCCATGCGCTGTTCGCAGGGGCCCGCGGCCGCTGAGCGCTCAATCCCGTCCGATCTCGCTCGGCCGCCAGGACTTTTCGAAGAACGGCTGCAGGGGGTTATACAGGCGGAGGATGACGAAGTAGCCCTTGCCAGGGAGCGTTTGCAGCCAGTTGGTGGCGTGCCCGTCGGGTTCCGCCGGTCCGAAATAGATCTCGGTTGATCCGTCGGGGTTCTGCCGCACCGTGCCGGACTGACTGCCGAGATCGGGCTTGGGCTGATCCGTCTGCAGCATCGACCGCGTTTGCCGGTCGTAGACCATCACCGACCAGAAGCGGCTCTGGGGGATGTCGGGCGGGAGCGACAAACGGTAGTTCAGGCCGCCGTCGAGGAACGCCCCGTCGCCGTCGCGCATGGTGAAGATGTACTGGGACCCGATCCCGGTGAGGCGCATGCACATCGCCGGCGTGACACCGGTGTACGGGTAGAACCAGGCGATCCTGGCGTTGAGCTTGAGCGCGCCATCCTGTGGGCTCTGAACGGCGCCCGCCCCGGTGATGTGCGGCGGCGGCGCAAGAAAGTCGTATCCCGCCGTGAACAGCGGGTTCATCCAGCCCGAACCTGGGTAGTAGGCCCAGCCTTCTTCCTCGCGCGGCGCGATGGACACGGTCCGTGCGGTGGCATTGCCGACCACGGCAGCCTCCTCGAGTACCTTTCGCATCCGTTGGTCGGGGGCGAACGGCTGTCCCTTGACGATGCCCACCGCCGCCAACAGGCCGAGCACTTCCGGATCGCCGGCGCCGACAGGTTCGTTCTGCACGAGCTCGTTGACGAGGTCCCAGTAGCCGAAGTCGACGGGCGGGATGGTGTTGAACGCCACACCGGACCCCTCAACGAAATGAGTCTCCGGGGCCGCTGCTGGTCCGGCGAGGGTTGCCCGGCCGGCCAGGAAGCTGGCCACAGCCGTTCCGGGGCCACCGGGAGCATAGGGATGGATGCGCAGCTGATCGCGAATCACTTGCACCGGCACCGTCGGGTCGTTGTCGATCATGAATGCGCGCAGCAGCAGGATCACCCGGGTTGTGCGGGAGTGCGACACGTGGAAGCCGCTGTCGGGCAGTTCGCCCTCATAGCCTGGCCCGACGAAGAGGTAGTGCCCGCCGGTGCCCCGGTCCGGGCCGGGCAGGCCGATGTCGGTCACCCAGCGGAACCACATGTCATCGGCGGTGCCCAGGATGCCCGACGGTGCCGGGAGCGCGGGCACCTCGACCACCATGGGTCCATCGCTCAGGTCGAGGAAGCTCAGAACGTAGATGGTGTCGCAATTGGCGGTGAGGAACAGCGACGCCGAGTCCATCAGGTCGGAGAAGATCAGGACGGTGTTGTCCTCGACGCCGATCGACGTGAATCCGCGCCGGACGGCGGTGGTCGATGCGCCACGATAGGCATTGATGAATGCCTCGACTCCGTGGAGGAAGTCGAGGTGGTCGTAGAGCAGGTCGGCCGTCTCATTCGTCGGCGCTCCATCCTGAAACTGCAGCGGGCCGAGGCGACTTTCGATACGGTCCGGCGTCGAAATCGACGTCACCGACGGCACGGATACGTCTGGGTGTGGACTCATCAGATTCCTCCTTGGTCTGGATCACGATGTGGCTGCCAGCGCGACTCTTCTCGGTTCATTGCATGCCAGGGCCGCGGGCTCCGCATCATGCAGATCGGGTGGTAACGTCCCTGTCAACAGCAGGTGCCACGGGTGCAGAGCGGCTGCAGTCGCGCCACGCCAGCAGTGTTTGGAATCGAGTTCATCGTGACCACCACCCCCTCTCGCACAGACACAGACCTTCCACCCCGCCCCGATCCCGGCCCGGGGCGCCGCATGGGCCTGATCGTCCTCGCCTCACTGGCCTTCGGACTCGTCGCCGCTCTGCTCCTGTCCGCGGCTCCGTTCATCCGGCCTGGGGAAAGCGAACTCACCGGGGCCGTCCTCCTGGGTTTCGGGCTGGGCTGGGCGATGTTGGCCGTGCTCACGAGCCGATTCACCGATCAGCCGCAGCGGTGGGCTGCGGTCCCCGCGGCGGTGCTGGGACTGGGCGGTCTGCTTCTGGTGGTGTTCGGCTCCTCGGTGCAGGGGGTGCTCAACTGGGTGTGGCCGCCGGTCGTGCTGCTGTTGGCAATCTGGATGGCCGTCCGTGTGCACGCACAGCTACGGAGCCGGAGCGGACGATGGCTGCTCTACCCGGTGATCGCGCTGCTGGCCATTGCCTCGATCGGTGGTGGCTACGAAACCGTGATGGAAGCGGTGGACACGCGCGCCTACCCGATGGCGGGCGACCTGGTCGACGTCGGCGGACATCGTCTGCACCTGAGCTGCACAGGTTCCGAAAGCCCGACTGTCGTTCTGGAACCAGGCGGAGGCGAAATGTCCGCCGTGCTCGGGTGGATCGAGCCGGCCGTGGCCGCCGACACCCGGGTCTGCGTCTACGACCGGGCCGGGCGTGGCTGGAGTGAACCCGCGGATGCGCCCCAGGACGCGACCCAGATTGCGACTGACCTGCACACGTTGCTGCAGCGCGGAGGGGTCGCCGGACCCTATGTGATGGCCGGACACTCGTTCGGCGGGCTCTATGTGCAAACCTTCGCAGCCCTGTACCCCGACGAGGTGTCCGGAATGGTGTTGATCGACTCCACCGCCCCGGTACCGACGACGCAACCGAGCGCGGCATCCTCGGCTGCGGGGGACTCGTCCCTCATGGATCGCGTGTCCGCGCTGGTTTCGGCCTCAGCCCGCCTCGGCGTTGGCCGCCTCTACGGTCAGTTCGACTACGACAGCCTCCCGCCGGCATCCCGGGCCCAGGCGCGCGCCAGCGTCGCGAAAGGCGGCCAACTGGGGAGCACGATTGAGGAGTACCTCCTGGCCAATTCCTCGATGGAGCAGGCTGCCACTCTGGAGAGCTTCGCCGACAAGCCCGTGATCGTTCTGGAAGCCGGCAGCGGAAGTGCTCCCGGCTGGCCCGCAAAACAAGCGGCCATGGCGGCCCTGTCGACGAACAGCGCACACCGTGTCGTCGACGGTGCCACCCACTCGTCCCTGATCTCGGACGAAGGCGATGCCGCCGTGACGACTCAGGCCATCCTCGACGTGGTCTGGGCGGTCCGAAACGATGCGCCGCTGGTGGGGTGACCCCGCCCGGGGCAGCCTAGGTCGGTCACTTGCCGCCAGCTCGTTTCCCGATCATGTACCCCGAGTAGAAGCCGCCGAAGTTACCGCCGATGAGAATGAACATGGCCGCGAGCACATCCGTCACCGTGTCTTCATGTTGAGTGAAGAGGATGAGGAAGCCGCCGACGATCAAGACAACGGCGATAACGGGGTTCGAATGCCACCTGACTAACATGCCCGCAAGCCTACCGAGCGAGCGAGCCCCGGCGGCGGTCGGCGAGGTTGAGGATGGCACCCCACACGACCAGGGCCGCGATCAGCAACCACCACGACTGCGCAGCGATCCACACGCCGACCGGAGCGGCCGTCGCGCCGGTCACGTCGAGGGCGATCCCGATGAGAAACCAGCCACCCAGGATGTACGCGAACGTCGCCCCGAGGGAACTCCAGGGGGACAGCCGGGAACGGTTCTGCTCGGTGAAGCGGCGCTGCCTCGCCGCCAGGTCCACCTCCCGGCTGCGCATCTGGGCATTCCGCTGGCCCTCGGACAATGCCCGACCGATGGTCGACAGCCCTGCGGCCCCGGGCATCCGGCGCGTGGCGTCGGCCAGACGCCGTCGTGATCTGTATGCCCCGATGACGGTGCTGAGCACCGGCACGACAAGGACCAGCCCGACCGCCCACCACGCGTCGCGGGGGGAGAACTCCCAGATCCAGTCCACCTGGTTGTGGTTGTAGGCCGCGAGCAGAACCGTGCGGATCGGATCGTCGCCCGCCCACAGGGGCAGCGTGGCGGCGATGAGCATCGCGGCCAGCGCGGACGCCACGGCGATGACGGCGATCAGTGTCGCGCGCCGGTCGGCGTGCCGCCAGGGGAGTAGGACGTCATTGTGTTCGACACTCATGAGAACGACAGTACGGGACGGTGACCGGCGCGACCGTTCGCACTAGGGCTCCGGGTCACTCCGGCTGCTGGCGGCTCACCATCTCCGTGATCCAAATGGGCGCGAACGGCGAGGTGCAGCCCGGGGGAGTCGGGTAGTCCTTGAGCACCTCCAGGCGCTCGCCGATGGCCAGGGCGCGAGCGCGGCACTCGGGATGGTCAATCCCGACCTGGGCCAGGCAGTGGTTCATCGCCCACTGCAAGCGCTCCGGGGCATCCTTCATCTCAGCCTCGATGATGTCCAGCAGCCCGGGGAGGTCGAGCCCGTCAGGTCTCTTCGCCACCCGATCGGTGGTCAGCGCCCAACCGGCGCTGGCGACCACAGGGTCCGGGTCGGCGAACCAAGCCACGCGCAGGTCCTCGACGTGCGGGCTCTTCTTCACGACGTAGTTCACGAGCCAGTCCTGCACCTTGGGCGTGCCCGCCTCGCGCAACATGGCATCCAACTCATCGCGCTCGAATGCCTTGGGCCGGCAGATCAGCACCGCGAGTAGACGCGCCGCGGTGTCCCCGGTCGCCCACAGCTCGCGGGCCAGCTCCTGCTGGGTCTTGAGCCGCTTGGCAACCGCCCGCAGCTTGGTGAGGTTCACGCCGTGGTCGTCACCGTGGTTGGCGTTCACCGCGCGGATCTGCGGATCCTCAAGGGCGGTCAACTCGGCCATCACCTCTGCCGCTGCCGTCACTGTCGCTGTCGCTGTCGTCTGGGCCATCGCCGCCTCCTGTCCATCCCGTGAAATCAGCCTACGACGCGTGACCCTCGGGTGGGACGGCGCGCACGGCGCCGAGCTTCACCGGGTTCATGATGAAGAAGATCCGGTTGATGCCGCGGCTGCTGACCCCGATGGCGCCGACCAGGAACGGCTCGCCATCCATCCGGAGTACGAAGGCGTCGGAACCGTTGACTGCGGCGACGTTCAGCTCGACCTGCACCTGCAGCTTCTGGACTGTACCGAGGAGGAACCGTGCCACGTTGTCGCGACCTTCGACGGGCCGGCGGGCGGCGGTCACGTTGCCGCCACCATCCGAGTACAGGACGATGTCGTCGGCGAGCAGAGCCTGTAGGCCCTCCAGGTCGCCGGCTTGAGCGGCGGCGAGAAAGGAGCGGAGCAGACGGTTCTTCTGCGCGACGGTCACGCGGTTGTCGCTGTGCTCCTTGAGGTGCAGGCGGGCACGCCGGGCGAGTTGGCGGGCGTTGGCCTCCGTGGTCTCGACGACCGCGGCGATATCACCGAAGGTGTAGCCGAAGGCCTCGTGGAGCAGATAGACGGCACGCTCCTGAGGTGTCAGTCGTTCCATCAGCAGCAGGAGCCCGACCTCGAGGGCCTCGGTGTTTTCCGCACCCAGTTCCGGATCGGCGGCGGTGAAGACCGGTTCCGGTAGCCACGGGCCGATGTAGGTCTCCCGGCGCAGGCGCGACGACGTCGCCACGTTGATTGTGAGGCGGGTCGTCATCGTCGTCAAAAATGCACCATGGCTGCGGATGCCCGATCGGTCGGTCGTCTGCCACTTGACCCAGGCGTCCTGCACGACATCCTCTGCCTCCACTGCGCTGCCGAGCATGCGGTAGGCGATACCGAAGAGCCGTGGGCGCATCGACTCGAACCCTGCCGCCAGCTCATCCAGTTCTGCTGCGGTCACCTCGCGACTGGGAACTCCCATCGGCATCCTCTGGTCGGCGTTGCTCGCTGTACGATCCGGCTTCAACTTACCGTCGCCCGGTGCGGATGGTGATTCGTGACAGGCCGCGCGCGAGGTGGTGTCACGTTTCGGCGGAGGCGGCGGTCATTACTTATGAACCGCCCATTTTCGATAAGGAGACCGCATGAGCACACGTTCCGAGCACAGGGTTGTCGTCATCGGGGCCGGCTATGCCGGAATCCTCGCGGCAAACCGGGTGCAAGCGTCCTTGACGGCTGACGAAAGCCGACGCGTGCGCGTCGTGATGGTGAATCCCACCTCCGATTTCATCGAGCGTGTGCGCCTGCACGAGGTGGCCGCGGGGGTGCGCACGCACGCCGCGATTCCTTTGGGCGACATGCTGCATGACCGCATCGAGATCGTCCTGGGCACGGTGCTGCGGATCGACGCTCCTGCCCGTGTGCTCTCCGTCGCGACACGCAGCGGGATCACGGAGGAGCCCTATGACACTCTCGTCTACGCCGTGGGGAGCACGGCCGCGCTTGGAGCGCCCGGTGCGGACGAGTTCGCGCACCTGCTCAGCAACGCTGACGGGGCGGAGACCGCGCGCCGTGCGCTCGCCACCGGCCCGGACGAGCAGCGCATCGTGGTGGTCGGGGGCGGGGCGACGGGTGTGGAGGCCGCCGCTGAGTTCGCGGAACAGCACCCGGGCGCGTCGGTCACCCTGGTGTCGAGAGGCGCCGTGCTCGCGCATCTCCCCGCGGCGTCCCGCAAGTCCGTCCTCCGTTCGCTGAAGAAGCTCGGCGTCAATGTGATGGAGGGCAGCGGCGCCGGCCGGGTCCTGGCCGATGCCGTTGAGCTCCTGGACGGCGCGCTTCTTCCCAGCGACGTCACCGTCTGGACCGCCTCTTTCGCCGTCCCCGATCTCGCCCGTCGCAGCGGGCTCGACGTCGACCCGATCGGCCGGTTGCTGGTCGACGAGGAACTCCGTGCGCTTGGCTACCCTGAAATCTTCGGTGCCGGCGACGCCGTGCATCCGCCCTCCTCCGTCGGATCGCACCTGCGGATGGGCTGTGCAATCGCCATGCCCCTCGGCGGCCACGCGGCGGATAACGTTCTGGCCGTCTTGCGCGGAGGAGGCCTGACGAAGCTCGACGTCGGTTTCAGCGCCCAGTGCATCAGCATCGGCCGCAAGAGCGGGATCATCCAGCTCCTCACAAAGGCGGACCGGCCGCTGGCGATCCGCATCACCGGTCGGCCCGGGGCGATGGTGAAGGAATTCGTCTGCACATTCCTCGCGACCGGTTCGCCCCGACGAGAGCGGATCCGGCCCGGATCGTTGATACTGGCCTCCGGCCCGAAGAGGATGCCTGTCGACCTCAGGAATTAGTCCCGTGCGTTCAGACCTTCCATCAGTCGGCTTCGGTCTGCTGCTGCAGCCAATCCTCGAAGCGGGTGGGAAAGCGGAACGCATCCGCGCCGGGCAGGAGTTCGTCGGCCGTCAAGGTCGTCCCGAAATAGCGTGCGAGCGGATCGGCCACCACCTGGCGCGGGTCGTTGCGCGAGTGGAGCTCAAGCTGCACCAGGTCGGTCATCGCGAAGACCTCTGGACCCGCGAACTCCGTGGTCGACATCGTCGGCTCACCCAACGTGGTCTGCACGACGGCGGCGGCCACGTCGTTGCCGGCGATCGGCTGCACGGAAGCCCGAGCAAGGTGGATGAGGTTGTCCCGGGCGGCGGCATCGCCGATGCTGCGCACGAATTCGAAGAACTGGGTGGCGTGCACCAGGGAATAGGGCAGGGCGGACCGGCGGATCAGGGTCTCTTGAGCGTCCTTGGCGAAGAAATATCCCCGCTCGGTCTGGGCGAGGCGATCGGTGCCGACCACGGACAGGGCGACGTGGTGGCGCACCCCGGCCGCCTTCCCGAAGGTGAGCAGATTGAGGGTGGACGCGTAGAAGAAGTCGAGGGCGCCGGCTTGGTCGGTGTACGACGAATTCGAGAGATCGACGACGGTTTCGGCGCCGTCGAGCGCCTCGTCCAAACCCTCAGCGGTGTACGAGTTGACCCCGGTGCCCCGCGCAGCGACCACCACATCGTGCCCGGCACGGCGGAGCCGGTCTACAACCTTGGTGCCGATCAGGCCGGTGCCTCCGACGACGACGATTCTCATGGTGTTCCTCTCCTGGCGCGCGGCTCGGTGAGCAGCGTCTGATCAGCTAGGACCGATTTCGACGCGATTTTGTGACACCGTGTCACAGATCGGGGTTCTGTGCGGTCATAGTTCTCAATGGATCGTCTTTTGACTATGAACCCCGCAGGAGGATTTTTTATGGTGGAGATCGATGAGTGACGGCCTGGATGACGCGGTGGCCGTGTTCTCCGCCGTCAGACGGCGCCTCTTCGGCATTGCCTACCGGATGCTCGGCACCGCGTCGGAAGCCGAGGACATCGTGCAGGATGTCTGGGTGCGGTGGCAGACCTGTGACCGCAGCGCGGTGCGTGACCCGGCCGCGTTTCTCGCCACGGCGGCCACCCGCCTGTCGATCAATGTCCTCCAGTCCGCCCACTCCCGCCGCGAGACCTACATCGGTCCCTGGCTGCCCGAGCCGGTCAATACCAGCGACGACCCGGCGCTCGGTGCCGAGCGCGGTGAAGCCCTCGGGTTCGCGATGCTCCTGCTGCTTGAAAAACTGACCCCCACCGAACGCGCCGCCTACGTCCTGCGCGAGGCCTTCGACTATCCCTACGAGCAGATCGCCCAAATCGTGCAGCTCAAGGAACCCGCCACCCGTCAGCTCGTCAGCCGGGCTCGCAAGAAGCTGGCCACCGAGCGCCGGGCGCCCGTGGTGTCCGCCGAACAACGCCGTCTGCTCGCCGCGTTCCTGCAGGCCGCCCAGAGCGGCGATGTCACCGCGCTTGAAGATCTTTTCGCCTCCGATGTCGTCAGTTACTCCGACGGAAACGGCGTCAAACTGGCCGCCCGCATCCCCGTGAACGGCCGCAGCAGGGTGGCGACGTTCGTCGCCGCGTTCTCCGGCCACTTCTGGGCCGGCAAGACCATCGACTGGGTCGAGCTGAACGGTCAGCACGCCGTGACTTTGACCGAGGCCCGAACGGTGACCACCGCGCTCACGCTGACCGTCGGCGACGACGGCATCCAGCAGCTGATGTGGATGATGAATCCCGACAAGCTCGGTCGCGTGTCCGCTGGGGTGGATTGACATCCGGCGAGCCGGCCTCCGACGCGCTGTCGGCCGAGCGCCCACGACTCCTGGACATCGCCCTGCGCATCCTGGGATCCATCGCGGAGGCCGACCGGGCAGTGGAGCGCACGTTCACCCTGTGGCGCGAGGCGCCGGCGGCCGAGCGGGACGCGGGCGTCTCGCTGCGGGATCAGTTGACGGAAATCCTCGCGCGCACCTGTGTCGACGCCCTACGGCAGGCCAGGCTCGACCGCGGCCAGTACGTCGGCGACTGGCTGCCGGAACCCCTTCCCCACCTGGGTGCGCCCCGCACGCCAGGCGGCACGGATCCGGTCGACCGGATCTCCCTGGACGAGTCCCTGAACATGCTGTTGCTCGTGGTGCTGGAATCGCTCACGCCTGAGGCACGCGTGGCCTTCATCCTGCACGACGTGTTCGGTGTGCCCTTCGGCGGGATCGCCGACGTCGTGGGGCGCTCTCCCGAGGCCACCCGGGAGCTGGCTCGCTCCGCCCGCCGGGAGATTCACCATCGCCGGGAACACGACGCGCCCGGGGAGCGTCATCGAGCGCTCGTGCTCGATTTCCTCGCCGGCTGCGCGGCTCAGGACGAAGCCCAGGTGCGGTCGAGACTGCACCCCGACATCGCCGTGATCATCGACGGCGGGGGCAAGGTGAGCGCGGCGCCCTCCCCGACGCGGGGGGTGGAACAGGCCGCCCGGCTGCTCATTCGCGTGATTTCGGGGGTCCCGGCCCTGGCGGTCACCGAGCAATCGGTCAACGGCCAGGCCGGGCTGGTCTTCCGCCGGGACCAGAGAGTGGTGGGCGTGATGAGTGTGAGCGTGCGGACCGGGACGATTCGGGACGTCTGGATCGTCCTCAACCCCGACAAGCTCCGGCACTGGAACGCTGACTGACCCGAAAACCGGCTCGGCCCCGTCGTGCGCAGGTCAGGCGGCGGGCGGTCTACCCGTGGAAGGCGACGAGCTCCTCCGCGACCACGACGGCGCCGGACCGGATGAAGGCCTCGATGTCGGGCATCCGGTCCCAGCTGTTCACCGCCATTCCGGCCCGTACCCGGCCGCCGGAGGTCCAGAACGCCACGAATTCGCGCGTCTCCAGCGATCCGCTGACCACGAGGTCGTCGTAGTCGCCTGGCCCGGCGACGAACCCGGTGTACTCCATGCCGATGTCGTACTGGTCGCTGTAGAAATAGGGCAGGTGGTCGTAGGCAGCCGTCGCGCCGAGCATGCCGGCGCCGGCGTGCGGGCCGGTTCTCAGGGCGGTGTCCCAGTGTTCGACCCGGAGCGGACGGTCGTAGACGGGGGAGGGGATGCTCGCCACGTCGCCGGCCGCAAAGACGTCGGGCGCGCTGGTGGCGAGGCTGCCGTTCACGGCGATGCCACCGCCGAGTTCCCGGGCGCGCAGGGCGATTCCCGCTGATGCAGCGAGCCCGGTATTCGGTGCGGCACCCACCGCGATCAGGACCACATCGGCCGGCAGCACGCGGCCATCCTGCACGGTGACCCCGGTGACCCTGCCCGCCAGGCCGTCGATCGACGCGACCTCCACCTGTTCCAGGAGGGTGACGCCGTGCTCGCGGTGGGCCTCGGCGTAGAACGCGCCCATCGTGTCGCCGAGAACCTTCCCGAGCGGCTGCCGGCCGTGGCCGAGCACCGTGACATCAAGCCCGAAGCTCTGCGCCGAGGCGGCGACCTCAAGGCCGATCCAGCCGTCGCCGACCACCACGAGCTGCCCTCCGCCCGCGGTCCGGGCCGCGTCGAGAGTGGCCTGCAGCAGGTCGGAACTCTCCACTGTGCGCAGGGCGAGGACCCCGAGTAAGTCCTCACCCGGGATGCCGGCGGAGCGCGGCGAGGATCCGGTCGCCAGGAGCAGCCGGGAGTAGAGCTGCTGCCGGCCGTCGGCGAGCGTGAGGCGGTGATCCGCCACGTTCAGTCCAACCGCGGTCGTCGCCGTGCGCACCTCGACGCCGTGTTCGGCGTACCAGGACGGGGCGAGGGTGAACAGGCTCGTGCGGTCGACCTCCCGACGCAGGTAGTCCTTGGACAGTGGCGGGCGCTCGTAAGGGTGGTGCGGTTCGGAGCCGAACACCACGAGGTCACCGTCGTGGCCCGCCTCCCGGATGGCCCGGACCGCGCCGGCTGTGGCGAGCCCGCCGCCGACGATGACGAGTGGTTCGGTCATGGTGTCTCTTCTCTCGTTGGAGGGTCTACCTCGCGGGGGTGGACGCGGCGGTGGTCAGCCACTCGTCGAACCGGGTGTCGAAGATGACGGCGCCGGTGCCAGGCAACAGCATCCGCTCGCCCAGCTTCTGGCCGAAGTACGTGGATTCGGGGTCGGTCACCACCGTGCGTGGGTCGCCGGCGAAGGCCAGGCCGGTGCGGATGAGGTCGTCGAGGCCGAGCTCTTCGGGGCCCGCCACTTCGATGGTGCCGTTCAACGGTTTGCCCGCCGTTGCGCGCGCGACCGCGGTCGCCACGTCTTCCGCCGCCATCGGCTGGATCAGCGCGTGGGACAGGCGCACCTCGTCGCCGACCGTCGCGGTCGCGGCAATGCTCTTCACAAACTCGAAGAACTGAGTGGCGTGAATGATCGAGTAGGGGATACCGCTGGATTTGATCAGTTTCTCCTGGGCGACCTTGGCGCGCTGGTAGCCGCTGTCGGTCATCAGTTCGGCGCCCACCACGGAAAGGGCGACGTAGTGGCCGACGCCGGCCTCTTTGGCGTAGCTGATGATGTTGGTGGTCGCGGTGGTGAAGAAGGTCATCACGTCGTCGTCGGCGAACGAGGGTGAGTTCGACACGTCGAGCACCGTGTCGGCGCCGGCGAGGACTTCGGCCAGGCCCTCACCGGTGAGGGTGTTCACTCCGGAGTTCGGCGAGGCCGGGATCGCTTCGTGGCCGTGGGCGGTGAGCTTGGCGACGACCTTGGAGCCGATGAGGCCGGTGCCTCCGATGACGACGATCTTGGACATGAGCGAAACCTTCCGTCGGTGCGGCGCGGGTGTTCCGCGGCCGTCACAGAGCTATGACCGGATAGGCCGCCCAGGTGTGACCGTTTGGGCGATGTGGTCTTATCGTTCCGGGGCGCTCGGCGGCGGACGGGACCAGTCGCGGTCTGCTTGGCGCAACCTTGGACAAAGCCGCCTGAAACCCTGTGCTTCCGCTCTTACCTCACGACTCGACCGGGCCTCCCGTTAACGGTGACGGTACACGCGGTGATGTGGTTTCAACACCGGAGCGTCTCAGCTCTGCGTGCTGCCGCGGAACGCGCGGATGATCTGCGCGAGTGCCAGCCCCACCGCAGTGACCACGGGAACGGCGACCACCATCAGGGCGATGCGGTTGGGCCGGAATTCCAGGCCGTCCGGCCCGCCGACATAGGCGCCGATCGGCACCGCGTAGCCACCGCCACCGCCGCCCCGGCCCTCGCCGACGCCCATGCCCGCCGGACCCAGGCCACCGTCGGGCATCTCGCTGGAGCCCTCGCCGCCGCCGAAGCCGAAGCCGACGAGCGCGACGGGGATCAGGTCGTGCCCGCCCAACGTGCTCTTCTCGCCGTACGCCAACTTTGCGCCCCAGGAGGGCACCGATTCCGCCAATTTCTCGATGAGGTTCGCCATGGAGCGACCGTACGCGGGTTCATGGTTTCCGGATAGACGCCACCGGCCGAGAATCTCAGCCGCAGCCGACGGCCCCGGTCACGGCAGATCCAGCGCCGTGCCGCACGGAACTAAGGACAAAGTGCCCAAATAAGGACGATAAGCCAAATTCTGTCCTTTTTACCTCACTTTTTCCTTATTTCGAGGTGCGGGCGTCGGCCGCGAGGCGGTGTGCACAGGGGCGCCGCGCGGGTAGTTGTGTACAGGGGAGGACTTTCCGGGCGGGCGGGGGGATGCGGGCTACAACACTGGGCGCATGGAACTTGGCACCTGGCTCGCCCAGCACGGTGGCATCGCGCACTCCGAGCAGGCCGAGCGCGCTGGATTCACCCGCTATGCGATTCGGCACAGTATCGCCAGAGGTGAGTGCGCCCGTGTGCGGCGGAACTGGCTGGCTCTGCCGACGGCCCCGGCCGATCTGCGCGCTGCGGCTGCGCTCGGCGGACGGGTGGCGTGCCTGAGCCTGGCCCGGCGACGTGAACTGTGGCACCTCGCCGATGGGATGAACCACGTCAGCGTGGTGAGGAATGCAGTGGTACCGGCATCGAACACCCTGCGGGTGCACTGGGGTGCCGGGCCGGTTGCGGTTGCCCGGTTCGCCCTCGTCGAACCGATTGAGAACGCCCTCGTGCATATTGCCGGGTGCCAACCCTTCGAAAACGCCCTCGTCGTCTGGGACTCCGCCCTGAACAAGAAGCTGGTGACATTCGGCTCGCTCGCCAGGCTTCCCCTGCGTAGCGCCGCGGCCCGCGCCGTGCGAGCGGTAGCGTCGGGGCTCGCCGATTCTGGCCTGGAGACGCTGCCCGTGTCCCGGCTGGCGGCCAGCGGCATCCGGGTCGACCAGCAGGTCATGCTCGACGGCCACCGAGTCGACGGGCTGATCGGGGACCGGCTGGTGCTTCAGACCGATGGATTCAGCTTCCACTCCTCGGCCGAGCAGCGGCGTGCGGACATCGCTCACGATCGGCGGCTCGCACTGCTGGGCTACACGGTTCTGCGCTACGACTACCGACAGATCCTCTTCGACTGGCCACGCGTCGAGGCCGAGATCCTCCAAGCCATGGCCCAGGGCCTGCATCTCGCCCGGCCGCAAAGGTGAGGCGGCGAGCCTCGGTAGGCTGTGGGTCAACATACGGGGGAACGCATGGAGTCGGAAGCAACATCAGGGGCGAGACGACAGCGCAGAACAGCTATGCGGCGTTCGCTGGTCGCCGTCGGCATGGCGCTGGGCGTGGCGACGATGTTGTCCTCGTGTTTCCTCCCCGCAAACAGGCCCCAGGCCTCCGAGCCGCCGGCGGAGCCCGGCATCAGCCGCGAAGCCGCCGGGGAGCTCCTCAACGCCGTACCGGGACTCCAGACGGGCACTGTCGGGTCGGTAATCTCCGGTCTGAGCTATGAGGTCATCGTGGAGGTTTCCGTTGACGACGCTGCGTCGATTCTGGCCCCCGGGGTGCTGGACTACGTCTTGCGGGTCGGTTGGGCTACCGAGTTGCCCAACGAGCCCACCATCCTCAGCCTGACCGTGCGGAACAACGGCACCACCCTTGACCTGCAGTCCCAGGCACAGGAACTCACCGGGGGCGCAAACCTGGAATCGGTGAACCCGTTCAGCGCCTACCTGGATGCGCCGGCGGACTATCTCGGCGACTGGCCGGGCGCCGTGCCCACCCCGCCCACCCTGCCCGCTGTCTAGGCTGTAGCCATGGCCACAGTTCTTCTTGTGCGGCACGGCCGCACCACCGCCAACGCGACCGGCCTGCTGGCCGGGCGCACGCCCGGCGTTCTGCTCGACCAGACCGGCCGGGACCAGGCCGTCGTCACGGGGGAGCGGCTCGCCGCGGTACCGCTGGTCGGGGTGGTCTCCAGCCCGCTGGAGCGCTGCCGGGAAACCGCGCAGCACATCATCGACCGCCAGACCGGCACCGTGCTGACGCCGATCGAGGACGAACTCTCCGAATGCGACTACGGCGACTGGCAGGGCCGCACGCTCGCAGAGCTGTCGAAAGAGAAACTGTGGTCGGTGGTGCAGGCGCAGCCGTCCGCCGTGACCTTCCCGGGTGGCGAGGCGATGGCCGCGATGCAGGCCAGGTCGGTCGCCGCCATCCGCCGCCTTGACGCCGCCTTCGAAGCCGAGCACGGCCCCGCTGCCGTCTGGGTGGCGGTGAGCCACGGCGACATCATCAAGTCGATCCTGGCTGATGCTTTCGGCATGCATCTGGACCTGTTCCAGCGCATCGACGTGGGCCCGGCATCCGTCTCGATCGTGCGGTACGGCGCCAGCCGGCCCAGCGTGCACGCCACCAACACCGACGCCGGGGACCTCTCCTGGCTCGCGGCGAGCGCTCTCTCGGCGGACGCTTCGGTCGGCGGCGGCGCGGGTCATCAGGCGCCACACGCATCGCGCGCCTAAAATACCTGCATGCCTACAATCGTCCATGAGTTCGCCTGGCCGGATCGGGTCGTCGTCGGCACCGTTGGCCTGCCCGGCTCCCGCACCTTCTACCTGCAGGTGCGCACCGGCGCCCAGATCGTCAGTATCGCCCTGGAGAAGCAACAATCGGCGCTGCTCGCCGAGAAGATCGATGAGATCCTCGACCAGCTGATCGCCTACGAGGGCAACCCGTTCAGCATCCCCACCGTCACCCCCATCGAACTGGTCGACAACGACCCGCTGGAGCCCGTCGACGAGGAGTTCCGCACCGGCTCGATGAGCCTCGGCTGGGACCCGACGACCGTGCAGATCGTGCTCGAGGCCTTCCCTCTCGTGGACGAGGACGACGACGAGCTGCTCGAGGTGGCCGTCATCGAACCGGCCGAAATGCTGCTGGTGCGGATGCCCGTCGGCACCGCGCGGGCGTTCGCCACCCGCACCCGCGAGGTGGTGGGCGCCGGCCGGCCCATCTGCCCGCTCTGCGGTCATCCCATTGACGCAGACGGGCACACCTGCACCCTCCCCGGCGCGTGATCGTGCCGGACGCCGACCTTCTCGACGGTGACCTCGAACTCACCGGGCGGATCACGACGGCGTCCAACGCGACGTTCCTGGGCACCATCGACGGTGTCACGGTGGTCTACAAGCCGATCGCGGGGGAGAACCCGCTGTGGGACTTCCCGGACGGCAATCTGGCCAGCCGGGAGGCCGCGGCGTACCTGGTCTCTGAGGCGTTCGGCTGGAACGTCGTGCCCCGCACCTGGTTGCGAGACGGCCCGATGGGCCCCGGGATGGCGCAACTCTGGCAGGAGCGGGACCCCGACCAAGATGCCGTCGACCTGATCCCCGCCGAGGCCATGCCCGAGCAGGGCTGGCGGCACGTGCTCGACGGCCAGGACGAGCGGGACCGGCTGGTGTCGCTCATCCACGAGGACTCCGTGGCGCTGCGCCGGATGGCCGTGTTCGACATCATCGTGAACAACGCCGACCGCAAGGGCGACCACATCCTGGCCATGCCCGACGGGCACCGGCACGGCGTCGACCACGGGCTCACCTTCCACGCCGACCACAAGCTGCGCACCGTGCTCTGGGGCTGGCTGGGCGAGGACCTCAGCATGGACGAGCTGGCCGGGATCGACCGGGTCAGCGCCGGCCTCGCCGCCGGGCTCGGGCCCGAGCTCGCCGGCCTGCTCACTCCTGCCGAGCTCGTCGCCCTGGCTGCCCGCTGCGACCGGTTGCGCACCGTTGGCCGTTTCCCGGCCCCGGAGGGTCAGATGCCCGCGGTGCCCTGGCCGTTGTTCTGACGGTCCCGGTCACCGATTCCCGCAGAACGGCACCGGCCGCGCCCACATCGTGGGACCCTTGAGGAATGGATCTAGAGGTATCGCCCGCGCTCACGATTCCGGCGACGGAACTCGGCTGGCGGTTTTCCCGGTCGTCCGGCCCCGGCGGGCAACACGTGAACACCTCGGACAGCCGCGTGCAGGTGTCCTGGAGCGTCGTCGAGTCTGCGGTTCTCACCGACGAGCAGCGCATGCTGCTGCTCAGCCGACTCGACCGTCGCCTGACCAACGGGGTGGTCACCATGGCCGCTTCCGAACAGCGCTCCCAACTGCGTAATCGTGAGATCGCCCTGACCAAGCTCGCGGAGCTCGTGGCCGAGGGCCTCGCCCCCGACGGGCCGCGCCGCCGGGCGACCAAACCCACCAAGGGCTCCGGCCGGCGGCACCTCGCCGCCAAGCAGCAGCGCTCGGCGACGAAGGCGCAACGGCAGCGGCCATCCGCTGAGTAGCGCCGGTTACGCCACGCTGGCGCGCACGAACCCGGCGACGATCTCGGCAAGCGCACCGCCCACCTCGGCGGGCGGGCGTTTTGCTCCCCGAACCTCGAAGGAATGGTTCCCCTCGTCGATCCAGCGGAGCGTCGCCGCGCCGATTCTCTCCACCACCGGCGTGAGTTCGTGCGGGGCGGCGAACGGGTCGCGCGTCCCCTGCACGAAGAGCATCGGCAGGTCGATCCCGTAGAGGTGCTCGTCGCGTAGCGTGTCCGGCTTGCCGGGCGGATGCAGCGGGTAGCCGAGAAAGACCAGGCCCGCTGCCGGCATGCCGGCAGCAACGGCCATGGAGGCCATCCGCCCGCCGAAGGACTTACCGGCCGCCCAGACGGGCCGACCGGGGGAGCGGGCGGCCGCAGCGTCCATGACCGCCCGCCAGGTGGCGATCGCCCGGGGAGCCCGGTCGGGGAGCCGCCGGCCGGCCTCCCGGTACGGGAAATTGAACCGCAGGGTCGCCACCCCGGCCGCGTTCAGCGCTTCGCTGAACCCGACGAGGAACGGATGGTCGTAGCTGGACCCAGCGCCCGGCGCCACCACCAGCGTGGCGAACGCGTCTGCCGGCCGGGCGAACGCTCCCGACACCGTGCCGTCCTCGACCACGATACGAATGCTCTCCGACGATTCCATGCGGCCTCCCTATCCGGTGACGACAACCTTGCCGAGCGCACGTCCCTCACCGAGGTAGGTGAGCGCCCGCGCCGCCTCGTGCAGCGGAAAGGTGCGGTCGATGTTGATGCTCAGCTCGCCCGTGGCACAACGCTCGGCGACGGGCTGGAAGTAGGCCGGGCCTTCCCTGGCGATGAGCAGTCCCAGCCGGCGCCCGGTGACCAGGCCGAGCGCAGCACCGACGGTCACGACCCTCAGGACGCTGCGCACAGTGCCGCCGACGCAGAGGTAGCGGCCGCCGCGGGCCAGCGCACGCCGGTAGGCGAATACCGACCGGTGTGCCACGAGGTCGAGGATCAGGTCGAATGGTTCGAGCCGGGTGAAGTCTGAGGTGGTGTAGTCGACGACCTCGTCGGCGCCGAGCCCGCGCATGAAGTCGAGTTTTGCCGCGTTGTCGACGCCGGTCACGTGAGCACCGGAGCGTTTGGCCAGCTGAATCGCGAACGATCCCGACCCGCCGCCCGCGCCGTTGATCAGCACGCGCTGCCCGCGGCGAGCGCGGGCGGTGCCCTGTAGCGCGATCGCTCCAGCTTGGGGCAGCGTCGACGCCTGGGCGAAGGTCAGCTCAGCGGGCTTGTGGGCGAGAGCCGTGACGGGCGCCACGGCGAACTCGGCGAACCCGCCCAACAGGCCCATGTTGTCGCCGTACACCTCATCATTCACGCGGAACCGGGTCACGCCGGAGCCGACGGCGGCGACCCGTCCGGCGATGTCGGAGCCCAACACCCGGCGCCTCGGGGCGCGTAGCCCGCCGATCCGGGCGTACCCGGGGCTTCCGGTCAGTCCCTCCCAGTCGGAGAGGTTGAGGGAGGTCGCGGCGACCTCGATCAGCACCTGGTTGGCGCCGGGCGAGGGCTTCGGGATCTCCTCGACCCTGAGCACGTCGGGCTGCCCGTACCGGTCGTAGACGACGGCCTTCACAGTGGTCCGCGTTCGAGCGCGCGGTGCGGGTGTCGGAACATGCCGGTCAGTGTACGCGGAGCGGCCCGTCACCGTGGGGGTGAACCTAGGCTGGTGTTATGACTGGCCCACGTGAACCCAGCGATACGCCGCTCAACGTCGCGCGGTACAAGATCAACCGTGAGACTCCCGCATCCGAGCGCGCGGAGGTCGAGCCGGACACCAACGAGGCCGGCCAGGCGATGATGGATGCCCGCGCGCAGAACGTGGAGATCTCCATTCAGCAGGCCATGCGTCGCGGCGACTTCGACAACCTGCCCGGCACGGGAAAGCCGATCCCGGGGCTCACCGCCCCGTACGACCCGGATTGGTGGATCCGCCAGAAGATCGAGCGCGAGCAGATCACCGGACTGGGACCGGCTGCCCTCACCCTGCGCTCCGAGGGCGCCGGGCTCGACGCCCGCCTCGATGAGGTGGTCTCCGAGCGAGCGGTGCGCGAGATCCTCGACGATTTCAACCGGCGGGTCATCGAGGCCCGCCGACAGCTGCGCGGCGGCCCGCCCGTCGTCACGGCGCTCCGCGATGTCGACGCGGAGGTCGCCCGTTGGAAAGAACGCCGCGACGCCGCACGGATCGAGCGGGACGCGGAAAGGGAACGCCATGCGGCGGCGCTCGCCGCCATGACCTGGCGGGAACGCCGCCGGGCCAAACGCGAGCGTTGAGGCCCGCCGAGGCCGGTGGCATCCTGACTGCATGACGGACGAGAGAACCGCTGCCCACTTTCAGCGGAGCCTGGTGGCCCTGGCCACCCCGGAGCAGCGGCAGAAGTACACTCGGTACTTCCCGGGCGACGACTCGTTCATCGGCGTACGAATGGGCGACGTGTTCGCCCTGGCCGGCCGGGCGCTCGCCATGCCGTTGCGCGACATCGAGACCCTGCTGGAGAGCCCGATCCACGAGGTACGGGCCGGCGCCTGCTCGATCATGGGCAAGGCGGCGACGCAGCGCAAGACCGGCGTCGAACGGCGTGAGGAGCTCTACGAGCTGTACCTGCGCCGCCACGACCGGATCGACACCTGGGACCTCGTGGACCTGGGCGCGCACCAGGTGGTCGGCGGCTGGCTCGTCGACAAACCGCGTGACCCGCTCTACGCCCTCGCGGCATCGTCGTTCTGGCCGGAGCGCCGCACCGCCATGGTCGCGACCGCCGCGTTCCTCCGCCGGGGCGACATCACCGACACCCTGCAGCTTGCGCGGTTGCTCGGCGACGACGAGAACGACTTCGTGCAGAAGGCCACCGGCTGGATGCTGCGCTACCTCGGCGACATCGACCGGGACGCGCTCCTCGGCTTCCTCGACGAAAACGCTGCCGGCCTACCCAAGCTGACGCTCCGTGCCGCCACCGAAAAGCTCGACAAACCCCAAAGAGCCCACTACCTGGCCCGCGAACTGTGAGAAAAGCCCCAAAAACTTCGAGTTTCTGGGGCTTTTCTCACAGTTCGCGGGGTGGGCGCAGGGGCACGCCGACGTCGGCCCCGCCCTCCCGGGTGAGCCGCGGACCCATCCTGACCATGGTGGGGGCGGGCACGAAACCGCCGGCGAACAGGGCCTCGCCCTGCGTGAACCGCGACGCCCGGGCGAGCATGGCGGGCGGCACGAAACCGAAGATGGTGGCGAGCTCGTCGAGGTCCACCGGTGACGTCATCTTCATCAGCGCCAGGTTGTCGCACTGCGAGATGATGCTGGGGTGCACCCGGGACGGCCGTTGGGTCGACAGCAGCAGCCAGAGACCGAATTTGCGTCCTTCCGCCGCGATCTGCACGATCCTCTCCCGTACCGCCACGTGCAACGGGCTGGTCTGATCGGGTGAGCAGAAGTTGTGCGCCTCGTCGATCACGATCAGGAGCGGACGGCGCTGCTCCCGCTTGTCCCAGAGGTCGTCGAGTACCGCCAACGCCACGACCAGCGACTCCTCCGGATCGGCGAAGCCACCGAGGTCGAGCACCGTCGCGTCGGGCCGGGTCTCCAGGATTTCGGTGACGGCCGGCAGCCCCTGCGCCCAGACACGCCAATCGGTGACCCGGAGGCTCTCGGTTCGCGCCGCCAGGTCCCGCGCCGCCGGGGTACCCCGGTCCAGCAGGCCGGGGACGATCTTTTCGGGACTGACGAGCCCCACGGTTTCTTCGATGTGCATCAGTTCGTTGTGTTCGGACCGATCGGCGAGCGGATCAAGCCGAAGGACGGCCGCCTTGGCACGCAATGACAGGTCCAGGAATCGCACCCGGAGCGCATCCGGGCTCGACGTCGACGAGCGCAGAACCCGGATGTCCCGCTCCGCCAGCGCCCGCTGCTCCTCCGTGGCGGCAGCCGCCGGATGGGCCTGCCGTATGTGCACGAAATCCGCGTTCGGGTCGAAGATCACCATGGGCAGGGCCGTGTGGATCAGCAGCTGTTCCAGCACCACGCCCAGGGCGTAAGTCTTGCCCGATCCGCTCTGCCCGCACCAGAAGGTGTGCCGGTTGAAGCGATTCGCGATCAGCCGGGCCGGGATGTGCTGGGAGGCCAGGAAGGAGCCGATGGGCAGGGAGGCCGTGGTGTCGCCGTAGAGCAGTTCGGTCGTGCGGGCATCCGCCGGTTGCAGCGTGGCCGACCCGAACGCGACGGAGCGCCGAACATCGAGGTGCCGGCCATCCCCATTGAGCAGACCCAGGATGCGGCCGGAACCGTGCGGGGCGCCGCCGATCGTGATCGTGACCTCCTCAACCTGGCCCAGCTGGTCCGTCTCCTCTTCGCCTTCATCGGTGGACCGCAGGACCACCAGGCTGCCGGGCTCGAACCGGGAGCCGGTGGCGCCGACGAACTGGAAATGCCGGCCGTCGATCGACACCGCGGCGGCCTTCTCGAGTGTTGCCCTGTCAACATTGCTCATGCTGTGACCCTTCATCGGGGATTCCGGCCGGCGAACCTCGCGGCGTTCAGCGGCAGCGTAGTGCCGTTTTCGATCTCAGGGGGTTGTTGGTTTCGGGATCGGTGCAGACGAGATATTGTCGCTGCCACCGACTCGATCACCGGTCCGGTGGCGCAGCGACAGGAGACCTCGGATGAGCCGGCCCGCACCCATCAGCTGGTTGCTTCGCCACCCGGTCGCCAACGCGGAGTCGCGGGAATCAGCTGCGCTGCTGGTGGGTGCGGCCGTGTTCCCGGTGGGCGCCCTGGTGTCGGCGATCACCTTTCGGGGTCACGACGTGCCTATCGCGGGCCCCGGCTCGGTCGGGCAGTTCGTCGCTCTGGCGAGCGCCGCGGCGGCGGTCGTGATCTTCGTGGCAACGCGTGTCGTCATGCACGCCAGCCGGGCAGCAGGCACGCTGCTGGACCCTGGGCCACCCGGCCGCAGCGGGCAGCTCCGGTGGTATGACATCGGTGCGATTGCGCTGGCGCACGGAGTGATCTCCCTGTTGGCGTGGCTCGCGGTTGCGAGCCTATTGAGTCGCAGTTTCATCGGCGCCGTCGTCTTCCCCGTTCCCGCGACGCTGCTGGCGGCGGTGGCCATCGCAGTCACGGCGTACAGCGTCTTCCTCTCCGCTGTCGGCCTGACCCCGATCCTGATGTCGGTCATCCTCGCCGTGTTCGTGGTGGTGGGAACTTTTGCGAGCATGTTGAGCGCCAGCGACCCGTTGTGGTGGCAGGAGAACCTCAGCACCCTGGGCATTTCCGACGACATTTCGGCGCTGGCCTTCAACCTCACCGTCCTGATCGCGGGGATCATCGTCACAACGCTCGCTCATTACGCGACCGCGGCCATCCCGGCCACCACGCCAGATGCAGTACGGGGCCGCGCGCTCGTGCGGGGGGCGCTGGTTCTGATCGGCGTGCTTCTGGCCTGCGTGGGAATCTTCCCGCTTGATCAAAACATGGCGGCCCACAATGTGTCCGCGACCGGAATGCTCGTGGTCTTCATAACCGTCGTCATCCGCCTCCGATCGTGGATCCCCACCATGGCGAGCGTGTTCCTGATCCTCGGCTACGTCTACGTGGGAGTCCTGGTCGTTCTGGCCGTGTGGTTCCTGACCGGCTATTACACGCTCACCGCCGTCGAACTTGTGGCATTTCTGATGATCTTCAGCTGGCTGATCGTGTTCCTTCGACAAACCGGGGCGATGGTTCTCGCCGAGAACGCATCCGTCTGAGCACCAGCTTCACCAGCTCGCCGAGTATCAGCAGCAGCACGGCCGGCACCAGGCATATCGCCCACTGGATGCCGGTGAGCGGGACGGTGCCGAACAGGTCCTGCAGCACACCGAGCTGGGTGACCAACATCGACCCCACCACGGCCCAGGCGAAGGCCCAGAGCAGCTTGGGGTTGGAGAACGTGGAGGGCCCGAAGGCGCTTTCGGTGGGGTAGCGCAGGTTGAGTGCCACGCTGATGTTCATCAGGCCCAGACCCACCACGGCCATGCTCTGGCCGAGCACGAGGGAGTCGTAGCCGGTCTTGCCGATCTGCACCAGGATGAGGGTCGCGGCGGCCATGTAGAGGCCGGTGATGAACAGGCGCACCATCATCGACCGCACGATGATCGGCTGGTTGAACGGGCGGGGCTTCTTGTCCATGATCCCGGGCGTGGAGAGGTCCAGGCCCATCACCGCGCCGATCGGCGCGACGATCGCCATGTGGATCCAGAGCACCTGGGCCGGGCTGAGCAGTGCGGTGCCGGCGATGGCGAACACCGACGAGCCGATGAACGCGAGGATGAACATGTACAGGTTGGCGACCTGGATGCGAATGAACTTCTGCAGGTTGTCGTAGACCAGCCGGCCCTGCTCCACGGCGCTGACGATGGTGGCGAAGTTGTCGTCGGCGAGGATCATCTTTGCCGCGCCCTTGGCCACGTCGGTGCCGGTGATGCCCATGGCGATGCCGATGTCGGCGGCGGCGATAGCGGGCGCGTCGTTCACGCCGTCGCCGGTCATCGCCACGATGTTGCCGGTGCGTTTGAGTACCTGCACCAGCCGCACCTTGTGCTCGGGCGCCACCCGGGCGATCACGCCGATTCCGTCCACCCGGCTGTCGGCCTCTGCGTCGCTCATCGCCGCAAACTCGGCCCCGGTCACCGCCTTGCCCGGGATGCCCAGCTCGTCGGCTATCGCCGCGGCGGTGACGGCGTGGTCACCGGTGATCATCCGCACCCGGATGCCGGCGTGCTGCGCCGTCGCGATCGCGGCGACGGCCTCGGCGCGGGGCGGGTCGACCTCGCCGATCAGCGCGCACAGTTCCAGATCCCGCATCAGGGCCATCAGATCGCCCTCCGGGTCGAAGGTGGCCGGATCGAACTCCCGCTGCGCCAGGGCCAGCACCCGCCGGCCCTGACCGGCGATGCGCTCGTTCTCGGCGAGCACCGTGGCGCGGCCCTCGTCGGTGAGCGGTTCGGCGCGGCCGCCGGCCATCCGAGCGGTGGCCGACCGGCCCAGGAGCACGTCGGGTGCCCCCTTCACGTAGGCCCGGATGACGGGAACGCCGTCGGCGCCGGGCATGCGGTGGAAGGTGGCCATGAACTTGTAGTCGGAGTCGAACGGCACCGACGCCACCCGCGGGTTGTTCCGGCGAAACTCCCGAACGTCGACACCGCCCTTCTGCGCGAGCACATACAGCGCCGCCTCGGTGGGGTCGCCGATCACCTCACCGTTCTGGATGTCGGAGTCGTTGCACAGCGCGCAGGAGAACATCACGTAGTCCAGGTCGCGTTCGGCGTCGCCGGAGGTGCGGTGCACCTGGCCGTCGAAGCTGTACCCCTCGCCGGTGACGGTGTAGCGGTGCGCGACGGTGCTGATCTCCCGCACCGTCATCTGATTGAGGGTGAGGGTGCCGGTCTTGTCGGAGTTGATCGCCGAGGTGGAACCCAGCGTCTCCACGGCGGGCAACACCTTCATGATCGCGTTCTTCTTGGCCATGTTCACCGACCCCACCGACAGGATCGTGGTGACGACGGCGGGCAGGGCGTCGGGGATCGAGCCCACGGCGAGCGCCACACCGATGCCGAACAGCACCGTGAACGATTCGCCCTGGATCAGGCCCAGCACCACGATGACGAGGAACGCGAACAGGGCCGCGAAGATGATGAAGAGGGTGAGCCGGTCGACCTGTTTGGTGAGCGGCGTCTTCTCGATCTTCTGCTCAGACAACAGGTTCGCGATGTGGCCCACCTCCGAGCCCATCCCGGTGGTGGTCACCAGGACCTCGCCGTGGCCACGCGTGACGTTGGTGTTCATGAACACCATGTTGGCCCGGTCGCCGAGGGCGACGTCTGGCCGGTCGATGGTCTCGGTGTCCTTCTCCACCGCCACGCTCTCGCCGGTGAGGGCACCCTCCTCGATCTGCAGTGTCGCGGCCAGGATCACCCTCCCGTCCGCGGGCACCCGGTCACCGGCATCCACCACCACGATGTCGCCGGGCACGATCTCATCGGCGGAGATCTCGGCGATGTCGCCGCCACGGCGAACCTTGGCCACCGAGCGCATCATGCTGCCCAGGGTGGCCGCGGCGGCCTCGGCCTTGCTCTCCTGGTGGTAGCCCAGCCAGGCGTTGAACAGCGTGAGCAGGAAGAGCCCGATCGCGGTGCCGGTCTCGCCGATGAGCAGGCTCACCCCGGCGGCGACCACGAGCACGATCTGCATGTAGTCGCGGTAGTGCTTGAGGAATCGTTTCCAGGTGGGCTCGGCCTTGGTGTCGTCCAGGGCGTTCGGGCCGTATTGCTGCAGCCGCTGCCCGGCCTCGGCGGTGCTGAGGCCCTCGGCCGGGCGCACGCCCAGCCGGATCGCGACCTCCGCGACGGGCAGCGCGTACCAGGCCTCAGGCGTGGCGGGGGCGGCGGATGCGTGGGATGCGGGGGAGCTGCCGGTCATGACGTTCTCCTCATCACGTGGTCAAGCCTTAGAACGGGGTGGGGATGTGCCGCAGGGTCAGCTTCGGTTCCTGGTAGTCGCCAGGCTCCTGGCGTTTGGGCAGCTTGACGTCGGGTGCGGCTTGCGGCTCGTAGGGCACCTGGCCGAGCAGGTGGCTGATGATGTTGAGGCGGCCGCGTTTTTTGTTGTCGGTGTTGGCGATGTACCAGGGCGCCCCGCCGACATCCGTGGCCTGGAACATGACATCCCTGGCCCGGGAATAGTCGTACCAGCGACCGTAGGACTCCACGTCCATGGGCGAGAGCTTCCAGGTCTTCCGCGGATCGTTGATGCGGCTCTCCAGACGCCGGGTCTGCTCCGCTTCGCTCACCTCGAGCCAGTACTTGAGCAGGATGATGCCGGAGTCGGCCATGGCCCGCTCGACGAGCGGTGCCATCCGGAGAAATTCCTCGGTCTGTTGGGGAGTGCAAAAGCCCATCACCCGTTCGACGCCGGCCCGGTTGTACCAGCTGCGGTCGAAGATGACCACCTCGCCGGCCGCGGGGAAATGCGCCAGGTAGCGCTGGATGTACATTTGGGTCTTCTCCCGCTCGGTGGGGGAGGGCAACGCCACCACCCGGAACACCCGGGGGCTGACCCGCTCGACGATGCGTTTGATCGTGCCGCCCTTGCCGGCGGTGTCGCGACCCTCGAAAACGATGCAGATTTTGGCGCCGGTGCGCTTCACCCACTCCTGCAGGGCGACCAGCTCACCCTGCAGCGTGGCGAGCTCGGCCTCGTACTCCTTGCGGCCCAGCTTGCCGTCGCCGGGCTTGTCTGCGTTCCTCTTCGTCTCTGGGTCCTTCTTTTTGTCGCCCACGGGGCCTCCTCGTCGAGCGCCCTTTCGGGCATGTGCTGCCCAGTGTTGCCCGGGGCCGCCGCCCGGTCAACGCGGCGGGCGAGTACCGCCGGCACAGTCCATGGCGGGGTGTCCCCGTGCGAGGTACGACCAGGGTGGCCCGGTCCGGCACTTCCGACCTAGCCATCCGCCCCGCCCGGGTCGATGATTGCATCGTGACGGGATGGGGCGCGCTGATCGGACCCGGGTCGTGAACCCGGCGTCCCGGCGCGTGCAGCGCATCTACCTGATCCTGCTGCTCGGCAACACCCTGGCGGCCTCGTTCATCTGGGGGATCAACACGCTGTTCCTGCTCGACGCCGGGCTGAGCAACTTCGAGGCGTTCGCCGCGAACGCGTTCTTCACCGCGGGCATGGTGATCTTCGAGATCCCCACCGGCGTGGTCGCCGACACCGTGGGACGCAAGGCCTCCTACCTGCTGGGCACCATCACCCTGTCCGTCACCACCGCGCTGTACTGGATGCTCTGGGTCTGGCACTCGCCGTTCGTCTGGTGGGCCGTCGTGTCGGTACTGCTGGGCCTGGGCTTCACCTTCTTCTCCGGCGCGGTGGAGGCCTGGCTGGTCGACGCGCTCACGTCGACCGGGTACACCGGCAGCCTGGAGGCCGTCTTCGGCCGCGGGCTCGTGGTGACCGGGATCGCCATGTTCGCCGGTTCGGTGCTCGGCGGTGTGATCGCCCAGGCCACCAATCTCGGCGTGCCGTTCCTCGTGCGCGCCGGGGTGCTCGTGGTCATGTTCATCTACGCGTTCGTCGTGATGAGGGACCTCGGTTTCACCCCTGACCGCTCACGGGGCCCGGTGAAGGCGACCCGGCTCGTGCTGTCGGAGTCGATCGAACACGGGCTGAAACGGCGGTCGGTGCGCTACATGATCCTCTCCGCACCGTTCGCCTCCGGCGTGGGCATCTACGCCTTCTACGCGCTGCAGCCCTACCTGCTCGAGCTGTACGGCGACCCGTCGGCGTATTCCATCGCCGGGCTGGCGGCCGCGATCCTCTCGCTGGCGCAGATTGTCGGCGGTGTCGTCGCGCCCCGCATCCGCACCCTGTTCGCCAAGCGCACCAGCACCGTGATCGGCGCCTCGCTGCTCAGCGTCATTTCGCTCGTCGTCCTCGGCCTGAACAGCCTGTTCTGGCTCGCGGTGGTGTTCCTGATGGTCTGGGGGTTCGTGTTCGCGGTCGCCGAACCGGTGCGGCAGGCCTACCTCAACGACATGATCCCGTCCAAGCAGCGCGCCACGGTGCTCTCGTTCGACTCGCTGTTCGGCAGCCTGGGCGGCGTGTTCATCCAGCCGGCGCTGGGCCGATCCGCCGACCTCTGGGGTTACGGGGCCTCCCTGATGATCGGCGGCCTGGTGGAGCTCATCGGTGTGCCGATCATGCTCGCCAGCCGGCGCCAGAACGACCCGGCCGACACCAAGACCGTGCAAGCGGATGCCGCGGCGCCCGAGGCTCCGCTCCCGCCGGCTTGACCGTCGCCGGGGCTTGCGGGTTGCCGGTCGTGCCGGACGCGCGTACCGTCGCCAGCGGCATCCATCAGCCGGTCGGGAGAGGCCGTCGACATGCACACGTTGCTCGAGCGGTACGGAGTCTTCGCGGCCAGCCATGCATGGCGGGTCATCGCGCTCTGCCTCGCGGCCATCGCCCTCGTGGCCGGGTTCGGTCTCGGCATCGGGCAATCCACCGACGACACGGTGACCCTGCCCAACAGTGAGAGCACCGCGGCGCAGGACCTGCTCCAGTCGGCGTTCCCCGACACCGCGAAGGGATCAGGCACGATCGTGCTCTCCGGCGACGCCGGGGCGTTCTCCTCACCGGACGGCACCGCGGCCGTGCAGTCCCTGGCCACCAGCATCGCCGCCGACAAGCATGTGACCCAGGCAGTGCTGCTGCCCACGGCCATCAGCTCCGACGGCAGTGTGGCCTACATCAGCGTGTCGTTCGACGTGGAAACGCGGGAGGTCACGCCGGCGATCGCCCAGCCGGTGCTGGACACCGCCACCAAGGGGGCGCCGTCCGGGGCGACGGTGCTGCCCGGCGGCCAGATCGCCAAGACCCTCGCGGCCGAGCCCACCCACGGTGCCGAAGTGGTGGGCCTGATCGCCGCCGCGATCATCCTGCTGCTGTCGCTGGGCACCGCCGTGGCGATGGCACTGCCGATCCTGTCGGCGCTCCTCGGCTTGGTGTTCGGGCTCGGTGCCATCGCCCTGCTCAGCCTGGTGGATGCCATCCCGACGGTGTCGGGAACCATCGCGGCGATGCTCAGCCTCGGCGTGGGCATCGACTACTCCCTCTTCCTGGTCACCAAGTTCCGCTCGGTGCGGGCCACGGGAGCGCCGGTTCCGGTCGCGGCCGGCCGCGCCATGGCCAGCTCCGGCTCCGCCATCGTGTTCGCCGGGGTCACGGTGATGGTCGCCCTGGCCGGCCTCGTTCTCGCTGGGGTGCCGTACCTCAATTCGCTGGCCTGGGTCGCCGCCACCGGGGTCGCCTGCGCCATGCTCACCTGCCTGTTCCTGTTGCCAGCCGTGCTGGGTCTGCTCGGCGACCGGATCGAGCGTCTGGCGCTGCCCAAACGTTCCGCACGGCGGGAGAAGCCGGGCGTCTGGCACCGGATCGGCGCGGCCACCTCGAAGCGGCCCTGGCTCTCCCTGGCCGGAAGTCTGGTGGTGCTCGCGGCGTTGGCGTTCCCGGTCACCGCCCTGCAGCTCGGCCAGACCGACGACGGCAACGCGCCGACGAGCCAAGTGACCCGGCAGAGCTACGACGTGCTCAGCGACGCCTTCGGGGCCGGGGTCAACGGCCCGCTGCTGGTGATCGCCACCCTGCCGACGCCGGAGCCGAGCGGCCAGTCGGTACCCGCCGACCCGGCCCTGGCGAATCTCACCACGGCGTTCGGCTCCACCGACGGCGTGGCCAGCGTGGTCGGGGCGACGGTGAGCGAGGACGGCACGGCCGCGCAGTGGTCGGTGATCCCCACGACGGCCCCCAGCGACCCCAAAACCGCGAAACTGGTCGAGAAACTGCGCAACACCGTGATCCCCGGCGCCCAGGGTGACCTGGATCCGCTCGTCGGCGGCCAGACGGCGGCGAAGGCCGACTTCGCCGGCATCATCGACTCAAGCCTGCTCACGGTGATCATCGCCGTCATCGCGGCCAGCGCGGTGCTGCTGTTCTTCGCGTTCCGCTCGGTGGCCATCCCGCTCACGGCGGCGGCCATGAACGTGGTGTCGATCCTGGTGGCCTATGGGGTGCTCGTGTTCGTCTTCCAGGAGGGCAACGGCATCCAGCTCACCGGCCTTGACGCGCCCGTGCCCATCGAGGCGTACGTACCGCTGCTGCTGTTCGCCGTGCTGTTCGGGCTGTCGATGGACTACGAGGTGTTCCTGCTCAGCGCCATCCAGGAGTCCTGGCACAGCTTCGGCGACAACCGCCGCGCCGTGGTGCACGGCATCGGCAGCACTGGCCGGGTGATCACCTCGGCGGCTCTGATCATGGTCAGCGTGTTCATCTCGTTCGTGCCCAACCCCGACCCCGTGGTGAAGATGTTCGGCGTGGGCCTGGCGGTGGCGGTGCTCGTCGACGCGACGCTGGTGCGCGGGGTGCTGGTGCCCGCCGTGATGACGGTGCTCGGCGGGGCCAACTGGTGGCTGCCGGCCTGGCTCGAGAAGCGGATGCCGCACCTCACCATCGAGGGCTGAGCCGGCGCGGGCTGCGCTGCCGACGCCCGGCGTCAGCCGGCGGTGACGCTGGTGGCCGCCCAACTGGCCAGCAGGCGTAGCCGCTCGGCGCTGGGCGAGGCGGGTTCGGCGGTGTAAATCAACAGCACCGAGCCGGGATCGGCGGTGATGGCGAGTTCTTCGTAGGCCAGGGTGAGCTCGCCGACCACCGGATGGTTGAACCGCTTCGTGCCGGCACCGTGGGTGCGCACGTCGTGGGCGCCCCAGAGCGTGCGGAACGTGTCGCTCTTAGTGGACAGCTCGCCCACGAGGTCTTGGAGGCCCTTGTCGTCGGGGTCCCGGCCGGCCTCCGCGCGCATGATCGAGACGCACATCTCAGCGAACACTTGCCAGTCCGGATAGAAGTCGCGTGACGCGGGATCGAGGAACTGGAACCGGGCGAGGTTGGGGGTGCGCCCGCCGTCACCGAAGACGGGGGAGTAGAAGGCGCGGCCCAGCTCGTTGGTCGCCAGGAGGTCCTGGTGCTGGTCGCGCACGAACGCGATACCTTCGGTGATCGTGCCGAGCGCCCACTGCAGGCTCGGCCGGCTCACCGGGTTCCGCGTCGCTCGTCGACGGACGCGCCCGGACAGCGGGATGCCGTCGGCGGCCCGGGCGAGATTGAACAGGTGTGTGCGTTCGGTGTCGTCAAGCTGCAGGGCCCGGGCGATGGCCTCGAGCACCGACGAAGACGCGCCCGCGATCGCACCACGCTCGAGCTTGGCGTAGTACTCCACACTGACGCCGGCCAGCGTGGCGACCTCGGTGCGACGCAACCCGGACACCCGCCGGTTGCCGCCGGCGGGCAGGCCGGCCAGCTCGGGGGTGATCTTCGCGCGCCGCGACATCAGGAATTCGCGCACCTCGGCTTGATTGTCCATAGCGACGACAGTACGTCCCCCGGAGCCGGCGTGGGGTGCTCTGCTGGTACACCCCTTGGCAGGGACTCCCACCCGCGCTCGGTCGCCGGTTCACTGGGAGTCGTACCAACAGCAACCGAAGGAGCATCCACATGCGTGGAGTCATCATGTACGCGCCCGGCGACGTCCGGGTCGAAGACCGCCAGGACCCGACCATCATCCTGCCCACCGACGCGATCATCCGCCTCACGGCCACCTGCATCTGCGGGTCGGACCTGTGGCCGTATCGGGGCGTCGAGCCCGTGGACCACACCGCGATGGGCCACGAGTACGTCGGCATCGTCGAAGAGATCGGCGACGCGGTGCGCTCTGTCAAGGTCGGCGACTTCGTCGTGGGGTCGTTCGTGATCTCCGACAACACCTGCGAGATCTGCCAGACCGGGTTCCAGTCCAAGTGCGAGCACGCCGAGTTCGCGTCGGGGATGCAGGCCGAGAAGGCGCGGATCCCGCTCGCGGACGGCACACTGGTGGCGACCCCCGGCCAGCCCGACGCCGATCTGATCCCGTCGCTGCTGGCCGCCTCCGACGTGCTCGGCACCGGCTGGTTCGCCGCCGTGGCCGCCGAGGCCGGCCCGGGTAAGACCGTCGCCGTCGTCGGAGACGGCGCCGTGGGCCTGATGGCGATCCTCGCCGCCCAACAACTCGGCGCGGAGCGCATCATCGCCATGTCCCGTCACCCCGAACGGCAGAAGCTCGCCAGGTTCTACGGCGCGACCGACATCGTCGAGGAACGCGGCGACGCGGGTGTGGCCAGAATCAAGGAACTCACCGGCGGCCTCGGCGCCCACTCGGTGGTGGAGGCCGTCGGCACCCAGGAGTCGTTCATGCAGGCCGTCGGCGCGACCCGTGGCGGCGGACACCTGGGCTACGTCGGAGTCAACTACGACGTGCAAATCCCCGGCATCCAGCTGTTCTTCGCCGGCATCCACACCCTCGGCGGACCCGCCCCGGTGCGCCGGTTCCTGCCCAACCTGATCCAGCTGATTTGGGACCGCACCATCGACCCCGGCAAGGTCTTCGACCTCACCCTCCCCATCGAAGAGGCCGCCGAGGGCTACAAGGCCATGGACGAACGCCGCGCCACCAAGGTCCTGCTCACCTTCTGATGCACATCGTCACGACAGTGCCGGCCTCGGCGGCCGCCGAGAAGACGCAGCGCCTGCCGGTCTTCACCCTGATGTTGTTGGCCGCCATCGGCTTCGTCCTGGTGGCGATGGAGACCATGCCGGCCGGCCTGTTGCCGGTGATCGCCAGCGGGCTGGGTACCAGTGAGGGCACCGTCGGCCTGTTCGTCAGCGCCTACGCGCTCGGCACGGTTCTCGTGACGATTCCCGCCATCACGCTGACCCGGGGGATGCGCCGGAAGCCGCTGCTTCTCGGCGCGATCCTCGGCCTCATCGTGGCGAATACCGTCACTGCGGTCTCCAGTGACGTCACCCTGTCGCTCGGGTCACGCTTTGTCGCCGGGGCGTTCTCGGGGATCGTGTGGGGGATGCTCGCCGCCTACGGACGCAAAATCAGTCCGCCCCGGCAGGCCGGCCTGTCGTTGGCGATCGTGTCCGCCGGGGCCCCCGTCGGATTCGCGCTCGGCACCCCGCTCGGGTCGTGGCTGGGGTCCGCGTTCGACTGGCGCTGGGCCTTCGCCGGTCTCACCGTGGTGGCGGTGGTCGCCGGCCTGCTGATCGCACTGGTCGCCCCGGATGCCGATGGCCAACCGGGAACCGCCAGACTGCCCCTGATGCGGGTGCTGCGGATCCCCGGCATCGCCGTGATCCTGGCCGTGATCTTCACCTGGATGATCGCCCACAACACTATCTACACCTACATCGCCCCGTACCTGCGGGCTACCGGCAGCGACCTGACGGTGGAGGTTCAGCTATTCATCTTCGGCGTGGCCTCGATCGTCGGCATCGTTCTCACCGGAGCGCTCCTCGACCGGCACCCGCGCGCCCTGCTGCACGGCAGCGTTCTGCTGTTCATCGCGGCCGCCGTGATCCTCTGGGCCGGCCACGCGTCGACGCCCGCGATCATCGCCGCGACAGTGCTGTGGGGACTCACCTTCGGCGGAGCATCCGCCCAGCTCCAGGCCGCGCTCACCACCACGGGCGGAGCCGACTCGGATGTCGCAAATGCGTTCCTGCCCGTGGCGTTCAACCTCGCGATCTTCGCCGCCGGGATCCTCGGCGCCGGGCTGCTCACCGCGTTCGACGGCCTCGTGCTTCCGGTCGTCATGATCGTCTTCGGCCTGGCCGCGCTGCTGCTGACGGTCTACGGGCGCCGGTCGGCCTTTCCCGCCCACCTGTGATCCGCAACCGGTATCGTGCTCGGTAGTGCGGCGCGCCGCTGTCGCTACCCTAACGAAGACGGACTCTGCCATGTCGCTCACCCCTGACCCCGCTGCCCAGGCGCTCCTCCCGCTGTTGGAGGAACAGAACTCCAGCATCGGTTTCAGCTCCTTCGACTATGACGATGCCTACAGGCTCGGCAGCGCGATCATGGCTCGTGCGGCCGCCGACGACCTGAGGATCACGGTGGCGATGTCCTTCGGCCAGCAGCGCGTGTTCCACGCGGCGCGGCCGGGCACGACGGCTGACAACGACGACTGGCTGGCCAGGAAGTTCCGCGTGGTGGCCCGGTACAACGCGCCGTCGTTCCTGATCAGCACCAAGTACCGGGCCAGGGGCCAGGACTTCAACGAGGTCACCGGTCTGCCGATTACCGAATACGTGGCCGCCGGCGGCGCCTTCCCGCTGCGAGTGAACGGGTCTCTCATCGGGGCCGTCGGGGTGTCGGGCTTGGTCGAGAACCTCGACCACGACCTGGTGGTCTGGGCGCTCGAGGCCGCCAGGGCGCGCTGACGGGCGGATCGAGCCGACCCCGGCCGAGGCGCTCAGCACGTACGATCGGGGGATGCCCCCGCGCTCGCCCCTTCCACAACGACACGGGCTCGATGCGGCGTGGGTGTGCACCCCGGAGCGCGACCGCCCCGGCCTTCCGAAGCCGACCTGGCCGACCATGGGCGCCTGGCTCCAGGAACGGCTGGCCGAGTCCGTGAATGTGGCCGAGTTCCTGGCCGACGGGCGGTTCGTCTACGGGGACGCCGCCCCGGTTGCCGGCGCGGATCGCTACCGGCCCACCACCTTCGTCTGGTTTCACCGCGACCTGGCCGACGAACCGGTGGTTCCGGGCCCGCTGCACCTGATCTATCGGGATGAGCGGATCGTGGTGATCGACAAGCCGCCCTTTCTTTCCAGCATCCCCCGGGGAAGGCATGTGGTTCAAAGCGTCGTGGTCCGCCTGCGTGCCCAACTGGAGTTGCCCGAACTCTCCCCGTTGCACCGCCTGGACCGGGTGACCAGCGGCCTGCTGGTCCTGGCCACCGAACGCCGCTGGCGAGGGGCATACCAGACTCTCTTCCAACGCGGCGAGGTGAAAAAGGTGTACCGGGCGCTGGCGCCGCTGCGACCGCACCTCGAGCTGCCCGTCACCGTGCGCAACCACCTCCGTACCCGGCCGGGTCTCTGGCAGGGCGAGGTTGTGCCCGGCGCCCCGGTCAACGCCGAGTCCCTGATCGAACGAGAGGGTGCACACGGCGATACGGCACAGTACCGGCTGACACCCCGCACCGGGCGCACCCACCAGTTGCGCCTGCACATGCTGGGTCTCGGCATCCCGATCATCGACGACCCGCTCTACCCCGTGGTGCGGGATGTCTCGGTGCATGATTTCAGGCGGCCGCTCCAGCTCCTGGCCAGCGAACTGGCCTTCACCGATCCGATCGACGGTGGGGCGCACCGGTTCGAGAGTGTGCGCCGGCTCCCGCTGACGGCGGAGGATGCCGGAACGAATTGACCCTGGTCTGGCGCGGGCCTAGGTGAGGCCGGCCCGGGTGGCACGGCCGCTGGTCACGAGAACCGCCGTCGAGGCGTCGAGCTCCGCCCAGGTGCCGGGCACGCCCAGCACGGCCAGGGCCGAGGTCGGCAGAGTGACGCTCTCGCCGGTGAGCACGGAGACGAGGTCTTCGAGTCCGGGATTGTGAGCCACGAGGATCACGTTTTGGAGTTCGTCGGGCAGTTCCCGCACAATCTGGAGCAGATCGTTCACGGATGCGGCATACGCACGGTCATCGATGCGTGCCTCGGGGCTCTCGTTGAGTTCTGCCGAGGCCAGCGCCCAGGTGGCGCGGGCGCGAGTCGCGGGGGAGACAACGGCTAAGTCGATGGCGGGGACATGCTCGGCCAGCCAGCTGCCGGCCTCCGGTGCCTGCCTCTGTCCACGGGGGTTGAGAGTGCGGTCGATGTCGGCCTCGCCGCCCGACCAGTCGGACTTGGCGTGCCGGAGCACGATGAGGGTTCTCTCACTGCGTGGGGTCATTTCAGGTCCGTTCGTCCGTCAGGCCAGGTCGGCTCGCACCAGCGCATAACGAGAACGATGATCCCGGCTATCGGCAGCAGGATCCAGAACAGTTCCGGCCAGCGTCGCCCGGCGTCGCGGAGGCGGCGCACAGCGACAGCGAGCGTGGGGATGAAGGTCGCGATCGACCACACCGAGGCCAGGCTCGTGCCGACGGTGATCTGGCCCGACGGTGTGACCACGTTGAACGCGCCCAGAGCACTGCTGACCAGCACGGTGAAGAGAATAAACCACCAGAATTCCGCCCGGGTGGCCCGGCCGTCAAACTCCGCGTACTTCCGGAAGCCAGTGCTGATCGCGGTGCCGAACGGCATCGGGGGCATGACCGGGGCTGCTACAGGTGGTTGTTTCATGCCGCCAGCCTAGCCATGCGACGAATTCAGTCTTGACCCCGCCGCCTCACTCCCGCCACCCGGTAATGTCGGTGATTCGCCACGGTGTTTCGCTGCGGTGCGTGTGACGACCCATCTCCACCAGTGAGGACCCCATGACCGAGTACACCCGTCAGAACATCTCGTCCGGCTCCGTCTGGGAGCCCGTCGTCGGCTACTCCCGGGCCGTGCGCGCTGGCGCCTTCGTCTTCGTCGCCGGTACCACCGCCAGCTCGCCCGACGGGGCCGTCGGCGGGGCGGATGCCGCGGCGCAGGCCCGCGAGATCTTCGTGCGCATCGGCGCTGCCCTGGAACAGGCCGGCGCGAGCTTCGGCGAGGTCGTGCGCAGCCGCGTCTACCTGAAGGACATCGCCGACTTCGACACCGTCGGGGCGGTGCACGGTGAGATCTTCGGCGCCATCCGCCCGGCTCTGGTTGCGGTGGCGGTGGGTGCCCTGGCCGCCCCCGACCTCCTCGTGGAGATCGAGCTGGACGCGATCATCGGGGCGGCGCTCCCCGAGGCGCAGTAGCCGCGCGGTCGGCAGTCGGTTCACGGCTCACTGCCGGGCCATGATGATGCGGAAGCGCTCCTCAGGGTCGATGAAGTGGTCGTTGTTGTCGTCGCCCAGGTCGATCTGCACCCAATTGATCCGGCCGCTGAACCGGCTGTCCTTCGTGGTGTAGTCGGCCGCGACGGGGGTACCGGATTCGTAGCCCACGTCGGTGGTCTCGTCGGCCGAGAAGATCATGGCCTGGGTGGCGCCCACCCGGCCGGTTCCCACGAGCTTGCCGTCGTAGTAGAGCGTCACGTCGCCGCCTTTGCCCAGCCCGCCGCCGTCGTAGGCGAACTCCATCCGCACCTGGCATTGACCCTGCGGGATCGGTTGCTCCGCCTCGGTGGCGAACTCGTGAATGCCGAGCACGTTGTAGACGAATTTCGCCTTGCCGGCCTTGGCGTAGAGGCTCCAGCCGCCGAACCGTCCGCCCTGAGCGATGATCACGCCATCCGCTCCGCCCTCGGGGATGACCAGCTCGGCCGTGACCGAGAACGACTTGTTCTTGATACTGACCACGCTGTTTTCGGACAGGCGGCCCATACCGGCGTACATAACCTGGGTGTTCCCCTGGATCAGTGTCGGCCGGCCGGCGGTTTCGGGGGTGGCCCGTTCCAGAACACGGTCATCGATCGGGAGCACGTTGTATTTCGTGGCTTCAATCAGCCACAGTCGTTGAAGTTTCGCGAGCAGGTCCGGATTCGTCGCGGCCAGGTCCTGCGCCTGGCTGTAGTCGGTGTGGCCGTCGTAGAGCTCCCAGACATCGTCGTCGAAGGCCGCAATGGTGCCGCCGACCATGACCCAGGGCGTGCGGTGCTTGGTGACGGCGCTCCACCCCTTGTAGTACAGCCCGCGGTTGCCGAACATCTCGAAATACTGCAGGTCGTGACGCTCCGCGGCCGCGGGGTCGTCGAAGGTATACAGCATGCTCACGCCCTCCATGGGCGACTGCTGCACGCCGTTGACCATCGTCGGCTCGGGCAGGCCGGCGGCCTCGAGGATGGTCGGTGCGATGTCGATGCAGTGGATGAACTGCTCCCGCAGCCCGCCCTTCTCGGCGATCCCGGTGGGCCAGTGCACGATGGTGCCGTTGCGGGTGCCGCCCCAGTGCGAGGCCACCTGCTTGGTCCACTGGAACGGAGTGTCCATCGCCCACGCCCACCCCACCGCGTAGTGGTTGTACGAGGTGGGGCTGCCGAATTCGTCCATCTTCGACTCCAGGAACTCCGGGGTCTCGATCGCGGCCATCCCGTTGAAGTTCGCCATTTCGTTGAAGGCCCCGTTGAGGGTGCCTTCAGCGGACGCCCCGTTGTCGCCGATGATGTAGTAGATGATCGTGTCGTCGAGGATGCCGAGGTCGGCGATGGTGTCGATCACCCGGCCCACGTGATGATCGGTGTGCTCCATGAACCCGGCGTAGACCTCCATCTCTCGTTCCAGCACCGGCTTGAGCGCGGCGGGCATGTCGTCCCAGGCGGGAATATCCGCGTGCCGCGGGGTGAGGAGCGCATCGGCGGGGATCACCCCGAGTTCCTTCTGCTTCGCAAAGGTGCGTTCGCGCTGCACGTCCCAGCCGTCGGCGAACTTTCCGGCGTACTTGTCCGCCCACTCCTTGGGAACGTGGTGGGGCGCGTGCGTGGCGCCGGGCGCGAAGTACACGAAGAACGGTTTGTCGGGCATCAGGGCCTTCTGTGAGCGGATCCAGTTGCTCGCGTGATCGGCCAGGTCTTCGGTGAGGTGGTAGCCCTCCTCAGGTGTCGCGGGCGGTTCCACCGGCGTTGTGCCGTTGTAGAGCGCGGGATCCCACTGGTTGTTCTCCCCGCCGATGAAACCGTAGAAGGTCTCGAAGCCGCCACCGGCCGACGGCCAGGCGTCGAACGGGCCCATCGGTGATGACTGCCAGACGGGCACCTCGTGGCACTTGCCGAACTGGGCGGTGGAGTATCCGTTCAGTTTGAGGGTCATCGCCAGCGGCGCCTTGGTGTTCGGCCGCAACGAGTTGTTGCCCGGCGCCGATGTGGCTGTCTCGGTGATACTGCCCATCCCCACCGAGTGATGGTTGCGGCCGGTGAGCAGCGCCTGCCGGGTGGGTGCGCACAGCGCCGTGGTGTGGAAACGGTTGTAGCTGAGCCCGTTGGCGGCGAGTTTCTCGGCGTTGGGAGTGGCGCACGGGCCGCCGAAGGCGCTCGACGCACCGAAGCCGGCATCGTCGATCAGGATGACCAGCACGTTCGGTGCGCCCGCCGGCGGTCGCAGTTGCTCAATCGGCGGGTAGTGCGTATCGGGGTCCTTCGCGTCGTAGGTGGTGAGACCGGGTGCAGGGCGGTCGGGGATCGGCAGCATGGAGCGGGCGTGGCGGTCGGGATTCATCACGGGGCCTCCTGGTCTTTCGGGTGAAGGTAGCCCGCCGGGGTTCAGGGCGACATCACCCTGTAGGGATGAGGTCGGGTCGGGCACCGGTCAGCTCGTGCCCGGGGGAGGGCCGGGGCGCGCCCCCACTTCACCTGGTGTCGGTATCATCCGCCATATGGGGAACCAGCAATGGCGAGCGATCGGTTTTGGCGTGGGGGTCCACGCGGCACGCTTCGGCGTCATCATGGTCACGCTCGCCGTGGCGCCGCTGGTGGGAATCTCCGGTTGGTACCTGGGGCTCGCTGCAAACGCGGCGTGCGTGATCTTCGCTGTCGCGCTGGTCACGGGAAAAAAGCTGTGGCGGGCATCGGGGATCCTCGTCGTATGGCGTGGTCCGCGCGCACTGCTGCTGCTGGTGCCGCTTGTCGTTGAGGTGCTGCTGTGGGCAGTGCCGGCCGGGCTGGTGGAGCAACCTCCGGGTTACGGGCTCTGGGCGCTCACCCTCCTGATGGTGGGGCTGAACGAAGAGCTCACCAGTCGGGTTGTCGTGCTTGAGAGGATGCGGATGGCGTTCGGACCATGGGCCGCCGTCTCAGTCACCGCTGCGCTGTTCGGTCTACAGCACCTGTCCGCCCTGGCGACCACCGGCCGTGGTCTCGACGACGTGTTACTGAACGTGCTGGTCTCGGCGTGTTACGGCTTCGCTCTGGCCGGCTTCCAGTACCGGTTTCGCTGGCTCGGGCCGCTTGTGCTTCTGCATGCCGCGGCGGACTACACCACGATCCTGTCGTCGCGCCCGCTGCCTGACCCCGTGATTGCCGTCACGCTGGTCGTGTTCATTGCCGTGGGCTGGACCGCCCTGCGACTACCGCCCATCCTCAGCCGAGTCCGCTCGTTGCCTCGTCCCGCCGACGCTCGGCCTTGATCAGCCGGGTGGCGGCATCGATCAGGGACAGGTGGGTGAACGCCTGCGGGAAGTTGCCCAGATGCTGCCCGGTACTGGCGTCGATTTCCTCGGCGTAGAGCAGCATCGGCCCGGCAAACGAGAGCAGTTTCTCGAACAGGGCCGCCGCGGCGGCGTGTTCGCCGATCATCACCAGCGCCGACACCAGCCAGAACGAGCAGATGCTGAAGGTGCCCTCCGCACCGCTGAGACCGTCGTCGGTGCTGGCGACCCGGTAGCGCAGCACCAAGCCGTTCTCGGTGAGTTCGTCGGCGATCGCGAGCACTGTCGCGCGCACGCGTTCATCATCCGGTGGCAGGAACCCCATGATCGGCAGCAATAGCAGCGACGCATCCAGTTCGGTGCTGTCGTAGTGCTGCGTGAACACCCCGCGCTCGCTCACCCCGCGTTCGCAGATCTCGGCCTTCATTCTCTTGGCGGCCAGGCGCCACTTCTCGACGCGAACGGTATCCCCGCGACTCTCGGCGATGCGCGCGCCACGGTCGGCGGCGACCCAGCACATCACCTTCGAGGCCACGAAATGCTGCGGTGCGCCGCGCATCTCCCAAATGCCCTGGTCGGGTTCGGCGCTTCGCTTGATGGCGATGTCGACCAGGTCGGCCAACCGTTCCCAGACGAGGGGGGCGATCTGGCCGCCGCCGCGCAGATGCTCCTCGACCGAGTCGAGCAGCATGCCCCAGACATCGTGCTGGTGCTGGTTGAAGGCGCCATTGCCGATGCGCACCGGCCGGGACTCGCGGTAGCCGGAGAGGTGGTCGAGGGTCTGTTCGGTGAGGTCCAGTTCGCCGCCGATGCCGTACATGATCTGCAGGTCCCACGGGCCTTTCGGCTTGCCGGCCACGACAGCATCCATGATGAACGCGAAGTAGTCGTAGGCCTCGCCGTTGAAGCCGAGGCCGTGCAGCGCCCGCAACATGAAGGCGGTGTCCCGGATCCAGCTGTACCGGTAGTCCCAATTGCGTTCACCGCCCGGTGTTTCGGGCAGCGACGTGGTGGCGGCGGCCATGATCGCCCCGGTCGGCGCGTAGCTGAGGCCTTTGAGGGCCAGGGCGCTGCGCTCGATGTACGGGCGGAACCTGTGATCGGGGAACGTGGCCATGCTCATCCAGTTGCGCCAGTATTTCTCGGTCTGCTCGAGCTGGCCGTTCGCCTCCGCGAGATCCTGCGGAACCGTGTCGTCCCAGCTCAGGGCCACGAAGGCGGATTCACCGGTCTCCAAAGTGGTGCGTCCGGTGCACCGTCCACCGACGACCCCGAGGGGCACACTGCCGCTGAGGATGAGCGAGAGGTCCCCGTTGACGACCTTCGCCCTGGTGTAGCCGGGGCCGTCGAAATTCCAGACGCCCTGCTGCCTGGCGTAGTCGAACAGGGGAAAGCAGTTGACCTGGAGTTCCACGCGGCCGTCGAAACAGGTCGCAATGCGCAAGAGGGTGCGCTGCGATATGGAGTCTCCGGGGGAGCGCCGGAAACCCTCGCGGCGGTGCTCGGCCAGCGGACCCATCACCAGCACGTCTTTGATCGTCGTCCAGCCGGTCGGCGTGTGCCAGGTGGTCTCCAGCACCATGGTGCCGGGGAGGTAGCGCCTTTGCTCGGGCACCGCAGTGTTAGTCGGGGAAAAGTTGAACAGGCCGGCGGTGCGGTCGAGTAGCGCGGCGAAGACACTCGGGCTGTCTGGGCGAGGCAGGCACAACCACTCCACGGCGCCATTCGGCGCTATCAGGGTGCTCACTTCGCAGTCGGAGAGGAACGCGTAGTCGGCGATCGGCGGGAATTCCATGAGAGGGGACCTCCGGTTCTGGGCGACGGTGCCGGGCTGCGGGCGTGGCTCTGCACCACAGTTGCCCCCGATGGCAGCACTGTCAACGTCGACCGGGCTGCGTATGGTGGAAGCATGCTCGTTGTCTCGAACGACCCGCGCGCCGAGCTCACGGCACTCTGCGAGCGTGGGCTGGACTGGGGGACCGGCCGAAGCCGTGACCTCCCCGATATGCGCAGCGCTCGCCGGGCCGCGGTTCTCGTGCTGTTCGGTGTGCTCGACGCGGTGCCGGCCGAGGCGCCGGCCGGGCCGGTCCGGGTTCCGCGGGACCTCGACGTTCTGCTGCTGCGCCGTGCCTCCACCCTGGGCAGTCACCCGGGTCAGATCGCCTTTCCGGGCGGCCGGCTCGAAGCATCCGATGCGGGCCCGATCGCGGCGGCGCTACGGGAGGCCGTCGAAGAAACCGGGTTGGATGTCGCCGGCCTCGAACCGCTCGGCACACTGCCCGCGATGCCGGTGCCGGTGAGCAACCATCTCGTCACCCCGGTGCCGGCCTGGTGGACCCGACCCTCCCAGGTGGCCGCGATGGACCACGCCGAAACCGTGGACGTCTTCAGGGTGCCCGTGGCGGATCTGCTCGACCCGGCCAACCGGGCCAACACCGAGCACACCGTCGGCGGCACCGTCTACCGGGCGCCGGCGTTCACCGTGGGCGGGCGGCTCGTCTGGGGCTTCACCGCGATTGTGCTCTCACGCATGTTCGACGAACTCGGCTGGGCCGAGCCGTGGGACCACGATCGCCTCGTGCAGCCCGGCCGATAGCGGGCGCTTGTGCCGTGGTGCTCGGCGGTGCTCTCGGGGGCTTAGGGGTGCTCGGCGCACCTCGTGTGGCCCACCGCGCCCGCTATAGCGGGCGCGCTCGGCCACAGGGGGTGTAGTGACGGCCTGCGGGCGGGGAAGGGCGAGGTCGGAACGTTATCCGGCCGGATGGAACCAATCGCGGGCTGTGGACATTATTAGGTATGACGGCCGCCCGGGGGACCAACGAGTACGAGGTGTGGGGGCGCGCCGTCGAGGGGGATGCGGGGGCGTTCGGGGAGCTCTTCGACGAGCATCGTGACCGGGTCTTCGGTCACGCCCTGCGCGCGCTCGCCTCGCGGCATGACGCCGAAGACGCCACGGCGATCGTGTTCCTCGAGCTCTGGCGCCACCGGCGCCGGGTGCGGGTCGTGAACGGTTCGGTGATCGGCTGGCTGCTCGTGACCACCAACAACGTCTGCCGCAACCAGGCTCGCTCGGCCCGGCGCTACCGCCTGGCCCTGTCGAAGCTCTCGCCCGAACGCTCGCATCCGGACCCGTCGGATGAGCTGGGTGCCGAGCTGGACCGCGACCGCAAGGCCCCGGGCGTGCGGGAGATCTTCGCGCAGCTGAGCGCCCGCGACCAGGACATCCTCACACTCTGCGTTCTGGAGGAGCTGACCACGGCCGAGGCGGCCCTGGCGCTGCGGATCCCGGTCGGCACGGTGAAGTCCCGGCTGTACCGGGCCAAGAACCGGATGGCCGAGCTGATGCTGCAGAGCGCACCGGACGTGCGAGAAGGATGGAGCCTGTGATGACCCCCGACCTGCCGCCGGAACGCACTGACCACCCCGAGATGGACCCGGGTCGCAGCGCCGAGATCCGGGCCCTGCTCCTCCGAACGGTATCTGCAACCCCGCGGCCCCGCGCCGCACGGCTCTCCCGCACGGCTTTCGCGCTGGCCGCGACCGCGGCACTCCTGTTCGCCGGCGGTGTCGGAGCCGGCTCGGTGGTCGCCTACGACCGGTGGTCAGACACTGTCGTCGCCCAGGATTCCAGTGGGCCCGAGCTCGCGGAGGGCCCGATCGGTGAGCTGCCCGGTCAGAGCGCCGCGAGCCCGGGCTTCGCCGCATCGGCGGACACAGATCCCGGCGGCACCGAGCCCGATGCTGACGAGCTTACGGCGGTGCTCGAGCTCAACGGCGAGACCGGGTACGCCTACCGCAGCGATCTCCAGGCGGCGAAGCTCGCTCTCCTCGGCGCCACCGCCGATGCCGCCGAATCAGCGGGCGGCGACAGTCGAGTGCCGATCTATCTCGCCGACGGCGCTACCGTGCTCGGATACCTCGACCCGGCCGGGTTGACCCCGTGAGGCGCTCCCGGGCCGGGGCAGCGACGCTGCCGACTTGAGCGGGCCGTCGTCACCGCGATACCGCCCGCCGAGTCGGATTGCACCGAGGCCGCCATGGCGGCGGGCACGCCCGACGACTGCTACTTTCCGGGCCCGAACGAGCTCACGCTGGTGATCTTCGGGTCTGGCTGTGCCTCGAGGCCGACGCAGTACCGGCACGATGCGCCGACCGGCAGCCTGGAGATCGTCAGCGAGGTCATCATTCCCGCGGGCCATGCCGGTTGCAACGAACCCAGCATCCCGTGGACGACGGTGATCGAGGTTCCCCAGGCGTACAGCGACTACCACAGCGTGAGCGTGGACAACCTCGAGGCGATCCTGCTCGGCTAGTTCGAGTCCCCGGCCTTGGTGGTGGGCTCGCCGTCGACCTGGGCGCGGTCGGCCTTGGCGGCGTCCCCGCGGGTCTTGGCCAGGCTCGCAATGGTTGCCACGGTGACCGTGGCCGCGATGAACACCAGCGAGAACCAGATCGGGATCTCGGGCACCCACAGCACCGGTTCGCCGCCGTTGATGAACGGCACCTCATTGACGTGCAGGGCGTGGAAGACGAGCTTGACGCCGATGAAGGCGAGGATCACGGCGAGGCCCTGGGACAGGTAGACCAGGCGCTCGAGCAGTCCGCCGATGAGGAAGAACAGCTGGCGCAGGCCCATCAAAGCGAAGGCGTTGGCGGTGAAGACGATGTACGCCTCCGACGTGAGTCCGTAGATCGCGGGGATCGAGTCGATCGCGAAGACCAGGTCGATGAAGCCGATCGCGATGATGGTGAGCAGCATCGGGGTGACGTAGCGCTTGCCGTTGATCTTGGTGGTGAGCTTGTCGCGGTCGTACTCCTCGGTGACGGGCAACACCCGGCGGGCCAGGCGCACGAAGAGGTTGTCGGCGGGGTTGCTCTCATGGCCGCGCACCTGCATGTACGCCAGCACGAACAGCAGCGCGCCGAAGAGATAGAACACCCAGGAGAAGTTCTCGATCAGGGCCGCACCCACGGCGATGAACGCGCCGCGCATGATCAGGGCGATGATGATGCCGAACATCAGCACCTTCTGCTGGTACGCCTTGGGCACCGAGAACGCGGCCATCACGATGAGGAACACAAAGAGGTTGTCGATCGACAGCGCCTTCTCGGTGAGGTAGCCGGCGAAGTACTCGCCGCCGTACCGCCAGCCCGATACCAGGCCGATGCCGACGCCGAACAGCAGTGCGAGGCTGATGTAGAACACCGACCAGCGGGCGGATTCGGCCACCGTGGGCTCGTGCGGCTTGCGCACGTGCGCGAAGAACTCGTAGGCAAAGAATGCGATCGTCACGCCGATGGTGATGATCCAGGTCAGGGGAGTGATGTTCAAGGAGGGCTCCAGGACCGGGGATCGCTCGGTGCTCCCCGTGCACGTCCCAGACTAAAGCATTGCTCACGAACACGCTAAGGGCCGACTCGGGGAACAGCCCCATCCGCTGGTCGAGCTTGTCGAGACCGTGAGGTTTCGACAAGCTCAACCAGCGAGGCTAGACCGCTAGTAGCGGCGCGGCGGGCGCTCCGAACGGTCGCCCTGCTGCGGACGGTCGTTGCGGCCGGCCGAGGCGCCGTTGTCGGCGTGGATCTCGATGAGCTTGCCGCTGATCCGGGTCGCCGAGAGACGGCCCAGCACGTCGCCGGTCAGGTCGGCGGGCAGGTCCACCAGGGAGTAGTCGGGCAGGATCTGGATCGCGCCGAAGTCTTCCCGGCTCAGGCCACCCTCGTTGGCGAGGGCGCCGACGATCTGGCGCGGTTCCACCTTGTGGCGCTTGCCGACCTCGATGCGGTACGAGGCCATGGCCCGGCTGCTGTCGCGCGAGCGGCGTTCGGGCCGTTCGCTGCGCAGCGGACGGTCGTCGCGGCTGCCCCGGTCATCGCGGCTACCGCGGTCGTCGCGGCTGCCGCGGTCGTCCCGACGGTCGTTGCGCGCGGGCCGGTCACGGTCGCGGTGCTCGGTGCGCTCACGGTCGAACCGAGCTGCGGCGCGCACGTCGTCGGCGTTGAGCAGCAGCGGGGTCTCACCCTGGGCGACCACGGCGAGGGCGGCGGCCACGTCGGCCTCCGGCACATCGTGGTGCTCAACGTAGTGGCCCACGATGTCGCGGAACGCGGCGATGCGCGCGGTCTCCTCCAGCGCGGCGGTGATCGCGTCGTCGAACCGGGCGAGCCGGGTCACGTTGACGTCTTCGACGCTCGGCAGCTGCATCTGGGTCAACGGCTGGCGGGTGGCGCGCTCGATGGCGTTGAGCAGGTGACGCTCACGCGGGGTGACGAAGCTGATCGCGGCGCCGCTGCGGCCCGCGCGGCCGGTGCGGCCGATGCGGTGCACGTAGGACTCGGTGTCGATCGGGATGTCGTAGTTGATGACGTGGCTGATGCGCTCCACGTCGAGGCCGCGCGCGGCGACATCCGTGGCGACGAGAATGTCCAGCTTGCCGCTCTTGAGCTGCTCCACGGTGCGCTCACGCTGCACCTGGGGCACGTCGCCGTTGATGGCGGTGGCGGAGTAGCCGCGGGCACGCAGCTTCTCGGCGAGCGTCTCGGTCTCGTTCTTGGTGCGGGTGAAGACGATCATGCCCTCGAAGTTCTCCACCTCGAGGATGCGGGTGAGCGCATCGACCTTCTGCGGGTACGAGACCAGCAGGTAGCGCTGGGTGGTGTTCACCGAGGTCGTGGTCTTGTTCTTGACCGTGATCTCTTCGGGGTCGTTGAGGTACTGCTTGGAGATGCGACGGATCGCAGCGGGCATGGTGGCGGAGAACAGGGCCACCTGCTTGTCGTCCGGGGTGTCGGCGAGGATCGTCTCGACGTCTTCGGCGAAGCCCATCTTGAGCATCTCGTCGGCCTCGTCGAGCACCAGGTACTTGAGCTGGGTGAGGTCGAGGGTGCCCTTTTCGAGGTGGTCCATGATGCGGCCGGGAGTACCGACGACAACGTGCACGCCACGGCGCAGCGCAGACAGCTGGATGCCGTAGCCCTGCCCGCCGTAGACGGGCAGCACGTGCACACCCTTCATGTGGGAGGCGTACTTCTCAAAGGCCTCACAGACCTGCAGGGCGAGTTCGCGGGTGGGGGCGAGCACCAGGGCCTGGGGGCTCTTCTGGGACATGTCGAGGCGGGAGAGGATCGGCAGCGCGAACGCTGCCGTCTTGCCGGTGCCGGTCTGGGCGAGTCCGACGACGTCGCGGCCGTCGAGGAGCGGGGGAATGGTGGCAGCCTGGATGGCCGACGGGGTCTCGTAGCCGACATCTTTGAGGGCCTTGAGAACGGAGTCACTGAGCCCAAGCTCGGAGAACGTGATGGTCGGAGGGGCAGTGGCTGCCTCGGTCGGTGCAGTTGAATCAGGAGGCGTCATAGTACTACGGTAGCCGGTCGAAGTGCTCACCCAGTTCGGGAGCACCAAATCGGCCGGATACGGGCCGGCTGCCGGCACTGGTGGAAGGGTCCGGACAGGCGCAAAATGACCCTAGACGGTGGATGTGACTGAGGTATCCCCGTTCTGTGGAAGGTGCTCCTGATGGTGGCGTTCTGGGTGCTGCTGGCACTCGCGGTGATCCTGCTGATCGTGCTGGCGGCGTTGTCGATCCGAGTGGTGACGCAATACGAGCAGGGCGTGTTGCTGCGCTTCGGCCGGCTGGTCGGCACGTTGAAGCCGGGCCTGCATCTCATCATCCCGTTCATCGACGTCATGCACCGGGTCTCCCTGCGCATCGTGACCCTGCCCATCGAATCGCAGGGCATCATCACCCGGGACAACGTCAGTGTCGGGGTCTCGGCGGTGGCCTACTACCGGGTGATCGATTCGGTGAAGTCGGTCGTGGAGATCGAGAACGTGCGGAGCGCGATTGAACAGATCGCCCAGACCACTCTTCGCAAGGTGGTCGGTCAGCACGCCCTCGACGAGACCCTGACCAATACCCAGGTGCTCAATGTGAGCGTGCGGGAGATCCTGGATGCCCAAACCCTCGGCTGGGGGGTGGAGGTGACCCTTGTCGAGCTCAAGGACATCATGTTGCCGGACACCATGAAGCGGTCGATGGCCAAGCAGGCCGAGGCCGAGCGGGAGAAGCGGGCCAAGATCATCAACGCCGAGGGTGAGCAGTTGGCCGCCGCGACACTCGGCCAGGCGGCGGACATCATGTTGGCGCATCCGATCGCTCTGCAACTGCGCAACCTGCAGACACTCGTGGAGATCGGCGTCGACAGGAACACCATCGTCGTGTTCCCCGCCCCGCTGATGAGCACCATCAGCGAACTCGGCGCCTTCCTGGCCCGGGAGTCCCGGAACGCGGCCGCATCCGCCGCCGACACGGACTGAGCCCGGACCGTCAGTCGTCGACCGCGCTGGCCGCGGTGCCCGATGCCGGTGCGCCCGAGTGCAGGCTCCGGTGCAGGGCGGCGGCGAGAACGGCGATGTCCACATCGTGGGACTGGCCGGGCAGCTCGACGTGTCTTCCGTTCGGCAGTGCGGTGGCCAGGGCCCGGGCTGACTCACGGATGGACTCCGGTGCGAATTCGCCGCTCAGCACCACCGCGGGAACCTGGATGGCTTCAATCCGGTCGTAGGGGAGCAACCCGTCGCCGAGAACCGCATCGTCGTACGCGAGGGTGGGCGCGATCGCCTCGAATCCGGCCCACATCGGCGTCTGCCGCATCCCCGAGATCTGCTCGGCCGGCATGCCCACCCGGGCCAGGAAGAGGGCCATGGCGTCACCGCGGTGTCCTGAGGCCAGCGCCGCGGCCAGATTCCGGGAGTATGCGGTGACGACGGGATCCAGGTCAATGCTCACCGGCACCTCGTAGACGGCCAGCTCGCTGACCGACCCGTCGAGCTGGGCCGCGGCAGCGATGACCAGGGCTCCGCCACTTGACATGCCGAAGAGGGCCGCGGTGCCGCCGGCCAGCTGGATCAACGCTGCGATGTCGTCGATCTCCCGGTCTACCGCGAACGGCATGGTGTCGCTGCTGGCGCCGCGGCCGCGGCGATCGTAGACGTACACGGTGAAGCTGTCGGCCATCAGCGCGGCCAGGGGGCGCATCGGCCCGGCGTCGCGGTAACAGGTGGCGCCGTCGACCAGGATCAGGGCTGGGCCGGTGCCGAGACTGTCGAAGGCGATGGTGGTGCCATCGCGCGACCTGACTGTGGGCATGGTGTCTCCTTCGAAATCTCGGCGGGGTCGGAATGGCCTGCGACGGCGCAGCTGCTCGCTCACACCGTGCCACCGGGTGAGGGGAGCGGTCAACCGCTTGCGCCGGATGATCTGCGGGGTCTGCACAGACGTGCTCCACCCGGTGCCGTGTTGTGCCCCCGCACGGGAGCTGTTCGCGGGAGTATGGCTGCATGGCCATTACTGAGCAACAGCCCTGGGTTAAGCACTACCAGCCGGGGGTGCCCGCAGAAATTGACTACCCCACCACCTCACTCGTCGAGATGCTCGAGCACGCGGTCGCGGAGGCCGGTGACGCGCCGGCGCTGGAGTTCTTCGGGCGCCGCACCAGCTACGCCGAGCTCGGCGCCCAGATCGACAAGGCGGCCGAGGGGCTGCGCCTGCTCGGGGTGCGCGCCGGCGACAGGGTCGCGTTGATCCTGCCGAACTGCCCGCAACACGTCGTGGCGTTCTACGCCGTTCTGCGCCTGGGCGGCGTGGTCGTTGAGCACAACCCGCTTTACACCTCACCGGAGCTGCGGCACCAGTTCGAAGACCACCAGGCCCGCATCGTGATCGCCTGGGACAAGGTCGCCCCGACGGTACGCGCGTTCCCGGCCGACATCGAGATCGACCACATCGTCTCGGTCAACCTGCTGCAGGCGTTCCCGACCGTCAAGCGGTTGGCCCTGTACCTTCCCGTGAAGAGCCTGCGCGAGTCCCGCGCGGCGCTGACCGGCTCGGCGGCCGGCACGACCCCGTGGAAGGACCTGTTCAGCCATGGACGGGTAGACCCGACCCACCCGCGTCCGGCAATGCACGACCTCGCGGCCATCCAGTACACCTCCGGCACCACCGGCCGGCCCAAGGGTGCCATGCTCACCCATTACAACCTGCACTGCAATGCGCTGCAGGGCGAGGCCTGGATGCATGGCGCCGAGTACCGCAAGGAGGTCTTCTACGCGATCCTGCCGATGTTCCACTCCTTCGGCCTCACGCTGTACCTGACCTACGGCATCCACAAGCAGGCCCTGATCGTGCTGTTCCCCAAGTTCGATCCGAAAACCGTGCTGGACACGATGAAGAAGACCCCGGCCACGGTGTACTGCGCAGTGCCGCCGATCTACGAGCGCACCGCGCTCGCCGCGAAGGAACGCGGCATCTCGTTGCGCTCCTGCAAGTTCTGCATCTCGGGGGCGATGAACCTGCCCGACCACGTGGTGGAGCTGTGGGAATCGGTGTCCGGCGGACTGCTCGTGGAGGGCTTCGGCATGACCGAGGCGTCCCCGGTGGCGATGGGTAATCCGTTCTACCCGACCCGCCGCCCCGGCACCGTCGGCATCCCGTTCTCGTCGACCCTGATGAAGGTCACCGACCCCGATGACCCGACAACCGAGGTGGAGAAGGGACAGCCGGGAGAGCTGCTGCTCAAGGGCCCGCAGGTGTTCCAGGGCTACTGGAACAACCCTGAGGAGACCGCCAAGACCCTCACTCCCGACGGCTGGCTGCGCACCGGTGACATCGTCACCGTGGACGAGGACGGCTTCTCCACCATCGTCGACCGGGCCAAGGACCTGATCATCACCGGTGGCTTCAACGTGGCGCCCACCGAGGTGGAGACCGTGCTGCGACTGCACGCCTCGGTGACGGATGCCGCCGTGTTCGGCAAGCCGCTGGAGCGAGGCGGCGAAATGGTCGTCGCCGCGGTCGAGCTCGAACCCGGCGCGACGCTGGACGAGAAGGCCCTGCAGGACCACTGCCGGGAGCACCTGGCCGCCTACAAGATTCCCCGCCGGATCGTGCAGATCACCGACACCCCCCGCACGATGCTCGGCAAGGTCCTCCGCCGCAAGGTACGCGAGCGGGTGCTGCCGACCCTCTGAACCACCTTCACCCGTCGCGGGTGACGCGAGCGCTGCCGGAGGGCTGGACACTGAGACCTCCGGCAGCCGGAGACGACGGCGCACCTGCGTGCCCATCGTTCGCATCATCGAGCGAAGTGGAGTGCAATATGACTGAGAGCATCGACGAACTCGGGCCGGTCGATTGGATCGTCGTGGAGTTTCCGGGCAGCACCTTCAACGGCTCGATCGCCCCGGAGCTCACGAAGCTCGTTGACCGGGGCCTGGTGAAGATCCTGGACCTGCTGATCCTCAAGAAAGACGCCGACGGCGTCCTGGAAATCGCCGAACTCTCGGATCTCGAAGACGGCGAACTCGGGGAGCTGCGGGCCTTCGAGACCGAACTGGCCACCCTCCTCAGCGAGGACGACGTGATCTCCGCGGCCGAGGCCATCGAGCCCGGAAGCACCGCAGCGCTCCTGGTCTGGGAGAACCTCTGGGCCGCTCCGTTCGGCGCGTCGGTGCGGCACGCCGGCGGTCAGCTGGTGGCCAGCGGCCGTATCCCGGTGCAGGCTCTGTTCGCCGCAATTGAAGCCGATGACACTGAAGGAGCCTGAGATGCCTCTCGCACGCAGACGGGTCGGTCGACCCGGAGTGATCGGGGCCCCCGTGGCCCGCACCGCCGCCACAGTGGGCACGGCGGCCGTCGTCGCCCACGGAGTTCGCCGCCGCGGAGACCGGCGGGACGACCGGCGCGACGACAGGGACGACCGCCGTTGATCCGCTGAGTTCCTTGACTCCATGACACTCAGCGATATATCGTTGAGTGTCGTGGAAGTTCCGCGACGCGTGCTCGCAAGACCAGCGACGCACGACCTCGTGAAAGGACGAATGCGATCATGAAGCGCTTTCACCACACACACCATCCAGAGTCCGGCGCCCCTGAATTCGGCGCCCCTGATTGCGGCCCGGGGATGAGCCGTGCCCACCACGACTCGCCCCAGGGTCACGGTCGTGGTTTCGGCCGGGGATTCGGTCCCGGCGGTCCCATTGGGCCCGGCTTCGGCGGTTTCGGCCCGGGATTCGGCCCCGGCGGTCCCCGCGGCTCACGTCGCGCCAACAAGGGCGACGTTCGTTCCGCGATCCTCTCGCTGCTGGCCGACGGCCCCTCCAACGGCTACGGACTCATCCGGGCCATCGAGGAGAAGACCGGCGGCGCCTGGCGTCCCAGTCCCGGCTCCATCTACCCGACCCTGCAGCAGCTCGTCGACGAGGAGCTCATTTCGCCGACCGGCACCGAACGCCGAACGGACTACGAACTCACCGAATCCGGCCGGGCCTACCTGGCCGAGCACGCCGACGACCTCAAGAAGGCGTGGGAAGCCACTCCAGGGCAGTCCGACGCCGACACCGCCTTCCACGAGAGTGTCGGCAAGCTTTTCGGCGTTGTGCACCAGTTCCGCTCCTCGGCGACCGACGCCCAGCGTGCCGCCGCCACCGAGAAACTCGACGAGGTACGCCGCGCGCTGTACCTGATCCTCGCCGACTGAACCGTTCGGGCGCGGACATTCCCTGCGCCCGGTCGGCGACCGGGCCAGAATGGCGGCATGTCCACGAGCCCAGCAGACAGCGCCACCCCGCAGCCATGACCGCCTCGGCGCTGATCCTCGGTCCGATGCTGCGGTACGTCGATACCGACTCCGCCAGTGTCTGGGTCGAGACCGCGCGGGCCGCGCGGGTCACGGTGCGGGCCGGCGCCAGAACCTGGTCGGCGCACACCTTCGCCGTGCACGCGCATCACTACGCGCTGGTGCAGGTCGACGGGCTGGCACCGGGCACGACCACCCCCTACGCGGTCGACGTCGACGGTCTACAGGCCTGGCCGCCGGCGCCGTCGCGATTTCCGGCATCCGTCATCAGCACGCTCACGCCCGGAGCAGCCTTGCAACTGGCGTTCGGCTCGTGCCGCACCAGCGTGCCGCACGACGCGACAGGCAACCGCACCCACGGTGTGGACGCCCTGCGCAGCTACGCCCTGCAGATGGCGGCGCAGCCCGGCCGATTCTCCTGGCCCGACCTCGTGCTCTTCCTGGGCGACCAGGTCTACGCCGACACGACGAGCGAGCAGATGCAGGAGTTCATTCGTGCCCGGCGGGACCTCAACGAGCCCCCAGGCGAGGAGTTGGCCGACTTCGAGGAGTATGCGCACCTCTACGGCCTGGCCTGGTCCGACCCGGCGAATCGGTGGTTGCTGTCGACGGTGCCCACCGCGATGATTTTCGACGACCACGATATTCGTGACGACTGGAACGCATCGCTCAGTTGGAAGCGTGAGATGGAGCAAACCACCTGGTGGCGCGGGCGGCTGGTCGCCGGGCTGGCCTCGTATTGGGTGTACCAGCATCTGGGCAACCTGTCGCCCGCCGAGCTGGCAGCCGATGTGATCTGGCGGCTCATCGCCGGCCATGACGGCGACGCCGAGCTTGACCTCAGTGACGCACTCGACGCTTTCGTCGAGCGTGCCGACGCCGAGCCGGCCAGCTATCGCTGGAGCTACTGCCGGGACCATGGCGACAGCCGGCTGATCGTGATCGATTCCCGCGTCGCACGGAGGCTCGACCCCGAAGACCGGGCCCTGATCGACGATGCCGAATCCGGCTGGCTCGACCAACGGATGCGCGGCGGCTTCCGCCATCTGCTGGTCGGCACCTCGTTGCCCTTCCTACTGCCGACGGGCCTGCACCACCTGGAGGCCTGGAATGAGGCGACAGCCGAGGGCGCCTGGGGCCGGCCGATGGCCGCCGTCAGCGAGAAGCTCCGCCAGGCCCTCGATCTCGAACACTGGGCTGCCTTCCAGTCGAGCTTTCGCCGGGTGGCGCAGATGGCCACCGAGGTGGCCGACGGCAAACGTGGCCCGGCCCCGGACACCATCACCTTTCTCTCCGGTGACGTGCACTACTCCTATGTCGCCGAGGTGGAGCGCAGCTCGGGCAGCCGCATCATCCAGGCCGTCTGTTCGCCGATCCGCAACCCGTTGGCCCTGCCGCTCCGGTCATTTTCGGCCGTGCTGTCCTATGCCATTGCAAACCGTCTCAGCGAACTGCTTGCCCGCTCGGCCGGGGTGCCCGCGTCGCCGCTGCGGTGGCGGGGGCTCCGCGGTCCGTGGTTCGAGAACTGCCTCGCCAGCGTCTCGGTGACGCCGGCGGGGCTGCGGTTCCGCTGGATCACCGGGATCGTTCGAGGCGATGGCCGGGCGCGGCCCCGGGTGAAGGAAATCGCTGTCATCACCGTGGCGCCGCGCCGCTGAGAATTGGCTCTACGCGCTCGCGAGCCAGAGGTCGGGACCGAAGACCTCGTAGTGGATGCGGGCGGCCGGGACCCCGGATGCCAGCGCCTGTGCGCGCATCGCCCGCATGAACGGCAGCGGCCCGCACAGGTACACCGACGCGTCGTCGGGGATCGTCACGGAATCCAGTGACATGAAACCGTCATGCGCGCTGTCCTGGGCGCTCGGAGCCTCGAGCCAGAGCTCCAGTTCGGCCGTTTCCAGGATGGCGACGTCGGCGCGCATCTGCTCGCGCAGCGCCCAGCGCTCGATGGTGCTCTCGGCGTGCAGCACCAGCACCTTCCGCTCCGACCCGGTCTCGACCAGCGAGCGCAGGATCGACGCCAGCGGGGTGCAGCCGATGCCGGCCGACGCCAGCACGAGAGGTCCGTCGCCCGTGCTCAGGGTGATGTCGCCGCAGGGGTTGGAGAGGGTCAGCTGGTCGCCGACCTGCACCTCGCGGTGCAAGACGGGGGATACCTCCCCGTCGTTGTCCAGCTTCACCGTGAACACCCGGGTCGCGGTATCGGTGCCGGCCGAGAGGGAGTACTGCCGCACCTGGTGGATCCCATCGGGCATCCGCACCGTCACTCCCACGTACTGGCCGGGCCGGGACGCGGACGGCGGGGTGTCATCGTACGGCACGAGGGTGAACGTCACGGCGTCGCTGCCGGCGGGCTCCCGGTGCGTGACCGTCCACGGCGCGAGCGGCTTGTCGCTGGCCGCGGCGGCGTACAGGCCGGTCTCCTGCTTGATCAGGGCGTGCGCCATCAGCCAGTAGACCTCGGTCCAGGCAGCCGCGATCTCGGCCGTGATGACGTCGCTGAGCTCGGCGGCGATGGACTCGAAGAGGTACTTGTACACCACGTCGTACTGCTCGGGCAGGATGCCGAGGGAGACGTGCTTGTGCGCGATGCGGGAGAGCATGATCTCCGGCGCGCTGGTGGGGTCTTTCACGAGATGCGCGGCGAACGCGGCGATGCTGCCCGCGAGGGCCTGCTGCTGCACGCCGCTCTTCTGGTTCGAGCGGCTGAACAGGCCGTCGAAGAGTTCGGGATGCGCGGTGAACATGCGGGCGTAGAACCCGTTGGCGATGGCGGGCAGCCGTTCACCGACCAGGGGGAGCGTGGCTTCGATGAGGGGGTGGGACTGGGGGGACAGCATGCCGGCTCCTGGTGTGTGGGGGAGTAGTACGGGTGGACGGGGAGTCTCACGGTAGCAACCGCCACCCCCGTGCGGGGGAGGCTAAAGCCTCTAGTGACGCCGACGGCCGATACCGGAAGCGGACCGCCAGCGGCTCCGGAGCAACGGGTCCAGACTGGCCGCATGGCCACCGTCGTGCACCTGGTTCGCTCGCTCGCCGCCCCGCTCACCCGCACCCGACTATTCAGGGTCCTCGCGCCGTCGGTCTTGCCGCCGATCGAACGCGTTCTGCACCGGCTCAGCGGCGGACGAGTACAGCTGAGCGCGCTGCTCGTTCCTTCGCTCGTGTTGCACTCCACCGGCGCCAAATCCGGCCTGCCGCGCGAGTCGGCACTGATGTACACACCAGACGGGCGCGGCCGGGCGATCGTGGCCGGCACGAGCTTTGCCCGCGAACGCCATCCGGCCTGGACGCACAACCTGCTTGCGCATCCGGAGGCCGACATTGTGGTGCGCGGTCGCCGGCTGCACGTGCGGGCCACCCTCATCGGCCCCGAGTCCCGCGACGCGGCCTGGCACCGCATCGAAGCGGTATGGCCGGGCTACCGCGCCTACGAGCGCGACTCCGGACGGGTGGTGCGACTGTTCCTCCTGCGGCCGGTTTCTCCCAGCGAGCTGTGATCTGAACCACCTCGCGGCTGTTTTTTCAAGGGGTTGTAAAAAAACATTCAACAGGTTTTGGGGATGCGGCGAGGTGCCATATCCGCTGGATTGACCCACTTGGGGAGGGTCGAATCGTAGCCTCACCGGCCCTCGAGAAGTGATCCAGTTCTCCATTCGGGATGCAACAGGGGCACACGGATTAAGGGGACCTTCCCGGTAAAAGGTGAGGATCCATGCAGAAACATATTGCAGGGTAGTGACTTCGCCCGGGCGGGCCCCCGCCTGTGGAACGTCGAATAAGAACCGCTATGCGCACTCGTACAGGCGATTCGCTCAGTGAGAGACATACAGAACTGTGACTACCCCGAACTCCAGCACTCCAGCAACACCCGAGACATCCGCTACAGCCGTGATCCCCGCAGCGCCCCTTGAGACCCGCGCGTCGAAGAACCATCGCACCCGCGTCACCCGCCGCTCAGCCGCCGCGCTCGCGGTGCTTTCCATCGGAGCGATGGTCGGAACAGGATTCGTGCTGGAGCCGGCGATGGCCGCCCAGAACGATCGCGCGGAGAAAACCGCGGCCGTCTCGGCCGCGCACACGGAGCAGCTCGAGGCCTACAGCGAGATCAAGCAGGCCCGCGCTGAGAAGGCGGCCACCGACACCATCGCCGGTGCGACACCCGTGATCACCGCGGCCGTGAACAAGGCCGACGCCACGCCGGTGAGCACTCCCGTCGCGATGCTCAATAACCACAAGTACCTGGCACCGGAGCGTATCTACGAGCTCGTCAGCCAAACCAACGAAGAGCTCCCGCCGCTGCAGGCCGCAACAGCCGAGTTCGACCGCGTCGCCGCCGAGCAGGCCGCCGCAGAGGCGGCTGCCGCTGCTGCGGCCGCCGAGGCTGCGGCGGCAGCCCAGGAGGCCGCCGAGGCGGAGGCCGCTGCCGCCGCAGAGGCTGCCCAGGCTGCGCAGGCAGCTAAGGCTGCCCCGAAGGCCAGCACCGCTCCGGCCCCGTCGGCGCCCTCCAACCCGAGCGGCGCTCAGGCTGTCGCCCGCGACATGATGGCCGCCAAGTACGGCTGGGGTGCCGACCAGTTCGGTTGCCTCGTGAGCCTGTGGGACAAGGAGTCCGGCTGGAACGTGAACGCGTACAACGCCTCGAGCGGTGCCACCGGTATTCCGCAGGCGCTGCCCGGCAGCAAGATGGCCACGGCCGGGTCGGACTGGGCGACGAACGCCTCCACGCAGATCTCCTGGGGCCTGGGCTACATCTCGGGCTCGTACGGCACGCCGTGCGCGGCCTGGGCCAAGTCCGAGTCTGTGGGCTGGTACTAACCGACCAGGCACTTTCGCCACCTGACCGGCCCGTGGGCCAGGTTGAGGGAGCTCTGCTCCCTGCACCTGGCCCGCGGGCCGTTTTTCATGCGGGCGGATCACGCCGGGAGCCCTGCCCAGCACGGTTCGGCGGGCGTACTCTCGGGGCATGAAACGTGCGTTCGCCTCCGGCCTCGTCTTGGTGCAGATCCTGCTGCTGATAGGTCTTCTTGTCCTGCCGCACGGCACAGTGTGGCCTGTGAACGGCTTTGTCGTCGCCACCGCCATCGCGCTCATCGCGGTAGGGGTGGCTCTCGCCGTGCAGGGATCCACAACTCTCGGCCCCGCCATGACGGCCAGCCCGATACCGCGCGATGACGCCCCGCTGGCCACCAACGGGGTCTACGCCGTGGTGCGCAACCCCATCTACACGGGGCTGATGTCGGGAGGGCTGGGACTGGTCCTGATCGGCTCCTCCCTCATGCACGTCGTGGTGTGGGTGGCGCTGATCGGGCTCCTGGCCGGAAAGACCCGCTGGGAGGAGCAAATGCTCGTCCAGGAGCATCCCGCGTACTCGGACTACGCGGCCAGGGTCGGCCGGTTTCTGCCGGGTGTCGGTCGGATTCGGTGAATGCGGGTATCGATTCGCCCCCGAAAACCGTTACCCCACACATGACGACACCGCTCTCCATACTCGACCTCGCCCCCATCGCCCCCGGGCAGACCGTCAGGGAAAGCTTCGCCGCCAGTGTCGCGCTCGCCCAGACCGCCGAAAAGCACGGGTATGAGCGGGTCTGGTACGCCGAGCACCACAACATGCCCACGATCGCGTCGTCGGCCACCAGCGTGCTCGTCGGCCACATCGCCTCCCAGACCTCCACCATCCGGCTCGGATCCGGCGGCGTGATGCTGCCCAACCACTCGCCGCTCACCATCGCCGAGCAGTACGGCACCCTCGCGGAGCTGTACCCCGGCCGCATCGACCTGGGCCTGGGCCGGGCTCCCGGCAGCGACCAGACCACCGCGAGGGCGATGCGCCGCGACCCGCGCGCTTCCGACCAGTTTCCCCAGGACGTGATGGAACTGGCCGCGTACCTGCAGGGCGAATCGATCATCCCCGGTGTGCGGGCGGTGCCGGGAGCCGGCACCAACGTTCCCCTGTACATCCTGGGCTCTTCCCTCTTCGGCGCCGGCCTCGCGGCCGCGCTCGGCCTGCCGTACGCGTTCGCGTCGCACTTCGCACCCGACTCCCTGTTTGAGGCCGTCGCCACCTACCGGCGCGACTTCAGGCCGTCGGCGCAGCTCGCCGAGCCCTACCTGATGGTGGCCGCCAACGTGATCGCGGCCGACGACGCGGCGGATGCCGGGCAGCAGTTCGAGATCATGCGTCGCTCCAGGGTGCGCAGCATGATCGCCCGCGGACCGGCGTCGCCGGAGTACTCCGACGACCAGATCGATGCCTTCCTCACCACCACCGAGGGGCGCCGCCTGGCCGACATGATGCGGTACACGGCCGTGGGCACTCCGGTGGACGTGCGCACCTTCCTCGACGACCTGACCGCATCCACCCAGGCCGACGAGCTGATCCTCGCGCACGCGTCGCAGCAGATCGGTGACCGGCTGCGCTCCGTGGAGCTGACCGCCGGGGCCATGATCGGCGTTCCGGCCTAAGCCGACCTGGTGCGGTTCGTGCATTGCAGGCACACTGAAGCCACCCACGGATATGGCAGGAGAGCCTTGTGATGACCCCGGATGCCCTCGTGGAGTTCTGCCTCAGCCTGCCCCAGGCCACCGAGACGTTTCCGTTCGGCGAGGAGACCAGCGTGTTCAAGACCAGCGGCAACGGCAAGATCTTCGCCCTGAGTGCCCTGGCCGGTGACCCACTCACGGTCTCGCTGAAATGCGACCCCGAAGAAGGGCGCGCGCTGCGGGAGGAATTCCCCGGGCACATCACCCCCGGCTACCACCTCAACAAGAAGCATTGGATCACCATCGTGCTCGACGGGGGCGTGGAGAACGAGCTCGTGGAGCAGCTGCTGCGCGACAGCCACGCGCTCGTGCGGCCGAAGGTGCCCCGGGCGCCGCGGGGAACCGCTGGGTAATCACCGCCAGACCATCACCGCCGCCTGATCCGCCAGCGGCCGGGATGTCCGCCTCGCCAATCCCATCTCAATTGATGGCGTCTGGCGAGCACGATCGCGATCGTGACGGCCGCTGCCGCCGGAACGAGGCCGGACACCAGCATGCCGGTGTGCGCGCCGAAATGTTCGATCAGCCACCCCATCAGCGGGCTGCCGAGAGCCTGCCCGCCCAGCAGAACCAGCACGTAGACCGACATCACCCTGCCGCGGATTCGCAGGTTCGACGACAGTTGCACGAGCGGGTTGCAGGCCATGAAGAAGAACTGATTGGCCATGCCGGAGGCCACCAGCACGGCCCCGAAGGCCAGCTGGGTGGGCATGATCCCGAGTGAGGCCTGGATGAGCGCCCACAGGCCGCCGCAGAAGATGACCGTGCGCAGCCGGATGGTGACCCGGCGCGTCGATGCCAGCGCACCGACCAGCGCGCCCACCGCCACCAGGGAGTTGAACAGGCCATAGCCGCCCGCGCCGGCAGCGAAGATGTCGCCGGCGAACGCGACGAGCAGCACGGGCATGTTGAGGGCGAACACCGACAGGAACGACATCATCACCAACGACCAGAGAATGGTGGGCGTCGACGCGACGTAACGGAGCCCCTCGCGCAACTGTCCCTTGCTACGTGGCGTCGGCGGCTTTCGATGGAGCGCCGAGGTGTCCAGGAGTACAAGCGCGAGCACGGTGAGTAGGCAGGCGATCCCGTTGATGGCGAAGGACCAGCCCGCGCCGACGGCCACGATCAGCAGGCCGCTGATCGCCGGGCCCACGAGTCCACCCAGCTGGAATGCCGAAGAGTTGACGGTGATGGCGTTCCGCAGGAACTGCGGTCCCACCATTTCGTTGACGAAGACCTGCCGGGTGGGGTTGTCGATGACGGTGACGAGCCCGAGCACGAAGGCGATCACCCACACCTGCCAAACCTCGACGACATCGCTCAGGGTGAGCACGGCGAGGGTGAGACTGAGCACGGATGCGGCGGACTGCGTGATCATCAGCAGCATCCGTTTGGAATAGCGGTCGACGACGACCCCGCCGAGGAGGCCGAAGAGGAGCATCGGGGTGAACTGCATGGCCACGGTCACGCCCACCGCAGCGACACTGTCGGTCAACTGCAGCACCAGCCAACCCTGGGCGATGCGCTGCATCCAGGTGGCGGTCATGGCGATCACGTTGGAGATCGTGAACAACCTGAAGTTGGGGACGGTGAGGGAATCCAGGGTGATTCCCCACCGGCGTCGGCCGGGTGGCGGGGGAGGTGGGGTGCTAGTCGACAGGCGGTGCCGCCGTCGATCCACGCACGATGAGTTCCGGTCGCAACAGCACCGACCGGCCCGGCTCACCGTCGGCGAGACCGTGGTGCGAGACGATCTCGGCGATGGCCAGCTGGGCCATCTGGCCGATCGGCTGGCGCACCGTCGTGAGCGGCGGGTCGTAGAGATCGGCGAGGATGATGTCGTCGAAGCCGACCACCGACACGTCCCGGCCGACCTGGAGCCCCAGGTCGCGCAGGCCCCGGCAGACACCGAGGGCGGTCATGTCGTTGATGGCCACAACGCCGGTAGGCGGGTTGCCGGCGGCGAAGATCTCGTGGGCGGCTCGGCGGCCCACATCGGCCGCTTCGACGTCACCGAAAGGCGCCTCGTCGGCTCCGGCCCACAGGGTCATATCCGCTACGGCGAGGCCGGCGGCCTCGACGGCAGAGCAGAACCCCTGATACCGCCCCGTGCGGTTGACCGAACGGAGCGAGCCGGAGACGAACGTGAGGTTTCGATGGCCGAGGCTCGTGAGGTGGGAGGCAGCCAGATGGCCGCCCACAACGTTGTTGATGCTGATGCTCACGACGGTGGACGGGTCGTCGGCCTGGGTGGGCCGGTCGAACGTGACCAGGCGTAGGCCCTGCTCGACGATGTGGGCCAGGTGATTCAAGGACGGCAGCGATGTGCAGAGCACGATCTCGCGCACTCCGTCGTCCCAGAGCTCCTCGACATAGCGACGCTCACGGACCGGATCTCGTTCACTGTTGCACAGCAGAACGTTGTAGCCCTCGGCAAGCGCGGCATGCTCGAGTTCCCTCGCGAATGCTCCCCAGAAGGGGTTGCCCACGGACGGCACGATGAGGCCGACCGTGCGGGTGCGGCCCGTTCGCAGCTCACGGGCTGCCCGGTTGGGCCGGTAGCCCAGCTGAGTGATCGCTTCGGTGATGCGGTCCCTCGTGGCGGGCAGCATGCGCTCCGAGCGATCGTTCAGCAGGTTCGATACGGTGCTCGCCGAAACACCGGCGGCCCGGGCGACCTGTTGGATCGTGACCTTCTCCATCATTGTCCGTTCACGTGGCATGGGTCGAAGAGTGGGGGATTTCAGCAGTGTAACGATCTACCAACGGGATGGCAATGCCGTAACCGGTACCCGACCCGGCCGGGCGGCATGCCCCGCATTGTCACGTTGAGGAATGCTTGACGAATCGAAATGCGCCAGTTATGGTCAGTAAATCGTTACACCAGATTGTTGGGCCGGCGCCACGAGCATGGCCCCCAATCGCGGTACGACGACGACGAAGACGTCTGAGTTTGCGGCAGCGTCGCCACCAACTAATTCACTCCCCGTGAAGGGAAATTGCTCATGAACTTTCGGACAGCACGACAGACTTCCACGAGTCAGACGTCCACGAGACCCGCTTCGACACCACACCGCTCCGCCGGGCGGCGCGCGGCCCTTCGGTACACCGGCCTCGGCACCGCGGCCGTCCTGGCTCTGGCCCTCTCGGCCTGCTCCGCCGAGGACGGGTCGGCGGGCGCCGACTCCGATGCCGTCAGCGGCGACATCACCCTGCTCACACCCATCTACGAAGGCGCCGCCGGCCAGCGCCTGCTCGAGGATGAACTGCTGCCGCAGTTCTACGAGCAGTACCCGGACGTGACCGTCACCGTGGACTACACCAACTTCGCCCGGCTGAACGAGAAACTCACCACCGGGGTCGTGTCCGGCCTGGTGCCCGACGTCATGATGATGGGTGTCGGCTGGGTCGAGGCCTTCGCCGACAAGGGCGTGCTGGCCAACCTGAGCGAGTCGGGCATCAGCGTCGCCGACCTCGAGAAGTCGACCACCCCGGAGATCGTGCAGGCCGGCGTCTGGGAGGGCGACGTCTACGGCGTGCCGATCATGCTCGACGCACGCTTCGGCGTTGCCCGCATGGACCTGTTGCGGGAGGCCGGCTACGACGCCCCGCCCAGCACCTGGGCTGAGCTGGTGGAGATGGCCGAGGCCCTGACCGTGCGCTCAGAGAACGGTGCCCTCGAACGCGCCGGCTTCGATGTGCTGTCCCTGGACGCCCGCCAGATGTACGAGACCATGCTCTTCTCCTCGGGCGGGTCGCTCTTCAACGACGACAACACGGCGCCGGCGTTCAACTCCGCCGAGGGCGTCGAAGCGCTCGAATCCGTGGTCGACCTCATCCACACCAGCAAGGTGGAGGACACCGGGTACTCCTCGACCAAGGAAACCGTCAACCCCCTGATCAACGGCCGGGCGGCCATGGGCATCGCGCACAACAACCTCTGGACCCAGACCCTGGAGGCCGCCCCCGAACTGCTGCCCGAACTGGAACCCTTCCTCATCCCCGGGGACGCACCCGGCATGTTCGTCGGCGGCACCCTCGCCACGATGTCGAAGGGCTCCGAGCACCCGGCAGCCGCCCAGGCCCTGCTTGAATTCCTCGCCAGCCCCGGACCGGCCCTCGCCGCGAACGAACAGCGTGGCAACATCCCGGCCCTCACCGAACTGCTCGACAGCGAGTACGCCCAGGGCAACCGGCTGGTTCAGTTCTCGATGGAGAACCTCGACGTGGCCAAACGTGAGGGTGGACCCAGCGAATGGCTCGGACTGCGCGGCGAGATCGCGCCGGCCATCGAATCCGCGCTCCTGGCGCAGAAGACACCGAAGCAGGCCCTCGACGACCTCGCCGACGTATTCGCCGGCAAGATGGGCGGTTGACCATGAGCGCGCCCACGCGCCACGCACCAGCAACCAGCCTCGTACAACCGGCCCGTGCCCTGCAGAGCGCACCCCGGCGGCCCGATCGGTCACGGTCCCAGCGCAAGCTGAGCCGGGCCGGCTGGCTGATGGTGACGCCCGCCGTCGCCCACATCGGGCTCTGGACCGCGCTGCCGGTGCTCGCGACCTTCGCCCTGAGCCTGACCGACTACAACATCTTTGACGCCCCGCGCTGGATCGGGATCGACAACTACATCCAGATCTGGAACGACCCCACCTTCCGCCTGGCCACCTGGAACACCGTCGTCTACACCTTCTGGACGGTGCCGGTGTCGATGGCCATCGCCATGGTCATCGCCGTGGCGCTCAACCAGAACCTCTGGCTGCGCACCTGGTACCGCACCGCATTCTTCCTGCCGCAGGTGACCGCCACCGTCGCGATCGCCATGGTGTGGCTGTGGATCTACAACCCGCAACAGGGACTCCTCAACGCGGCGCTGTCGGTCATCGGGATTCCCGGGCAGGCCTGGCTGGCCGACCCGGACTGGTCCCTCTGGGCGGTGATCCTCGTCGGGGCCTGGCAGGGCATCGGCATCAAGATGCTCATCTATATCGCGGCCCTGCAGAACGTCGACAACAGCCTGTACGAAGCGGCATCCGTGGACGGAGCCTCGGTGGTGCGCAAGTTCTTCGCCATCACACTGCCGATGCTGAAGCCCGCCACCTTCTTCGTGCTCGTCATCTCGATCATCGGAGCCTTCCAGGTGTTCGACCAGATCTACGTCCTCACCGACGGCGGCCCCGCGAACGCGACCACCATGATGACCTACGAGGTCTACCGGTCCGCCTTCCAGAACTTCCAGATGGGCCTCGCCTCGGCGCAGTCCGTGTGCCTGTTCGCCTTCCTGCTCGTGATGACCCTGATCAGCCGACGCGCGACCCGAGGTGATGACGAATGAGCACCACACGGATGCACCCGGCCACGCCGGGCACGCCCCCGACGGCGACACCGAAGCCGCGCACCAAGCGGCGGAGGCCGTGGAAGGGCCGCCTGCTGCTGAACGTGATCCTCAGCCTCGGCGCCTTCACCATGGTCATCCCGTTCCTCTGGATGATCGCAACATCGCTGAAGTCACCCGCTGAACTGGCCCAGTTCCCGCCCACCCTGCTGCCGCAGGTCTGGCAGTGGAGCAACTACAGCGAGGCGCTGCAGGCGGCACCGTTCCACCTGTACTTCCGCAACAGCTTCCTGATCTCGGCCGGTCACACCATCATCACCCTGGTGCTGGGCTCGATGGCCGGGTACGCGCTGGCCCGCATCCCGTTCCGCGGGCGGGAGTGGGTGTTCATGGGCTTCGTCGCGATGCTGATGATCCCCACGTACACCAAGATCGTGCCGCAGTTCCTGCTGGTGAAGTTCATGCCCCTCTTCGGCGGCAACGACATCTTCGGCCAGGGCGGCACGGGCTGGCTCAACACCTGGTGGGCACTCATCATCCCCGGCGGCCTCAGCGCCACCGCGATCTTCCTGTTCCGGCAGTTCTATCTCTCGCTGCCCCGCGAACTCGAAGAGGCCGCACGGCTCGACGGCCTGAACGAGTTCCGCATCTACGCCCAGATCTACACACCGCTGATCAAGCCGGCGCTGGCCACCGTGGCCCTGCTCACCTTCCAGGAGAGCTGGAACAACTTCCTCTGGCCGTTGCTGGTCACCACCAGGGACGACCTGCGGGTGATCCAGGTCGGGTTGGCGGTCTTCCAGCAACTGGACAGCACCTCGTGGCACTACCTGATGGCCGGCACCACCCTGGCGACCGTGCCCATGGTCGTGCTGTTCCTCTTCTGCCAGAAGTACTTCATCCAGGGATTCACCCATGCCGGCATCAAATAGCCCGGCATCCAGAACGACACCACTACACCCCACCAAAGGACTCACCATGCCGAACGACACCGCACTCCTGACCCCCGCCACCCTCGGCGGCCTGCAGCTCGACCTCACCGGCCGGCGCGCCCTGGTCACCGGCGGCGGCAGCGGCATCGGCGCCGCCATCGCCAGGGCACTCGGAGCTCACGGCGCCGACGTCGCCGTGCACTACGCGAACAGCAAGGACGGCGCAGAGGCCGTCGCCGGGGAACTGGTCGGAGCGGGGCGGCGCGCCATCGCGATCGGCGGCGACCTCACCGACCCGGCCCAGGCATCCGCCGTGGTGGCCGCCGCAGCCGCGCACCTGGGCGGCATCGACATCGTGGTCAACAACGCCGGCCACCTGGTGGGGCGAGCCACCGTGGCCGAGATGTCAGACGAGCACTGGGCGAGCGTGCTCTCGGTGAACGTGTCCAGCAGCTTCTATGTCACCCGTGCCGCCGTGCCGCACCTGGCCGAATCCGCCGCGGGCCGGGTGGTGCTGATGTCGTCGCTGGCCGGCGAGAACGGCGGCGGTGCCGGGTCGGTGGCCTACGCCACCGCGAAGGCCGCCATCGTCGGGTTCGCCCGCGGCCTGGCCAAGGAACTCGCCGCAGACGGCATCACCGTCAACGCCCTCGCGCCCGGTTTCATCGAGGACACCGCCTTCCACAACACCTTCACTCCGGAAGCCGCGCAGAAGAACATCGTGGCCGGCCTGCCCCTGCAACGGCCGGGCACGGTCGACGATGTCGCCGGCGCCGTGCTGTACCTGGCCTCGGATCTCTCGTCGTTCGTCACCGGTCAAGTGATCGACATCAACGGCGGGGCGAACTTCCGGTGACCGCCGTGCAGCACGCCAGGGGAGGGTGGTGGCACGACTACGTCTGCCCCACCCACGGCACCGAGCTGGAGCCCCGCTCCGGCGACACGTACCCGTGCCGGTACGGCTGCCGGTTCACCGGCGAACCGTTCGCCTCGGCCTGGACCGTCTACGCCCACCAGGCCGGGGCCCGCCGGGCCCGGTTGCTTGCCCACCGCTACACCGGGGCCCGCGCACGCGGAGCCGCCGACCCGGCCGACCGGGACGAGGCCGCACGCATCGTGACGGAGTTCGCCGAGGTCTATGCCGACATCGCGGCCGCCGGCTGGAGCACCCAGAGCGAACCGTGGATGCTGCGCGGCAAGCTCTTCGCCCAGGCCCTGACCGAGGCGATCTGGGCGGTGCAGCTGGCCGATGCCGTGGCGGAGCTGGTCACCGACGACACGATCAGGCCGGCCCTGGGCGCCCCGGTGGTCACCCTGCTGACCGGGCTCCTGGCGACCATCACGTCGGCCCGGCACACCCTGGTGGTGGACAGGAACGACCCGACCAGCAACTATGTGGCGTGGATCGACGCGGCCGGAGCGACCCTGAACCGGGCCCTGGTGGCCCTCGGCCACGCCGACGACGGCCAGGACTGGGTCAACCGCACCTTCGAGCACGCCCGGCTCGCCATCGGCGCCGACGGCTGGGAGTGGGAGGGATCCACCTACTACCACCTGTTCGTGCTGCGGGCCTACCTGCTGGCCCTGCGCGGCACCGACCCGGCCGCGCTGCCCGCCGACGCCGCCGAACGGCTTGCCGACATGATGCAGGTGCTGGCCGGCCTGGCCGCACCGGACGGCACCCTGCCGATGCTGCACGACGGACCGTACGACCGGGTTCCCGCCCACCTCGAAGTGCTCGAGGTGTGCGTGCTAGCCGGCCAGCTCTGGACGGATTCCCCGCTCGACAGGGTGGAAGCGGCGACCCGCCGGTGCCTCGGGGCCGCCCACGACGGCCTCGAAGACCTGCTGACCGGCTGGTTCGCCGGCCCGGCACGGCCTGCGCCGCTCCAGGGAGCGGCACCTTCCGGCCCTCGGCCATCCGTGTTGTTCGCCAACGCCGGCTACGCGGTGCTCCGCGACCCGGGGGACACCTGGCAGGCCGTGCTCGACGCCGGCCCGCACGGCGGTTCGCACGGGCACCTCGACAAGCTGGGCCTCTACCTCTACGGCACCGGTGTCGCCTGGCAGCCCGCACCCGGTGTGCCGCCGTACGCCAGCACCCTGCGCCGCGGCTACTACGCCCGCACCCTGGCGCACCCCACCGTGCGGGTCGACGACCTCGACCAACTGCCCACAACGGGCGTGGTGGAGGACTTCTCGGCGACGCGGGTCGTGGCCAGCGCCGCCGACGCCATCGCCGGGGTCGCGCTGCGCCGCGAGCTCGTGATGACCGACGACTACCTGCTCGACATCGTGCACGCTGTCGTCGACGACACCGCCGAAACCGGCGATGGACGTCGGATCACCCTCGCCCTCCGTCCCGCCGTGCCCCTCTCGGTCACGGCAGACGGCGGCGCCTGGCGCACCACCTGGGCGGCAACGCGAGACGGCAAACCGGCGCCGGACCCGGCGCCGGACGCCGCCCTGCTGCACGGCTTCCACCGGGCCACCGCGCCGGCCGTGCTGCTGGCCGGACCCGGCCGTGGACCCTCCGACGACCCGGCCCGCACCCTCACGATCGCCGACTGGACCGTCACCGGGCACGAGGCCTGGTTCGTCTCGGTCTACGCCCCCGGCACTGCCGTCGTGCATGACGTGATCCTGCACACCGGCGCGGCCGGCCTCACCGCCGTACGGGTCCTCCACACCGACGGCCGCTCCACCGATCACGAGGTGACCCGATGAGCACGGCGCGGACCGCCGTCGCGGGCAGCCGGCCGCTGCTGCTCGCCGGGCAGGAAGACCGGTTGCGCTCCGAGATCCTCACGGTGAAGGCCGCGCAGTTCCGCCGGCTGCTCGACGAGTGCGAACGGTACCGGGGCCTGCCGCTGGCACCGGAACATCCGGACGCCTCGATCACCTACCTCGGCCCCGCCGCCGCCAACCTGGCGCTGGCCCACCGGCTGACCGGCCAGGAGCACTACCTCACCGAGCTCCGCCGCTGGCTCGACGTGGCCGTGGGCTACCCGCACTGGGGCAAGGCGCACCTGCCCGACCACGACCTCGACGCCGGCTGGCTGCTGCATGGCCTGGGCCTGGCCTATTCCTGGGCGGGCGACGCCCTGCCGGAACCCGAACGGATCCGCCTGCGGGACAAGCTCATCCTGCAGGGCGCCCGGCTGCACGAGTTCGCGGTTGCTTCCGAGGGCGGCTGGTGGGCCTCGTCGTACTGGCAGAACCACAACTGGATCTGCTTCGCCGGCCTGGCCACGGCCGCCTACGCCATCGTCGCCGAGCATCCGGACGCTCGCGCCTGGTCCGACCTGGCCAAGGCCAACTTCGACACCGTGCTCGACCTGCTGCCCGACGACGGCTCGAACAACGAGGGCGTCGTGTACTGGCGCTACGGCGTGCCGTGGCTGGTGAGCTACCTCGACGTGCTGCGCTCCGCGGAGGGCACCGACTGGTTCGCCCGCAGCGACTACCTTCGTGAGACGTTCTGGTACCGGCTCTACCAGGCCGCGCCGGACCTCGAACGCACCGTCAACCACGGCGACTGCCACGACCGGCGCAGCGGCCACTCGGTTGCCCTGTACTACAAGCTCGCCGCCGAATACGGCATCGGGCAGGCCCAGTGGCTGGCGCGCCGGGTGGCCGACGGGTTCTTCTGGCGGGAGGCGTATGAGAGCGGCGTGCGGCCCGGAGTGCGCGCCGAGGCCTACCAGGAACTGCTCTGGTTCGACCCGACCGTGGCCGAGATCGACCCGCAGAGCCTGCCGACCAGCCGGTTCTTCCCCGACCTCGGGCTTGTTGTCGGGCGCACCTCCTGGCAGCCGGATGCGACGCTTGTCTCCGTGAAGGCGGCTCCCGGCGGCGGCCACCAGGCCTGGGCCGCCTCGGCGAAGCTCGACCGGGAACACGGCTGGACCACCCTGAACGCCGGCCACCAGCACCCGGACGCCGGCAGCTTCGTGATCCTCGGGCACGGCTCCTACCTCGCCATCGACGAGGGCTACTCGAGCCGCAAACGCACCGACCACCACAACGGGGTGCTCGTGGACGGCCACGGCTTCGTCAACGAAGACCGCTACCACGTGTTCGAAAACCTCGACCGGCGGCACATCGCCGAGGTCCTGACCACCACCCTCGCCGGCGGCTGGGTGCACACGGTGAGCGAAATCGGCGCGATGTACGACCCCGCCCTCGGCGTGCAGCGGCTGCGCCGGCACCTGGTGATGTCACCGGCGGGCACGGTCTTCACCGTCGACGAGTGCGTGGCGCGCGATCCGCGCGCCTTCACCTGGCTGCTGCAGACCGACAACCTGCCCGCGGCCCAGGGCGATGCGCGCTACCTCGCCCAGGCGGGCAGCGGATGCCTGCTGGTGACGCTCCTGGAACCGACGGAGGCCCACACCGAGGTCGCCACGACCACGGTGCAGGCCAACCCCACCTCGTCCACGCCCGCGCTGGCCATCGTGACCGAGCAACACACCCTGCGCCGCACGACAGCGCCCGTCACGGCCGCCGTCTTCGTCACCGTGCTCGAACCGCGCGCCTGGAACGACACCGAAGCCTCACAGGTGAGCGCGCGCATTCACGACCGGACGGTGCACCTATCGGTGAGCCGGGCCGGCCGCAGCGAACACGTCGTCCTGCACCTCGACGGGCAGACCGCCACCCTGGCCGCCCCGGCCGGCGCGGCGCAGGTGAGAGGCACGGGATTTGCCGCCGAAACCGGCCCCGACGAAAGGAACACCCCATGACCGCCGCAACCCGGCTCCCGCGCAACCGCCCCGCTCCGGCCGACCGCGGTTGGGAGCACCGGCTGCTGGCGGCCATGGCCTATCCCGCGAACCTCGCGTTCGTGGGGGTGGCCGCGCTCATCCTGGCCCTGCCGGTGGTGACCATCCTGCCCGCGTCGGTGGCGGCCGCTCGCGCCCTGCGCCTCTGGCTGCAGGACGGCGAGACCGCCGTCTTCACCGCCACGTTCCGCGAGTTCGGCGCCACCTGGCGGCGCACCCTGCCGATGGGCGTCGGCAGTGTTGCCGTCGTGCTGCTGCTTTCGGTCGACAGCTTCTTTCTCGGCCAGCAGCTCAGCGCCGCCGGCGCCGGGGCGAGTCCGGTGGCGCTGGTTCTGGCCGCGGCCACCGTACCCGTTGCCCTGGCCGTGACCCTGCTGCTGCTGGCGCTGCCGGTGGCCGCAGCCCGGAGCCGGGAGGGAACCGCACGCCAGTGGCTGGTGGAAGCGGGCTACCTGATCGCCCGCCGCCCCGTGCAGGCGCTGCTGCTGCTCGCAATCGTCGTCATCTTCTTCCTCACCTGTTACCTGCTGCCCACCCTGGTGCCGTTTTTCGGCCTCTCCCTGCCCGTCTACCTCGCCCTCGTCACCCTGGGCCGGAACACGGGCGGCACATCCTCATGACCGGAGCATCCATGACCCGCACCCCCGTCGCGCCCGCACCAGCGGCATCCGCCCGCCGTACCCCGTCGGCCCTGCTCGGGCAGAACCCGCTGATCGCCGTGCTGCGCGCCGGGCGGGCGACCGACTACGACCGCGTCGCCGCGGTGCTCGCCGACAACGGTGTGCGCTCCATCGAGTTGACCCTGAGCACACCGGGCACCTTCGAGCATCTACCGGCCCTGCAGAAAAGCCTGGGTGAGCGCGTCGAGATCGGTATCGGCACGATCGTGACCACCGACCAGGCCCGCCGCGCGATCGATGCCGGTGCCGGCTACCTGGTGACCCCGGTCGTCGACCTCGAGGTCATCGACCTGGCGGTGCGTGCCGGCACACCGATCTATGCGGGCGGACTCACGCCGACCGAGCTGTACTCGGCGTGGGCGGCCGGCGTCACCGCGGTCAAGATCTTCCCCGCCCAGACCGTGGGCAGCGCCTACGCGGCGCACCTGCGGGGCCCGTTTCCCGACCTTCAATTCCTGCCGTCCGGCGGGGTCGGCCTGGCCGACGTGCCCGCCTGGCTGCGGGCCGGGGCCGTGGCCGTGAGCCTCGGTGGCCCACTGCTCGGTGACGCCCTCGCCGGGGGATCCCTGGTCGCGCTGGCCGATCGGGCCAGACGCGCCGTCGACATCGTTCGGGAATGCCGCGAACCCGGCCAGACCGGGAGCGGGGCATGAACGGGGTTCGCGGAGGTGGTGGTGGAGGTGGTGTGGTCACCCTCGGCGAAACCATGGCGCTGATGAGTTCGGACACCTGCGGGCCACTGCAGCACAGCCGGGCAATGACCATGGGCATCGGCGGTTCGGAGAGCAACGTCGCCATCGCCCTGCGCCGGCTCGGCGTGGACGTGACGTGGATCGGCCGGGTCGGGGAGGACTCGCTCGGCGACCTGGTGGCACGCGAGATCGGGGCGGAGGGCGTTGCGGTGTGCGCCGTGCGCGACCCGGACGCGCAGACCGGGGTGATGATCAAGGAACGCCGCACCAGCCGCCAGACCCGGGTCTGGTACTACCGCAGCGGCAGCGCAGGATCCCGGCTCTGCCCGGCCGACATCGACCCGGCCACCATCCGGTCGGCGGCGCTGCTGCACGTCACTGGAATCACCCCGGCCCTGTCGCCATCCGCCGCCGACGCCACCTTCACCGCGGTGAACCTGGCCAGGGAGGCCGGCGTGCCGGTGTCGTTCGACCTGAACTACCGCGGCAAACTCTGGTCAGCCGCCGAGGCCCGCGAGGTCTACCGCCGGCTCATCCCGCTCGCCGACCTGGTCTTCGCCGGCGACGGCGAAGCCGAAATCGCAGTGGGCGCCGGCCAGCAGCCGGCGGGCGGCAGCGGGATGGATCTGGCGCACCGCCTGGTTGACGCCGGTGCCGGCCAGGCGATCGTGAAACTCGGCGAGCACGGTGCCGTGGCCGTGGTCGACGGCGTGGAATACCAGCGGTCGGCCATCACGGTCGAGGCCCTCGACACCGTCGGCGCCGGCGACGGATTCGTGGCCGGCTACCTGGCCGAGTACCTGGCGGGGGAGAGCGTGGCCGTTCGCCTCACCACTGCCGTGACCGTGGGCGCATACGCCTGCCTGGTTCCCGGCGACTGGGAGGGCATGCCCCGCCGCAGCGAACTGGCCGGCCTGGCCGCGACCGAACCGGTCTCGCGATGACGGTGGCCGCCGAAGCGGATGCGGGTTTCATCGTCGGCGCCTATGCCGGTTCCCCCACGGCAGGGCGGTGGGATCCGGCGGTCGAGAGCGAGTATCTCGACGGGCTGGCCGGGGTCGCCGGCATCCGGGGCCTCGAGCTGCCCTGGCTGGGCAGCCTGCACCCGCACGACGAGTCCTGGCTGCTGGCGACCCTGCCGCCCGGCTGGCAGGTGGTGCTCACCTCGGTGGGCTACACCGTTGCCGCGGTGGCCAGGGACCCCGCACACGGGCTGGCCTCCGACGATGCCGGGGGCCGCCGCGCCGCCGTGACGAACGTGGCAGAGATGCTGGCCGGGGTGCGCCGCCTCAACGACTCCGCCGGGAGCGCCGTCGTCACGGCCGTGGAACTGCAGGCCGGCCCGGGGCCACACCACAGCGCATCGGCCAGTGCGGCCGCTCTCGCCACCTCCCTGGCCGAGATCGGCGCCTGGAACTGGGAGGGCGCCGCGGTGCTGCTCGAGCACTGTGACGCCCGGGTGCCCGGCCAGGCCCACGCCAAGGGCTTCCTGCCCCTCGGAGACGAGATCGCCGCCATCCGCTCGTCGGGCGCCCCGGTGGGGGTCGCCCTGAACTGGGGGCGGTCGGCCATTGAACTGCGCTCGTCGTCCCGGGTGCACGAACACCTGAGGGAGGCGAGGGACGCCGGTCTGCTGCGCGCACTGATGTTCTCCGGCGTCGCCGACCGGCCGAGTGCCTACGGCGACGCGTGGGCGGATGCGCACCTGCCGTTCGCCCCGCAACCCGACGCGGCGGATCACGCGGCGTATTCCGAGCCGGCCTCGATGCTCACCGTCGGGCTGGCCCGCGGTGCCCTCCTCGAAGCCGGCGGGCTGCTTTATTCCGGCATCAAGTTCGCGTGGCGGCCCGCCGAGGCGTCGGTCGCCGATCGGGTGGCGATGATCCGGCAGAGCGTCACCCTGCTCACCGAGGCGGCCCCGGCGGGGTCCTGATTCCGCGGTCTGGGCTGCACGGCCCCAGCGGCGGCGGTTTATCAGGACAACGGACGGAAATAAGGACGCTGCGTCCAATTCCGTCCTTCTCAACGCACTTCTTCCTTATATCGAGGTGCGGTTCTGCACCACGAAGGAGCGCGGGCTGGTCACCGCCGCCGGAGTCGCCAGCCGGCGGGTCCTGAACGACTACTACGAGGCGTCGAGTGCCTCGCCGGTCGGGTCCACCGCATTCGTGTCGACCAGGGGCATACCGCCCAGTGGCACCCCCGCCCAGGAGAGCAGTGTCCAGCCCTCGTCGGGCGAGCCCGTCAGCTCGACCACACCGGTGTTGTCCAGGTCGTGCAGCCCGGCGAACATCGGCGGCACATTCGTGGCGCGGGCCGCCGCCCAGACCCGGATCGCCGCTCCGTGACTGAACACCGCCGCCGTCGCTCCACTGGCCGCGGCCACGGCGATGTCGGCGTCGAACCGGGCGAAGAACGCGTGCCCATCCGGCCCGCCGGGCATGCCCACATCGAGGTTGCCGGCTCCCCAGGCGAACACGGTCTCCATGTAGGTGCGGATGGATGCGTGATCGCTGCGTCGCTCGAGCGCGCCGGCTTCGATCTCGTGCAGGCCGTCGGCCACCTGGATGTCCAGGCCCCGGTCGACCGCGAGCGGCCGGGCGGTGAGCTGGGTGCGAAGCAGCGTGGACGCGAAAATGGTGTCGACCGAATCGAACCGGAGCGCCTCGGGTATGACGGCGGCCTGGCGTTCACCGAGCTCGGTCAGGCCCGGGCCCGGGTGGGCGGTGTCGAGTTGCCCGAGTACATTCGCGGGCGTCTGGCCGTGGCGGATCAGGAGGAGTCGCATGGTCGTTCCAGCATAGGCACGAGGTGCTCGGAGCAATAGCCGGTTGGCCTTGCCGATTGTGCGGAGGTCTCCAGCAAAAGCGTTCGTTCGCCGTTCACCGGGAGTTTTCCCGGCATCGCCACAGTGGACCGGGCCCATCCGAGGCTCGACACCCACAGCCTCGAAGGGGCATCCCTGTGCGCACTCACTGGCGTCGGCCAAGCCTGGCCGCCATTCTCACCCTCGCCCTGGCGGTTCCACTCGCCGCGACCCTGAGCCCGGCCATGGCGGCCGAGGCTCCAGACGTGCGCATCAACGAGGTCGAATCCGACGGCGGCACGCCCGGCGACTGGATCGAACTGACCAACACCGGCCAGGCGGCGGCGGATGTCTCCGGCTGGGTCGTCAAGGACGACAAGGACGAGCGCACCTTCGCGTTGCCGGCGAACACCATCATCGAGCCCGGCGGGTTCCTCGCCGTGGATGTGGACGGCGCCGGCGCCACCAACTTCGGCCTGGGCAAGGCCGACATCGCCCGGCTCTTCCTCGCCGACGGCACCACCCTGGTCGACTCCTACGCCTGGACCGCACACGCCGGCACCAGCTGGGGACGCTGCCCGGACGGCACCGGAGAATTCCGGGAGACCACGGCAGCCACCCGCGGCGCCGCCAACGCCTGCGTCGTGTCGGCCGCCGACACCGTGCGGCTCAACGAGGTGGAGTCCAGCGACGGCTCGGCCGGCGATTGGATCGAACTGGTCAACATCGGCACGGCGCCGGTGGATGCCTCCGGCCTGGTTCTGAAGGACAACGACGACAGTCACGCGGCCGTCCTGCCGGCCGGCTCGACGATCGCCGCCGGTGCCTACCTCGTCGTGGAGGCGCCGATCCTGGGCTTCGGCCTCGGCGGCGCCGACAGCGCCCGCCTCTTCGGCACCGACGGCGTCACGCTGATCGACGCCTACGACTGGACCGCCCACGCCGGCGCGACCTACGGCCGCTGCCCCGACGGCGTCGGCGCGTTCGCCGACACGGCGACCGCCACCAAGGCCGCCGCCAACGACTGCGTCGTGCCCGCCACGGCCGATGTGCGCATCAACGAGACCGAGTCCAGCGGCGGCACCCCCGGCGACTGGGTGGAGCTGGTGAACCCCGGCACCGTCGACGTTGACCTCAGCGGCTGGATCGTGCGCGACAACGACGACACCCACACCGCCGTTCTCCCGGCCGGCTCCGTGATCGCGGCCGGTGGCTTCTTCACCGTGGAGGAGGGCATGCTCGGCTTCGGCCTGGGTTCGGCCGACTCGGCCCGCCTCTTCGCGCCCGACGGATCCACCCTCGTCGCCTCGGTGAGCTGGACCAGCCACGCGGCCACGACCTGGGGGATCTGCCCCGGCGGCACCGAGCTGGTGCAGATGACGTCGTCGACCAAGGCCGCCGCGAACGACTGCGGGTCACCGGTGCGGCTGAACGAGGTCGAGTCCAGCGGCGGAACCCCCGGCGACTGGATCGAACTGCGCAACAACGGCGCCACCGTCGCCGACGTCTCCGGCTTCGTGCTGAAGGACAACGACGACAGCCACGTCGTGGTTCTCCCCACCGGCACCACCATCGCGGCCGGCGGTTATCTGGCTGCCGACGTCGACGTCGCGGGCGGTTTCGGCCTGGGCGGCGCCGACAGCGCGCGCCTCTTCGCCGCCGACGGCAGTACCCTGCTCGACAGCTACTCGTGGACCGCGCATGCCTCGACCAGCTACGGCCGGTGCGCCGACGGCACCGGCGACTTCGCCGCGACGACCGCGACCACCAAGGGCGCCGCCAACAGCTGCGCCGGCGACCTGGTCACCGCGGCCTGGCCCGGCTCGGCCGACGTGCGCACGGTGGACCCCGCCGGCGTGCTGGGCGGCAACATGAGCGGACTGGCCTACGAGGCTGCGGGCGCCGCCGGCAGCGCCGGTGATGTGCTCTGGGCCGCCAAGAACGGCCCCGGCGCGCTGCACAGGCTCGTCTCCGACGGCGCCGGCTGGGCGCCGGACACCGGCAACGGCTGGAGTGCGGGCAAGCTGCTGCACTACACCGACGGCACCGGCGACGTGGATGCCGAGGGTGTCACGTTGACCTCGGCCGGGGCCGCCGGCGGGCTCTTCATCGCGAGCGAGCGCAACAACAACGTGAGCGGCGTCAGCCGGCCCGCGGTGCTGCGCTACGACGCATCCGCCACCGGCGCCGAGCTCACCGCGAGCATGGAGTGGAACCTCACCGCCGACCTGCCCGTCGTGGGCGCGAACGCCGGCCTCGAGGCCATCGCCTGGGTGCCGGACAGCTTTCTGGTGGCCCAGGGAATGCTCGACGAGCGCACCAACGCCGCCTACGACCCGGCCGTGTACGCCGGCCACGGCAGCGGCCTGTTCTTCGTGGGCCTGGAGGCCAACGGCGCGATCTACGCCTACGCGCTGGACCAGGCCACCGGTGGGTACACCCGCGTCGCCACGCTCGCCAGCGGATTCGCCGGTGTGATGGACCTCGAGTTCGAGGCCTCGACCGGCCGGTTCTGGGCCGTCTGCGACGACACCTGTGCGGGCCGCTCCGCGGTTCTGGAGATCGCGCAGTCCGGCGCCACTGACGGGCGCTTCGGCGTCACGACGGTGTACGAACGACCGGCGTCGATGCCGAACCTCAACAACGAGGGATTCGCCCTGACGCCGCAGAGCGCCTGCGTCGCCGGAGCCAAGCCCGTCTTCTGGGCCGATGACTCCAACACCGGCGGCCAGGCGATCCGGGTGGGCAGCATCGACTGCACGCCGCTGACGCCGACGGAGCCGACGCCGGAGCCCACGGGCGAGCCGACTCCGGTGCCGACCAGCGCGCCGACGCCGGTGCCGACGGGCGAGCCGACGCCGGTGC
>NZ_PJJP01000022.1 GCF_002929555.1 Cryobacterium sp. N22
GCCGCGGCGATGGCGTCGGCCACGCTGTCACCGGCGTGCGCGGCCCGCGCGGCGGCCCGCAGCAGTTCCCGGTTGCCCGGGTCGCTCGGCAGGCCGGCCCGGCCCGGGGCGCGGCGGCGATGTGGCTCGGCCTCCGCGGCGGGCGGCATCAGGTAGTCCCAGGCCGACACCGGCGACACCCCCGCCGAGAGCAGCACGGCCAACCGCTCGGCGATGCGGGCCACCTCCTCGATCGGCGGCGGCGCGGCCCGACGGCGGCTCATTCGGGCACCGTCGCGAGCCGTTCGGCGGCATCGAGAGTGAAGCGGCCCACCTGCGCCAGGCGCCGCCGGCCGCCGCGGCGTTCGAGGTGCAGCACCAGCCCGATGGCGCTCACGGTTTGCCGGGCCACCGCCGCCGGGCTCATGCCGGCGAGCGCGCCGAGGGCCTCGAGCCGGGCGGGCACGTCGGCCAGGGAGTTGGCGTGCAGGGTGCCGGCGCCGCCGTCGTGGCCGGTGTTCAGGGCAGCCAGCAGCTCCCGGATCTCCACGCCCCGGCACTCGCCGAGCACCAGCCGGTCCGGACGCATCCGCAGCGCCTCGCGCAGCAAGCTGTCCAGGCCGATGCGACCGGCGCCTTCGAGGTTCGCCTGGCGGGATTCCAGGGCCACGACGTGCGGGTGGTTGATGCGCAGCTCGGCGACGTCCTCGATGGCCACGATGCGCTCGGCCGCGGGCGCCTCGCCCAGCAACGCGGCGAGCAGGGTGGTCTTGCCGCTGCCGGCGGCACCGGTCACGAGCAGGTTCTCCCGGTCGAGCACCGCCGCGCGCAACCTGCCCAGCTGGGCGGCGGCGTCCTCACCGTGGCCGAACAGGCCGCCGGCGGCGAGGGCGTCGAGGCTGAGACGCTCGGCTCGCGGCAACCGGATCGACAGCAGAGTTCCGGTGCTGGACACCGGCGGCAGCACGGCGTGCACCCGGATGCCGTCGGCCAGTCGCACGTCGACGCAGGGACTGGCTTCGTCGATGTGGCGGCCGCCGAGGGCGATCAGCCGCACCGCCAGGTCACGGATGCCGCGCTCGTCACTGTGCCAGTCCGGCGCGGGCACCAGCCCGCGGCCGGCGTCAAGCCACAGGCCGGCATCGCCGTTCACGAACAGGTCGGTGACGGCGGGGTCGCGGGCGAATCGGGCGAGCGGGCCGAGCGCGGAGAGGTCGGTGCGGGAGGAAGGCGGCGGCGGGGCGGGGTCGGCGGCGGGTTGGGAGGCGGCGTCGCGGTTTGGGTCGGTCGCGGCATCCAGCCAGGTGGCCGCGTAGGACGGGCGCGGCGACTCTCCCCCGGGCGTCGCCCGAGCGGGGTCGATGCCGACGGTGAGGGCGCTGGGCCGCTTGAGGAAGGAGGGCACGGCGACGTAGGGCTCTGGCATGCGAGCACGCTAGCGGCCGGGCGGGTGCGGGGGCCGGGGCACATCCGGTGGTGTGCGATGGTCGGCCGGGACGGGACTGTGGAGGAGCGGCGATGCGACACACACACACACACACGTCACCGGGTCTCGATGGGCTCGACCGACGGGTGGAGCTCGACCACCGGGAGCAGAGACAACTGTTGCCCGGACGGACTTCTGCGCCTGGTGTGCGGGGCGCAGTTGTCCGGCCGGGCAACGGTTCTGCCTGGAGGGGGCCGATACAGCGATATTGCGGTACAGCGGGTCACGCAGTTGCCCGGTTCGCACGGGGGGATGCACGAACCGGGCGGGAAAACACGGGTGCGCCGTTGAGAGACACAGAACGTGCTGTTAAAAGAGGGGGGCGGCACCTATTGGGGGGAACAGGTGCCGCCTCGGCAGTGCATTGATTGGGGGGAACCAACGCACCACAGGTCAAAACTTTCGTTCAGACATTGATAAGCATACTTGGGAAAATCAGATCCGCAAGTCCTCCAGGTCCCCCTAAATGAGGACACAGAAATATCAGCCCGTGAGAGCCCGATTTCAAAAATATCGACAGCAGAAATCGGGTCGTTCTTCCGGCCAGTTTTGTTCTCGAAAGGGTCGTATCCGCCGTGTAGGGTTCAGGGACGGGTCCGCCGCGGCGCCCCGACACCGCCTGAACTCGCAAAGGAGCGAACCATCATGAGCGTGCAAATCGACCATCTTCTCCACGAATCCCGCCGATTCCCGCCGTCTCCGGAGTTTGCCGCGACATCGGTGGCCACCGAGGCGCTCTACACGGATGCCGCAGCAGATCGGCTTGGTTTCTGGGCCGAGCAGGCCCGCGACCTCCTGCACTGGCACAAACCGTTCACCCGCACACTCGACTGGAGCAACCCGCCGTTCGCGAAGTGGTTCGACGACGGCGAGCTCAACGTGGCGTACAACTGCCTCGACCGGCACGTGCTCGCCGGCAACGGCGACAGGGTGGCGCTGCACTGGGAGGGCGAACCGGGCGACACCCGGGCGATCACTTACGCGCAGCTCACCGACGAGGTCAAACGCGCCGCGAATGTGCTCCTCGGTCTCGGCGTGCGCGCCGGCGACCGGGTGGCCATCTACCTGCCGATGATCCCCGAGGCCGTCGTGGCGATGCTCGCCGTGGCCCGCATCGGCGCCGTGCACTCGGTGATCTTCGGCGGCTTCAGCGCCGAGAGCCTGCGCTCCCGCATCGACGACGCCGAAGCGGTGGTCGTGATCACCTCCGACGGCGGTTACCGCAAGGGCCGGGCCACCCCGCTGAAGCCCGCGGTCGACGCGGCCCTGGCCAGCGGCGACTCCTCGGTGCACACCGTGCTCGTGGTGAACCGCACCGGCGGCGACGTGGAGTGGAACGAACGCGACAAGTGGTGGCACGAGGAGCTCGCCGCCGTCTCCGGCGAGCACGAGGCGCAGCCGTTCCCCGCCGAGAACCCGCTGTTCATCCTCTACACCTCCGGCACCACCGGTAAGCCCAAGGGCATCCTCCACACCAGCGGCGGCTACCTCACCCAGGTGGCCTTCACCCACAAGAACGTCTTCGACCTCAAGCCCGAGACCGACGTGTTCTGGTGCACCGCCGACGTGGGCTGGATCACCGGGCACAGCTACGTGGTCTACGGGCCCCTGGCCAACGGCGCCACCCAGGTGCTCTACGAGGGAACCCCCGACACCCCGCACCCCGGCCGGTGGTGGGAGATCATCGAGAAGCACAAGGTGAGCATCCTGTACACGGCGCCCACCGCCATCCGCACGTTCATGAAGATCGGCCGGCAGGAGCCGCAGAAGTTCGACCTGACCAGCCTGCGCCTGCTTGGCTCGGTGGGTGAGCCGATCAACCCGGAAGCGTGGATGTGGTACCGCGAGGTGATCGGCAACCATGTCACCCCGGTCGTGGACACCTGGTGGCAGACCGAGACCGGCGCGATCATGATCTCCGCGCTGCCCGGCCTCACCGAGACCAAGCCCGGCGCAGCGCAGGTCCCCATTCCCGGCATCGCCATCGACGTGCTCGGTGAAGACGGCGAGCATGTGGGGCACGGCAACGGCGGCCTGCTCGTGGTCACCGAGCCGTGGCCGTCGATGCTGCGCGGCATCTGGGGCGACCCGGAGCGCTTCATCGAGACCTACTGGGAGAAGTTCCAGGATGCCCCGAACGCGCCGCTGTACTTCGCCGGCGACGGCGCCCGGCTCGACCGCGACGGCGACATCTGGCTGCTCGGCCGGGTCGACGACGTGATGAACGTCTCCGGGCACCGGTTGTCCACCGCCGAGATCGAGTCGTCGCTGGTCGCGCACCCCATGGTGGCCGAGTCCGCGGTGGTGGGCGCGCACGACGAAACCACCGGCCAGGCCGTGGTGGCGTTCGTGATCATCAAGTTCAGCCAGACGGATGTGGCGTCGCACGCCGACATCAGCGCCGTGCTGCGCGCCCACGTGACGTTGCAGATCGGGGCGATCGCCCGGCCGCGGGAGATCCACATCGTGAACGAGCTGCCCAAGACCCGCTCGGGCAAGATCATGCGGCGCTTGCTGCGTGACGTAGCGGAGGGCCGCGAGATCGGCGACACCACCACCCTCGCCGACACCTCGATCATGCAGATCATCTCGGAGAGCATGCGCTAACGCTCGTTCCCCCCCGCGAACTGTGAGCTAAGCACCTTTCCGAGGCCCGGGAAGGTGCTTTTCTCACAGTTCGCGGGCGGGCGGGCGGGCGAGCTCGGAGCAAACGTTCACAAACGCCCCCTACGGTAGGCCGAATGTCTCGAGATAGTTCCCGAACCCGGATGGGCGGGCTCGACGCCCTGCGCGGGGTCGCCGCCGTGATCGTGCTCGTGCACCACGTGTCGATGACCGCGCCGTCCGTTTCGGCCGCGTACACCTCCAGCGCCGACGTGGCCGTGTTCTCCCCCGCCTGGTGGGTCACCCTGTCGCCGTTGAAGATCCTCTTCGCCGGCCCGGAGTTCGTGCTGGTGTTCTTTGTGCTCAGCGGGTTCGTGTTGGTGCTCACCCCGCTGCGGCGCTGGCCGTGGACCCGGCCGGGCACCCCGGACACAGCCAGCCCCACGAGCACGGTCGAGGCCGACTCCCCCGGCCCGCCCGCGCCGGCCCCCGGCTACGACTGGTTGGCCTACTACCCGCGCCGCATCGTCCGGCTGGCGATCCCGGTGGTCGTGTCGGTGGGCCTGGCCGCCGCGTGGATCCTGCTCGTGCCGCGCACCGGAGCCGGCGGCGCGTGGATGGCGAAGCAGGGCAGCCCCGACCTCGGCATCGGCAATCTGCTGCGCGAGGCCAGCATCCTGGGCTTCACCGGCCGCCCCGACGTCAATCCGCCGCTCTGGTCGCTGGCCTGGGAGATGTGGTTCTCCCTGCTGCTGCCCATCGGCGTGATCTTCGCCGTCGCCACCCGCCGGTGGACGCCGGCCTGGGTGGCGGTGCTGCTGGCCACGTCCACCGCGGGGTACCTGCTCGGGGTCGAGCCGCTGATGTACCTGCCCGCGTTCGGTCTGGGCGCCCTGCTCGCGGCCAACCACGGGTCGCTCCTGGCCTGGTCGACCCGGCTGGCCGCTCGCCGCGGCGGCACCCTGGCCTGGGCGGCCATCGCCGTACTCGGGCCGGTGCTGCTCATCGCGTACTGGCTGCTGCGGCCGGCGCTCACCGAGCCGTGGAACAGCGTGGCGCTGTCGCTGCGGGTACCGGGCGCGGTGCTGGTCGTGGCGACCGTGGCGCTGTGGCCGCCGGTGCAGCGGATGCTCGGCGGGCGCCTGCTGGCCTGGCTCGGAACCATCAGCTTCAGCCTGTACCTCGTGCACTTCCCCATCGTCGTCACCTTCGCGCAGTTGTTCGGGCCGGAGCACTGGTGGTGGGGCGCGCTGGTTTCGGTGCCGCTGAGCCTGGTGCTCGCCCAGCTGATGTACCGCTGGGTGGAGTTGCCCGCGCAGACGCTGGCGGGTCGGGTCGGCGCCAGGTTCTCGGCCGGGCATCCGCGCCCCGAGGCTGTGCCCGCGGCGTAGCGCCCGGAACTCGGGAGCGTCCTTTCGGCGAGGTGACACTTGAGGCCCGCTCCCGGGCTTGCGACGGACCGCAACTGTCGTCTCGCGGTGTAGGCCGGCGGCGAAGGGACACTTCGGGCCAGTTCACGGGCTCGCGACGGGCCGCAACTGTCACCTCGCGAGCGGTGGGGGCGAACGCGGGCATGTCGCGAGGTCTCGACAAGCTCGACCAACGACGTGGGGCGGCAAACCCCCGCGAACTGTGAGAAAAGCACCTTCCGAGGCTCCGGGAAGGTGCTTAACTCACAGCTCGCGGGGTCTAGGCGAAGGAGACGGTCAGCTCCACCTCGACGGGCGAGTCCAGGGGCAGCGCGGCCACGCCGACCGCGGAGCGGGCGTGCACGCCGATGGTGCCGAAGATCTCGCCGAGCACGTCGGAGGCACCGTTGACCACGCCGGGCTGGCCGGTGAACTCCGGGGCGGAGGCGACGAACCCGGTGACCTTGACCACCTGGGTGATCCGGTCCAGCGAGCCGATCACACTCTGGATGGCGGCGAGCGCGTTGAGCGCGCACTGCCGGGCGTAGACCTGAGCGTCCGCGGCCGGCACGAGGCCGAGCCCATCCCCGACCTTGCCCGTGGCGGGCATCACGCCGGCCACCATCGGCAGCTGGCCGGAGGTGAACACCAGCGACCCGCTCACGACGGCGGGAACGTACGAGGCCACCGGCGGTACCACCGACGGCAGCTCAATACCCAGTTCGGCCAGACGGGCCTCGATCTGCGACACGATCAGGCGCCGGTCGAGCCGGCGACGGGACGCTTCAGGTAGGCGACGAGCCCGCCTTCCGGGCCGGTGACGACCTGCACGAGTTCCCAACCTTCCGAGCCCCAGTTGTTGAGGATGGCGGCTGTGTTGTGGATCATCAGCGGGGTGGTGAGGTATTCCCAGGCAGTCATGCGGCTCCGATTCAGGCGATTTTTCAGGTTGTGTCCCTTACGCTCAATTGTATGTCTGCCAAAAAACGTACGGTTAGTGGAGCGCTCGGCGGCCTCCTTGGCTTTATTGGAATGAGCGCCGTCGCCGGTGTCCTCGTCACCGTTGCCGTGACCCCCGCCCTCGCCGTATCGGGCATGACGGCCACCAACACGATCAACGTGTTCGAGAACCTGCCCAACTACCTCACGGTCGATCAGCTCTCCCAGAAGAGCACTATCTACGCCATCGACGGCAACGGCTCCCCGTTCGCCCTGGCGTCGTTCTACGACCAGAACCGTGTCGAGGTGCCGGTCGAGAGCATGAGCCAGGACGTGCAGGATGCCGCGGTCGCCGGCGAGGACCCCCGCTTCGAGCAGCACGGCGGCGTGGACCTGCAGGGCACCATCCGCGGCGCCCTGTCCACCGTCACCGGTGGCGGCACCCAGGGTGGATCATCCATCACCCAGCAGTACGTCAAGAACGTTCTCGTGCAGAAGTGTGAGGTGCTCACCGACCAGGACAAGCTGGACACCTGCTACGACGAGGCCACCGAGACCTCTCCCGAGCGCAAGCTCAAGGAGATGCGTCTGGCCATCGGCGTGGAGAAGGAATACAGCAAGCTCGAGATCCTGCAGGGCTACCTCAACATCACCCTCTTCGGCGGCAGCGTGTACGGCGTCGAAGCGGCGGCCGGTTACTACTTCAACACGACCGCGGCGAACCTCAACCTGTCCCAGTCGGCCAGCCTGATCGCCATCGTGAACAACCCGGAGAAGTTCCGTCTGGACAGGCCCGACAGCGAGGCCAACGGCGCCGCGAACGGTTACGCCGCCAACAAGGAACGCCGCGACTACATCCTGGGCGAGATGCTGCAGTACAAAAAGGTGAGCCAGGAAGAGTACGACGCGGCCATCGCCGCCCCGATCGAGCCGACCATCACCGAGCCGAGCACCGGATGCCAGACCGCCGGCGGCAGCGCCTACTTCTGTGACTACGTCACCCACGTGCTCAAGAGCGACCCGACCTTCGGCGAAGACGAAGACACCCGCATGATGAACTTCCGTCGCGGCGGCTACGACATCTACACGACCCTCGACCTGGACCTGCAGCTGGAAACAGAGTCGACCATGGCCGAGAACGTCCCGCAGACCTTCGACGGCTGGGATGTGGGCGCCGTGGCCACCAGCGTGGAGGTGGGCACCGGCCGGGTGCTCACGATGGCGCAGAACAAAATCTACAGCCAGGACCCCGAGGTGCAGGCCACCGGAGCCCAGTACTCGGGCATCAACTACAACACCGACTACGACCAGGGCGGTTCCCTGGGCTTCCAGCCCGGCTCCACCTACAAGGTCTTCACCCTCGCCGAATGGCTGAAGGAGGGCCACGCGCTCAACGAACGGGTCGACTCGGCCCGTAAGAGCGACTGGGGCACCTTCCAGGACTACTGCGACGGCCCGCAGAGCTACCCCGGCTACAACCCGAAGAACGACGCGAACGAGTCCGGCACCAACTACACCGCCCTCCAGTCGACCATCAACTCGATCAACACCGGCTTCATCGGAATGGCCAAGAAGCTTGACCTGTGCAAGATCCGCGACACCGTTGAATCCTTCGGGGTGCACCGGGCGGACGGCGATGAGCTCGAGAAGGGTGCCTCCTCGGTGCTCGGCACCAACGAGATCGCACCGCTGAGCATGGCCGTGGCCTTCGCCGGCATCGCCAACGCCGGAAAGACCTGCTCGGCCGTGGTCATCGACCGCATCGTCGGCCCGGACGACGCCGAGATCGCACCGCCCGCCTCCACCTGTAAGCAGTCGGTGGAACCGTCCGTTGCCGCCGGCATGGCGTACGCCATGAAGCGGGTGCTCACCGAGGGCTCCGCGACCCAGTCCAACGACTCCACCTATCCGAAGGTGCCGATGATCGGCAAGACCGGAACCACCGACGGCGCCAGGGACACCTGGATGAGCGGCGCGAGCAGCAAGGTCGCCACCGTCGTGGGCGTCGTGACCGTCAAGGGTGAGGCCAACCAGCGCTCCCGCGACTACGCCTTCGAGAGCGGCTCCGCGGCCACCGCCCGGCACCGCATGTGGCCGGACATCATGAGCGTCGCCAACGCCAAGTACGGCGGAGACAACTTCTCCGAGGCCTCCACCAACGTCATCCAGGGCGCTCAGGTGCCCGTGCCCGACGTGCGTGGGCAGTCGATGGCGGATGCCCAGACGGCGCTCGAGGGCGCCGGCTTCGAGTTCGCCGACGGCGGCGTGACCGACTCCGAGCTGCCCGCCGGCAGCGTGGCCCGCACCGACCCGGGCACCGGCTCGTCGGCCAGCAGCGGCGCCACGGTCACCGTGTTCTCCAGCAACGGCAACCAGATCCTGCTGCCGGATGTGACCGGCCAGAGCGTCGATCAGGCCAGGGGCACACTCAGCGGCTTCACCGTGACGACCACCGATCAGGCGGTCACCGACCCCAGCCAGAACAACAAGGTGATCGCGATGACCCCGACCGCCGGAACCGCGGCCACCAAGGGCAGCTCCGTCGCCCTCGTCGTGGGCAAGATGGGAGCGGCAGGTTGAGCGCCGCACGCGTCATCGTCACCTCCGCCGCCGCCGTGACTGCGGCGGGGCTGGCGGCGTTCGCCTGGGGTTCCCTCGTGGAACGCCGCCGGTTCACCCTGCGTGAGGTGACCGTTCCGGTCCTCGCGCCCGGCTCCGACCCGATCACGGTGCTGCACCTCTCCGACCTGCACATGGCCCCGTGGCAGCGCGACAAGCAGGACTGGGTGCGCGGCCTCGCCGCGCTGAAGCCCGACCTCGTCGTGAACACCGGCGACAACCTGGGCCACGAGGACGGCATCGCGGGCGTGGAGTATGCCCTCGAACCCTTCAAGGGCATCCCGGGCATCTTCGTGAACGGGTCAAACGACTTCTTCGGCCCGCAGCCGAAGAACCCGCTGAAGTACTTCGGCGGTCCGTCCATCCTGCGCACCCGGCACGTTGAGCTCGACACCGACGACCTGCACAGGGTGTTCGCAGAGCTCGGCTGGACCGACCTGAACAACGCCGCGGAGGCGCTGGACATCAACGGCACCCACCTGGAGATCTTCGGGGTCGACGATCCGCACATCCGCCGGGACCGGCTCGACCTGATCACCGGTGCCATCGACGAGATGCGCGGCAACGACCCGCTCACCGAGGAGACCTGGCCTGACCCCGAAGAGCCGGCCGGCCGGCGCTCGACGCTGACCGTTGGCGTGGTGCACGCGCCGTACCAGCGGGTGCTCAACTCCTTCATCAACCACGGCGCCCAGCTGATCCTGGCCGGGCACACGCACGGCGGTCAGGTGTGCGTGCCCAAGTTCGGTGCTTTGGTAACCAATTGTGATATTCCCCGCCGCCAGGTGAAGGGGCTCAGCCTGTGGAGTGTGGGGCTGCGCACCGCGTACCTCAATGTTTCCGCGGGTCTGGGTACCTCGATCTACGCGCCGGTGCGCTTCGCCTGCCCGCCGGAGGCGACCCTGCTCACCCTCACCGCCGCGTAGCCACGACCCCCTTCTGGGGTGGCTTGGCACGGCCGGGCAACCCGGTGATCCCCTAGGCTCGCTCTTATGGGGGAAACCAAAAGAACTTTTTCCGGCGTCATCGGGGGACTCGTCGGTTTTGTGGCGATGAGCGCCGTCGCCGGCGTGCTGATCGCCGTCGGGATCACGCCGGCACTCGCGATCTCGAGCCTGGCCACGAGCAGCACGATCAACGCCTTCGAGAACCTGCCGAATTACCTCAAGATCGACGAGCTGTCGCAGGTGAGCACTATCTACGCGGTGCCGAACACCGGTGTGCCCTACGAGCTGGCGTCGTTCTACGACCAGAACCGGGTCGAAGTTCCCCTGGCGGCCATGAACGTGTTCGTGCAGGATGCCGTCGTCGCCGGTGAGGACCCCCGGTTCAGGGAACACGGCGGTGTGGACCTGCAGGGCACAATGCGGGCGGCGCTGGCCAAGTTCACCGGCGGGCCCACCTCGGGCGGATCATCGGTGACCCAGCAGTACGTCAAGAACGTGCTGGTGCAGAAGTGCGAAGTCATGCCCGACCCGGACGAGCTCCAGAAGTGCTTCGAGGAAGCCACCGACCCCACCGAGGAACGCAAGCTCAAGGAGATGCGGCTGGCCATCGGGGTGGAGAAGGAGTACAGCAAGGACGAGATCCTGCAGGGCTACCTGAACATCACCGGCTTCGGCGGCACCGTCTACGGCATCCAGGCCGCGGCCGAGTACTACTACTCGGCCACCGCCGCCACCCTCACCCTGCCGCAGGCCGCCAGCCTCATCGCGATCGTGAACAACCCGGAGAAGTTCCGTCTGGACGAGCCCGAGAGCGAAACCAACGGCGCCGCGAACGGTTACGCCGCCAACAAGGACCGCCGCGACTACATCCTGCGCGAGATGCTCAAGCACAAGAAGATCAACCAGGCCGACTATGACGCCGCCGTCGCCAGCCTGATCGAACCGGTCATCACCGAGCCGAGCACCGGCTGCCAGACCGCCGGCGGCGCCGCGTACTTCTGCGACTACGTCACGTACCAGCTCAAGACCGATCCCACCTTCGGTGCCGACGAAGACACCCGCATGACGAACTTCCGTCGCGGTGGCTACCAGATCTACACCACCCTCGACATCGAACTGCAGATGGCGTCCGAGGCGGCCATCGCCGAGAACGTGCCGATGACCGCCAGCTGGGACGTGGGCGCCGTGGCGACCAGCGTGGAGGTGGGCACCGGCCGGGTGCTCACGATGGCGCAGAACAAGATGTACACCCAGCTGGAGGTCGCTCCGGGCCCGGAGTACACCGGCATCAACTACAACACCGACTTCAACCAGGGCGGCTCGCTGGGCTTCCAACCCGGCTCCACCTACAAGGTGTTCACCCTGGCCGAATGGCTCAAGGAGGGCCACCCGCTCGGCGAGCGGGTCGACTCCGCGCGCAAGGCCAACTGGGGCACCTTCCAGGACTACTGCGACGGCGCGCAGAGCTTCCCCGGCTATAACCCGCGCAACGACTCCAACGAGGCCGGCCGCAACTACTCGGCCCTGGAGTCGACGATCGACTCGATCAACACCGGCTTCCTCGGCATGGCCAAGCGGCTGGACCTCTGCAAGATCCGCGACATGGCCACGTCGTTCGGGGTGCACCGGGCGGATGGCGACCCGCTGCAGAAGGGCGCCTCCTCGGTGCTCGGCACCAACGAGGTCGCCCCGCTGAGCATGGCTGTGGCCTTCGCCGGCATCGCCAACAAGGGCATCACCTGCTCCCCCATCGTGATCGACCGGATCATCGGCGCGGACGGCGTGGAGATCCCCGCGCCGGTGTCCACCTGCACCGCGTCGGTGGAGCCCGAAGTGGCCGCCGGTATGGCGTACGCCATGGAGCGGGTCATGACCCAGGGTTCCGCCGGGCAGTCGTACCGCAACACCTCACCGCGGGTCGACATGATCGGTAAGACCGGAACCACCGACGGCTCCAACGACACCTGGATGAGCGGGGCCAGCACCGAGGTCGCCACCGTCGTGGGCGTGGTCAGCGTCACCGGAAAAGACAACAACCAGCGCAGCCTCGACTTCGACAGCGGTTCCGCGGCCACCGCCCGGCACCGCATCTGGCCGGACATCATGAGCGTGGCCAACGCCAAGTACGGCGGCGAAGAGTTCGAGCAGGCCGCCAACAACGTCGTGCGCGGGGTGCAGGTCACCGTGCCCGACGTGCGCGGCCAGAGCGTGGATGCGGCCCGCGAGACCATTGAGGACGCCGGCTTCGGCTTCCTCGACGGCGGCGTGACCGACTCGGAGCTGCCGGCCGGCACCGTGTCGCGCAGCGACCCTGCCGCCGGCGCCAGCACCAGCACCGGAGCCACCGTCACGGTGTACTCCAGCAACGGCGCCCAGGTGCTGCTGCCGAACGTGGTCGGGCAGTCCCTGGACCAGGCCAAGGGCTCGCTGAGCGGCTTCGGTGTGGTGGCCAACGAGCAGGCGGTCACCGACGCGAGCCAGAACAACAAGGTGATCGCGATGGCTCCAGCCGCCGGCACCCCCGCCACCCCCGGCGGCACCGTGACCGTGGTCGTCGGCAAGACCGCCCCGCCCGGCTAGGCCTGGTCGAAACCCGGGCACCCGATGGGGTTATACTTGTCGAGGTCCACAGGACCATCGGGGTATGGCGCAGCTTGGTAGCGCGCGTCGTTCGGGACGACGAGGTCGCAGGTTCAAATCCTGTTACCCCGACAGAAATAAACCCCCACTCAATCGAGTGGGGGTTTTTCTGTTCTCACGAGTTGCAGGTGCTTGAAAGGCCACGACATGACAGTCTCCCCCGCTTCCGCCCCGAACGCCGCCGTATCCCGCCGCGCCTGGCAGGCCCTCATCGTGCTGCTGGCGGGCATGTTCATGGCCCTGCTCGATACCACCATCGTCAACGTGGCCCTGCCCAGCATCCAAACCAGCCTGGATGCCTCCGAGGCGACGCTGTCCTGGATCATCTCCGGTTACGCCCTGGCGTTCGGTCTGGCCCTCATCCCCGCCGGCCGCATCGGTGACCGGATCGGTCACAAGTGGGTCTTCTTCACCGGCCTGGCGCTCTTCACGCTCGCCAGCCTGGCCTGCGGCCTCGCCCAGAACGACTTGCAGCTGATCATCGCCCGCGTCGTGCAGGGTCTGGCCGGCGGCATGTTCGTGCCCGCGGTCACGGCCGTCATCCAGCTGATGTTCCCGGCGGCGTCCCGCGGCAAGGCGTTCGCCATCATGGGCTCGGTCATCGGTGTCTCCACGGCGCTCGGCCCCATCGTGGGCGGCCTGATCATCGAGGCGTTCGGCGCGGAAGAGGGCTGGCGCCTGGTCTTCTGGGTGAACCTGCCGATCGGCGTGGTCGCGCTGATCGCTGCCGCCGTCCTGCTGCCCGCCGGCACCGGTACCGCCTCCGCGCCCGGCGCCCCGGCCTCGGCCCGCATCGACGGGGTGGGCCTGCTGCTGCTCTCCGCCGGTCTGGTGGCTCTGCTGGTGCCGCTGATCGAGGGCCAGGACCGCGGCTGGCCGCTCTGGACCTACCTGGTGCTCGCCGCCGGCGTGCTGCTCATCGTGGCGTTCGGCGCCTGGGAGGTGGCCCTGACCAAACGCGGCAGCAGCCCGCTCGTGCCGCCGCACCTCTTCTCGCACCCCGCCTTCACCGGCGGCGTCATCCTGGCCCTGGTCTACTTCGCGGCGTTCACGAGCATCTTCTTCACCATCTCGATTCTCTGGCAGGCCGGCCTCGGCCACACCGCGCTGGAATCCGGCCTGGTCTCGATCCCGTTCGCGATCGGCTCGATCCTGGGCGCGTCGCAGAGCAACCGGCTCACTGAGCGGCTGGGTCGCACCGTTCTCGTCGGCGGCGTGGCGCTGGTCACGGTGGGTCTGGTCTGGGTGTGGCTGGTGCTCCTGCTCACCGCCCCCGCCGATCTCACCCACTGGATCCTGCTGCCGCCGCTGTTCATCGCGGGCCTGGGCAGCGGCTGCTTCATCGCGCCGAACGTGGCGTTCATCGTCGCCACCGTCGACCCGACCGAGGCCGGCGCGGCCAGCGGTGTGATCGGCGTGATGCAGCGGGTGGGCAGCGCGGCGGGCATCGCCGTGGTGGGCAGCGTATTCTTCGGCACCCTGGTGGTGGCGGGCCCCGGCGCGGATGCCCTCGCCGCCGGCTTCACCCACAGCGCGACCCTGGCCATGGCCGTCAGTGCCGGGCTGAGCGTGGTAGCCCTGCTGCTGGTGTTCCTGCTTCCCAAGCGCGTCGAGGTGCACGGCAGCCGCTGAGCACCATCCGGCCGACGCACCTTGGCCTCCCAGCAAGCCCTCGCTACTCTGGGAGTTTGGTCCGTTGACGGTGATGTCCTCCCGCGCTGAACCCTGCCGGAGGCCATGACCTACTGCACAAGGGAGGTCGCGTGGACGCTCTGGCACCCGCTGTGGCCGAACGCCGGCACGCCACCCTCCGCCGGGCCGCCCGCTGGCTGACGGCCGGGTACCTGCTCGCGCTCACCCTGATCGCGTTCTGGCCCACCCCGGTGGACCGGGGTGCGGCCGGATCGATCACGCGCACCCTGGCGTTCCTGCACGCGCACGGCGTGCCGCAGTGGCTGGACTACCCGGCGGTCGAGTTCACCGCGAACATCGCCCTGTTCCTGCCTGTGGGGCTGCTGGGGGTGGTTCTGCTGGGCTCGGCACGCTGGTGGATGGCTGTCCTGGCCGGTTTCGCCGCGAGCAGCCTGATCGAGGTGGGCCAGCTGGTCTTCCTACCTGACCGCTTCGCCACCCCGCTCGACGTGCTCGCCAACACCGCCGGCACCGCCTTGGGCGCCCTGCTGGCCCTGGCCGTGCTCGCCGTAGTCACCGCCCGCTCCCCGCGGTCTTTGGTTGAGCCTGTCGCACCCCCTCCCGCCGGGTGACCCCGCTCGCTGGTTGAGCTTGTCGAAATCCCACAGGACGGCCTACGAACGCCTCAACCGGCCGCCTGCACCTGCCGCACTTCCCCGGCGAGGGTGTCACCGCGAAAGGCCTCCCGCAACGCCGGCAGCGCCGCCCAGTCCAGGTTCACGATCGACTGCCCGTCGGCGGAGGTGCCGGTGCCGGCGGTGGGGATGGTGAAGAAGCCCACGTCGCCCTCCCGCACGTCCCGCAGCTCCACGCCCAGGCTCACCAGGTCGGTCACCGACAGCTCCCCGTCGATCGCCAGGTTGGGGCTGACCGCCTCGATCACCCCGCCCATAGTGGCCGGGTTCGCGAGCACCGACGTGCGCATCAGGCCGCTGAGCAGTGCGCTGATCAACAGCTGCTGGTTGCGCACCCGCTGAAAGTCACCGTCGGCGAACGCATACCGTTCCCGGGCGAAGGCCAACGCTTCGGTCCCGTTGAGGTGCTGCACCCCCTGCGGAAAGGTGCGGCCCTCCAGATGGTGAGCCTCGAACGCCACGGGGTTGTCGATGTCCACCCCGCCGAGCACGTCCGTCAGCGCCGCGAACCCGGCAAAGTCCACCGCCGCGACATGGTCGATGCGCGACCCCAGCAGCCCCTCCACCGTCTGCACCGCCAACGGTACCCCGCCGTACGACAGCGCCGCGGTGATCTTCGCCTCGCCGTACCCGGGGATCTCCAGCCAGCTGTCCCGGGGAATCGACACCACCGAGAGGGACTGGCGGTCCGCTGGCACGTGCACGATCACGATGGTGTCGGAGCGTTGCCCGATGAGGTCGGCAATCGACCCGGTGCGCACGCCCCGGCTGTCAGAACCCAGCAGCAGAAAGTTCATCGCGGATGCCGCGGCGCCGGTGGCCACCGGCGGTCGCGCCGCCTCATCGGCCGGGAACGCCTCGCTGATCTTCTCCACAGACCCGAAACTGCGCGAGACGTTCGACACCGTCACCGCCGCCGCCCCCAGCACCACCACCGCGAACACGCCGAACAGCACAAGGACGATCCACCAGGCCCGGCGGCCGGGCGGTGGCGGAGCTTGATGGCGCGTTGGAACGTTCTGCACTTCGCGCATTCGGGTTGCCTCCTGCGGACCGGTGGGTTGCGGTGCGCTCAACATAGACCCGCCGGTTCAGGGCCGGATAGTGTCCTCCAATGTCGCACCGCGGTTTGTCATCCCGGAGTAGGTAGGCTCACCGAATGCGTCTATTAGCCCCGGCCACCGTCCTCCTCGGCGTCATCATGCTCTCTGGCTGCGCCGCAGCCACCCCGACGGCGAAGGCAACACCAACCGCCTCACCGACGCCCACACCGACCGCCACCGCGCTCACCGAGCCGCAGCTGCTCGACAAGCAGACCAAGACCATGGTGAGCCTCTACAGCCAGGTGGTCTGCACCAACCTGGCGGAGCGCCCCGACCTCGACCTCGACGACGCCGTTGACAAGGTGCTGGCCACCTACGCCACCGAGGGCCTCTCCGAGGAGTCCCGGGTGGAGCTGGCTCACCGCGTGCTGGAACAGTCCGCCGCTCAGAGCTGCCCTGACCAGAGCGAGCGCGTCGCCGCGGACCTCAACGGCGAATAACCCCTACAGGCTGTCGTCGACCCAGTAGTCCTCGCATTCGTCGGAGCACCAGTACCTCTCCCGGTCATCAATCCGGGTGCCGCATTGGCGGCAACGATGACCGCGCCGCGCAAACAGCGAACGCGGCGATAGGCCGGTCAGGACATTGGGCATCGGGTTGCCTCCAGTCATACAGGGTGTGCGTACATCAACACACGAGTATGAGCTGGAGGCAAGCCCTGTCGACTTCTAGCGGGCTAAGGCAGGAACGAGCGTGTCCAGGAAAGCCGCGGTGTCTTCCCAGTTCTCCACCGCGACGCAGTCGACGCCGAGAGCCTTCACCGGGTAGTCGTTGCCGTTCTCGTCGAGCCGGTCTCCGACGAAGAGCATGTCTTCAAGCGGGATACCCGTGAGCTCGGCCAGCCGGGTCATGCCGTAGGCCTTGTCGATCCCGCGCCTGGTGATATCCACCGAGGTGGACCCGCCGGAGCGTACTTCGAGATCAGGCAGCTGTGCCTGAACGGCTTCGCGCAAGGCTGTCTTTTTGGCTCCGTCGACGTCCCACTGGGTCTTCGCGGCCACCGGTGCGGCCTGGCCCAAAGCCGAGAACGTGATCTGCGAGCCGCGGTCCTCAAGGATCGGGCCCCAGGGCTCGGCTTCCCAATAGCCGAGGTCACGGGCGGTGGCCTCAACGGCGGCGAGGGCACGCTGTTTCTGGTCGTCGGTGAGGTTCTCGGCGTACACCTGCTCCCACTCCCCCGCGCGGTGGCGGTAGTACTGAGTGCCGCAGGTGGGCATGAGGTGCAGGCGCGCCAGGGTGGCGTCGTCAACGTCGGTGAGGTTGTCGACGACCTGCATGGTGAACTGCGCGAATTGCCCGCCGGAAATCACGCACACCTCGGCCACGCTCAGCAGCTGCACGAGCAGCGATGCCATGCGGGGGTCGATCGGCGACTTCGAGGGTGCCAGGGTGTCATCGAGGTCGAAGGCGACCAAGCGAGGGTGGTTCAATGCCATTTAAGGTCGGCCCAATCCGTAGTAGGTCCAGCCGGCTTCTCGCCAGGCTGCTGCATCAAGGGTATTGCGACCATCGATGATGGTGCGGCTCTTCACCAGTCCGGCGGCCCACACCGGGTCGATCGACTTGAATTCCGGCCATTCGGTGACGAGCACAACGGCATCGGCGTCGCGCAACGTCGCCTCGATGTCGGTGGAGTATGTGATCTGAGGATGACGAAAACGGGAGTTCTCGATCGCCTGTGGGTCGGTGGCCACCACGTCGGCGCCGAGGCCGCGCAGCTGCACAGCTACATCCAAGGCGGGCGAGTCGCGCACATCATCGGAGTGCGGCTTGAAGCTGAGCCCGAGAACGGCGACCTTGGCGTTGTAGACCGGGCGGTCGAGGGCCGAGACGGTGAGGTCGACGACCCGCTGGCGGCGGCGCAGGTTGATGGCGTCGACCTCCTTGAGGAAGGCGACGGATTCGCCGCGGCCCAACTCTTCGGCGCGGGCCGTGAACGCGCGAATGTCCTTGGGCAGGCAGCCGCCACCGAAGCCGGCGCCCGCATTGAGGAAGCGACGACCGATGCGGGCGTCGTAGCCGATGGCGTCGGCGAGTTGAGTGACGTCGGCACCCGATACCTCGGCGATTTCGGCCATTGCGTTGATGAAACTGATTTTGGTCGCCAGAAACGCGTTCGCCGCGACCTTGACGAGTTCAGCAGTGGCGTAGTCGGTCACCACCAGCGGGGTCTGGGTCGACATCGCTCTGGCGTAGACCGAATTGAGCTGTTCTACCGCGCGCTCACCGGCCTCGCCTGCGGGAACACCGTAGACCAGGCGATCCGGGGCAATAGTGTCTTGCACCGCGAACCCCTCGCGCAGGAACTCCGGGTTCCAAGCCAGGGCAGCGCCCGTTCCGGCAGCCTCGATAATTGCGGCGAGCCGGGCGGCGGTGCCGACAGGTACGGTGCTCTTGCCGACAACCAGATCGCCGGCGTTCAGGTGCGGGATGAGTCCCGCAACGGCTGCGTCCACATATCGCAGGTCGGCCGCGTAGCTGGTTTTTTTCTGCGGGGTACCCACGGCGATGAAGTGCACCTGTGCGCCAGCCGCATCCGCGATGTCGGTGCTGAAACGTAGGCGCCCGGACGCCGTGGCCGACGCCAACACCTCGGGGAGGCCCGGCTCGAAAAACGGGGTCCGTCCTTCGGAGAGGGCGGCAATCTTCGCAGCGTCAATGTCGATGCCGACAACCTCGTGCCCGAGCTCGGCCATTGCCGATGCGTGAACGGCGCCCAGGTATCCGCATCCGATGACAGAGATCTTCATTCGCAATTACCCATAGGGCAAGTGTACCGACGGCGCAGGGGCCTTCCTCAGGGCTCCGAGGGCGCCGGGGCTACTTGCAGCCGGGAGCGTCCACGGCGACTGTTGTCGGGTTCAGCATGGGCGTCGTGCGAAGCGCAGGCGCTCCGTAGGTGCCGGCCGGCCCAGCGAAGGTGGCTGTGACCTGGCTGGTTTGGCCGGGAGTGAGCATCACATTGAACTTCGCAACGGGTCTGCCCAGGTCGTCCGTGGTGGCCAGCAAATCCGCTCCCTCGGCGACATCGGCCGAGACGAAACTCGTGCCGGGCGGCCCGTACACATAGACCTCGGTGCGGAACTGATCGGCGCCCCAGTATTCGGTGGCCACGTAGCTGGGCAGTTTCTCCGCCAGTTCCTCGGTGAGGGTGGAGTGCAGATCAACCTTTGTTGTGAAGGTCGGGGTCGCGGCGGTGCAGACATCCGTGCTCAGCGTCGCACCGGTCTCCAGGTAGAAATCCATCTTCGAGGTCGAGGTGTCGCGGAAGAATACCCCGGTGGTCGTTTCGGCCTCGTTCGAGGCCGGCAGGATGCCCGCGATCGGGGTCCCTTCCAGTATCTTCTGCTCTTCGGGGTGTGCGCTCCACGCCATGATCCGGTGCTCGTTCACTCCCTGGGAAACAGCATTCAGCATGTCCAAGGGTTCGCCTTGGGAATTGGTCACGGCGTTGAACATCGTCATTGCCGCCTCCGCAAAGAAAGCGTCGGTCTGGTCGGGCCCGTTCTTGCCCTGGTAGCGGAAATAGATCTCGTTGAGCAGCAGGGCGACCGCATTGTCTTTCGTGAGAACGTCCCCGGTGCTCATGGCGACCGGGCCGGTGGCGCCGAGCATGTGTGCGAGCGCGGCTGGGTCGATCGAAATGACGCCGTCGACGGTTCCGCCGAGGTCCTGTTGCCAGAACGCCTGGGTGATCTGGGCGGCAGTGGGGAAATCGGGTCGGCTCGTCGCGAGGTTCAGCCGGGTGTAGATGAGCGGGCTGTACAGCGCCGCCAGCGTGGGATCCTCCGCGATGACCGGTTCACCGTCACGCCACGGGAACGTCTGACTCGACGCCTGCCGGGCGATGCTGATCTGCCCGTTGTCAACGGTGACCTCGGTCAGGGCGGCCGCGGTGCCCCCGAGCGCCGTGGACTCTGCGAGGTTCTGGAAGATCAAAATGTAGGTGCGCGGCCCAGAGGCGCCGAGCATGTCGGGTACCACAGAGGCAATCGAGCGCACGTCGCCGACGGTGGTTGCCGCGCCGTCGAGAAGGGTTCCGAACTGGGTGCCGGCCGCGTCAACCTGCGCCACAGTGCCGTCGAGCTCGATCGCTGCCACGGATTCCGCTGCAGAATCAAGCGCGGCGCTCGCTGTGGCGAGGGCCGAATTCAGCTCCAGGATCGGCGTGAGGTTGATCTTTCCGTCAACGGGCTTCAGGGAAGCGGCGCTCAGGCCAGACGCGACCTCCGCGACGGGCGCGACAGCTTCTTGCGCCACCACGTCGACCGCTTCGGCCAGCTGGCGAACGGCCGAGAGGTTCGGCCCGGCGATGGGGATGATTTCTGCGGCCCGCCAGATCGGATCCTGGGTCTGGTCGACTGCCTTGCTTGTGGCCGCGGACAGCTTGGTCGATGTTGCGCCAAGTCCGACAAAATCCATGGCGGTGGCCTGGGACTTGAGGGTGCCCACGAGGACCTGCGCCTGTTCGAGTTCCGCCTTCGCCGTCAAGACCCTGGACCCGACCCAGCCCGCGGCGGCTCCGACCACAACGACCAGGCCGACGCACACGGCGAGGATGATCAACGCGCGACGAGGGCGCTGCTTCCGTCGGCGCGGTCGATTGGGGACAGCGGCGGCGCGGTCAGCGATTGAATCAGTCACTTAGGAAAGCTAACCCATGAGGGATGCTTGGGTTGCATCGGGTGGCGGAGGCCCGTGCAGACGACGCAAGCTCCGACAATGGCCCATGCCCCCCAATCCGGGGGTGGCACGAAGCTAAGATCGAATGCGGAGTGTTGGAAACGAGCGGGCGCAGGCGCCAGTCGCCACTTCGCAGTCGTACAGAACTAGGGAAGTCGTGGATTGAGCGCACACATGGGATTCAACGTGACAGGGGAAACGCGCCAGAATCGACCCCGCCCGGTGGCAAGCTTCGAGAGAGCGCTTTGAGTCTTTCGGCGACCGCCACTCGCGGGGGCGCAGCGGTAGTTGCCGGTCAGGTAATCAAACTCGGCCTGCTCTTAGTGAATCTCGTCGTTCTCGGGCGCTTGCTTTCGCCCGCCGACTTCGGCCTTCTGGCTATGGTGATGGCTGTCGTCGGGGTCGGCGAGCTTTTCAGAGATTTCGGTCTGTCCTCAGCGGCCGTGCAAGCAAAATCCGTGACGCCCGCGCAGAAGTCAAATCTGTTCTGGATCAACTCGCTCCTTGGCCTGGTGCTCGCCGGCGCGTGCTGTGCGGCAGCCACACTGATCGCGTCCCTCTACGGTGATCCTCGGCTCGTCAACGTCATCATCGCCATCTCTGTGACGTTCCTCCTCAACGGCATCCAGACCCAGTTCCAGGTCGAGCTCACCCGAAATCATCGTTTCTTCACGTTGGCGGCAACCGACGTCGCGTCGCAGGTGGCCGGCCTGGCGGTGGCCGTGGTCCTCGCGCTCTCGGGAGCGGGATATTGGGCGCTGGTGGGTTTGCAGCTCGGAATTGCGACCACGCTCTGCATCCTCCGCGTTGTGGCCGCACGATGGGTTCCCGGCTTGCCCTCTCGACGATCAGAGATCAGGCCGTTCCTCGAATACGGCTGGCACTTGGGCTGGGCACAAATCGTCGGCTACATCAGCTACAACATTGACAGCGTCATTCTTGGCGCTCGCTCGGGCGCTGCGGCCCTCGGTCTCTACAACCGCGCTTTCCAGATCATCACGCTTCCCGTCGTTCAACTTCTCGGCCCGCTTTCGAACGTTGTGCTTCCGCTCCTGTCGAGAGTGGAGTCCAAGGAAGTATTCGTTCGGGCAATCACACGGATTCAACTCATACTCAGCTACACCTCAGCGATCTTCTTCGGGTTGCTTGTGGCCACCGCCTACCCGTTCGTCAGGCTGCTCTTGGGACCAGCATGGGTGCAGTCAGCACCGATCCTCCAGATCCTGAGTGTTGGTGCCCTCTTCCAGGTGATGACCTACACCGGATACTGGGTTTTCCTGGCTCGCGCCCTCACCAGGTCGTTGCTCCGCTACAACCTCGTCACAAAGACATTCGTGATCCTCTGTGTCATCGTCGGGAGCAGCTGGGGGCCACTCGGTGTGGCGGCGGGGTACTCGCTCGGTCTCGTGGTGTCGTGGCCCGTCTCGTTGCTCTGGCTCAGCAGGGTCAGTGATTTTCCCGTCAGGGAGACCACTCCGATTGCCCTCAGAGGAATCGGATTGGCCATCGCCGTGGCATCCTGCGGGCTATTGGCCGGAGCGCTGCTCACGGTCGACAACACACTTCTGCAGTTCGCTGTCAACACGTGTGGCGCGGTCGTCGGCCTGGCGATCACGCTTCTGCACCGTCCTCTGCGGAACGAGCTTCTCCAGCTGGCCACTTCCGCAACCCAAGCTGTTCGACGAAAGCTGTGACGGTCACTTCGGCCGCCGGTGAGAGAGAAAGAGGCATTTTGACTTCTGTGACGCCCCCGCGAATGACACCCCCCAAGGCAACCGCAAAATCGTTTGCCAAAGGTGCGCTCGTCTCCGCTCTGGATAGCCGCGCTCTCCTTTCCCTGACCGCTCTTGCCGACTCGTTGGCTGTCCGCGCGGGGTCCCGCCGGCGGCAGACCGGCCAGGTGGGGCCGCATGTCATCATCAATTCCACCGGCGGCGGGAACATCGGCGACCAGGCTATGTTTGAGAGCTTTCTGGCGAACGTCGAGGGGCCGGTGCGGGCCATCGTTCGCAGCATCGATGCGTTCGACGTGCCAGACTCGCTGGCCCCTGGACGTGTCGAGTTGGTGGTCCTTCCCCGGCTCATTTACGGGCGTGGACTGAGCCGCCTCATGGATGTTCTGACCTTCGCGCGAACCCTGCGCGGCGCTCGGTCTCTTTCCATCGTCGGAGCGGACGTGATGGACGGCGGCTACGGTCGGCGCCCGTCCGCGCTCGAATGGAGCTTGGCCACCGCGGCCGCGAAGGCACAGATCCCCACGCGTGTGCTCGGCTTCAGCTGGAAAGAGAGTGTCGATCGGGTGATTCTGAGTGCGGCACGTCGGGCCGCCCGGGGCGGGGTCGTCGCGATCGCCCGTGACCCCCATTCACGAGCCCGGCTGCGAAAAAACGGTATCGAAGCGGTCGAGGCTGCCGACGTGGTTTTTCTGCACGCCGGCGTCGCCGAGCCCAACGCGCATGACGCGTTGGTGCGGGGGTGGGTTGAGGCGGGGAAACGGGTCGCCATTGTGAATATGAGCGGGCTCATCAACTCGACCCTCAATCAGAACGACGAGTACGCCCACATCGTTGAAACTCTCGGCGAACTCGGCTACGAGATCCTCTTACTCCCCCACGTGTCGACGGATATTCCCGTGATCGAATCGTTCAAGGCCTCCAGCGCAGACCACAAGGATGTCAACCACGTGGACCGGCTCCTCACACCGTCTGAGGTCAAGGCCCTCGCCGCCCAGGCCGATGTCGTCGTCACGGGGCGAATGCACCTCTCGATTCTCGCCCTGAGCTCGGGGGTCCCGTCCATTGTCTTGGCGACGCAGGGCAAGGTGCTCGGATTGATGGAGTTGGTGGGGACTCCAGACTCGTGCATTGATCCTGTCCGGGGCTTCGCACGCCAGGTCACGGGCCAACTGCGCGAACTCGACAGCAATCGTTCCGCGACCGCGGCAGCGATCACTTCAGGTGTGCAACGCGCACGCGTGCTCGCGGCGGCTAATTTCCGTGACCTCTGAATCGGTGCGAGTTGAAAAACCCACGGTCCGCGAGCGCTCAGCGGGCGGTGAGCTCCGATGATCGTCAGTGCACTACGAATCGTCAGAGCTGTCATCGCTTTCCGAATGGCGGGGGCCCGCGTGAATGGGGCCCCCCGGGTTTTCGGTCGCCTCCCCCAGGTCAGGAACAAGGGAACTCTGAACATTGGATCTGGGTTCCAGGTTCGCGGGCAACGGTTCCGTGTGGGGATCGCTGTTGATCGCGATGGGACGCTCAACATCGGTGAGCACGTGTTCCTGAACCAGGGCGTCAGCATCGCCGCCAAGACAACGATCACAATCGGTGACCACACGAAGATCGCTGACCTGGTCACCATCCAGGACACGAACTACCATCGTGTCTCCCCGGACGAGCCAGTGGTTTCGGCTCCGATCACCATCGGGAGAAACGTCTGGCTAGGCCGACTCTCGATCATTTCTCCCGGGGTCACGATCGGGGACAACGCCGTGGTTGCTGCGGGTTCAATCGTCACAAAAGACGTCATGCCCAACACCGTCGTTGCCGGCACGCCAGCCAAGTTCCTGAGGTCGTTCACCACGCCGCCGGGGTGGGTACGCGACTAAAGCCGGCGGGTGCCCGCGACGTCGTCGCGGCACCCCGGCGCGTGCTGTGCTGCCACCTCAGGTCGTGCGCGTTCCGTCCGTGAGGTCAATCGTGTTGGACGAGAATCTCGTCCAACCGGCGCCGGGGAGACCTGGCCACCTTGAAATTCTTCGGAGGAATACCAACGGCGATCAGAGTGATGACGTCTTCGTGGGCGGGGATTCCAGACGACGCCCGGAAGGTGTCTGACTGGCTGTTCTTCATCGACCAATTGAGGTAACAGGTGGCCAACTCTCGGGAATGCAGCGCCCAGCCCAGAGTCATCGCGAAGAGACCCCCGTCAATCCACCGCTGATTGCGCTCCGACGGGCCCGAAAACAGCCGCGCGTCCACCGTCACGGCCAACACAACCGGGATGGAACTACGAAATCCAGCATTCCCGTTCTGTTGGGCGAGAACAGAGACCGCCGCCTCACCCGTATACACATGCACGCGGAAAGCCTGTCGATTGCAGACAGACGGGGTGTGCGTGGCCATCGATACAGCCGCCTCGATATCCGCCATGTTCACGCCGATGGAATCATCGAAATCCCGCACGCTGCGACGGGACGAGAAGAAGTGCTCCCACCGCTCCTCAGCGGGCTCTCCCGGGTCAGCCTGCCGAAACACGTCATCCCTGTTCACCCGAAGCGCAACGCTGTCGTCGGCGTCGCCGCCTGTGTTCCAGCTTTGAAGAGCGGCGAGGGCGGACGTGGCGAAGATGCCATAGGAGTCAGCGGCGGCCTCGGTGCCGTCGAGGTTGCCGAGTCCCACGACGAGTCTCTTTTCGACCTCCACACCGAAAGGTCGCTTCGGGTTTCGAAGCGCCAGCCCCTTTTCCACCCGGTGGTAATCCTTCGTCAGCTGGGTCTCGAGCTGGCGTCCGCTCCAGCCGGAGTTGAACGATCCCTCCCCCGGCCCGCCGAGAAGGCGATGGCGTTTCGCGTCGAGGAGTGCCTCGTGGGTGTTGCTCAGGTTCGCTCGCAGCCTTCTCCACGTGTCCAGGGCGCCGGAGGGCAGCATGTTCTTGGCCAGTGCCTTAATGCGTTGCATCATTAGCGGGTGTACTTCCTGTCGTTGTCTAATCGAACGCGCGCGTTGGTCGGAACAGACCCGTCAGGAGTCTCGCTCGGACGCCTGATCTGCTCAGCGCAGAAGCCGAGCACGAACAGCCACAGGGGCAACGTGTCTGACATCATTCCCCAGCCGGTCAAGGCCACAATCATGATGCCGGGGAGGGACGCAAGAACGGCTCGCGCGTACATCCCGCTGGGTTGCATCGCTCGTCGAGTCTTCCAGGCTCGGGCAACCAGGATGAGAATCGGCAGGAAGAGGAGCGTGGCACCGATGAATCCCAACTCCACGACGGCCAGGAGCACAGAGTTGTGCACCGGCCAGCCGGTCGCCGTCAGAGCATCGAACGGTCCGACCGCGGTTACGTAGGTCCCCGGGCCGGTTCCGATCCACCATGGCCGCATCTGGATCTGCTGGAGCGCAACATCGGTGAAGTGAGTGCGAAATCCACCGATTTCGCCGGTCTCGAACCGGCCCAGCCAAACGCCGGCTGAAGCCGCCACGACACCGAGCGCGGCGAGCGGGATCATCACGCGTCGACCGATATTCTTCGCTTCCTGCGAAGTCATCGCCCAGATCACGATCATGATGATCGCTCCGAAGAAGTTGGCCCGACCGCCGGAAAGCACGAAGGGAATGGCTGAAATGCAGATCGACCACCAGGCGAGCTTGCGCACCGTCGTTTGAGTTGACTTCGTCAAGGGCAGCAGAAGGACCATGAGCAACAGCAGGACCTTCCCCAGTCCCGTGGGGTGGCCAAAGGAACCGTTCACCCGGCCGATCAGCCCCAGGTCCGAGGCCGCCGCAGCGCCCAGTGGAAAGAGCGGAACGCCGACGAACTGTGCGACCGAGATCACCACCTGGACAGCGACCGTGATGAACAGCCAGCCGACCAGGATCCGCTCCGACTTGTCCCCGATCTTGAGGAACGTGGAGATGTAGCTGCCCGCAACCCACGCCAACGCCGCGACACCGAGATGCATGACGCCGGACCACTGCTCGTTGTTGCCGTCCCACACCAAGAAGATCCAGACGAACAAGAACAGGCCGAAAGCACCGTAGGTCAGCCACTGTGTCCCTTGCCTGCGAAGGAATACTGCAGTCAGGACGACCAGGCAAATGGCGACCGTGTAGGTCATGACGCGCGGTTCAGCACCAGAGATTGAGGCTCGGGTTTGATCGGCCACCGTGGCGCCCGCCAGTACCTTCGGAAGAAAACAGAGGCTGGTGAGCATGAGCGGAAGCAGGACGTTCAGGGCACCAAGGAAATGCCCGATGACCAGTAGGACTACGAGGCTGACGATCCCCGCGACTATCAGCATGAAATCACGTTCGACTTTCTCACGCTCACCACCGCCCAAGGATGTCGTCAACCGACGAGGTAAATGCTCCCTGCGAGAAGCGGGAGATGAGTTGCGAGCGGTCGAGCCCCGGCACGTCAGTGCGTTGGGCCGGTGCCGATCGAAACAGCTCCTCAATGTTTCGGATCCACGGTCCATAGTCCGGGCTGAAGCCCGACCGAACGTGGTCGGTTCCGTACACGGTCAGCCCACGTGCTATCGCTTCGACTGCCTTGACCTTGATGCCTCCACCGTGATCGATCGGCACGATAACGGCGTCGATGTTGTCGTAGAAGGAATCAAGATTGTCCAGGGCACCCAGGACGGTGGCGGGGACACCCCAGGTGCGCACCCGCTCGGAACCGAATCCTGCCACCACAATTTCAAGCTTCCGGGCCGTCAATAGATGACCGAAGTCGCGAAAGAATTTTCTCAAAGACATTTCGTTGGGCTCGTATCCGAGGTTGCCCAGGAAGCCGACACGCGCAACGGGTCCATGTCCACGGTCATGTGAAGCGAATGTCTGGGTCGGCGTCGGGAGCCACTCCGCGCTGGCGTTCGTTCCAATCGACGTCAGGTCCCCATATCCGGCAACGGTATTGAACCGCGCCTTCGACGGCAGCCGCGATTCCCGACGACGCCAGATTGCACTCTGCGTCAGGCCTCCCGGCATGGAGAGCGGCGAAGAAGCGCCCATGGTGCGCGAATTCACGCTCCACAGATCCATCCAGTCGAAAATGATCGAATCCCGAGGAAGGTCGCGGGCAGCGGCCTTGAACACGACGGGAACGGCAATGACGTTGAGATCGGCCGGTGGCAGGGGCGCAAGGGAACGCGAGAGCGGCATCGGGGCGAGAGTTCGCTTGGCCTTGGTGCGGAAGGACGGCTTCCGGTCCAGACTCGGTCCGCGTGAATTGAGACCGTGAATGGTCACGGTATAGCCGAGCGACTTCAGTGCCTCTTCCCACGCGATCACCCGCAACCCGCCTCCGTCTCGGGGCATGTCTTCTCGGCCGTACCAGTAGACGACCGTCGCACTCAGACTCACTTTGCCCCCGCACGGGGCAAGATCTCGGCCCAGAAGGAACTGAACCTGCTGTTGAACGCCTCGATCGAGTACGAACGAAGATAAGAGTCCCGGGCGGCGGCCCCCATGACGTGAGCCTGGTGGCTGTCGAGGTCGTGCATGATCGACCTCAGCGCTGCGCTATCCCGAAGCGGGAACAGGCGGCCCGTCTGCGCATCATCTACGATTTCCGAGAGTCCGCCGCCGTCGCTCCCGATCACGGCGCGGCCCCGCGCGAAAGCCTCGATCGCGATCAGGCCAAAAGGTTCGGGCTCATCGGACGGCACCACAACGAAGTCGGCTGCATCGACCAGAGCGGAAATGTCTTGCACCTCACCCTGGATAACGACGGATTCACGATTTTTCATTTGAGCGACGATGCCCCGCACGTCCACTGGTTTGCCCATCTCCGGCGGCCCGCCGACAATGACGAGCTCACCGAGTGGCTCCCCTGAATCCCAGGCCGCCAAGAGAGTCGAATGACCTTTCCACGAGTTCCATCTGCTCGCAACAAGGAACTTCAGCACCCCGCCGCGAGCGGTGGGATCGACGAGGGGACGGTCGTAGTCGGACACGCCATTGAGGAACACTCGTGAGCGACTGCGCACGCTGCCCCTGAGCCCGTCCTGGGCCGCATTGGAGATGCACAAGCACTCTGTGGCTGCGGTCGCGAGTGCGCCCAGTACGTGCGCTTCACGCCCTCGCCACACCTCCTGGCAGTGGAGGACGACGTGGGGAACTCCCAGGATCCGCGCAAGAATACCCACGGCGAGGGAGGCCGAGGTCGTCATATACACGGTGTGCGGCTTCAGCCTGCGTAGTTCGAGGAAGGTCCGAATCATCATCATCAGAGTCTTCGGAAGATGACGCGGTGAGAGGTACTTCCTCCGAAGAATTGGCAGCGCCCTAATCTCAAACCTCAGATTGTTGCGCGTCAACTCGGCATCAAGGCTGAACACTGATGGCGCCGCGTCATCGGGCAACCAGACCGTCGCGGCCCGTTGGTCAGCCTCGGGCAGAGTTTTGAGCACTTGGAGCAGTACCTTGTCCGCACCGTACATCTCGTTCGACGAGTGCACAAAGACGACACCCGCTCTATTTCGCGTCATCAGCGTCTCCTCGCGTGCGAAGCACCCGGGCTGGTGTGCCTCCGGCGACGGAGTTGTCGGGGATGTCCCGGGTTACCACACTGCCGGCAGCTATGACCACACCGGACCCGACTCGTACGCCGGCCGTGATTGTGACGCCGCTGCCGATCCAGCAGTCGTCGCCGATCTCCACGAAACTCCGGGAGACTCCCTGCGCCTTGATCGGGATCGTCGGGTCAGCAAATATGTGGTTCTCCGAGAAGATACGAACTCCCGGACCCATCATCACATCGGACCCTATGGAGATACGTCCGGAGCATCCGATGAACCCGTCACAACCGATGCTTGACCTGTCGCCGATCCACAGTCCCTCACCGATCTCACCGCCGTAGTAGCTGCTCGGGCGGATGAGAGTGCCCCTGCCTATCGAGACATCCGAGCCGAGATTGATACCCTCGCTCGAAATGCCTTGAACCTCCGCATACGGTTCCAGGACGAGCCTGCCCGTATGGCTCACGTATCCCGGATTCTGAATTCGTGCCCCGCGCCCGAGGAGGAGCGGGCCCGACGACCGTTTGAGGAATGGGACTACCGCGAGGCCGCGGGCCGTCATCAACCCCACCCGCAAAAAGACGCCAACGGTCGCGTGCAGGTTCCGGGATCTCGGCAATCCGTGAAAGCGCTGGAAAAGAGTCAAGATTTCCACCCCAGCACCGAATCGACCCCGTGACGACCTGAGCCCGCGCCCGGCTCTGCCTGGAACAGAGCCCGGAGATTGTCCTCGTACGCTTGGCACACCTTCTCCCAGGTGTAGATCTCAGCCACCTGCCGACGCCCATGCTCGATCGCGTCGATCTGCCACTGGGAATCAGCCATCGCGCCAAGAACTGCCCGCTCGATGTCTGTGCTGGTGGGGAGAACGAACATGCCCGATGAGCCCAGGACTTCACGGTTGTATTCGGTGTCCCTCGCCACTGTGGGAGCACCACAAGCCATGGCCTGCACCAGAGCCGGATTGGTGCCGCCGACGCTGTGACCGTGGAAGTACACACCGGCATGCTGCCACAGGGAGAAGAGACGACGGTCATCGCTCACATGGCCGAGCCAGGTGATGCGCTCGTTCGACTGGGCAAGAAGCTGCGCTTTCTTGTCGAGCGGGCCGCCATATCCCTCCGACCCCACGATGACAACATCGTGGGTGCGTGCAATCGCCTCTGCGGCATCGAGGAATTCCGGAATGGTGTTCTCCGGCACAAAGCGGGCCACCACGAGCACATAACCCCGGTGGGTGAGCCCGGGTTCGATGGGTAGTTCAGGAGGGACCGCTCCCCCATAGGGAATGAACACACCATCGGTACCGAAATCCTGATTCCATCGTTGCGCGATGACGCGAGAGTCATAAACGAGACGAGTCCCAAACCGCGCAGTCAGCTTCGCCCCGGTGCGAAACATCCATTTCGCCAGCCGACCCCATTTGGCCCGGTCCCACTCGATTCCATCGACGTTTATCAGCGTCGGGATTCCCCGCGCTTTCAGGATCGGGAGCCAGAATCCGTTCGCTACGTTCATTACAAGAGCAACATCGGGCTTTCGCTTCGCGGCGTCGAGACATGCGGTCAACCCGTAGGAGAGGGTGCTGAGGGATTTCCGCTCGAAGCCCCGCGTCACTACGGAGCGCACCCGATTGTCCACGTCCGGGTCGGAACGGCGGGTCGACCCATGCCTCCCGTAAACCGTCACGTCCCAGCCCTGTTCGGCCAGGTAGGGGGCAAGCCGGCGCACCGCAGTTTCAAATCCACCGTAGTAGCTCGGGTAGCCACGCGTTCCAATAATCACAACACTGGGCATGCTCAGTAGGCTCCATTCGGTTTCACAACTGCGCGCACAGTTCGGTACAAAATCATGACGTCGCCAATCAGTGACCAGTTTTCGACGTAATAGAGGTCGAGCCGGATGCTGTCTTCCCATGAGAGGTCCGAGCGTCCACTCACTTGCCAGAGGCCCGTGATCCCCGGCTTGACCAGCAGGCGTCGCTCGGCGTGGTTGTCGTACTGCTCGACCTCCTTCGCGAGCGGCGGCCGCGGACCGACCAAGGACATGTGCCCGAGGAAGACATTGATCAGTTGGGGAAGTTCATCGAGGCTGAATCGACGCAACATGCTCCCCACCTTGGTCACACGCGGGTCGACCTTCAGCTTGAAGAGCACACCGTTGCCATCCGAGCTGTTGAGCAGGTGGGGAAGTTTGTCTTCAGCGTTCGTGACCATCGACCGAAACTTGATCATGCGAAAGTGGTTGCCGTTCAGGCCGACACGCTCCTGATAGAAGAACGCTGGGCCCGTGCTGTCGCGACGCACTGCGATCACAATCCACGCAAAGAGAGGGCTCAACAGCATCAGCCCAAGCCCGGAGGAGATGATGTCGAACGTGCGTTTTGCCGCGTGCCGGCTGCCCGTGAATGCAGGAAAATCCACTTGGATCAGGGGCAGGCCTGAGACAGGGCGTGTGTGGATGCGCGGGCCCGCGATATCGGTCAGCGCCGGGGCCATGATCAGGTCGATCCTCAGCGTCTGTAGCTGCCAGCCGAGTTCCCGGAGGCGCCGCGGGCCGAAAGTGTCGGCTCCGGTGAAGATCACCGTGTCCGCACGGGACAATTCGATGGCTTGGACTATTTGATTGAAATCGCCCAGCACGGGAACCCCCTCAACGAGGTCCTGCTCAATGCTGCCGTTCTCGGTCACGGCACCGGCCAGGTACAGACCGGCCGCAAAGTCGCGTCTGATCCCTTCTACGACGTGGGTGCTTTTCTCCCGCTCTCCCACAACGATGACCCGGTGCACGAATTGGCCGTCCCGACGGCGGGCAATCAGCCACTTCCGCCAGGCCCAGCGACCGATGAGAAGAAAAAGAAGTCCGATCGGGAGGGCCGTGAGGAAGTACCCCCGTGCCAGATCCACCTTGAGCAGAAAGACGACGATTGCCGTGAGACCGAATATCCGAGCGCTAGCGTCGACGATGCGCTTGTACTCGGTGCTCCCGGTGCCGATGATCTTGTGGTCGCGTGTTGCGTAGAACTCCAATGCGAGCATCCAGAAACCAATCAAGGCCAGGGACACAAGCGTGTAGCCGATGGTGAAGTCGGTGAGATTCTCGATGGGGATACGCAACTCTGAACGTCGAGCTCCGAACCACAAGACCTGGCTCCCCAGTACCATCAGCACGATGATGGTGAGATCGGTGAAGAAGAGCCGTGAGGCGTAGGCGCGCTGCCAGGAGACCCCGCTCAGACCCACGACAAACCACCGTCCGTAGACCGGGCGAATGCGTCGCCCGCCCACAGCCAGACGGTGCTGTCCGCTGCAACGGAAATGGCGGTCTCGCCAGGGTTGACCGTGGCGGGCAAGCATGCCGTGCCGGCGGTGGCAACGAGGGTGCCCTCCTGGGAAACGCTAACCAGAGAGACACCGTCGCACCCAGCCGGATTGGCCACCGCCACCGCATAGCCCTCGGTCGTTGCCGCGAGCGCGGCCGCGCCCGGGACAACGGCAGGCTCAGACCAGGTTGCGCCGGAATCCAGGGTTGTGACGACCGAAGCGTCGAGGCAGAGGACGGCAGCAGCGGCGTTGTCGGTTGCCGCGATGGCGGAGACCGCAGCGCACGGTGCAACCACATCCCCACCGGGCGTGTGCACAGTGCCTGGCGTTGCCGGGTTGATGTACCACTCCGCCGCTACGCGATCGGGGTAGGCCTTCCACGCGTCGCCCGCGACGAAAGTTGTGACGAGTTGTGGTGCGCAATCCGTGTCGTCGAGGGTGACCAGGGACATCGTGTCGGCGTTGGCGACGTTGATCGCCAGGATGGAGGAGGCACCCGTCTCGTCAGAGGCGTTGAATCCCTCCCAGGTGGACCCGGAATCGGTCGTGAGTTCGGGATCGGCCGAGGTGGCAGGGCATCCACCGGTCGTGGCACGCCAGGCGGTTGAATCGTCGAGCGCAGCGAGGATGCGAGTGGGAACGACCGTTGCTGTTGCGGTGGCCTCTGCCGGCGCGACCTCAACGGGTGGAGCAGCCTCGACAGGCTCGGCTGATGATGGGGCCGAGGTTGGTGCCGCCGCAACGGTTCCCGCGCTGGCAGGCGGTTGAGTTGCAGTGAGTGCGAAAGCGACCAGACCGATATCGATGAGCAAGAAGACGGCCAGGCCGATGACGATGAATCGCTGACGAGTGCGGTTGTTGCGGTTGTTGCGGTTCCCTCGACTTTGGGGTGTGGATGCGCCCATGAGATCCCCCTAGGGCTGGTGAACTTTTGCGGATCTGTGGAACAGCGATACGACGTCGTTCACGGCTGGAACGAGCTGGCGGGCGGATTCGGCGTAGACCTCATCGCTTCGCCGATACGGGTCAACGACGTCATCATCGTCGGGATGCTCAGGCGGGCCCACGGCTCCGCGCTGTGAGGCCGCGAACCCGACCAGCGTGGAGAATCGACCTGCGACATCATCCAATGGGAGCGCTGCGGCCTCGTCGAGGTCTTCGTCGGTGACGTCACCGACAAGCCGGGCGAATTCCCGGATGGTGAACGTGTAGCGGATGGCCTTCGGGAACAGCTCCACGATTGCCCGTCGGTGTTCTCGGGACATGGCAAATACCAGGTTCGCCTCGCTGAGCTGTTCCACGGTGAGTACCCGCGCAACGTGCCCAGAGGGGTCCCCACCGAAGTGCCGGGACAGATCGGCGGCCTCAGGGGGCATCGCCTGTCCGGTTAGGCCGATGGTACCGGCGCTGCCAAGGGTGACCTCCGGCCAGTACGCCAAACCGACGCGGAGCAGTTGTTCCGCCAACGGCGACCGGCAGATGTTGCCCGAGCACACCGTGAGGATGGTGAAGCCCGCCACTAGGCGGTTCTCCGGCGCGGCTTGCTGAAGCTGTGCCGTCTGGGCGGAGCAGCCACGTCGGCATTGCTGTTTTCTTCCTCAAGGGCGGAGCCATAGCTGTACTGGCCGTAGCCGTACGAGTCCGGCCCCTTCGTCGGAAGCATCGTGATGACCATGCCCACCAACCGGCTGCCTGCGCGTTCGAGGGCCTTCACCGCGGCGGACAGCTCGTTGCGCTTCGTGCGGCCCGAGGCCACAACCATGATGGCACCGCCGCAGAGTTTGCTCAGTACCGCAGCATCAGTGACGAGGAGCAACGGCGGCGCATCGATGAGGACGATGTCGAACTCTTCGGTGAGCGCGGCGAGCATATGCGCCATCGCACTCGAGCCCAGCAGCTCGCTGGGGTTCGGGGGTACGCGTCCGCTGGGGAGGACATACAGTTTGTTCTTTCCCCACTTCTGCAGGACGTCGGAAAGTTCTGCGCGACCGATCAGTACGTCGGTGAGACCGACGCCACCCTCGATGCCCATGTAGTCGGCGACGCGAGGCAGTCGCAAGTCACCGTCGATCAAGGCAACGCGGGCGCCGGTCTCGGCCATGGCGATGGCGAGGTTTGAGGTCGTCGTGCTCTTGCCCTCACCCGGAATCGAGCTGGTGACGACGAAGCTACGGGGGCCGCCTTCGATATTGACGAACTGCAGGTTCGTGCGCAGGCTGCGGAAAGACTCTGCGCGAGGGTTCTTGGGGTCGGAGTGAACGACCAGCGGCCGGATACGCGCGTCGGGGTCGTTCGTGATGCCACCGAGCATCGGGGCATCCGTGACGAGGTCGATGTCATGCAAGCTGTGAATGCGAGTGTCAAGAACACTGCGCAGCACGGCAAGACCGATGCCCAGCGCCAGACCGATAAGGAGGCCGAGCGCGATGTTGAGCGGGATGTTGGGGCTGGCGGGTGCTTCTGGCACGAGGGCCGGCTGAATCGTCGCGATCTTCACCGGGCTCAAGGCTTCGCCGTCGGGCTTCTCCAGCTGGTCGACCACGATGCTACTGAAGTTCTGGCCCACAGCATTGGCTATCTTTGCGGCGAGCACCGGGTCGTCGTTCGTGACGGCGACGTCGATAAGGACAGTGTTAAGAGGAGAGGAGGACTCAACCATTTCCGCGAGGTCAGCAGCGGTGAGATCGAGCTTAAGGTCGGTGATCACCTTGTCCAGCACTATGGCGCTATTCACCACATCGACGTAGGACGTGACCGCCTGGCGGGCGAAGCTGGTGCCGGCAACGAGCTCGCCGCTACCAGCGTCTGCGGAGGACTTCACGGAGACGTAGAGCTGGGTGCTGGCGACGTAGGTGGGCGTCGTGGCGATAGAGGCCGTGGCAGCAGTTGCCACCCCGAACAGGGTCAAAGCCAGAATGAGGATCCAACTTTTGTGGAAGATCCTGAGATAGTCCTTTAGTTCCACGCGCGTTCCTTCGGTAAGTACTCGTCGAGAGGAACCGCTCGTATTGCATTATCCCCGAAGTCATCTTTGCACATCCGTGGCGCAAAATGACCCTCGAACGGGAGGTGCGGGCACACAGCGTCACGGAGGGTGGCCGCGGTGACAGCTGTCCCCCGCACAGGGGTGGCCCTGTTAGTCGGGGTTGCGCACGGTTCCGTCGGGGCCGACGACCAGGATGCGGGGGGTACCGGACTCGATCACGATGGTGGCCACATCCGCCCGGCCGGCCGGTAGCACGCGCACGGTGGCGCGGCCATGCTCGATGGTTTGAAGCACGTCGGCGACGGTGCAGGCGAGGGTCTCGAGCTGCTCGGGCGGGGTGTCGGCGCTGTCGTCGAGCACGGTGACCTCCACGCCGCGCTGCCGGGCCGCCTGCACGGCGAGGATGACGGGGGGCACGAACAGGACGCGGCCGCGGATGGCGTCGCGGAGGCTGGCCTCGACGAGCAGGCACGCGGCACGCTCCTCGGCGGTGAGGGCGTGCGGCTCGGCCAGCCGCAGCAGGGTGGGCCGGGCGAGAGCGTTGACCCGCCGCAGCTGGGCCTTGCGCTCACGGATCGCCGCCACGGTGGTGGCGTCCTGGCGTGCGCGGGCGAGGTCGTTCTGGGTGAGCACCTGCAGGTCGCGTTCGGACCGGCCGAGTCCCACCACGAAGAGGCTGCCGGCGAGCAGGGTGCCGGCATGTCGGCTGACCAGGTCCACACCGACCATGGCCGATTGGCCGGTCTCGACCGCCCAACTCACCGCGAGGAGGGCAAGCACCGCGTAGCCCATCCAGGCCGACCGGATCTGGCCGCGGGCGGCAAGCACCACCAGGATCAGGGTGATCGCGCCGAGGTGCCAGTGCGCGAACGGGGCCTCGTCGTGGGCGGGCAGATAGGCGAACATCAGCACGGCACCCAACCCGCTGAGGCCCAGGGCCACGGCCACTTGCGTGCGGGGGAAGGGGCGGGTCAGCGGGCGCATCAGGGTGATGCCGGAGAGCACGATTGCGAGGTAGGCGCCGACGAGCAGGGCCAGCGGCCGGCCGGGGACGATGTTGATGAGGGCGAGGAGGCCGTGCACCAGAACGAAGAGGGCCAGGATGAGGCGGGCCATGGGGGTGGTCAGGTCGAGAGACCGGGAGAGGAAGGCGGGGGTGGGGTCGGCGGGCGTGGGCGGCGGGGTGAGGTCTGGAGATCGGCCGGCGGGGGTCTCGACAGGCTCGACCAACGGTGGTTGCGTGTCGCGGATTGGCGTGCGGTCGGGGGCCCAGGCCACGACCACGTCGGTGCCCCGGCCGGGGGTGGAGCGCACGTGGGCGGCGCCGTCGGGCAGCCGGGTCATGCGGCCCAGGATGGACTCGGCGATGCCCAGCCGCTCCGGCGGCACCAGGGCCGGGTCGAAGCCGACGCCGTCGTCGCTGACGGTCACCTGGAATCCGTCGGTGGTGGAGAGCACCGTGACGGTGCGGTGCACCGGCCGGGCGGGGTCGTGCCCCGCGGCCGAGTTGACCGAGTTGCGCAGGGCTTCGCCGACGGCGCCGAAGATGGCTGTCACGGCCGCAGAGGGCACGGTGCGCTCGATGCCCGCTTCCTGGCCGGCGCGGGCCGGGTTGTCGAGGCGCACCGCGGCATCCGGGGCGATCTGATGCGCCAGCGTGGCGATGCGGCGGGCGGCGTCGGAGACCAGCACCACCGGCTGCGGCGGCGGGGAGCGCAGCGCGTCGAGCTGGGTGAGGGTCTTGGACGCGTGGCCGGAGACCACGTGCGGCGGGGTGCGGCCGAGGCCGGCCATCAACAGGGTGGAGATGACGCTGTCGTGCACCAGCGCATCGATGCTCAGCCGCTCCTGCCGGCGGGCCACCCGCGCGGCCCGGTGTGCTTCGGCCTGCCGGGTGAGCAGGGTGGCCTCGTCGACCCGGGCCGCGGCGCGCCGAGCGGCGAGGGTGAACGCCACGAACACGCTCACCAGCAGCAGCGAGTAGAGGCCGTCGGCCAGGCCGATGAGGGCCGGGTCGGTGTCGGCGGAGGTCTTGAACCGCACGAGACCACTGAGCAGGCAGGCGAGCACCGTGAACGTCCAGGCCAGGCGGCGGCGGGCGAAGACGGCGACGGCCACGCAGGGCACCCCGGTGAAGGTGATCGCCCAGGGGATGTCGGCGCCGGCGGGCAGCGGGCCGTCGCGCACGACGAGCCAGAAGCCGACGATGACGAGGAAGCTCAGCGCCTCGGCCGTTACAAGGCCCCGCAGGATGCGCGCCGACCCCCACCGGGCACTGAGGCCCAGGGCGATCGGCAGGCCGAACGACGCCACCCAGGCGGTCGCAGCCAACCCGGGGGCCGGCTGCCAGGCCTGCGCGAAGTAGGACGGCAGCGAAAGCAGGCCGAAGATGCCGGCCGCGGCGGCCACGGCGATGCAGAGCAGCCGGGTGAGGTTGGCGGTGGCGGTGTGGGCCGGGGGCTCGGCGACCGTGGGAATCGGCACGGTCGGGTCTGGGGCCGGCTGTGTGCCTGTGCCGGCGCGAATGCCGGTGCCGCCCGTCAGCGCGGTCATGAGCGGCCGGGCAGCGGCAGGATGCCGTCCTCCAGCGCGCGCTTGTACAGGTCGATTTTGGTGTTCGCCGGCCGACCGACCCGTTCGTACTTGGACCGCACGCGGCGGATGTAGTCGACCACGGTGAGCTCGGACAGTCCGGTGTGCGAGGCCACCAGCGGCGCCTTGGCCCCGGCGGCGTAGAGCGAGAGCACCTCGCGCTCGCGGGGGCTCAGGCCGGCGTCGGAGAGGTCGGGGTCGCCATCCAGGGCCGCAGCCCACTCGGTGGACGCGACGGTGTCGCCAGCCGCCGCCCGGGTGACGGCGTCGAGCAGCACGTCGGTGGGTTCGGACTTGCGCACCACGCCGAGCACCCCGCTGCGGGCGGCGGCGCGCATAAGACCCGCGTCGTCGCCGCCGGTGAACGCGAGCACGGATGCGCCGGTGGCCCGCAGCCTGTCGACGTTGCCGGTGACGGTGGAGCCGTCGGAGAGGCGCAGGTCGAGGATGACCAGGTCGACCGGGCTCTCCCCCACCTCGGCCAGCAGTTCGGTGACCGTGGCGACGGTGGCCACCACTTCGATGTCGGGCAGGGTGGCGAACAGGCCCGCGAAGCCGCGCACCACGATCTCGTGGTCGTCAATCAGCGCAACGCGGAACTTGTGCATGTCTGCCTCTCCTGCCGTGCCGAATCGGGTGCCCTGATAAATGACGGCTTTTGCCGCCGGGGATGCTTCCCTAGGGTATTGATGGGGAACTTGCCGGGGGGCAAGCTGGGGCGCTCTCGATGGGCGGATTTGCTTCGTGCGGATCCACATCGATTGAGCGCCCTCGCTCCGCCGGCTCCCGGCGCCGGTTGTTGAGCACACCGTGGCTCTCCTCGAGGTAGCAGGAGCCGCAGAGCGACTCGTAGGTGACCTCGACGCCGTCGATGGCCACCTGGTCGCCGTCGAAGACGAACGCGCCGTCGACCTTGCGCCCGTTGAAGACGGCCTTGCGGCCGCACCGGCAGATGGTCTTGAGCTCTTCGAGGCTGTGCGACACCTCGAGCAGCCGGCGGCTGCCCGGGAAGGCCACGGTCTGGAAGTCGGTGCGGATGCCGTAAGCGAGCACTGGGATGTTCTCGATGATCGCGATACGCAGCAGGTCGTCGACCTGGGTCTCGGTGAGGAACTGCGCCTCGTCGACGAGCAGGGCGCTCACGTCGAGCCCGGTGCCGGCCAGGGTGTCGGCGCGGTGCTGCTGGAACAGGGCGTAGGCATCCGTGTCCGGCGTGAGCAGGAAGTCGACGCCGCGGGTGACGCCCAGGCGGGAGAGGATGCCACGGTCACCCTTGGTATCCACCGACGGCTTGGCCAGCAGCACCTGGTGGCCGCGCTCCTCATAGTTGTAGGCGGCCTGGAGCATCGAGGTGCTCTTGCCGCTGTTCATTGCTCCGTATCGGAAATACAGTTTCGCCATAACCGCCGGTACCGTCCTCTTAAACGTTGAGGTTTCAGCGTACTTGGCGGGGCGGTTGCTTCGCGCGCAACCCGGCGGGGGTGGCCGGGGTGGCCGGGGCTTCCCGGGGTGGGCCGGCCTCGTGCGGGTCGCGGGCGCCGTCGAACTCGATGGTGAGCGAGGGGCGCCGCACGGTGACCCGCACGTTGGCGAAGACCACCCGGATGACGCCGAGGTAGGGGCGCAGCAGGGCGCGCACCTTGCGCGGCGGCAGGTCGAGGGCGGCCTGGATGGTGATGGTGTCGACAGGGGCAGATGCCGTCGCCGGGGTTGCCGGGTTGCGCTTGGTGGGCTTGGCCAGGGTCAGCAGGGGTTGAGTGAGGGTGGCCGGGGCGGGCCGGGCCGGGGTGGGCATGGTCGATCCGGTGATCTGCACGACAAGGCTGTGCGGGTCGAAGCCGGGCGCAGCGCAGAGGGCCCCGATCAGGGCCGCGGTGGCGGCACGCTGCTCGGCGCGGAAGGCCGTGGCGCGGTGTTCGGGGTCGGCAACGACGAGCAGGCCCGGGGTGCCGCGCTCGGCCAGGGCGCTGCGTTCCCGGGTGGCCACGGAGTCCAGCCAGGTGCGGTCGATCTCGGCGACCAGGGTGCGGCGCACATCGGCGGCGAGCTGACCGGCTTGGGCGATGTCCAGGGCGGTGACGGTGCCACGGTCCAGGAGCTCGGCGAGGAACGGGATGACGCCGGACTTCAGGGCGGAGACCTGCTGCTCCACCACGGCCCGGGCCATCTGGCCGCGGGCTTCTTCGGTGCGGGCGACGATGGCGCGGCGGGCATCCGTCTGCCAGGCGAGGATGGAGCGCACGATGCGGCGGGAGTACGCGGCACCGGCGGCGGTGGGCGCGAGGATCTGGGTGACCGAAACAATCGCGTACACGGCCACGGGCACGTGCACTTCATAGGAGCCGGTTTGCGGCACGGTGATCAGGATGGCGACGACGCTGGCGACGGCGCCGGACAGGGCGATCTCGCGCCAGGGCCGGTAGGGGGCCAGTGCCAGGAGCAGGAAGCCTATGCACACCGGGCCGAAGTCGTCTTGCACGAGCAGGTTGGCGCCCCAGCGACTGAGCTGTTCGCAGACGTACCCGAGCAGGGCGAAGCCGGCCATGATCAGGTGGATCCGGCGGCCGAACGGCGAGTGCGCCGGTTGGGTGGCGATCACCAGGGTGGCCGCGGCGGCGGCCATGGCCAGCACGGCGAGGGTGGCCAGCAGGATGTTCTGGATCTGGTCCTGTTGCAGGACCGTGGCGATCACCGAGTAACAGAGCACGATCGAGGCGATTGCGGGCGACAGCGGCCAGGCGGCGAGGGTGCCCAGCGGGTCGAGGCGCTGCTGGGTGGCGCGCCGGGCGGTCACGGGGTGGTCCCATCGGTGGTGGCGGCTGGGGTGGGCGCATCCGCGAGCTGCCCTGCTGCGGACGAGTTGCCCCGGTGTGCCGGGGCAACTGGTCCGGACGGGGGCAACTCGGCGGAGAGGGCAGCCACGGCCGGGGCGGTCTCGGCGGCGGCTTCGGCGGCCGCGGCGATGGTGGATGGCACGATGGGCGGTGCGGGCAGGGTGAGCAGCACCGAGGTGCCGGCGCCGGGACGGGACCAGATCACCACGGAGCCGCCGAGCCGTTCGATGCGTTTGCGCACCGACTGGCGCAGCCCGAGCCGGTCGCTGCCGGTCTCTGACTCCATGAAGCCGCGGCCGGCGTCGAGCACCATCACCGAGACGTTTTGCCCGTCGGCGTCGATGACCACCTCGGCGGTGACGATGCCGGCGTGCAGCAGCACGTTGACCAGACATTGCTGCACGGCCAGGCCCAGCTCCCGGTCGCTCTGCGGATCCAGGCGCGCCAGGGCCTCCTTGTCGCCGGTGATGTCCACGACGAGGCCGCGGTCACGCATGCGGTCAATGGCGCGGAACACGGCGCTGGACAGCCATCCGTCGTTGCCCGCCGCGGTGGCGGTGCGTTCGTCGACGTGGGTGAGCCAGTCGCGCTCGGCGAGGGTTTGCAGGGTCTCGCGGAGGCCGGCCTCGAGGCCGCGGCTGAGCGGGCCGGGTTTGGCGCGCGCCACCGACACCAGCTGGTTGAGGGTCGTGTCGTGCATCAGGGCGATGGCGCGCACGTCGAAGTCGTGGCGCAGGATGCGGGACTCGTCGTCTTGCACGGCGCGGTGGATGGCGGGCTGGGCGGCGCGCCCGGTGCGGCGGGCGAGGCCGTCGAGCAGCATCACGCCGACGAGGAACAGGTAGATGACGATGGTGAACACGTCGGGGCGGTCGGGCACGGGGGTCTGCGAGATGGCGAGGGTGGCGGCGGCCTCGGCGAGGAGGAAGCCGAGGGTGCTCCACAGCACGCCGACGAGCGCGCCGGTGCCGGCGCCGCCGACCATGATCAGGGCCATCTTGGGCAGGGAGATCAGGAACATGTCCGAGGACGGGAAGACACCGGGCATGCCCAGCACCGCGCTGGTGAACAGGTACGTGCACACGGCGCCGATCAGCAGGTAGGCGATGGTGAGCGGCACCGTGCGCCACTTGGCGAGCAGGCCCAGCAGGGCGCCCATGCCCAGGATCGCGGCGACGGTGATCTGCAGCCGGTCGGTGACCGGGAACACGCTCAGCGCCAGGACCGAGAACAGGGCACCGGCCAGGCAGACCAGGCCGAACCAGTGCGACGCCCGGGCGAGGGCGCGGCTGAGCGTGGCCTTGACCAGGTGGTCGGGTAACCCTAGTGACATCGCGCCCTCTCCGCGTCTGATTATCTCAGGTGGGCGGGGGTTGGCGGCGTTCTGCCGGCGGATCTTGCCTAACGCGAGATTGGCCCGGCACGATCGAATCGTGCCGGGCCAATCCCGGTTTCTACTGGTCCTGGTCCAGTTCTGGTTCCAGTTCGCCTTGGCGGTGCCTGCGGTGAGCGAGCAACAGTCCGCCACCGGCCAGCATGGTCAGCAGCGCCATCACGACCACGGTCATCGAGATGTCGACGCCGGTCGTCGGGAGGTTCCCCGCCCGCGCCGTGGCGTCGGCCGCGTCGATGGGTGTCGGGTCTGCTCCGGCCGGGGCAGCCGGCTCCCCCGGCATGGCCGGGTCGACCGGGGTGCCGGGGTCAACCGGGGCGCCGGGGTCAACCGGGGCGCCGGGGTCGACCGGGGTGCCGGGGTCGACCGGCAGCACGGCTTCGGGATTGGCGTAGCTGTACCCGGCACCGAACGGGAACAGTGCGCCATCGGCGGTCTCCTCGTAGCCGGGAAGGTCGCTGAACTGTTCTTCCACAGCCGCGCGGGTTCCCGCGAGCGCGAAGGGCATCTTCCCCGTGAAGTCGACGTCTTCTTCGGTCGAGCCGACCTGTCCGGAGAGCAGATCCATGAGCGCCTTGTCACTGATGCCGAACCCGGCAACGATCGCGCCGGCATCCCGAAGGCCGCTGGCCTCGTCGAGCACGAACGGCTGGCGGAAGTAGACGTGGAGCACAACCTTGCTCGGGTCGCCGACCTCGTCGATGACCTGCTGGATGGTGTCCAGCGACGGCGTGACCTGCCACGACTCCGAGGTCGACATTCCGGTGAAGTCGAGAATGCTCGTCTCCCACGGAAGTGAACCACCGAATTGCAGCCCGCTGTCGGTGCACGTTGCGGCGGCGTAGGCGACACACGCGTCGGCGGCCCCAAACGGGCTTTCGCCGTCGAGGCCGGCGAAGCCGTCCGCGACGATCGGGTTCACGTGCTCGCCCTCGGCGGCGGCTTGGCTGTTGTAGCCGCGCGTGTTGACGTTCTGCGCCGACATCGAAATGACAACGTAGTCGCTGCCCTCCGCGCTGGGTCGCGCGCCGTCCGCAGCCGCGCTCTGCCCGTCGACGACGTCATAGCCGTAGGACTCTGCCACCCCCGGTTGGATGTCGCCGAGGAGGTACACACTCGAACCCTCGGCCAGCGGCAGGGTTCTCTCGCTGGTCGGGTCGTCGGCCGTGATCGGATCGTTCTGCAGCAGCACGGCGGACTTGTGTTGAACGTCCAAAGCGACAGCCTGGTGTTCTGCGGCACCCACCGTTGCGTCGGCAGCTGCCTCATCGACATACGGGTCCTCGAACAGTCCCATCTGGAAGATGGGCTCGAGGAGCCGTTCCGCAGCCTGGGTGACCCGGGCCTCGGTGACGAGACCATCGCTGACCAGGTCGAGAATAACCCCGACATCGTGGAAGCCGGACAGCGTTTCGGTGCCGCCATTGATTGCCGCCGCCACACGCTCGGCAACCGTCGCCTCTTCGAGGCCCCACGCGCGGGACTCGATGATGCCGGTGTCGGAGTTGACGTAGCCGTTGAAGCCGAGCTCGTCCCTCAGAAGCCCGTTGACGATCTGATCCGAGAAGGCCATGCCGACCTCGTCGTAGGTGACACCGTTGCGGGTGAGGTCCATGGGAACGCCGTAGTACGGCATGATCGCCGAGACACCCGCCTCGATAGCGGCTTCGAAGGGCTGGAGGGCGTAGTCGAATCCGCCGCCCTCATAGGTCTGGGTCTTACCGAAGGAATAGTGCGGGTCGAACCCGAGCTCCTGCGGTCCGCCGCCGGGGAAGTGCTTCATGGTGAGGGCAACCGACGACTCGGGAGACAGCGAGTCGCCGTCTGAGTTCACCGGGCCCTGCAGGGTCTGCACGAGGCTCCGCATGATGTTGGAGTTCAGATTCGCGTCTTCGGTGAAGGTCTCGTGTGCCCGGTACCAGCGCGGTTCGGTGGAGAGGTCGGCCATGTAGCCGTACATCCCGCGCAGGCCGATGGATTCCCATTCCTCGCCCATGACTCCGGCGAAATCCTCGATGACAGACATGTCGCCTTCGCCCAGAGCCGCGGCCGCGAGGCCGGCCTCCTTGGGGAACGCGGTGAATGCGCCCGCCGCCTCGTTGATGCCCGCGCGCGCGTTCGGGTCGATGTGGTTGCGCGCATTGGACTTGAAGAGCACCGGGATGCCGAGCCGCGAGTCCTCGGCCAGCTCCTGAACCGAGTTCATGTACCCGGCCGCTTCACCGGGGGTGACGCTGGTGCTCGCGGCAAAGCCGCCCGCTGCCGGATCGCCGCACACGGCCTTGTCGGCGCTGGTGACGACGTTGCGCACGATGAAACGCCGCATGTTCTGGGTGTCAATGTAATCCGCTGCCATGGAGGGAACCACGCCGCGTGTGCCGGTGGCCGTGTCGCAGGCGGCGTTCATCGTGTCGATGAGCATGAGGCCGGCCTTCTCCTCCAGCGTCATCTGGCCGACGAGATCGGCGACCCGCTCGTCGACCGGCTGGCGCGAGTCTTCATACACGTCGAGTCGGCCGTTGCCGTTGCGGTCCTTGAACTGCTCGCCATCCACCGTGAGGTACAGCTTGCTGCCCCGCTCCGGGGTGGCGGATGCGGCGGGCTGGACGTTTGTCGTGACCCCCATCGCACCACCGGCGAGCAGAGTGAGAACGAGCGGAACAGCCGTTCGGGACAATAGTTTGCGGCGGGTTTTTTGCACAGTCATAGACAATCTCCGTTGATCGAGTGACGTGCGCGTATCTGCTCGAAGAGAGGATTTGGAGCGAGCAGACAGCGCACCTATCTGCCGATGCTCACGGAGTTCAGCTGCCGTGCCTAGCTCTTGCCACCAGTTGTCGCACCGGTCAGATCGAGTGCGACCATCGTGAAGCCGGCCGATTTGATGAGGTTCACGACCTCGCTACGAAGCGGTTCCACGGCGAGGACCGGGATGACCGAGGAATCCACGATCACTCGTGCCAATTCGCCGAAATGCTGCACTCGCACGCCGCCCAGGCCCAGGCGGCGGAGCTCCGTCTCCGCCATCTCCACTTGCGAGCTGGCTTGAGTGCCGGTGACGTCGGTCATGGTTTTACGCTCCTTTGCGTGATCTCGCCGTGTTGCTTGTTGCGGCCGTACAGTCATGAGCGCGAAGCGGCGTGGATTGTCACTGTAACCGGTGCCGGTGCGAAACAATTCGTTTCTCTCCCGCTGTTTGGCAATCGGTTGTCATTCTGAGTAGGCTCACAGAATGTCTGAAGACTCGGACGGCAATGGCGCCCGTCGATCCAGCCCCACTATTTACGATGTCGCTGCGGCCGCAGGCGTGGCACCATCAACGGTTTCCCGAACCTTCTCGCGGCCAGGGCGGGTGAACAGCGAGACCGCAGAGCGCATCCGCCGGATAGCCGCGGAGATGGGCTACCGCACGAATCCGGTGGCGCGGGCGCTACCCACGGGACGAACCTCCATCATCGCCATCATCGTGTCGGATGTGACCAATCCCTTCTTTTTCGAGATCATCCGTGGTGCCGAAGAGACCGCGTCAGCGGCGGGGTACACGCTTCTGGTGGCGGATGTGAACGAGTCCGCGGATGCCGAGCGCAAGGCCCTGGACCGCACGCTTCCCCTGGTCGAGGGGATCGTGCTGGCAACCTCCCGCATGTCCGATTCCTCCATTCGCGTCGCGGCCAAGCAGCGACCGACCGTTGTACTCAATCGCACGACCACCGACATTCCCAGCGTCGTCACCGACAACGCCCGCGGGATGAAGCGGGCGGTGCACCATCTCGCCGACCTTGGACACACCAGCATCACCTACGTGGCCGGCCCGCAGGGGTCGTGGGCCGACGGGGTTCGATGGCGGGCCTTTTACGACGCGACCACCGAACTGGACATCAGGGGCAAGCGGGTCGGGCCCTTCGCCCCAACCCAGGCCGGGGGGCTGTCGGCCGCGCATGAGTTGGCGAAAGACGCCACCTCCGCAGTCATCTCCTACAACGATTTGATGGCGATCGGCATGATGCGCGGCTTCGTCAGGCAGGGGATCAGCGTGCCGGACGACATCTCCGTCGTCGGCTTCGACAACATCTTCGGCTCAGACTTCTGCACGCCGCCGTTGACCACCGTGGCGGCCCCGCTGCACAGCCTGGGCGCCTACGCCGTGCAGACGCTCCTCGCCGAGCTGGCGAAAACGTCCTACGACAGGCAGGCCGCGCCGAAGCCCCTCAAGGTTGTTCTGCTGCCCTCCCAACTGGTGGTGCGCGGATCGACCGGGCCACGCAACGCGGTGCTTGCCAAACGAGCGTCGTAATCCCGTCCCGTTCCACCCCTGCGGCAAATGATGGCAATTGGTTGCCATCATCTGTCGGACTTGCGTAAATGAGTTCAGCGCCGGCGGTCCTCGTCACGCGCAGTAGCACTCACACAGCACGGCAACGGCGCCCAACCCCCGGCACAGCAGACGGATCCAACGTCATTCGGGTGGTATCTCCTCGGGACGCCTGCGCCGCGCATCCCATGCACCCAAGGAGACACCATGCGGAACACATCGCGGTTTTTCGTAGCCCCCACAGTGGGCTTGCTCGCCCTTTCGCTCGTTGCCTGCGGCAGCAGCACCGCCGAAGGTCAGGCGGCCGGCGGCGAGACCACCACCCTGCAACTGGCCCTGAACCAGACCGAAGAGCACCCCTCGTACATCTCTCTCGACGCTTTCGGTGACCGCCTCGTCAAGTCCACCGATGGCCGCTTTGACATCGAGGTCTTCCCGAACGAGCAGCTGGGCGCCCAGGCCGACACCCTGCAGCTCGTCAGCGACGGCGTTGTCGACATGGCAATCGTCTCCGGGGCCCAGCTGGAGAACCTGTCCAAGGACTTCATCGCCTTCAACCTCCCCACGGTATTCGATTCCGTCGAGCACCAGATGTCCGTGGTGAACAACCCGGAGATCACCGGCGACCTGTACTCGTCGCTGGCCGAGAGCAACAGCGTTTCGGTCGTCGGCGGCCTCACTCAGGGTGCCCGCAGCATCTACACCAAGACTGCGCCCGCCGAGACGCCCGCCGACCTCGCCGGCCAGAAGATCCGCGTCCAGGAGAGCGAACTGTTCCTCGCCCTCGTCGAGGCCATCGGCGCCTCGCCCACCCCGATGGCTTTCGGTGAGGTGTACACGGCTCTGCAGTCCGGCGTTATCGACGGCGCCGAGAACAACGAGGTTTCCTACTTCACCCAGAAGCACCACGAAGTGGCCCCGTTCTTCTCGTACACCAACCACCTCATCGGCCTGGACTACCTGATCATCAACAGCAACACGCTCGAGGGCATGAGCGACGAAGACCGCGCAGCGTTCGACGAGGAATGGACGGGGACCTACGAACAGCACACCACGCTGTGGGGCGAAGCGACCGACGACGCCATCGCCGGCGCCACCGCGGCGGGAGCCACCTTCACCGAGGTCGACTCTGACGCCTTCACCGAAGCGCTCGAGCCGCTGGTTGACCAGTTCCTGACCGAGCCCAGCCAGAAGAAGCTCTACGACGCCGCTCGTGAGGCCAGCACCAAATAGTCTGCCGTCACTCGCGGGGCCGGGCCGGAGCAGAGGCTCCGTCCCGGCCTTGCGCGTGCGTACCCGTAACGCGACACCGCCGTACAACTGGGCTGGCACCCGAAGGGAAAACAATGGCTACACATCCGGACGATGAGGCGAACTCCTCCGAACACGACGACGCAGCAACCGTGCGCACATCCAGGACGGTCCCAGCTCTCGAAGCGATCCGCAAGACTACAGACCGCATCCTGGCCCTGTTGTGCATGGTGATCTTCGTCGCACTCGTGGTGATCGTGAGCTGGCAGGTCTTCTCGCGACAGATACTGCAGGACTCGGCACCGTGGACCGAAGAGGCGGCGCGTTACACCTTCGTAGTCCTGGCCCTTCTCGGCGCGGCGCTGGTTTTCTCGGAACGCGGTCACATCGCCGTGGAGCTGCTGGCGTCCAGGTTCCCCGTGGCCGGTCAGCTGATCATCTCGGTGGCCGTTGAACTGATCGTGATCTTCTTCGCGGTGTTCGTGTTCGTCATCGGCGGCTACCGGGTGGCGGCGAATGCCTGGAACCAGGGACTCTCGACGCTGCCGCTGAGTGTGGGGCAGGTCTACATGGTGCTGCCGCTCGTGGGCATCCTCATCACCTTCTACTCGATCTACCACCTCATTACGGTTCTCCTCAACGGAGAGCGCCCCACGCCGTCCGTCGACGAGACCGCGGAAGTGATCTAAGGCGCGCCATGGATACTCTGACAGTCACCACAATCGTTCTTCTGGGCGGAATCGCCCTCTTGCTCGCGTTCGGTGTTCCCGTTGCCGTCGCAATGGGCCTGCCGTCTGCCTTCGCCATCGTGCTCCTGTTGGGTTGGGAGGGCGCCGCGCTCACATCCGCTCAGCGGGTGTTCTCCGGAAGCAACTCCTTCGCACTCCTTGCCATCCCCTTCTTCATCCTGGCTGGTGGCCTCATGACGAACGGCGGGATAGCGACCCGCCTCATTGACCTTGCTCTGGTCGTCGCCGGTCGACTCCCCGCTTCACTCGCGCAGACGACCGTGGTGGCGAACACCATGTTCGGCGCCGTTTCCGGAGCATCGGTCGCATCCGCCGCCGCCGTCGGCACCGTCTTGTCACCGCGAATGAAGAAGGACGGCTACGACCCGGCGTTCTCCGCCGCCGTCAACGCCGCGGCCTCACCGGCGGGGATGCTCATCCCGCCGAGTAACACCTTCATCGTGTACTCGCTCGTGTCCGGAACGTCGATCGCGGCCCTCTTTATGGCCGGCATCGGCCCGGGTCTGCTCTGGTCTGCGGTCTGCTTCGTCATGGTCGCGATCTATGCCCGCAAGCACCCGGAACTCCGCAGCCACGTCCGGCCCAGCCTGCGCCAGGCGCTCATCGTCTTCCTGCGGGCGCTGCCCGCGCTGGCGCTCATCGTCGTCGTCATCGGCGGCATCCTCAGCGGATTCTTCACTGCGACCGAGTCCGCGGTCATCGCCGTTCTCTACGCCTTGATCCTCGGGCTCGTGCAGCGCACGCTGCCGGTGCGCGACCTGCCCAAGGTGATCCTCGAGGCGGCCAAGACCACCTCCATCGTGATGCTGCTGATCGGTGTGTCCGGCATCCTCGCGTGGGTGCTCTCGTTCTCCCGCATCCCGCAGACGATCAGCGAGAAGCTGCTCAGCTTCACCGACAACCCGGCGATCATCCTCGCCATCATCATGGTGGTGCTGCTGCTCGCGGGCACGATTATGGACCCGACCCCGGCGATCCTGATCTTCACGCCGATCTTCCTGCCCGTCGTGGTGTCGGTCGGGGTGGATCCCATCCACTTCGGCGCGATGATGGTCTTCAACATGTGCCTCGGCAACATTTCGCCCCCGATCGGCAACAACCTCTTCGTCGCGGCGAGAGTTGCCAAGGTGAAGATAGAACCGGTCATCGGCCGGCTGATGCCGTTCTTCTGGGCGCTGTGCATCGGCCTGCTCATCGTGACGTACATTCCCGAGCTGTCGACCTGGCTGCCGACTCAGCTCGGCCTGATGCCGTAGTAGCGCACGGGAGAGGCGCGGGGCCGGCGGTCGCGCGCCTCTGCTGTGTCGCGATCCGGGAGGGGGCGCTCAGAACAGGGTGGGCGAGAGCTCCGGCGGCAGCTCGGCGGAGATCAGCGAGCCGGCCGGGCCCGCCGTCGGGCCGGGCCGGGCATCCGCACCGGTCAGTGCTGTGGAGAGGATACCGCCGGTCGCCGGGTCCTCGGTGCGCCGCTGGAGCCCGTGCGCGCGGATCAGCGGCTGGATGCGCTCGGCCAGCCACTGGCGGTACTCCTTGGGTGCGTAGGTGCCCCGTTTGTAGAGCTCGCGGTACCGGGGCAGCAGCTCGGGGTGGTCCTGTTCGAGCCACTGGAAGTACCACTCCTTGACCCCGGGCTTGAGGTGCAGCGAGCTGTAGAGCACCCCGGTGGCGCCCGCGGCCTTGGCTTGGCGCATGGCCTCGTCGAGGTGGGCCTTGGTGTCGGTGAGGAACGGCAGGATCGGCATCATGAACACCGAGCAGTCCAGGCCACGGTCGCGGATGGCACTGACCGTGGCCAGCCGGGCCTTGGTGCTGGGAGTGCCCGGTTCCACGGCCTGCTGCAGCGCGTCGTCGTAGATGGCGATCGACATGGCCAGGTCCACCGGCACGTGTTGGCTGGCCTCACTCAGCAGGTCGAGGTCGCGGCGTAGCAGGGTGCCCTTGGTGAGGATCGAGAACGGGGTGCCGGAGTCGGCAAGCGCGGCGATGATGCCGGGCATCAGCCGGTAGCGGCCCTCGGCCCGTTGGTACGGGTCGGTGTTGGTGCCCAGCGCCACCGGATGCCGGCCCCAGGTGGGCTTGGTCAGTTCTTTCCTGAGCACCTCGGCGACGTTGACCTTCACGATGATCTCGTTGTCGAAGTCCTTGCCCGCGTCGAGGTCGAGGTAGTTGTGGGTGGGGCGAGCAAAGCAGTACGAGCACGCATGAGAGCAGCCCCGGTACGGGTTGATGGTCCAGCCGAATGGCATCGCGCTCTGGCCGGGCACCCGGTTGAGGGCGGACTTGGCGAGTACCTCGTGGAAGGTGATCCCGTCGAACTCGGGGGTGCGCACGCTCCGCACCAGGTTGTTCAGCCGGGCCAGGCCGGGCAGCGCGCCGGCCTGCTCGGTCGTTAGTTCCTGTCCACTCCACCGCATGCATCAAGTCGAACACATGTTCGACTGGGATGCAAGGTGGTGGACGGTGCGTGCCCGATCTGTGCGACTGGGCTCGGCTGCGGGCGGGACCTGGCCGCGTGCAAACGCGGAGTTATTCGGGACACGCCGCGTGGGCGGACGGTCGATACGGCGTGTTGCGAGATTCTCCGCCTTTAGTGCGGGCCTGGGCAGCCGGGCCGGTGTGGGTGCTGCTGGGGCTTGAGCTACTCGGGCCGTGCGGGCAGTGCGACCGGAGCGCGGCTCACGCGGGTTGCGCGGCACGGCGGGGCGCCGCATCCGCCGGTCGGGTCGTCATGCGGGGCAGGCGCCGCTATGCGCCTGGCGCGCCACCCGCGCAGCGGCGCCTGACCCGCATGACTCGAGTCGGGCCGCGGATGCGAGACGGGACGAACCGCAGGGCGGGTCGCGGGGTCTCGACAGGCTCGACCAACGAGACGGGACGAACCGCAGGTCGGGTTGCGGGCTCTCGACAGGCTCGACCGGCGAGGCCGGGCCGGGGGACTAGGCGGTGAGGTGCAACGTCTTAGCGGTGGAGGCCAGGGAGGCGGCCGCCGCGGCGGGGTCGTCGGAGAGCTTGGTGCCCAGGCTCGGGACCATCTCGCGCAGCTGCGGCTCCCAGCGGGCGTACTCGCCGGGGAAGCAGCGTTTGAGCAGGTCGACCATGATCGGTGCGGCGGTGGAGGCTCCGGGCGAGGCGCCGAGCAGACCGGCGATGCTGCCGTCGGCGGAGGTGATGACCTCGGTGCCGAACTGCAGGATGCCGCCGGCCTTGGCGTCCTTCTTCATGACCTGCACCCGCTGGCCGGCGGTGATCAGTTCCCAGTCCTCGGCCTTGGCCGTGGGCATGAACTCGCGCAGCGCGTTGAGCTTGGCGGTGCGGGAGGCGAAGACCTCCCCGATCAGGTACTTCATCAGGCCGAAGTTGTTCTTGGCCACGGCGAGCATCGGCACGAGGTTGTGCGCGCGCACCGAGAACGGCAGGTCGAACCAGGTGCTGGTCTTGAGGAACTTGGGGCTGAAACCGGCGAACGGGCCGAATAGCAGCGAGGTCTCGCCATCCACCACCCGGGTGTCGAGGTGCGGCACCGACATCGGCGGGGCGCCCACGGCGGCCTTGCCGTAGACCTTGGCCTGGTGCTGGGCCACGATGGCGGGGTTGTTGGTACGCAGGAACTGGCCGCTGATCGGGAAGCCGCCGAAGCCCTTGATCTCGGGGATGCCGCTGCGCTGCAGCAGCGCGAGGGCGCCGCCGCCGGCACCGACGAAGACGAACTTGGCCTCGACGGTGTTCGTGTAACGGCCCACCAGGCTGAGCAGTTTGAGCTTCCAGGAGCCGTCGTCCTGCTGCTTGAGCGAGGTGACCTGCTGGTTGAGGTGCACGTGGGTGCCGCGCTCCTTGAGCGAGGCGAACAGGTAGCGGGTGAGGGCGCCGAAGTCCACGTCGGTGCCGGACTCGATGCGGGTCGCGGCGATCTTCTGCTTGGCGGCGCGCTTCTTGGTCAGCAGCGGGGTCCACTTTTCGATGACGGCGCGGTCCTCGCTGAATTCCATCCCGGCGAACAACGGCTGGTCGGCGAGCACGGCCATCCGTTTGCGCAGGTAGTCGACGTTGGCGGCGCCGTGCACGAAGGTCATGTGCGGGGTGGAGTTGATGAATTTCTCGGGCTCGGGCAGCACCCCGGTCTCGACCAGATGCGACCAGAGCTGGCGGCTGATCTGGAACTGCTCGTTGATGGCGACGGCTTTCTCGGCCGTGACGGTGCCGTCGGCGGCCTGGGGCATGTAGTTGAGTTCGCAGAGCGCCGCGTGGCCGGTACCGGCGTTGTTCCACGGGTTTGAGCTCTCCTGCGCAAGCTCACCGAGGCGCTCGTAGACCTGGATGTTCCAGTCGGGCTGCAGTTCGGCGAGCAGGGTGGCCAGGGTGGCGCTCATGATTCCCCCGCCAATCAGGGCGACATCGACCTTTTCTGAATTCACGTTCTAACTCTAACCCGCCGCGCGGGCCGCTCCGCCGGGGTGCCGCCGGGGTGCCGCGGCGGCGGCTCCGGCCGCCGGCGAACGGTGGAACGAACGGGCCGTCGAGCTCACGGCGGCAGCCGGCTGGCAATCCGGTCGACCGAACAGATCCGATCTTCGTGATGGATGCTCAGACCGCGTAATATACTCAGGTATGTCGTCGTCAGGGGAAAAACGCAGGGTAGCTGTGATTATTGAGGACGACGCAGACATCCGCCATCTGCTGGAAGCCGTACTCACCCAGGCCGGATTCGAGGCCATCGCCACGAGCAACGGACTCGACGGGGTACGCGCGGTACGCGCGTACGACCCGATCGTCACGACCCTCGACGTCAGCATGCCCGGCATGGACGGGTTCGAAACCGCCAAGCGGATTCGCGCGTTCAGCGCCACCTACCTCGTGATGCTCACCGCCCGCGACGAAGAGATCGACACGTTGCAAGGCCTGGAGTCCGGCGCCGACGACTACCTCACCAAGCCGTTCCGGCCGCGTGAACTGCGCGCCCGCATCGACGCCATGCTGCGCCGCCCCCGGCTGGCGCTGCCGCCGGAGGGCACCGAGGTCAGTGCCGAGCCCGCCGCACCAGTGAATGCGCCGGCCCCGAGCGCGCCCCCCGCTGCGGAACCCGAGTACACCCCCGCGTACGTTCCGCCGGTCATCACGCCCGCTCCCCCGGCGGCCGACCTGCCGCAGAGCCTGGCCCCGGTGCCGTCCGCCGGCCAGCACGTCGCCACCGTGCCTCTTCCCCAGGTCCGCACCGCCGCATCCGCCAGCGACGATGGCCGGGCCGACGACTGGATCGAGCACAACGGGCTGCGGCTGAGCAACGACATGCGCCTGGCCATGCTCGGCACCAGCGAGCTGGACCTGACCCGCACCGAGTTCGACCTTCTCGCCGCGCTGCTCGAGTCGAAGCGGCGAGTGCGCAGCAAGGCTGACCTGGCGCTGCTGCTGCGCGGCGAGAGCTACGTGACGTCGTACTACGTGAATGAGGCCGACAAGCGTGCCGTCGAGGCGCACCTGAGCAATCTGCGGCGCAAGCTCGGCGACAGCCTCACCGCCCCCCGCTGGCTCGAGACCGTGCGCGGCGTGGGCTACCGGCTCGCGGCGTCGGATCAGGCCGGGCGCGACTCGTACTAGAGGGCCATCCGCGCCACCTGCGGGTCGGAACCGCGCTCAAGGGCGTTCACTGCGCCCCGTACGGCCCGTCGCGCCCGCTATAGCTGGCGCTGTCGGCCACAGGGGGCGCAGTGACGACCCGGGAGCGTGCGCGCGGACCGTCGACTAGAGCTGGAGGGCGAACATGGTGGCCAGGTCGGAGCAGGCCAACTCGCCGACCTCGTTGAGACGGGTGATGTGACGCACGGAGCCCGCGATGTCGCCGTCGCGCAGGGCGTCGTGCATCATCGCCGCGGTGGCCTCCACGGTGACCGCGCCCACCATGGTGCTGCTCGAGCGGATGCTCAGCAACACCACGTGGGCTTCCTCGGCATCCGGGAATGGGTACGCCAGCGCCGCGGCCAACCGCTGGGAGCGGCTGTGCCACAGCTGCACAAAATCGTGCACGAAGCGGCGCTGCATTTCCCGGTCGCCACCCACCTGGGCGAGCAGCGCGCGCAGGGCAATGACCTCGATGTGGGCGCTCACACCTGGTAACCGCGGTGGCGCTTGAACAGTGTGAAGAACACGGTCAAAATCTGCAGCACGGTGGTCACTCCAAGGATCGGCCATCCGATCCGCAGGATGGTGGATTGGACCATGATGGGTAGCTGCATCCAGATGAACACCATTGCGGCCGCCGCGGCGAGTCCCACAAGGAGGGGCACGAGGTTGTCGTTGCCGGAGTCGGTCTCGTTGTACGCGGGCAGTTTGCAGCCGACGGTGGACCGATACGTCGGCAGGACCGCCACCATCGAGTTGAACTCGTTGGCGTAGGCATCCCGCGCCGGCGAGGCGGTCGGCACAGTCAGGGTGTTGTTGCTCACGGTCCCCACTCTGTCAGGAGAAAGCACGTATTGCCCCTGGCCTGAGGCAAGATTCTCGCAAGATGGGCTCAAGAAACAGCGCAGCGGCCGCCGCAGCTTCGCGAACCGTGAGAAAAGCACCTAAAACGTGAGGTTTTTGGGGCTTAGCTCACAGTTCGCGGAGGCCTGGCTCGCGGGCGGCGGCGGCGGCCTCGGTGGTCACGGCGATGTCGTTGCCGCCGCGGCGCTTGACGACGTCGATGGCCCGGCCGGACGCCGCGCTGAGGGCGGCGAGGTCGTAGCCGTGGTCGAAGGTGTCCGCGATACCGAAGCTCGCCGTGAGCCGGATCTGGTACGACTCCCCCAGCGGACCGTCGACGAGGGCGTTCTGCATCCGCTGCACGATCGTGAGGGCCTCGGTGGCGGATCCGACGGCGGCCAGCACGTAGAAGCGGCCGGCGGCGGGGTGCCCGATCTGCGCCATCAGCGGCGCGCTGCCGCGGAGGGTGTCGGCGAAACGGGCGATGGCTTCGTCGCCGGTGACGCGGCCGAACGCCGTGTTGATCTCCGGGAGGTTGTCGATGTCCGCGCCGATCACGGCCAGGCCGAGCTCGGCCCGTTCGGCCCGCTGCAGATGGTCGGTGGCCGCCTGCTGGAACGCGGTGCCGGACAACACGCCGGCGGCCGAGTGGATGCCCACGGTGATGTCACCGACGGCGTTGCTGCCGACCCGCTCGGCGCGCAGGATCGACGTGGCCACGCAGACGGTCACGATGAGTCCCATGTTGAGGATCGAGGTGGTGCCTGAGCTGAAGTAGGTGGTGAAGGTGGCGCTGTCGACGCCCTCGACGGTGAAGGCGATGGCGCGGCCGGAGTAGAAGAGGGCGACGATGAAGAGCACGATCGAGAAGATCCGCCCGTTGACGTTGCGGCGGAGCCGCCCGCGCAGGGCCTCGTAACCGCCCAGGGCGCCCATCAGCGCCACGACCAGCCAGAGCGGGGCCGCCCCGACCCACTCGCCGCCGTCAGCGCCGGGGAGGAGGCTGATGACAGCCACGACCAGCGCCAGGCCGCCCACCACGGCGAAGCCGGAGCCGCGGCCGTTGTAGACCCGGCTGCCCGACCAGAGCGCACCGACGGCCACGACCAGGGACGCGTTGGCGAAGGTGATCGACCACCATGCCTCGTCGCTGACGATGTAGACGCCGTAGCCGACGGCCACCATGATGCCCGCCACGAACGCGAGGCTCCACAATCGGCCCGGCGGGTCGTTGCGGTTCAGCGCGGTGTTGAAGATGAACGAGACCCCGCACAGGATCACGATCAACCCACTGATCATCTGCAGGGTGGGTCCGTCTAGTTGCATGCTGTCCCCCGTTGAGCGGCGCGGTGTGCCACGCTCAACCTCTGTTTACCGGGAGCGTGGCGATTGCCGTCGTCCCCTTGCCTTTGGTCGACTCCAGGCGCAGATCGCCGCCGTGTTCGCGCATGATGTCCCGGCTGATGCTCAAGCCCAGTCCCGTGCCGTGCACGCTGGAGCCCCGCACCGAGTCGGCCCGGTAGAACCTGTCGAAGAGGTTGCCCTGTTCGTCTTCGCTCATGCCCCGGCCGGTGTCGGCGACTCGCACCTCGATGCCGCAGGACACCTCAAGTACCTCGACCCTGACCTTGCCGGACTCCACGTTGTACTTGATCGCGTTGGAGAAGATGTTGTCGATCACCTGACGCAGCCGAAAGGCATCCGCGATGACCGTGATCGGTGCCAGCTCGGCCAGTTCGAACCGGATGTTGCGTTGCGCGGCGAGCGGCTCGGCCGACTCGGCGGCATCCGTGATGATCGCGGACAGGTCGCATGGTGCGACGTTGAGCGCGAGACCCTCTTTGGACTCGCTGGCCGCAGTGAGCAGGCCGGAGACGATTTCGAGGAGCCGGTCGGAGTTCTTCGACGCGATCTCGAGCATCCGGCGGGTGTCGGGGTCGATGGTCTCGTCGTCGAGGGCGAGTTCGAGGTAGCCCAGGATCGAGGTGAGCGGGGTGCGCAGCTCGTGCGAGACCGACGCGACGAGGTCGTCCCTGGCCTGCACGGCCCGCACCTCGGCGGTGACGTCGCGGGTCACGATCACGCCGCCGTCGTACCGGCCGGTGTGGTCGTGGATGGGCCGGGCCGACACGAGCACGGCGGCCTGCTGCTGGTCGGGCGAACCCAGCCACACCGTCACCCTGTCCACGGTCTCACCGCGGATGGCGCGCTGGGTGGGCCGGTCGGGACCGTCGAATTGCGTGACGCCGTCTTCCTTGTAGACGATGGTGGCCAGGCCGATGCCGTCGCTGACGCCGAACCGGGTCAGCATGGAACGCTGGGCCCGGTTGACGAAGTTGACCCGGCCGTCGCTGTCGTAGCCGACCACACCGAAGTCGACGGTGTTGAAGATCTCGTCGAGGGTCTGCTCCTGGCGCCGGGAGCGCTGCAGGGCCGCCTCGAACAGGCCGGCCTGCTGGGTGAGCAGCACCCGCTGCGCCAGCGCCCGCCGGTTGGTCGTATACGTGACGGAGGCAACGAACGCGAGCATGATCGTCACGACGGCCAGCAGTGGCGCCTGCGAGGTGGCGTAGCCGGTGGCGTTGAGCGGGTCGCTGAAGAACTTCAACGGCAGGCCGGCCCAGAGCAGCAGGCTGGCGAAGATGACGCTGCCGGCGGCGCCCGCCTGGCCGAAGTGTGTCGACATCCAGATCACCGGGAACACCAGCAGGAAGCTGACGCCGAGCATGGGCTGCGCCTCCCTGGCCAGGGAGAGGCCGACGATGTCGAGCAGAGGGAGGACGACGATCCACATCTTGGGCAGCCGGCGCCAGGGCACCGCGGCGGCCAACCCGGTGGTGCCGAAGATGATCATGACGCCAAGGAAGTACAGCGGTTCCACGAACATGGCCGCGTCCTTGGCCACCGTGACCGCGACAAGCAGCAGGGTGGCCGCGGCCAGGAGCAGCTGGGAGAGGAATACGGACCGCTCGACACGCTCCCGCACGCCGACGTGCGGCACCCTCAGACTCTGCTCGACCATACTGCGACCCTAGCGTTTAGAGGGGAAGCTCAGACACGGCGCGCACGGGCAGTACCGCGGCGGCCCCGAACTCTTCGAGGCGGGCGAGGGTCTTCTCGAAACTGCGCGGCACGCCGTAGTGGAATCCCTGGGCGCTGCGGATGCCCAGGGCGGAGAGGTGGGTGGCCATGGCCTCGTTTTCGACACCCTCGACGATCATCGAATACTCGAGGTTGTCGCCGAAGCCCTGCAGGGCGGTGAGCACCTCACGCTGGCGCACGTCGTCGAGGTCGTCGACGAGGCTCTTGTCGATCTTGAGGATGTCCATCGGCATCCGCACCAGCGCGTCGACCGAGGAGTCCTGGGAGCCGTAGTCGTCGAGGGCGATCATGATGCCGATGTCGCGGAGGTGGTCGGCCTGGGCGCGCACCGCGGTGGACACCCGGGCGACGGAGCGTTCGTTGAGTTCGAGGCAGAGTGAGATGCCCGGGTAACGGTCGGCCAGCTCTTCGACGAAACTGCCGACCCGCTGCGGCAGGATCTGGCCCGCCTCGACGTTGATGGTCATGCAGACGATGCGCGGTTCCAGCAGCCGGAAGTCCGCGGCGGCGGCCATCGCCTTGAGCGCCACCTGGCGGGTGAGCGCGTCGAGGCGGCCGAGGCTCTTGGCCTTCTCCACCAGCGACGGCGGCGACAACGGGCCGAGCTCGGGATCGGTGTAACGCACCAACGCCTCGAAGGCCCAGATCTGGCCGGTGACCAGGCTCACGATCGGCTGGAAGGCCAGTTCGAGCAGGTCTTCGTCGATGGCGCGGGCGACGATGTCGTTCATCTGCGACGAGCGGTGCCCGGAGATGTTGATGCTGCTCTCGTTGGCCGGGCCGCCGCGGCGGCGGGACTTCTTGATCGCGAGCATGCTGCGGTCGGCGTCGCGCAGCAGCTGGTTGACATCCGTCTCGCGGTGCGCGGAGTAGGCCAGCCCGATGCTGAGGATCGGGTTGAGCACGGTGCCGCTGATGGCGAGGGGTTCGCCGGTGGCCTCCATGATGCTCTCGGCCAGCAGCTTCGCCTCGGCCAGCGACGACAGCCGGGTGAGGATGACCACGAACTCGTCGCCGCCCACCCTGGCGACAACGTCGTAGGGGCGGATGACGGCGCTGAGCCGACGGCCGAGTTCGCTGAGAATCTCGTCGCCGGCCTGGTGGCCGTAGCGGTCGTTCATCCGTTTGAAGTCGTCGAGGTCGATGAACAGCACGGCCAGCGCCTCGGAGTAGTCGCGGTGGTCGTTGATGTTGGCCAGGGCGTCCTGGAAGGCGCCGTAGTTGGCCAGCCCGGTGAGCGGGTCGGTGTTGGCGCGGATGGTGAGCCCGCCGATGCTCTCCCGGGCGGCGTAGACCACGTCGGCGGTGTGCGCGAGGGCCTGGAGGGCGCGGCGGTCATCCCCGGTGAACGGGTAGTCCATCACGTCGCGGCGGGCCACCAGGTACTGGCCGAACGCGCTGATGGACAGCGGGGCGTCGATCTCGCCGAGGCCGGCCGGATCGTGCCGGATGCTGGCGGACTCGACGCCGACGGTGGCGGTGGCGGCGCGCTGGAGCACGGCGGCGAGGTCGGTGCTGGTACTGGCCGCGGTGATGGTGATGGGGGTGGCCTGCCCGCCGGACTTGACGAAGTGGTTCGTGGCGTTGAGGTCGATGACCCCGTCGACCACCCCGGCGAGGCGGCGGCGCATCGCCATGGCGCGCACGAGCAGAATCGTGCCGGCGCCGGCGATCGCGAGGGGCACCAGGGTGACGGCGGTGGCCAGGGTGTCGGTGCGCGTGTCGAAGAACGGATGGGTCCACTGGGTGATCAGGGCGCAGAGCCCGGCGAACCCGCCGCCGATCAGGACCAGGCGGACGACGGTGTAGGGCCGTCCGGCACCGAGGTCGAGGCTGGGCCGGTCGAACCGTCGGCGGAGGGCCTCCAGGAGCACCACCGTGGTGACGTAGGCGACCGCGCCGGCGGCGGTCACGCCGGCCGCGGGAACGTCGAGGGACTCGAGCAGGCCGTGCGTGCCGGCGAAGGCGGTGCCGCCCATGCCCGCGAGGCCGGCCGCGTACAGCGCCAGTTCGGGCCGGTGGGCGCGGATCCAGACCACGAGCAGAACGCCCAGGCAGACCAGGCCCACCGACATCAGCGGCGCGAAGACCGGGTCCAGGGCCAGCACGACCACGATGGGCAGGCTGACCACCGGGCTGCGGTGCGGCTCCGTGCCCAGCCGCAGCCGGGGGATGTCGAGGATACCCGCGCAGGCCACGGCCGCCAGGGCGATCAGCAGGTGCTCAGCGTTGCCCCCGAGTATGAGCTGGGTGAGCGCTGAACCGATTAAGGCCAGCGCGGTCGCGGCGAATACGCCGAAAGCCACCCGGCTCGCGGTGCCTGCCGCCTTGATCGTCTCCACAAGCTCTGACACTACTGGAGCGGACGGCAGGTTCGTGCCCGCGGGCACCTATCCGATGTCGACTTTGGTGGCGAGTTTCGCGGCGATGAGCTCGGCGATCTGCACGGCGTTCAGCGCGGCGCCCTTGCGCAGGTTGTCGTTGCTGATGAACAGCGCGAGGCCGCGGCCGTTGGGCACGCCGGGGTCCTGGCGGATGCGACCCACGAAACTCGGGTCGGCGCCGGCTGCCTGCAGCGGCGTGGGGATGTCGGTGAGCTGGACGCCGGGGGCCTCACTGAGCAGTTCGGTGGCCCGTGCGACGGAGATCGGCTTGCTGAATTCGACGTTGATCGACAGCGAGTGACCGGTGAAGACCGGCACGCGCACGCAGGTGCCGCTGACCAGGAGCTCGGGCAGCTGCAGGATCTTGCGGCTCTCGTTGCGGAGCTTCTTTTCCTCGTCGGTCTCGAACAAGCCGTCGTCGACGATCGACCCGGCCAGCGGAATGACGTCGAACGCGATCGGCCGCTTGTAGACGGTGGGCTCGGGCATGCTCACCGAGGAACCGTCGTGCACCAGCTGGAAGAGGTTGTCGTCGCTCGCGGCGGCACGGATCTGGGAGGCCAGCTCCTGCGCGCCGACCAGGCCGCTGCCTGAGACCGCCTGGTAGGTGCTCACGATGAGACGTTCGAGGCCGGCCTCGTCGTGCAGCACCTTGAGCACCGGCATGGCGGCCATGGTGGTGCAGTTGGGGTTGGCGATGATGCCCTTGACGGCCAGGTCGATGGCCTCCGGGTTGACCTCGCTGACCACCAACGGCACGTCGGGGTCCATCCGCCAGCCCGACGAGTTGTCGACCACGGTGACGCCGGCCGCGGCAAACCGCGGCGCCTGGCTCTTGGACAGGGTGGCGCCGGCGGAGAAGATCGCCACGTCCAGGCCGGTCGGGTCGGCGGTGGAGGCGTCTTCTACGGTGATCCGCTCGCCCTTGAACGGCAGCACGGTGCCGGCGGAGCGCGCGGAGGCGAAGTAGCGGATGTTGGCGACCGGGAAGTCGCGCTCCTCCAGCAGGCGCCGCACGACGGCGCCGACCTGGCCGGTGGCGCCGACGACGCCGATGTTGATCCCTGCGCGGCGGGGGGCTGCGGTGCTGGTGGCTGCGGTGCTGGTCACTGTGTGGTCCTTACTCAGTCAAGTCTGGTGCGGGTCGGTCTGGTGCGGGTCTCGGGCGGGTCGGTCGTGTGCCGGGATACGCGTAACTCCTGCAATTCTCCCCGTTCGGCACCGAAACGGGCCGAAACGGATGTTTTTGGCAGAAATTGCAGGAGTTATGCCGGGGTGGGCGACGGATGCGGCGGCCCGCGCCGGGTGCCCGCGAGGAGCAACTGTTGCCGGTACGGACACATGGTCCCGGCGTGCCGGGTGCAATTGTCCGCATCGGCACCAGTTGGCTGCGGCTCGGGCGAGCCAGTGCGGTTAGCGGCCGGTGCCGCCGTGTACGACGGCCTCGTCGTCGCTGTCGAGCCCGAAGGCCGTGTGCACCACGCGCAGGGCCTGGTTGATGGTGTCGGCGCGGGTCACGACCGAGATGCGGATCTCGCTGGTGGAGATCATCTCAATGTTGATACCAGCCTCGAACAGCGACTCGAACAGCTTGGCCGAGACGCCGGTGTTGGTGCGCATCCCGGCACCGACCAGGGCGAGCTTGCCGATCTGGTCGTCGTACTGCAGGCCGGCGAAGCCCACCGTCTCCTGCTCGTTGGTGAGCGCGGTGAGCACCCGCTGGCCCTCGGACTTGGGCAGGGTGAACGAGATGTCGGTCAGTCCGGTGGACGCGGCCGACACATTCTGCACGATCATGTCGACGTTGGCGTTGGTCTTGGCGACGATCTTGAAGATCTGCGCGGCCTTGCCGGGGATGTCGGGGACACCGACGACGGTGACCTTGGCCTCGCTGAGGTCGGCGGCGACCCCCGCGATGATGGGCTCTTCCACGGGCTCTCCATTCAATATTTCGGTGGCGTACGGGCTGGTGGCACCCGGGTTGTAGACGATGGTGCCGGTGTTGTTGTTGAACGACGACCGCACGTGCAGGGTGACCCCGTGCCGGCGGGCGTATTCCACGGCGCGAATGTAGAGCACCTTGGCGCCGGCGGCGGCGAGCTCGAGCATCTCCTCGCTGGAGACCCTGTCGAGCTTGTGCGCCTTGGGGACGACGCGGGGGTCGGCGCTGAAGATGCCGTCGACATCCGTGTAGATCTCGCAGATGTCGGCACCGAGCGCCGCGGCGAGGGCGACGGCGGTGGTGTCGGAGCCACCGCGGCCGAGGGTGGTGATGTCCTTGGTGTCGCGGTTGAAGCCCTGGAAGCCGGCGACGATGGCGATGGCGCCCTCGTCGAGCGCGTCGCGGAGCCGGCCGGGGGTGACGTCCACGATGCGGGCGGCGCCGTGCTGGGCATCCGTGATCATGCCGGCCTGGCTGCCGGTGAACGAGCGGGCGTCGTAGCCCATGCTCTTGATCGCCATGGCGAGCAGGGCCATGGAGATGCGCTCGCCGGCGGTGAGCAGCATGTCGAGCTCGCGGGGCGCCGGGATCGGGGTGACCTCGTGGGCAAGGTCGAGCAACTCGTCGGTGGAGTCGCCCATCGCGGAGACGGCCACGACGATGTCGTTGCCGGCCTTCTTGGTGTCGACAATGCGTTTGGCAACGCGTTTGATGCTCTCGGCGTCGGCAACGGATGATCCGCCGAACTTCTGCACGATCAGGCTCACGTGGGCACTCCTGGCTTCCGGGTACGCGGAGACATCCCGCGCTCCCATCCTAAATGCGTTCGTATTCTCGGACGTTCATGTGACGTTGTGTGCTCGCCCCCGGCGGCAACTGTTACCTGTGCGGACAAATGTGACCGGCACACCGGGTGCAAATGTCCGCATGGGCAACAGTTGCGCCGGTGGGCCGGCCGAGATGCGCAGGCTAGAGGCTGGTGACCGCGACGAGGCCCAGGATCACGACCGCCGCGAAGCCCGCGCCGACGGTGCGGCGAGTGCGCTTGGCGGGGTCCTTGAGCGGCGGCAGGCTGTGCCACCGGAGCACCGCGCCCACGGTCGCGGCGGCGAGGATCAGCACGAGGGCGTACCAGGCGAAGACCGTGGCCGTGGTCCAGTCCACGAGCATCCGGCTGGCGATGAGGATGCCGGCGGCCGCGAGGCCATCCGTCGCCAGGGCCAGGCGGTCGCGGGCGGCGCCGAAGCGGGGCGACCAGGCCGAGAGGGCGAAGCCGCCGACGAAGGCGACGACCACGATGAGCGGGATCCAGGCGGTCATTTGTTTTCCTCCAATACCTGCATGGCGATGGCATCGACGCTGGTGGCGGTGCTGCCCAGCACGATCACCGCCCGGTTGGCGGCCCGGTCCAGGGCCAGCATGCTCGCGAAACCGCCGGTGCCGCCGTTGTGCCAGGTGGCGCTGCCGTCTTCGGGCGCCTGGGTGAACCAGGCCAGGCCGATCAGCGGCCCGTCGCCGGTGGCGCCCTGCGGGTCGAGCACCGTGGCGGGGTCCACGCCGAGGGCCGGGTCGGCCGAGAGCAGTGCCTGGGCGTAGAGCGCCATGTCGGCGGCGGTGGAGCGAATGGCGCCGGCCGGGGCGTAGGCGGACATGGTCCAGGCATCCGCCGGGCGACCCGCGGTGGTGTAGCCGGTGCGCGCGCCGGCGGGCAGCGCATCGGCTGTGACGGCTATCGAGGTATCGGTCATGTCGAGCGGGTCGAGGACGCGGGTCTGCAGAAGCTCGGGGTAGTCGGTGCCGGCAGCGGCGGCGAGGGCCTGGCCGAGCAGGGCGACGCCGAGGTTGGAGTAGGCGACGGTGCCCGGGTCGGTGAGCGTCGAGGCGCGGGCGTGCTCCTCGAGCGCGTCGAGGTCGTACGGGTAGGGGTCGCTGCCGCGGTAGCTGCTCCAGACGGTGGTGGCCAGCGCCGGCGCGGTAAGGGCGATGCGGGGCAGGCCGGAGCGGTGGCTACTCAGGTCGGCCAGGGTGACCCCGGCCGCGGTGCTGTCGCCGAGGTCGAGGTGGTCGCCGGCGGGGTCGGTGAGGGCGACCTCGCCGCGTTCAATGGCCTGGGCCAACAGCAGCGCGGTGAAGGTCTTGGTGATCGAGCCGATCTCGAACTGGGTGTTCTCGTCGGCGCCGAGGCCGGCGTAGGTGACCCCGTCGGCGTCGATGACGGCGGTGACGAGGGTGTCGCGGGCACCGGGTTCGATGGCAGCCCTGTCGGCGAGGCTGCGCGCGAGGGCAGTGTCGCCGGTGGCAGCGGTGGAGAGGGTGGGCGGGCGCGGGGCGGCCAGCACCCCTGCCGTGATGACGGCGAGGGCGGCGCCCGCGGCGATCAGGCGAGTGCGGGTGGGGCGTTTCATGAGAGACCTCCGTCGAGTGGCGGGCGGGTGCGGGGGCATCAGATTCCTCCGGCAGCGAGGATGACGGTCAGGAGCGGCACCACCCGTTCGGCTGGGATGCCGTAGTGGCCGCGGGACGTGGAGTACACCCAACCGGCGGCGATCAGCTGGTTGACGTGGTGGTAGACCTGCCCGGTGGTGCCGACGCCCTCGAGCGCGGCGAGGTCGGCCACCGCGACGGTGCCCGTGGCGATGGCCTGCAGCAGCCGCAACCGCACCGGGTGACCGAGCGCGGCCAGGGCGGAGGTCGAGGCCGGGCGGCTCCAGTCGCGGGCGAGGATCTCCCCGGTGGGGAGGGCGTACTGCCAGTCGGCCGCTCCCCCGCCGGGCAGGGTGACGCTGCCGGCATAGAGCACCGCGCCGGGCGGGGGCGCTATGGACTTGAGGGCGTTCAGGGCCCAGAAGACGTCGCCGGCGGGAGCCTGGGTGCTGGGTGCCGGGGCGACGGGAGGGGCGGCGGGCGGCTGTGCCGCGGGCACGACGAGTGGGACGGAGCCGGCCTGCACGGCCCGTTCGAGTGCGTCCACCCGGTCGCGCAGCTGCGCGAGTTCGTGCGCGTGTTCATCCGGGGTCGCCATGCATCCAGTATTACGTACTTACGGTGAAACCTCTACGTAATCCCGTAGCTTCGGCCCCACGGGCTGCTAGCGGATGCAACTATTGCCCGTTCGGACAAATGTGACCGGCACACCGGGTGCACATGTCCGCACGGGCAACAGTTGTCGCCGCGGCGGGGCCCGGGTGACCGGGCGGCGCGCTAGCCGGTGACCGTGCGACGGCCCTCGAAGGCGCGACCGAGGGTGACCTCATCGGCGTACTCGAGGTCGCCGCCCACGGGCAGGCCAGAGGCCAGGCGGCTGACCTTGATGTCGAGGGTGGTCAGCAGGCGGGAGAGATAGGTGGCGGTGGCCTCGCCCTCGAGGTTGGGATCGGTGGCGATGATCACCTCCTGCACCGTGTTGTCGGCGAGGCGGGTCATCAGCTGGCGGATGCGCAGATCGTCGGGGCCGATGCCGTCGATGGGGCTGATCGCCCCGCCGAGCACGTGGTACAGGCCCTTGAACTCGCGGGTGCGCTCGATGGCGACGACGTCCTTGGCCTCTTCGACCACGCAGATCGAGGTGGGGTTGCGGCGCGGGTCACGGCAGATCATGCAGGTGTCCTGCTCGGAAACGTTGCCGCAGATTTCGCAGAACTTCACCTTGTCGCGCACCTCGAGCAGCACGTTGGCCAGGTGGGTGACGTCGAAATTCTTGGTCTGCAGGATGTGGAACGCGATGCGCTGCGCCGACTTCGGGCCGATGCCGGGCAGCCGGCCGAGCTCGTCGATGAGTTCCTGAACGATGCCTTCGTACATTTAGTTGTCGTTCCTCTGTCGCGAGATCGGGTCGTGCGGCTGTTCCTCGATGAAGGTGGCGCCGAGGATCTCGCGCACCACGGCCTCGCCGTAGCGCTGCTTCTCGGCGAACGCCGGTGAACGCCGGGCGGGGGCACCCTGGGCTCCCGCGCCGCGCTGGGCGGATGCGGTGGGCGCGGATGCCGTCGGCTGCGCCTGACCGGGCGCCTGCTGCTGGCCGGTTACTTGCTGACCTGAGGCTTGCTGGCGGGGAGGCTGCTGGCCGGCCGGCCGGGTGCCGCGGCTCTGTTCCGGGGGCGCGGAGAACTGCTGCGGGTCCGGCGGGAGGTCGTCGTAGGGCGGCGGCTCCTCGTCGAAGGGTGGCTCGAAGTCGGGCTCCGGCGCGTAGTCGTGCGCCGGGGCGGACTGCGCCGCCGAGGGTGCCGCGGCGGATGGTGTCGACGACGGCCCGGTGGCGGCCGGGGCCGTGCCGGTGGCCGCGCCAGCTGTCGCAGTGCCGGGTGCGCCGGCGGGAGTACTGGCGGGTGCACTGGTGGGCGTGCCGGTGGGCGCACCGGTGGGTGCGCTGAGGGGTGCTCCGGCGGGTGCACCCAGGGCGGGCATGACGACGGCCGGTTCGCCGGCCGCGGTCTCGGCGGCGGCCAGGGCGGCGGCGGATCCGGGGATGACCACGGTGGCCCAGCCTGTGGAGGTGGTCGGTGGTGCGAGGGTCGCGGTCGCCGTGCCCGTGGCCGTCGCCGTGCCGATCGCCGTGGCCGGGCCAGAGCCGGAGCCGGACGTGGCGTCGCCGGACGAGCCACCGAACGCGGAGGCACCGGCCGACGGCAGATCAACAGCCGCGGCTGAGGTCGGCGGGGCGCTCGGCGCCGCGTTGGTCGGTGCTGAGCTGGACGGAGCTGAGCTGGACGGAGCCGAGCTGGACGGAGCCGCGCTGGATGAGGTCTCATCCGCGAATTGGCCCGCTGCGGTCGAGTTGCCCTGGCGCACCGGGGCAACTCGACCGGAGGCGGGCAACTCGGCAGAGGACGTTGGTGCGGAGGTGGGCGGCGTGGGTGCGGAGGGGGCTGCGGCGGCGAAGGTCTCGGAGTCGGCGCGGGCGATGAACTTCACCCGCAGGCCGAGCACCTTCACGATGGCGCCGCGGAGGAACTCGCTGACGCCCTGGCCGGGAGCCTGCTGAGCCTTGAAACCCTGCATGTCCCCCTCGCTGGGGAAAGACAGCACAAGAATGTCTTCGCCGCGCAGGTCAAGCACGCGGGCTGTGTACACCACGAGCCAGGCGCTGAGCTTGACCTCCTTGACGGCCTCGAGGATCTGGGGCCAGGCGTCCTTGATCTGCGCGAGGGTCACGGGGCCCACCGGAGCGGTTCGGGCCGCGGCCGGCGCGGTCTCGGCGGCAGGTTCGGCCGGGGTCGCGTCGGGCGCCGACGGGCTCGTGCCGGCAGCGGGGCTGCCCGCGGGCGCGGCGGCGCGG
>NZ_PJJP01000023.1 GCF_002929555.1 Cryobacterium sp. N22
GAGCGCGGCGAGCGCGGCGAGCGCGGCGAGCGCGGCGAGCGCGGCGAAGGCGGCGAAGGCGGCGAGCGGATACCGGGCAGCGAGCAGGTGCGCGGGCGACGCGCCGCTGTGCGGGTGGCGCGCCACCCGCACAGCGGCGCCCTCCCCGCATACCTCAAACCCGCCGACCTCGACGCTGCACCACCGGCGCCGCCGATCGAGCTCCCCGCCGCTAGACCGGCACCGCCGCGGTCCCTCGGGCAACCTCCAGCACCCGCTCGTCCTGGCTCTGCACCAGGCGCCCATCCGCCACCGTCACGCGGTGCACGGCGCCGGTGATGGTGATCCCCGCCACGGTCTGCTTGTCGGCGCAGGAGCCGCCGACCCACAGGTCCACCAGTCCCGGCTCGACGATGCGCTCGTGGCGGAGGCCGGTGAATGCCAGCCGGGCCGTCGGAACCGCGAAGCGCACCACGGCCTCCTCGCCGGGCTCAAGCGTGACCCGGTGGTAGCCGAGCAGCTGCGCGACCGGCCGGGTGATGCTGGCGTGCACATCCCGCGCATAGAGCTGCACGAGGTCGGTGCCGGCCCGGTCGCCGGTGTTGCGGATGCGCACACTCGCCGAGAACGTGCCGCCGGCCGCGACCTCGGCGTCGGCCACCAGAGCGGTGCGCTCGAAGGTGGTGTAGCTCAGCCCGTGCCCGAACGGCAGCACCGGGGTGCTGTCCACGCTGGTCACGTCAGACGGACCCCCCAGGATCGGGTGCAGATAACTGTAGGGCTGCGCACCGGCGGACCTGGGCAGTGACACGGGCAGGTGCCCGGTGGGCGAGACCGCCCCGGACAGCACCGAGGCGATCGCAACGCCGCCCTCTTCGCCGGGGAAGAACGCCTGCAGCACCGCCGCGGGCGCGTGCGGGCCGTCGATGGCCCACGCCACGGCGTACGGCCGGCCCGTCATCAGCACCATGACCACGGGGGTACCCGTCGCCACCAGGGCCTCCACGAGCTGACGTTGCACGCCGGGGAGCTCGAGGCTCTCCACGTCGTTGCCCTCGCCCACGGTGCCGCGGCCGAACAGGCCGGCCCGGTCGCCCACGACGACCACGGCCACGTCGGCGGCGCGGGCCGTCTCGACGGCGGCGGCGATCGCGGAGTCATCAGACCCCTCCACCTCGCAGCCAGGGGCGAACACGATCTCCGCCGAGGGGAACTCCTGCTGGAGTGCCTCCAGCACGGTGGGCATGGCCAGGTCCGCCGGCACGTCCGGGTGGTGGGCGAGCACGTGGTTCACGAACGAGTAGCAGCCCATCAGGGCCTCGGTCGAGTCGGCGTTCGGGCCCAGCACCGCGATGGTGGCTGGGCCCCGCGCGGCGGCGCCCAGGAGCGGAAGGACCCCGTCGTTGGTCAGCAGGATCAGCGATTCCTCGGCCAGAACACGCGCCACCCTCCGGTGCTCGGGCGAGTCGAGGTCGATCTCGGTGGGCGCCATGGTGAAGGTCTCGTCGAGCAGGCCCAGGTCCTCCTTTTGGGAGAGCACCCGCAGCACGGCCCGGTCGATGAGCGCCTCATCGGTCAGCCCGGCCCGCACCCGCTCGGCCAGGGGGGCGAGGAAGGCGTCGCCGGTGGGCAGCTCCACATCGATCCCGGCGACCAGGGCGAGTTCGGCGGCCTCGCCACGGTCAGCGGCGACGGCGTGCATCAGCTGCAGGAACGCCACCGAGAAGTAGTCGGAGACGACAACACCGTCAAAGCCCCACCGGTCGCGGAGGATCTCGGTGAGGTACTCCGGGGTGGCGCCGACGGGTGCGCCGTCGATCTCGGCGTACGAGTTCATCACCGACCGCACCCCGCCGTCGAGCACCGCCATCTCGAACGGGGGCAGGAACACGTCGTTGATCTCCCGCATCCCGGCGTGCACCGGAGCGTGGTTCCGGCCGGCCTGCGTGGCCGAATAACCCACGAAGTGCTTGAGGGTCGCGTGCACCCCGGCCGACTGCAGGCCGGTGACGTAGGCGGTGCCGATGGTCCCCACCACATAGGGATCTTCCGCGATGCACTCGTCGACCCGGCCCCAGCGCGGATCCCGGATCACGTCGAGCACCGGGGCGAGACCCTGGTGGATGCCGAGCTGCTTCATCGAGCCGCCGATCAACCTGCCCATCTCCTCCACCAGGGCGGGATCGAAGGCGGCCCCCCAGGCGAGCGGGGTGGGGAAGGTCGCGGCCTTCCACGCCGCCAGCCCGGTCAGGCACTCCTCGTGCACGATGGCCGGGATGCCGAGCCTGGTCTCTCCGGTGAGACGACGCTGCTCCGCCCAGAGCCACTCGGCCCGTTCCACGGGATCGACCGGCCGGGTGCCGTACACCCGGGTGAGGTGGCCGAGCCCGTGCAGCGTCGCCTCGTCGTACTTAGTCGAGGTGGCCATCTCACCGGCCAGGGGGGCGACAACCTCGCCGCCCTGGTCGACCCAATAGCCCACGAGCTGGGCGAGCTTCTCTTCGAGGGTCATCCGGGCGTGCAGGTCGCGCACCCGTTCGGAGGTCTCAGGCAATTCTGGGTAGGTCACTTTCGATCTCTCTCTACTTCTTCTACGTCGACGAATCAGGCTGCGCACTTCGCGAGCAGCCGATCAACCCTTGACCGCGCCGGTCAGCCCGCCGACGATGCGGCGTTCGAACAGCGCGAAGAACACCAGCGCGGGAATCATGGACAGCGACGTGAAGGCCAGAACCTTCGCGGTGTCCACCGAGTACTGCGAGGCAAACGACGCCACGCCCAACGGCAGCGTGAACACTGAGTCGTTGTTGAGGATGAACAGCGGCAGCAGGTAGCTGTTCCAGCTGGCGATGAACGCCAGGATGCCCACGGTGATCACCCCGGGCATCGCCAGCGGCACGATCATCCGCCAGAAGAAGCCCAGCCGGCTGCAGCCGTCGATGAAGGCCGCCTCCTGGATCTCATCCGGGATGGCCCGCAGGAACGGCACCAGGATGATGATGGTCGTCGGCAGCGCAAACGCGATCTGCGGCAGGATGACACCGCCGAGCGAGTTCATCAGCCCCAGGTTCTTCACCACCAGGTACAGCGGGGTGATGGCAACGGTCATGGGGAACATCAGTCCGGCGGCGAACATGGCGTAGAGGATGCCGCGGCCGCGGAACGAGTACCGGGCCAGCACGTAGCTGGCCATCAGCCCGAGCAGCACCACGCCGAAGGTCGTGGCGAGCCCGGCGATCAGCGAGTTGCCCACCAGCCGCCAGAAGGTGCCGCCGGTCAGCACGTCGAGGTAGTTGCCGATGTTCCACACGCTCGGCCAGCCGGCCGGGTCGGTGGTGATCTGGGCGTTGGTGCGGAATCCGCCGATGATGATGAACAGCACCGGGGCCAGCATCAGGGCGATCACCAGAACGGCGACAACGTAGGCGACGGGGGTTCCCCAGCGCCGGGTCGCCTTGATCGGTGCCGGCGGGTTGGCCGGCGGCAGGGCCACAGCGGGCGTCGTGATGAGCGTCATTTGCTCGTCCCCTTGTCAGTGATTGCACCCTCGGTGTCCCGGCGCAGCACGTAGCGCTGGTACACCAGCGCGACCACAAGCGAGATCAGGAAGAGCACGACGGCCACGGCGTTTCCGTAGCCGTAGTTGCCGGAATCACGGCCGTTGGCAACGAGGTAGGTCGCCATGGTCGAGGTGCCCGCGATGGACGAGATGTACTGGCCCCAGATGATGTAGACGAGGTCGAAGAGCTGCAGGGCGCCGATGATCGACAGGAACGCCCAGATGCGCAACGTGGGCGCCAACAGCGGCAGCGTGATGTGCCGCTGGATCTGCCAGAAGGACGCACCGTCGATGGCGGCGGCCTCCGGCAACTCCTCCGGGATGCCCTGCAGACCGGCGAGGAAGAGGATGACGGCGAAGCCGACGTACTTCCAGGTGATGATCACCATCAGGGTCCAGATGGCGATGTCCGGGTTGGACAACCATTCCTGGGTGAAAGCGCCCAGTCCGACCTTCTCCAGGAGCCCGTTGACCGCGCCGTTGGACTGCAGCATCAGGCTCCAGCCGGTACCGACGACAACCTCGGAGATGACGTAGGGCACGAAGATGAGCACCCGGATGAGGGACTGCCCGCGGAGTTTCCGGTTCAGGAGCAGCGCGAGGAGGATCGCGACGGGCCCCTGGAGCACCAGCGAGAGAACGACGATGATGCCGTTGTGGCTGAGGGCTTCCTGGAAGGTGGGGTCCTGGATGATCGTGATGTAGTTGCGGAACCCGACGAAGTCGGTGGGCGGACCGTAGCCCTGCCAGCTGAAGAAGCCGTAGTAGGCCGCCATCACGACGGGGAAGATCACGAAGCCGAGGAAGACGATCAGGGCCGGACCGACAAGGACCGCGATCTCGACCTTGGCCGCCAGGGGCGTGCGGCGGCGGCGCCGCACGGGCGGGGCCACGGGCGTGGTGCCCCTGGCCCCGCCGTTCGCGAGATCCACCTCTAATCGCGTCGGAGTGCTCTCGCGAACTGACATGAGTGGTGCCTAGGCCTTCTTGGCCGCGTCGTTGACGGCCTGGATCAGCTGCTCCGGGCTGCCCTTGCCGGCAAGCAGGTCGACCACGCCGACGTTCAGCGCGTTTCCGACGTTCTGGCCGTAGACGGTGTCCAACCACTGCGAGACGTACGGGGCCGCGTTGTAGGCCGCGATGATCTCCTGCAGGTAGGGCTCGGTGACCGCTTCCTGCGCCACGGTGTTCACCGGCGGGGCGTTGAAGGCCGCGTAGTAGTCCTTCTGCACGTCTGAGCTGCCGATGTAGTTGAGGAAGTCCAGGCATGCCGCCGGAGCGTCGACCGAGCAGGAGTAACCGTCAACGCCGCCGAGGATCGAGCCGGGCTCGCCCTCGCCACCCTCGATCTCGGGGAACGCGAACCAGGACAGGTCGGCCAGCGGCTTCTCATCCGGGGTCAGGGAGGCGATGACGCCGGGGTTCCACGCGCCCATCAGTTCCATGGCGGCCTGGTGGTTGGCCACGAGGCCGGCGGAGCTGCCGGCGCCCTGCTGGGCGGCGGTGGTCAGGAAGCCCTGGTTGTAGGGCTCGGTGGCGGCGAAGCTCTCGAGGTCTTCACCGGCCTTGATCCAGCAGTCATCCGAGAAGTCCTTGGTGTCCGCGGCCTCGGCCAGGACATCGGGGCTGCATTCGCGCAGTGCGAAGAAGTAGAACCAGTGCGCGGCGGGCCAGGCGTCCTTGGCGCCGAGCGCGATCGGGGCCACTCCGGTGGTCTTGAGCTTCTCGACGGCAGTCTCGAGGTCGCCGATGGTGGCGGGCGTCTCGGTGATACCCGCGGCGTCGAAGAGGTCCTGGCTGTAGAAGATGCCGCCGGGGAGCACGGCCACCGGCATCGCGTAGACCTTGTCTTCGAGGCTGTTGGCGATAAAGGAGCCCTCGGGGATCTCTTCACGCACCTGGTCTGAGATGCCGTCGGTGATGTCCATCAGCTGGCCGGCCGCGACCATGGCGGCCATCTTGCCGCCGCCGCGCTGCAGGAAGATGTCGGGTGCGTCGCCGGAGTTCAGTGCGGTCTGGAGCTTGCCGTCCAGGTCTTCGTTCTGGATTGCCTGCACGTCGATGGTGACGCCGGGGTTGTCCGCCTCGAAGTCCGCGACGGTCTTGTCCCAGAATTCCTGGCCGGGCCCGGTGGTGGAGTTCTGCCAGAGGCTCATCGTGACGTCGCCGCCAGAGGACCCTTCACTCGAATCGGCGCTGCAGGCGGTGAGGCCCAGGGCGCTGAGGCCCAGGACCATCGTTCCCGCGAAGATTCTCTTCGCCGTGGTGTGGTTCACCTTCATTGGTTCAACCTTTTCTCTTCATTGAGGGACACCATCGGTCGTCGATGGTCTTGGTGTAGAGCCGCGCCGTGACGGGCTGCTGTTCGGTCCGGGCTCCGACAGGGCTGCTGAGGCGGCGTCCGGATTGCATCAGTGTCACAGCGGGAAAAAGAAGTGTCAAACGTTTTCGAAATCAGTTTCCATGTCGCCTATGCTGAACCCATGACCCCCCGTGCCACGATCCACGATGTCGCCGCCGCCGCCGGTGTTTCGGTGGCGACGGTCTCCAAGGCCGTGAACGGCCGGTACGGCATTTCGGCCGCGACCACGGCCAGGGTGCTCGACGTGGTGCAGCAGCTGGGTTACGAGTCGAGCCTCGTGGCCAGCAGCATGCGGTCGCGCCGCACCAGCGTCATCGGCATCCTGGTGGCGGATTTTGAGCCGTTCAGCGCCGAGATCCTCAAAGGCGTCGGCGTCGCGCTGGCAGATTCGCGCTACGACCTGCTCGCCTACAGCGGCTCCCGGCAGCGGGAGACCAACGGGTGGGAGAGGCGTTCCCTGAGCCGGCTCAGCGGCACGCTGATCGACGGGGCGATCATGGTCACGCCGACGGTCGACACCACGTCGACGGAAATCCCCGTCGTGGCCATCGACCCGCACACCGGCCGGGCCGACCTTCCCACCGTGGAGTCGGACAGTTTCGGCGGCGCCCTGCAGGCCACCCGCTACCTGATCGAGCTCGGCCATCGCCGGATCGGTTTCCTGGCGGGCCGGCCGGACCTGCGCAGCGCCACCCTCAGAGAGGCCGGCTACCGCCAGGCCCTGGCGGATGCCGGCATCCAGTTCAACCCCGCCCTGGTGCGGGTCGGCCTGTACAAGCGCGAGACGGCCAAGGCGCCCGCCGCGTCGCTGCTGTCGATGACGGATCGCCCGACGGCGGTGTTCGCCGCGAATGACCTGTCGGCGATCGCGATCATCCAGGTCGCCGCGGAGCTCGGCCTCGAGGTGCCCGGCGACCTCTCGGTGATCGGCTTCGACGACATCCCCGAGGCGTCCCAGATGAACCCGGCGCTCACCACAATCCGCCAGCCCATGAAAAAACTCGGCGCCACCGCGGCCGGGATGCTCGTGTCGCTGCTGAACGGCGAGACGCTGCCGCAGAACCACATCCGGCTGCCGACCGGGCTCGTGCGCCGGGCGACGACCGCGCCGCCGCACATCTGACGGGATGCATAACTCCTGCAGATTCCTGCCGGCGCGGCGAACGTCCGCGTGATTCCGGCATCCGCTGCCCGCGGCCGAAGCCAATTGCAGGAGTTATGCAATCTGCGGCGGCGGATGTGGCGGCGCGGGGCAAAGAAAAAGGCCCGAAGCTTCAGTAGAAGTCCGGGCCGTGTGTAGCGGGAGCGGGAATTGAACCCGCGACACCACGATTATGAGCCGTGTGCTCTAACCAACTGAGCTACCCCGCCTTAGACCTTCAGAGCCTAGCTCTCAAGCCTGAGCCCCCTGTGGGAATCGGACCCACTACCTCTTCCTTACCAAGGAAGTGCTCTACCAATGAGCTAAGGGGGCAAAACCTCAAACATCTGAAGCTGAACCGTGCTTTTGGCAACCGGTAAACATTATCACCTCGCGAGACCCGTCGGTGACACAGGCGGGCCATCCGGGGCAATTATGACGCCGGGCAGCACCCAGGCCGTGAAGGATGCGCCGGTGGCGACCAACCGCAGACCCGTGTCGGACATCGTGCAGCCGGCCGTTCCGGCCTCGGGCCGCAGCTCGCCGACGAGGCCGCCGACCGGTAGCGCCCAGCCCGGCAGGGTCACCTCGGCGGCGGCGCGGGTCGCCAGCAGCAGCACCGACTCCTGCTCGGTCTCCCGCACGTACACGAGCGCATCCTCACCCACGTGCAGCCAGCGCAGTCCGCCCGTGCTGAGCGCCTCGTGGGCGCGGCGCAGGCCGATCAGGGTCGAGTACAGGTCGATGGTCGCGGCGACGTCGGGTTCGGCAGCGCTCGGCCACGGCATCGGGGTGCGGGAGTGTTCGCCGTCGACGCCGGCCAGGCCGAACTCGTCGCCGGCGAAGACCACCGGGATGCCCGGCAGGGTCACCGAGAGTCCCACGGCCACAGGCACCACCTCGGCGTCGGCGTGGGTGCGGAACCTGGCCGTGTCGTGGGTGTCGAGGGCGTTCATGGTGGCCAGCCGGGTGCGCCACGGGAATCCCGCCGCAAACCGGCTGTGCGCCCGGTGGAACTGCTCCCCGGTGTGCGCCGGGATGCTGCCCAGCGGCAATCCGAAGAACGACGGCACCGGGTCGGGCCGGCAGAGCCACGACCACAACGGCCGGGTGAAGTTGGCGTAGGTCATGGCGCCGTGCCAGGCGTCGCCCTGGAAGTCGCCGGAGGCGTCGTTGGTGAATTCTCCCAGCAGGATCGTGTCGGGGTTCACGTCGATCATGGTGCGGCGGATGGCCTGGCGCACCTCGGCGTTGAGGTCTTCGTCGCCGAGGCGGCCGGTCATGTTCGCCACATCGATGCGCCAGCCGTCCAGGCTGAATGGCGGCTTGAGCCATTTGGCCACCACCGAGTCGGGCCCGTCGATGAACCGGCGTCGGAGCTCGGCGGAGTTCCAGTTGAATTTAGGCAGCTCCGGCACCCCCAGCCAGGACTGGTAGGCGTGCTGCTCGGGGTCGAGCCAGTAGTAGAAGGCGCTCTCGGGAGCCGCCGGGCTGTGGTGCGCGGCCTGGAACCACTCGTGGCCGTGGCCGGAGTGGTTGGCGGTGAGGTCGCCGATCACCCGGAACCCGCGGGCGTGCGCGGCCGTAACGAGCCGGATCAGCGCCGCGTCGCCGCCGAGAAGCGGGTCGACCTCGGTGAAGCTTGCCGCGTCGTAGCGGTGGTTGGAGCGGCCGGGGAACACCGGGGTGAGGTAGATCAGGTTCACGCCGAGGCGGTCGAGGTGGTCGAGGTGCTCCGAGATTCCGTCGAGGTCGCCCCCGTAGAACTGCTGCGAACGGCCCGGTGGGAGCTGCTCGACGTCGTCGCCCCATTCGGCGGGGATCACCCAGTCCGGCGCGTCACGGCCGGCGGCGGCGCTGGAGCGGGCGAACCTGTCGGGGAAGACCTGGTACATGACGCTGGTCGTCGCCCAGTCCGGCGGGGCCGGGTGGGCGACGAGCTTGAAGTCTTCGGAGTCGAGGGTCTCGATGTCGTGCAGCCCGCTCGCGTTCAGCCACCAGTGGCCGCCGTCGGCCATGCCGATCAGGAACCTGTAGCCGTGCACGGGGTTCTCCACCGTCAGCTCGGCGGCCCACCAGCCGTAGCCGTCGTCAGGCGCGTCGGCGCGCCCGAGCCGCCGGGCGTCGCCGAAGCGCGGTTCCCGGTCGGGGTTGGCCCGGGTGCGCACCGTCGCCACCTCGCCGAAGGCGTGCGGGATGCGCAGCCGCACGGTGACGGTGTCGCCGAGGGCCGGCGCCTGCGTCGAGACGTAGAGCGGGGAGCCGTCGTGGTGCGGGAGCAGATGGTGCGGGAGCGGGTGGTGCGGAAGCATCGGGTTGGTTACTTGACCGATCCGGCCGTCAGGCCACCGACGATGTACTTCTGCAACCAAAGGAACAGCGCCATCACGGGCAGGGCCGCGAGCACCGCGCCGGCCGCGAAGACCGAGTAATTGCTCGAGAACTCCTGCGAGACGAACTGGTACAGGCCCACCGCGAGGGTCTGCTTCTCCGGCGTGATGAGCACGATGCTGGCGATCACGAACTCGTTGGTGGTGCCCACGAACGACAGCAGCCCGACCACCGCGAGGATGGGGGCGACCAGGCGCAGGATGATCGTGAAGAAGATCCGGGCGTGACCGGCGCCGTCAAGTTTCGCCGCCTCGTCGATGGAGGCCGGGATCGTGTTGAAGAACCCGTACATCAGGTAGGTGTTCACACCCAGGGCGCCGCCGAGGTACACCATGATCAGGCCGATCTGGGTGTCCAGGCCGATGGCCGGGAAGATGTCGGAGATGCCGTTGAGCAGCAGGAAGATCGCCACGACGGCGAGCAGCTGCGGGAACATCTGCACCAGCACCAGCATCAGCAGGCCGGCGCGGCGGCCGGTGAAGCGCATCCGCGAGAACGAGTACGCGGCCAGCGCCCCGAGGAACACGGTGCCGGCGGAGGTGATGCCGCCGATCAGCAGGGTGTTGCCGTACCAGGCCGCGTACGGCTGCTGCGGCAGGTTGAACAGGGTGATGTAGCTGCCCAGGTCCACCTCGCTGAACAGGCCGTTGGCGGTGATCAGGGTGCCGCCGGGGTGCAGCGACGCCGAGAGCACGTAGAGCAGCGGGAAGGCGGAGAAGACCACCATGACGGCGCCGACCAGGTGCCGCCAACCGGTGGCTCTGAACCACCGACCGAACTTGAAGGGCTGCGCGACGGGGATGTATTCCCGGGTGTCCGGGGCTGCGATGTTCGGGGCGATGGTCATCTCAGTTCAACTCCTCTAGCGCCTTGGTCTGTTTGAAGCTGATGATCGACACGAGGGCGACGAGCACGAAGATCAGGATCGAGAAGGCGCTGGCGAGTCCGTAGTCGCGGTTGGCGCCGACGAAGGCCACCTTGTAGACCATCGAGATGAGGATGTCGGTGGCGCCGACGTTCACCCCCGCCGTGACGTCCCGCGGCCCACCGTTGGTGAGCATGTAGATGAGGTTGAAGTTGTTGAAGTTGAACGCGAACGAGGCGATCAGGAGCGGTGAGACCGAGACGAGCAGCAGCGGCAGCTTGATCAGCCTGAACACCTGCCAGGGCCTGGCGCCGTCCACGGTGGCCGCTTCCTGCAGTTCGCCGGGGATGGACTGCAGGGCTCCGGTGCAGACCAGGAACATGTAGGGGAAGCCCAGCCAGAGGTTCACGAAGATGATGCTGAACTTCGCCAGCCACTCGTTGGTGAGCCAGGGGATCTCCGCCCCGCCGAACAGGACCTGGTTGATGAAGCCGAACTGCGGGTTGAGCATGCCTGCCCAGACCAGCGCGGAGAGGAAGGCGGGGAAGGCGTAGGGCAGGATCATCACGACGCGATAGACGTTGCGGCCGCGCATCCGCATGTCGTTGAACACGATCGCCAGGAACAGGCCCAGGGCGAAGGTGGTGGCCACCGACAGGAACGCGAAGGCGAAGGTCCACAGGGTCACGCTGATCAGCGGGCCGCGGATGGAGTCGGTGCCGAAGGCCTTGGCGAAGTTGGCCAGACCCACTTCCACCTTCCAGCCGGGCTGCAGGTCGGCGCCGTCCTCGGCGACGAACGAGCCCTGCGAGGGGTCTTCGGTGTAGACGACCCCGGTGCTCGCGTCGGTCATGGTGCCGGCGGCCTCGTCGTAGACGAGGTCGGAGAGGTAGAGGTAGGCGGCTGAGCCGTCCGGGGTGCGGAGGCTGCCGTCGTTGGGGTCGTCGGAGACGGGGACCGCGAGAGCCGCGATGGCCTCCTGGTTGGCCACGATGTCGGCGAAGTTGAGCGTGGTGTAGCCGGGCAGGGCGATGGCCTGGCCGGAGGCATCCGTCTCGGCGTCCGTGACGGGCTCGAGCGGCGCGTCCGGGTTGCCGACGCTGATCTCGCCGTCGGGGTCGGTGACCAGGAAGCTGTAGGCGCCGGCCTGTTCGAGCACGGTGACGGCGTAGCTGGGCGAGTCGGGCACCCGCTCCTGCGAGGAGAGGATCAGCGAGTTGACCGCGTCTTCTTTGGTGCTGTTGTGGCCGGTGCCGTAGTTCGTGAAGGCGATGTAGCCGGAGTAGCCGATGACGAAGATCTGGAAGATGATCAGGAAGATCAGGCCCGGGGTGAGGTATTTGGCCGGCAGGCCCTTGGCGCGAAAGTAGATCCCGTTGACGACGATGGTGACCAGCAGCACGAGGCTGAAGACCAGCCAGTCCTGCTTGATGAAGAGCACGAAGAGGGCGTAGACGCTGATCGCGTCGACGATACCGAGCAACAGCACCTTGACCAGCAGCACTTTGATGCCCGCGGATGCGGCTTCCGCGATGCGGCCCGCCTGCCGGGATTTCTTGGCGGCGACGATCTGGGCCCGATCGCGCTCGGTTCCGGGGATGGTCATCATTCTCTGCTCTCTGCTTGCCTCAGGCGGTGCACGCCTGGCGGCGGGTGTCCGTGCGGGTGACGCTGTGGTGCGGGAGTGCGCTGCGCCCGGCCCCTGGAGGCCGGGCGCAGCGTCACGTGCGGGTTACTGAATGGCGGCCGCGATGTCCGCGGTCATCTTCTGCCACAGCTGCACGGGGTCACCCTGGTTGCTGATGATCGCAGCCTCGGTGACGCCCCAGAACTGCCAGACCTTACCCATCTGCGGGATGTTGGGCATCGGCACCGCGGTGGCGCCGACGGCGCCGAATCCGGCCGTGATCGGGTCGGAGCTGGCGGCCTCGAACGCGGCGGTCAGTGCCGGCGGGCGTCCGCCGACCTCGTAGATCGCGGTCTGCACGTCTTCGCTGCCGATGTAGTTCACCAGGAACTCGTTCGCCGCGATGGCGTTCTTGGTCTTGGCGCTCACCATGAAGCCCTGCACGCCCACGAAGGGCTGGGCAGCCTGGCCACCGGCCGACGGCACGGCGTCGACGGACACGTCGATGCCGGCAGCCAGGGCGTCCGGCACGTTCCACGGTCCGGTCAGGAGGAACGGCGAAGCGCCGGCGTAGAACTTCTCCTTGGCGATGTCGCCGGTGAGGTTCACGCTCATGCGGCCTGCCGCGCCCTCGGCGGCGAGCCAGGTGGCGAATGCCTCTCCGCCGGCGTTGCCGACGGTGAGGTCTTCGGGGTTGTAGCTGCCGTCGGCGTTGGTGCCGAAGACCGGGGCCCCGAAGGAGGTCTGGAACGGGTACAGGTGGTACGGGTCGGCCTCCGGGCCGATCTGCACGAGGTAGGGGAATTCGGTTCCCGCGGCGACGCCTGCTGCGGTCATCTCGTCGAAGGTGGTCGGTGCGGTGGGGGCCAGCGCGGTGTTGCGCAGCATGGCGATGTTCTCGATCGAGTACGGCACGCCGTAGGTCTTGCCCTCGTAGCTCATGGCGGTGACGGCGACCTGCTGGTAGTCGGCCGCGGTGTCGCCGAGTTCGACGGGCTGCACCACGCCGTTGCTCACGAAGTTGCCGAGCCAGTCGTGCGCGGCGATGGTAATGTCGGGGCCCTTGCCGGTGGGGACCTGGGCGATGAACTCTTCCTGGATCTTCGCGAAGTCCTTCTGCACCAGCTTGACCTTGACGCCGGACTCCTTGGTGAAGGCCGCGGCAGCGTCCTTCAGCACGGCGGCGCGGTCGGCGTCCACCCACACTGTCAGGGCGCTGGAGTCGGCCTCCGACGTGGTGCCGCCCGAGTTCGAATCGGCCGAGCAGCCGGCCAGGGCCAGGGACGCTACGACGGCTATCGCGCCAGCGGCGCGCAGGCCATTCTTCTTCACCCTCATTGGTGTGCCTTTCATAATCAACATTGACAATTTGTGCAAGCGGTTACATGTATACCTGCCATTTCCTCGATTGGCAACCCAGTCTGTGGTTATCGACAGTTCTTCTGCCATATCCGCTGGCCGCGATTGTGGAAGCGCTTGCACGCATCGGAAAATGCCGTAGTGTGTCCGTCATGACAGGCACAGAGTGGTGGCGTAACGCCGTTATTTATCAGATCTACCCACGGTCGTTCGCTGACGCGAACGGCGACGGCATGGGCGACCTCGCCGGCATCCGATCCAGGCTGCCGCAGCTCGCCGAACTGGGGGTGGACGCCATCTGGCTGTCGCCCTTCTACACGTCGCCGCAGCGCGACGCCGGCTATGACGTCTCGGACTACTGCGATGTCGATCCCCTGTTCGGCACCCTGGCCGACTACGACAAGATGCAGGCCGCCGCGCACGACCTCGGCATCCGGGTGATCGTCGACATCGTGCCGAACCACTCGTCCAGCGACCACCCGTGGTTCCAGGCCGCACTGGCCGCCGGCCCCGGCAGCGAAGAGCGCGCCCACTACATCTTCCGTGACGGCCTCGGCGAGAACGGCGAACTTCCCCCGAACAACTGGGAGTCCGTGTTCGGCGGCAACGCCTGGACCCGCACGACCGACCCCGACGGCACCCCCGGCCAGTGGTACCTGCACCTGTTCGACACCACCCAGCCCGACTTCGACTGGGACAACGAGTGGGTGCGCTCCGAGTTCCGTGATGTGCTCCGCTTCTGGCTGGACCGCGGCGTCGACGGCTTCAGGGTGGATGTCGCCCACGGCATGATCAAGGCCAAGGGCCTGCCCGACTACACCCCGCCCGCGGATGGCGGCAGCATGGGCGGCGCGACAACCGCGCTGGAGCCCGGCGTCGTGGCGGACCCCGTTGCGGGAGCGCCGTACTGGGCCCAGGCCGGCGTGCACGACATCTACCGCGACTGGCGCCTGGTGATCGACGAGTACGACGGCGACCGGATCCTGGCCGCCGAGGCCTGGGTCGACCCGCTCGAGCGGGTGGCGCAGTGGGTGCGGGCGGATGAGATGCACCAGGCGTTCAACTTCGCCTACCTGGAAACCCCGTGGCAGGCCCCGGCGCTCCGCCGCGTGATCGACGACTCGCTCGCCGCGTTCAGCTCCGTGGGGGCGCCGAGCACCTGGGTGCTCTCCAACCACGATGTCGTCCGGCACGCGTCCAGGCTCGCGCTCACGGCCGACAACGCCCAGGGCCACGGCATCGGCCCGAACACCGTCGGCCTGCCGGACACCGAGGTCGGCCTGCGTCGCGCCCGCGCCGCATCCGCCCTGATGCTCGCGCTGCCGGGATCAAGCTACATCTACCAGGGCGAGGAACTGGGGCTGCCCGAGGTCATCCACCTGCCCGATTCGGCGCGGGAGGACCCCACCTGGTTCCGCACCAACGGTGAGCGCTACGGCCGTGACGGCTGCCGGGTGCCCATCCCGTGGGAAGGCGCCGCTCCGTCGTACGGCTTCGGGCCGAGCGCACGGAGCTGGCTGCCCCAGCCCGCCGAGTGGGCCACCCTGGCCCGCGACGCGCAGGCCGGCGTGGAGGGCTCGACCCTCGAGCTCTACACCGACGCCCTGGCCCTGCGCCGCGCGCACGAGCTCGGCTTCGGCTCGGTGGAGTGGCTGCCGTCGCCCAGCGACGACGTGCTCGTATTCCGCAACGGGAATGTCGTCGTCGTCGCCAACACCGGCGACGAGCCCGTCGAGCTGCCCGCCGGCGATGTGCTGCTCTCCAGCGCGACCCTCACCGGGCGCACGCTGCCGGGTGACACCACGGCCTGGCTGCAGGGCTGACAACCCGCCCGGCACCTCCAGTCGCCACTCCCCCGCTCGCAGCTCGCTCCCAGCGAGTCCGATGCGGGGGATGGCAGACTCAAGGTGGTCACCGGCGTTCGCTGGGCCGCCGTTGATAGGGGAGCACTCGTGACTGACCAGGTTGTCGAATGGCCCAGCGACCTCCGGGAGATCCGGACCGAACTCACCCGGTTCATGATGTCGTACAAGTTCGCGACCGACGAGATGATGACCAAGGTCAACATCCTCAAGGAAGAGTTCAGCGCGATCCACGACTACAGCCCGATCGAGCACGTCAGCCACCGGCTCAAGTCGCCGGAGGGGATCCTCAAGAAGGCCAACCGCAAGGGTTACCCGCTCGACCTCGAGGGCATCCGCGAGAACATCCAGGACATCGCGGGCATCCGCATCACCTGCAGCTTCATCTCCGACACCTACAGGGTGCTCGAGATGCTCACCGGCCAACGTGACATCACCGTGCTGCAGGTCAAGGACTACATCAAGAACCCGAAGCCCAACGGCTACAAGAGCCTGCACCTGATCGCGGCGATCCCGGTGTTCATGTCCGACCGGGTGCAGCCCGTCACGGTCGAGGTGCAGATCCGCACCGTGGCCATGGATTTCTGGGCCAGCCTCGAGCACAAGATCTTCTACAAGTACGACGGCGCGGTGCCGCCCGCACTCGTGGGCGAGCTCAAGCAGGCCGCCGACGTCGCCAACCGGCTCGACATCGACATGGAGCGCCTGCACGACCAGGTCGTGTCACTGGGCGAGGCATCAGAGCCCGTCGTGCCCCGGGAGGCACGGCCCTCCCAGCACGGGGCGGACGGCCTCGCACCGTTCCCGCTCCCCCGGTCGCTGCTCGAGGCGTTCCTCGCCAAGGACGTCTGACCCGAACTTCGCGAAAGCGGGCTTGTGGTCGCTTCAACGCCCGCGAAGCAGCCACATGACCGCTTTCGCGGGATGTTTGGGGCGCGAGGGCGCTAGTTGGTGTTGGCGTAGAGCCAGGCGAGCGGGTCGGTCTTGGTTCCGGTGATGCCGCCGAGGCGGATCTCGAAGTGCAGGTGCGGGCCCGTCGACATGCCCGTGGAACCGACCTTGCCGAGGACCTGGCCGACCTTGACGACGTCACCGGTCTTCAGCAGCATCGAGCCGTGGATCATGTGCGCGTAGACGCTGGAGACCAGCTTGCCGTCGATCATGTGATCGATGATCATGTGCACGCCAAGGCTGCCTTCGCCGTCCTCGGTGAAGCTGACCACGCCGTCGGCGATCGACTGGATGGGGGCGCCGAGGCCGGGGTTGAAGTCCTGGCCGCCGTGGTTGACCGAGCAACCGGCGCAGTTGCGGTAGCCGAACTGGTCGCCCACGTGCACACCCACCGCGAACGGCCACTGGATGGTTCCGTTGGGGTTGTTGCTGAACGTGTCTTCCATGCGGATGCCGCTCGCCGCCGCGACCTCGGCGATGGACTGCGACTGGTAGCTGTCCTGTTCGACGGTGATGGTGTCGGTGCCGTTGGCCAGGTTGATGACCTGGGCGGGTTCGGCGCCGCTCGTGGGCTTCTGGGCTTCGAGGGCCGCGGCCTGCACGTCGCTGGAGGACAACAGGGCGTCGGCGGGGATCGAGGTGGCGACGGCCATCAGCGCGACGAAGGACATCGCGATAATCGAGCCGCCCTTGGTGGCCAGCATCCGCATGCGGTGGTGTCCGGAGCGTGCCGATGCCACACCGGGCTTGGCGGAGGCCGGCAGGGCTCGGGTGCGGGGCACGAAGGCGGGCAGTGTGCGCTCCGGCTCGCTCGGCTCCGTGCGGGCCTCTGACGCCGCAGCAGGCTCGTCGGCCGGCGTCTGGTCGTCGCTCGCCTGCACGGCGCGCAGCTGGGCGCGCAGGGCCGCGCGTGACGGCAGGATGATCGTCGTGGTCGTGGTGTTCGGCGAAACGTCGCTCGGGATCTGCTCGTAGGCCGGCTCGGCGGGCAGGGCCAGGTCGCGTTCCTTGAGAACGACGGACTCGAGCTGAGGTTCGGCCAGTCCGGCACCGACCAGGAGGTGCGCCTCGGGCGACAGCTCGGCCACCGGCTCGGGCTCCACGTCGGAGACGGCAACAAAGTCGGCGGTTTCGGTGGCTGCGGGCTCGACTAGCGGCGCCGGTTCGGCGGCGAGCTCCGCGCGGCGCTCGAGCTCGCGCTGTTCGCGACGCGTGAGCGCGCGTTGCGGTTCGGCGGCCGCGGGCGCGGGCGCGGTCGAATCGGTGTGGCCGAGGTCGCTCTGTGAGAGGTCACTGGAGTCGGCTGCGGGGGCATCCGACAACGGGGTGTGACGTGACAAAGGACGGGTACTTTCGGCGCGTTGAACAGGGCAAGAGGCTCGCGTTTTGACGTGAGCCAAAGTAACGAATAGATAAAGGCTAGCTTGCGGGGAACGAGATGGCCATTTGATGAACCCAAATCACACCCGAAAACGGGGTGCATCCCTCCCTGTGGAGGATGCGCAAGACGGGTCCGGCGTGATAGCGGATCGGGCGTCTGCCCCGCCATCCAGCGGGTACGGAGCCGTTACCGGTGCCATGATTCTCAAATGTCGTCGTCGGCCATAAATTGCTCGAAAAGATTCGCGAGCAACGGCTCGGCGGCGTCGTAGAGATCGGGTGCGGCCGCGATGAGAAGGCTGAGGCCTGCACGATCCGCACCGAACGCACCCACCCGGGCGCCGGCCTCCGAGGCGATCAGGGCCCCGGCGGCGTGATCCCAGGGGTGCAGTCCACGCTCGTAGTAGAGGTCCAGCCGGCCGGCGGCCACCGAGCACAGGTCGAGTGAGGCCGCGCCCATCCGCCGCACGTCGCGGACCCGGCTGATCAGGCCGTGCAACACCTTCGCCTGGCGGGTCCGGCGCACCGAGTCGTAGGAGAATCCGGTGCCGAACAGGGCCAACGACAACGGCACCCCGCTTTTCACCTGCAACGCGCGTCCGTTCAGGTGCGCGCCGCCGCCGGCCTGCGCGGAGAACAGTTCGTCGATGGCCGGGTTGCGCACCGCGCCGGCCAGGGCGCTCCAGGTGGCCGGGTCGGGGTCGCCCTCGACCACGGCGATGCTCACGGCGTAGCAGGGGATGCCGTAGAGGTAGTTGACGGTGCCGTCGATGGGGTCGACGACCCAGGTCAGTCCGGAGGTGCCCGCGGTGGCGGTGGACTCCTCGCCGTAGAAGCCGTCGTCGGGTCGCGCATCCGCGAGCAGGCCGCGGATGAGCGCCTCGGTCTCCCGGTCAGCGAGCGTGACCACGTCCTCCGGGGAGGACTTCGACGCGGCGATCTGCACGCCTTCCGCTCGCCGGCGACGGGCGAGCTCTCCGGCGACCATGGCGGTCTCCTGGGCGAGGGCGAGCAGTTCGGTCGTGGCGGAAGCTGTCATCTGACCCACGGTACGCCAGAGCGATAACGGGTGGGTTAACGCACAAACGCGCCGGAGGTCCGGCGCGTTGTGATGGTGCTGGTACTGCTGGTCTTGCCCCATTCTTGCTGTGGCGAGTGCGAGATTCGAACTCACGAAGGCTACGCCGTCTGATTTACAGTCAGATCCCTTTGGCCGCTTGGGTAACTCGCCAGTGCATACCCGGCCATATGTAGCCACGTGACCGGAGACGCTCAGACAGAATACAAGCCGAAGGGCCCAAGTGCGAAATCAGGGTGGGCAGCCGGCCGCCAAACCGGTGGATATGATCACTTCACACCCCCTCTTGCACGCCGGTAAGGAACCCGAATGGTCGGAATCGACGAGGTCGCCCGTCGCGCGGGCGTCTCCACCGCCACGGTTTCGCGCGCCCTGAGCGGCAACGGCCACGTGTCGCCCACGACCAGGCTCAAGGTCAAGGCCGCGGCGCTGGAGCTGGGCTACGTGGTGTCCTCGAACGCGTCCAGCCTGGCGTCGGGTCGTATGAAGAACATCGGCGTGGTCGTGCCGTTCCTCAACCGGTGGTTCTTCTCCAGCGTCGTCGAGGGCGCCCAGAAGGAACTGCTGCACAACGGCTACGACCTCACCCTCTACAACCTCACCGGTGGCGGCGACGAGCGCCGCAGCGTCTTCGAGCACTTCCTGCTGCGCCAGCGGGTGGATGCCGTGATCGCGATCTCACTGGAACTGACCGAGAGCGAGGTGGCCAGGCTGCACGCGCTGGGCAAGCCGCTGGTGGGTGTCGGCGGCCCGATCACGGGCGTGCGCACCCTCACCATCGACGACGCGGCCGTGGCCCGGCTCGCGACCGAGCACCTGCTGGCCCTCGGCCACACCCGCATCGCCCACATCGGCGGTACCAAGGACTACGACCTCGACTTCCACCTGCCCACCAACCGGCGCTTCGGCTACGAGGCCGCCCTGGAGGCCGCCGGCATCGGCGTGTCCCCCGAGCTGTTCCAACCGGCCGACTTCACAATCCGTGGCGGTTACCAGGCGGCCAAGCAGCTGCTGGGCAGCCCGCACGACCGGCCGACGGCGATCTTCGCCGCCTCGGACGAGATGGCGATCGGCAGCATCCTGGCCGCACGGGACCTGGGCCTGGTCGTGCCGCGAGACGTCTCGGTGATCGGCATCGACGACCATGAACTGGCCGACTTCTTCGGCCTGAGCACCATCGCGCAGTTTCCGCAGGGCCAGGGCGCCAAGGCCGTGGAGATCCTGATGGACCAGCTGCACCCCGGCCAGCACGACCAGGCGGCGTTGAACACCCCGATGCCGTTCGAGCTGATCGTGCGCTCGAGCACGGCGCGCCCCGGCGACTGATCCGCCCGCCGATGGGCGGCATCCGGCCCTTCTCGGTAACATGGCTCTCATGGCAGATTCTACGGTACACATGGCCGTGTCTGTCGGTGTCTACGGGTGTCGCACATTCCTGTAATCATGCGGAAGTTGGCTGGCCTGACAACACATATTGTCTGCCAGTGTCGTCCTGTGCCACATCATATTGTGGCAAATCATTGGGGCACGATTTCCGTCGCGTTGTGGCACTCTGCTGGTACCGTGGCATATGGCTAGAGACAAACGGCCCAACGGCGCAGGCGGCTTCCGCACGAAGAAGGACGCAGCGGGCAATCCGATCGCGTGGCGCGGGGTCAAGAGCATCGACGGTGTTCGCTGCTACACGAAGTGGTATCCGAGTGAGCTGGCGGCTCGGCTGGCCATGGAGGTCCTGCAGAAGCCCGTCCCGAAGGTGGTGGCCGGCCCTCGGCACACGCTTGCCGATGCGGCTCTTGCGTTCATGGTGGAGTACGGCGTGGGAGCATCGACTCGCGCCGACTACGAGTACGCGCTGAAGAAGTATGTCGGCGAGGAGTTGACCGGCAAGCAGATCGATCAAGTGACCTCGGAGGAGATCAGCGCCTTATACAGAGGCATGGCGGACTCCGGGTACGCGCTCTCGACGATCAAGCGCACGCGCGCGGTGGTGTACGGCGCATTCAAGTATGCGAAGCAGCACGGGTGGGTGACGGTGGACGTGGCACGCGGGCTCGCGCTGCCGACGGCCTTCGTCGAAGAGCGTGAGGGCGTCGAGGGTTTCGACGATGTGGACCGGGCGAAACTACTGACAGCGATGACCGGCACCCGGTGGGAGGCTCGGCACCGTTTAGCACTGGAGCTGGCGATGCGCCCCGGCGAGGTGACTGGGCTTCGCTGGTCCCGGGTGGACCTGGCGGCGGGGACGGTCAAGATCGAGGGTCAGCTGCAGCGGTTGCGCATCGAGGGTGACGACGCCGGCGCAGAAGTTGGGCCTGTCTGGAAGAACCTGCCGAAGACCGATGCCGGCCACCGCACTCTCAAGCTCGGCCAGAGGGCGCTGGCGGCGATGCGCGCGGCGAAGCGCCAGCAGGAGCTGGAGCGTGCTGCGTTCCCACTGACGCCGGCGCAGGTCGCCTGGCGGGAGGCTGGGGCGGCGCGGCTCGCGTTCGCGAAGGCTCGCGGTCACATTGCCCGCGCGGCGAAGTACAGCGTGCCGCCGGACGATCTCTGCTTCACGCTTCCCAGCGGCGACCCGTTGCTCGCCGCCACCGACACGACATTGTGGAAGGCCCTGTGTAAGAAGGCCGGGGTCGAGCACAGGGCACTCTATGCGGCTAGACACACCGCGATTTCCTACTTGTTGCGCAGGGGTGCTGACCCTCTCAGCGTTTCTGTAATGGCCGGCCACCGGGACCTGGCGTTCACTGCCCGGGTCTACGGCGATGACCTCAGTGCCCGCAGCCACGATCTGACGGCCTTCTTCGACGAGGTGGAGCCCGGCGAGTTCGCCTAGCGCAGCGCCGGCGCAGTGGCCAGCTTGTTGACGAGCTTCAGGCAGTCGGCGTGCCGCACCCGCATCATGGACCGGGTACCGGCGCCCATCTGTACGGCGGGCAGAAGCCCGTCGTTGACGAGCCGGTAAATTGTGTGCCGACTAACCGCGAGGGCCTCGGCGGCCTGCGGAATGGTCAGGAGGATCGGCGGGGTGGTGAGCATGGGACTGGTTCCGTTTCCGAAGCCGCGCGGGTCGCGCTTCGGAGGGTCCTATGCTGGTTCCGGGAGCCGGGCTGTTATGACTTCGGGCGCTAAGTCATAATCTCCTCGGTCCTCGTTATGGCTTAGGGGCTAGAAGTCAGTGCTGACGTCGATCCGGCGACGCGCGACTCGGTGCGGGAGCAGAGCCAGCTCCTGCTGTCCACGGATGCGCTCCTGAGTGATCAGGTCGTAGTCGCCGAGTTGGAAGAGTCGGACACCGGCTACGACGGCGAGGGTGAACGCTGCGCCGATGGGCGTTCCCGTGGAGCCAGCCTCGACCGCGAGGACGGTGCTCTCTGTGACGCCGGCCCGGGCCGCGAGCTCGCCGGCGGTCAAGTTGTGGTCGTGGCGCGCACGGTGGATCTGCTGGCCGAGGACCGCGGCAGCATCCTCGACAGCGCGTTGGGTGGCTTCGGTCCTCGTCGTCATCTCAGCCTCCATACTCTGCATCCTGCGTAAACCTAGCCCCAGAGTATTCCAGACGACCTAGGCCGAATCGAAGTCGTGCGCGGTGACGAAGATGCGGCGGGCGGCGAAAGTCGCCGGGGTTCGCGCCCGTATCCGGGCAGCCCACTCGGCGCCAGGCTCGCCACTCGGCCACACGACCCAGTCGTCGTCCAGCGGCAGCACGTCAGTCCACTCGGGCGCCGGGATGCCTTGCCTCTCGCGCTCCCAGCGCACAGCCGTCGCCAAGAAGGTGTCCCAAGTCACTGAGCCTGTCGTCGATGGCTGAACCAGGAAGTCGGTGACGGCGTCGCATGCCTTCCGCATGTCGGAGATCGCTTGGAACACGAAGCGAAAAGCGAAGTCCCGGTCCCCCGCTTCCAGCTCGCGGTGGATCGCTTCGGCTGCGGTGCGCGCGCTTAGGCGGTATTGCTCGGCCATGGTCATGGCTGATGGTACATAGATTCCGGACATCAGATTTGGCACACGTTCAGCCGCGCGTCGCACCGGCGCCGGCAACGCGCCCGACAGAATGATCCCATGGCCACCCCCCAGCTTCCCGAGCTCACACCCAAGCAGGTCGTCGAGCTTAAGGACGCCCTGCTCGCGAATGCCGATCGGCTGCTGTCGGCTGCAGGTAGCGTGTTGGAGAGCGGCAGCACCGGGCTCGCCAAATCTCTGGCCATTCTGGGCCTGGAAGAGTCCGGCAAGGCCATCGCCATTCATCAACGGCAGGTCGGAATCGCCCACGAGGAGGAAGGGGCGCCCTTCGTCAACGATTGGCTACAGAAGCTCTGGAGGGAACACTTTAAGAAGCTCAGGCTGGTTCACGACTTCCTCGTGGATGAAGAGTATTGGTTCGGCAGCGAGCCCTCAGATCCTGAGGAGAATGCGGTCCTACTCGGAAGCATTGACTCATGGGCGCACAGCCACAATGTCCTAAAGCAGAAGGGTTTCTACGTCGATGTCTCACCGGAGGGTGCATCTGTATCTCCTGAGTGCGATACAGATGCTGCTCCCCTCGCCGCAGTCATCGAGCGCGTTCACCAGATCGGCTGGCAGCTGCGCCTCGGCGAACACATCGAAGCGTCTCTGCAAGACTCCATGGGGCCTGTCGCCCCCGCCTCTGAGGAAGAGATTGAAGACATGCGAGCATTGTTCGGCGACACGTTGGACGCTCAGATGTTGAACGAGATCCTCGACTCTGCCCGCGTAGGAACGAATGGGATCGCTCTTCGGAACGATATGTATAGGCTCCACCTCCGGCATGCAGGCACCAGCCCTTTCGAGAACATGGGGAAGCCTGGATTCGAGGCTGAGACCAGGGAGCTTCACCGGCTCGCCAAGGAAGTTCACGGCACCACGCCGGAAGATGAGCCGGGGGTCGGCCCGACACCTCCCACCGACTAGAAGGCAGCGCTACGCTCCAACGATGGACCACAAGTCGCCAAAGGCCGCAGCCGGCCACCCATGGGACGAGCTGGTCGGACCGTTCTACGACCCGTCCGGTCTCGCAGAGTGGCTCGGTGTCACGCTCCAGACCATCGAGCATTGGACAGCGGCAGGGAAGATCCTCGGCGTGGCGACGGCAGACGGAGGTGAGATGCTCTACCCCGCTGCTCAGTTCGGACCGGCCGGCCAAACCCTGCCACGTCTACCGGAAGTCCTACGGCTGATCAGGCCGATTTGCGACGATCCCTGGGACGCGGCTGCATGGCTCGTGGCTGCGCCCTCTGCGGAGTTCCAGGGGCGAACGGCGGCTAGGACTCTGCACGACGGCGATATCGAGCTGGTGCTGGCAGCCGCGGCAAGCGACGGCAGAGTGGTTGAGGAGCCCTTGCCGAGCTCCCGGCGCGAGGAGCGGGTGACGATGGAGCTGCACGTCGCCGTCGCTCGCAAACTCCGCGCCGATCCCGTCGCCGTCCTCGCGGTGGTTCCATCGAACCTCGACCGCTTGCGTGAGAGGCTGACCTCGCCAATCGGGCAGTCCTGGGTGAGCCGTTGGGAAGAGCTGCTGGCCGGCCCTGTCGAAGGGCTCATCAGCGGCATGCTCGAAGACAGCGAGCTCGGCCGTAACCTTCGGCAGAACTCGCCATTCGCAGGTGTTCTGACCCAGGAACAAAGAATCGCCGCGATCGATCGAGCGAACCGAGACTAGGCCAGCCGAACCGCGCCGCACTGAGCGCACACCCAGTAGGGCCGGCGGACCGTGCCGCAGACCTCAGACCTCGCGATTAAAGCGCTGCCCACCCGCCGTCGTCATCCATGAGCGCATCGTACACAGGTCCTGAGATTGTGACCCGCACCCACCGCTCATAAAATGAGGCCGGTGAATTATGAGATGACTGAACCCAGACCGCAATCCGCTTGGCCCGCCGCCGGCGAGGCAGATGCACTGTGGACTGACGCCGGTGGCACAACGCATCGGATCGTCCTCTCGACGCCGGCGTGGATCAACGAACTAGATCCGCGGATCGCGTCTGCGACGACTGCGCTGGTAGAGGACGCGGTCATGCTCGCAGCGCAGTTCGATTTCGGGTTCGGCTTTCAACGGCCGTGGCTACGACCGTTGCTGATCCGCGCTGAGGCCGCTGCCTCGTCTCGGTTGGAAGGAATCATTGCGTCCACCGAAGACTTCCTGCGAGCTGAACTCTGTGCGACCGAGAGCCGCAGCGCCACGCTTGTCGCTGCCAACGTCGTGGCTGTCGAGCGCGCTCTGGACATGGCTCAGACTATGGACTCCGACAGCGTACGTGAAGTCCACAGGGTGCTCATGGCCTCTGAGCCACGTCATACACCCGGCGATTTCCGCCAAGAGTTGGTCTGGATCGGCGGAGAGAGTCCAATAGCAGCGGTCTATCTGCCACCGGGGCACCTCTGGGCGGCCGCATGCGTCGAAGACGTCGCGATGTTCAGTCGACGGAGCAACCTATCGCGGCTCGTGCAGGTTGCCGTCGCCCACGCCCAGTTCGAATCCATACACCCATTCACAGATGGGAATGGCCGGGTGGGCCGCGCATGGATCGGCGCATCATTACTCCGGCAAGAGCTCACAAAGTACATCGGCGTTGTGCCGATCTCCGCCGGTCTCCTCGCGAGCCCCGACGAGTACATCGCGGCGCTCACGTCCTACCGGCACGGTGAGATCGAGTCGATCGTCAAGGTGTTCGTAGGAGCTGTCATCCAGGCGTTGCATGAAGCTGATCGCTTGCGTGCCGCGGTGGATGTGGTCACCGCCGGTTGGAGCGAGGTAGCAACCGGGCGCAGTGACTCGGGGATCCACAAGGTGCTTGAGTTGGTGAGTGGGCGACCGGTAGTGACCGCGGAACTCGTAGCTGGGCACCTGGGGGTTGACGAGACTAACGCCCACGGTCATCTGCGGCGCCTGGTGGAGCTCGGCGTGCTGGAGCCGAGGCCGGCCACCGGCCGTCGCGGGATGTGGGTGGCTCCGGCCATCGTGAGCGCGCTGGACGATTTCGCGGCGGCCACTGCGCGGCGTGGGTATGGGCACTGACCAGCAACAACCGGCCAGAGGAACGGTTCATGAGGCCCGAGCCTTTTTAGATTCGCTCTATATTCGCTTTAGACTCCGGCGAACGCATTTATACAGAGGCTCAAACTCACCAAAGTCACCGGACTCACCGTCGCTCACAACTAGAAACGCCCCCATCGCTTGCGTTGGACGCGGTGCGGAATTTTTTTACTCAGTCGTTGGTGTACTCGGACCACCATGCGACTTCCGGCTCTGCGGGCGGCGGTGCCGCGGATGCCGCCGAGCTCCTCGATCTTCGTCTCCACTTCTTCGACCTTGCGCTCGATCCGGCCGACCGCCGATGACCAAGATGTCGGCGGCCACCTTCAAAGTGCCCCCTGATCCAGAGCACGCCGCGCACACGCAGGTCATGACAAACCTCTCGCGCAGAGGCCAGGCCGCCCCTGACGCAGTGAGCTTCGGCACGATGACGGCTTCTCCCGCTTGGCTACGGCTATCGACGACGAACCTCAAAGTGCGGCCATCGCTAGGGACTCCGCGGCACCCTAACCCTGTCTGTCAGCCATAGGTCCCCGTCCGGCGCGCCAGACTCGTGAGCTTTGATCAAGACGGGGCGGCTTTCACCTGTCGACGGGTATGGCTGTTGGCGCCAGTGTTCGCGGACGATCCACCGGTGGTCCGCTTTGCGCCCGCTCCCCCTAAGCGACCCGTTGGGGCGCGCTTCTCCAGGCGCGTAGATCAGAGAAACGTGATCCGCGCCCTCGGCCGGCTCATCCGCGAGACGCTGCAGGGGTCGTACGGGCGTTCCTGCACGACGACGGCGGGGGGCCGGCGCGCGCTCGCTCGTGCCGGATGCTGGCCGCCGCGTCGCGCTGGCGATTGCGACGACCAGGGCAAGTGCCGGGTCAGCGACATCGCCGAGGACGGATCCGACCCGGGCGGACGCTGGACGAGGCTGCTGGACGCGGCCGCCGCGGAGGTCCGTGATTGACATTATGGATGCCGTCAGCTCGCCGGCACCGTGGCTCCAGATCAGGATGCGGCCTGCCGTTGTCCCATCATGTTCGTCGTCGCGGAGCACGGCGAAACCGGTCGTCGATGGCAGGTCGTACTCCTCCGGGATCGGAATTCGGCCGTCGGCGCCGTCAGTCACTGCCAGGGTCGCCGCTGCCGACAGGTAGTAGAACTGCCGCTCACGCAGTGCGTCATCCAGGAGGCCTCGGGCTGGCGGCCGGCGCTCGATCACGTGCAGCGGCAGGTTACCTAAGAGCTTCCGCGTCAGCTCCGCGTCTTCAAAAACGCCGTGGGCTGCCGCGTACAGCCGGATCCGGTGCCCGTACCGTTCCACTCCCCTGTGTCCGGCTCTGGCGCTGCGCTGCACCACACCCCGCTCCCGGTTGAACATGTCGATGGTTCGCTCATCCTGCGACGGTTGGGTAAGCAGCATGAGGTAGTCCGCGAGCTTCGGCACGCCCGTGGCACTGAGGTCATCCGGAAGCGGAACGTCGGTGATGAGCTTCTCCGGGGCGAAGTCGCGCAGGGCGGGGATCGCTCCTGTGACGCTGGTGTCGTACCAGCGGGTGAAGTCGCCTTTCAGAATTGGGGCGAGCTGGTCCATCACCTGGACGATGTTCGATCCGGCATCGAACTCCTGCATCACCGTTCGCCCGTTGGGGAGGACCACGCTCAGATGGTCGGGCGTGATCCTGTAACCGTCCGTCCCGAACACCCGGCACATCGCCGGGATGTGCGCCTGGTTATACCGGAGGCCCACCGCCTCCCATTTCAGGCGCTCGGGCTTCCCGATGCCGTACTCGGCCCACCGGGTGTCGCTGCGGCTGACGACTGACTGCCGGTGGGCCCGTCGGCGCTCGCCCTCCGTAAGGGTGCTTTTCGGGGCCGCCCGCACGCGGCTCGGGTTGCTCATCCTCGCCTCAGCGGCGGCTTTCGCCGCTGCAGCTGTCCCCACACGCTTCCGTTCGGCGCGGGCCTCCTTCTCAGACGCCCGTTGCCCGGCACCCGCCGCCCAATCGGCGTCCGCTGCCCGCCGGCGCGCGTCCTTCACCGCTTGGGCTGCCTTGTTCGCTGCCTGCCGGGCGTCGTCTGCAGCGACCGCTTCGTTATAGGTAGCCTGCCGCCTCGCGCGCAGTGCCCGGGCGTCAGCGGCGACCGCCTCGTCATAGGTCGTCTGCAGGGCACGGGCCGTCGCTGCGGTTTCAGCGGCACTCGGCGGTGACCTGGTGAAGGCGACGAACGGTTCGGAGGCCGAGAAGCGTGTGCCCGGAGGCGCCGGCGTGGGGTGTGGGGCTGCAGCGGGCCGCGCCAGCTCTTCGGCGGCCGCCGCCGCAAGTCGTGCGCGGAGCCGACGCGCGACGGGCGGTTCCATCGAGCTACTGGGGCCGTTGAGGAACTCGCCGTCATCTCGGAGCATGCGCATCGCGATCTTCGAGCTAACACCGAACTCCGTCGCCACCTCGTGAACCCTCGGTTTCGCTGACACCAGTCCCCCGTCCGACCCAGCCTTGGGCGTTGATCTCAGACTACTGAGCGGTCATTACGCGACCACACGGTTCTTTGGGCACTGCGCCGCGTTGCCCCCGCACTGGGGTAGCGCACTGAGCCCGGCCAGGTCTCTACTCCGCGTCGACGACGCATGCACTCTCTGGCGGGCGGGAAACGATCCTTTTAGTCGCGAGCCCTCCGACTGGCGGATACCCTGAACCATCCGTTTGAAAGGACGAACCTTGGCGAACAAGCAGGTCGAACCCGTGGAAGTACATGCGATTCCCGAACGGCGGTTCAACGCCCATGTGGTCTGGGCGCGAGGTGCAGTGCTGCTCCCCCTCGTCAAGGAGGTGGAGTGGTTGGAAATCAAGCCGGGTCGAGTGTTCGGGACTGTATTCGTTGACCTCACCGATCAGGACCTCAATGGCGCAGTGCTAGCTCCCGACCTCGCGGGCAGGTATCGAGGCGTGGACATGCTTAGCAGCTACGCGAACATCCGTGATGTCATCTACGACACTGCGGCGAAAATGACTCGCGTTCACAACCACTACGACAAGTTGCGGACACAGGGCGATGAGAAGCCTTCAGAGGACTTCTTCGCGAAGGTGGCGAAGGAGAGCAAGCTTCACACTCGGTTTAGGTACCTCCGCGACGACCCGAGCGCTGTGGCCGCACGACGCCTCATCGAAACGGCTATGCGCTGGTACGAGAACCAGGACGGCTCGTTCGTAGAGCAGTTTCAGACATCTGCGTTCGATGCTCGGATCTGGGAGCTTTACCTCTGGGCCATGCTTCGGGAGGCGAAGCTCAGGGTCGAGCAGCCGAAGCCCGCCCCGGACTTCTTGGCTCGTGGGCTCGAAGGCGATTTCTACGTGGAAGCCACGACTGCCAATCCCCCGCCGTCTGACAAGGTGGTTCCGCTTCCCGAGACCGACGAGGCGACCTTCGACTACATCCATAATTACCTACCCACCCGCTTCTCTGGGCCCCTGTGCGCCAAGCTCAACAAGCGTTACTGGGAGCGTGAGGGCGTGGAGGACATTCCCTTCGTCATCGCCATCCAAGACTTTCACCACGAACTATCAATGACCTGGAGCCAGTCAGCGTTGTTCGAGTACCTCTACGGCGTGAGGATCGATGAAGTGGAAATCGACGGCTCAGTGCTGAAGGTCGAGTTGCCGGTGACGACCATCAAGTGGGGCGACAAGGAACTGCCATCGGGATTCTTCAAGCTGGCCGACTCAGAGCACATCAGCGCCGTCGCGTTCAACGCGGCCGGGACGCTCACCAAGTTCAACCGCATGGGAATCGCAGCGGGCATGGGAGATCCGACTGTCACAGCGCAGCATGTGGGTCGGCGTTTCTCGAAGGCGAACGCCGCTGAGGAGGAAGCGTTCTCGCACTTGGTGACGGAAGACTACGAGGAAGACTGGATCGACGGCCTCACCGTGTTCCATAACCCCAACGCGCTTCACCCGCTACCGCTCGAGGCTCTGCCAGGGGCAGCGCATGTCTTCGAGGAAAAGGGTCTGCACCGTCAGTTCACTCCGGTTGGGCATCTCGTTACCAGCACAACGACGCTCATCGTGAGTTCCGGTTCAGACACCGTCACGCAGACCACAGGAGTGGACTGAGGGCACGAAAGGTCGTCCCAGTGGGGATCATGTAGTCAGAAGGCGCCCCGGAACCAAATGTACGAAATGGCTCGCAGAGACCGGAACCAAATGTACGACGGCGCGCCATGACCCTCCGGACGTGGATATCCGAGGTGCAGGCTGTGTAGACCAGAGTTACGACGTCCGCGACGTGCCCCGACGGACATTTCCAAGCACGTGAACCCGGTCGCCCGGAAGCATCTGCGGGACTCGCCCGATTGCACCGAGGCGCCTTAGACGGAAATGTACGAGATCACCCAGATTCCGTGAACGGAACCAGATGTACGAACTCCATAAATAACTTGCCTTGATTTCTCCTTCTGATGCTGCCTTTCGTACATCTGGTGCCGCGACTTCGCCCAGACGTCGGCGAGGTTCGAGATGCGTACACCGGTGCCCAGACGTACGAGATCAAGCAGATTGAGCGGAACCAGATGTTTAGGGTCCATTGGCTCGGGACCGGGACACATCCGGAACGCCTCGTACTTCTGGTGCCGATCATTTGTTCATCTAAAGCCGCTCGTCGTACATCTGGTGCCGCGACTTCGACCGTGACCGCCTTTTGCCCGGTCGGCGCCGCAGTCCCTCACCCTCGACATGCTTCCCGAAGTCCCGCACTTCGAGGCTCACGACGCGACATTAGCAACTTATGCGTAGCGTCCGGCAGTCCTCACACCTAGATGGTCGAGGAGCACGCCTCGCGCACGCGCCGCCAGCGTTCCCGGACAGCGCGCCCGTCGAAAGCGCCGGCCGTCCCGCCCCTCCACAGCGTGAGCAACCCCGAGACACCAAGCTCGGAACTGACCGCCGATAGGCGCAACCCTCGATCCAAGGTGGGCCGTTGGCAGGTACGCGAGGGGCTGCCGAAAAGAGACAAGAGCCCAACCAGAAAAGCCGAGGTGCGGGCCGGAGCAAGCGGGCGAAAGGGGAGCCGGAGAGCAGGTAGGAGCTGTTGCGCCTCCCTGACGTATCGTCCCGCCGCGACCGTCCCGCAGGCTGCAGAACACCGATCCGTCGAGCAAGTCAGCGTCTGCCGGTGCGTGCGCTGCGGTCGGCACTGGCCCGCCTGCCCGTCCCGGCACGTGTGTCTGCTTATGGCGGTGCGTCTGCTGCCGGTCGCCGCCGGGGGCGTCAACCTCTTGACGGTTCCCGTCTCACGCGTCTCGGTGGGTGGCCTGGCATGGTGCACTGTGGTGGAGTCTGGGTCCCCGCTGCGGGTGACCGACCACACGTCCGCGAGCTGCTGTCTCCGATCGGCGCTGGCGCGCCTCTTTCGCCGCTGCGCGTCTCACAGTCGCTGCGCGACCGTCCCTGCCAGCGGTTCTCTGCGTGCCGGCGGCATGCTGGCGGTCCGAAAAGATCGGTACGTTACGTCCCGGTCGCGGGGCGCCACGGTCCGCATCCACGTCACGATTTGGGACGGGGACAGTGAGCTCCGGCAAGCTGGCTGAGGGACACCGGGGGGGGCCTCAGAGTGCGGTCACCTGGGGTGCGCCGTGGACGGTGGAGACGCTGCCCGGGGAGACCGTGGTTGAGACAGAACCCGGGGTGGTTTCAACGGTGACGGGAGGGCAGGACGTCAGCATCAGAACGGCGCTCCGCGCGGCCCCACACTCACGGTCAAGGAACAGGTCACGACGGGTGGTGGTCGGGGAAAGCGCAGAGCAGCGGATCGACAGCTGGCCGCGGCGGTGCGCAGGCTACTGTAGGCGACCCGGACGCGGTCCACAGGGCAGCGGGCGGGCGACCGCGCGGAGCGCTGCACTTGGCACTCGGCAGAGTGTTCGCAGAGGATGCCCAACCGGCGGCCACTGCGCGAGGACACTGCGCCAGCGGTGGCCTCGGCTCGGACAGGCACGAAACGCGAAGCGGTTCGGGACCGACGAGCGCGCTCAGGGGAAAGGAACCCGACAACTCGAGCGTACGGCGCCCCGGCCCCAGGGGGACTCGAAACCATGGAGCGAATGCGGAGATGAGGATGCTGAGTAGCCACCGGCCGTGAGCACCCTGGAACCCGGGAAGTACGTGCGAGCAGACGATTGTTCTGCTCTTCCGTTGGCCGCGTTTATCGCCGCATCTACGGGGGCAGAGAGTCGCTCGGTTCCGGGCGCCGAAATGGAGGATCTTTCATGACACGCGTTATGAGCACGGGCGATTTCGGCGGCGCACCGATGAAGCCGCAGTTAGTGGTCCAAGAAGCGTGGCCCCTGGCGCGCGAAACCGCCATCGATTTGCACCTCGTCAACGTCGCGCTGCGGGCCGAAATCTATACCGATTCCGCGGCCGATGTACTAGTCCTGGTTACGCGCATGGATGGCAACCTGGTACAGAGCTTTTGGGGCGACCCGAGGTGAGCGCGGTCAGCTTCGTCGAGCTGCCCAGCGGCTGCACTGTTCCTGGCTCCCGGGCATCACAACGCGCCGATGTCTACTGGGCTGGGGTCTGGGAGCAGGGCGCGACCGCGGCTTGGCTCAGCGCTGACCTTGCCCGCCGGCAGAGCGCCGCGGGCTTCGGCCGGATCCCCACCTGGTTAGACGTGGGTCCCGGGCGGGTGCAGGCCTCTATTCGTCAAACCCGCCGGCGCGACGCCCGGCTGAACGCGATGTCCGTGATCGACTCCTGGCGGACTGTCACCGGGGAGCAGATGGCCGCCATCTCAGGCGACGCGGAGCTCGGCGGACACAGGTCGACTGTGATGGGGGAACTCTTCGGCGCCGGCGTCGCCGACATCGGCTCGTTCAACACCGGCCTCGCCGACGGGAAAAGCGCCGGGTCGATTTACCGGCCGTCCCGGACGCCCAACTTCGACCGGGAGATCAGTGGCAAACTGACCTACCCGGAATGGGTCTCGGTCACCGCCGGCCACCCGTGGGAGTCGGGTTCGCAATACGACCGGCACAACATTCTCGCTGCCGAACTCGCGCTGCGAGTCGCCGAGTGGTGCGAGATTGGCGCTGTCGTCGGTGAGAAGCTGAGCACGTTGGATCTTCTCGCACATAGCGGCGCGGGTCTCCCCCGCCCGACGGTCGGCGTCCAAAAGGCAGCGGACGCGACCCTCATTCGCACTGATGGCGCCCGCATCGCGGTGGAGATTACCGCCTCCACCGGGAAAAGCTTTGACGCCAAAGTGCGCCGCTGGGCCGAGCTGCTCGCCAACCGGCGAATGCGCGACACCGGCCTCGCCGTCGTCTTCGTAGTCGCAACCCGTCCCGACAAACTCGTCAACACCCGCGAGGTCCGCGCTCAGGTGCTCCGCGCGGTCGCCAGAGCCGCCCGGGACTACCCCGGCGTCAACTTCGACCGAACCGCTTCCCGTATGTTCGTGGCTGATTGGCGCGATTGGTTCCCTGCCGCAGGAAAGGTCGACATGTCCTTCCTCACCCTCGAATGCCAGCGCCCGACCGGACCTGCCTCCGCACTCTGGCAGCAAGCGTCTCTGCTTGACACTTTTGACCTTGAATTCCTCCCGACCGACAGCGGCCGGGCCCTCGCCGTGATCGACAACCTCAGCTTTGTCCGCAGCGTCCCGCATTGGTTGCGCACTGGAACTAGTCCAGCGCTCTGGCCGCTAGCTGTCACCGCACTGGGCTTCACCGGTATCCCAGTACCCGAGCTCAGTGCCACTCAGGCGGGACCGCGGATGACACTTGGAGCGGGCAAAGGGGCGGCCGGGCAAACACGGGTACCCCGCAGGCTACTGGGATGAGCGCAGCGGGTGGGCCCTCGGCGAGAGCGAGTCTCGGGTGCTCTTCTGCTACGACGTCGCCGGTGACGGACCGGGTTGCGGGCGGTTAACGGGAGCCGCCCATGCTCAGCAACATGCGCAAACCCATGCCAACGGCACGCCGATATCTTCCACGTAAAGAGGTGCGTGATCGCACAGGGTGCTGCCCGCTATTGGCAGCCCTACCGCGGACATTCATTCGAAGGCTGGCGCTGTTCTAGCGACCTAGAAGTTCCGTTGCATCAGCCCCCCGCCTAAGCCGATACAGTCGATCCTGTGGATCGCAAGTATCAAGTCTTTGTCAGTTCGACCTATGTTGATCTTGTGGAAGAGCGTCGAGAAGTGATGCAGGCGCTGCTTGAGATGGACTGCCTTCCGGCGGGCATGGAGATGTTTCCCGCTGCCGACGAGGACCAATGGACGCTCATCAGGGAAGTCATCGATGAATGCGATTACTACGTAGTCATCGTCGGTGGCCGGTACGGTTCCATGTCTGGCGAGGGCATCAGCTATACAGAGAAGGAATACGACTACGCGGTCTCGACGAACATCCCGGTTCTCGGATTCGTACACGGCAATCCCAATGAGATCCCTCTCGGAAAGTCCGAGCTCGGCGCAGAGGCGCGGGAAAAGCTCGAAGCGTTTCGCTCGAAGGTCATGACGCGGATGGTCAAAAAGTACGCCTCGCCTGCCGAACTTGGCTCGGTAGTGTCACGAGGCCTGAACCGAGCGATCAAACGCAACCCTCAGCCCGGATGGGTCCGAGGCGACCAGGCAATGACCTCCGAGGTCCGTACCCAGATAGCTGAGCTCACGGCCGCACTCGCGGACGCCAAGCGAGAAAAAGCCGAGGAGGAAGTTGCTGCTCGGGCAAAACCGACTGAACTCAATCTCAAATACGAGCATGGTAGCGACCAGGTCACGTTTGAGTTTCAGCTAGATGGATGGGACACCAGTCGTGGACGGCACATCGACTTGTCCGCCGAGATGTCCTACGAGTGGGACGAGGTGTTCCAAGTTCTTGGACCGTTCATGATCGAAGAAGCGCCCGAGCCGAGCCTCAGGGAGCGTTGGAACTCACATATGTTCAATGACACCCAGCGGCTCGATGATTGGCCGAAGCTACGGAGCACCGACACGGCGACCATTACCGACAGTTCGTGGGGTGCAATTATCGTGCAGCTACGTGCTTTGGGCGCAATCGCGGTGGGCGACAAAAAGCGGACGCCCTCGGACAGATCCATTTACTGGAAGCTCACGCCTGCGGGTGACGAATACTTGGTGAAACTGCGCGCAGCCCGCCGAGTGGATATTAAGGAAGATACCAAGTCCGGTGACAATGCTAAGGAGGACGAACGCACGGTTGGGTAACGGCAGCGCAGGATCCCCAGCCGAGACGATGGGCAGGTCAGCGAAGTAGTTGCCTCCGCTGTTCACGTGCCTTGCCGCCCTTCGCTTGGAGGAGATCAATTGCGCCTATCGCTCACGCCGTAGGCGAGTCGCCTCCGCTGCGGCGGTCAGGCCTGGGCGGCGGCCAGTCGACGAGCGGAGAGTCGCCCTTGACTTAGAGCGGGTGCTGAGGGTGTCCGTGCGTCGTGATCTTGAGCGGCTCGATGAGGGTCACGGTGGTTGCGGTGCTCGCAGGCACCTGCGAGAGCCCATAGCCAAACAAGAGTTAGCCCAGCAACATGGGAAGGCATCGGCGCCTGTCCAGCCTCCGAACAGTCGTCAGCGCGGGCCACGGGGCTGGGCGATGGGCAGCAGGGGCGTGCTCACGCGGACGGCGCAGCTGTCATGGGTGCCTCGCCACAGATCCCCGCGGCGCCACAGCGGCATGGTGCAGCGCTCGCAAGGGCGCGGACCGATCCCGGCCACAACGGCTTCCGCCCGTCCGTGCTCAGCTTGGTCAATCACCGAGAAGACGGGGAGCCCGTCATCGTCGAAGCGAGCACGCCTCTCGACGATGCCCATGAACGAGAGGTTCTCCAGCCACCTGCCGACCACCGCGAGGTGCTCAGGGACAACCGGGTCAGCGAGCCCAAGGATGCCGAGGCTCTGGCCGAGCGACACTTTCTGGCCGTGCGGCGCCCACATGATAAGTCTGCGAAACACTGTGCCCTGCCACACCTCGACGGGTAGCGGCAGTTCTCCCCTTTCAAGGTCCAGAGCCAAGAACCCTGGCCACCTCCCGCCGAAGCTCTGCAGCAGCTCACCGCGTTCAGCAGACGTAGCCCACCCGGCCACCAAATCGTGCATGGACGGACGCTGCGACAGGGCCTCCCCTTCGCCCGCGGCCCACTCCATGATCAGCTTCAGCCGTGCTTCGCTCTCGGCGCGAGCCACCCTTTCCGCCCGTTTTTGCGCCTCGGCGGCGGAGCGCTGCGCAGCTACTCGGCGCCTCTCCTCTGACGCCGCCTCCGCCACGGCCAGCACCTCCGCCTCCAAGAGCTCTTCGAACTCGGGGCACGTGAACCGGGTCCCCCGGAACCCGAACGAGGACAGTGGGACCGCTAGCAACTCACCGCGGCCGCTGCGGCAGGGCACCGCTCTCATCAGACCGTCACCGACGTCGGCCTGCGTGACGACGGTCGCAATTTGCTCGGTGATCGGGTTCACCCACAGCGCCAGCCCGCTCTTGGCCGCCGCCTCATGCGCCGGGTTCAGCTTCACTTGGTCGCGGGTCGTGCGCAGCTGCGTGCCGAAGTGCCCGAACAGCCACACGTCCGTGATCTCTTGCTTGGCGTAGGAGCGGTGCCGCTCTGACCACCGGACGTCGGTGATCGGTGAGTACTGGATCTCGAACGCCATCCGTGTCCTGGCCACGTCGGCCGCGGTCAGCATCACGTCTGCAACTCGCTCCCGCCTCGCATTTGACGCTTCCTCCTTGACGACGGTGCTACGCGGATACCGTCCCCGCAGCCAACGCGCGATCATCTCCGCGCTCTGCATGTGGAACAGCGACTCGGGGGCGTGCCCTCCGGAGCCCGGCGTCAGATGCCGGAATCCGTCGCGGAGTCGCGCGCGGTGCACCGTCGTCATCTCGGGGCTCGGGCAGTCTGGGATCGGGCAGCGTAGGTTCTCCTTCGTCCACACCCGAAGCTCAATAGCCTCATCATCCGGCAGCAGGTAAAGGTCGCCAGTGCCGCGGTGCCGGGCGTAGATCAGGCGCACCTCACCGTTCTGAAACGCGGCGAGGGCGTCATGAGTGTGGGCCACGGCCACAGGCTACCGGGGATCACCGACGTCCTGGTCGCGGAGCGACGGCGAGGCATCCTGCGTGCGGAGCCGCTACGCGCCAGCTGTAGTCACAGACTGCTGTCAGCCCCGCGACGCTGGCGGTGTCAAAGCATCCCAGTTCACTCCATCAGCGGCACGCACACCGGACGAGGTACGTCCGGCTGTGTATGCCCCGTTCCACAGTGTCTTTCTGTCCTGCGTTTGTCGCGACGTATCCATGCGCCCGGACCGCCTTGATGACAACGGCGTCAATGACCATGGAGTACATGGCTGGCGTCGCCCACGCAGCATCGGCGTCGACACCTGAGAAATTCACTGCACACTCGCGCGGAAGCGCCACCGACCGGCCCCGACTGACGATGGCCAGCGGACCGTAGGCTTGAAGTGTCCTCCTGTTACCGGGACCGAGGAGCATCACGAGGCCGAAGCTGACCCTTACTGCTGACCAGGAGGGCTGCCGGCTATCCGTCTCCACGTCGTTCCTGAACTGGTGGTTCCCCAAGACCCACATCGGCGGGTTTTGGTCCTGACCGTCAAACTCGGCGGTCAGGCGCCCGGTGTCAGTGTGGTCTTCGTCCTCGAGCGTGCGCCCCGCGGATAGGTCGAATTCCTCGATGTAGTGGCCGTCGCACTCGTCGGGTTGTGTGGTCATTTTGCGCTCCTTGAAAAGTCCTGCAGTTTCTTCTCTCACCTGCAGGTGCGGCCCCCGTTCCAACTAGGGGTTGGTGAGCTTCTTGCAGGCCATGCGAAGGTGCTTGTGGGCTGAGAAATCACCACCGGAGGCGATCACGGCAACAGCGCTCGGCAGGCCCGTGGTGTTGCCGAGCAGCAGCGTGACGAGCGCCCGCCACTGGCCGAGGGTCAGCTGGTGAAACTCGGCGAGCGCTGCGTTCTTCGAGATGTAGGAGACTGCATTGCGGAGTGCTGCATCCAGGGCGTCGGTTCCACTCGTATCGGAGACCCCCTTGCACTTCGCGAGGGCGTCCGACACGGAAGCAATCGCGGCGTCTGCGCCGGCCAGGGACTTGCCTGCTTGAATCAGCAGGTTTTCGACAAACTTAAAGCCTTTAGCGGCTCGTCGCGGGGTGGGGGCGAGTTCAGCCTCGAGCGCGACCAGGTGGATGGAGCTTCCGGGTACGGGGTAGCGCACGTCGGGCCGTTCCAGCAGCGCCTCGTACGCTTCCCCATCGACCCATGAATCGACCAGCTTCCCGTTGCGGGAGGCGTCGAGTCCGGTGAGCGAGCGTTCCGCGATCATCTCGCTCCGAGCGCCTGCGGTCAGGCAGTAGAAGAGGACGCCGATGGCGTCGTTGGCGCCGTGCATGTCAATCCTCGGCCGTTTCATGTTCCCGGCGACGTCCGTCTGGAGAGTGCGGCCGGTGAGCAGGAGCCAAGCATCGGTCAGCATCTCCTCAGCGCTGCGGCCGTGGATGACGTGGACGTGCGCGGCGAGGTTGTCGAGGAACCATCGGCCAGCCGCGCCATTCCAGGCGCCCGGCTGTGCCTCAACTTCGGTGACGCCATTCATCAGGCCCGTATGGGTAAAGGAGAACTCGAGGGTCTCGCCTTTGTTGGTGTGGAACGTTGCAGCCATGTCGCCGTCTCCCGGTGCTCGTTCCGTCCGGTTGGACGGGAACACTGGGTTCTGTGCTGGCTGATGGCAGGCGGCTGGCCCCTCGAGGCCCTGAAATGGCCGTTTTCACGGTTTTTTGGCCTCTGGGAGCCCAAAATCGATGAATACGTCCCCCTCACTGGGGGTACGAAAGAGGCCCCGCCGGCATGCCGGCGGGACCTCACAGTGCGTTTGCGGTTGCTTAGGGCCTTGCCCAACGGCCGCGGGAAATTGATGGCGTACCGGTCAGGACAAGTCCACGTCCGAGGTCCACGGTCATAGCCGACATGAGCGCAGCCGAGGTGAGGCGCTCGTGACCAGGTGCAGATTCCACGAATAGTTCGTCGTGCAGAGGTAAGAACAGGTCGAGTTCAACAGCGGTCGCGGCTCGCAGGGCGACACCCCACGCGTCGCGCGCTCCGCCCTGTACGAGGAGATTTCCCGCCTTCCCGTGCGCGTCATCCTCTGCGCCGGTGAGTCGCGGCAGTGGGCGACCGTACAGCGTCTCCAATGGCTCACCTCGCCTTGATCTGGCCGCCTGTTCTTCCCGCCAGGGTCCGATCTCGGGCAAAAGCGTGGTGATGCCCTCGATCAGTTGGTGAGCTAACTCGGCGCCGACTTGCTTTGCCAACGACGGGAACCGTTGGTTATACGTGAACGCGATCAGAGCTCTTTTAGCGATCTTGCGATGAATGCCTGCCCAGTCGGCCAACTTTTGGTAGATGTCGGATGAGTTCACAAGGAGCGTGAACGACGGAGAGTTGATGTACCACGCGAGGACTTTCATCTCCGCGTTGGTGTGGTCAACGCCGACGATGGAGCCGCGCGGATTTTCGGTAAGGATCACGCCCCGCAACTCAGTCATCAAGCCCATTAGGCCCGGGTCGCTGATAGAGACACGGCCGGTGCGTGCAGAGTTCGCTTGGCAATTCGGACGCAGGCGGCCGTCATTGTCCAGGCGACGATGAAGCCCATCGAGGATCTGCACCCGCTTGAGCGTGGCGTACCCGGACACATACGCTGCCCACAAAGCCGAGTTCTCCTGGGTAACGGCGGTGGCGTCACACTTGCTTGGAGCGGTCCACCCCCAACCTGCCTTCGCGTACGACACGCCGATCGAGTCGAGGAATTCCGCTTGCAGCAACTCTCCCTGGCGGATGTCTGTTCCGACGATGCGGGACAGCTCGGCCAGCTCTCGGTGCCGGGATTGCCGCTGGCGCGCGAGATAGTTCTGATCGACGATGTAGCCCCGCGCCATTCTGGTGTGCCAGATATGGGCTTCGCCCTCGATGAGAATCGCGTGCGACCGATGACGAGCCAGCGCGCTGCCGTGCGCCGTCAGGAGCGAGGCGAGAGGCTGGCCCCCACTCGGGGCTGGCTTACGGTAACTCGGCGCTAGCGCCCGATCTACGGTCCGTCCGTCATAGATTCGCGGCCAGCCAAGCGTCGTGAGCTGCCCACGGTGGGTGGTTTGGAGCAGAGCGAGATCGTTGTGCCACAGGCGGCGGCGGGCTGTTGCCGCGTCAACGAAGACTTGACGGGCGGCGTCGACGCCTTCAGCGATGAAGGTCGAGCCGCAGCTGTCCGTGATCCGAACTGCGATGCGGCTCGTAGCGAGCTGCACAGCGAGCGGTCCGCGGGTGCATTCGAGGTACTGGGCGAACGTGCTCATGCTGCACTCGCCGGGTTCGTCTGATCGGTCGCGGACTGGCTGATGGCGTCAGCCCGCTCGTTCTCGAAGAGCGCCATCGGAATTGAGAGGGTCTGGGTCCTGACACCCCCGAACACTGCGATCTTGTGCTTCTTGCCCGGGTCGGTGAGGGCCACGGGAGCGAACTTCGCGATGAGATCCTTCTCAGTCAGGCCGCGGTACTTCGACTCCGTCCTCAGGATGGCCAGAACGTCTCGCGGCTGCATTGCCAGATAGGTCGGCGTGTCGCCCCTCCCGACCTTTTCGAATCCCAAGAGCTTTTGAGTGAGTTGGAAGTCCGGGTCCACATGGTCGCCAGCATTGCCACCCCTTTTCGCACGGATGATGACCGCCAACCCAGACGCATACGAGGCCCGGAGGGAGTTCATGATGCTCTCCCACTCGAAACCGGAGGTGGTCACATTTTCTGTTCCGTGTGTGAGGGCGGTTTTTCGCGTAAGCACTTCAATCTCGGCAAGATCATCCTCATACTCCTGTTCGTCTATGGCGCCGATGGCCAGCAGGTACGCCAGCCACACGTTCATCCCGATCTGCGGGACGACGCTGACCTTCCGTACGCGGGTGGACACCGGAATATCAGCGCGCGCATCCTCCGCAGATCGGCGTACGGCTTCCCAACGTGCCGTCCATCCAGCGCGGCCATCAGTATCGCCGCTCATTTGAGCAGCGAGCCACGAGATGAACGCTGCAAGATGCACCTGCGGCAGCTCAGACGTGGAAAGTTCGATGTAGCGGCGGGCGTTGCCTGACCGGAAGATATTCTGCCCGAGCTCAATCTGAGCGGGGTACATGCGCTCCTTCGTGCTGTCGAGTCCGTCCCCTTCACTATCTGGCAGCTGCTCACCGATCAGCAGCATTGCCGGTGAGCCGAGGTCTGGCACTCCCGACTCCCAGACGCCCGTTGCGGGGTTCTGCACACTTCCCGCGTGGCCAGCGAAGCCGCCGGCGTACCCTCTTCTAACGATGAGCTCGATGCCTTCCGCCATGGCTTCAGCCTTTCTGGCTGTCTCACGCTTGCGTGCATCATCGATGATGAAGAAGAGCTCGTGCAGGGCACTTCCCGCCCGGTTCACGTTTGCCGTGGTGGCGTCGACGGTGAACATGCCGCGGCCGTCGGGGTTGAACTCTTTGGCAGCGTGAGCGCTTATGCCGTAAGCGACGGTTGACTTGCCAGATCCGGGCTTGCCCACGAGAACTCCGACCGCCCCGAGCCCGAGACCCGCGACGGCGTGGCAGGCCACGCCCCACAGGGCGATGAAGACATTCGCATCCGTCAGTTCTTTGTACATCGCCCTGGTATTCCGCGCCGCCTGGATCTCCTTCTTACGTTCGAGCAGTGCCGTATCGAGCAGCGCGATCATGCTTAGGCTTTTGGGAAGTTGGGAGCGGGCGTGATCGCACATCCCGTCGGCCGTCAGAAGGCCGGATACGGAGAGGAACCCGATCATGCCGTCGCTGGTCTCGTGCCAACCTGTGCGGGTCAGTACGTCGATCTGTGGGATTGTGCCAGCTGGTTCGTGGGCTCGGATCGCCGATGCGATGGCTTCTCCGGTTCTGTTCATGACTGAGTAGACGACTTGGGTTCCCCCTGGAAGCTTGTTTAGCCAACCGCGAGGGTGCTGCAGGTTGGCGTCCGAGATTGCGGAGAGACTGTGCTCCACACGGCGACCGTCCCGCACGGTTACGATCTCAAGATCGTGCATAAACGTGGCGTCGTTGGCTCCCGGGTCTTTCAAGTCGTCGAATACTCTGTAAGTCGCCGTGATTGTGGCCGCAAACTCAGCAATGACGACACGCTGACCTTCACTGCCTGCCACCCAAATGGTGCCGTTGTCCATGTCAACGTTCGGCGCAATCGCCGAACCACCGCGAGTCGACGCCCGAGCAGCGGGAACCTTTGATTTCTTAGGGCGGCCGACAGGCGGGCGTTTTCCCAAACCACCCGCAGCGTCAATGATTCTGGCCAGATACGAACGGCGCTCCTCAGCATCGTCGGGACGAGCGCCCAGGATCGTCGCTGCGTGTCCCTCGCGCACGTACTTGACCGAGCTTGCCCCGAGATAGGCAAAATGCAGGCCGAGCAATTTGGCCTCGTCATGCAACGCCGCATTGGTTGCTGCGCCCGCCATCCAGATCACAACACTGGAGTCTGCACTAGCGCGGTCGATGATCCTGTTGAGTGCCTCAGCAGGATTTCCGTCAGCGTCGTGCCACGCGTTCTCGCTCGAGACACCGACGATGACGACGCCGGCCGGGGCCACGGCCTCCACAGCGATGAAGTCTTCTTGGCCTACGACGATGAGCGTCCGACTGACATGTCCGACAAGTGCAGCCGTGCTCGTCGCGAAGGTGACACCGGTAACGGTGTCGCTGTTTTCGGCCAAAGCCAAAAGCGGTGTGATGCAGGATTCGTACTCTGCCATTGCCATGCTGTACCCCGTTCCGACGGAGTCCGAATGACCCTGTCGGAACTCAGGAGCGGTGGACGTTCCAACTAGGAGCTTCCGATGGATGAACGGGCTCCCCCAGGTCGGCCTTGTTCTCTTATTCTCTTATTCTCAAAGAAATAGGTACCCCTAGAGTTTTGGACGTAGACGGCTCGAGGGCGGCTTTTTGCCGTCTCCACTCGGAACCGGCGAGGGCCCCATTTCGCCATGAATGGCGAGAACAAGGGGAACACCGCCCAGGCCCGTGCGGATCGTTCGCCTCAGAAATCTGTCATCCATGATGAGAGGAAGCAGCCTCCCGCCAGGGATCGGCGCTGACGACGACCCTCAAGACTCCAGGCGCGACTGCGGCCGGAACCTGCAGTCGATCCACTTGTCCGAGAGCCAGGGGCTGGGGTCAGGTACAACAGCAGGATGAGTCCGAGCTTCAAGGGCTAGGCATTAGCGGTCGTCAGCAACGGAAGGTCTCGCAGGGCTTCGCTTGGACGAAGCTTCGATGACGGCAGCAATTCGACCGGCCCCGGACGCTCGACTCTCAGGCCGCCTGAACCCCTTCGTCGCATCGAATCCACCATGCGTCGACGAACACTGCACGCAGCGAACTCGCTTCCCCGCTGCCCATCTGGTTCCCCGAGATAAGGCCGCCCGTCGTGAAGTTCCCAATGGAGGCAGGTACGCCTATTAGCGCGGTTCCGTCGATGCCCGTTGGATGAGCACGTGCCGCACCCCGGGGGGGCGGCTAACCCCAGGTTCAGCCCTCTCTCCACTACCTATCATTACCGCGCATCGATGGTGGGCTCCCGACTTCAACACGCGTTTGCGACGAGACGACGATTTCGCCGTTTTTTCGGATCGTCGCGACGTTCCACCACGGGCCTTCGCCCCCGGGTACTCGACTCAGTACGGCCGCGACAGCATCGCCCCCGCAGATAATGAGGATTGGTTCGGCGGCGTCGAGGGAGGCGCCTGAGTAGAGGTGCACCCGCAGTTCTAGGTCGGTTGTCAAGTCGCGGATGTCGATGAACTCAGGGCCGCCGTCAATCGCGTCTTCGCGCAGTTCACCGAAGGGGAGACGTGGGATTCGAAAGTAGAGATGTGAGTCCGAAGTTGTGATGTGCAGGTCCAAGTCATCTACCTGCGGTGACCACCGCAGTTCGAGTGTGAATGGGGCAACCGCAAGGATGTTCCGATGGATGATCGCCGTTACCGCGTCGCGGAAATTAGACTGTGCGGACGGGGAGCCGGGACGAACGTGAGCGATGGCGTCGGCGCGATTTCGGTGGTCAGGATGAACGAGGAGCTGGGCACCAGGGCTGACTGGCCCATATGCCGCGAGTATGACCAACGCGTTTGGAAGTCCCTTTGCGTAGTCGGCGAGAGCCTCGCCGGGGTTCTTCTTCGCGGACCTCAAGTACTGTTTGGCTTCTATGGCACCGATGGTGTGGACTGCTTTGTCGGTAGCTGGCGCGTCAGTGGGGGTCTGTATAAATCGGTAGTCCGGCTGAATGTTATCCACGCGGCCATGTCCGATGGGGTTCGTGATCGGGGATTGGACCTCGCACCAGAGCTCGATCACCCCTGATGGGGAGTCCACCTCGGCGATTCGGGTCGGTCTAAACGAGAAGCGTAGAGCGCCCTCGACCGTATCGAAACGCATCGGCCCTACTGCTTCTTCGATCTGGGTGACCAGCCATGCGGAATAGAGCTCGTGACGGAACCCCCAGACCGGCAGGGAGAGGATGTCCGCGAATTCGTCGACGGCTCTGCGGATGACAGCCGGGTCTTGCGCCATGCGGAAGCCATCTACCCATCCTTGGATGCTCTGCAGCTGCGCGTCATCCGCCGACGCAGTCCCGTCTCGCACTGCTTCAGCGAACAGGATCCCGCGGGTGGTCTGGATGAAGAGCCAGAAGTCCGTCGCCGAGTAGGCGAGCGTCCGAAAGTTGTCGCTTTCAGGTAACCCTCGAAGTGTCTCGATCCATGTCCCCAGTGCCTCGCGGTTGGGGGCGAGTGATTTGAGGACCGCGAGGTAGCGGACCAGGACCCCCCGATAAGAGGAGAGTGCCGCATCGGCGTCCTCGTTGCCAGTCGCGGGAAAATCCGGGACTGCGTCCGGAACATGAACATAGTCGTTCGATCCGAAGATGCGCAGGGCATCGTCCCGGCTCGCGAAGGTAGGGAACAAGTCCTTCCAGGCGGTGTCGTTGGAGAACTGGAGCGTCGGGGTCATGGATTCGATGGTTTCCCATCGACGGACTATTTCGCGGAACTCCCGCAGGAGCATCGAAACTTCTCCTTCGTTGAACTCGAACTCGATGCGGAGGTTGTCGTTGGTGGCGCTTCGCGCGCCTATCTCCTCGTAGAGTCCGAGCAAGCCTCGAAGCATGGCCACGAACGGTCCGACTGACTCCATGATCTTCTCGATCAGCTCTTGGGCTGAGCGGTTCTGGCCAACGAGAGCGGCGGCAACCGAAGTCGTACTGTCAATCTGAAGCCACGTCCGCAGTGCCAGGTCGATATCTTGATCGTAATCCTGCGGGCGGAGCATTCGGCGCTCAAGGAGTGTCGTCCAGAGATGGGCTGCGTCCGTCACAGGAGTCGCTTCGATCTCATCTCGATCATGGTTCAAGGATTCTCGCCTCCGAGTGCCAACCGGAGGGGCGGTTGATCATCGCCATCATCAATCCCCTCGTTACGCCACCAAGTCTTTCGTATCAACCACACGGGACGCCTGTTTGTACTGGTTAATATGCAAAAGCGGCGACACCAATACAGGGGGGGGGTGAAGTGAGAACGGGTTCAGCTGTAGCTTCCATGAACATCTGTCTACCGGGTCGGCTTCACGAGGTCGCTGAGTTCGGCCAGCTGGATCCGGATCGAACCTTCGAAGTCCGTCAGCGGGTCGATCATCGGCGACTCGCGGGTCGGTAGGTGCGCTGCGAGCCAGTCAAGCAGCGCCGGATCGAGGCGCCCCGCCCCCGCGAGCAGGAACGCGAGCGAAACGCGCTGGCTCCCGCTCGGCGCATTGTCGCCGACTGGTGTAAACAGTCCGTCGGCCTGGGGCAGGCTTGAGGTCGCCCGGACGGCCGCTTCTACCGACTCAACGGCAGCCGGGTCTGAACTCAGGCGCGCACGCGACTTCGCAGCGAGCACATCCATCTCCACCGTGGCCCCCATTCGAAGGCGCTGGTAGATGCGAAGGAGCAAGTCGGGCAGCCTTTCGGCATCAATCGCGCCAATGGATACGCCGGCCACGCTCTCCCAGTTCCATTCCAGGGCGATGCGGTCGTCAGACGCGAACCACTCGTACAGTTCGGAGAGCAGTGCTTTCGAGACCGGATGGTCGGGAAGCAATTCGGCGTGAAGGGCGCGGCTGTCATTTGACATACAGGACGAGTAGGCACGAGCCCTGGCATCTGGCACCTCGTCACCGATGAGCAATGCGCTGAGGCGCTCTGGATCGATGGTCCACGCACCGGCACGACGTATTAACGACGCCGCGTCGTCCGAGAATCTGTTGCCGTGCCCATGTCCTTTGTCGTGGAGCAAGAGCAATCGCAAGTGCTCCTCGCTGTACTCGCCCGCCGCCGCCCACTGAACGACGCGGGGCTCTGACCTCAACTGGGTGATCGTCCTGACAGCGTGGCGCAAATCCTCCTCCAGCGCTGGTGACTTGTCGGGTGCTCCCGCGAGCGCCGTCCACATCTGCGCTGGTCGGTGCCGAGACGGCTCGGGAGCGTCGATGAGCCCCTCGAGGTCCGAACCAAACATGTTGCGCAGCTCGCCCCAGTTCGACCCGATCAGTGCGATCAGGGCTTCGTTGTGCCGTACGAACTTTTCACGGAGACTGATTGACGGAGGGGAAGACTGTCCGTCGGCGCCTACGAGCAAGCTGAGATCCGCCGCCGCCAGAGCAGCGACCCATCCGGCCTGACGCGTCTCTTCATTTCGTGTCCCTCGCCGTACGAGAAGTTCGTGAATGGCGCCTCGTATCGTATCCGCTATGTCCGATGGGAGATCCTCTCGGAGTCGGGAACCGAAAACGGTCGCCCACGCTCGCAGACACGCATCATCCGAGTCGTGCTGCCAGTGGCCAGCCAGGCGGAGTAGCTGTTTTGTCTCTGCGCGAGAGTTGCCGAGCCCGCGTATGAACATTTCGCGGATGTCGACGTCGAGGAAGCGAAGAAGACCGAACCCGGAGTCCAGGATGTCCTCGGTACCCGGGTCGGTCGTCCACCCGAAGCCGGAAAGAATTGCGCCAGGGAGGATCTCGGGCACTTGCGCGATCGTGAGGTGTGGGTCTGCCAGCCACTCACGGGCCCTGGCGCGTGCTCCTTCAGTTCCGGCGAACGCCTGGAAATAGTCGTCGATGCCCCAATCAATGTGAGTCGGCTTTGGTACCAGGCACAGAGTGGCCAGCTCGTCCTCGTTGTAGCTGTCGACGATGGCGCGAGATTCCGCCCGATTCTCCCCTGCCTCAGAGGTGTCGCCAGCTACCGCCTTTAGGTCATGCCATTCAGTCGCGAGAGCGTTTCGCAGCGCATCGTTCGACTCAGATGGCTTATCTGAAACAGCCGATCGCGCGAGTTCGACTAGACGGGCGAAGCCCTCGCTTCTTCCGAGGACCATCGTTGCAGCGTAGGAGTACTTTCCAGCTACTTCAGGACCGCTTTGGAGCCGAGTTCGCATCGCGTCTTGGACAACCTCATCCGTGGCGAACTGGTTCCACAGCTCGTACGCGAGCGGAGTGGGTCGATCCGTATCAAGATTCGCCAGAAGCGCGTCCCGGAGAGCCGCCGTCGGCGGGAGCCCTTGGATGTGCTCGACGCCTGCGCCCCCGAACGAATGCCCGCTGTAGCGAGTGATCCCGCCGATGACCGCCGCCTCGTATTCGGGATCGCTTGCCCATATTGTCGGTACCAGCCGAGCGTCGAAAGACAGGAACGGGTGTTCGCCTCTAAGTTCTTCTTCGACCGCCCATTGCCTGAAGCGATCGTCAGCGGCAAAGGGACCGCAGGCAAGACGGTAGGCGACGTCTCGCGCGGCATTTCCGTATCGCTCGCCCGTTAGGACATTCAGGGCAGAGTCTCGCCACTCAGTCTCTTCGAATGGAAAAACGACAGGGAGCAGGTCGTTCGTGAGCGAGAGCCAGGTCGTGTCATATTCACCGCCCTCGAGGCGACGACGGACCATGTTGAGGTCGCTCTCCCGCAGGTCGCTTTGCTTATTGAGTTCACCCCACCTGTGTCTCAGATTGAGAGCCACACACCTCAGGGCCATCGATGGCTGTTGGCTTGCCCATTCGACGAGTGCGGCCAGGGCGTCGTGCTTCCACGCCCACCCGGCCGCGAGAAGAAGGACGGCCTGCACCTCGGTGTCTCCCTCACCGCGGATGGACTCGACCACGGTCTCATCGAAAGGCCGCGATGAGTAGCGAACTCGAAAAGCATCCGCAGCCGTGATTCGCACACCCCAGCTGGGGAGGCGAAGTCCCCACAGGAGGGTCCGACGAACAGCCGCTTCCTTTGACGAATCGACGTGGCGGGAGGCCCAAAGACCGGTGCGCGGATCCGAGATCGCGCCACGGAGCCAATTCGATGCGCGCTCGGCCATTTCCTCGTCGAAGGCCGGCCCACCATAGGCCTCGCCCAGCGACCGAGCCAACCGCGCGCGGTGTGCACGCCACGGGCTGCTCTCGATTCGATCTGCAATGCCTGCAACGATGACGTCCGTCGTTGCCGTTGATAGCTCGACGCGGGCCGAGAGCAGCTCCGCTGCAAACTCCCACCGCTGGTCGACGGGTCCGCTTGAGTCCCCGAGCCGCTTCAGGAGGGCTACCTCGAGTGCGTCTCGTTGCACGGACTCAGAGATCATCGCCACGAGCACGTCCCGCCAGGACGGATCGTCGATCAGCTCAGCGAATCGCTCTTCCTGAACCTCGAGACGCTGCGCAGCGAGATGCTGCCCAGCGAGGTGCTCGAGGATAAGCCGGTGAACGAAACCGTACCGATCAGCTCCATGTGAAACGAGCACTGCGAAGCGACGCTGCGCAGAATCGAATACATTTGCAGCCCACTGGAGCGCTGTCCCCTGGTCGAGCGAGAACTGCCGCACAAGGATGTCGATGAGCAGCTTCCTTACATCGTGAACCGAGGCGAAACCCGATGCGCTGACGCGTCGAAGTTCCCAAGCTAGCTCCCCAACGACAACACCAATCTGATCGTCGGCCAGCGGAGCGGCCGACGGAGTTGAGCGAAGACGTGGCATCTCGGCGAGAAAGCGAGAAACGAACTCGTCGATGATGGCCAGCTTTGTGCTTTGGAACTGGCCCGCGAGATGTAGCTCGATCAGCAACGCGAGGAATAGCGGCACGCGCGCGAGACTCGCCGCCTCATGTGACGCCTCGATATCCCCGAGCACATCCTTCGCGTCCGGCCCCTGGACGAGACGCCGAACAATCCGCGAGATCTGCGTTCGGCTCAAAGGGGCAAGGTGACCCTCCGACCACCCAAGCTTCCGCGGGATTTCACCCTTGGCATAAGGGCGAGTCGACAGCAGCGCTCGCGCCCCGGACGCATTCAGGAAGCTCTCGAGCAGCTGCAGGGCGCTGCGCGCCTGATCGGCAGTAGTCCACTCGTCAACTCCATCGATAATGAGAAAGAGTCGGTGATCGCGCAGAACCACGGGTGCCATCTTGGCGAGCTCATCTAGATCGTGACTAGCGAACCATGCCTGCACAGCCGAGAGAATCGAGTTCGAAGTACTCTCGCTTAGGTGCTTGCACAGAAATGAAAAGGGCAACCAGAGCGGGAGCTGCTCGCCGGCCTTCACCATTAGGTCCGCGGCTCGAGGCTCCTCAGACAGGAGATCGGCGGCGAGGAACCGAAGAAAGGTGCTCTTGCCGGTGCCGGCCGCACCGACGAGCAGCGTCCGCCGGCGATCGGCAACCCAGTGGTCTAGTGGGACGCGCACCTCGGTGCCGACGTCATCTCCGAAGTCTCGGAGTACCCGAGTTCGTCGAACTGCGGTGTGGGGTCGAAAGCGCCGATCAATAGAATCCTCATCGGTCAATGCAGAGACGTGTATCGGGGACGAGTCCGGCAGGGAGGTGTCGTTGTTAACTGCTCTCTCCCGCGGTGCGACGTCTAGAATCTCCAGACTCGACGCGCTGGCTCCTCCCGCGTGCAGCCGAAGTTCGTCGCCGTAGAATTCCCTAAGCGCCACGCGGAAACGGTCGTAGCTGACCCGGTCGAGCCTGTCGTCTAGCGACTTGCGCGCGCCCGGGCCGCAGTGGATCTCCACCCATTCGCGGCCGAAGAAGTCGTCGACAAGGCGAGGCAGTTCTTTGAGTTCGAGCGACAACTCTTCGGCCCCAAAAGGCACCAGCACGACACCGGCCTTGGCCAGGCGATCCGTTTGCTCGGTCAACTCATCAGCAAGGGCGACCGGTCGGAGCGAGTGCGTCGTCGCAAAGTAGAAGCGCGCACTTCGATCCACCCACTTTCCCTTGAGGAATGTCGACACTGCCTTCCGAAGTAGGGCGGGCGTGAGCTTATCGAGACGCTTGGACTGCAGCGTCACGTAATCGAGCGGAGCCTCATTGCTCTCGAGAGTGAGTCGAAGCCGAGCGTAGACGTCGATCCCATCTTGCTTCTGGCCGGGCGTTCCATAGAGCGAGGCCTGTTCGACGTCTTCGATTGCGAGCAGTACTCGGAGGAATAGCCGCTCGGTGTCCTCCGGACTCAAAACCCCGATCGGCAGAACCTGCTGGCTGGTTTCCACCGGTGGCGGCGGGAGCTGGCCGTCGGGTGCGCTGAGAAGCCAGCTTGTGGCTTCGGGATCAGCGGGCACGGTCTAGTTCCATCCGGGTGGCGATGAGGCTCGAGTACGTGTCGCGGGCTATCGGCCAACTAGACGCAACAACATACAGTTCACGGCCAGGGTATCGTCATCTGGTGACCTAGCGACGGCTCGGTGCGGCGTGGGCTCAGCTCCCATCATCCAACCCTCGGATGGTGACTGATAGTGCGGTCGCCGGCCGCGACGCAGACCGGCAGCGCTCTCCGCCCAGCGCAGCCGGGTCGTCTGACATTGCGGTCATCCCGTCGCCATCCGGACAGCGAACTGAAAGACTCATCAAGTGAGTTATTCCGATGTTTTAGCCTCCTGCGCACTGCTCGTTTCCTTGGCAACAGCTGGTTGGACCGCATGGAGAGCGTGGCGCTGGGATCGCCCGGTGATTGAGGTAACCGGCGAACAATGGCTCGGGCAACGCAGCACCGCGCCCGGGCAACACATCGCTGGGTTCAGCATGGAAGTCGTCAACACGGGAAACATATCCACGCAGGTGATAGCTGCATTCTGGCAAATCGACCGCGGAGACGGCATCGATGTCCGCTTTACTGCATCTCACGGCGGCGGAGGCTTCGAATCCTTCTTCACTCCGCCGGACCATGCAAGCGCACCCGAACTTCCGTTCCCTCTTGACCGCTATCACCGTCGTGCTTGGGACTTTGAGATGAGTCTCGAGGGCATTCGCGAGCAGGAAACGATCCGTCGAGCTCGCCCGGGCGTTCAATATACGTCAAGACGGAAAACCGAGTATGCCTACGGCGACTGGCAGCCCTCTCAAATCGGGATGGAAGCGGTGCGGATCGCCATTGACACCGACCCTCACCGCGGAGGCTCGAACTGAGGCGAGAGGCGCCCGCGACAGAGCGAACAGATTCGGTCCAGCCGCACGCCCCCAGCTCGGTATTTCCCCGAACTGGGGGCGGTGCTGTGGCCACGTGGGCCGCTTCATAGTTTCGCACCCGGCCTCGAAGCAATAGTCTCGCGGTAAGCCCGGCGCCTGCGCCCAGGCATTGTGAGCAACCATGAGACGTCCCGCCGCCCTGTCCGTTGCCGTGTCGTTGCTCCTTCTGACCGGATGCGCGGCAAGTTCGAGCGCGCCGGCAGCTGAGCCGTCTTCGGAAGCGGCTGAACCCACTGCAACCGCAAGCGCCCCACCTGAGGTAATCCCCTTGGACCCCACGGTTTGGAGCGGGGCTTCCACCATCTCCGTCGGTGTCCGGAGGATCTTCGATTACACGAACCGGGAAGGCTATCAGTACCAGCTGACCTACAACGTGGCCGCTCCGACAGCCACGACCAGTCTCGTCAACGCGAAACCCGGCGAGGTCGACGTCGAGTTGAACCTCACTGGCGCTCTGACCATCGCGAACAAGTCCGGCGGGCGGACCGCGCCAGCGAATTACCTGCCGGCTCTCTACCCATACTGGACAGACCCTGCCGTCTGCGACCTCGATACCAACAACGGAGGCGCCGTGAAAGTACTGAACGAGGCGTTCTCTCCGGGCACAGTCGCTTGCACCCGATCAAACTTCAACAACATCGACGTGCCCAAGCCGCTGGACCCGGACGCCACGGAGGAACGCCCCATCGCAACATCCGACATCTTCACCGCCGCGCTGGGGACGGGGGCGAGGCTCTCGCTTCGAGCTTGGCAACACCGGCGGGTTACGTCCTCCTGGGAACCTCCGGCTCGGACGCAGCCGCCGAGAACTGCAAAGTCCAGCTCGGTGGCCTCATCCTATGGTCGACGCTGGAGACCACCGGATGCTCACCTGCCGTGGTCCCTGTCGATGCCGCCAGCGTTCCTGAGCCTGGTTCTCTCGCCGCGGCTCTCGCGCCGCTCATGGAAGCGGTAGCTTCGCCGGGAAAATGCCCGTTCGGAGCCCCGAGCGCGTACGACAGTGAGGTCACAGGGTGGGCGACGCTTGCAGTGACCGAGTACGAGGGCCACAAGTTTTTGTCTTGCATGGCCGGGGGCCTCAGTTGGCAGGCGCGCCCGCTTGATGGTCGAACTGCCATCGAGGCACTGAACAGTCCGGCTCCCGGATCTTCTTTCAGCGAACCGCAACCGTTACTCGGTGGAAGCGCAATAATCTGGGGGAATGGATACGGGTTCCATGGGGTCTGGTTCGACCAAGAGGTTGCGATCACTGGCGGTGGACTGCCTGACACAGCTTCGGCCGAGGAGGTGGCGGCCTGGTTCGCCGCCAATCTGCCACTGGCCCTCGCGAACGCCGGGAGCTAGCCCACCCGGGCCGTCTCTCGGGCCAGCCCCACCTCAGATCCGACCACGAACGTTTCAGCGCACCGGCAGCGATCCCAGTCGAGACCCTAAGCCGCCCGCGCCAGCCTCGGACGAGAATGGATGGCATCGCCGCTGTCTCGCTCGTGCGCGGGTAGGGCACCTTCGTGCACGCGCTCATTCCAGTCGTCGGCGGTTTCCCGCTGATCGCGATTCGCCGAACGGAGCTAAATTGATTCGACCTCGCCGCGCCGCGGGCCGCAAATGATGCGCTCGAGTGTGGCGTCGATCATGGCGAAGGCAACGCCGCTAAGGATCCCGCGCAACATCAGAAGATCATTCCGTGGCGGATCAGGTCGGCGGCTTCGAGCGAGTCGAGGAAGCGCGTGGTCGTGGTCGTGTCGAGGTGGCAGGCGCCCTCGTTGTGGGCGATGACGGCGAGGAAGTCCCGCTGCTCGCGGCGCCCCTGCTCGGTGAGCGAACCGTAGAAATCTGCGCCGTAGACAGCGGTGAGCAAGTTGTCCTCGCTGTCGGCGTAGACCGTGCGTCCATCGGGAGTTTGCGCGAAGAAGCCGGTGGCCGTCATCGCGGCGATCATCTCGGCGTGCAGCGCGGCACTGGCTGCGGCGAGCTCGGCTTCGGTGGGTTCGTGGGCCTCGTAGTTTTCGGTCATGTGAGGCCTATGCGCGGCAATCGCGGCGAAGCGATTGCATCCTGTGAGTTGGCTGAGATTCTCAGGTAGACTGCTTATATGACCAAACCCGAATTCAGCGAAATCAACACGCCGTTCTCATGCGAACTGCCAGCCAAGGATCGCTCCACCGCTCGCCGCTCACACCACCGTAGGCTGGCCGCCTCCAAGCCCGCCATCCTCGATGAAGCGGATGCCATCGCCGACGCTCTCTTGGACTTCGCGGAGCTGGCCGAAGACAAATGGCTGGAAGAACGCCGGCAGGACTTGGCTGAGGCCGATTTGATGTACGGCACTGGAATTACAGAGCCGAACCCGGCCACTGTCGATGGCTGGTGGGAGGGCTACGCCCCTAGCCGATACTAAAAAGCGGTCCTGGGTATTCTTTTCTGTACATAAGGCCACGAAAGGGGATCTAATGCACACTTTTCAGAGTTTCCCAGGCCACAATCGGACCACAGACGAATGGCTGGTGCGGATCGGCGCGCAGATTCGCTCCGTGCGCATCGATCTCGGCATCGAGCAGGAAGAGCTGGCCCGCCGAGCATCGGTGAGCCGGGGTGCCGTGCATGGCCTCGAGTGTGGCACCGGATCGTCCCTTCGCACTTTGATCAAAGTCGCGCGAGTCCTCGAGCTCGAGGACTGGTTGGGCGACATCACCGAGGATGAAAGAATGCCCGGCCCGCTCGAGCAGCTGGCTGCGCAGCAGAAACATGAGCGGGAGGTGAGGATGCGGGTCAGCCACAGCCGACAGTGAGGCTAACAAACCCGAGAACCGATGAATCCTCCAAGCTGGCTGTGAACCTGATGCCCCCGCGTAACACGTGACCTCGAAATGAATCAGGCGTACGGGAAGCTCTCAGACATACGGCCATAGCCGGTGGGGCCGCGCCATCTGCGGCTACCCAGCGCCCGCCGTAGACTGGTTCTGCAGCACACCCCACAACTGTCCCCCATTCGGGGGTAATTCGGGCTCTAGTTGGTGCTCAAGTTGTGGCACACTCGCCGCAACACCCCCACAGGCCGCATAAAACCAAGGGATACGGACTAAGCCATGGCAGATTCTACGTTCGACATCGTCAGCAAGGTCGACCCCATGGAGGTCGACAACGCGCTCAACCAGGCTCACAAAGAGGTGGCGCAGCGCTACGACTTCAAGAACGTCGGCGCATCCATCGAGATGAGCGGCGAGAAGGTGCTCATGAAGGCGAACACCGAGGAACGCGTCAAGGCGATCCTCGAGGTGTTCGAGTCGAAGCTGATCAAGCGCGGCATCTCCCTGCGCAGCCTCGACGCCGGCGAGCCGTTCGCCTCCGGCAAGGAGTACCGGATCGAGGCCAGCATGAAGGCCGGCATCGACCAGGAGAACGCGAAGAAGATCAACAAGATCATCCGCGACGAGGGCCCCAAGGGCGTCAAGAGCCAGATCCAGGGCGACGAACTGCGCGTGAGCTCGAAGAGCCGCGACGACCTGCAGTCCACCATGGCCCTGCTCAAGGGCAAGGACCTCGACGTGGCCCTCCAGTTCGTCAACTTCCGCTAGTCCCCCTGCCGTCCCTCCCGCGAACTGTGAGACAAGCCCCAGAATCTTGCGAGATGTGGGGCTTTTCTCACGGTTCGCGGATGGTTAGGGCGCGTAGGCGCGCAGCCAACGGGTGAGTGCGGCGTAGGCCGCTTCGCGCGGTTCCTCGGCGGAGAGGACCACGTCGTGCAGGGCTCCCTCGATGCGCGCCACGGTCACCGTCGTGCCCAGCCGCACGGCCGCCCTGGCGATGTCGTTCACCACCAGGACACTGTCGCTGTGCCGCATCTGGTCGCTCCAGCGCGGCAGGATCGTCGATCGCGCCGAGAGCATCGTGAGGACGGGCACCTCGATGCCCAGCCCGGCCGCCACGGCGGCGTGGCCCTCGAGCACGGCGTTCAGCCAGGCCCGGGGCGGCGGAAAACCGCGCGGCGGGCGCCAGCGCGGTTCGTACGACCACTCGCCGTCGAACTCGGCCGAGACCGAGCGGCTGTAGAAGCCCAGGTCCACCTGGGGCAGGGTGCCCAGCGGCTGCACGCGGGCGCCCAGCTGCACGAGGGGCGTGATGAAGGCCCGGCCCACACCGCCGGCCTGAAACTCCAGCCACGGGCTGTTCAGCACGAGCGCATGGGCACGGCCCGGGTGCCTGGACACCCACAGGCTCAGGGTGAGGCCGCCGGTCGAGTGCCCCATCAGCACCAGCTTGCGCCCCGAGGGCCGTTCGGCGTTTTCGCCGTGGCCTATCGCGGCGAGAGCGGCTTCGATGTCGGCATCGTAGGTGGCCAGGTCGGCCACGAAGCCGGGCGTCTGATACTCCCGCAGGCTGCGCCCGTACTTTCGCAGATCGAGGGCGTAGAACCGGGCGCCGAGACCATGCCAATGCTCGGCGAGACCGGTCTGGAAGAAGTAGTCCGACCAACCGTGCAGGTAGAGCACATCGGTGCCGCGCGCCGGGGCGACCGGAGACACCAGGTCGGTCAGGGGCGGGTGGTACCGCACCAGGGTGGCGACGACCTCCCCCTCGCCGTCACTGCCGAGCGGCAGGGTGGCTGCCTGGTAGTCGCTCCCCAGGATGTCGTCCTGCCAGTCGACACCACGCGAACTGTGAGCTAAGCCCCCAAAACGTTGGGTTTTCGGGGCTCTACTCACAGTTCGCGGCTTGACTACAGTTCGGCGGGGACGTTCGCTCGGGAGACCTCGACCATTTCGTGGCGCGGCACGACCTTGACGCGCACGCGGCCCTGCTCGGAACCGATCGCCAGCTCATGCAGGTCGAGGCGGTGCCAGCCGTCGAGGTTGGTGTACTCCACACCGCGGGACTCGAGCAGCTCCACGATGCTCTGCTCCTCGGGCGCTTCGGGCCGCCACCAGTTGCCGACATCGTTGATCAGGTGCCGCACGGTCTCCATCGCGTCGGACTTGGTGTGCCCGATCAGGCCCACCGGTCCGCGCTTGATCCAACCGGTGGCGTAGACGCCGTACATCTGCTGGGACCCGGTGCTGGACTCGAAGCCGGGCTCACCCTTCCAGAGCACCTGGCCCTCGCGGTTGGGGATCACGCCGCGCTTCTTGTCGAACGGGATGCCGGGCAGCGAGGAGCCGTAGTAGCCGACCGCCCGGTAGATGGCCTGGATCGGCAGCTCCCGGATCTCGCCGGTGCCGTGCACGCCGCCGTGGCCATCCGGTGCGGTGCGTTCGTACCTGAAGCCGCCGACGTGGCCGTTGCCGTCGTCGGTGACCTCCACCGGCCGGGCGAAGAAGTGCAGGTGCAGCCGACGCGATGCCGTGCCCGTCTCGCGCTTCCGCCACTGGTTGAGCACCTTGTCGATCACGAAGACCTGCTTGTTGCTGGCCACCGCCGCGCGGGCGGCGTCGTCGTAGTCGAAGTCCTCGTCGTAGACGATGATGTCCACGTCCGGCAGCTCGCCGAGTTCACGCAGTTCCAGCGGGGTGAACTTCACCGAGGTGGGGCCGCGGCGACCGAACACGTGCACGTCCGTCACCGGCGAGGCCTTGAGGCCGTCATAGACGTTGGCGGGGATCTCGGTGGGCAGCAGGTCGTCGGCGTGCTTGGCGAGCATGCGGGAGACATCCAGCGCCACGTTGCCGTTGCCGATCACGGCGACGGACTTGGCCTCGAGCGGCCAGGTGCGCGGCACGTCGGGGTGGCCGTCGAACCAGCTGACGAACCTGGCGGCGCCGTAGGAGCCCTCGAGTTCGATGCCGGGGATGGGCAGGTTGGCGTCGTGCACGGCGCCGGTTGCGAAGATGACCGCGTTGTAGTGCTTCTTGAGGTCATCGAGGGTGATGTCGGTGCCGTAGCGCACGTTGCCGAACAGGCGGATGTCGCCCCGGTCCAGCACGTCGCGGAGCGCGTTGATGATGCCCTTGATGCGGGGGTGGTCGGGCGCCACGCCGTAACGCACCAGCCCGTAGGGGGCCGGCAGGTGGTCGAACAGGTCGATCGAAACGTCGAAGTTCCGCTCGGCCTTCAAGAGGATGTCTGCGGCGTAGATGCCGGCGGGGCCCGCACCGACGATGGCCAATCGCAACTTGGTCATGGAAGCCTTTCTAGCTGGATCGCTCGACGATGGTCTCGGCGAAGCGGGTGAGCGCCTTCTTGACCGAGCCGTTCGGCAGGGGGGCGAGGGCGGCAACGGCTTCACGGGCCCAACCGTGGGCCTCCGCGAGCGTCTGGGTGGTCACGTCGTGTTCGCGCAGAGCCGTGATGGCGGAGTCGGCGGCCTCGGTGGCCACACCGGCGCTGCTCATCACATCGGCCTCGAGGCGGGCGGCCAGGTCAGCGGCGCGCACATCCGTTGCCGCACGCTCGCGTAGGCGCAGCAGCGGCAGGGTGGCGACGCCGGCACGCAGGTCGGTGCCGGGCACCTTGCCGGTCGCCTCGGGCTGCGGCGACAGGTCGAGCACGTCGTCGATGAGTTGGAAGGCGACACCGATCCGCTCACCGAACAAGACGACGGGCTCCTCGAATTCCTGGGGCGCGTTGGAGAAGATGACGCCGGCCTGGGCGGCGGCGGCGATCAGCGACCCGGTCTTGTCGGCGAGCACCTGGATGTAATGGTCGACGGGGTCTTCGCCGTCCTTCGGGCCGACGGTCTCGTGCAGCTGGCCGAGCACCAACCGTTCGAAGGTGTCACCCTGCAGGCGGATGGCGCGTTCGCCGAGCCTGCCCATCAGCTGACTGGCCCGCGAGAAGAGCAGGTCGCCGGCCAGGATGGCGATGGAGTTGCCCCAGACGACCTGGGCGCTGGGCACGCCGCGGCGTTTGTCGGCGTCGTCCATGACGTCGTCGTGGTACAGCGAGGCGAGGTGGGTGATCTCGATGGCCGTCGCGGCGCGGACGACGTCGGGGATGGTGCCGTCGCCGAGGTGCGACGTGAGCAGGGCGAGCATCGGGCGCACACGCTTGCCGCCGGCGTTGAGCAGGTACCGGCTGGTGACAGCGGCGATCTCGTCAGCGAAGACCAGCTCGGCGAGCAGGCTCGACGTCACCTCGTCGAGTCCTGTCTCGATGCTGGCGGCGAGGCCACGGTCGGCGGCGGTGGAGAAGATTCGATCGCTCAGGCCCAGCTGCGACGTTACCGACGGGCTCCGGCGGGCCACGGGGGCGGTCAATTTCACTCTGTCAGCCTAACGATCGGATCTGGGAGTTTCAGGAAGTTGAAGCGGGGGCGTGCTGGGTCTTGATTCCGCGGTGCAGAGCCACGATACCGAGACTGAGGTTGCGGTACGCCACGGCATCGTATCCGGCGTCGCGCAGCCAGGCGCTGAGGGTGGGCTGGTTCGGCCACGCGGCGATGGATTCGCCCAGGTAGTCGTAGGCCTCGGCGTTGGAGGAGGCCAGCTTCACGATGCGCGGCATCACGTGATTGAGGTAGGCGAAGTAGCCCACCCGGATGGGCGCGACGGGAGGGGTGGAGAACTCGCAGATGACCACGCGGCCGCCGGGCTTGGTGACCCTGTAGAACTCCGCGAGGGCTTTCTTGGGCTCCACCACGTTGCGCAGGCCGAAGGAGATGGTGACGGCGTCGAACTCGCCGTCCTCGAACGGCAGCTGGGTGGCATCCGCCTGCACGAACTCGACGTTGGGGTTGTCGGCGTGCCGTTCGCGGCCCACCTTGATCATGCCCGCGGAGAAGTCGGCGGCCACGACGTGCGCGCCGGTGTGCGCCAGGGCCACGCTGGAGGTGCCGGTGCCGGCCGCGATGTCGAGGATCCGCTCGCCGCGACGGGGGTTGACGGCCCTGGTGGTGGCGACGCGCCACAGCGAGGCGTTGCCCACCGAGAGCAGCGCGTTGGTGCGGTCGTAGTGGGTCGAGACCAAATCGAACATGGCGGCGACCTGGGCGGGCTGCTTATTAAGATCTGCTCTACTCACCGGTCCAGTCTAGATTGCGGCGCGCGGCCCGGGTATCAACGGGCGCGGGCTTAGGGTAGACAAGTGAATGCGCCAGCTCTAACGGTTGAGACCTCCCCGATTGCCGACATTCGCCAGCTGATCCTGCTGCTCGACGAGCGCCAACCGCTGCTCTGGATGCGCCGCAACCAGGGCCTCGCCGGCATCGGCACGGCCCTGCGCCTCGAGTTCTCCGGTCCTACCCGCATGGCGGATGCCGCCGCCGCCTGGCGCGACGTCGTCGCGGCCGCCACCGTGACCGACCCGCTGGCACGCACGGGCACCGGCCTGCTGGCCTTCGGCACCTTCGCCTTCGACGACTTCTCCGGCCAGACCAGCGTGCTGATCGTGCCGGAGATGATCGTGGGCCGCGAGGACGGCCAGTGCTGGGTCACCCGGATCTGGCCCACCGGCCAGGCCGCCCCCGAGATTCCGCTGGCGCTGCGCCCGCTCGGCGACGAATACCGCATCTCGCTGCTGCCGGGCGCCCTGAAACCGGCCGGCTACCGGGCGGCCGTCGCCGCCGCGGTGGACCACATCGGCGCCCAGGAACTGAGCAAGGTGGTTCTCGCCCGCGACCTCGTCGGCCGGCTGCCCGCCGAGTCCGACCTGCGCCTGCTGCTGACCGAGCTGGCCCTGGGCTACCCGGACTGCTGGACCTACGCCGTCGACGGGCTCGTCGGCTCCAGCCCGGAGACGCTGATCCGGGCCGATCACAACGAGGTCAACGCCCGCGTGCTCGCCGGCACCATTTCCCGCGGGGCGGATGCCGCGGCCGACCTCGAGGCAGCCCTCGCGCTGGCCACCTCGAGCAAGGACGGCGACGAACACGAGTTCGCCGTGCAGAGTGTGCTCGCCGCTTTGCGCCCGCACACCTCGGTGCTCACCACGAGCGAGATCCCGTTCACGGTGAAGCTGCCCAACCTGTGGCACCTGGCCACCGACGTCGAGGGCACCCTGAGCGACGGGTCCACCTCGCTGGACCTGATTGCGGCGATGCACCCGACCGCGGCGGTCGCCGGCACGCCCACGCTGGACGCTCTCGCGCTCATCCGCGAGTTGGAGCCGTTCGACCGCGGCCGTTACGCCGGCCCGGTGGGCTGGGTCGGCGCGGACGGCGACGGCGAGTGGGCCATCGCGTTGCGTTGCGCACAGATCTCTCCCGCCGGCGACGTCACGGCGTACGCCGGCTGCGGCATCGTCCTGGACTCGGACCCCGACCGCGAGCTGGCCGAAACCAAGATGAAGTTCCGCCCCGTGGTGGAGGCCTTCGGCTAACAGCCGCCAGGCGTCCGAAGGCCGGCCGCAGACTGCAACTGTTCCCGCTCCGGACAATTGGTCCCGGCACACCGGGCGCAATTGTCCGCTTCGGGCACAGTTGGCGGATGTTCCGCCCGGCCGAGCGGCGCCGGGCCGAGCCGGGCTATCCGGCCAGGTTGTTGGCCTGGGTCACCATCAGGACGACCACGATCACGTCGACCACGATGTTGGTCAGCACCGCCAGAATCGAGAGGATCAGGGCGCTCAGGCCGAGCGCCGGGCGGTTCGAGCGCCGTCGGGCCAACAGGCCGAGGATCACGCCGGCGCTGCCGAGGATCAGGCCGAGCACCGGCATCCAGCCGCAGAGGAACGCGATGACGCCGACGATCATGGCTGACAGCGCGAGTGTGTCGGCGCGGGCCCGGGCCGGCGGGAACGCGGCCGATGCTGGTGGTGCGGTTCTACCGGACATGGCACTCCTTGGCCGTTCCGCACGTCTGGCACGGAACGAGAGCAACGGTACCAAACGGTCAGCGAACAACTGGTGCCACTGCGGACAATTGCACCCGGTGCGCCGGGCACATTTGTCCGCACCGGGAACAGAAGTGGCCGGGTTCTGCTGCTAGCGGGCCAGCGGAACCTCGAGCAGGGTAGGGCGGGCCACCGGCGCGGTCAGCGCGGATTCGAGGGTGCTGCGGGTGGCCGCGCGCGCGTAGTCCCAGCCGTAGGCGGTGGCGAGCGCCTCGAGGTTCACCTGCTGCGGGGTGAAGAGCACCCTGTCGATCGCGGACGGGGCGGCGGTGGCCGCCACCTCGAGGCCGTCGAAGATGGTGCCGCCGCCGTCGTTGCCCACGACCACCTGCAGCCGCGGCCGCACCTCACCGGGCGCGATCAGCAGCGAGCCGGCGTCGTGCAGCAGGGTCACGTCGCCGACGAGCAGCCGGGTTGTGCCCGTCGAGAGCGGATGCGCCCCGGCCTGGCTGGCCAGCGCGATGCCCAGCGCCGTGGCGACGGTGCCGTCGATGCCGGCCAGGCCCCGGTTGGCGTGCACGGGGATCTTCTTGCCCGTCACCCGGGTGTCCAGCTCGCGGATCAGCCTGGACGCGCCCAGCACCAGACGGTCGTGCGGCCAGGAGGCGCGCCACACGGCGTCGGCGAGCATCGCCCTGGTGACCGGGGCCTTCATCGCGGCGAACTCGGCCTTGGACAGTCCGTGGGTGTTGAACGCGGGGGCGTCGAGCTCGGTGTCCTGGGCCAGAATGCTCCGGCTGGCCATCACCCATCGGCCCGCCCAGGCCCGGGCCTCGCGGGTGCCCGCCACGACGATGGCCTCGTCGGTGGCGGCAACGGCGCGCACGAACCTGGCCACCCGGTGGCCGGGGTTGTACCACTCGAGGCCGGCCGGGGCCACGACGATGGTCTCCACGTCATCGCGCAGCACGAGCGCCGGGATCTCCCGGCTGAGGGTGGGGTGGCCGAACACGATCACGCGCTGCACCTGGCCGCCGAAGTCGGCGTCACCGAGCAGTTCGCGGTATGCCACAACCAGGTTCGGGCCGAACCTGGCGCCGCTGGAGACCTCGGCGATCAGCGGCCAGCCGGCGAGACGGGCGAGCTGCTCCGCTGCCGGTCCGGCGCCGGCGCCGGCCACCACGACGGTGCGGGGACCCGGCGGCAACGGCAGCGGCGGGCCGGTAGCCACGGCGGGCGCCGCATCCGGCCGGCCCGGCAGCACCGCGTCAGCGGCGCCGGCCTCGAGGGCAACAGCCTCGAGCTCGACGGCGGCCGACAGCGGCTCGCGGAACGCCAGGTTCAGCTGCACGGGTCCGGGGTTGTTCGTCTGGGTGCCCAGCGCCGTCGCGTAGGCGAGCCGTGCGAGGGCGATCGCGGTGTCGGACTCCCCCACGCTTCCGTCTGGGGCCGCCACATCCTCCGAGAGACGCACGGCCCCGGCGAAGATGCCCGGCTGCACGGTGGTCTGGTTCGAGCGGATGCCCCGCAGCTCGGCCGGCCTGTCGGCGGTGAGCAGGATCATGGGCACCACGGAGTGGTGTGCCTCGAGCACCGCTGGATGCAGGTTGGCCACGGCGGTGCCGGAGGTGCAGGCCACGAGCGCGGGGCGACCGCTCTCGATGGCGAGCCCGAGCGCGAGGAATCCCGCTCCGCGCTCGTCGATGCGCACGTGCAGGCGCAGCAGGCCGAGGCGTTCGAATTCGGCGGCGGCCAGGGCCAGCGCCTGGGACCGTGACCCCGGGCTGAGCACGATGTCGCGCACGCCGAGGCTCACGAATTCGGCCAGCAACGCCACGCTGAAGTCGGTGGCGGGGCTGCCGCTGGGCGCGACCTCACGAACGAGTGCCGTGCCGGGCAGGGTGGTCGAGCCGAGGTCCTCGGTGGTCTCAGGCATCCCGTCGGCCCGGCTGGTCACCCTCACCGGGTTCGGTCTTCTTGGGGTCGACGCCGGCGGCGTCGGGGCGGGGCGGCTCGTCGGCCGGCGGGTCCATCTTGTCGAAATCGGCCAGTTCCTGCTCGAGGTCACGGATGCGCTGGTCCTGGTCCTTCACGCGGTCCAGACCGCGCAGGAAGTCGGGGTCGTCATCCGGGGCCATCGACCTGGTGACCCTGCCGCCGGTGTTCGCGGTGTTGCTGCGACGACCGCGACCGATCACCAGCCACAGGACGGCGCCGATCACGGGAAGGAAGATGATCATCAGGATCCAGGCCCAGCGGGGAACGCCACGTATGCGATTGCGGTCGAACAGCGCGCAATCCACCACCGCATAGACGGTGAGAATGACGACGACGACTCCGAGGCCGAACAACAGGCGGAACATGGTGCCAATTGTAGGCCGGTCAGCCGAGAGATCGGTGAGTACTCTCAGCGGCACGGTTTAAGCTGCAGGTATGAAAGCTGTTCCAGCCTGGTTGGTGTTCACCGTGCTCCGCGTCCTGATGTTCGCCGTACCGTTCGTGGTGCTGTCGCTGCTGGGCATCGAGGGCTGGTTGGCGGCGCTGCTCGCCGCGGTGATCGGCCTGTGCCTGTCCTACATTTTCCTGCGCGCCCCGCGCGACACCGTGGCCCGCGGCCTCTACGAGGTGCGGCACCGCGACAAGGAGCCCGTGCACCCTGACGCCGAGTCCGAGGACGCCGCCGTCGACCGCGCCGAGGCTGGCCAGAACACCGCTAGCCAGGACAAGGCCGGCCACACCCCGAGCGCGCCCTAGTCATCCGCCGGCCTCGCGCCGGGCAACTGTTGCCGCACCGGACAATTGCGCCCGGTGCGCCGGGTGCAATTGTCCGCACGGGTAACAGTTGTGCCGCTACAGGGCGAAGGCCAGCCCGAGCATGATGCCGTAGAGCAGCGCCGCCATGCTGGTGAGCTTGAGCGCCAGGATCAGTTCCTTCGCGGTCTTCGCGGTCGCCACGATCAGGCAGGCCGGCAGCACCAGCAGCAGCACGAAGAAGGTGAGCCAGGCCAGCGGGTAGAACAGCGCGAAGAATCCCGCGATGGCGAACGGCACCAGCAGGAACACGCAGAACACCACGCGGGAGGCCCGGGCGCCGATCCACACGGCCAGGGTGCGCTTGCCGGCCACCTTGTCCGGCTTGATGTCGCGCAGGTTGTTCACCATCAGGACCGCGCAGGCGATCAGGCCGATGGCCACGGCGCTCAACCAGCTCTCCAGGTTGACAGTGCCCACCTGAACGTAGGTGGTGCCAGTGGTGGCGACCAGGCCGAAGAAGACGAACACGAAGAGTTCACCCAGGCCCAGGTAGCCGTACGGCTTTTTGCCGCCGGTGTAGAACCAGGCCGCCACGATGGCCAGGGCGCCCACGGCGAGCAGCCACCAGTACTGGCTCACGACCACGAGCACCAGGCCGGTCACGGCGGCGATGCCGAAGAAAGCCAGCGCCACGGTGAGCACGGCGCGGGGCTTGGCGGCTCCCCCGCCGGTGAGACGGGCCGGACCGACCCGGTGATTGTCGGTGCCGCGGATGCCGTCGGAATAGTCGTTCGCGTAGTTCACGCCGATCTGCAGGCTCACCGCCACTACCAGCGCGAGCAGCGCCCGCACCCAGTGGAACTCGCCGGCGCCACCGGCCACGACAGCCGCTCCGGTTCCCAGCGCCACCGGGGCCACGGCCAGGGGCAGGGTGCGTAGGCGTGCACCGGAGATCCAGTCGCCGGCAGTGGCCGGCGCGCTGCGGGCGGGTCCGGTCACGGCACCGTTCTTCCGGGCCGGGTTGCCCGACTTCGCCGGGTTCTTGTGCCCGGTCGGCGCCGAATTGCGGACGCCGTTCTGGCTGGTCTGACGGGACTTCTGTTGTTTCGGCTCGTTCGGCCGCGCTCCATGTGCCACGCCCTCATGTTACTGGCCGCATCCGGGTTTCGGCCGGGCTCCCCGGCAGTCCGGCCGGTCGGTGCCTCAGAGCGCGATGAACGCTTCCAACGCCTGCCGGTCCGGCTTTCCCGAGGCCAGGAGCGGGATGGCATCGACCGTCACGATGCGAGCGGGGCGGGCGGCCCGGCCCAGAGCCGCGGCCGCGGCGGCGCGCACGGGCTCCAGCGGCGGCGGTGCGGTGGCAGCCAGCACGACCACCGGCGCCTGGCCCCAGACCGGGTCGGCCGCGCGCACCACGACGGCCTCGCCCAGACCGGGGAGGGTGCGCACCAGGGTCTCGACGGCGTCGAGCGACACCTTCTCCCCGCCGGAGACGATCACGTTGTCGGCCCGGCCGGTGACGCTCACGGTGCCGTCGTCGGCGACGGTGCCCAGGTCACCCGTGCGGTACCAGCGCACGCCCTGGTCGTCCAGGAACCTGTCGCCGGTGCGGTCCTCGTCGCCGAGGTACCCGTCGGCGAGAACCGCACCGCTGATCTCGAGTTGACCGTCCACGGCGCGCACCAGGGTGTTGCCGATCGGGACGCCGTCGTACACGCAGCCGCCGGCGGTCTCGGATGAACCGTAGGTGCGCAACACCCGGATCCGGAGCCGTTCGGCCCGGTCGATCAGCGCCGGGGCGACGGCCTGGCCGCCCACGAGGATGCCGGTGAACCGCCGGAGCACGGTCAGGATCGCCGGGTCGGCGTCCGCGGCATCCAGCAACCGGGCCAGCTGCACGGGAACCAGCGAGGTGAACCGCAACGGTTCGACGAGGCGGCGGGCGTACTCGGCGAACACGACGGGGTCGAAGTGACCCGGCGGCAGCAGGACGGGCTCGGTGCCGGCCGCGATCGACCGCACCAGCACCTGCACCCCGGCAATGTAGTGGGCGGGCAGGGCGAGCAACCACTGGCCGTCGCCGCCGAGGGCAACGCTCGACGCTGCCGCGGAGGCGAGCAACGCGTCGGTGCTCAGCATCACCCGCTTGGGCGCGGCCGTCGAGCCCGACGTTTCGATCACCACGGCCACCCGGCGCGGCACCGGTCCGATCCCGCCGGGGCCGGTCCCGGTCCCGTTCCCGGACGACGGCACCGGCAGCAGCGCGTCACCGGTGGCGGAGAGCGCCAGGCGCAACTCAGTCAGCAGGTGCAGCGGATCCCCGGCGGGAACGACGCGGACGGGCCTCACCGCATCCCCTAGAACTGCCAGGGGTACGGCGACCAGTCCGGTTCGCGCTTTTCCAGGAACGAGTCCCGGCCCTCGACGGCCTCGTCGGTGCCGTAGGCCAGGCGGGTGGCCTCTCCCGCGAAGACCTGCTGGCCGACCATGCCGTCATCCACGGCGTTGAAGGCGAATTTGAGCATGCGGATGGCCGTGGGCGACTTGGTCAGGATGGTGCGCGCCCAGTCCAGTGCCTCGTTCTCCAGCTCGGCGTGCGGCACGACGGCGTTGATCGCGCCCATCTCGAGGGCGCGCTGGGCCGAATACTCGCGGGCGAGGAAGAAGACCTCCCTGGCCGCCTTCTGGCCCACCTGGCGGGCGAAGTAGGCGCTGCCGTAGCCACCGTCGAAGGAGCCGACATCGGCATCCGTCTGCTTGAACTTGCCGTGCTCGGCGCTGGCGATGCTCAGATCGCAGACCACGTGCAGGGAGTGCCCGCCGCCGGCCGCCCAGCCGGGGATCACGGCGATGACGACCTTGGGCATGAACCGGATCAGACGCTGCACCTCGAGGATGTGCAGGCGACCGCCCCTGGCCTTGTCGATGCCGCTGGCTGTTTCGCCCTCACCGTACTTATAGCCGTCCCGACCGCGGATGCGCTGGTCGCCGCCGGAGCAGAACGCCCAGCCGCCGTCGCGCGCGCTCGGGCCGTTGCCGGTGAGCAGCACCACGCCGATGTGCGGGTTGGTGCGGGCGTCCTCGAGGGCGGCGTACAGCTCGTCGACGGTCTGCGGCCTGAAGGCGTTGCGCACCTCCGGACGGTTGAAGGCCACTCGGGCGATGCGGCCGGTGAGGTCGTGGTGATAGGTGATGTCGGCGAGAGCGCCGAATCCATCCACCGAACGCCACTGGGTCGGGTCGAAGATCTCTGAAACCAGTTCGGGCATGGCACCAGCCTACGGGGCAGGCTCGGGCTGCCGGGTGGGACGTCGGGTCCAGGTGGGGCTGGGTCGAGACCTGGGACCGCTCACACGAGAGATGAGGGCTATTCATGTGTACCTCCTCGGCGGCGTTCCCGTCAACCCCTTGAACGGGCTAGACGCCGAGTTGTGTACTTATGTCACCCGAAAGACCTGGAGGTGGTCATGTTTCACAACAGCCCCTCGGCACCCGACACCGCGTTACCCGAACACGCACCCGTCACCAGCGCCGAAACCCACAGAGCTCCTGTCCAGCACCCGACGCCGATACCCGACAGCACCATCGACGTCTCGGCCCTTGGCCTCGGCGACGTCGAGATCACCGAGCTCTCTCCCACGGAATGGCGCGTCGCAGATCATGGCATCGAGCATGACGACCCGACCGCCCTGTTGGGCTTCATCCAGATCGTCGGCAGCGCATTCGAGGTGACCAACCTCGGTCGCCCACGGGAACGTGCCTACTTCACCTCATTCGACCGTGCCACAGCCAGTCTTCTCACCCGGGGGGTTCTCGCATGACAACCATCGTCCAGCCGACCACCACCCGAGCCAGCGCTCGCGCCAAGACCCAGGCCCCTGCGGCACCGCCCGCGGAGTCCGCCCCGTCGTCGTATTCGCCGTCAGCCGCCGCCAGCGCCGCGGCCACATCCCGGTACAGCCGGGCGTCCACGGATGCCTTCGGCGACTACCTGCGCCGCATCGGCAAGGGCCCCCTGCTCTCGGCCGAAGACGAGGTGGACCTGGCCCGCAAGATCGAGGTCGGCCTGTTCGCCGAAGAGAAGATGAACCGCGCGGAAGCCGAGGGCACCGCGGTGGATCCCGAGCTCAAGCGCGAACTCACCTGCCTGGTCTTCGAGGGCCGGCGGGCGAAGAACCATTTCATCGAGGCCAACCTGCGTCTCGTGGTGAGCATCGCCAAGCACTACTCCGGCCGCGGCGTCCCGATCATGGACCTCGTGCAGGACGGCAACATCGGCCTGGTGCGGGCGGTGGAGAAGTACGACTTCATGACCGGGTTCAAATTCTCCACCTACGCCACCTGGTGGATCCGTCAGGCCATCCACCGCGGCATGGCCGACAAGTCGCGCATGATCCGCATCCCGGTGCACACCGCCGAGAAGCTCAACAAGATCAAGCGCATCCGCCGCGACCTCACCAGCACCCTCGACCGGGAACCGACGCTCAAGGAGATCGCCGAGCTGTCGCAGATCGCCGTGCGGGACGTGTCCCGCCTGCTGCAATACGACAACGAACCTATTTCGCTGCACGCCCCGGTCGGCGACGGTATCGGCGACATCGCCGAGCTGATCATCGACGACGACCTGCCGCAGCCCGACGAGTGCGCCACCATCACACTGCGAGCCGCCGACATCACGTTCTATCTCGATGCCCTGCCCGACCGGGAACGGTCCATCCTCACCGCCCGATTCGGTCTCACCGGTGAGGAGCCGCGCACCCTCGACCAGATCGCGGTCATCCAGGGCGTGACGCGGGAGCGGGTGCGGCAGATCGAAAAGCGGGCTTTGGCCCTCCTAAAGGTGCCACGACTTGAGCGATATCTCAGGGATTAGAAGCGAAAACCGGCGTAGCGTAACACCTACCCCTATCAACGGAGTGGTGCAATGGGCAAGCTGACGTACGATTCGAGCCTCACGGCGGATTTCGATGATCGGGTGCTCGCGCACATTCAGGTAGTGATCGGTGCCAAGCTACGCCGGGGCGAGTGCTTCTACTTCACCTGGCGCGACGACCCCCAGGGCGGCGACGGACGAAGCACCATCTGGATGCATCCCAGCATCCCGCTGGCCTACAAGTACTTCGGCGGCCGTTCGCCCAGCCTCAACCGCGACTGGATCGAGGCGCTGATGCTGACCGCGAATTCATCGGGCGGCCTACAGATCGTGCCGGAGCCGCACCGGCTGGGAACCACGTCGAACGGTAAGGACGACTCGTGACCCGCATCGACATCGTCTACGGCGGTAAGCCGTACACCCTCGGCGATCGCACGATCGAGTCTCTGCGAGCCGAGATCTCCGACGCGGCGGCGGCTGGCGTGCCCACCTGGCTGCGGGTCAACAGCGGCGCCGGACGGTATCAGGACGCCTATCTGCTGATCTCTCCAGGCACCGCGATCGCCATCGTGGACGTGCAGCCCAACGGCCCCGACGTCACCCTGACGGCCGAGGAGACCTTCGTCGCCGATTCCACCGAATGAGCAGGTCAGGGGCGGGCCCGCGGATGCTGGCACACTAGAGCCATGCTCCCCTCACTGCACGACGTGCTCGCCACCGCCCGCGTGGTCGACCTCCCCCTCGTCACCGGCTTCCGCGGCCTCACCAGCCGTGAAGCCGTATTGATCGAGGGGCCGGCCGGCTGGACCGAGTTCTCCCCCTTCGTGGAGTACGACGACGCAGAGGCTGCGGCCTGGCTGCGGGCGGCCCTGGAGTTCGGTTGGGAAGACACCCCGGCCCTTCGACGAGACCGGGTTCCGGTGAATGCGACGGTGCCGGCCATCGACGCCGCCGACGTGCCGGCGCTTCTGGCCCGGTTCCCCGGCTGCCGCACCGCCAAGGTGAAGGTCGCCGACCCCGGCCAGACCCTCGCCGAAGACGTGGCCCGGGTGCGCGCAGTGCGCAAGGCACTCGGCGCAGAGGGCCGGATCCGGGTCGATGCGAACGGGCTCTGGAACCTCGATGAGGCCGAGCACGCGATCCACGCCCTGGCCGAGTTCGACCTCGAGTATGTCGAGCAGCCCTGCGCGTCGATCGACGAGCTGGCCGAGATCCGCCGGCGCACCGACTACCTCGACCTGCCGATCGCGGCAGACGAGAGCGTGCGCAAGGAGTCCGATCCCCTGCTGGTTTCCCGCTCCGGCGCTGCCGACCTTCTGGTGGTCAAGGCGGCGCCCCTCGGCGGCATCCGCGCGGTGCTCGCGATCCAGGCCGAGACCGGCCTGCCGCTCATCGTCTCGAGCGCCCTCGACACCTCTGTCGGCATCTCGATGGGTGCGTTCCTGGCGGCGGCCCTGCCCGAGCTCGACTACGACTGCGGCCTGGCCACCGCGTCGTTGCTGGCCGCCGATGTCACTCATGAGCCGCTGCTGCCTGTGGACGGCAGCATCCCCGTTCGCCGGGTGGTACCGGATGCCGACCTCCTCGACACCTACGCCGCCAGCCCTGCGCGCCGCGACTGGTGGCTCGCCCGGATCACCCGCACCTACGCCCTGCTCGCCGACTAGCCGGGTCGAGGTCTCGACAAGCTCGACCAACGATCGGGCGCGGCGCGAGGACCCTCGCGACCGTCCCTCCGGGGCGCGACCATCCCCGTTGGTCGAGCCTGTCGAGACCCCGCGAGACGGCCTCGTCACGCACGCACGTCACCGGGTGTCGACAGGCTCGACCACCGATCGGGCGCGGGTGGTTTAGAGGCCCGAGTAGGCGTGCAGGCCCTTGAAGAAGACGTTCACGATGCCGAAGTTGAACATCACGGCGGCGAAGCCGATGATCGCCAGCCAGGCCGACCGCGATCCGCGCCAACCACGGGTGGCGCGCGCGTGGATGTACCCCGCGTAGATCACCCAGATGATGAAGGTCCAGACCTCTTTGGTGTCCCAACCCCAGTACCGGCCCCAGGCCCGTTCGGCCCAGATCGAACCGGCCATGAGGGTGAAGGTCCACAGGATGAAGCCGACGATGTTGGTGCGGTAGGCCAGGTTCTCCAGGGTGACCGCCGACGGCAGGGTCTTCAGGAACTTGAGCCGGCCGGTCTTGTCGGTGTCCACGCGTTCTTCGCGGCGGGACTGCAGCAGCTGCACGAAGGACAGCGCGAAGCCGAGGGCGAAGAACCCGGTCGCCAGTGATGCCACGAACACGTGGATGACCAGCCACACCGACTGCAGCGCCGGCGGCAGCGGGGCGACCTCCACGTAGTACTGCTGGGCGATGCCGAGCAGGATCACGACAAGCCCGGTGATGAAGGTGCCGAGGAACCGCAGGTCGACGCGGGTGAGCAGGATCAGGTACACCGAGACGATGAGGAGCGTTCCGGTCATGGAGAACTCGTACATATTGGCCCACGGCACCCGCTCGGCGGCGATGCCGCGCAACACGGTGGCAACGAGCTGCAGACCCCAGGCCAGCACGGTCAGGGAGACGCCCACCCGCAGGGTGGCGGAGCGGCCGTACGGCGTGGCCGCATCGTTGGCCATCCGCGCGCTGATGCGGGTGAGGGTGCTGGTTCCGCCGACGGAAGCCACGGCCTCGCCCGCTCCGGCTTTGGCGGACTCGACGTCGGCCGCGTCCACCGCAGAGCTGCGCTTGGCCAGGTCGATCGAGAAGGCGATGAACGCCAGCGCGTAGACGGCCATGGCCGAGTACAGGCTGAGGACCGAGAGCTCGTTCAGATTCACCTGTACAGCCTAAGCGGGTTCGACGGGTGGAACGACCGGGGCCGAGCGTTCCAGCAGGGCAGCGTGCCGGTCGGCGAGGGCGGTGACGGCCGACTCCAGGGCCGGGTCCTCGCCGCGGGCGAGGCCGGCGTATTCGAGCCGCACCGAGCCATCCGCCTGTTCGACGGCCTTCACCCAGAGCCGCCGGCGCGGCACGAAGAGCGACGTGAGCAACCCGCCGAGCACGAGCACCGCGAACAGCAGCACCCAACCCTGGGTGGGGTCGTGATGGATGTCGAACGACGCGAACCGGGGCACCGACCCCGAGTAGTCGCCCTCGGCGGCATCCGGCGAGGCGTTCTCGAAGGTCACCGAGCCCAGCCCGTTGGGCAGCTCCTGGGTCTCGCCGGGCTTGAGCTCGAGCGGCTGGATGTCGCTGGTGCGGGTGGCCAGCGGCTCCATGGTGTCGGTGTCGAGGGAATACACCGAGGTGGGCACACCCTCGTCGAGGCCCAGGTCGCCCGCGTACACGTTGAGGGTGAGCACCGGGTATTGGAGGTCGGGGAAGCTGGAGAAGTACGAGCCGGTGCCGCTCTCGTCCTGGGTCGGGTAGAAGAAGCCGACCAGGCCCACCTGCTCGGCCAGGCCGTCCGGCACCTTCACGATGCCCAGCGAGGTGAGGTTGGCGTCCTGCGGCAGGAACGGCACGGAGTCGGTGAACACCACGGTGCCCTCAGGGTCCTTCACCGTAATGGTGGGTGCGTAGCCGTTGCCGAGCAGGTAGACGCTGGTGCCGCCGGTGCGCAGCGGATCGTTGACCCGCACCGCGCCGTCCTCGGCGTCGCCGCCGCGCGGGGTGACCGTGACGCCGGCGGTGAAGTCGACGGGCTGCCCGAACGCCTCGAGGTTCGCGGTCTCGTAGCTCACCTCGAAGTCGTCGAGGGTGAGCGTGTACGGGTCCAGTTCGGTGTCGTCGAAGAACCGGCCGGGGTTGAACGAGTCGTAGGCCAGCAGCGTGTTGACGAAGGTCTGACCCTCCACGAGCACGCGTTGGCCGCTGAAGCCGAAGCCGCTGCCGAAGCCGACGACCACGAGCAGGCCCACCAGGGCGGAGTGGAAGACCAGGTTGCCGGTTTCACGCAGGTAGCCGCGTTCGGCGGAGACCGAGAACTCCGTCGGGCTGTCGAACAGGGCCACCCGGTAGCGGCCCTGCTTGAGCACGGTGCGGGCGGCGGCGACGGCGGTGGCGGCATCCGTGCCGGCCGGGGCCGTGCCGGCCGGGGCCGTGCGGGTGGTGAATCCGGCCAGCCGGCCGAGGCGGGCGGGGGTCTTGGGCGGTTTCGCGCGCAACGCCTGCAGGTGGTGCTTGGTGCGCGGGATGACGCAGCCGATCAGCGAGACGAACAGCAGCAGGTAGATGGAGGAGAACCAGGCCGAGGAGTACACGTCGAACGCCTGGATCTTGTCGAGCACCGGCGCGAGGTCGGGGTTGTCGGTGAAGTACTGGGTGACACCGTTCGGGTCCGAGCTGCGCTGGGGCACCAGCGAGCCGGGCACCGCCGCGATGGCGAGCAGCAGCAGCAGGAACAGCGCGGTGCGCATGCTGGTGAGCTGGCGCCAGAACCAGCGCAGGGTGCCGACGAAACCGAGTTTCGGTTGGCTGATCCCGTCGCCAGAGGGCGCCGGGGCGGAGTCGATATGGTCAGATGGCCGGGACATAACTGCCAATCACCCCTTGCAGGTTCAGGAGCCAGGCATTCCACACGCCGCTCACCATGAGCACCCCGATAACGATCAGGAGCACGCCGCCGAACAGGTTGATCGCTCGGATGTGACGCTTGAGAAAGGCTACGGCCCCGGTGGCCCAGTTCAGGCCCAGGGCGATCAGTAGGAACGGGATGCCCAGGCCGAGCGCGTAGAACAGCGCCAGCAGGCCGCCCTGCCAGGGCGAGCCGGTGCTCAGGCTGAGCGAGTTGATTGCCGTGAGCGTGGGGCCGGTGCACGGGGTCCAGCCGACCGCGAAGACCGCGCCGAGCACGGGGGCGCCGGCCAGGCCCATCCGCGGCCGCCACGAGGTCTTGATGGTGCGCTGCATGGCACCGAACTGGCCGACGAAGACCAGGCCGAGCAGGATCACGATGGCGCCGGCGATGCGGGTGATCAGGTCGCGGTACTGGTTGAGCCAGAAACCGGCGACGCCGAACACCACGCCGGTGAGAACGAAGACCAGGGTGAAGCCGAGGATGAACAGGGCCACGCCCAGTAGCAGCCGGTTGCGGCCGCGGCGGGCGGAGAGCTTGGAGCCGCTGCTGCCATCGGCGAACCCGCCGATGTAGGCGAGGTAGCCGGGCACGAGGGGCAGGATGCACGGTGACGCGAACGAGACGAGCCCGGCCAGCACGGCGATCGGGATCGCCAGGAACAGTTGCCCGCTGAAGACGATCTCGCCGAAGGGATTGCCCACGCCTAGCCGTCCTCGGCAATCGTGTCTTTGATCAGGGTTTCCAGGATGGACGGCGAGTTGACCTGGCCGAGGATGCGCGCGGCGACCCGGCCGGAGGAGTCCAGCACCAGGGTGGTGGGTACGGCGTTCGGGGGGATGCTGCCGCTGAAGGCCAGCTGCAGGCCGCCGTCGTCGACGTCCATCACCGACGGGTAGCTGATCTCATAGCTTTCGTTGAAGGCTATGGCGCTGGGCGCCTGGTCGCGCACGTTCACGCCGAGGAAGCTGGCGCCCTGATCGGCGAATTCCTCGCTGATCTTCTTGAGGTCTGGGGCCTCGGCGCGGCAGGGGGCGCAGCTGGCGTACCAGAAGTTGACCACGAGCACCTCGCCGGCATAGTCGGCGGAGCTGACGGTGGAGCCGTCTTCGAGGATGCCGTCGAAGACGACGGACTCACCGCGGTCATCGGCGGCGATCTCGGTGACGCTGCCGTCACCGGCGATGTAGCCCTTGCCGCTGCCCTCGCGGTATTGCGCGGCCAGCGGGTCGTCACTGGAGCAACCGGTCAGCACGAGGCCGAGGCTGACGAGGCCGATCAGCGCGGCCGGAATCAGGCGCGGACGGCGACTCACACCGCACCTACATCGTTGGCCGGCACCAGGAGGGCGGCGGCGGGACTGGCATAGCCGACCTCGACGGGCACATTGTCGCGCAATGACAGCGTGGTGATGCTGGACAGGTCGCAGCGGCGCTTGCGCGGGTCGTGGGCGAGGCGTTCGTGGGCCAGGGTGCGGTGCACCATCCAGATCGGCAGCTGGTGGCTGACCAGAACGACGTCACCGTCGTCGACCGAATGGAAGGCATCGTCGATGGCGGCGAGCATCCGGCTCGAGATGGACGCGAACGGCTCGCCCCAGCTGGGCCGGGCCGGGTTGATCAGGCTGGGCCAGGTGCGCGGGTCGCGCAGGGCGCCGCCGGGGCCGCGCATCCGCCTCCCCTCGAAGCGGTTGGCGGGCTCGATGATGCGCTCGTCGAGGTTGATGGGCAGGCCGAATGCCGCCATGATCGGGGCAGCCGACTCCTGGGTGCGCTGCAGCGGCGACGCGACGAGCCGCACCACGGGGCGCCCACGCTCGACGAGGTCAGCGGCAGCCGCCTCGGCCATCCGCGTGCCCAAATCGGACAGCCGAAAGCCGGGAAGTCTGCCGTAAAGCACGCGCTCGGGGTTAAAAACCTCACCGTGCCGCACGAGATGTACCTGGCTAGCTACCACACGCTCCAGTCTACGGAGGGGTCACCCGCGAATTCGCCGAGAGCTGTGCGGCTAAACTCAGGGGGTGAATGCTCGCGTACTGATCAAGAACCTTGCCGCCCTCGACGACGGACTCGTTTCCGTGTCTGGATGGGTTGAAACCGTCCGAGACCAGAAGAAGGTGCAGTTCGTCGTGCTGCGCGACGAATCCGGCGCGGTGCAGCTGGTCAATCCACGCACCACGGATGCCGAGGGTGTCGTCGTCGACGACGAGCCGGCCACCACCATCTCTGGTCTGTCCCAGGGCAGCTTCGTCACCGTGACCGGGCAGCTCAAGCACGACGAGCGGGTCAAGCTCGGCGGCATTGAGATCAAGCTGGCGTCCCTCGAGGTCGTCACCCACGCCATCCCGGAGACCCCGATCGCCGCGGACTCCAGCCTGGACAAGCGCATGGACTGGCGCTTCCTCGACCTGCGCCAGCCCAAGTCGAGCCTCATCTTCCGCATCCAGACCACGTTCGAGCATGCCCTGCGCACGTACTGGATCGAGCACGACTTCATCGAGCTTCACACCCCGAAGCTGATGGCCAGCGCGAGCGAGTCCCGCGCCGAGCTGTTCGAGGTGGAGTATTTCGACCGCAAGGCCTACCTGGCGCAGAGCCCGCAGTTCTTCAAGCAGATGGCGCAGTCCTCCGGCTTCGGCAAGATCTTCGAGGTGGGGCCGGCGTTCCGGGCCGACCCGTCCTTCACCAGCCGGCACGCCACCGAGTTCACCAGCGTTGACTCCGAGATCAGCTGGATCGACAGCCACGAAGACGTCATGCAGCTGCACGAGGACCTGCTCGTTGCCGCGTTCACCGCGGTGAAGGCCAAGCACGGCGAGGAGGTGCTCGCGCTGTTCGGTGTCGAGGTCACCGTGCCGAGCACGCCGTTCCCGCGCATCCCGCTGGCCGAGGCCAAGGAGATCGTCAAGAGCCGCGGCTACGAGGTTCCCCGCGACGACGACGACATGGACCCCGAGGGCGAGCGCCAGATCGCGGCGTACGTCGCCGAGACCTACGGGCACGAGTTCGTGTTCCTCACCGACTACGCGTCGAGCATCCGCCCGTTCTATCACATGCGCCACGAGGGCGACGCGAGCCTGACCAAGAGCTACGACCTGATCTTCAACGGCACCGAGATCTCCACCGGCGCGCAGCGCGAGCACCGCATCGACGTGCTCGTCGAGCAGGCCGTGGAGAAGGGCCTCGACCCGGCAGAGATCGCCGGCTACCTGGACTTCTTCCGTTACGGCGTGCCGTCGCACGGTGGTTTCGGTATGGGCCTGGCCCGGGTGCTGATGCTGATGCTGCACCAGGCATCCATCCGCGAGGTCACCTACCTGTTCCGCGGCCCCACCCGCCTGGAGCCGTAACCCGCACTCCCGCTCCCGAAATCGCGCCTGTCCTCCGGACAGGCGCGATTTTTCGTTGGGACCAAACCTTTTCTGGCACGGGGACGAACCACCTGCATACCAAGCAAGCCCCCACACTCCACAGCAAAGGACCTCATCATGCGCACCTTTACCAAGACCGCACTCGGCCTCACCACCGCGGGCCTGCTCGTCGCCGGCCTCGCCGCCTGCTCCACCCCCGCCGCCGAAACCTCGACGTCGTCGTCCAGCTCCAGCAGCTCCGCCGAGGCCACCCCCACCCCGGTCGCCTCGATCCCCAGCCTCACCGGCGTCGACACCGCCGTGCTCCTGGACGCCGACTTCGCCGCCGCCCTCACCAGCCTGGGCCTGACCCCCGGCACCGTCGGCACCGCCACCCTCGAAGAAGGCAGCCTGCACTTCCCCATCACCGGCGGCAACGTCGACTACTACGACCCCGCCGAGGACTNATGTGATTGGCTGTCGCTCCGGGGCAACTTGACTACCTTAGCCTCCGCTCGAGTCCGTGTCAAATCGAGTGAGCGGCGGGTTTTCGGCAAACTACTGCCTGAAAACGCTCCGTTCGCTTGATCCGGAGGATCGTGCGAAGAGCTGATTCCTGGCCAAAACGAAGAGCCACACCGAAACGATGTGGGTTGTTTTGACTGGGAGTTGGTCCCGCTTGAGGCCGGAAGCTCTGCGGCTTTTCCGAACCTGTGGGGTGACGAGAGATGACATTACGGGGATTCCGGAGGGGCCGCAAATTGGATCCGACACCCGGGCGTGTCGGGCTGGTTCTGCGGATTTCCCGTGCCGGCAGCGGGGGTTCGGGAGCGACTACGGCGAGGGCTGGGCGCCGCGTTGGGCATCCGCGATCGTCACGATGCGATGCCTGATCATCTGCCACCCCTGGGGCGGGGTGGTCAGACGGGCGTGCCGCTCACAGAGGTCGTAGGTGTGCGGCTCGTGGGTGCCGGCCAGCGGCCCCAAGACGGCCATCGAGTCGGCATACGAGAACGTGAGAGTGGCCACGGCCTCATCGTTGCAGGAGATTCTTGAACACGCTCTGACTGACATGGTGATTCAGGGTACCGCCGATGCCCCGGAAGTAGAATGAGGGCATGCCTCGTTCACGCCGCACGACCGTGCAAGCACCGACCTCTCGCGGTCGGGGCCGAGACCGACACGGCCGGGGCATCCGCAGTTCTGCCACCGGCCCCTTCCTCCCTCCCCTGCGCACGCGGGTGGACACGTTCGACCTGACCATCGCGTCGACTGTCGACTATTTGCGCATGGTGTGGCCCGCAGAGCTCGCCGACGTGACCTTTGAGGTAGCCGCCGGGCCGCTCAACGTGATTCCCGGCGTGGGAGTGGCGCGTTACGCGGTAGATGCCCGCGAGCGTCGCATCACCTTCTTCCGGCTGCCGATCCAGCGGTTGAGCGGTCTGCACCGCAACGACGAGTTCCATCAGCGCATGGTCATAGAGAGCTGCGTCTTCCGCGGCGTCGCCGAGCTGCTGGGCAAGGACCCCTGGGACCTCGCGCCGGATCGCTTCCGCCACTTCTAGGGACGCCAGCCGCACACGCACACGCCACGAGGACCAAACCTTTTCTGAGGTGGGGACGAACCAGCTGCAGATACCCAGCAGCACTCCCCCACAGCAAAGGACCTCATCATGCGCACCTTCACCAAGACCGCACTCGGCCTCACCACCGCGGGCCTGCTCGTCGCCGGCCTCGCCGCCTGCTCCACCCCCGCCGCCGAGACCTCGACGTCGTCGTCCAGCTCCAGCAGCTCCGCCGAGGCCACCCCCACCCCGGTCGCCTCGATCCCCAGCCTCACCGGCGTCGACACCGCCGTACTCCTGGACGCCGACTTCGCCGCCGCCCTCACCAGCCTGGGCCTGACCCCCGGCACCGTAGGCACCGCCACCCTCGAAGAAGGCAGCCTGCACTTCCCCATCACCGGCGGCAACGTCGACTACTACGACCCCGCCGAGGACTACCGCCCCTACGTCCAGGGCACCATCGAGCACGAGGGCAGCGGCTTCTCCCTCACCGCNTACCGCCCCTACGTCCAGGGCACCATCGAGCACGAGGGCAGCGGCTTCTCCCTCACCGCCGGCGACACCATCGTCGAACTGACCAACTTCACCATCGACCCCGGCACCTCCGAACTCTTCGGCGACGTCACCGCCAACGGCGAATCCGCCGCCACCCAGGTCAAGCTCTTCGACCTCTACGGCGGAACCCTCAAGCCCCTCCAGATGGACGGCGACAACGCCATCCTCACCGGCACCACCGTGCACATCAGCGCCGACGCCGCCGCCCTGCTCAACACCACCTTCAACACCGACGCCGTCGCCGACCAGCTCCTCGTCGGCATCGCCACCATCACCGTCAACACCAAATAACACCCAGCACCCCGCAACACCCGAAAAACGGCCGAGCACCTGCTCGGCCGTTTTTCGCGCCCCAACCACCCCGCACGCCACGGGCCCCCGCATCCACTCAGATTCGCGAAAGCGGCCCAACGGTCACCACAGCGCTGTGAAGCAACCACAACACCGCTCTCGCGA
>NZ_PJJP01000013.1 GCF_002929555.1 Cryobacterium sp. N22
GGCGCCCCGGCCGGCGGCACCGCATCCGCCGCCCGACCGGCCGCCGCACCGCCGCCGCGGCCGCCCGCCGAGCTGATGGGCGGCAGCGGCCAGAGCGAGGGTGCCGAGCCACTGCTCGCCCGCGCCCACCACGGCTCGGTCAGCAAGGAACAGCGCGCCATGATCGAGGACGACCTCAAGTCCGGCCGGCTGCGCTGCGTGGTGGCCACCTCGAGCCTGGAGCTCGGCATCGACATGGGCGAGGTCGACCTCGTGGTGCAGGTGGAATCGCCGCCGTCGGTGGCCAGCGGCCTGCAGCGCGTGGGCCGGGCCGGCCACCAGGTCGGCGAGGTGTCCCGCGGCATCATCTTCCCCAAGCACCGGGCCGACCTCATCCACGCCACCGTCGCCGCCGAACGGATGGTGTCCGGCATGATCGAGTCGCTGCAGGTGCCCGCGAACCCCCTCGACATCCTCGCCCAGCAGACCATCGCCGCCGTGGCCCTCGAACCCATCGACGCCGAGGAGTGGTTCGACGCCGTGCGGCGCAGCGCCCCGTTCGCCACCCTGCCGCGCTCGGCCTACGAGGCCACCCTCGACCTGCTCGCCGGCCGCTACCCGTCCGACCAGTTCGCCGAGCTGCGCCCGCGCATAATCTGGGACCGTGACACCGGCCTGCTCACCGGCCGGCCCGGCGCCCAACGGCTGGCCGTCACCAGCGGCGGCACCATCCCCGACCGCGGCCTGTTCGGCGTCTTCATGGTCGGCGGCGACTCGCCCACCGGCCGCCGGGTGGGTGAGCTCGACGAGGAGATGGTCTACGAGTCCCGCGTCGGCGACGTGTTCGCGCTCGGCGCCACCAGCTGGCGCATCCAGGAGATCACCCACGACAGGGTGCTCGTCACGCCCGCCTTCGGCGAACCGGGCCGGCTGCCGTTCTGGAAGGGCGACGGCCTCGGCCGGCCCGCCGAACTCGGCGCGGCCATCGGCGCGTTCCTCCGCGAGGTGTCAGCGCTCACGCCCGCGAAGGCCCGGGCGCGCTGCCTGGCCGTCGGCCTGGACGAACGCGCGGTGACCAACCTGCTGGTCTTCCTCGACGAGCAGCGTGCAGCCACCCGCTACCTGCCCACCGACCAGACCCTGGTCGTCGAGAGGTTCCGCGACGAGCTCGGCGACTGGCGGGTCATCCTGCACTCACCGTTCGGCCTCACCGTGCACGCCCCCTGGGCCCTGGCCGTGGGAGCGCGGGTGCGCGAACGCTTCGGCATCGACGGCGCCTGCGTGGCCAGCGACGACGGTATCGTCGTGCGCATCCCCGACACCGAGGCCGAACCGCCCGGCGCCGACCTGTTCGTGTTCGACCCCGACGAACTCGAGCAGCTGGTCACCGACGAGGTCGGCGGCTCCGCCCTGTTCGCGTCCAGATTCCGGGAATGCGCCGCCCGGGCGCTGCTGCTGCCCCGGTACCGGCCGGGCAGCCGCTCGCCGCTCTGGCAGCAACGCCAGAAGGCCGCCCAGCTTCTCGACGTGGCGCGTGAGTACCCGTCGTTCCCGATCATTCTCGAGACCATTCGCGAATGCCTGCAGGATGTCTACGACCTGCCCGCCCTCGTGGCCCTGGCCAAGCAGGTGGCCAGCCGCGCGATCCGGCTGGTGGAGACCAGCACCGACTCGGCCAGCCCGTTCGCCAACGCCCTGCTGTTCGGCTACGTCGCCGCGTTCATGTACGAGGGCGATTCGCCGCTGGCAGAACGCCGGGCCACCGCCCTCTCAATCGACTCCGGCCTGCTCGCCGAGCTGCTCGGCCGGGTAGAACTGCGGGAGCTGCTCGACCCCGTCGTGATCGACCGGACCGACGCGGAACTGCAGCGCCTGGCCCCCGACCGCCGGGCCAAGGGCCTGGAGGGCGTCGCCGACCTGCTCCGCGGCCTCGGCCCGCTCACCGTGGCGGACGTCGCGGCCCGGCTGCACCCTGCCGCGGGCGTGACCGAGAACGCCGACGCGGCCGAGCCGGAGACCGACGCCGACGAGGCTCCCGCCCCGCCCGCCGCCGACGAGGCCGAAGCACGCGCGCACCTAAATGCGCTCACCGCCGCGCGCCGCGCCCTCAAGGTGGGCATCGCCGGCGAGGAACGCTGGGCGGTGATCGAGGATGCCGGCCGGTTGCGTGACGCCCTCGGCGTTCCACTGGCCCCGGGCATCCCCGAGGCCTTCACCGAAAGCGTGAAAGACCCGCTCGGCGACCTCGTCAGCCGGTACGCGCGCACCCACGGCCCGTTCACCACCGCCGACGTCGCCGCCAGGTTCGGGTTCGGCACCGCGATCGCCCTGGGCGCCCTGCGCCGGTTGGCCGACGCGCGCCGCATCGTCGAGGGCGAATTCCGCCCGCACGGCAGCGGCAGCGAATGGTGCGACGCCGAGGTGCTGCGGCGCCTGCGGCGGCGGTCGCTCGCGGCGTTGCGGCACGAGGTGGAACCCGTCGACCAGGCCACCCTGGGCCGATTCCTGCCGGCCTGGCAGCACGTGGGCGGCAAGCTGCGGGGGATCGACGGCGTCGTGTCCGTGATCGAACAGCTCGAGGGCGCCCGCATTCCGGCGTCCGCCTGGGAGACCCTGATCCTGCCCGCGCGGGTTGCCGACTACAACCCGGGCATGCTCGACGAGCTCACCAACGCCGGCGAGGTGCTCTGGGCCGGCGCCGGCACGCTGGCCGGAAACGACGGCTGGGTGAGCCTGCACCTGGCCGACACCGCCCCGCTGACCCTGCCGGTGCCCACCGAACTGGACACCACGGCGCTGCAACGGGAGATCCTCGCCACCCTGGGCAGCGGTGGCGGCTACTTCTTCCGGCAGCTGGCCGACTCGGTCGGCAGCCAGGACGACGGCGCCCTCGTCGACGCGTTGTGGGACCTGGTCTGGTCCGGCCTGGTGACCAACGACACCTTCGCCCCGGTGCGATCGCTGGTCTCCGGCGGCAGCTCGGCGCACTCCACCCGCCGCGCCGCGCCGCGGGCCCGGCTGCACCGGGGCCGCGCCCTGCCCCGGCCCAGCCTGCCCAGCCGGCAGGGCCCGCCCACGGTCTCCGGCCGCTGGTCGATCGTGCCCGTCGCCGACTCCTCGGCCACTCGCCGCGCGCACGCCCTGGGCGAGACCATGCTCGAACGCTACGGCGTCGTCACCNCTCGGCCACTCGCCGCGCGCACGCCCTGGGCGAGACCATGCTCGAACGCTACGGCGTCGTCACCCGCGGTGCCGTGATGGGCGAGAACGTGCTCGGCGGCTTCGCCCTGGTCTACAAGACGCTCAGCGGCTTCGAGGAGATGGGCCGCTGCCGCCGGGGCTATTTCGTGGAGGGCCTCGGTGCCTCCCAGTTCGCCACCGCCGGCACCATCGACCGGATGCGCGGCTACGTCGACCAGCGCGAGCGCGCCGAGCGCGGCGACAGGTCGGTGTCCACCGCCGTGACCCTGGCCGCCACCGACCCGGCCAACCCCTACGGCGCCGTGCTGCCCTGGCCGGCCCTGCCCGAGGGCACCGGTCACCGGCCCGGCCGCAAGGCCGGTGGCCTGGTGGTGCTGGTCGACGGGCACCTCGTGCTCTACGTGGAACGCGGCGGCAAGTCGATGCTGGTGTTCGACCCGGCCGCCGCCGGTGCCCCCGAGGGAGACGCCGGCGAGAGCCGCGCGGAGGCCACCGACGAGGCGATCGTGCCCACATCGTCCCGCCCGGCGCCCGGAAAAGCCGCGCCCCGGGCCGCGCCGTCCGAGACCGTGCTCGCGGCAACCCGGTCGCTGGCGGCGACGGTCACCGCCGGGCGGGTGCCCAAGCTCGCCGTGGAAACCGTGAACGCCGAATTCGTGCTCGGCACCACGGTGGGCGATGCCCTGCGCACCGCCGGGTTCACCGAGACGCCGCGGGGGCTGAGGCTCAGTGCCTGAGGGCGACACCGTCTACCGCAGCGCCCGCAGCCTCGACGAGGCCCTGCACGGGGCCACGCTCACGCGCTGCGATATCCGCGTGCCCGCCTTCGCCGCCGTCGACCTGACCGGCCAGAGCGTGCACGAGGTGGTCAGCCGCGGCAAACACCTGGTGGCGCACGTGGGGGAGACCAGCATCCACTCGCACCTGAAGATGGAGGGCACCTGGCACCTCTACCGGCACGGCACGAAATGGCAGCGGCCGGCGTTCCAGGCCCGCATTGTGCTGGAGACCGCGGACTGGGTGGCCGTGGGGTTCGAACTGGGCACGCTGGAGCTGTTTCCCACCGTGGAGGATGAGCAGCACCTCGGCTACCTGGGACCGGACCTGCTCGGCCCGGACTGGGACGCCGCGGAGGCCGTGCGTCGGCTCACCGAGGCGGGGGAGCGGCCGGTCGCGGTCGCCCTGGGAGACCAGCGCAACCTGGCCGGGCTCGGCAACGTCTACGTGAACGAGCTGTGCTTCCTGCGCGGGCTCCTGCCCACCCGCCCGATGGCGGAGGTCACCGACCCGGCGGCCCTGGTAGCGCTCGGGCACCGGCTCATCCACGCCAACCGGGACCGCAACGAGCGCACCACCACCGGCAACCTGCGCCGGGGGATGGGCGTCTTCGTGTATGGGCGGGAACGTCAGCCGTGCCGGCGCTGCGGCACGCGCATCCGCTCGGGCCAGCTCGGCCGCAGCGAGCTCGAGCAGCGGGTCACCTACTGGTGCCCGCGCTGCCAAACCTGAGGGGCGCGCGTGTCGCGCCCAATCGTCGGTCGAGCTTGTCGAGACCTGGTGAGGTCGTCTAACGGGGTCTACTTCGACAGGCTCAGCACGGCGTCGACAAGCTCGACCAACGAGATGGTCGCGTCGGGTGGGTGAGCTAGTTGACCGGGCCGGTGAACTTCTCGCCGGGGCCCTGGCCGATCGGGTCGGGGATGCTCGACGCCTCACGGAACGCCAGCTGCAACGACCGCAAGCCGTCGCGCAGGCTGCGCGCGTGCATGTCCGAGATGTCGGGGGCGGATGCCGTGATCAGGCCGGCGAGGGCCGTGATCAGCTTGCGCGCCTCATCCAGGTCGATCTGGGTGTCGGGGTCGTCGGCGAGGCCCACCTTGACCGCCGAGGCGCTCATCAGGTGCACCGCCGCGGTCGTGATGATCTCCACTGCCGCCACATCCGCGATGTCCCTCGTGGCCTGGCCGGACTGGTCCTGATCGTAATTGTCGCTCACTGGTTTCCTCTGCTATGCTTACCCGGGCTCCGAGATGAAAGTCTCGGTACGAAAGTGGATAATCTCCCACCCGCGCTTGACCGCTTCATAAAGGTTACCGGGTAGTTTGCACTCCGCCGTCGCTTGCTGGTTTCCAGCTTGCACGGTAGATAGGGTGCCGTACGTGGTTGATGGGTAACGGAACTAAGAAACGTTCTGAAACTCAGGAATTGCGCGCGCGATTGTCTCCTCTTCGTCTCCGGACGACATCCGTTGTCAGGCTGTAGCCACGATGCTTGAGTAGAGGAGAGACGCATCAGCGATCCCCGTACAAATGACCGTATCCGCGTCCCCGAAGTCCGTCTCGTTGGTCCCAACGGCGAACAGGTTGGGGTCGTGGCGATTGATGTCGCCCTGCGCCTGGCACAGGAGGCTGACCTCGATCTGGTCGAAGTAGCCCCCACGTCCAAGCCGCCGGTCGCGAAGATCATGGATTACGGCAAGTTCAAGTACGAAGCTGCGCAGAAGGCGAAAGAAGCCCGGCGCAACCAGGCGAACACGATCCTCAAAGAGGTTCGTTTCCGTCTCAAGATTGATAAGCACGACTACGAGACCAAGCGCAAGCGCGCCGAAGGCTTCCTGAAGGCCGGCGACAAGGTCAAGGCCATGATTCTGTTCCGTGGCCGTGAACAGTCCCGTCCCGACCAGGGTGTACGTCTGCTTCAGAGATTTGCCGAGGATGTTGCGGAATTCGGTTCTGTCGAATCGAGCCCGACTATCGACGGTCGAAACATGGTCATGGTGATTGGCCCGCTGAAGAACAAATCAGAGGCCAAGGCAGAGGCCAATGCACATAGAGCTGCTGATAAAGCAGCCAAACAGGAGGAAAAGAATGCCTAAGCAGAAGACCCACTCTGGGACAAAGAAGCGTTTCAAGGTCACTGGCTCCGGCAAGATCATGAAGCAGCAGGCCGGACTTCGCCACAACCTCGAGGTCAAGAGCACGCAGCGCAAGTCCCGCCTGAACCAGGACCAGGTTCTCGCCAAGGCCGACGTCAAGGCCATCAAGAAGCTTCTCGGCCACTAGGCCCCGTACCCCTAAAGGAATTAGAAAATGGCAAGAGTAAAGAGGGCCGTCAACGCCCACAAGAAGCGTCGCGTAATTCTTGAGCGCGCCCAGGGTTACCGCGGACAGCGTTCGCGCCTGTACCGCAAGGCCAAGGAGCAGGTCACTCACTCCCTCGTCTACAGCTACCGTGACCGTCGTGCACGCAAGGGTGACTTCCGTCGCCTGTGGATCCAGCGCATCAACGCTGCGTCCCGCGCGAACGGCCTGACCTACAACCGCCTCATCCAGGGCCTCGCCCTGGCCGGCATCCAGGTTGACCGTCGCATCCTCGCCGACCTCGCCGTCACCGAGCCCGCCACCTTCGCGGCCATCGTTGAGAGCGCCAAGGCAGCACTGCCCGCTGACACCTCCGCAGCCAAGGTTGCCAAGTAGTCACACCTGCTTGTTCACGGGAGCGATCATCACTGATGGTCGCTCCCGTTTTGCATGCCCGGCGGTGCATTCGATGGCCGGGGTGCGCGGCACCTAAACTGGGTGCATGCTAGATAACCCCCGATCTCCTCGCGTGCGTGCCGTCGCGAAACTTGCGAACCGAGCCGCCCGCTCCGAGACGGGACTGTTCCTCCTCGAGGGTCCGCAGGCCGTCTCCGAAGCCCTCACCTTCCGCCCCGAACTCGTCGTGGAGCTGTACGCCACTCCCACCGCCCTCGAGCGCTACACCGAAATCGGCGACGCCGCGGTCGCCGCCGGCGTCGACGTGGAGTTCGTCACCGAGCAGGTGCTCGAGACGATGGCCGACACCGTCACGCCGCAGGGCTTCATCGCGGTATGCCACCAGTTCCCCACCTCGATCAAGAAGATCTTCGCCAACGAGCCCAAGCTCATCGCGATCCTCGAAGAGGTGCGCGACCCCGGCAACGCGGGCACCATCATCCGGGCAGCGGATGCGGCAGGCGCCGACGCCGTGATCTTCACCGGTCGCAGCGTCGACCTGTACAACCCCAAGGTGGTGCGTTCGTCCACCGGGTCGATCTTCCACCTGCCCGTCGCCGTTGGCGTCACCCTCACCGACGTGCACGAGCGCGCGAAGTTCGCGGGTATGCAGATCCTCGCTGCCGACATCAAGGGTGACGACCTGCTCGAGGCCCGCAACAGCGGCCTGCTCGCCGTGCCCACCGCGTGGTTGTTCGGCAACGAGGCGCGCGGTCTCACCGAGGAAGACCTGGCCACGGCGGACCGTTCGATCAGCGTTCCCATCTACGGACACGCGGAATCGATGAACCTGGCAACGGCCGCTTCGGTGTGCCTGTACGAGAGCGCGTTCTCCCAGCGGGCCTAGCATCTTTCCCGGTCGGGCGTCTATTACGTTTGGGTTACCGACCGGGTTAAAGCCGGGCCAAGGGTGGTCTGTAGGGTGCCCCCGGGCCTAAGTTGGGGGGTATGGAGCCAACAGACGCATCACCGGCGACGTCCAACATCACCGTCCGCCGGGGGGAACCCCTGGTCGTGATCACAGACGTCAACAAGAATTACGGGGACCTGCACGTACTGAAAAACATCAACGCCACGGTCAACCGTGGCGAGGTGGTCGTGGTCATCGGCCCGAGCGGATCGGGCAAGTCCACCCTCTGCCGGGCGATCAACCGCCTCGAGACCATCGACAACGGCACGATCACGATCGACGGCAAGGAACTGCCCAAGGAGGGCAAGGCCCTCGCGCAGCTGCGAGCCGACGTGGGCATGGTGTTCCAGGCGTTCAACCTGTTCGCGCACAAGACCGTGCTCGAGAATGTCACTCTCGGCCCGATCAAGGTGCGGGGCATGAGCAAGGCCGACGCCGAGAAGAAGGCCATGGCGCTTCTGAAACGTGTCGGCGTGGCGAACCAAGCCAAGAAGATGCCGTCCCAGCTGTCCGGCGGTCAACAACAGCGTGTGGCCATCGCCCGCGCCCTGGCCATGGACCCCAAGCTGATCCTGCTCGACGAGCCCACCAGCGCGCTCGACCCCGAAATGATCAACGAGGTCCTCGAGGTCATGGTCGACCTCGCCAACGAGGGTATGACGATGATCGTCGTCACCCACGAGATGGGCTTCGCCCGTAAAGCGGCCGACCGGGTCATCTTCATGGCCGAGGGCGACATCGTCGAGGAAACCACCCCGGAGAAGTTCTTCACCAACCCCCAGAGCACGAGAGCGAAAGACTTCCTCTCCAAAATACTTGCCCACTAACCGGTCGGCGAGACACACAGCACACAGGAGGAAACCATGAGACGCAACAAGGGTCTAATGATCTCTGCCATCGCCCTGGTCGGCGCGTTCGCGCTGACCGGCTGCACCGACTCCGGTGCAGGCGCGCCGACGGCGGCACCCGTTGAGGAAGATGTCACGTTCGAAGAGGGCACCACCATGGCCGCCCTCAACGAGGCCGGCGAGATCACCATCGGCACCAAGTTCGACCAGCCCCTCTTCGGCCTCAAGGGCCCGGATGGCAACCCAGTCGGCTTCGACGTCGAAATCGGCAAACTGATCGCCGCCAAGCTTGGCATCGAGGAGTCTGGCATCACCTGGACCGAAACCGTCTCCGCCAACCGCGAGCCGTTCATCCAGAACGGCCAGGTGGACCTCGTCGTCGCCACCTACACGATCAACGACGCCCGCAAGGAAGTTGTCTCCTTCGCCGGCCCGTACTACGAAGCCGGTCAGGACCTGCTGGTTCTCGCGGGCAACGATGCCGGGATCAAGGGACCCGAAGACCTGGCCGACAAGAAGGTCTGTACCGTCAGCGGCTCCACCTCGGAGAAGAACATCCAGGCGTACACGACCAACATCATCGCCACCGACACCTACTCGAACTGCCTCGGCCCGCTGCGTAGCGGCGAAGTCGACGCCGTCACCACCGACAACGTGATCCTGGCCGGCCTCGCCGACCAGAACGCCGGCGAGTTCGAGGTCGTGGGCAACCCGTTCACCAAGGAGCCCTACGGCATTGGCCTGGCCAAGGACGACACCGAGTTCCGCAACTTCATCAACGACGTCCTCGAAGAGGCCTACGAGGACGGTTCCTGGGCAGCAGCCTGGGAAGCCACCGCGGGCTCCGTGCTCGAGACGCCGGAACCGCCGGCGGTCGACCGCTACTAGCAGTACCGCACAACCGATCGGGGTGGCCGCACCGGCCGCCCCGATCGGCAGTTTTCACACACACGCTCGATACACACATAAGAGGAGGTGAGTCTTGGACGCAGTCATCGAAAACCTGCCGATCTTTTTGGAAGGCTTCAAGAACACGCTCGGGTTACTGCTTCTTTCCGGCATCGGCGCGCTCGTGCTCGGAGTCATCGTGGCCGCCCTGCGGATCTCGCCCATCGCGTCGTTCCGTGGCTTCGCCACCGTCTACACCGAGATCGTGCGCAACACCCCACTCACCCTCGTGTTGTTCTTCTGCGCGTTCCTCCTGCCGTATCTGCAGTTCTCGCCCCCGTTCTTCGTGCTGGCCGTGATTGGACTCACCGTTTACACCTCCCCGTTCGTTGCCGAAGCCCTGCGCTCCGGTATCAACGGTGTTCCTGTCGGTCAGGCCGAAGCAGCCCGCAGTGTTGGACTCACCTTCGGCCAGTCGCTGAGCTACGTGATCATGCCCCAGGCCGTGCGGATGGTGATTCCCCCGCTGATCAACGTCTTCATCGCCCTCACAAAGAACACCTCGGTGGCCGGCGCGTTCTTCGTCTTCGAACTCTTCGGCGCCGGCCGCCAGGTCGTCAACGATCGCGGTGACGCCGTCATCGCGATCCTCGCGGGCGTCGCGTTCTTCTATCTGATCATCACCATCACTCTCGGGCAGATCGCCGCCCGGGTGGAAAAGAAAGTGGCGGTGCTGCGATGAGCTCGGTCCTCTACGACGCCCCCGGGCCCAAGGCGCGTGCCCGATCCCGCGCCATCTCCATCGTCGGTGTGATCTTGGTGCTTGCCGTCCTGGCCTGGTTGATCCTGGCCATGGGCGCCCCGAAGACGAGCGCCAACGGCGCGGTCCAGCCCGGACTGTGGGACGCGACCCGTTGGGATGTCTTCTCCGATGTGCAGGTCTGGCGCTCTCTCGGCGGAGGCGTGATTGCAACCCTGAAAATGGCCGGCGTGGCGGCCGTGCTCGCCCTCATCATCGGCGTGCTGTTTTCTTTCGGTCGCACGGCTGACCATAAGGCCATTCGGGTGCCGACGGCGGTTGTCCTGGAATTCGTTCGCGGGATGCCCGTCCTGCTCATGATCCTGTTCATCCTGCTGGTGTTCTCGACGGGGTCGTACTGGGCTGGTGTCTCCGCCCTGGCCATCTATAACGGAGCCATCATCGGTGAGGCACTCCGGGCGGGCATCCAATCGTTGCCGCGCGGTCAGCGCGAGGCCGGCCTGGCTATCGGCCTGACCCCGCTGGCGACACGATTCACGATCGAATTCCCCCAAGCCTTCCGTCAGATGCTGCCCATCATCATCGCCCAGCTGGTGGTGCTGCTCAAGGACACCTCCCTGGCGTTCATCGTGGGGTACAGCGAACTGCTCCGAGTGGGCGTCAAGAACCTGCCCGACTTCTTCGGCAACCGGTACTTGTTCTCGTTCTTCCTGGTCGTGCTCGCGATCTATCTCGCGATGAACCTGTCCTTGTCCTGGGTCGCGCGCTTCGTCGCCCGACGCTCTGGTCCCAAGGCCGGCAAGCTCGTCGATCCTGAGCCGACCTTGACACCGAAGGATCCCCTCGCGTCCGTTCGAGGAGGCTATTCGACCGGTGACGCTGGGGGACAGGGCCCGGCCTGACCCGGTAGGAGGGGGCGGGCGGCGGCCGGGCACTAAACTTGGGTCTCGTGTCTGCCCCCACTGAAATAACCGAACCCGTCGTCACCGCGGCCGTCGACGCCGCCCTCGCGGCCATCGCCGCCGCGGATGACTCCGCCGCCCTCAAGGCCGTGCGCTCGGCGCATGTCGGCGAGGCCTCGCCGCTGGCCGCGCTGAACGCCCTCATGCGCAGCGTGCCCGGCGACCAGAAGGCCGCCGCCGGCAAGCTCGTCGGCCAGGCCCGCGCCCGGGTCAACCAGGCGCTCTCCGCCCGCGAAGCCCAGATCGTCGAAGCCGAGGCTACCGCCCAGCTCGCCGCCGAAGCCGTGGACGTCACCGCCGCCGCCTCCACCTGGCGGGCCGGGGCGCGGCATCCACTCACTCTGCTGCAGGAACGCGTCTCCGACGTGTTCGTGGGCATGGGCTGGGAGGTCGCCGAAGGACCGGAGCTCGAAAGCGAGTGGTTCAACTTCGACGCGCTGAACTTCGACGAGGACCACCCGGCCCGCGCCATGCAGGACACCTTCTTCATCGACCCGCCCGAGGCGCACCTCGTGCTGCGCACCCACACCTCGCCCGTGCAGCTGCGCGCGCTGCTGGGTAGCGAGCCGCCCGTCTACCGCATCGCGCCCGGCCGGGTGTACCGCACCGACGAGCTCGATGCGACGCACACCCCGGTGTTCCACCAGATCGAGGGCATCGCCGTGGACAAGGGCCTCACCATGGCCCACCTGCGCGGCACCCTCGACCACTTCGTCAAGGCCCTGTTCGGCGACGAGGCCAAGGTACGCCTGCGCCCCAACTACTTCCCGTTCACCGAGCCGAGCGCCGAGCTCGACCTCTGGCACCCCACCTTCAAGGACGGCGCCCGCTGGATCGAGTGGGGCGGCTGTGGCATGGTCAACGCCAATGTGCTGCGCTCCGCCGGGATCGACCCCGAGGTCTACTCCGGATTCGCGTTCGGCGTCGGCGTCGAACGAGCACTGATGTTCCGTAACGATGTGAAGGATATGCACGACATGGTCGAAGGCGACATTCGGTTCAGCCAGCAGTACGGGATGACCGTCTGATGCGCGTTCCCCTGAGCTGGCTCGGCGAATTCGTCGACCTCGAACCCGGCACCACTCCCGAAGCCGTGCACGCCGCCCTGGTGAGCGTGGGCCTGGAAGAAGAAGAGATCCACCGCTTCGAGCTGACCGGACCCATCGTGGTGGGCCAGGTTCTCGAGTTCGTCGGTGAGGTGCAGACCAACGGCAAGACCATCAACTGGTGCCAGGTACGCGTCGCCGCGGATGGCGAACTCGCCGCCGACGGCGGCCCCGCCATTCACGGCATCGTCTGCGGCGCGCACAACTTCGTCGTCGGCGACAAGGTCGTCGTGACCCTGCCCGGCGCTGTGCTGCCCGGCCCGTTCCCGATCGCGCCGCGCAAGACCTACGGCCACGTCTCCGACGGCATGATCGCCTCGGCCCGCGAGCTCGGCCTCGGCGACGAGCACGCCGGCATCCTGGTGCTGGGCGACCTCGGGCTCGACCCCGAGATCGGCGCGGATGCGATCACCCTGCTTGGCCTGGACGACTCCGCCGTGGAGATCAACGTCACCCCCGACCGCGGCTACGCCTTCTCGATCCGCGGTGTGGCCCGCGAATACTCGCACGCCACCGGCGCGACCTTCCGCGACCCGGCCCTGGCCGTCGCGGCGACCGCGTCCACCGAGGTCTTCCCGGTCTCGATCGAGGATGCCGCCCCGATCCGCGACCGCATCGGCGCGAGCGTCTTCGTCACCCGCGTCGTGCGCGGCGTCGACGCCAGCAAGCCGTCGCCGGCCTGGCTGATCGCCCGGCTCAAGCTGGCCGGCATCCGCTCGATCTCACTGATCGTGGACATCACCAACTACGTGATGATCGAACTCGGCCAGCCGATCCACGGCTACGACCTCGACGCCCTCACCGGCGGCCTCGTCGTGCGTCGTGCGCAGCCCGGCGAAAAGCTCGTCACCCTCGACGACGTCACCCGCGCCCTGCACACCGAAGACCTGCTGATCACCGACGGTTCGGGCCCCATCGGCCTGGCCGGCGTGATGGGCGGCGCGACCACCGAGATCGGCGCAGGCACCACCAACGTGCTGATCGAAGCCGCAAACTTCGACCCGGTGTCGATCGCGCGCACCGCCCGCCGGCACAAGCTGCCCAGCGAAGCCTCCCGCCGGTTCGAACGCGGCGTCGACCCCGAGGTGGCCGCCGTGGCCGCCGCCAGGGTCGTGCAGCTGCTGGTGGAACTCGCCGGGGGAGTGGCCGACGGTCTCGGCTCGCTGCACGACGCGACCCCGGAACGCGCCCCGATCGACTTGCCCACCGGTTTCGTCTCCGGCCTGATCGGCCTGGAGTACACCCGCGAAGAGGTGCGCACCTCGCTGGCCGAGATCGGCGCGTCGATGATCGAGACCGCGACCGGCCTCGCCGTGACCGCGCCGAGCTGGCGCCCTGACCTCACCGACAAGTGGACCCTCGCCGAGGAGGTCGCCCGCATCGTCGGGTACGACCGCATCCCGTCGGTGTTGCCCGTCGCCCCGCCCGGCCGCGGCCTCACCCGCACCCAGCAGCTCAAGCGCTCGGTCGCCACGGTGCTGGCCGCCACCGGCCACACCGAGGTGCTGGCCTACCCGTTCGTCGCCGAAAAGGCCAACAACCTGTTCGGCGACCCCGCCAGCAGCACCGTTCCGCAGATCAAGGTCGCCAACCCGCTCGACGGCGAGGCACCATTCATGCGCACCTCGATGCTGCCCGGCCTGCTGCAGATCGCCCACCGGAACCTGTCCCGTGGCTCGACCGACCTGGCGATCTTCGAGCTCGGCTCGGTCTTCCGCCCGGACGAGGGCGTCAGCTACGGCAGCGCCGTCGTGCCGCCGGCCGCCGTGCGACCCAGCGCCGAACTCGAGGCGAAACTGAACGCCGGCATCCCGCCGCAGCCGTTCACCGCCGGCATCGTGCTGCTCGGCAACACCGTGCGCCACCAGCCGGGCCAGGCGCCCATCGCGGCATCCTGGCAGGACGCCCTCACCGCCGTCGCCCAGATCGGCCTCGCCGTCGGCCTGCCGATCCTCGTGCGCCAGGGCACGCACCAGGCCATGCACCCCGGCCGCACCGCCGAACTGTTCGTGGCCACGGATGCCGGCGAGCTGTCGGTGGGCTTCGCGGGCGAACTGCTGCCCGTTGTGGCCCGCGGCGCCGACCTGCCCGCCGTGGTCGCTGTCGTCGAGCTGAACCTGTCCGCGGTCTTCGCCCAGGTCACCGGGGAGCTGCAGGCCACCGTGATCGGCACGAAGCCCGCCGCTACCCAGGACCTCTCGCTCGTCGTCGACGCCCAGGTGCCGGCGAGCGACGTGCTTGCCGCCGTGCGCGAGGGCAGCGGCGCGCTGCTGGAGAGCATCGAGCTGGTTGACGACTACCGCGGAACGGGCATCGAGTCCGGGCGCAAGTCGCTCACCTTCGCCCTGCGGTTCCGGGCGCCGGACCGCACCCTCACCGCCGCGGAGGCCAGCGACGCGAAGCTGGCCGGCGTGCAGCTCGCCGCCGCCCGCTACGGAGCCCACCTGCGCGAGTAACGCACCATCGAGTTGCCCCGTTCCGGACGAATTGCCCCCGCACAGCGGGGCAACTCGATCGCAGCGGGGCAATTCGTGATTCTTGGCTCGCGAGAGGTCCGGGTAAGTTTGAATCATGGTCTTTTCGGTAGCGGTTGCGGGCGCAAGCGGGTATGCGGGCGGTGAGCTGCTGCGACTGCTGGCCGCCCACCCCGATTTCGAGGTGCGCACGGTCACCGCGCACAGCAACTCCGGCCAGCGCCTGGTCGACGTGCAGCCGCACCTGCGCTCGCTGTCCCACCTCGTGCTGGCCGACACGGATGCGACCACCCTGGCCGGTCACGATGTTGTCTTCCTGGCCCTGCCGCACGGCGCCTCCGGGGCACTGACCGCCCAGCTCAGCGCCGACACCCTCGTGGTGGACTGCGGCGCGGACCACCGCCTCGAGAGCGAGGCCGACTGGGCCGCGTTCTACGGCGGCGACTACTTCGGCGCCTGGGCCTACGGCGTGCCCGAACTTCCCGTGGCCGGCGGCCGGCAGCGCGACCGGCTCATCGGCGCCCGCCGGATCGCCGCGCCCGGCTGCAACGCCAGCACCGTCGCGCTCGCCCTGGCCCCCGGCATCCTCGCCGGCGTGATCGAGCCGGCCGACATCGTCGCCGTGCTCGCCGTCGGCCCGTCCGGCGCCGGCAAGAGCCTCAAGGTGCCCAATCTCGCCGCCGAGATCCTCGGCTCCGCCAACCCCTACGCCGTCGGCGGCAGCCACCGGCACATCCCCGAGATTCAGCAGAGCCTGCGCTGGGCCGGCGCGACCGGCCCCACGGTGTCGTTCACCCCGGTGATCGTGCCGATGTCCCGCGGCATCCTCGCCACCTCGACGGCCCGGCTGGTGCCGGGCACCAGCGCCGCCGCCGTGCGCCACGCCTGGGAGTCGTTCTACGCCGACGAACCGTTTGTGCACGTCCTGCCGACCGGCCAGTTCCCGCGCACCGCCGACGTGCTTGGCGCCAACACCGCCCTCATCGGCCTGGCGATCGACGAAGCCGCCGGCCGGGTGGTCACGGTCACCGCCGTCGACAACCTCGTCAAGGGCACCGCCGGCGCCGCCATCCAATCCGCCAACATTGCCCTGGGGCTGCCCGAAACACGGGGCCTCAGCACGAATGGAGTTGCCCCGTGAGCGTCACCGCCCCCGCCGGATTCGCCGCCGCCGGCGTCACCGCCGGCCTCAAGAAGTCCGGTGGCCTCGACCTGGCCATCGTCGCCAACCTCGGCCCGCTCGCCAACGCCGCGACGGTGTTCACCAGCAACCGTTGCAAGGCCAACCCGATCATCTGGAGCCAGCAGGTGATGAGCGACGGCCGGGTGAGCGCCATAGTGCTCAACTCCGGCGGAGCCAACTGCTACACCGGCAGCATCGGCTTCCAGACCACCCACGCCACCGCCGAGGCCGTCGCCGAGCAGCTCCAGGTCTCCTCCGGTGACGTTCTGGTCTGTTCCACCGGCCTGATCGGCGAGCAGCTCGACCTCGGCAAGCTCACCGCCGGTGTCTTCGAGGCGGGCGTGGCCCTCAAGAACGGCGCCGCATCCGCCGCCGCCGCCGGCCTCGCCGCCGCGCAGGCGATCATGACCACCGACACCCGGCCCAAGCAGGCCACCCAGGTGTCCCCGGCCGGCTGGACCATCGGCGGGATGGCCAAGGGCGCAGGGATGCTCGCCCCCGGCCTGGCCACCATGCTCGTCGTGATCACCACCGACGCCGTCCTCTCCTCCGCGCAGCTGGATGCCGCGCTGCGGGAAGCCACCCGGGTCACCTTCGACAGACTCGACTCCGACGGCTGCATGTCCACCAACGACACCGTCAGCCTGCTGGCCTCCGGCGCCAGCGGCGTCGACGCCGACCCCGACGAATTCACCACAGCGCTCACCGACCTGTGCCGCGACCTCACCCTGCAGCTGCAGGGCGACGCCGAAGGCGCCGCGCACGACGTGGCCATCGCGGTGCGCAACGCCGCTTCCGAAACCGAGGCCGTCACGGTGGCCCGCGCGGTCTCGCGCAGCAACCTGTTCAAGGCCGCGATCTACGGCAACGACCCCAACTGGGGCCGGGTGCTCGCCGCGGTGGGCACCATCCCCGAGGCCGACGCCGCGTTCGACCCGTACGGCATCGACGTGGCCATCAACGGCATCCAGGTGTGCACGGCGGGGGAGCCGGACCAGCCGCGCGAGCTGGTCGACCTCACCCCGCGCGCCGTCTCGGTGGTCATCGACCTGCACGCCGGCACCGCCGGCGCCACGATCTGGACCAACGACCTCACCCACGACTACGTCGAAGAGAACAGCGCGTACTCCAGCTGATGAGCACCGAACCAAGCACAGACATCCCCGCCACACCCCCGCAGGTGCCCACCCTCGACGACGTCGACAACACGCCGGCGGAAGCGAAGGTCAAGGCCGCCACGCTGATCGAGGCGTTGCCCTGGCTCAAGAAGTTCCACGACCAGATCATCGTGATCAAATTCGGCGGCAACGCCATGGTCAGCGAGGAACTACAGCGCGCGTTCGCCGAGGACATGGTGTACCTGCGCTACGCGGGCATCCGCCCCGTCGTGGTGCACGGCGGCGGCCCACAGATCTCCGCCATGCTCGCCCGCCTGGGCATCGAGAGCGAATTCCGCGGCGGCTACAGGGTCACCACCCCCGAGGCCATGGACGTGGTGCGGATGGTGCTCACCGGACAGATCAATCGCGACCTGGTCAGCCACATCAACGCCCACGGCCCCCTGGCCGCCGGCCTCAGCGGCGAGGACGCCGGACTGTTCCGCGGCCGCCGCCGCGGCGTCGTCATCGACGGCGAAGAGGTGGACCTCGGCCTGGTCGGCGATGTCATCGGCGTCGATCCCGAGGCCGTGCACGCGCAGCTGAACGCCGGCCGGATCCCGGTGGTCTCGTCGATCGCCCCCGACGTGGAGGTGCCGGGGCAGTCGCTCAACGTCAACGCGGATGCCGCCGCCGCCGCCCTCGCGGTGGCGTTGGGCGCCGCCAAACTCGTGATCCTCACCGACGTGGCCGGCCTGTACAGCGACTGGCCCAACCGGGACTCGCTGGTCTCGGTCATCGACGTCGATGCGCTCCGCACCCTGCTTCCCGAGCTCGAATCGGGCATGATCCCCAAAATGACGGCCTGCCTGGACGCCGTCGAGGGCGGCGTCGCGAAAGCGGCGATCATCGATGGTCGAGTGCCGCACTCGATCCTGGTCGAAATCTTCACCGGAAGCGGCATCGGTACTGAGGTGGTTCCCACATGACCCTGCACGAACGCTACGCCGACGCGATGATGAAGACCCTCTCGCCCCCACTGGCCGTGCTGGTGCGCGGCGAGGGCTGCTACGTCTGGGATGAGAACGGCACCAAGTACCTCGATTTCCTGGCCGGCATCGCCGTCAACTCGCTCGGCCACGCCCACCCCGACATGGTCGCCGCCGCCCAGCAACAGATCGGCACCCTCGCCCACATCTCCAACTACTTCGCCTCACCGTCGCAGATCGAACTGGCCGAGCGCCTCAAACGCCTCACCGGCGCGGGCGACGCCGGCCGGGTCTACTTCTGCAACTCCGGAGCCGAGGCCAACGAGGCCGCGTTCAAGCTCGCCAGGCTGAACACCGCCGGCGGTCGGCGTAGCCGGATCCTCGCCCTGAACGACTCGTTCCACGGCCGCACCATGGGCGCGCTCGCCCTCACCGGCAAGCCGCTGATGCGTGCCCCGTTCGAACCCGTGCCCGGTGGTGTGCAGCACATCGAGACCAGCATCGCCGCCCTCGAGCGCGAACTCGACGACACCGTCGCCGCGCTGTTCCTCGAGCCCGTCAAGGGCGAGGCCGGTGTCATCGACCTGCCTGAGGGCTACCTGCGCCGCGCCCGCGAGCTCTGCACCCAGCACGGCGTGCTGCTGATCGTCGACGAGGTGCAGACCGGCGCCGGCCGCACGGGCAAGTGGTTCGCCTACGAGCACTCCAACGTGCTGCCGGATGCCGTCACCCTCGCCAAGGGCATCGGCGGGGGAGTGCCCATCGGAGCGCTCGTCACCTTCGGCGCAACCAGCGACCTGTTCCTCCGCGGCCAGCACGGCTCCACCTTCGGCGGCAACCCGTTCGTCACGGCCACCTCCAACGCGGTGCTGGACGTCATCGAACGGGACGACCTCGTCGGCAACGCCGCCCGCCGCGGCGAGCAGCTCCGCGAGCTCATCGGCCGCATCGATTCGCCCCTGATCAGCGAGGTCCGTGGCCGCGGGCTGCTGCTCGGCATCGGCCTGAGCGAACCGGTGGCCCTCAAGCTGGCCGCCGCCGCACTGGCCGAAGGCCTGATCGTGAACGCCGCGAACGAATTCAGCATCCGGATCGCACCGCCACTGATCGTCGGTGACGCCGAGCTGGCCGACTTCGACGAGCGTTTTCGCGCGGCCCTGGCCAGTGTGACCAGTTCGGGTCTCGTCTCTGCCAATAGGTAACGTGCCACCAGATAAGGTGGAGGAATCCCGCATGACACCGAAGAATTCAGCGAAAGTGACCCCGTGACCCGCCATTTCCTGCGCGACGACGACATTTCTCCGGCCGAACAGGCCGAGATCCTCGATCTGGCCCTGGAACTGAAGCGAGACCGATTCGCGGTCCAGCCCCTGGCCGGACCGAAAACCGTCGCCGTGATCTTCGACAAGTCCTCCACGCGCACCCGGGTCTCCTTCGCTGTCGGCATCGCCGACCTCGGCGGCAGCCCGTTGATCATCAGCACCGCGAGCAGCCAGCTCGGCGGCAAGGAAACCGCCGCCGACACCGCCCGGGTTCTTGAGCGCCAGGTCGCCGCGATCGTGTGGCGCACCTACGGCCAGGCCGGCCTCGAAGAGATGGCCCTGAACACCGCGGTGCCCGTGGTCAACGCGCTCTCCGACGACTTCCACCCGTGCCAGCTGCTCGCCGACCTGCTCACCATCCGTGAGCACCGCGGCGACCTCGCCGGTCAGACCCTCACCTTCCTCGGCGACGGTGCCTGCAACATGGCGCAGTCCTACCTGCTCGCTGGCGCGACCGCCGGCATGCACGTGCGCATCGCCTCACCGGCCGGCTACACGCCGGCCCCGCAGGTCGTCGCCGACGCCGAGGCCATCGCCGCCCAGACCGGCGGTTCCGTGGCGCTGTTCACCGACCCGGCCGCGGCCGTGGCCGGCGTCGACGTCGTCATCACCGATACCTGGGTGTCGATGGGCAAGGAAGAGGAAAAGACCCTGCGGCTGGGCTCGCTCGGCGGCTACCGCGTCGACGCCGCCCTGATGGCCCTGGCCAAGGCCGACGCACACTTCATGCACTGCCTGCCGGCCGACCGCGGCTACGAGGTCACGGCCGACGTCATCGACGGCCCGCAGAGCATCATCTGGGATGAGGCGGAAAACCGCCTGCACGCCCAGAAGGCGCTGCTGGTCTGGCTGCTCGCGCACAACGCGCGCTAGCCGCCGGCTCGCACACACCACCAATAAACTTGAATCACGCAGAACTTATGAAGGAGAACCATGGCTGAGCGGGTTGTACTGGCATATTCCGGGGGCCTTGACACCTCGGTGGGCATCGGCTGGCTGAAGGACGCCACCGGTAAAGAGGTCGTCGCACTGGCTGTCGACGTTGGACAAGAGGGCGAGGACATGGATGTCATCCGACAGCGCGCCCTCGACTGCGGTGCCGTGGAGTCGATCGTCGTCGACGCCAAGGACGAGTTCGCCAACGACTACATCGTTCCGGCGCTCAAGGCCAACGCGCTCTACCAGAAGCGCTACCCGCTGGTCTCCGCGATCAGCCGCCCGCTGATCGCCAAGCACCTCGCCGCCACCGCCCGCGCCCTCGGCGCCGACAGCGTCGCGCACGGCTGCACCGGCAAGGGCAACGACCAGGTGCGCTTCGAAGCCGCCGTCACCGCCCTGGCACCCGAGCTCACCTCGCTCGCCCCGGTGCGCGACTTCGCGCTGACCCGCGACAAGGCCATCGAGTACGCCGCGCTGCACAACCTGCCGATCGCGCAGTCGAAGAAGAGCCCGTACTCCATCGACCAGAACGTCTGGGGTCGCGCCGTCGAGACCGGCTTCCTGGAAGACCCGTGGAACGCGCCGATCGAGGACCTCTACACCTACACGCAGGACCCGTCGATCCCGCGTGAAGCCACCGAGATCATCATCACCTTCGACCAGGGTGTGCCCGTTGCCGTTGACGGCAAGCCGGTCACCCCGCTCGAAGCCGTGGTGCTGCTGAACAAGCTCGCCGGCGACCAGGGTGTCGGCCGCATCGACATCGTCGAAGACCGTCTCGTGGGCATCAAGAGCCGCGAGGTCTACGAGTCCCCGGCCGGTATCGCCCTGATCACCGCGCACGAAGAGCTCGAGAACGTCACCGTCGAGCGCGACGTCGCCCGTTACAAGCGCGGTGTCGAAGCCAAGTGGAGCGAGCTCGTCTACGACGGCCTCTGGTTCTCCGGCCTGAAGAAGTCGCTGGACGCGTTCATCGACGACACCCAGAAGTACGTCTCCGGCGACATCCGCATGACCCTGCACGCCGGCACCGCCGTCGTCACGGGACGCCAGAGCAAGCAGAGCCTGTACGACTTCGACCTCGCCACCTACGACACCGGCGACTCTTTCGACCAGTCGATGGCCAAGGGCTTCATCGAGCTGTGGAGCCTGCCGAGCAAGATCGCGGCTCGCCGCGACCAGGCCGCGAAGTAGGTCCCGGTATGACCGGCGACACAAGCATCAACCGTGCGGGCGAGGCGGGCGCCCTCTGGGGCGGCCGCTTCGCCGGCGGACCGTCGCCGGAGTTGGCGCGCCTGAGCAAGTCCACCCATTTCGACTGGCAGCTGGCCGGGTACGACATCCGCGGGTCGCGCGCCCACGCGCGTGCCCTGGCCGCTGCCGGCTACCTCACCGAGGACGAACTGGCCGGCATGCTCGCCGGTCTGGACACCCTCGATGAGGCCGTCGACGACGGCCGGTTCCAGCCGGCCGCGACCGACGAAGACGTGCACTCGGCGCTGGAGCGCGGGCTGATCGACATCGTCGGCACCGAGCTCGGCGGCAAGCTGCGCGCCGGCCGCAGCCGCAACGACCAGGTCGCCACCCTGGTGCGGATGCTGCTGCGCGACCACGCCGCCGTCATCGCCCGGCTCGTGGTGGACCTCATCGACGCCCTCGCCGCGCAGGCCGAGGCGAACGAGACCGCCATCATGCCCGGCCGCACCCACCTGCAGCACGCCCAGCCGGTGCTGCTGGCCCACCACCTTTTCGCGCACTGCTGGCCGCTGGTGCGCGACCTCGAACGCTTCACCGACTGGAACAAGCGGGCGAATTTCTCCCCGTACGGCTCCGGTGCGCTGGCCGGCAACACCCTCGGCCTCGACGCGAACCTCATCGCCGCCGAGCTCGGATTCGGCGCTGTCGTGGAGAACTCCATCGACGGCACCGCCAGCCGCGACCTCGTCGCCGAATTCGCCTACATCACGGCGCAGATCGGCATCGACCTGTCCCGCCTGGCCGAGGAGATCATCCTCTGGAACACCCGCGAGTTCGGTTTTGTCACCCTCCACGACTCGTACTCCACGGGGTCCTCGATCATGCCGCAGAAGAAGAACCCAGACATCGCCGAGCTCGCGCGCGGCAAGTCCGGCCGGCTGATCGGCAACCTCACCGGGCTGCTCACCACGCTCAAGGGGCTGCCGCTGGCGTACAACCGCGACCTGCAGGAAGACAAGGAACCGGTTTTCGACTCCATCGAAACCCTCGAGGTGCTGCTGCCCGCGTTCACGGGCATGATCGCCACGATCACCTTCCACACCGACCGTATGGCCGAGCTGGCGCCGCAGGGCTTCTCCCTCGCCACGGATGTCGCGGAGTGGCTGGTCAAACGACACGTCAGCTTCCGGGACGCGCACGAGATCACCGGCACCCTGGTGAAGGTCGCCGAGGCCAAGGGCCTCGACCTGCACGAGATCGACGACGCGGGCCTGGCGGAGATCTCTCCGCACCTCGTCCCCGAGGTGCGTGAGGTTCTCACCATCCAGGGCTCGGTCAATCGCCGTGACGGCCAGGCCGGCACCGCGCCGGTGCGGGTCGCCGAGCAGCGCGCCGCGCTGGTGGCCCGGGTGCACTCCCTGGCCGCGGCGCTGGCCCGCTGAGCCGTTCGCCTGAGAACCGGCACACCCCGACGAAAACGCTGCGGATGACCGTCGACCCTGACCTGTTCGCCCAGGGCGCGGTCGACGTGGCGCCGCTGCTGCTGGGCGGCCTACTCCGTCACGGTGACACGGTGCTGCGCATCACCGAGGTGGAGGCCTACCTGGCCGGCACCGACCCCGGCTCGCACGCCTTCCGCCGGCGCACCGACCGCAACACCACAATGTTCGGGCCGCCGGCTCACCTGTACACGTACTTCAGCTATGGCATGCACGTGTGCGCCAACATCGTCTGCTCACCCGAGGGCGAGGCGTCGGCGGTGCTGCTGCGGGCCGGCGAGATCGTGGCGGGCCACGAGGCCGCCCGCGCCCGGCGCGGACCGAAGGTGGCCGTGCGGGACCTGGCGCGCGGCCCGGCCAGGCTCACCCAGGCGATGGGCATCGGGCTGCACCAGGACGGTGCCGACCTGACCTGCGAACCGTTCGAGCTGACCCTGGCCGAGGTGGCTCCGGTGGCGCAGACCGGCCCGCGCACCGGGGTGAGCGGGCCCGGCGGCGGCACCGCCTTCGCCTGGCGGTTCTGGATTCCGGGCGACCGGACGGTGTCCGCGTACCGGCGGCATCCCGGCGCACTCAATTGACCCTTACCCGTACCGGCCAGGAACTCTGGCCGTCCTCAGAAAAGCGACACAGAAGGAAGCATCAATGCCCACACGCACCGCCCGCACAGCCTGGACCGGAACTCTCGACGACGGCTCCGGCCAGGTCGAACTGACGAGCTCGCAGCTCGGCACCCACGACGTCTCATTCCCGCAGCGCGCCGCAGACGACGCCAACGGGATCACGAGCCCCGAGGAACTGCTCGGCGCCGCCCACTCCGCCTGCTACTCCATGCAGCTTTCCGCCGAACTGGCCGCCAGCGGCGGAACCATCGAGGCCCTGGACGTCTCCGCGGATGTCACCCTCGGCGCCGACCCCGCCGGTGGCTTCCGTCTCACCGGCATCCACCTCACCGTGACCGGCGAGGTGTCCGGCATCGACAGCGCGACCTTCCTCGCCGCGGCGCAGGCCGCGAAGGAGAACTGCCCGGTCAGCAAGGCGCTCACCGGCGTGGAAATCACCCTCGACGCGGTGCTCGAAGACTAAGCACCCCGTAGAACCAGCCCGGCCCGCAGGATGATCCTGCGGGCCGGGCTTCTTCGTGTCCGGGGTTACTTCGGTACGGGATACCCGATCGCGACGACCGCGAAGCACAGCAGCGCCCAGGTAATGCTCACGAGAGTTCCGAGGACTCTGGCCGCCGGCACGTGGTTGGTTGTGGAGACGTATTGTCCGAGCGCCTTCACCCCCAGCAGAATCGCCGCAACGTCAGAAAAGCCGAGTTGGAGCGCGACTATGAAACCGAGCCGCTCGGCGACCCCGATCCACGCCGTCGCCGGAAGAGCGTCCCCGGCCGGCAGGGGATCCGATCGGAGCGCATAGTGAAAGACGAAGCTGACCACCGGCCCGCCGGCTAGAGCCGCCGCCGCTATGGCTGCGGTGATCGTCCATGCCTTCACGAAGTCCGGAAAGGGCCCAGCCCACGACGCTGCCGCCAAACAGGCGAACAGCGCAGCCGAGCTTGCTATCCCAGCGATGGGCGAGTGAAAGACCCGCCGATTGTGGAAGACGAGCGACAACGCCCCGACAATGCCGATCACGGTGAGAAGAATGGCGACGAACAGACCCACGGTGGTTCCCCCAATTTGGCGGGGAAGCCCGCATCCGGCTAAGTCTGGAGGCTGAGATCATGCAAATCAAGTTGTGAAACGTCGCCCGACGGCGGTCAATGAAGTGCGCTGGTAATCTGGCGGGGTGTCAGACCCCAGCATCCTTGCCCAGCAAGCCAACGACCCCACCTTCGCCGACGTCTGGGAGGAAATCTCCTGGCGCGGCCTGGTCCACGTCTCTACCGATGAGTCAGCGCTGCGCGCGCTCCTCGCCGGGGATCCGATCACGTACTACTGCGGGTTCGACCCCACCGCGGCGAGCCTGCACCTCGGCAACCTGGTTCAACTTCTGCTGATGCGCCGGCTGCAGCTGGCCGGACACCGGCCGCTCGGCCTCGTCGGCGGGTCCACCGGGCTCATCGGCGACCCGCGCCCTACGGCGGAGCGCACACTGAACACCCCGGAGGTCGTCAATGAGTGGGTCGGCTACCTGCAGGCGCAGGTCACCCGCTTCCTCAGCGCGGAGGGCGACAACGCCGTCACCCTGGTGAACAACCTCGACTGGACGGCGCCGCTGTCGGCGATCGACTTCTTGCGCGACGTCGGCAAGTACTACCGGGTGGGCACCATGCTCAAGAAGGATGCCGTGAGCGCCCGGCTCAATTCCGACGCGGGCATCAGCTACACCGAGTTCAGCTACCAGGTGCTGCAGGGGATGGACTTCCTCGAGCTCTTCCGCAGCCACGGCTGCGTGCTGCAGACCGGGGGCAGCGACCAGTGGGGCAACCTCACCAGCGGCACCGACCTCATCCACCGCGCGGAGGGCACCAGCGTGCACGCGATCGGCACCCCGCTGATCACCAACACCGACGGCACCAAGTTCGGCAAGAGCGAGGGGAACGCGGTATGGCTGGACCCCACACTCACGAGCCCGTACGCCATGTACCAGTTCTGGCTGAACACCGACGACGCCGATGTGATCGCCCGGCTCAAGATCTTCACCTTCCTCACCCGCGAACAGATCGACGCACTCGAGGAGCTGGTGGCCGCCGAGCCGTTCAAGCGTGAGGCCCAGCGCACCCTCGCGTTCGAGGTGACCAGCCTGGTGCACGGCGTCTCGGCAACGGATGCCGCCATTCGGGCCACGCAGGCGCTCTTCGGCCAGGGCGACCTGGCCGATCTGGATCCCGAGACCCTCGAGGCGGCCCTCCGGGCGTTGCCGAACACCACCACGTTCCCGCAGGCGCAGGTAATGCAGCTGCTCGTGGACACCGGACTCACCAAGAGCCTGGGCGAAGCCCGCCGGGCGATCGGCCAGGGCGGCGTGTACCTCAACAACGTGAAGGTCACCGATGAGGCGGCCACAGTTGAGGGATCCGTCCTGCCCGGGGGAGTGGCCGTACTCCGTCGTGGCAAGAAGACTCTTGCCGGCGTTTTCGTCGAATAGGCCTCGCCTGCCCGCCGTGTGACCGGCAGGTTACGGCCGCATTGCGGGCAGGTGTCCATTTACGACACGCCCGGGATGCCCCCGGGATTGCGGGGCATTCGGAACCCGCGTAATGTCATCTCTTGTCACCCCACAGGTGCGGAAAGCGGAAGAGCTTCCCGGCCTCAAGCGGGACCACTTCCAAGTTCTGGCAGCGAATTCATTCGAACTGCTGAGCTTGATGGAAAAAAGAACTAAATCGAAGTGCCTCAGTGCAAAGGTCAATTGGCCGGCGGCTGGGTGCGTCCGATCCTTGAGAACTCAACAGCGTGCACAATGTCAAATGCCAAAAACCTCGTGGTTTGGATCCGTTTCTAGC
>NZ_PJJP01000019.1 GCF_002929555.1 Cryobacterium sp. N22
GCAGCGGATGCCGACGCCTCCGCCGCCGGCCGTCGCGCGCCCGCCGGCGCCCGCGGCCAGCGTTTCGAACCCGTGCACTTCGTCGACGAGGCCCCCGTCGCCCAGCCCAGCCCGTGGACCCCGCAGCCGCTGCCCAAGCCCCTGCACCTGTCGCCGGGCTCGATCGCCCAGGCCGCGATGGCGTCGGTGGATGCCGCCGCCCAGCTGCGCCAGGCCGCCGCCGAAGCCGAGCTGCACCGTCGCGCGCTGGCCATGGCCGAGGCCATCGCCCCGTCGGAGGTCACCCCGATCACCCGCCCGGTCGTCGCCCGGTCCGGCACCTCCGCTGCCAAGGCCGCCCCTCCGGCGGCGCAGAGCAGATTCGCCAACATGGGCATCATCGGCGACACCGAACCCGGCATGACCGACCTCGACGCGGTGCTCCGCCGTCGCCGCGCCGTCGGCTGACGGTTCGAAAGCGCCGCACTCGCGTGATATTGTAAATACGCAGTCTGGGGCTATGGCGCAGTTGGTAGCGCGTCTCGTTCGCAATGAGAAGGTCAGGAGTTCGAATCTCCTTAGCTCCACCACTGAAGCAGAAGGACCGCGGCCCCCGGGCTGCGGTCCTTCTGTGTTTCACCGGCCGTCGTACCCGCAGCCCACACCGGCGCATTCGCCCGAGACCGATTGCCTAACTCCTGCAATTCGTCATCCGGTCGGCAGGGGATGCCGGAATCACGCGGGAGTATGCCCCGCCGCGGAAAAGCTGCAGGAGTTATGTTCCGGGCGGTCGGCTCGGGGTGGGACCGGTGACGGCCGGTTAGAATTGGGCGCATTGCCGGGACCGGCCGGGCCGCGGGGGCTGGGCGGTCCTGCACGACCGGGAGACGACCATGACAGAGCACCGAACTCAGCCGGCGGCCACGCCGCCCGCAGCCGTCGTGGAGGGCGTCTTCGAGCTGGCCAGGGACGGGCGCACCGGCCCGCTGGGCGAGATGCTCGACGCCGGCGTGCCCCTCGACCTGGTCAACGGTCGCGGCGACAGCCTGCTGATCGTGGCCGCGTACGGGCAACACGCTGAGACCGTGCGGGAACTGCTGCGACGCGGCGCCGACACCGCCGCGGTGAACAGCATGGGGCAGACGGCACTGGCCTGCGCCGTGTTCCGCGGCAACGAGCCGATCCTGCTCGACCTGCTGCAGGCCGGCGCGGACCCGGATCTGGGCAGCCACTCCGGCATCCAGATCGCCGACCAGTTCGCCCTGCCGCGGATGCGCGCGGTCATCGAAGCGCACACCGGCACCTGACAGGCCGCCCAGACGGCCGAGTAGGCCCGAGGGTTACCGGTCCCGTGCAGCTTTTCGTGGTTGCATGGGCCATGCGTGTTCTGCACCACAGGCGAGACGAGGGCTGAGATGGTTAGCACCACACGAGGATTCGCCGCACCCCAGCTGACCCTGGCCGCCGACCGCGGCTCGACAGAGTCCAAGCCCACCCTGCTCGGCCGGGGCCGGCGCTTCGCCGAACTGGTGCGCATCGCACGCCGGAACGGTCTGCTGCCCTGGCGCAAACTGGACTTCACCACGGCGCCGGGCGGCGCATCCGTGCGTCTGGTGCAGGCCGAGGGTTTGCGCCGGGCGCTGGAAGAGGCCGGTGGCGCGTTCGTGAAGATCGGCCAGCTGCTCTCCACCCGCACCGACGTGCTGCCCGAGGAATACGTGCGGGCGCTCTCGCAGCTGCAGCACAGCGTGCAGCCGGCGGCCTGGGCGGATGTCGAGGCCATGCTGGTGACCGAATACGGGGCGCCGTTGGAGAGCGTTTTCGCCGAATTCGATCGGGTTCCCATCGCCGCGGCGTCGATCGGGCAGGTGCACCGGGCCGTCACGCTCACCGGCCGGGTCGTGGCCGTGAAGGTGCTGCGCCCGGGCATCGTGCCCGAGGTGAAACGCGACATCGACATCGCCCTACGGATGACCAGCGCCATCATCCGCACGTCGCCGCAGGCCAAGGCGCTCGGGATCAAGGCCGTCGCCGAACAGTACGCCGCGGACCTGGTGCGGCAGCTGGACTTCACCCTCGAGGCGCTGAACCTCTCCGCGATGCGTGCCATGCAGGAGCGCGGGACCGGCTCGGACGAACTGCGGCTGCCCGAACTGGTCGAATCGCTCTCCACCGGCCGGGTGCTGGTGATGGAGTTCCTGGAGGGGGACACCTTCGCCGCGATCAACGAGAAACCGGCCGACGACCGCGCCGACCTGGGCGACGCGGTGCGTGTGGTGCTCAACGCCTTCGTGCGGCAGATCGTGTTCGACGGGGTCTACCACGCCGACCTGCACCCGGGGAACATCATGCTGCTGACCGGCGGCACGCCGGCGCTGGTGGACTTCGGTTCGGTGGGCCGCCTCGACCTGCAACTGCGCGAGGCCGTGCAGGAACTGCTGATCGCGTTCATCCAGGCCGACACCCAGCAGATCGCCGACGCCCTCCTCGCCCTCGCCCCGCTGCCCGACGGCGCCGACGAGGCCGGCTTCCGGCGCGAGCTGAGCACCTTCATCACCTTCGAGCTGGGCCCGGGCGCCCGGGTCACCGTGCTGACCGTCGACGCGCTGGTGGCCATTCTCACCCGGTTCCGGATGACGGTACCCGCCGAATTCGTGGCGGCCGCGCGCGGGTTCGCGGTGCTCGAAGGCACCCTGCGCTCGACCCTGCCGGAGTTCGACCTGCTCGAGGAGTCCCGTACCCTCGCGGCTCAGCAGATCCGCGAGCAGATGGCGCCCGCCAACGTGCGGAGCCTGGTCACGACGGAGTTGCTCGGGCTGCTGCCGAGCATCCGCCGGTTGCCGCGCCGGTTCGACCAGGTCGGCCAGGCCCTGGAGAAGGGCAACCTCAACGTGAATGTGCGGCTGCTGGCCGACCGGCGGGACCGCCGGCTGCTCGGCGCCTGGGTGCGGCAGGGCCTGCTCGTGCTGGTGGGCGTGGTCGCCGGGGTGCTGTCGCTGGGCTACCTCACCCAGCCGCTCACTCCGGCGGCGACCGCCGGGGTGATCAGCACCGCCACCGCCGGCACGGCATCCGGGGTGGCGGCCGTGCTGCTGCTCGCCTCCGCCGGGATCGACGCGATCGTGACCCGCCGCCGCGACTGAGCCGCACCCGTGCCTGTGCTCGCACGGGTGATTGTGCTGAACGTCGTCGGCCCGGAAACTGGGACCATGAGCATGGAACAGGTACTCGACATGGTCCGCTCCCTCGACGGCAGCCTGGTGCTGGCCCCCGTCGCGGGCAGCGACGCCCCCGAGATCGCGTGGGGCGACTACTTCTTCTACTACGCGCCAGACGGGAACGTTCCGCGGAACGCGCAACCGTACGCGACGATCGTCACCAAGGACTATCCCGACGACGCCCGGTCGGGGCTGGACCCGGCCGGCCGTTGGCGAGTGAACATCCACGTCGGGCAGTCCACCTTGCGGGAACTGACCGGGACGAACCAGGACGATGTCGTCCCGCGCGACGTTGCCGAGGTCGACGTGTTTCTGCCGCATCCGGTCTACGGGGTGCTCGGCTGGGTGGCCGTGGTCAATCCAGGAGCCAGGACGATGCCGACCGTGCTCGGCTTGCTTCGTGACGCGCACGCCGACGAGATCAGGCGCGTCTCCCGTCGCTCCTGAAGGCGATGTCCCAGGTCGTTGTTAGCGTGTGGGCACACACTCGGATGCGACACGAAGGGTTCCAGACGCATGAACGGGGAGACGGGCACCACCGTGCGGTTCCGTTGCGGGCACGGCGCGGATGCGGCCGAGGCACGCATCACCCTGCAACGGGACTGCCCGCTGTGCATGCTGCTGGCCGAGACCAAGCGCTCCCGGGAGCAGCTGCTGCGCCGCGTTGCCCCGGCCGGCCGGGCCGCCTTGGCGCGGGAGACCCGCATCGGGGCGAGCTACGAGTGGATCTGCAGCCGCGGGCACTCCCGGTACACGGCCAGCGTGCGGGAGACCCTCACCGGGCCCGGCTGCCCCAAGTGCGCCCGGAACGCGCAGGCGCCGGCCGCCCGGTACGAGGGCGGCGTGCCGTTCATGAAGCCCGGGCTGAAGACGCGCACCTCGCAGGCGGAACAGAAGCTGCGAATGTTGCTCGGCGAACGCATCCGGCTGCCGCACCGGGTGAACGCGATTCGCATCAACCGCACCTTCTACGGAAAGCCGGAGGTGTGGCCGGACATCATCATTCCCGCCCTCAGGGTGGCGATCGAATACGACTCGCCCGGCCGCGACAAGACCTCGCACCGCGGCCTCAAGGAGGCCTCTGACCTGGAGAAGGACGCGGCCCTGGAGGAGGTGGGCTGGGCGGTGATCCGGGTGCGTGCCGACGGCCTGGCGGCGCTGGGACCGTACAGCATCGTCTGCTCCGTGGTCTCCGCCGGCGTCGTCGACGAGGTCCTGTGCCTGCTCGGTGTGATCCGCGGGGAGGAGGCCGTGACCGCCCTTATGAGAAGCGGGCCGAGTGGTTAGAGTGGGCCGGGTAAGTGGCTCACGGTCGAGCTGGGGGCCGGCGGGTGGGTCGCCGGCCTGAGCAAAGGAGCCCTGTCGTGCTGCACACCGACATACCCACCAGAGACGACGTCGACACCCTCGCAGCGGTGCGCAAACATCCGTGCGTCTCGATCTACCTGAGCACCAGCCCGCTGCCTCAGGAGTCCGAAAAGGCCAGGATGGAGCTGAAGAACCGGCTGACGGAGGCGGTGCAACAGTTGCGTGACGCCGGCACCGAGAAGGGCCCCATCGAGGAGCTCCAGGAAACCCTCGACGACCTCATCATGGACTCCGATTTCTGGCGGTCCCTGTCGTACAGCCTGGCCATCTTCGCCACCCCGGACAGCGTGCGCACCTTCCGGCTGCCCAACCGGCTCAGCGGGGCCCTGGAGGTCTCGGACCGGTTCTACCTCAAGCCGCTGCTGCGCGCGGTCACGTTCCCGCAGGCCGCCTTTGTGCTCGCCCTCGCGCAGAACTCCGTGCGGCTGCTGGAGATCAGCGCGGAAAGCCCGGTCTACGCGGTCTCGGTGCCCGGGTTGCCCAGCGATGTGGCCGACGCGGTGGGGCTGCCCTCGATCAACGGCCGCACCCAGGACAGCCACATCATGGGCGGCCGCATCCAGGGCGCCGAAGGGCAGAAGGTGCGGATGCGCCAGTACGCGCGGGCGATCGACCGGGCCCTGCGGCCGGTGCTCAGCGGCCTGGACCTGCCCTTGATCCTCGCGGCCGCCGAACCCCTCTCCGGCATCTACAGGTCGGTGAACAGCTACCCCAACCTCACCGAGGCGATCATCCCCGGCAACCCCGAAGAGACCCCGGACGAGGAGCTGGGGCGGGCGGCGCGCGGCATCCTGGATGAGCTCTACGCGGCGGAACTGGACGGTCTCAAGGACCGCATGGCCCGCCGGGCCGCGCACGGCCGGGCCGTCACCGACCTCAGCGACGTGGCGCGGGCCGCCACCTACGGTGCGGTCGACACCCTGTTCGTGGACATCGACCAAAGCGTGCCGGGGCTGGTGGACGAGGAGACCGGAGCGGTGACCCTGAGCGCGGAAGACGACGCCGTCACCTACGGTGTCGTCGACGAGATCCTGCGGCGGGCGCTGCTGTCCGGGGCGGAGATCTTCGCGGTGCGGGCCGATGACATGCCCGGCGGCGGGGCCGTCGCCGCGGGGGTGCGGTTCATGGTTTGACCCACACGAAACCGGTGCCGCCTGCAGGCAGGCGACACCGGTGAGTTTCGTGCGCCGGGCGAGTTGCGCCCGGCCGGAGACGAGCTAGCGCTTGCGGGCCTTCTCGGTCTCAGCGGACTTGAGCTGCTTGTCGGCGCGCTTTTCCTTCAGGGACTTGCCGGCGACCTTCTTGGTCGCATCCTTCTTGGGTGATTTGTCAGCCATGTGTACTCCTTCGACCTGAGCCTGGGCGGCACGGATGATCTGACCCTACGCGGGTTCGGCAGAAAGGGCATCTCGAGAGCCTCAGCGCGCCCTCGACGCCGCCTCCACACCGCCCGATTGGGGGTCCCGCCGGGGCCTGTGCCTTTCGGGAGTGTCGACGTAGGCTGTCTGCGATGAGGCTCCTCGTCGCTGGGACGAGAAGTCGTACGGAGAGCCGGGAGATCATGAGCGCACAGGAAACGTACAAAGCGGTGCTATTCGGTCCGAACGTGATCGGGTCCGGTACCGAAATCGAACTGCATTTCGCCAACGGGGGATACCAGGACGTGGTGGTGCTCGAAGCCGTCGAGGACGGCCAGACGATCACCCGCACCTATCGCAAGGGCCGGGAAACCGAGGAGCCCATCCCGTACCGGTTCGTCGACGAAGACGTGTCTGACGAGACCGCGGAGGGCGATGTCCCCAACTAGCCGGCCGGATCTGCACACCGGCGGCAGCGCGGGACGCGCTGCCGCCGGTGCGCCAGGCGGACCGGGCTAGATGCGGGCGCCCGGCTTGTTGCTGCGGCTCAGGCGCACGGGCAGGGCCATCAGCGGACCCACGAAGCGGCGCTGCAGGCTGCGGCCGGGGCCCCACACGTACTGCACGATCAGCTGAGCCAGGATGGCGCTGGCCGCCAGGGCCACCGCGACCGCGCCGGCGGTGAGCAGGTTGAGCAGCCCGTTGATATCGCCGTCGGCCATCTCCAGCAGCCCGCGGAACAGCGCGAGGCCCGGCACCAGGGGAACCAGGGCGCAGACGATGATCACCAGCGGAGGGGTGCGCACGATGCGCGCACCGACGGCCGCCAGGAGCCCGGCGCCCATCGCCGCAGCGCCGGAGGACCAGACCAGGCCGAAACCGGCGTTGCTGGCGCCCAGGTAGATCGCCTCGGCCACGGCGCCGAGCAGGCAGACCACCCAGAACGCCCGCCACGGCACCTGGGTGCCCAGGGCGAAGCCCGCCACGATGACCACCGCGGCGACCAACTGGATTGCCACGACACCCAGGGTGACGGGCACATCGGCGCTGATTCCCAGGTCGAGCCCGAACCTGGCCAGGACCAGCGACGAGCCGGCCACTCCGGCCACCAGGCCACCGGTGATGAGGAGGGCTTCGATGAGCCGCGCCGTGCCGGTGAGGTAGAACCCCGACAGGGTGTCGTGCACCGCGCCGAAGGTGGTCACCCCGGCCAGGAGCATGATGATCGTTGCGACCACGACGAGGGACGGGCTGGCGCCGGGATCGACCAGGGGCACGACCGCGGCGAAGATCGGACCGATGGCCCCGCCGACGACGGTCTGGTAGAACAACGGCACCCGCCGCTTCTCGAGCGCGGTGGTGAGGAAGTCGATCACGAACCCGGCGACGAACGCGGCAAGGATCACGATCGGGCTGCCTCCGAACAGCGCGGCGGCACCGGCACCGACGAGGCTCCAGCCGACCCGGCGGTACAGCAGCGTCACCTGCGGCTTCGACGAGACGATCGTGGCCAGGCGTTTGCGGGCTTCCGCGACATCCGTGGGTTCTTCGATCAGCTCGGCGATCAGCTCCGACGTGGCGGTGAGCTTGGCGTAGTTGAGGTTGCGGTACTTGACGTCGCGGCTGCGGGAGATCGACTCGTGGGTGGACTGGTCCTCGTGGGTGAGCGTGATGATCGTGTGGGTGATGTTCGCCTCGGTGCCGCGCAGCCCGTACGCGCGGGTCAGGGCGAGCATCGCCGCTGTGGCGTCTTCGGCGCCGGCGCCGGACGAGAAGATCACCTCGGCCAGACGCATGGTGAGGTCGAGCACCGACCGGGTGTACGCGGCGATGTCGATCGTCGGGATGGCTGTCGTGGAGGTGCTCGGTGCGTCCTCGTAGGCGCGCACGGCCGCGATGCCGGTGGCGTCGGCCCTCAGGATCGGGATGCTGGTGGTGACCGGACGCGGGGTGGTGGGGTGCGGTGCCCGGTAGGGCTGCTTGGGGATGGGGGCGGTCGTCACGGCGACGGGCACCGGTTTGGTGTCCGCGGGCGGAGAGGAGGGGGGCACGGCAGTCAACTGGACAACTTCAACACTTCGAGGATCGGTGATGCGGGGAGGGNCTTCAACACTTCGAGGATCGGTGATGCGGGGAGGGAATGTGCGCGGCTGCTCAGACATCGAGCGGGCCGAGCCAGGCGGTGGCGACGGTGGCGTGGGCGGAGTCGGCGTTGGAGGGGTGGAACAGCCCGGCCAGCACGTCGCGATACAGCCGGCCGAGTTCGTCGCCGGAGAAGTAGCTGGCGCCGCCGTTCACCCGCAGCATCAGGTCCACGACCTGCATGGCGCTCTCCACGCTGCGGTGCTTGAGGCCGGCGAGCCTGGCGAACCAGAACGGGCCGTGGTCGACGAGGGTTTCGACGTCGCCGGCCAGCGTCTGAATCTGCGGGTACACGGCATCCAGCAGCAGGGCCGCCTCGGCGATGCGGCGGCGGATGTCCGGATCCTGCGCGAGAGCGCGGCCGTCGTTCTTGGCCGAGCGGCGCCGTTTCGCGGCCTCAACCCCCAGCTCCAGCGCCCGTTGGGCGATGCCGGTGTACACGCTCGAGAGCAGGATCTCGAAGGTGGCGAAGATACCGAAGATCAGCGGGTCGTTGACCGGTCCGGGCGGGAGGGTGCGCACCACCCGGTCGGCGGGGGCGAAGGCCCCGTCGAGCAGGGTGGTCTGGCTCTGGCTGCCGCGCATGCCGAGGGTGTCCCAGTCGTCCTTCCGGGTGATTCCGGGGTCTGCGCGGTCCAGGAACGCCCACACGATCAGCGGCCGGGCCGGATCGGAGCTGTCCAGGCCCATGGTGCCCAGTTGGGTCCAGACCGGGGAGAGGGAGGTGAAGATTTTGGTGCCGGTGAACCTGTAGCCGCCGCCCTGCTGCGGAGCGGCATCCGTTGACGAGCCGAACAGCACCAGGTCGTTGCCGGGTTCGCTGACCCCGAAACCGAAGATCGCACCCTGCGCGGCCTCGGTGAGGACGAATTCGAGGGCGGTGTCGCCCCTGTCGTGCATGGCCTTGGCGACGCCCGTCCAGACCAGGTGCATGTTCACCGCGAGGGCGGTGGCCGGGGCGTGCGCGGCCAGCCGGGACTGCTCGGCGGCCAGCTGCGGCAAGGTGAGGCCCAGCCCGCCGAAACGGGTCGGCACCAGGGCGCGGAGGTAGCCGGCGGCGGCGAGTTCGGCGACGTCGTCGAACGGGAAGGTGTTGGCGGCGTCGTGCGCGGCGGCGCGGGAGCGGATGCGGCCGAGGAGTGCGTCGTCGAGCACCGCGCCGGGGGCGGAGGAGGACGGTGCGGGGCGGGAAGATTCGGTCACACCCGCAAGCCTACGTAGCCTTTCCCCTTCGCGTGGCCAGGCGCACGATGAGAAAGACGATCCCGCCGGCCACCGCCAGGATGGCGAGCCAGGGCAGGGCGAATCCGATGCCGACGAGGAGGGCGCCGAGCGCCGTCACCAGGGTGTTCCAGCCGGCCACGATGCCGGTCCAGAAATTGTCGGGGGCGCCGGGGGCGACGGTGCCGGTGGAGTACAGCTCGAGGCTGATGGTGGAGTACTCGATCTGGTCGGTGAGGTAGTCGCGCTGGGACTTCATGCCCTCCAGTTCGGCCTGGCGGGTCGAGAGTTCGCTCTCGATCGCGATCAGGTCGGTGGTGGTCGTCGCCTGAGACATCAGGGCCAGCAGTCGGTCGACGGAGGTGCTGAGGGCCGTGATCCTGGCGTCCAGATCCTGGCTCTGCTGGGTGACGTCGGAGGAATTCAGGGACACATAGTTCACGGTGCCGAGGCCCCGGAGCGCGTCGAGGGTGCGGTCGAGGTCGCCGACGGGAATGCGCAGCGACAGGTTCGCGCTGGCGGACTGGTTCTCGGTCTCGGGGGTCTCGGTGCGGCTGTCGACGCGGCCGCCGGCCTCTTCGACGATCGTCGCGGCGTCTTCGGCCGAGCGGATCGGGTCGGCCACGGTCAGCGACACCGAACCCGTCGTGATCACCGAGCGGTCCGCGATGGCGGTGTCGCCCGCGGCGTCGCCCACGGCGGCCTCGCCGGGCACCGGCAGCTCACCGGGCACGGTGCCGGAATCCAGCTCTGTGCGGGACCCGGAGTCGGTGGCGCTCTCCGAACCGAGGGTGGTGCAGCCGGCCAGGAGCAGGCCGGTGAGAGCCAGCGCGCCCGTCACGCCGGCCCAGGTCTTCAGGCGGCGGGGCCGCCGTGTCGGGGCGGTCTGCGCCACACCTTGGGTCTCCGCGCTGTAGCTCATGGGCCCACTGTATTGTCGGTCCGCATCCGCTATCTGGATGGTTTCTGGGAGTCGGATCACAATCGAGTCTCGACCTCGGGCCGCGTCGTACGCTCGAAGTGGCGCCGGCTTCTGCGGCGCCGTTGCAGAAAACACTTTCAGTTCTCGCTCGAGGAGGAACCATGGGATTCGCAGACGACGCCAAAGACGCCATCGCGGCCACCGGCCAGAAGATCGGACGCGCGGCGGAAGACGCCAAGGAACGCGTGTCGGACAAGCTCGACGAAACCAAGGCCGACGCCGAGGTCAAGAAGGCCGAGGCCGAGGTCAAGCACGCCGAAGCCGAGCGGGACGCCACCAAGGCCAAGAACGACTACAAGGAAGGCCTGCGCTAGCCGCGGCCGCCGGGAGCGGCGCCGTGGCCACAGGCCGCGGACGCTGGGCGCTGACGGAGGTCCTCCGTCGGCGCCGCGCCCCGCAACTGTTCATCCAGACCGACACCGGCACCGGCCCCGTCGTGATCCTGGTGCACGGCATCGCCTCGACCGCGGTGACCTTCCGGAAGGTTGTACCGTTGCTGGCCCCCGGGCACCGGGTCATCGCCGTGGACATCCTCGGCCACGGCGCCTCGCCGGCGCCGGCGGACTGCGAGTACACCCTCGACGACCACGTCGCGGCGCTCGCCGCGACCATCCGGGCGCTGAATCTGCGCGAGCCCTTCGTGCTGGTCGGGCATTCGCTGGGCAGCCTGATCGCCACCCGGTATGCCGCCGAGCACCGCTGGTACACCCGGCCCGGTCTGCGGGTCTCCCGTCTGGTGCTCGTGGGGCCGCCGATCTATCTCTCGCCGACTGACATCGGCGACCCGTGGGTGCGTGCCAGGGTCACCGCATACCTGCGGGCCTACGAGTTCCTCCGGTCGAACAAGGACTTCACCCTCGCCAACGCTGCGGTGCTGGGCCGGCTGCTGCCCAAGGGCATCCTGGATCTGACCGAGGACACCTGGACCCCGTTCGTGAAGTCGCTCGAGCACTGCATCGAATCGCAGACGATGGTGAGCGACATCGCCGGCCTGGGCATCCCCGTCGACCTGATCTACGGGGCGCTGGACGCCTTCGTGGCGCCGGGCAGCCTGCGTGTGGTGGAGCGGATGCGGCACGTGACCACCCACCGGGTGGAGGCCAACGACCACATCGTGCGCAGCCGCATCGCGAAGGTGCTCGTGAAGGTGATCGACGGCGAGGATGGCGGTGGCGCTGCCGGTCGTCTGCCAGCATGAACCGATGACACATCCCGCGGATTACCTCCAGGCCTATGACGACCAGCTGAGAACCGACGCCGAAACGCCCAGCGCGATCAGCGTGACCCGGCTCGGCCCGCTGCGTCTCGTGACGTTCGCGGGCGGTCGCGGCTTCGTCACCTACCGCGACCTCGGTGGCGCTGACGGCCCGGCGGTCGCACGGCTGGTTACGGGGGCACTGGATCATTTCCGCGCCGACCCGCAGATCAACCGGGTCGAATGGAAGAGCCGCGGCCACGACCACGCGCCCGGGCTGCACGCGGCGCTGCTGGCGAACGGGTTCGAGGCCGACGACGCCGAATCCATCATGATCGGCCCGCTCGAGGCGCTCTGTGCAGGCGTCGATACCCCGGCGGGAGTGACCGTGCGGCGGCTCACGACCGAGGCCGACGTGCGGGCCATGAGCGCAGCCGTCGATGAAGCGTTCGGCGACCCGGCCGACACGCGGATGGCCGAAGCACTGCTCGCCCGCCTCGCCCGCGACGACGGCATGGAGCTGTGGGGAGCGGAGACGGACGGACGTTTCGTTTGCGGAGGTCGGCTCGAACCGGTGCCGGGTACCGAATTCGTGGGCATCTGGGGTGGCGCCACCCTCGAGGCCTACCGGGGCCGCGGCATCTACCGTGCCCTGACCGCCGCGCGCGCCCGGTCCGCCCTCGCCCAGGGGAAGAAACTTGTGCACAGCGACTCGACCGAGGATTCGCGCCCGATCCTGGAACGGTCCGGCCTGATCAGGGTATCCACGACCACGCCGTACAACTGGAGCCGGGCGCGGCGCCCTCAAGTCTGAGGATCACCCGGCAGCCGGGAGTGTCCCCGCTGTGGTCGGGCCGCGTGGATAGGCTGGTCGGATGGACACTAGAACACTGGGCAGAACCGGCCGCACCGTCTCCGTCATCGGACTGGGCACCTGGCAGCTGGGCGCCGACTGGGGCGACGTCACCGAGGCCGACGCCACCGCCGTGCTCGCCGCCTCCGTCGAGGCCGGCGTCACCTTCTTCGACACCGCGGACGTCTACGGCGACGGCCGCAGCGAGCAGATCATCGGGCACTTCCTCGAGCACGGCGCCCCCGGCGTCGACATCACCGTGGCCACCAAGATGGGCCGCCGGGCCGAGCAGCTGCCGGAGAACTACGTGCTGGCGAACTTCCGCGAGTGGACCGAGCGGTCCCGCCGGAACCTCGGCACCGAGACCCTCGACCTGGTGCAGCTGCACTGCCCGCCGAGCGCGGTCGTCGAGTCCGGCGAGGTCTACGACGCCCTGGACAGCCTCGTCGACGAGGGCGTGATCGCCAACTACGGCGTGAGCGTGGAAACCTGCGAGCAGGCGCTGGCGGCCATCGCCCGGCCCGGCATCGCCACCGTGCAGATCATCCTCAACGCGTTCAGGCTCAAGCCGCTGGACGAGGTCGTGCCGGCCGCACGCGCCGCCGGCGTGGGCATCATCGCCCGGGTGCCGCTGGCCAGCGGGCTGCTCACCGGCAAGTACACCCGCGAGACGGTGTTTGCCGAAAACGACCACCGCAACTACAACCGTGACGGCAGCGCCTTCGACGTGGGCGAGACTTTCTCCGGCGTCGACTACGAGACCGGCCTGATCGCCGCGACCGAGTTCGCCGCGCTGGTGCCGGAGGGCCTCACGCCCGCTCAGGCCGCGCTGGCCTGGGTGGCGCAGATCGACGGGGTGTCCTCGGTGATCCCCGGCGCCCGGTCGGTGTCGCAGGCGCAGGGCAACGCATCCGCCGGCGCCCTGCCGCAGCTGTCCGAGGAGTTCATGGTGGGCGTGCAGTCCATCTACGACCGCCTCCTGCGCGCGTCCATCCACGAGCGCTGGTAACTCGCGAACTGTGAGCTAAGCACCTTCCCACGCGCTGGGAAGGTGCTTTTCTCACGGTTCGCGGGGTTAGTCGAGGTCGTTGGGGTCTCTTCCGGTGCGCTCGCCGGCGTCCAGGGCCTGGATGGCGGCGTGGTCGTCGGCATCCAGGGTGAAATCGAACACGTCGAGGTTCTCGCGGATGCGGGACGGGGTCACCGATTTGGGGATCGCGACGTCGCCGAGGTCGAGGTGCCAGCGCAGCACGACCTGCGCGGCGGACTTGCCGTACCGGGCGCCGATGGCGTCGAGGGTTTTGTTGCCGATTGCACGTCCCCGCGCCAGTGGCGACCAGTCCTCGGTGAGGATGCCGTGCGCGGCGTTGTACGCGCGCACCTCGGCCTGTTGCAACCACGGATGCAGCTCCACCTGGTTGACCGCGGGCACGATGTCGGTCTCGGCGAGCAACCGGTCCAGGTGCTGGGTGTGGAAGTTCGACACCCCGATCGACCGGGCGCGCCCGTCGGCCTTGATCGTCTCCAGGGCGCGGTAGGTGTCGACGTAACGGTCCTGCCGGGGTGCCGGCCAGTGGATCAGGTACAGGTCCACGTAGTCCAGGCCCAGCTTGGCCAGGCTCTCGTCGAACGCGCGCAGGGTCTCGTCGTAGCCGTGCCGGTCGTTCCAGACCTTGGTGGTGACGAAAACCTCGTCGCGGGGGAGGGCGGCACGGGCCAGCCCCTCGCCGACGCCGCGTTCGTTCTCGTACAACGCCGCGGTGTCGACGTGCCGGTAGCCCGCTTCCAACGCGATCTGCACGGTGCCGGCGGCGAGGGCATCCGGGATTTTGTAGACCCCGAGCCCGAGCTGGGGGATGGTGTGGCCGTCGTTCATCAGAAGCGTGTGGTCCATGCCTCTCATTAAACCCCTCGCGCTGGTGTGACCCGTCCTTGTCGCGAACCGTGACTTGAGCCGCACGGCGCGAAAAGGGGCGCACAGGTCGGCTCCCTGGAGGCGGCGCCGGGTGAGGCCGAGGCTTCGGGCCAGGGCGACCGGGAAGGGCTCGCCCAGGAGCTCGGGCGGAAGGGGTGTGCGTCGTGGCATGCACAGAGGATGCCAAATTGGCGCCCACCGTCGGGGAATCTCTCCACAGGGCTGGCCGTGCCTCTCGCGAACTGAGAGAAAAGCCCCAGAAGCGCGCGTTTTTGGGTGCTTAAGTCACGGTTCGCGGGAGGGTGGGGCCTAGTCTCGGGGGATGGAATCCGCACTGCACGGTAGGACGGCGCTCGTGACCGGGGTGTCGCGGCGCAAGGGCATCGGCTACGCGGTGGCGGTGCGCCTGGCCGAGCTGGGCGCCAGTGTGTTCATCCAGCACTTCGCTCCGCACGACGACGAGCAGCCCTGGGGCGGTGACGACCTCGATGCGGTGCGTACGGGCATCCGCTCGGCGTTGACCGAGGGCGCCGTGTTCGGTGACGTGAGCGCCGACCTGGCCGGGCCGGATGCCGCGGCGGCGGTCGTGCGCGCGGCCGTCGGCCTCACCGGCCGGGTCGACATCCTGGTGGCCAACCACGCCCGCAGCGGCGGCGACGGCTCCATTTTCGACATGACCGCGGACATGCTCGACGGGCACTGGCAGGTCAACGCGCGCTCCACGCTGCTGCTCACCCGCGCCTTCGCCGAACAGTTCGGGGACGCGGCCCGCCCGGACGCGGCCGGTGCGGACGCGGCCGGTGCGGCGCCGACGGACGCTGCAGTTGCGGCGCCGACGCCGCGGCGCCCCGGTGAGCGCGGAGACCTGCCCGCCGCCGCCATCGACGAGTTCGCCACCGGGCGGGTGATCTGGCTGACATCCGGGCAGATCCACGGGCCGATGCCGGGCGAGGTCGCCTACGCGGCCAGCAAGGCTGTCCTGGCCGGGCTCACCCCCACCGTGGCCAGCGAGCTGCTGGTGCGCGGCATCATCCTCAACACGGTCAATCCCGGTCCGGTGAATACCGGCTACCTCGATCCGGAAACCACCGACCGCCCCCTGGACGGCATGCTCGAGTACCTGCGCACCCTCCCGTTCGGCCGGTTCGGCGAGCCCACCGACCCCGCCCGCCTGATCGGTTGGCTGTGCACCACGGAGGCCCGCTGGCTGGTGGGACAGGTCCTCACCAGCGACGGCGGTTTCAGCCTCGCGAACTGAGAGAAAAGCCCCAGAAACTCGAGTTTTTAGGTGCTTAGGTCACAGTTCGCGGGAGAAGGGCGGGGCTAGGAGACCTGGATGCTGATCGGCTCGGTGTCGGGGATCGGGCCCGCGTCGCGGCCGCGCAGGTCGGGGTGCCAGCGACGGCCGAGCGCGGGGATGATCGTGCCGAGAGCGGCGAACCCGGCCGCCACGTAGATCGCCGACCCGGCGCCGGAGTGGTCGATGGCGAAGCCGGCCAGCGCGGAGCCGAGCGCGGCGCCGATGAGCTGGCCGGTGCCGATCCAGCCGTAGGCCTCGGCGGTGTCACTGAACTTGACGCTGGCCGAGACGATGCCGAACAGCACCGCGAACGACGGCGCGATGCCGATGCCGGCGACGAGCAGCGCGGCGGAGAGCCACCAGAAGTTGAGGAAGAGCCCCGCGATGGCCAGGCCGATGGTGACGATGAGCATCCGGCTGGCCAGCGCCCACGGGCCGATCGGGAGGTGGCCGAGCGCGAGCCCGCCGATGAGCGAACCGATGGCGAAGATGCCCAGGACCCAGCCGGCGTTGGCGCTGCCGTGGCCGAAGACGGCGACCACCCCGGCCTCGACGGCCGCGCAGGCGGCCACGAGCATGAAGCCCACGACGGTGCTCAGCAGCACCTCGGGCTTCTTGAGCACCACACCGAGCTTGCGGCGGCTGCGGGGGATGCGCACCCGGCCCACCTCGGGCAGCGCCACGAACCAGATGCCGCCGGCGACGAGGAAGAACGCGGCGAGCAGGATGCCCGCGGTGCTGCTGACCTGGATGGCAACGAAGGTGGCGATGACCGGGCCGAGCACCCAGATGATCTCCTGCGCCGAGGCATCCAGGGAGAACAGCGGCGTGAGCTGGCGGGAGTTGACGACCTTGGGGTAGATGGTGCGCACGGCCGGCTGGACGGGCGGCATCGACAGGCCGGCGATGAAGCCGACGACCATCAGGCCCGGGATCGGCAGCGGTACCAGCGCCATGACCACGATGGCTGCGGTGCACACGATCATGGTGACGATGAGCACCGGGCGCATGCCGAGCCGGCCCATCAGCCGGGAGGTGAGCGGGCCGGCGATGGCCTGGCCGATGCTCATGGCGGCCAGCACGAGGCCGGCGGCCGCGTACGAATCGAAGAGCGCTTCGATATGGATCAGGAACGCCAGCGAGAGCATCCCGAACGGGAATCGGGCGGTGAGCTGGGCTCCGATGAGTCGGGCAACGCCCGGGGTTTTCAGAAGGGTCCAGTAGCTGCTCACAACCGTCTAGTCTATGGCCGGGGCGACACCCGAAGCGCAGGGGTCGGTCCACCCGCCCGGCTAACGTGAACGGATGCACACACTGATTTCGGCGGCCGATCTGGCCGCGCTCCTCGTTGTCGGCCCGGCTCCGCACATCCTCGACGTGCGGTGGAAGCTCGGCGGCCCTCCCGGCCGCGCCGAGTTCCGCCGTGGGCACCTGCCCGGAGCCGTGTACGTGGACCTCGACTCCGAGCTGGCGGGGCACGGCGAACCGGCCGACGGACGGCATCCGCTGCCCGCACCGGTCGACCTGCAGGCCGCCGCCCGCCGCTGGGGCCTGAACGACGGTGACACCGTCGTGGTCTACGACGACCTGGGCAACATGTCGGCCGCCCGCGCCTGGTGGCTGTTGCGGCACGCCGGGGTGCGCGACGTGCGGCTGCTCGACGGCGGCCTCGCCGCCTGGCGCGCCGCCGGACTGCCGGTGGTGGCGGGCGAGGAGCCGGTGCCGACCGGTTCGGTCTCCCTGACCCTCGGCGCCCTACCCGTGCTCGACGCGGATGCCGCGGCCGCGCTCGCGCAGGACGGCGTGCTGCTCGACGCCCGTGCCGCCGAACGCTACCGGGGTGACATCGAACCGATCGACCCGCGTGCCGGCCACATCCCTGGTGCGGTGAGTGCTCCGACGGGCGGCAACCTGGATGCCGAGGGACGGTTCCTGCCGGCGGCGGTGCTGCGGGCTCGGTTCGAGGCCCTCGGGGTGCGGGGCCAGATGGCCGCCGGGACGCACGGGGCCGGTTTCGACGTGGGCGTGTACTGCGGCTCCGGAGTGACGGCCGCGCACGAGGCCGTGGCACTCAGCCTGGCGGGCTTCACTCCGGCGCTCTACCCCGGCTCCTGGTCGCAGTGGTCGAACCTGCCCGAGCGGCCGGTCGCGACCGGCGACGCCCCGGGCGACGAGCCCGGGCACGCGCCCGGCGGGGAGCGCTGACCCCGGTCGCAGTGGATGCGCATCCGTGGTGGCGCAGGTACGTGCTCGCGGCGCAGGTTAGTGCTCGTGGCGCAGCATATGTGACGCATTAACCTGCGCCGCGAGCACGAAAGTGCGCCGCGAGCACGAGGGTGCGCCGCGAGGCTAGGCGATGTGGACCGCCGTGCCGCTCACCACGATGCCGCCGGTGCGGGGCACGTCCACGAGCAGCAGGCTCGGCCGGCCCACGTGCCGGCCCTGGCGGATGACCACCCGCACCGGCGGTGCCACCAACCCGAGCTCGCGCAGGTAACCGCCCACCGAGGCCGCGGCCGAGCCGGTGGCCGGGTCTTCGCTGAGGGTGCCGACCGGGAACAGGTTGCGCGCCTCGAACTCGTTAGGGCCCCGCACCGTCAGGGTGGTGACGGTGCCCGCCCAGCCCTGGGCATCCATCAGCGCGCGCATGGCCGCCGGGTCGAACGTGAAGGCGTCGAACTCGGCGGCGCCGGCGAAGACCAGCACCGGATGCCAGTTGCCGGCGAAGGCCAGCCGGGGCGGGTAGTCGGGGTGCAGCGACCCGGCCGAGGCGCCGAGCAGAGCGAGCAGGGCGCTGAGCACCTCTGGCGCGATGGCGCGCACCTCGGGGGCGACGCTGGTGAACGACGCGGTCAGGCCGGCATCCGTGCTGCGGGTCTCGATCGTGATCGCGCCGACGCTGGTGTCGAAGGTGAGGGTGCCGGCGCCGTCGCGGCCGGCCAGCGCCACCGCCGTGGCGACGGTGGCGTGCCCGCAGAACGGCACCTCGGCGACGGGGGAGAAGTACCGCAGCCGGCTGCGCCGTGGGTCGCCGTCGACGATCGGCACCGTCACGAACGCGGTCTCGGCGTAGCCGACCTTCGCCGCGATGGCCTGCATCGCGGCGTCGTCGAGGCCGCTGGCGTCGAGGACGATGCCGGCGGGGTTGCCCCCGGCGGAGGCATCGGCGAGGTCGGGGTCGGTAAAGGCGGCGAAACGCAGCACGGGCACGGTCATGGCCCCATGCTGCCAGCACCGGCGCGCATCCCGGTGCGGCGAACCCGAAAACGGCCGTACGAGGTGCAGCGACCCGAAAGGCGCGGTCATGGTGCTGGTTCGGGCGGGGCTGTCATACTTAGGTAATGCTTACCTCAGCACAGCCGGGCACGACGGGCGCGCCTGCCCGCGGCACCGGTCTGCCCGCGACAGCCGCACCCGGCGCCCCCGCGCCCGGCACCGGCCTGGACGCCGTGCGGGTTCCGCGCCGCCGCCAGCTTGCCGGGCTGGGGATCGCCGTGCTCCTGTTGGCGCTCGCCGTGGCCGCGTCGCTCGTGGTGGGCAGCCGGTCGATCCCGCTGGGCACCGTGCTCGAGGCGCTGGTGCGCCCCGACCTCGGCGTCACCGACCACACCGTGGTGCTCGACCTGCGGGTGCCGCGCACCGCCATGGGCCTGCTCGCCGGCCTCGCGCTGGGCCTGGCCGGCGCCCTGATGCAAGGCATCACCCGCAATCCGCTCGCCGATCCCGGACTGCTCGGCGTCAACGCCGGCGCCTCCCTCTTCGTCGTCGCCGGCATCGCCTGGTTCGGGGTCACCTCGGCGCTCGGCTACGTCTGGTTCGCCTTCGCCGGCGCGTTCGTGGCCGCCGTGATCGTCTACGTGGTCGGCTCCCTCGGCCGCGAGGGCGCCACCCCGGTGAAGCTGGCCCTGGCCGGCACCGCGCTCACCGCCTCGCTCACCTCGCTGATCACCATCGTGCTGCTCAGCGACTCGGCCGCCTTCGACAAGTACCGGTTCTGGTCGGCCGGCTCCCTCGTGGCCCGCGACCTCGACTCCACCCTGCAGCTGGCCCCGTTCGTCGGCGTCGGCGTGCTGCTGTGCCTCGTGGCCGGGCGGATGCTCAACGCGCTCGCCCTGGGCGACGACCTGGCCCGTGGGCTCGGCCAGAACCTCGTCGCGGCCCGCATCGTCTGCGCCGTCGCCGTGGTGCTGCTGTGCGGCTCCGCCACCGCCATGGCCGGACCGATCGTGTTCGTGGGCCTGGCCGTGCCGCACATCGCCCGCCGCTTCACCGGCCCGGACTACCGCTGGATCCTGCTCTACTCCGCGGTGCTCGGCCCCGTGCTGCTGCTGGCCGCCGACGTGCTCGGCCGGGTCATCGCCCGGCCCGGCGAGATCGAGGCCGGCCTGGTGGTCGCGTTCCTCGGCGCCCCGATGCTCATCGCCCTGGTGCGCCGCGTGAAGCTGGCCGGCCTGTGAGCGCCGCCGTGACGACATCCACCCGGGCCGTGGCGGATGCCGCCCCGCTCGCCCTGGCTCGCACCCTGCGGCACCGCCGGGAACGCCGCATCGTGCTCGTGCTGGCCGCGCTGGTGCTGCTCGTCGCCGCGCTGAGCCTGATGGTGGGCGCATACAACCTCAGCGTGCCCGACCTGCTGCGCACCCTGGTGGGCCAGGGGTCCAGCAGCGAGAACTTCATAGTCTTCAAGCTGCGGCTGCCGCGGCTGACCCTGGCGATCCTCGTCGGCGTGGCCTTCGCGGTCTCCGGCGCGCTGTTCCAGACCGTGTTGCGCAACCCCCTGGCCAGCCCCGACATCATCGGCGTCACCGGCGGCGCCAGCGCCGCGGCCGTGTTCGGCCTGCTCGTGCTGGGCCTCGGCAGCGTCGCCACCTCGTTCATGGCCTTCGCCGGCGCCATGGTCGTGGCCACCGCCATCTACCTGCTCGCGTGGCGCGGCGGCGTGGTCGGCTACCGGTTCGTGCTCATCGGCGTGGGCGTCGCGTTCATGGTGCAGGGCCTGCTCGGCTACCTGCTCTCCCGCGCCGACCTGCGCAACGCGCAGGACGCCCTCACCTGGCTGGTCGGCAGCGTCAGCGGCGCCCGCTGGCCCGAGATCGCGGTGCTCGCCGGGTTCCTGGCGGTGCTGCTGCCGGCCATCGGGGTGCTCGCCGGGCGGATGCGGATGCTGCAGTTGGGCGACGACACCGCGAGCAGCCTCGGCGTGCACGCCGAACGCTCCCGGCTGGCGCTGCTCGTGGCGGCCGTGGCCCTCGCGGCCCTCGCCACGGCGTTCGTGGGCCCGCTCGCGTTCATCGCCTTCGTCTCCGCGCCCATCGCCCGGCGCCTCGTGGGCACCGGCAGCCTGGCCCTGCTGCCGGCCGCCCTGATCGGCGTGCTGATCACCACGGTCGCGGACTTCACCGCCCAGCACCTGCTGCCGGGCTCACTCGAACTGCCGGCCGGCATCATCACCGGCGCGATCGGCGCCCCCTACTTGCTCTGGTTGCTCGCCACCCAGAACCGAATCGGAAAGGGAGCCTGATGCCCCAGCCCACCGGACAGACCACCGCCCAGCCCACCGAAAAGCCCGTCGGCCAGACCGCCGTCGCGCCCGCCGCATCCGCCCGCCACGCCCTCACCGCCACCGGCCTCAGCCTCGGTTACGACGGCACCCGCATCGTCGACAACCTCGACCTCGCCATCGAACCCGGCGCGATCACCGTGATCGTCGGCGCCAACGCGTCAGGCAAGTCCACCCTGCTGCGCGGCCTCGCCCGGCTGCTGCCGCCGCAGGCCGGCACGGTCACCCTCGACGGCCGGAACATCGCCGGCCTGCCCAGCCGTCAGGTCGCCACCATCGTGGGCCTGCTGCCGCAACAGCCCATCGCGCCCGAGGGCATCGGCGTGGCCGACCTCGTCGGACGCGGCCGGTACCCGCACCAGGGCTGGTTCCGGCACTGGTCGAGCACCGACGACGCCATCGTCGCCGAGGCCATGGCCGCCACCCAGACCCTGGAGCTGGCCTCCCGGCGCATGGAAGAGCTCTCCGGCGGCCAGCGTCAACGCGTCTGGATCGCCATGGCCCTCGCACAGAAGCCCGACATCCTGCTGCTGGACGAACCCACCACCTTCCTCGACGTCACCCACCAGGTGGAGGTGCTCGACCTGCTCCACGAGCTCAACCACGAGCAGGGCACCACGGTGGTGATGGTGCTGCACGACCTCAACCTGGCCGCCCGCTACGCCGACAGGCTCGTCGTCATGCGCCAGGGCAGGATCATCGCCGAAGGGCCCCCGGCCCAGGTGCTCACCGAAGCCGTCGTGCTCGACGCCTTCGGGCTCACCGCGCGCATCATCGCCGACCCGGTCTGCGGCTCCCCGCTGGTCGTGCCGATCGGACGCTTCCACGGGACCGCCTGACCCGCTATATTAGGTGAGGCTACCCTAAACGCTGGTAGTCCTTCCCCCCTTTTAGAACCGGAGTTACCTGTGTCCAGACGTCTGACCACCGTGCTCGCCGCCACCGCGGCCATCGCCGCCCTCACGCTCAGCGGATGCTCCGCCTCCGACTCCGGCAGCGACGACACGGATGCCGCGACCGGTGGCGCGTTCCCCGTCACCATCGAGCACGCCTTCGGTGAGACCACCATCGACGCCGAGCCCACCCGCGTGGCTACCTGGGGCTGGGGCAGCGCCGACGACGCCATCGCCCTGGGCGTCGTGCCCGTCGCCATCCCCTTCCAGGCCTACGGCGGCGACGAGAACGGTGTGCTGCCGTGGATCGCCGAAGCCCTGGACGAGCAGGGCGCAGACCTGCCCACCGTGCTCTCCGACTCCACCGAACCCCCTTACGAGGAGATCGCGGCCGCCGCGCCCGACGTGATCCTCGCCGCATACTCCGGCCTGACCGAGGAACAGTACGAGCTGCTCAGCGAGATCGCCCCCGTCGTGGCCTACCCCGACGAGCCCTGGTCCACCGACTGGCGCGAGCTGATCGAGATCACCGGCACGGCCCTGGGCAAGTCCGACGAGGCGACCACCCTGCTCGGCGACATCGACGACACGATCGCCGAGAAGGCCGCGGCGCATCCGGAGTTCGAGGGCAAGACCGTGGCCCTCACCTCCGACAGTGCCGGCGTGTTCTACGTCTACACGGATGCCGACCCGCGCGTGACCTTCGCCACCGAGCTCGGCTTCGAGAGCGCCCCGAGCGTCGCCGAGCTGGCCAACGGCGAGTCCGACTTCTTCTACACGATCAGCTACGAGCAGCTCGACAAGCTCACCAGCGACGTGATCGTCAACTTTGCCCCCACCCAGGAGGAATCCGACGCGTTCCTGACCGCCGGCTACGCGCAGGTCATGCCGCAGGTGCAGAACAATGCAGTGGCGTCCCCGGTCGGCGCTGCCTTCGTCGCCTCGGTCTCCCCGCCCACCGGCCTGTCGCTGACCTGGGGCATCGACGACTACGTCAAGCAGCTCTCGGTCGCCGCGCTGGCGGCCGACGCCGCGAAGTAATCGCGGCCGGGAGCGGGGGCTGCCTGAGCACGGTAACCTTGGTATGCCTCCGTTCCGACTGGTTCCGAAGCCGATATCGTACGAGCCGTACCCCAGCGCAGGGGTGTTTCAGGCTCACGCCGGTCGTACCATCCACGGACCGCTCAGTCGACTCGATCCTTTGAGGCATCGAGATCCATAAAAAAGGTTGTGCCATGCGCGCTAGATACGTATTCCCCGCTCTCGCTGCCGTGGCGGCGCTGCTGCTCACCGGATGCGTGGACAACTCGACTCCGGCGGAGTCAGGAGTGCCAGGGAGCAGCGCCGCTGCGATCACGAAAGACGACGCGGCAGCGGCGCTGGTCCCGGCCGAGGTGGCCGATCGTGGCACCCTGATCATCGGAACCGAACCGACCTACGCGCCGAACGAGTTCAAGAACGAGGCCGGCGAGCCGATCGGCTGGGACATCGAGCTGGCCGCCGGCGTCGCCGCCAAGCTCGGCCTGATGCCGAAGTTCCAGGTCGCGAAGTTCGACAACATCATCCCGAGCGTGGCCGGCGGCAAGGCCGACATCGGGGCATCCTCGTTCACCTACACCCCGGAGCGGGCGGAGCAGGTCGACTTCGTCAACTACTACAACGCCGGCATCCAGTGGGCGTCGGCGACGGGCACTGACGTCGACCCCGACAACGCGTGCGGCCTGAAGGTGGCCGTGCAGACCGCCACCTTCGAGGACACCGATGAGGTGCCCGCCAAGAGCGAGGCCTGCGTGGCCGCCGGCAAGTCGCCGATCAACAAGCTGAAGTTCGACACCCAGGCCGACGTGGCCAACGCGGTTGTGCTCGGCCAGGCCGACGCACTCAGCGCCGACTCCCCGGTGTCGCTGTACGCGATCGCCCAGACCGGCGATAAATTGCAGCCGGCCGGCGAGACTTTCGATGAGGCCCCGTACGGCATGGTCGTCGCCAGGGGTTCCGAACTCACCGCCGCCGTGCAGGCCGCCCTGCAGTCGATGGTGGATGACGGCAGCTACACGACCATCCTCGATGCCTGGGGTGTCACGGACGGTGGCGTGGTCGAGATCATGATCAACGCAGCCGCGAACGGCTGACCCCAGGGGCATCGGCGACTACATCGCGGAACCCGCTAGCCTTGGCGGGCGTCGTTTGGGCTGTTCCCGAACCGATATCGCCAGACCATTCCCCCGGAGCAGGGGTGTATTAGGCTCACTGCAGTCGTACCGTTCACTGCCATTCAGTCGAATCGAACCCTCGACGCCCTAATGAAGAAGGTCGTGCCATGCGCGTTAGATACGTACTCCCCGCCCTCGCTGCCGCTGCTGCGCTGATGCTCACCGGCTGCGTCGACAACTCGACGCCCGCGACCAGCGGCTCCGAGACCAGCAGCACCCCCACGATCGCGGTCGACGACGCGGCAGCGGCCCTGGTCCCCGCCGAGGTCGCCGACACGGGCACCCTGGTCATCGGCACCGACCCGACCTACGCGCCGAACGAGTTCAAGGACGAGGCCGGCGACCCGATCGGCTGGGGCGTGGAGATCGCCAGTGGCATCGCCGCCAAGCTCGGCCTCGAACCGAAGTTCCAGGTCGCCAAGTTCGACAACATCATCCCCAGCGTCACCGGCGGCAAGGCCGACATCGGCTCGTCCTCCTTCACCGACACCGTCGAGCGGCAGCAGCAGGTCGACTTCGTCAACTACTACACCGCGGGCATCCAGTGGGCCTCAGCGGCGGGTAAGGATGTCGACCCCAACAACGCCTGCGGCCTGAAGGTTGCCGTGCAGGCCACCACCTTCGAGGACACCGACGAGGTGCCCGCCAAGAGTGACGCGTGTGTGGCGGCCGGCAAGCCCCCGATCGACAAGCTCAAGTTCGACACCCAGGATGCCGCCACCAACGCCGTCGTCCTCGGCCAGGCCGACGCGCTCAGCGCCGACTCCCCGGTCACGCTGTACGCGATCGCCCAGACCGGCGACAAGCTGCAGCTCGCCGGCGAGACCTTCGACGTGGCCCCGTACGGCATGGTCGTCGCCAAGGGTTCCGAGCTCACCGTGGCCGTGCAGGCCGCGCTGCAGTCCATGGTCGACGACGGCAGCTACCAGGCAATCCTCGACGAGTGGGGCGTCGCCGACGGCGGCATCGACGAGATCACAATCAACGCGGGCGCGAACGGTTAACCCGTGAGTGCCACGCACCCGTACGGCCCGGCGGCGGGCTCGACCCCGCCGCCGAGCGACGCACCACCCACGTCGGAGCCGATCAAGGCCATCCGGCTGCGACACCCATGGCGCATGGTGTTCGCCGTGCTGCTCGTGGCGATCTTCGCGTTCTTCGTCATCGACGCGGCGTTCCGTCCGGCGTACGACTGGCCGGCGGTGGGCAAGTACCTCTTCGACCGGCGCATCTCGATGGCCGCCCTGGTGACGATCGAACTGACGGTCTTCTCGATGGTGATCGCGATCATCCTCGGCGTGATCCTGGCCGTGATGCGGCTTTCACCCAACCCGGTGGTCAAGGCCGTGGCGTGGTTCTACCTCTGGATCTTCCGCGGCACTCCGGTGTACGTGCAGCTCACCATCTGGGGCCTGATCTCGCTGATCTACACGAGCATCGACATCGGCCTGCCGTTCATGACGCCGTGGATCTCGTTCAGCACCAACGCGGCGCTGAACACCTTCACCCTGGCCGTCATCGGCCTGGCCCTGAACGAGGCCGCGTACATGGCTGAGATCGTGCGTGCCGGTCTGCTCTCGGTCGACAAGGGTCAGGAAGAAGCCTCCGTCGCCCTGGGCATGAGCTGGTCGCAGACGATGACCCGGGTCATCCTGCCGCAGTCGATGCGGGTGATCATCCCGCCGACCGGCAACGAGGTGATCTCGATGCTGAAAACCACCTCCCTGGTCACCGCGGTGCCGTTCAGCCTGGAGCTGTTCACGAGATCGCGAGACATCTCGGCGGAGACCTTCAACCCGATCCCGCTGCTGATCGTTGCGTCGATCTGGTACCTGTTCTTCACCTCGATCCTGATGGTGGGCCAGTACTTCCTCGAGAAGCGCTTCTCCCGCGGGGTGGGCGACCGGCAGACCGACAAGAGCGACCCGGCGGCTCCCACCACGGGCGCCATCACCGGTGTCGTACCCGTGGTCGGGGCGGGACAGCCCACCGTGGTGCTGCCGCCGAAAACGGATGCACCGGGCACGACCGGCGACGGAGGAGCACGATGAGCGCGACGACAGCGAGGGCCGCGACATCCGTTGACGTGCCGATGGTGCTGGCCGAGCAGGTCACCAAGAGCTTCGGCTCGAATCAGGTGCTCAAGGGCATCACCCTCGAGGTCAAGCGCGGCGAGGTGATGTGCCTGGTCGGGCCGAGCGGGTCCGGCAAGTCCACGTTCCTGCGCTGCATCAACCACCTCGAGGTGCTCTCGGCCGGGCGGCTGAGTGTGGACGGCGAGCTGATCGGCTACCGCGAGTCCAACGGCAAGCTGTACGAGATGGCGCCCAAGGAAGCCTCGAAGCAGCGCCGGGACATCGGTATGGTGTTCCAGCGGTTCAACCTGTTCCCGCACATGACCGCGCTGCAGAACGTGATGGAAGCGCCGCTGCGGGTCAAGGGACTGCCCAAGGCGAAGGTGGAGTCGACCGCTCGCGACCTGCTGGCCCGGGTGGGCCTGGCCGACCGGGCCGACTACTACCCGGCGCACCTCTCCGGCGGCCAGCAGCAGCGGGTGGCGATCGCCCGGGCGCTGGCGATGGAGCCCAAGCTGATGCTCTTCGACGAGCCCACCAGCGCGCTGGACCCCGAACTCGTCGGCGAAGTGCTCGACGTGATGAAGGGCCTGGCCAAGGAGGGCATGACCATGATCGTGGTGACCCACGAGATGGGCTTCGCCCGCGAGGTCGCCGACTCCCTGGTGTTCATGGACGCCGGTGTTGTGGTCGAGTCCGGCCTCCCCTCGGAGGTTCTGGCCAACCCGCGTCACGCCCGCACGCAGGCGTTCCTCTCCAAGGTGCTCTAACCCTCCACGCGAACCGTGAGAAAAGCCCCAAAAACGTCGAGTTTTTGGGGCTTTTCTCACAGTTCGCGGGCTAGAACGCCCAGGGGCCGAAACGGGTGATGGCCACGACGAGGGCCAGCGCGCCGAGGATCACGCTGGGCATGGTCTCCTTGGCACCGTCGCCGGCGCGCACGTGCCAGACGACGGCGCCGATCATGATCACAGTGAGGGCCGCCGCCGCGATCGGCACCAGGATCGGGGCGATGCCGGTGACCGCGGGCAGGATCAGGCCGATGCCGCCGAGCAGTTCGGCGAGGCCGACGAGCTTGACGCCGGCATCCGAGTAGTCGTTGGTCCAGGCCATGCCGTTGGCGGCGAGTTTGGCGCGCGGCTGCGCGACCTTCATCACGCCGGCGCCGATGAAGGCGACGGCGAGCAGGGCGGTGATGATCCAGATGGCGATGTTCATGGGGGACTCCTGTGTTGATGCCGGCCCCGGAAGACGCCGAACACGACGATGATTGCGGCGGAAGTAGTTGCCGCGTCAAATAAACTAGCGTGAACTACTTTCTGCGTCAAGTAATTATCGGTAGGGTGGGGGCATGGACGAACCGCAGTGGCTGAACGCCGACGAGCTGGATGCGTGGAAGGCCCTCGCCGGGGTGCTCTTCCTGCTGCCGACGGCGCTCGACTCCCAGTTGCAGCGCGACTCGGATCTCGCCATGGCGGACTACATGGTGCTGGTGATGCTCTCCGAACGGGACGACCACTGCATGCGGATGAGCGAGCTCGCGACATCCGCCAGCACCTCGCAGTCGCGGCTGTCACGCATCGTGGCCCGGCTGGAGGCCGCCGGTTACGTGACCCGCGAGATGGCGCCGGATGACCGTCGAGCGGTGCTGGCGACCCTCACCGAATCGGGCCTGGCGAAGCTCGTTGCCGCGGCCCCGGGGCATGTGTCCCAGGTGCGGAGGCTGATCTTCGACCGTCTCACCCCCGCCCAGGTGCTCTCCCTCAACGAGATCGCCCGCGCCCTCGCGCACCCCGACGACCACGCCGCCTGCGACACCTAACCTCGCCGATCGAGCGTCTCGCGATTTCGTGAGTCGGCCCGCGGAACGCGCCCATCTCCGTTGATCGAGCTTGTCGAGATCTCGTGAGGCGTCCTCTGAACGGGGGCAGGGTCACCGGGTCTCGACAAGCTCGACCAGCGGACGGGGCGCGACCGCGCGTATGTCGCAGGGTCTCGACAAGCTCGACCAGCGTGTGGGGCGCGACCGCGCGTTTGTTGCGGGGTTTACTTCGACAGGCTCAGCACGGCGTCGACAAGCGTGTGGGTCGCGACCATTTCGTTGATCGAGCTTGTCGAGATCTCGCGGGACGCGCTAGGAGACGAGGACCTTCTGGATGCGCTGAAGGGAGACCGACTCGGCGGCGCGCAGCTCCTGGGCGAAGAGGCTGATGCGCAGCTCCTCGATCATCCAGCGGGCGCGCACCAGGTTGGGCGCGGCCTCCGCCGGTAGCGGGATGCGCCCGCCCGCGTCGGCGAAGCGGGCCGTGGCCGACTGCACCTCGTTCATCCAGACCCGGTCGCGGTTGGGGTTATCGAGAAGCTTGTCGATGCGGGCGCTGATGCCGCCGAGGTAGCGCGGCAGATGCCGCAGCTGGGCCAGGCCGGTGGCGCTGACGAACCCCGGGTAGACCAGCCCGTTCAGCTGCTCCCGGGCATCCGTGAGCGCGGCCAGCAGGGCCATGCTGGTGGAGGCCTTGAGCGCCTTGTCGGCGGCCCGGGACGCCGTGAGAATGCGGGCGACGAGCCCGACGGTCTCGAACATCGAGTCCATCACGACGCCGGAGACCCGGTCACGGATGGTGTCGAACTCGGCCTTCATGAACACCTGACCGTCGGGTCGCACCCTGTAGAGCACGTCGTCGACGGCGGCCGCGAGGCAGTCGTCGAACAACGCCTGGGTGGAGCGGTACGGGCTGGTGGCCAGCGAGAGCTTCTCGCCGCCCTTGAGGTGCTGCTGCACGTACGCCACCGGTGACGCGGTGGCGAGCAACAGCAGGCGGCGCACGCCGCCGGGCAGGGTGCGGGCCTGCTCCTCGGCGGTGCTCATCATGCGGATGCTCACCGAGGTGCCGTCGTCGACCAGGGTGGGGTAGCCGCGGATGGTGTTGTCACCCTGCTTGGTGTCGATGAAACGGGGCAGCTCGATGAAGTCCCAGGTGGTGAGGCCGCTGCGCTCGATGGCGTTCTTGGGAGTGGCCGCGGAGGCCTTGGCGACGGACTCGCGCACCTTGTTGCCCAGGCGGCGCTGCAGCTCGGTCAGGTCCTTGCCGGAGGCGACGGCGCGGCCGCGTTCGTCGACGACCCGGAAGGTCATCCGCAGGTGCGCGGGCACCCGGGACAGGTCGAAGTCGCGCACGGTGACGGGCACGTAGGTGAGGCGCTGGATGAGGGCGGCGAGGGTTTCGGCGAAGGAGGTCTCGACAGGCTCGACCAGCGACCCGTTGGCTCGCGAGGTCTCGACAGGCTCGACCGACGAGCGCACGACACCCGGGGCTTCCGGCAGCTCGGCGAGCAGGCGCACGGCCCAGTCGGCGGCGGGCACGACGTTGCGGCGGATGGCCTTAGGTAGCGACTTGATCAGCGAGGTGACCAGGTCAGCGCGGAGGCCCGGAACCTGCCAGTCGAAACCGGTGGGGGAGACCCGGGCGAGCAGCGCGAGGGGAATCTGCACGGTCACGCCGTCGTCCTCCTCGCCGGGCTCGAACCGGTAGCTCAGCGCGAACCGTTGGTCGCGCTGCTGCCAGGTCGGCGGAAACAGCGACTCGTCGATCTCGGGTGCATCCTCGGGCACGAGCGCCTCGGCGGTCATGGTGAGCAGGTCGGGCGTTTCGGCGCGGGCGACGCGCCACCAGGTCTCGAAGGTGCGCGTGCTGTGCACGTCGGCCGGAATGCGGCGGTGGTAGAACTCGAAGACGGCCTCGTCGTCGAAGAGGATGTCGCGGCGCCGGGTGCGCTCCTCGAGCTCGGCGAGCTCCTTGCGGAGGGCAGTGTTGGCCCGGTCGAACGCGGTGACGCGCTGGTCGACGCGGTCCAGGTCCCACTCGCCGTCGACGAGGGCGTGTCGGATGAACAGCTCCCGGGCGTAGGCCGGGTCCACCCTGGAGAACTGCACCCGGCGGCGGGGCACGATCGGCACCCCGTAGAGGGTGACCCGCTCGTAGGCGACCACGGCGCCCTGCTTCTTCTCCCAGTGCGGCTCGGAATACGAGCGCTTGCAGAGGTCACCGGCCAGCTGTTCGGCCCAGGCCGGGTCGACGACGGCGTTCATCCGGGCGAACAGCCGGCTGGTCTCCACCAGCTCGGCGCTCATCACGGCGTTGGGCTGCTTCTTGGCCAGCGCCGAGCCGGGGAACAGCACGAAGCGCTGTTGCCTCGCGCCGATGTAGTCCTTCTTGGCCACGTCCTTCAGGCCGATGTGCGAGAGCAGGCCGGAGAGCATCGACCGGTGGATGCCGTCGGGGTTCACGCTCGGGTCGCCGATGTGCAGGCCCAGCGGTTTGGCCAGCTGGCGGAGCTGCTTGTAGACGTCCTGCCACTCGCGCACGCGCAGGTAGTTGAGGTACTCGTTCTTGCACAGCCGCCGGAAGGCGCTGGAGCCGAGCTCCTTCTGCTGGTTCTCGAGATAGTTCCAGAGGTTGAGCAGCGACAGGAAATCGCTGGTGGGGTCGGCGAACCTGGCGTGCTTCTCGTCGGCGGAGCCGCGGCGCTCGAGCGGCCGCTCGCGCACGTCCTGGATGGTGAGCCCGGCGACGATGGCCATCACCTCGCGGCTGGTGCCCTGCACCTTGGACTCGATCACCATGCGGCCGAAGCGCGGGTCGATGGGCAGCTGGGCGAGCTGTTGGCCCACCCGGGTGAGGGTGTGCGTGCCGGCCGTGACGGCCATCCGGCCGCCCTGGGGTCCGCGACCGCCGCCGCCGCGACCGCGCCCGCCGGACCGAGCGCCGGCGCCGGCGGCCTGGCTCGGGTCTTCGGTGGGCGTGCCCGTCGGCGCCACGGTGGCTTTGACCGCACCGAGCTCGGTGAGCAGGTCGAGGCCGTCCTTGATGTTGCGGGAGTCCGGCGGAGTGAGGAACGGGAACTGGGCGATGTCGCCCAGGCCCAACGAGATCATCTGCAGGATCACCGCGGCCAGGTTGGTGCGCAGGATCTCCGGCTCGGTGTACTCGGGCCGGCGGGTGAAGTCCTCTTCGCTATACAGGCGGATGGCGATGCCGTCGCTGGTGCGGCCGCTGCGGCCCGAGCGCTGGTTGGCGGAGGCCTGCGCGATGGCCTCGATCGGCAGCCGCTGCACCTTCGAGCGCACGCTGTACCGGCTGATGCGGGCGGTGCCGGCGTCGATGACGTACCGGATGCCCGGCACGGTGAGGCTGGTCTCGGCCACGTTGGTGGCCAACACGATGCGGCGCCGCACCCCGGCCACGGTGGAGGGCTGGAACACCTTGTGCTGGTCGGCGGAGGACAGCCGGCCGTAGAGCGGCAGCACCTCGGTAGGGCTGGTGCGGCCCCCGCCGGCGAACTTGCCCTGCAGGGCGTCGGCCGCGTCGCGGATCTCGGTCTCGCCGGAGAGGAACACCAGCACGTCGCCGTTGGACTCCTGCTCGAGCTCGTCGAGCGCCGCGGAGATGCCCTCGATGTAGTCGCGGTCCACGCTGGGCGCGGCATCCGCGATCTCGTCCTCGTCGTCGATCGCGGCCTCGGCCACGAGCGGGCGATAACGGATCTCGACGGGATAGGTGCGGCCGGAGACCTCGATGATGGGCGCCGGGGTGCCGTCGGCGGCCGCGAAATGCTTCGCGAAGCTGGCCGGGTCGATGGTCGCGGAGGTGATGATGAGCTTGAGCTCGGGTCGCTGGGGGAGCAGCTGCTGCAGGTAGCCGAGCAGGAAGTCGATGTTGAGGCTGCGCTCGTGCGCCTCGTCGATGATGATGGTGTCGTACTTGCGCAGCATCCGGTCGCGGTGGATCTCGTTGAGCAGGATGCCGTCGGTCATCAGCTTGATGCGGGTGTTCACGCCGACCCGGTCGGTGAAGCGCACCTGGTAGCCGACGAGTTCGCCCACCTCCTGGCCGAGTTCCTCGGCGATGCGCTCGGCGATGGTGCGCGCGGCGAGCCGGCGCGGCTGGGTGTGGCCGATCGACTCCCGGCCGAGCTCCAGGCAGATCTTGGGCAGCTGGGTGGTCTTGCCCGACCCCGTCGACCCCGCCACGATCACGACCTGGTTGTCGCGGATGGCGCGCGCGATGTCGTCGCGGCGCTGGCTGATCGGCAACTCGGGCGGGAAGGTGATTTTCACGGGAATCATTAGCCCTCCATCGTATTGCCTCCAGCGGTCGCACCACTTCGGCGCAAACCGTTGTGGTGCAAAGTAGTTTGTGTTACAAAGTACACATGACAAACCGGACGCCGGATACCGACGAACCGCTGGGCGACCCGCGGACCACCCTTGCCCTGCTCGAGGCGCAGCAGCGGCAGGTGCTGAACGCCCAACAGACCCCGGTGATCTGGATGTACTTCATCTGGGGCGTCACCTGGTTGGTCGGCTTCCTCGCCCTCTGGTCGGGCGACGTCGACGGCAACCCCTGGTTCACCATCCCGGCCTACGTGGCCACGCCGCTGTTCATCGTGATGCTGGTGGCTTCGATCGTGGCGTCCGCCGTGCTCGGCGTGCGCATCAACCGGGGCGTGCGCGGTGCCTCGGTCTTCTCCGGGGCGGTTTACGGCCTCTCCTGGACGGCCTGCGGCACCGCGTTCGCGGTGCTCGGCACCGGCCTGATCAGCCAGGGCCTCTCGCCCGAACTCGCCAACCTCTACTTCCCGGCCGCCTACGCACTGATGTGCGGCACCATTTACCTCGGCGGCGCCGCGCTCTGGCGCGACATTTCCCAGCTGGTGCTCGGCCTGGTGCTTCTCGCGGTCGGCGCGGCATCCTCGTTCGCCGGGTCGCCCGGCAACGACCTCGTCCTGGCCATCGGGGTGGGTGGCGCGTTCCTGACCGCCGCCGTCACCCTGCAGGTGCGGCGCCGATCGGGGCGATGACCGTGGACGAACTCGACCCGGTGATCCACGCATCCGCCCGCCTCAAGATCACTGCCACGCTCGCCACCCTGCCGGTGGGCGACCAGATCGCCTTTCCCCGGCTGCAGGAGCTGCTCGGCATGACCGCCGGCAACCTCTCCACCCACCTGCGCAAGCTCGAAGACGCGGGCTATGTTGACGTCGTCAAGTCCCACCAGGGCCGCAGCCCGGTCACCTACCTGGCCCTGTCGCGCACCGGCCGGCGCGCGTTCGAAGACTACCGAGAAGCCCTGCGCGGGCTGTTGGGAGAATCCGCATGACAGTTCTGGCCCGGCTCGATCACGTCACCCGCCGCTTCGGCGACGTGCTCGCCGTCGATGACGTCAGCCTCGACATCCACTCCGGCAGCATCCTGGGCCTGCTCGGGCCCAACGGCGCGGGCAAGTCCACCGTGCTCACGATGCTGCAGGGCCTGCGCCGGCCCAGCAGCGGCACGGTGACCCTGTTCGGCGGGTCGCCGGGCGACTACCGGATGCGCCAGAAGCTCGGCGGCACCCCGCAGGAGACCGCGCTGCCGCCGACACTGCGGGTGGGCGAGGTGATCGACTTCGTGGGCCGGCACTTCGAGGAGCCGCTGAGTACCGCGGCCGTGGCCGAGGAGTTCGGCCTGGGGGAGTTGCTCAAACGGCAGACCGGCGCGCTCTCCGGCGGCCAGAAGCGCCGGCTCAGCGTGGCGCTCGCGTTCGTGGGCCAGCCGCGGCTGGTGCTGCTCGACGAACCCACCACCGGCCTGGACGTGGATGCCCGCCGCACCCTGTGGGATGCGGTGCGGCGCCAGCACGAGCGCGGCGCCACCGTCGTGGTGACCAGCCACTACCTCGAGGAGATCGAGGCGCTCGCCGAACGGGTCGTGGTGATGGGGCACGGCCGGGTGATCGCCGACGACACCGTGGCCGCCGTGATCAACCAGGTGTCGCTGCGGCAGGTGCGCCTGGTCACCGCCCAGGCCGACCGGGTCAGCGGGTTGCCCGGCGTGGTGGGCCGCGACGTCGGCGACGACGGCAGCACCACCTTCTACGCCAACGACAGCGACCGGCTGATCGTCGAGCTGGTGCGCTCCGGCATTCCGTTTTCCGACCTCACCGTGCGCGGCGCCACCCTCGAAGAGGCGTTCCTCACCCTCACCGGGGCGACGGATGCCCCCGCCGCGCCGTCGCCATCCCGCGCCGAGGGCTCCTCGAGCACCCGTGCCGCCCAGAAGGAGATGAACCGATGAGCACCCTGACTCCAACCCCGGCCGGCACCGCTCCCGGCACGCCCGGCCGCCGGTCGGCTCTTGGCGGCCGCACGGGCATCCTGGCCCTCACGCTGCTGCACGCCCGGATCAACCTGGTCGAGACGTTCCGCATCCCGGCCGCCGTCATCGGGGCGCTGGTATTCCCCGGACTGTCGCTGCTGTTCTTCGTGGTGCCCCAGCGCACCGTGGCCGACAACCCGGAGTTCGCCACCCAGGCGGTGATCGCGCTGAGCGTGTTCGCGCTGATGTCCAACTCGCTGTTCAGCTTCGGCCTCACCATCTCGGCCAACCGGGAACAGCCCTGGGACCCGTACCTGCGCACCCTGCCGGCGCCCGGCATCGCCCGGGTGCTCGGCCAGGTGTTCTCCACCGGGCTGATGGGGCTGGTGTCGATCCTGCCGGTCATCGCGATCGGAGCGCTGTTCACCGCCGCCGATGTGACGGTGCCGCGGGTGCTGACCGGCCTGGTCGCGCTGGGAATCTCGGCGCTGCCGTTCATGTTCATCGGCATCTCGATCGGCTACTCGATGTCGTCCAAGGCCGCGATCGCGGTGGTGCAGATCGTGATGTTCGCCCTGGCATTCGCGGGCGGGCTGTTCCTGCCGCCCTACCTCTTCGCGGACTGGCTCGACACCCTGTCGAAGTTCCTGCCCTCCCGGCAGGCCCGGGAGTTCGTGATCTGGGCCGTGCAGGGCGGCGAGCTGGAGCCGTGGGTGTGGATCGGCATCCTGGTCTGGACCGCGGCGACCTTCGCCCTGGCCCTGCTGCTCTTCCGCCGCGACGAGGGTCGCCGCTACCGCTAGGTCTGAGAGGTCGCGCCATCTCGCTGGTTGAGCTTGTCGAAACCTCGTGAGCCGTCCCCTGAACGCAGGCACGGTCACCGGGTCTCGACAAGCTCGACCAGCGAAGTGGGTCTCGACGGCGGGCGGCCGCGGATTACGCTCTCGGCATGCCTGACGTGCGCGGGCCGTGGCGGGTCCCTAGGCTCAGTGGATGACGAAATCCGTACCCACCATCACCCTGAACGACGGCCACACCATCCCGCAGCTCGGCTTCGGGGTCTTCAAGGTCGACCCGACCGAGACCACCCGCATCGTCACCGACGCCCTCGAGGTGGGCTACCGTCACATCGACACCGCCGCCGTCTACGGCAACGAGGAGGGTGTCGGGCAGGCCCTGGCGTCGTCCGGCATCGACCGGTCGGAACTGTTCGTGACCACCAAGCTGTGGAACGACAAGCAGGGCACCCAGTCGGCGCTGGATGCGTTCGATGAGAGCCTGGAGAAGCTCGGTCTGGACTACGTCGACCTGTACCTCATCCACTGGCCGGCACCGGCGAACGACAAGTTCGTGGAGAGCTGGAAGACGCTCGCGAAGATCCGCGAGTCCGGTCGGGCCCGCTCGATCGGCGTCTCGAACTTCCTGGTGCCGCACCTGGAGCGCCTGCTCACCGAGACCGACGTCGTGCCGGCGGTCAACCAGATCGAGCTGCACCCCGCCTACCAGCAGGCCGAGATCACGGCGTTCGCCCGCGAGCACGGCATCCACATCGAGGCCTGGGGCCCGCTCGGTCAGGGCAAGTACCCGCTGCTGGAGGAGGGCGTGGTCACCACCGCGGCCGAGGCGCACGGCAAGACGCCCGCACAGGTGATCATCCGCTGGCACCTGCAGACCGGCAACATCGTCTTCCCCAAGTCCAACCGCCGTGAGCGCATGATCGAGAACTTCGATGTCTTCGACTTCGAGCTCAGCCACACCGAGCTCGCCACCATCTCGGCGCTCGAGCGCGGCGGCCGCGTCAGCGCGCACCCCAACGAGGTCAACTAGCCGCACCGGTTGTCGAGTTGCCGCCAACGGCCCCTTCCGCACGTCGGACGGGGCCGTTTGCGGCATCTGGGCGAGGTGCTCTGTGCCCACGTGCGGCGGCGGATGCGGCCTGCGCCGGGCCATCCACCGTCTTACGCCGTGTGTCGGCACGGCTGGCGGCATCCGGCGGGGGCATTTAGCGTCGGAACATGTCGTACACCCTGAACGTCGTCGCCGTCTCCGGCAGCCTGCACTCGCCCTCGAAGACCACCGCCCTGGTGCGCGCGATCCTCGACGCGCTCGAACGCGAGCTCTCGATCACCGTTCACCTGATCGAGCTGAGCCGGGTCGGCCGCGAGTTCAGCGGGGCTCTCCGCCGCGACGAGCTCTCCGCCGCGGCCGAAGCCGACCTGCGGCGCATCGAGGGCGCCGACCTGCTCATCGTGGCGTCCCCGGTGTACCGGGCCTCGTTCACCGGACTGTTCAAGCACGTCTTCGACTTCGTCGAGCAGTACTCGCTCGTGGACAAGCCGGTGCTGCTGGCTGCGACCGGCGGCAGCGACCGGCACGCGCTGATCCTCGAGCACCAGTTCCGGCCGCTGTTCAGCTTCTTCCAGGCGCTCACCCTGCCGTTGGGGGTGTACGCCAAGGACTCCGACTTCACCGACTACAGGGTGACCAACGCCGAGCTCAGTGAGCGCATCGACCAGGCCATCCGCCGCGGGCTGCCGCTGGTGCGGGCCAGCCTGCCGGCCATCCTCTCGGCGGACTCCGCCGCCATCGTCTGGTGATGCTGCGGGCGCCCACGGAATAGACCCGCGCCCGAACGCCTTACATTGGGACGTGCACGGATGCGACCCATCCGGGAGAGAAGTATCCTTGTGTCCCTGATCGATTGGCTTTTCGACGCCCAGCTGCAGATCGGCAGCCAGACGATCCTCTGGCGCGAAATCATCGGCAACGTCTTCGGCATCGCCAGCGCCGTCGGCGGGATGCGCCGCAAGATCTGGGCCTGGCCGGTGGGCATCATCGGCAACGCCCTGCTGTTCACGGTGTTCCTCGGCGCCGTCTTCGGCACGCCCAACCCGGTGAACCTGCTCGGCCAGGCCGGCCGCCAGGTGATGTTCATCATCGTGTCGATCTACGGCTGGGTGCAGTGGTCGCGCAGCCGCTCCGTCGGTACCGTCGCCGTGGCCCCGCACTGGGCCGGCGCCCGCGCCCGCATCGGCCTGGGGGTGGGCCTCGTCGTGGGCACGTTGGTGCTCACGCCGATCTTCCGGGCGCTGGGCTCGTTCGAACCGGTCTGGGCCGACGCCTGGATCTTCACCGGCTCCCTGCTGGCCACCTACGGCATGGCCCGCGGCTGGACCGAGTTCTGGCTGATCTGGGTGGCCGTGGACATCGTGGGGGTGCCCCTGCTGATCAGCGCCGGCTACTACGCCTCGGCGATCCTGTACCTCTTCTATGGCGCGTTCACCATCACCGGCTTCGTGATCTGGACCCGGGTGCAACGCCGCCGCGCGCTCGTGGAGCGGGCCCTGGCCTGATCCCACCCTTCGCGCCCGCGAAAGCGGCCGTGTGGTTGCCTGGTGCGGCTGAGGTAGCCAGAACACCGCTTTCGCGAGGTCGTCCTTCCGCGAGAGCGGCCGTGTGGTTGCCTCGGCTGGGGCGAAGTGACCATATGGCCGCTTTCGCGAGCTTTCGCGGGTGCTTGGGTGCCGTCGGGACGGTCAGCCGGCGGGGCGCGGCGGGGCGGGTGACCGGCGCCGGAGCTGCCTGGGCCGGCCGAGGGCCACCAGCCCCAGCACCGGCGCGATGAGCAACTGCAGCGCCACCAGAGGGCCGAACGAGGCGAACATCACCGTGAGCACCGCCGTCGCGGCGCCCAGGATCAGCACGATCACCAGATAAGGGGTGCGACCGGTTCGGGCGAAGGCAACGGATGCCAGCCCCAGCGGCACCAGCCGCAGCCACAGGTCGGCCGGAGACTGGGGGAGCGGCCCGCCGATGACCGAGATCACGGCGGCCAGCGCATAGAGCACCGTCCACACCCAGAACAGCCACGGGCCGGCGGGCTCCGCCGGTTGGTACGGCTCGTCGGCCGCCCAACCCGGCGGGGCGGCCCGTTCGGTGCGGCGCGGTGCCGGGCCGGTGCCGAACCAGGGGGAGTCCGAGCCCGATCCGGAACCCGCACCGTCGGGCGCCGGGCGCCCGGCGGATCCAGGGAAGCGGCGCATCCGATCGGCCTCGACCTCACGCAGCACGGCCCGCGCCTGGGTGATCCGGTCGAACCGGGCCGCCGCCGCGGCAAGCTCGGCCGGGCTCGGGGCGGTCAACAGGTCGGGGTGCGAGCGTTGGGCCTGGAACCTGAACGCCCGCTCCACCTGCTCCAGCTCGGCATCGACCGCGACCTCGAGGAGCGCCGCAGCCTCGGCCGGGGTCATCGTGCGCTCGGTCATGCGATGCAGACGGTCACGGGACGGCGGTGGGTGCTCATGGGCGGATGACGGAGAGAGGCGTCCGGTCAGCGCCGCGGCGGTTCGACGATCCGGCGGCGAAAGGAGTCCTGGCCCCACGACATCCATACGAAGGCGCCCAGAACCGGGAACATCAGGATGATCAGCACCCAGATCGCGCGCTCGGTGCCCGACATCGGGGTGCGAAAGAGCGAACCGAAGACCATGAGAACGGCCGCGGCGAGCAGGGCAATCGTGCCGATGCCCAGCAACAGTGCCCAGAGATCCATCGTGCCCCTTCGTCGCTTCCAGTCTCACAGCCGCCCATCGGCTCGGCAAGCCTCCGCAGACGAGTCGTGGCGCGCGAGTTGCCGCAATGTGCCCCGTTCCGCGCTCCGACGGGGCACTATGCGGCATGTCGCCGTGGGGCGGAGCGTCGAGTTGCGTCGGATGCCCCTGTCAGGCGGCGCGAGGGGGAAATTATGCGGCAACTCGCCGTGGCGGCCGCGCGCTTGGATATCGCCACGACCAGCCGGAACGGAGATTGCCGGGTCACAATGGAGCCATGCCGAATCGCCTCGCCGACGCCATCAGCCCGTATCTGTGCTCGCACGCCGACAACCCGGTCGACTGGCAGCCCTGGAGCGAGGCCGCCTTCGCCGAAGCCCGCGACCGGGATGTGCCGGTTCTGGTGTCGATCGGTTACGCCACCTGCCACTGGTGCCACGTGATGGCCCGCGAGAGCTTCAGCGATCCGGCGCTCGCCGAGTACCTCAACGAGCACTTCGTGAGCATCAAGGTCGACCGGGAAGAGCATCCGGATGTCGACGCCAGCTACCTCGCCGCCGCCGGTGCGTTCACCCAGAACCTCGGCTGGCCGCTGAACGTGTTCGTCACCCCGGCCGGCCGGCCGTTCTACGCCGGCACCTATTCGCCGCCAACGCCGATGCCCGGGCATCCGGCGTTTCGTGAGGTGCTCAACGCCGTCACGGATGCCTGGACCAGCCGGCGGGACGCCGTGGAAGACAGTGCGGCGGGCCTGGCAGAGGCGCTCGCCCAGGCGGTGCCCGCGGGTGCGGGGGAGCTGCCCGACCAGGCCAGACTCGCCGACGTCGTCGCCCGGCTGGCCACGGCCGAGGATCCCGTCTTCGGCGGCTTCGGCGGCGCCCCCAAGTTTCCCGCCGCGCCGACCCTGGGCCTGCTGCTCGACCGCGCCGACAGCCGTGAGCTGGCCCTGCGCACCCTCAAGCGCATGGGCGCGTCGCCGCTGCGCGACCCAATCGAGGGCGGCTTCTTCCGCTACGCGGTCAACCGCGACTGGAGCGACCCGCACTACGAACGGATGCTCTACGACAACGCGCAACTGCTCGAGCTATACACCCGGGCGTGGATGCTCACCGGCGAACGTTGGGCCCGCATCGTCGCCGAGGGGATCGTGGGGTTTCTCGGCGCGGTGCTGCAGTTGCCCGACGGCGGCTTCGCCAGCGCCCAGGACTCGGAGAGCACCGTCGACGGTCTGCGGGTGGAGGGCGGCTACTACGCCCTCGACGAAGATGCGCGCCGCGACCAGGCCCCGCCGGCCCTGGACGCCAAGGTGCTCACCGGCTGGAACGGGCTGGCCATCGGGGCCCTCGCCCTGGCGGGGCACGCCTTCGCCGACGAGGCCGCGCTGCACCTGGCCCGCCGCGCGGCCGACCGGCTGCTCGAGTCGCACCGCCGCGCCGACGGCGCCCTGGTGCGGGCATCCATCGACGGGCGCCTCTCGCCCGCGGTCGCGACGCTGGAGGACTACGGCATGTTCGCCGGCGGCCTGCTCGAGCTCGCCACCGCCACCGGAGAGGTGCGGTTCGCGCTCGCGGCCCGGGAGCTCATCGACCGGGCAATACCCGGCGACGGCGTGACCGTCGCCGCCCCGGAGGGCGCCGACCCGGTGCTCACGGCCCAGGGCCTCGACCTCGCCACCGACCCCTCGGAGGGTGCCTACCCGTCCGGGCTCTCGGCCATCGCCGCGGCGGCCTGGCGGCTGCACCTGCTCACCGGAGCCGGCCGTTACCGCGACGCGGCCACGGCCGCGATGGTGCGGCTGGTCGGCGCCGGCGACACCAACCCCCTCGCCTTCGGCGCCGCCCTCCGGCTCGTCAACGGACTCACCTCGCCGGTGGAGCAACTCGTCGTCGTCACCCCCGATGGAACCCCGGACGTTGCGGGCCCGGACGGTCCGGCCCTGCTCGACGCAGCACGGCGTCGCACCGGGGTCGTCGCCGTGGTCACCGAGGGGCAGGGCGCCGCCTTCACCGCGGCCGGCTTCGAGCTGTTCGCCGACCGCACGACCCGCGACGGCCTGCCCACCGCATACCTCTGCCGCGACTTCGTCTGCCGCCTGCCCAGCACGGATGCCGCCGCCCTCACCTGACCCGCGCCATCCGCCCGTGCCGCGCCTGTGAGTTGCCAGTTGAGGCCCATGGCAGGCCTCGCACAGGGCCCGAACTGTCATCTCGCCGGATGCTGCTGCTGCGCGACTCGAGCGCCCACATCCGCCGCCGACGGACCCGACCGCAGTAGCATCGGAGCGACCCGGCGGCACCTTCGCCCGGCGGAAGGAGACCACCGTGATCCCCGAAGTGAACATCTGGGCCGTACTGCTCGCCACAGTCTCGAGCATGGTCATCGGTTCGATCTGGTACGCCAAGCCGGTGTTCGGCCGCTACTGGATGAAGGCGGTCGGGCACACCGATCAGACCATGCAGTCCGGTGCCACCCGGGCCATCGTCGTCACGATCATCGTGAGCTTCATCACGGCGTGGGTGCTCGCCGGTGCGGCGGCCATCGCGCAGAACTTCTACGGCGGCAACTTCCTGGCCAACACCCTGCTCACCGGTGTCATCCTCTGGGCCGGTTTCACCGCCGCCCGGATGATCACCCACGATGCGTTCGATCGCCGGCCCTGGGGCCTCACCGCGCTCAACCTCGCCCACGAGCTGGTCACCATCGTGGTGATGGCCCTCATCATCGGCCTGTTCGGCATCAGCGCCGCCTGACGCGGGAGCACGCCGCACCCGCCCGGCGGCGCGGGTCACGCCCCGGCCGCCCCGGCGACGTACACTAGACCAACGTCACTATTCCCAGCGGGCCCTTTGCCCGCCCGGACCGGTGCGTGGATGCCCGGGAGATCCGGGCGCAAACTCCGGGGCCTGGTGCATCGATGCCCGCCCTGCGCAGATCGCCCGTCGCATTTCCCGCACAATGGCTTCGCACCCGCAGTGAGCCCTGCATCCGTTTACCACTCCACGTATTTTCTCCAAGGAGGACCATGGCACGCTTTGACCGCACCGATTCCACCCGACACTCCCGCAGCGCTGCCGGAAGTGGCTTCTCCGAGGCACCTCCGAGCCCGGTCGACGAACCGGCCCCGGACACCGCGTCCATTCCCATCCTCTCGCTGAGCAGCGAACCCGAGCTGGTGCTGCGCACCCTCGACGACCGCACCCGCCGTTTCGACCGCGATGACGTGGTCGTGCGGAAGGGCGAGATCGCCCTGATCAACGGTCACTTCACCCCGCACGAGTCCCGGGTCAGCGACCTTCTCGCCCTGGCAGACGCCCTCGACACCGCGGGTATCGACTACCTGCTGGTGCGCGGCGACCACGACCGTCCGGTCATCGCCGTGAACCGCAAGCGTCGCAAGAAGATCAGCCGCGTTCTGGCCGAGGCCTTCGCCAACACGCCCTTCTACCTCAAGCCCCTCGACGGCGACCTCGCCCGCCCGGCCCTCGCCGCCGACGGCGCCCTCGCCGCCCTGCGCAGCTCCGACGTCTTCAGGGTCTACCAGCCGCGCATCGAACCCATCGGCCGGCTCCGCTACGGCGCCGAGACCGCGTTCCAGCTTGAACTGTGGCGCTTCGGCGAAGACGAGATCGTCGCCCCCGTCGAGAACGCCCTCATGCGCCGCCGGCTGCCCCGCTCCGAGGCCCGCGAGACCACCGTCGAACTCTTCGGCCGCACCTGGCGCACCCTGCAGAACATGTTCGACGACCTCGTCAGCGACATCAGCTTCGACATCGACCTGGTCTTCTCCTGGGTCGACGGTTCCTCCAGCGACTTCCAGAAGGCCCGTGCCCTGCGCATGAGTGGCTACGTCGCCGGCTCCGGCGACGATTCGGATGCCCGCTTCCGCCAGATCGACGAACTCAAGTACGCGCTGCGCAGCGTCTACATGTTCGCGCCGTGGGTGCGCCGGATCTTCATCGCCACCGACTCGCCCGCCCCCGAATGGCTGGTCGACCACCCGCGGGTGACCATCATGAACAGCGAGGACTTCTTCCCGGATGTCTCCGTGCTGCCCACCCACAATTCGCACGCCGTGGAGAGCCAGCTGCACCACATCCCGGGCATCGCCGAGCACTTCATCTACTCCAACGACGACATGTTCTTCGGCCGTCCGGTGGGACCGGAGCTGTTCTTCTCACCCGGCGGCATCACCAAGTTCGTCGAGGCGGCGACCCGCATCGGCCTGGGCGACAACGACCCCAGCCGCAGCGGATTCGAGAACGCCGCGCGGGTGAACCGGGCGCTGCTGCGCGAACGCTTCGGCAAGGTCACCACCCGGCACCTCGAGCACACCCCGGCACCGCTGCGGAAGAGCGTCATGGCCGACCTGGAGGCCGAGTTCCCCGAGGACTTCCGGCGCACCATGGCCAGCCGGTTCCGCTCGGCCACCGACATCTCGGTCACCAACTCGCTGTACCACTACTACGCGCTGGCCACCGGGCGGGCCGTGGAGCAGACCCAGGTTCGGTCGTTGTACGTCGAAACGACGCTCAAGCTGGCGCTACGCCAGATGAACAAGCTGCTCAAGCGCCGCGACCAGGACATGTTCTGCCTCAACGACGGCAGCTTCCCCGAGATCAGCGACGAGGTACGCACCGAGGCCGTGACCGACTTCCTCGAGCGTTACTTCCCGATCGTGGCCCCGTGGGAACGCGAAAGCGTCATCGCGGCCAGCCACCACGGCGAGGACACCCTCATCGAGAGTGCCCTCGGCCTGGGAAACGGCGACGTCAGCGCAGAACCTGGATCGGCCTGGTCATTGGCGGCTCCCGGTATGCGGGCAGACTCCCCGCAGGCATGATCTCGATGCCGGAGGCGGCCAGGCGACGGGCGCTTTCGGCGGCGTCGATGTAGTCCAGCGGCTCGAACTCGCCCAGCGGCACCACCGAGTGCAGCACGGTGTCGGCGTAGACATGCACGAGGTTGAACGCCCGCGCGCCGTCGCGGCCGCGGGTGCCGCCGACGGGAACGTTGAGGTCCTGGGTGTAGCAGGTGGCCGACGCCACCGACACCGGGATGCCCGCGAACGTGGCGGTGGACGAGTAATGCAGGTGTCCGGCCAGGATGCTGCGCACATCCGTGCCGCGCAGCACCCGCGCGAGGCTGGCCTGATCGCGCAGCTCCACCGCCACCGACAGGTCGAGCATGCTCGGCACCGGCGGGTGGTGCATGGCCAGGATGGTGCCGTCCGGCGCGGGAACGCTCAGCTGCAGGCTGAGCCACTCGAGCTGACGCTCGGTGATCTCGCCGTAGTGGCTGCCGGGCACCGAGGTGTCCAGGGTGATGATGCGCAGGCCGCCGACAAAGTCAACGTGGTCGATGGGTGCCTGACTGGGATCCTCACCGAGCAGCTCGGTGCGGAAGTTCGCCCGGTTGTCATGGTTGCCCATCACCCAGATCACCTTCGCGCCGAGTCGCTCCGCCGCGGGTTCGACGATGCCGCGCAGCTGTGCGTAGGCATGCGGCTCACCCTTGTCGGCGAGGTCGCCGGTGATGATGATCGCGTCGGGCCTGCCGCCGGATGCCTCGACATCCGCGACCAACCGCTGCACGTGTGCGGCACTGTCCACGCTGCCGTAGAGACGGTTGCCGTCTGCGAGCAGGTGCGTGTCGCTGAGGTGGAGAAGGAAATAATCCGGCCTGGGGTATTCGGCCGTTCGAATGCTCACGGAGCTTCCATTCGTTTGGTACTTAGGCACTTTACGGGGATTACGCTGCGGATGCTACAAAACCAGTCGATCAGAGAATTATGAACATAGCGTGTCCAACACGCGAAAAGACGGGACCCGGAGGATAAACCCTCTGGATCCCGCCTTCCCACCGCGTTCCGCGTGGTGACGAGCCGCCCGTCTTTTTGCTCAGGGATGCGTGAGCCCGGGCTCCGTGACCGGCAGCACCGCCAGCGCGCCCTCGTCGTGCTCATACGGTTCGATGGTGTCGTGGGCGGCGGCGGCGGCACGGCGTCGCTCGGACTCGAAGTCGCCCTCCAGCCCCGGGTACCCGCCGCGGTCCAGGGAGCGATCCTCACCGCGGGTGGCACGTTCTTTCGTCTTTTTGCCGAACATGATTCGACGCTACGCCGCAGAATCCCGATGTCAAGAGACAATCTGAGCGTCTGTCAGGTTCTGGCGCACATGTTTTGTGCACCGGGCTTTCACGGTTCACTCAAGCTGTCATGGGAAACTAGAGAGTGCCCTCGACCTCCCGCCTCACCCCCACCCGCTACATCGGGGCTGCGCTGCTCTGCGTCGCTGCGTTTGTGGTGCTCTACCTCTTCTTCGTACGGGATGTCGCCGGGCAGGCCATCGATCAACTGGCCTTCAATGGAGCCGAGGACGGCTCGACAGGAACCACGGTCACCCGGCAGCTGCTCGACCTCATCCCCTCGGTGATGGTCGCCGTCGGTGCGATCGTGAGCCTGGTCATCGCCCTGGTGCGACGCGCCTGGTTCCCGCTCGTGGTCGCCGTGAGCGCCGCCACGGCCGCCGTTGTGACCACCCAGCTGCTCAAGAACGTGATCCTCACCCGACCGGAACTCGGCGTGGACGGCTACATTCCCAACTCATTCCCCTCCGGGCATACGACGGTGGCGGCCGCATCCGCGCTGGTGGTGTTCCTCGTCGCCAGCGCGCACACGCGCTGGCTGGCCGGCACCATCGGGGCGGCCTTCGCTGTCGCGGCCGGGGTGTCGACGCTGGTGAGCCTGTGGCACCGGCCCAGCGACGTGATCGCGGGGCTGCTCGTCGTGGCGTTCTGGGGCTGCGTCGCCGGAGCCGTGCTCACCAGGGCCGGTGGCCGGCAGCGCACCGCCCGCACCCCCACCCCGGCCCGGGTGGGCCTGAAGCTGCAGACCGGGATCGCCGTGCTCGCCGGCATCGTCACCGCGGTGGCCGCCGGCATCGGCGCCACCGGGGCGTTCGGTGTCTCGGATGCGCCGGTGGCCTATCTCGGCGCGGTCACCGCGATCGTCGCGGTCGGTTTTGTGCTCGCCATCACCGCCACCCGGCTCTTCGACCGCCTGCCCTAACGGCCGCGGCCTCGAGCCCTCCGGCCGGCGCATCGGCCTCACGCCTCGCCGCAGAGGGGGATGTGCCCACGGCGCGGTGCGTGTAACACTGGGGCATGGCCGTCACGCTGAGAGCGCTCCAGACCGTTGTACCGCCCACCGTCCTTGTGCAGGAGCAGGTCAGGGACATCTTCGCCGCCCAACCCGGCCTCAGCCGGCTTGCGCAGCGGCTGGTCACCGCATCCTTCAACCTGTCCGGGATCGACACCCGCCACACCGTGATCGAGGAACTCACCCTCGACTCGCAGGTGGCCGAGCCGCAGTTCTTCGACGCGGCCACCCAGCGGCTGCTCGTGCCCGGCACCCGGGTGCGCAATGAGCTGTACATCGAGCAGGCCACGAAGCTGTTCGTGGAGGCCGGCCGGCGCGCGCTGGCCGCCTGCCCGGGGCTGGACGCCAGCGACATCACCCATGTCGTGACGGTCTCCTGCACCGGCTTCTACGCACCGGGCCCCGACTACATGCTGGTGCGCGAGCTGGGTCTGGCGCCGTCCACCCAGCGCTATCACCTCGGTTTCATGGGCTGTTACGCGGCAATGCCGGCGCTGCGCACCGCGAAGCAGTTCGTGGAAGCCGACCCGACCGCCGTGGTGCTCGTGGTCAGCGCCGAGCTGTGCTCGCTGCACCTGCGCACCTCCAGCGACCCCGACACCATCGTGGCGTCGTCGCTGTTCTCGGATGGCGCTGCCGCCGGCATCGTGAGCAGCCGACCGCCGGTCGCCGGTGAGAACGCCCTCAACCTCGACCACTTCGAGACCGTGATCACGCCCGTCGGTGAGGGCGACATGGCCTGGAAGATCGGCGACGAGGGGTTCGAAATGGTCCTGAGCTCCTATGTGCCGCACATCATCGACGAGCACATCGAGTCGGCCCTGGCGCCGTTGTTCGGCCGGGACGAGTCGTTGACCCTGGCGCTGGCGGCCGGTGTGGTGGCCGAAGCCGACGCCGTTACCGTGCAGGCGCAGTCCCAATCGCAGACGCAGGAGGTCGGCGGGAGCCCCGGACAGGTGCTTACGGCCGCGACCTCGGCCTCGGCGTTGAGCACCGCCATCGCGCACTGGGCGATCCACCCCGGCGGGCGCAGCATCCTCGATAAGACCGAGGCCAAACTCGGCCTCACCGAGGCGCAACTGGTGCCGTCGCGCCAGACCCTGCGCACCAACGGCAACATGTCCAGCGCCACCATCCTCTTCGTGATGAAGGAGATCCTCGACGGCCTGGCCACCGCCGACGGCGACAGGGTCTGCGCGATGGCGTTCGGGCCGGGACTGACCGTGGAGTCGGGCCTGATGACCGTGCAGCGCGGCTGACGCCGTGCTCCTGACGCTCCGCGAACGGGCGGTCGACGCCGTCGAGATCATGGATGATCCGCACTGCGACGCCGAGGCGCTTCGACGCACCTACGCGAACTTTCGGTACGTCAACGCCGTCGTCTCCGGGCTGCGGCACACCTACCGCCGCGACATCCGGCCGCGCCTGTCGGCCGGCGCCGAGACCAGCCTGCTCGACATCGGCTCCGGCGGCGGCGACGTGGCCCGGTCACTGGCCCGGTGGGCCGCCCGTGACGGGCTGCGCCTGACCGTGACCGCGATCGACCCGGATGCCCGGGCGCACGCCTACGCGTCCGGCCGGCCGCCGCTGCCCGGGCTGGTGTTTCGCCGGGCCCTCAGCAGCGACCTCGTGGCCGCGGGGGAGCGGTTCGACATTGTGCTCTCCAACCATGTGTTGCACCACCTCAGCGGCGCCGAGCTCGGCGCGCTGCTGGTGGACTCCGAACGGCTCAGCCGCGCCCTGGTGCTGCACGGCGACATCGAACGTTCCCCGTTGGCCTACCTCGGCTTCGGGCTGGGCACCTGGCCGTTCTTTCGCCGCTCCTACATTCGCCCCGACGGCCTCACCTCGATCCGGCGCAGCTTCACCTGGCAGGAGCTTGCGGCGGTGGCGCCGCCGGGATGGAGTGTGCGCCGGGAGGTGCCGTACCGGCTGATGCTGCGCTGGCAGGCCCCCGCGGCCGCCGAACCGCACCGGGCCGAGGAAAGGCGGGCGCATGCGTGACGTGATCGTGGTCGGCGGTGGCCCGGTGGGCATCCTGCTGGCCTGCCTGCTCGCCGAACGCGGCGTGGACGTGGAGGTGCTCGAACGGCGCACCGAACCGTCGATGCTCGCCAGGGCCATCGGCATCCACCCGCCGTCGATGCGGGTGCTGCGCCAGGCCGGCGTGGCCGAGGAGGTGCTGGCCCGGGCGGTGCGCATCGAGACCGGCAGCGTGCAAAGCGGCGGACGCACACTCGGACGGCTGTCGTTCGCGCAGACGACGGGGCGGTTTCCGTTCGTCGTGGCCCTGCCGCAGCACGAGACCGAGGCCGTGTTGCGGGAGCGGTTCAAGCAGCTGCGGCCGGACGGCTTGCGCTCCGGCGTGGGTGTGGGCATGCTGCACGATCGTGGGCACCACGTTGACCTGATCGCTGAGCCGGGCCCGGACGGAACCGGGGACGCCGCCGACGAGGGCGCCGGCGACAACGGACTCGAAATCGTGGGGTCGGCGCGGTACGTGGTGGTGGCCGACGGCGCCCGCGGTCAGCTGCGCGACGCTGTCGGCATCGCCTCCCGGCCGCTCGGCGGCGGCGACACCTACCTGATGGCCGACTATCCCGACACCGGCGAACACGGCAGCGAGGCCGTTTTGTTCTTCGAGCGCGGCGGCGTCGTCGAGTCGTTCCCGCTGCCGAACGGCCGGCGCCGCTGGGTGGCGCTGACGCCCACCCTGATGACGGATGCCTCGCTCGAGGATCTGACGGCGCTGGTGCTCGATCGCACCGGGGTGCTGCTGCCGGCCTCGGACGCCCTGCCGAGCTCGTTCTCGGTGCGGCAGCGGCTGGCCGCCACGATGGTGCAGGGCCGGGTGCTGCTGGTGGGGGATGCGGCGCACGAGATCAGCCCGATCGGCGGGCAGGGCATGAACCTCGGCTGGCTCGACGCGGTGGCGCTGGCGCCGGCGCTCACGCACGCGCTCGCGCAACCGATCGAGGCCCGGGTCACGCTCGCCGGCTACGACCGGCGCCGGCGGCGGAGCGCACGCATGGCCGCCCGACAGGCCGGCTTCAACATGGCCATGGGCCGGCCCGCGCGAGGGCTGCGGCTGCGGCTGCGCAACGTGATCGTGCGGCTGCTGGCGACACCGCCGCTGAACGGGCTGCTCGCGCGGGCGTTCACGATGCGCTGGCTCTAGCCGGTCATAGCCGCCGTTGGTCGAGCCTGTCGAGACCTGGTGCGAGGTCTCGACAAGCTCGACCGACGGGACGGTTGCGTCCCGTAGACCGGGTCGCGGGGTCTCGACAGGCTCGACCAACGGGATGGTTGCGTCGCGTAGGCCGGGTCGCGGGGTCTCGACAGGCTCGACCGACGGGATGGTTGCGTCGCGTGGGCCGGGTCGCGGGGTCTCGACAGGCTCGACCAACGGAAGGTCGGCGGGCCGGCGTGCAGTTGAATAGAGGGGTGACTGCTCCTCTGATCGACCTGCTCCGCGCCGACCTCGCCGCCGCCAACTTCTCGGTGACCGCCCTGACCGGGCTGTGGGGCATCGAAGCGGATGCCGCCCTGCGCCGCAACCAGCGGGTGCCGGCCCTGCGGGCGCTCGGCACGCTGCGCGCCACCCTCACCGTGCCCGAACCCAATGTGGTGCTGGCCCAGCTGTTCGTCCTCGGCCTGCCCGTCGAACGCACCGAACTCGACACCGCACTGCCGTCCCTCGGCGTGCACGGCGCCGAGCAACTCGGCCTGGTCGGCGCCCACCCGCAGGATTCGACCCCCGACGCCGGCCCGGCACAGGTGGCACCGCTGGTGGAGCTGCGGCCGTACAGCTTCGTGGACGCGCACGGCGCCGGCAGCTGGTGGATCACCTCGGACCTGGGGGAACTGGCGCTGGGACATCCGCTCGGCGAAAACCACGTGCTCGGCGTCGGCGGCGCCTCGCTCACCCTGAGCGCCCTGATGATCCCCACCGCGGTCGACAGTGCGCTGGACCTCGGCACCGGCTGCGGCATCCAGGCCCTGCACGCCTCCAGACACGCCACCCGGGTGGTGGCCACCGACATCTCCGAGCGCGCCCTCGAGCTCGCCGCGCTCAACGCCCGGCTGAACGGCGTCGAGAACATCGAGTTCCGGCTCGGCAGCCTGTTCGACCCCGTCGCGGGGGAGCGCTTCGACCACATCATCTCCAACCCGCCGTTCGTGATCACCCCGCGGGTGGAGGGCGTGCCCAGCTACGAATACCGCGACGGCGGCCTGGTCGGCGATGCCCTCGTCGAGGCCGTGGTGCGCGGCGCCGCCGATCACCTCACCCCCGGCGGCGTAGCCCAGCTGCTCGGCAACTGGGAGTACCACGCCGACGACGCCTTCGACAGGCTCACCGGCTGGTTGGAGAGCCCGGAGGAGGCCGCGCTGGACGCCTGGATCATCGAACGCGAGGTGCAGCCGCCAACGGGCTACGCCGAGACCTGGATCCGCGACGGCGGCACCCGCCCGGACACCCCCGACTTCGACCGCCTCTACGGCGCCTGGCTCGACGACTTCGAGGCCCGCGGGGTGCGTCAGGTGGGCTTCGGCTACATGCTGCTGCGCCGCCCGACGGATGGCCGCCGCCGCTCCGCCGCGCCGGCTCGCCCCCGCCTGGTGCGGCTCGAACGGCTGCCGGAGGCCCTGGGCCACAACCCGGCCGGCATCGGCCACCACCTGGCCGAGTGCCTGGCCGCGCACGACTGGCAGGCCGGACTGGACGACGACGCGCTCTCCCGCAGCACGCTCACCGTGGCATCCGACGTCACCGAGGAACGGCACTTCTGGCCCGGCCAGGAGGACCCGACCCTGATGACCCTGCACCAGGGCGGCGGCTTCGGCCGGTCGGTGCCGCTGGACACCGCCCAGGCCGCCCTGATCGGCGCCTGCGACGGCGAACTGCCGGTGGGCGCCATCATCGACGCGATCGCCCAGCTGCTCGACGCCGATGCGGCCGCGCTCCGGGCGGAGCTGCTGCCCCGGGTGCGCGGCCTGCTCGACGACGGCTTCCTCGAGCCGCCCGCCGCCTAACCGCGCTAACTGTTGCCGATGCGGACAATTGCGCCCGGTGTGCCGGGACCAATTGTCCGCACCGGTAACAGTTGCTGCCGCCGGGGCCCGGCGCGGCCCGGCGCGCCCCGACCGCGGTCGAAACCCGGCGGCCACGGCCTGAGGTAGCGTGAGGGGTACCACTTCGAGGGGCCGAGAGGAGGGCGTCACGTGACGCGCACACAGCGATGAAACGTCGGACCTTCCTGATCAGCTCCCTGTCGGGGCTCTCCCTGCTCGCGCTCAGCGGATGCGTACCGCCCAAACCCGCGCCGACGGGCACGCCCACCCCCACCACCACGCCGGCGCCGTCCCTGGTGCCGCAGCCCCAGGACATGCTCCGCAGCTCCTGGTCCGACGACCCGTTCGCCCGCGGGTCCTACAGCTTCGCGGCGGTCTCGTCGACGCCGCAGCAGCGCGAGGACCTGGCCGAACCCATCCTCGACCGGCTCTTCCTCGCCGGCGAGGCGCTCTCAGACACCGCGCCCGGCACCGTGCAGGGCGCCCGCGGCTCCGGCCAGCGCGCCGCCAGGGCCCTGGCGGACGTCGCCGAACCCGGCGAGCGGGTGGCCGTGATCGGCGCCGGCGCCGCCGGCATCGCCGCCGCCCGGCTGCTGACCGACGCCGGTTTCACCGTGCTCGTGATCGAGGCCCGCGACAGGATCGGCGGTCGAATCCAGACCGTCACCAGCGACTCCTGGCCGATGCCCGTCGAGCTCGGCCCGTCGTTCATCGTCGCCGGCAGCACCAACTCCCTCGACGAGGAGTTCACCGGCCTCGAGGTCTCGCACGCCCCGTTCGTACCGGCCCCGGAGGCGCGCACCCCGGACGGCACCGTCGCCCCGGTCTCGCCCGTCGGCGCCGACGCCGTCACCGCGGCGCTGGCCTGGGCCGCCGCGCAGGCCGAGGACACCTCCCTGGCCAAGGCCCTCGTCGCCACCGGCTCCGCCACGCTGTCGATGGCGGATGGCGAAGCCGGCGTCTCCGACGCCGACTGGCTGGACTACCAGCTCGCCACCTCCACCACGCTGGAGTCCGGCGCCCCGGCCGACGAGATGTCCGGCTGGTATGCCCCCGCCCCGGCGACGCCCGCCGCGGACGACATCCGCATTGTGCTCGGCGGCTACGGCACGCTCCTTGACGAGGATGCGGCGGACCTGGATGTGCTCTTCTCCAGCGTGGTGACACGGGTGGCGTACACCGACAGCGCCGTCAGCCTGCGGCTGGGCACCGGCGAGTCGCTCACCGTAGACCGCGCGATCGTGACCGTGCCGCTGGGTGTGCTCAAGAGCGACGTGATCGAATTCGACCCGCCCCTGCCGTTCGCCCACCGGGGCGCGATCGCCGCGCTGGGGATGGGGACTCTCGACAAGATCTGGCTGCGCTTCGAGGAGCCGTTCTGGGACACCGACGCAGCCCTGTGGACAACGGTCGGGGACGACACCCTCGACTTCAGGGTCTGGGTGAACATGATGCCGATCACCAACGAGCCGATCCTGGTGGGCTTCGTCAGCGGCGAACAGGCGCTGGGGCTGGCGAAGGCCGACAACACCGAGTTCACCGACGCCGCGCTGCGCAGCCTGGAACCGTTCGCGATCGTCGCCACGGCCACCCCGGCGCCCTGACCGGCACTTCTGCCCGGGGCTCTGGGCGGGAGGATATGCCGCCCGAACATTAACGAGCAAAGCTCAGAGTTCGGGTGTAAGCTCCACGAAACGTCTAGTCGGTGAAGGGGCCGCCCAATTCAGGGATGCCCCCACGGGGAGATCCAGTCGTTTCCCGACTGGACGTGCCGACGGAGTCCAGAGGGGCGCTTTTCGCCGTCGGTCACCGGGTGCGGTCGCGATCCTGGTGTCCCACCTGCACCGCGGCCGATGCCCAATCTGATTGACCGTGTGAACCATGTATATTCTGACAAGTCTTGACTCCGTGTCGTTGCTGGATTTCGACACGAACCTGCCCTGCGAGGGCAGCCACCACCACCGGAGCCTGAGCGGGCACGCCGCCGCCGAGCCCGGCGCCTACATGGTGATCTCACCGTGCTGCGGCCCCAAGGTGATCCAGTGCTCGCCACGCGTCTCGGCGATGCAGGCCTCCGGTGTGCTCTACTGCGGCACCTGCGAGTCCGAGCACCTCACCAGCCAGTACACGTTTCTCCCCGTCGAGCAGTAGCCGCGAGTCCCCGCAGCGGCCAACATCCGCCCGGATGCGCGCCCAGGGTCGGCCCCGGCCGGGCCGGTCCTAGTTCGGCACCGACGACGTGCGGTCCCCGCGCGGGCGGGGACGCCAACTGAGCCGCGACGTGGCCACGAGCACCGCCGCGATGCCCAGGAACAGCACCACGGCGATCAGGCAGTAGAACGCGGTCTCGAGCGGGCCGCTGACCTGGGCCGGGTCGAGGAAGAAGTACGGGTACCAGCCCACCGCCGAGCCGCGCACGAAGGTGAAGATGCCCCAGGCGATCGGGTACGGCAGGATCCAGCGCAGAAAACGCCAGGACAACCGGGCCTTGCCGGTGTCGGTCAGCCAGTCCAGCAGCGCGAGCGTGGGGATGTAGAAGTGCAGCACCTGGCTCGGCCAGGGCACCTCGATCGAGTAGTCGCGCGATGACGACTGGATGACGATGGTGAGGAACACGATTCCGGACACCAGAATGTACGTCGTCACGAGCGCCCGGAACACGTCCAGCCACTGCGGATCCTTCGGCTGCCGGAGGGCCACGATCGCGCCGAGCACGAACGCGATCACCGCCGCGATCGCGCTCTGCACCGTGAAATAGGTGAACACGTTGTACGCGGCGAAGGTGGGGAACCGCAACACGTACTCGTAGTTGCCGATCAGCCCCGCGATGCCGGCGACGGCCAGCAGCAGCCGGCCGATGCCGTAGCTGGACCGCAGGCTCAGGCGTTTGCGCGCGCGCAACGGCTCGCGCGCCTGTGGTTCCTCCCGCAGCGGGGAGGATTCGCGCACCGTCGGTCCCGTCCGGCCGGGACCGGATGCCTGCGCGCCCATACTCCCACGGTACGCCAGAGAGCCGGTCGCCCGCGGCCATCGCCGGCATCGGGGCGGGTTGCCTACAGGCGGATGCTGAAACTCGCCTCGCCGTGCTCGGCCAGGTCGGTCACCTGCACCGATTCCACGCTCGCCGAACGGGGTCCGGTGTGCAGCCAGGCCAGCATCCGTTCGATCGCGTCGTCGTCACCCTCGATCTCGGCTTCGACGGCTCCGTCGGACCGGTTGCGCACGTAGCCGCCCAGGCCGAGGGTGCCGGCCTGCGCCTCGGTGTAGTACCGAAACCCCACGCCCTGAACCATCCCGTTGACGATCACTCGTTTGCGACTCACGGTCCCCATTCTGTGCGCCTGCCGCCGCCCGGACAACCCCGCCCGCCGGCCTCGCGCGCCGGCCGGGCCGCAACTGTTTCCGCAGCGGCAACAGTTGCGTGAGAAACGGGGCGGTACCGTCGAGCCATGACCTCTTACGCGTGGGCGCGGGCCGAGTCGGCGGATGCGCCCGTCGCGGTGCTTCTGCCCGGAGTGAACTACTCGGTGCAGGCACCGCTGCTCTACTGGTGCGCGACTCTGCTCGCCGAGCGCGGCTGGCACGTGCAGGCCGTGGACTGGTCGGTGGACGACGAAGCGCTGGCGCATCCGCTTGCCTTCGTGGAGCGCGCCGTGGCGGGCGCGTTCGACGCGAGTCCGCCGAGCTCACGGAGGTTGGTCGTGGCGAAATCGTTCGGCACCTACGCGCTGCCGTGGGCCCGGCGCGAGGGTATCGCCGGGGTGTGGCTCACCCCGCTTCTCACCGAGGAGCCGGTGTACCGGGCGCTGTCGGAGGCGACTGCCGCGGACCTGGCCATGGGCGGCGAGCTGGATGCGTTCTGGCGGCCCGATGCGGTCGCCGGCACCGAGGCACAGCTGCTGTCGGTGCCGGGTGCGGGCCACGCGCTGACGCTGCCGGGGGACTGGCGGGGGTCGCTCGAGCTGCAGGCGGGCATCCTGGCCGAGATCGCGCGCCACATCCAGGAGGGGTGACGCGTCTTCGGTACGTTCCCATCCCCGTTGGTTGAGCGTGTCGAAACCTGGTGACCCGTGTGCGGTTCGTCGGGCTGGCGGCTCACGGGGTCTACTTCGACAGGCTCAGCACGGCGTCGACAAGCTCGACCAACGGATTCGGTTGGCCTCCTGAGACCAGCGAGCAGAACGGTCAGGCGGAGTCGCGCCAGACGATTTCGGTGTCGAGCAGAATGCCGCCCAGCTCGGGCGCCTCGCCGCGCAGCTGGCTGAGCACCGACTCGGCCGCCCGCTGGCCCAGTCCGTTGGCGGGCTGGCGCACCGTGGAGAGCAGGGGTTGGCAGCGGAGCGCCCAGGCGCTGTCGTCGAAGCCGACGATGCCCACGTCGCCGGGCACGCTGCGGCCCGCCTCGCGCAGGGCGTTCAGGGCCCCGGCCGCGATCACGTCGGAGGCCGCGAAGACCCCGTCGATCAGCGGGTCGCGGGCCAGCAGTGCGCGCATCCCGTCGCGGCCGTCGGCGTAGGTGTACAGCGGCACCGGGGCCACCAGCGACGGGTCGAACCGGTCGCCTAGCGCATCCGTGAAGCCGGCCAGCCGGTCGGCGCCGGAGTCGCGGTCCAGGGCCGCGGCGATCATGCCGATGCGGCTGCGGCCGGTGCCGATCAGGCGCTCGGTGATGGCGCGGGCCGCGGCGCGGTTGTTGATTCCCACGTACGGCAGGTCGCGCAGGTCCTGCGGATGCCCGACGAAGGCAGCCGGCAGGTCGAGCCGTTCGATGACGCGGGTGATCGGGTCTTGTTCCCGGGCCGAGACGACGACGACACCGTCGACGAAGCCGCCGCTGAGGTACCGGGCCACCCGTTCGGTGTCGCGCTCGGACTCGATGACCAGGCTCACCATCTGGTAGTCGGCCTGGGAGAGGGCGGAGTTGGCGCCGAGCAGGATCTCGCCGATGTTGGGGTCTTCGAGGAACAGCGAATGCGGCTCGTGCACGATCAGGCCCACGGCCTGGGAGCGCTGCATGACAAGGTTGCGGGCGGCGGTGTTGGGCACGTAGCCGACCTTCGCGATGGCCGCCTCGATGGCCACGCGAGCCTCGGCCGAGACGTAGGGTTCGTTGTTCACCACCCGGCTGACCGTGCCGCGGGACACCCCGGCCTCCGCGGCGACGTCGTGGATCGTCGCGCGCTTGCGCCGTCCCGGAATTGTCACCATTCGATAACTGTAGCGGTCGGCTCGCTTGACACGGTGGCTCCGCCGTACTTACTCTGTGTACGTTCACAGACACTCAACGGGGAGTCATTTGCTCTCCGATCTGTGCACGTTCACAGACGTAGAACGAAGCAGGAGCAAATGACCACCCCAGTAGCCATCCCGGCCGTGACCCGCGAGGTCACCCCGACGACCCCGTTCGTGCAGAACGGCATCGCCTACGGCTGCGACTACAACCCCGAGCAGTGGGGTCCGGAGGTGTGGGCCGAGGACGTGCTCCTCATGCAGGAGGCCGGCGTCGACCTCGTGGCGATCAACATCTTCGGCTGGTCCGCCCTGGAGCCGGCCCCGGGGGAGTACGACTTCACCCTGCTCGACACCATCGTGGACCTGCTGCACGCCCACGGCATTCGGGTGAACCTGGGCACCGGCACCTCCTCGCCGCCGCCGTGGCTGACCACCCTGCACCCCGAGATCCTGCCGCAGACCGAAGACGGCACCACCCGCTACCCCGGCGGCCGCCAGGCCTGGTGCCCGAGCTCGCCGGTGTTCCGCGAGCACGCGCTGCGCCTGGTCGAGCAGGTCGCCCGGCGTTTCGGCGACCACCCCGCCGTGGCCCTCTGGCACGTCTCCAACGAACTCGGCTGCCACAACGCGCTCTGCTACGACGACGACACCGCCGCCGCGTTCCGCCGCTGGCTGGAGACGAAATACGGCAGCATCGCCGCCCTCAACACGGCCTGGGGCACAAGCTTCTGGAGCCAGCGCTACACCGACTGGGCCGAGGTGCACACGCCGCGGCTCACCCTCTCCAGCCGCAACCCCGGCCAGGTGCTCGACTTCCACCGGTTCAGCTCCGACGAACTGCTGGGCTACTACCGCGCCGAGGAGGCCGTCATCCGCCGGCACAGCTCGGTGCCCGTCACGACGAACTTCATGGTCGCCGCGCACATCCGCAACCTCGACTACTGGTCCTGGGCATCCGCCGTTGACGTGGTCGCCAACGACCACTACCTCGATCATCGGCTCGCCGACCCCACCACCGAGCTCTCCTTCGCCGCCGACCTCACCCGGGGGCTGGCCGGCGGCGGCGCGTGGCTGCTGATGGAGCAGGCCACCAGCGCCGTCAACTGGCAGCCGCTGAACCTGGCCAAGACGCCGGGGGAGCTGACCCGCAACTCGCTGGCGCACGTGGCCCGCGGTGCCGACGCGATCTGCTTCTTCCAGTGGCGCGCCTCCCAGCAGGGTTCGGAGAAGTTCCACTCCGCACTGGTGCCGCACGCCGGCACCGACACCGTGCTCTGGCGCGAGGTCGTGGCGCTCGGCGCCACCCTCGACAAGCTCGACGAGATCATCGGCAGCCGGGTCGTGGCCGATGTCGCGATCCTGTTCAGCTGGGAGGCCTGGTGGGCCGGCGACGGCGAATCCCGGCCGTCCCAGTCGGTGACCTACCTCGAGCAGGTGCACGCCGCCTACACCGCGCTGCACAGGCTCGGCGTCACCGTCGACATCGTCTCCCCGGATGCCGACCTGGCCGGCTACGCCCTCGTCGTGGTGCCCGCGCTGTACCTGGTCACCGACGCCCAGGCCGACAACTTGGCCGGCTACGTCGCCGACGGCGGCCACACCCTGGTCACCTTCTACAGCGGCATCGTCGACGAAGACGACAGGGTGCGCCTCGGCGGCTACCCCGGCGCGTTCCGCGACCTGCTCGGCGTGCGCGTCGAGGAGTTCGTGCCGCTCCGCCCCGGCACCACCGTGGGCCTGGGCGCCCCGATCGGGCTGGCCGCCGGCGCCGCGGGCACCCTGTGGACCGAACGGCTGCAGCTGAGAGGGGCGGAGGCCGTTGCGCACTACATCGACGGCGCCCTGACCGGTGTGCCCGCGCTCACCCGCAACCGGCACGGCGCCGGCACCGCCTGGTACCTGGCCACTGCGCCCAACGCCGAGACCTACCGCGACGTGCTCCGCACCATCGCCGGGCACGCCCACGTCACCGCCGTCGGTCCGGAGGGCGACGGCCTCGTCGAGGTCATCCGCCGGGCCGCGCCCGGCCGCTCCTACCGCTTCATCATCAACCACGGCGACACCGACGTGGAGGTGAGCGCGGCGGGGGTCGAACTCGTCACCGGCGCCGACATCGCCCGCACCCTGCGCGTACCGGCCGGAGCCGTACGCGTTCTCAGAGAGGACACCGCATCATGAGCGCACCAGCCCTGACGGCCGCGGATGCCCGGAGCGCGGGTTCCCGCAGCCCGGCGCCCCGGCCCCGCAAGATCAAGGTCGCGCACCCGCGCGCGATCGCGATCTTCATCGTGCCGTTCGCCATCCTGTTCACCCTGTTCTACCTGGTGCCGATCGGCTACGCGATCTACCAGTCGCTGCTCGTCGTGGAGCGCGACGGCACCTTCGGCAAGGCCACCGAGGTGTTCGGCGGTCTGACCCAGTACATCCTGGTGTTCCAGAACGGCCCGTTCTGGGAGTCCATCACCCGGGTGCTCGCCTTCGGTGTGGTTCAGGTGCCGGTGATGCTCGGCCTGGCGCTGCTGTTCGCGCTGCTGCTGGATTCCCCGCTGCTCCGCGGCAAGCGCTTCTTCCGGCTCGCCTTCTTTGTGCCGTACGCGGTGCCCGGCGTCATCGCAGCAATCATGTGGGGCTTCCTCTACTCGCCCAACCTGTCGCCGTTCACGGCGCTGACCAGCAACGTCAGCTTCCTCTCCGCCGACCTGGTGCTCTGGGCCATCGCGAACGTCGTGACCTGGGTCTACGTGGGCTACAACATGCTCATCATCTACTCGGCGCTGCTGGCCATCCCCACCGAGATCTACGAGGCCGCCCGCCTCGACGGCGCCGGGCAGCTGCGCATCGCCTGGTCGATCAAGATCCCGCTGATCATGCCCGCGATCGTGCTCACCGGCATCTTCTCCATCATCGGCACGCTGCAGCTGCTCGCCGAGCCGCAGGTGTTCCGTTCCTTCAGCTCCGCCGTGACCAGCACCTTCACCCCGAACCTGATGGTCTACTCCACCTCCTCGATCCCCAACGTGAACCTCGCCGCCGCGTTCAGCGTGGTGCTGGCCCTGGCCACCTTCGTGCTCTCGTTCTCGTTTCTCAAGTTCACCCAGCGGAAGGAAGGCAAATGAGCGCCCTCACCGAGACGCCCGTCGTCGCCCGCCCGTCCCGGCGCGTCACCCGGCGCACCGAGAACGCACCGAAGGGACCCAAGGAGAGCCCGCTCTCCCGCGTCGGCGCGATGACCGTGATGCTGGTCTTCACGCTCTACTTCCTCATCCCGATCTGGTGGCTGTTCATCGCCGGCACCAAGAGCAGCTCCCAGTTCACCAGCACCAACCCGCTCTGGTTCGCCGACTTCAACCTGTTCGCCAACATCGGCAACCTGGTCGCCTACCGTGACGGCGTGTTCCTCAAGTGGATGCTCAACAGCGCCCTCTACGCCGGCGCCGGCGCCCTGCTGGCCACCCTGTTCGCCGCGATGTGCGGCTACGCCCTGGCCAAGTACCGCTTCCCGGGCCGGGAACTGTTGTTCAACATCGTGCTCGGCGGGGTGCTCGTGCCCGCCACCGCCCTGGCGCTGCCGCTGTTCCTGATCTTCAGCCAGGTCAGCCTCACCAACACCTTCTGGGCGGTGTTCCTGCCCAGCCTGGTCAGCCCGTTCGGGGTGTACCTCACCCGCATCTTCGCCTCGGCCAGCGTGCCGGACGAACTGATCGAGGCCGCCCGCCTCGACGGCGCCGGCGAGGTGCGCACCTTCTTCACGGTGTCGGTGAAGCTGATGTTCCCCGCCCTGGTCACCGTGTTCCTGTTCCAGTTCGTGGCCATCTGGAACAACTTCTTCCTGCCGCTGATCATGCTCCGCGACGAGACCCTGTTCCCGGTCACCCTCGGCCTCTACGCCTGGAACTCCCAGGTGAACCAGATCCCCGAGCTCCGTGGCTATGTGCTCATCGGCGCGCTGCTGTCGATCATCCCGCTGATCATCCTGTTCCTGCTGCTGCAGCGCTTCTGGCGCAACGGCCTCAGCGCCGGCAGCGTCAAGTAACCCTCTCGACTCTTCCCGACCGTTCACCCGGCTTCACCGCACCATCCGTGTCACCCAGCACCACTCCTTTTCAGCGAACACCCAACGAAGGAAAACAATGCGAATCACCAAGCGAGCGGCCACCGTTGCCCTGCTCACCGCAGCCACGGTCGCCCTGACCGGCTGCTCAGCCGCCGGCGGCTCCACCGACAGCGCCGATGCTGCCTGCGAGCCCGCCGAGGGCAAGGTCGACCTGACCTTCACGTCCTGGATCCCCGGCATCGAAGAGGTCGTCGACGTCTGGAACGAGGCCAACCCCGACATCCAGGTGGCCGTGCAGACCGGCCCGAACGGCAACGGCGGCACCTACGCCAACTTCTTCAACCAGCTCGAGGCCGGCAACGCGCCCGACCTGGGCCAGATCGAATACGACGCGCTGCCCAACTTCCGCGTGCAGGACGGCCTGGTCAACCTCGCATCCTGCGACGGTGTGATGGACGCCAAGGACGACTTCGTCGACTGGACCTGGGGCCAGGTCAGCTTCAACGAAGACGACGCCGCCTACGCCATCCCGCAGGACTCCGGCCCGATGGCCATGTTCTACCGCGCCGACCTCTTCGAGGCCAACGGCATCGCGATCCCCACCACCTGGGAAGAGTACGCCCTCGCCGCCGAGCAGGTGCGGGCCACCGGCGCGTACATCACCAACTTCTCGCAGAGCGACATCAACCAGTTCGCCGGACTCGTCTGGCAGGCCGGCGGAACCTGGTTCGGCAACGACGGCACCGACTGGACCGTCAACCTCACCGACGACACCTCGATCAAGGTCGCCGACTACTGGCAGGACCTGATCGACCGGGACCTCGTCTCCACGCAGCCGGCCTGGACCACCGAGTGGGACAACGCCTACAACACCGGTGCGGCCTGGACCTGGAACTCCGCGGCCTGGGGTGCGAACTCCATCGCCAGCGGCGCGCCCGACACCGCCGGCAAGTGGGCCGTTGCCCAGTCCCCGCAGTGGGAGGCCGGCGATGAGGCCAGCGGCAACTGGGGTGGCTCGTCCACCGCAGTGTTCACCGGCTCTGAGCACCCGTACGAAGCCGCGCAGTTCGCCCTGTGGCTGAACAGCTCGAGCGAGTCGCTGACCATGCTCAACGAGGCAGCCAACCTGTACCCGGCCGCCAAGGCCGGCCTGGACCTGCCCGTGCTCAAGGAGGGCGTGGAGTTCTACGGCAACCAGCCCATCTACGACGAGTTCGCCGCCGCATCCGGCCAGGTGTCGAGCGACTTCGTCTGGGGTCCGACGATGACCCAGACGTACAACGACGTCTCGGATGGCTTCAAGGCCGCGGTCAGCGGCAACGGCACCCTCGCCGAGGCCCTGACCACCGGTCAGAGCGCCACCATCGACGCCCTCAAGGCCCAGTCGATTCCCGTCAAGGAGTAGACAGGCCGCTTCGCTTGATCAGCTGATCCACCCGTACCGCCCGGAGCTTCTCGCGCCGGGCGGTACGGTCGTGTGCGTGCGATCATCCGCGAAAGCGGCACTGTGGCTGCTTCGGTGGTGTTGTGGCAGCCGCACGCCCGCTTTCGCGGAGGGTGGATGCGCGAGAGCGGCGGTGTGGCTGCTTCGGTGGGCGCGTGGCAGCCACACGCCCGCTCTCGCGGAGGATGTGGGGCGAGGCGGCAGTAACGTAAGGGGCATGACCGACCAGACCTCGTCGCCGCGGCGCCCAGCGCTGAGCGGCAGCATCCTGGTCACCGGGGCCTCTGGCACCGTGGGGCGGGCCGTCGCGGATGCCCTTGTCGCGGCGGGCGAGACCGTGGTCGCCGGCATGCGGGACCCGCGGGCCTGGATCGCCGAGGGCGCCCGGCGGGCCAGCGGCACCGCGGCCGGCCAGCAGCCCGCGGGGCCCGGCACGGCGCGAACCGGCACGGCGCGAACCG
>NZ_PJJP01000036.1 GCF_002929555.1 Cryobacterium sp. N22
GCCTACGACCGGATCAACGGCATGGCCGGGAGCCTGAAAAAGACAGGTGACCCGACGCCAGCGGGCGCCGACTCAGAGATCAACCAGGAGCAGAGCAAGCGGAGCCTGGACCAGCTCCGCGCGGACATCACCCGGGCGCTGCTGCTGGACGGCATCACGCCCGACGGGATGGGAGCCGGGATCCGCGGCACGGTCATGATCACCGTGCCGGTGCTCACCCTGCTGGGCCTGGACGAGGAACCCGCCACCCTCGAAGGCTACGGGCCCATCTCACCCGAGGCAGCGAGAGAGATCGCCGGACACGCACCGAGCTTCACCCGGCTGCTGACCCACCCGGAAACCGGGGTGGTGCTCTCCCTGGGCAAAACCCAGCACAAGAACACCAAGGCCATGAAGAAATGGCTGCGAGTGCGCGACGAGACCTGCCGGTTCCCCGGCTGCTCCCGCCCGGCGGTCACAAGCGACGTCGATCACACCGACGGCTGGGCCGGCGGCGGCAGAACCGACTGCGACAACCTCGCCCACCTCTGCGAACCACACCACCGGCTCAAGCACCTCTCGCAGTGGCGAGTGACCCAGGAACCCGGCGGCATCCTGCTCTGGACCTCACCGGGAAAACGCAGCTACCGCACCGACCCCGCCAACCCGATGGGGCCGCCCCGGCCCCGGCCACCGGTGGTGGGGCCCAAGACCCGGAAGCGGCCAGCGGATGAGAGCTACCTGGCGCTGCGACACCGGCCGACCCGGAAGCCGACACCACCGGTGCCCGAGAACCCGCCGTTCTGACCCGCGGTCTCGCCGCCCGAACGCAGCCCAAGCCCGTCCAGGTACCAGGTCAGGTGAGGCAGTACGGACCCAGGAGGCTCTTGAGCTCGCCGAAGAGGTCGGCGGTGACAGTGACGCGGGTCGGCAGCTCGAAGACGCGGGCGGTGTCGCCCTTGATGAGCTTCAGACGCACCTCCGAGGTGCCACCGTGCCGTTTGAGCACCTCGCCGAGCTGGGTGACGGTATCCGTCGTGGCTCGCGCCTCGAACAACGTGATCGACAGGGTGCCGTGATCGGAGGCCTGCCCGAGCTCGGGCGCGAAGATGCTGTACGCGTGCAGGTTCATGCCGTCATCGCGCATGCTCACCCGGCCGCGCACCACCACGACGGAGTCGCTGACGAGGTCCAGGGAGAACTCCTGGTACGCCTTGCCCATGAACATCACGTCGATCTCACCGCCGAAGTCCTCCACCGAGATGATGCCGTACTGGTTACCGGACTTCTTGGCGATGCGGTGCTGCACATTGGTGATCAGACCGGCCACCGTGACGGTGTCGGCGTCCTGCGTGTGCTCCGAACTGATCAGATCGGTGATCGTGGTGCTGGCGTGCTTGGCCAGCGGAATCTCGAGGCCGGCCAACGGGTGGTCGGAGACGTAGAGGCCGAGCATGTCGCGCTCCAGCGCGAGCTTCTCCTTCTTGCTCCACTCCGGCCGCTCCGGTACCTGGTCGGTCTCCTGCGGGTCGTCGAAGAGGCTGTCGAAGTCGAAGCCGACCATGCCGTGTGACTCGTCGCGCTTGATCTTGACGGCGGAGTCGACTGCGCCTTCGTGGATCTCGAACATGGCGCGGCGGGTGGCGCCGAGGGAGTCGAAGGCGCCGGACTTGATCAGCGACTCGACGGTGCGCTTGTTCGTGACCTGGAGCGGCACCTTGCGGAGGAAGTCATGGAACGACTCAAAGTCGCCCTTCTCGGTGCGGGCGGCGCGGATGGCTTCGACCACGTTGAAGCCGACGTTGCGCACGGCGCCCAGGCCGAAGCGGATGTCGGTGCCGACGGCGGCGAAGAACCCGATCGACTCGTTCACGTCCGGCGGCAGCACCTGGATACCCATGCGGCGGCACTCGTTGAGGTACAGCGCGAGCTTGTCGCGGGCGTCGCCGACACTGGTCAGCAGGGCCGCCATGTACTCGGCGGGATAGTGCGCCTTCAGGTAGGCGGTCCAGTAGGACAGCACGCCGTAGGCGGCGGAGTGGGCCTTGTTGAAGGCGTAGTCGGAGAACGGTAGAAGGATGTTCCACACGGTGGTAACAGCTTCCATCGAGTAACCGTTGGCCATCATTCCGCCGGAGAAGCCCTCGAACTGCTTGTCCAGCTCGGACTTCTTCTTCTTGCCCATCGCGCGACGCAGCAGGTCGGCCTGGCCCAGGGTGAACCCGGCCAGCTTCTGTGCGATCGACATCACCTGCTCCTGGTACACGATGAGCCCGTAGGTGCCGCCGATGATGTCCTTGAGGGGCTCCTCGAGCTCCTTGTGGATCGGGATGATCTCCTGCTGCCCGGTCTTGCGCAGGGCGTAGTTGGTGTGCGAGTTCGCGCCCATGGGGCCGGGGCGGTAGAGCGCGATGACGGCGGAGATGTCTTCGAAGTTGTCGGGCTTCATGCTGCGCAAGAGTGAGCGCATCGGACCGCCGTCAAGCTGGAACACCCCGAGGGTGTCACCGCGGGCGAGCAGCTCGTAGGCCAGCGGGTCGTCCAGGCCGAGGTCCTCGAGCACGGGCCGGTGTCCGCGGTTGGCCGCGATGTTGTCGAGGGTGTCGTCGATGATGGTGAGATTCCGCAGCCCCAGGAAGTCCATCTTGATCAGGCCGAGGCTCTCGCAGGCCGGGTAGTCGAACTGAGTGACGATCTGGCCGTCGGCCTCGCGGCGCATGATCGGGATGATGTCGATGAGCGGGTCGGACGACATGATCACGCCGGCGGCGTGCACACCCCACTGGCGCTTGAGGTTCTCGATGCCCAGCGCGGTGTCGAAGACCGTGCGCGCCTCGGCATCCGTCTCGATGACGGCGCGGAAGTCGCCCGCCTCGCGGTAGCGGGGGTGATCCTTGTCGAACATGCCGGTGAGCGGCATGTCCTTGCCCATGATGGGCTGCGGCATGGCCTTAGTGAGCTTGTCACCCATACCGAACGGGAAACCGAGCACCCGGCTGGAGTCCTTCAGCGCCTGCTTGGCCTTGATGGTGCCGTAGGTGACGATCTGCGCAACGCGCTCGGAGCCGTACTTCTCCGTGACGTAATGGATGACCTCGCCGCGGCGACGATCGTCGAAGTCGACGTCGAAGTCGGGCATGGAGACGCGGTCGGGGTTGAGGAAGCGCTCGAAGATCAGGCCGTGCACCAGCGGGTCGAGGTCGGTGATGCCCATGGCGTACGCGACCATCGAGCCGGCGCCGGAGCCACGGCCTGGGCCGACCCTGATGCCGTTCTCCTTGGACCAGTTGATGAAGTCCGCGACCACGAGGAAGTAGCCGGGGAAGCCCATCTGGGTGATGACGCCGACCTCATAGTCGGCCTGCTTGCGCACCGCCGCCGTGATGCCGTTCGGGTAGCGCCGGAGCAGGCCGAGCTCGGTCTCCTTGATGAACCAGCTCTCCTCGTTCTCGCCCTCCGGGGTGGGGAACCGGGGCATGTAGTTGGCCGAGGTGTTGAACTTGACCTCGCACCGCTCGGCGATGAGCAGGGTGTTGTCGCAGGCCTCGGGGTTGTCCCGGAACAGGTGCCGCATCTCGGCGGCGGTCTTGAGGTAGAACTCGTTGGAGTCGAACTTGAACCGGTTGGGGTCGTCCAGTGTCGACGCCGACTGCACACAGAGCAGCGCGGCATGCGCGGTGGCGTCGTGGGCGTGCGTGTAGTGCAGGTCGTTGGTGGCCACCAGCGGCAGGTCGAGTTCTTTGGCCAGCTTGAGCAGGTCGGTCATGGTGCGGCGCTCGATGTCGATGCCGTGGTCCATGACCTCGCAGAAGAAGTTGTCCTTGCCGAAGATGTCGCGCAGCTCCCCCGCCGCCTGCCTGGCCTCGTCGTACTGGCCGAGCCGCAACCGGGTCTGCACCTCCCCGCCGACGCATCCGGTGGTGCCGATCAGGCCCTTGGAATAGGTGCTGAGCAGTTCGCGGTCCATCCGCGGCTTGAAGTAGTAGCCCTCGAGCGACGCGAGCGACGACAGCCTGAACAGGTTGTGCATTCCCTCGGTGTTCTCCGAGAGCAGGGTCATGTGGGTGTACGCGCCGCTACCGCCGACGTCGTCGCGGTTCTGGGCGTTGGTGCCCCACTTGACCCGGGTCTTGTCGCGGCGGTCGGTGCCGGGCGTGATGTACGCCTCGGTACCGATGATGGGCTTGATGCCGGCATCCGTGGCCGTCTTCCAGAAGTCGAAAGCGCCGAACACGTTGCCGTGGTCGGTGACGGCGATCGCGGGCATGCCCTGCTCGACTGCGGCGGCAATCAGCGGTTTGACCCGCGCGGCGCCGTCGAGCATGGAGTACTCGCTGTGCACGTGGAGGTGGACGAACGAATCATTCTGCGGCGACACGACTGCTCCAGCTGCTCTGGGGTTTATCTGATGAAGAGGGGTTGCGGGTCTTCCAGCCTAAGCGCAGGAAGACGCCCCTGCTCTGATCAACGCGGCCTAATCGCCGCGCAGAATGCGCAGAGCGTTGGCCAGGTCGTCCGGGTACTCGGCGTTGAAGGTGACCCACTCGCCGCTGGACGGGTGATCGAAGGAGAGCTGCTTGGCCACCAGCCACTGCCGGGTGAGGCCGAGCCTGGCGGAGATCTTCGCGTCGGCACCGTACATGGCGTCGCCGACACAGGGATGACGCTGGGCGGCCATGTGCACCCGGATCTGGTGGGTGCGACCGGTCTCGAGGTGCACCTCGAGCAGCGACCCAGAGGGGAATGCCTCGAGGGTCTCGTAGTGCGTGACGGAGTCCTTGCCCCCGGCGACCACGGCGAACTTCCAATCCGAGCGCGGGTGGCGCCCGATGGGCGCGTCGATCGTGCCGCTCGACGGGTCGGGGTGGCCCTGCACGACGGCGTGGTAGATCTTGTCGACCTCGCGGTCATGGAAGGCCCGCTTGAGGTGTGTGTAGGCGTTCTCGGACTTCGCGACGACCATGAGGCCGCTGGTTCCGACGTCGAGGCGGTGCACGATGCCGGCGCGTTCGGATGCTCCGGATGTGGCGATGCGGTAGCCGGCGGCGGATAGGGCGCCGAGCACCGTCGGGCCGGTCCAGCCCACGCTGGGGTGGGCGGCGACACCGGACGGCTTGTTGACGACGACGATGTCGTCGTCGTCGTGCACGATCGTCAGATCGGGTACCGCGATGGGCACGATGACGAGGTCCTGCTTGGGTGCCCAGCTCACGTCGAGCCAGGCTCCGGCGCGCAGCTTGTCCGACTTGCCGACCACGACACCGTCCTGGGTGACCCCGTCGGACTCGGCGATTTCGGCCGCGAAGCTGCGGGAGAAGCCGAACAGCTTGGCGATGCCCGCGTCAACGCGTGCACCGTCCAGGCCATCGGGCAGGGGAAGGGCTCGGTTTTCCATAATGCCGTTCAGTTGGTGGTGGCGAGAGGGGCCGGGTCGCCGGCCGGTTCGGCTGCATCCGGGTCGGATGCCGGGGTGCGGCGGCCGTCGAGGCCGATGCCGCGCAGGGTGAGGAGCATGAAGAGCGCCATGCTCACCACGATGCAGCAGTCCGCGATGTTGTAGATCGCCGGCATCATCCACGGGGTGTAGATGAAGTCGACGACGTGTCCGAGGCCGAAGGATGGCTCACGGAACAGTCGGTCGGTCAGGTTGCCGAGCACACCGCCGAGCAGGAGACCGAAGACGATCGCCCAGAGGCTCGAGCGGATGCGTGGGGCGAACCACACGACAAACACGACGACACCGGCCGCAACGAGTGAGAACACCCAGGTGAGGCCGGTGGCGAAGGAGAATGCCGCGCCGGGGTTCCGGATGAAGTGCAGTTGAAGCACATCACCCAGAACCCGGGCGCTCTCGCCCTCGATCATCCCGCGGACGACGAGGGCCTTGCTGATCTGATCAAACGCGTACCCGCCCACGGCCACGAGGGCCAGGACGAGTAGTGCGCGGTAACTGACCTTCGTCGGGTTGTTACGCGCCAAAGCCCTGGAAGCTCGCCTTCGGCGAGTTGCCCGAGTCCTTGCCCGCACCCGCGCCGACGGGCGACGTGGAGTCGAGGTCGCGCAGCTGACCCTCGATGTAGCTCTTCAGCTTCTGGCGGTATTCGCGCTCGAAGGTGCGCAGTTCCTCGATCTTGTTCTCGAGGACGGCACGCTCCTTGTCGAGTACGTTGATCTGCGCGCGCTGCTTGGCTTCGGACTCCGCGATAACGCGGGCGGCCGTGGCGTGGCCCTCGGCGATCAGGGCGTCGCGCTTCTCGGCGCCTTCCTTGACGTGCTCCTCGTGCAGGCGGCGGGCCAGCTGCAACAGGTTCGTCGTGCCGGCGGTCTCGTCGATCGGCTCGGCAACCGGCGCCGGGGCGACGGGTGCTGCTGCGACGGGCTCGGGCACGACGGCAGCGACGGGCTCTGCGACGGGCTCAGGGGTGTTGACGGGCTCAGCGGCCTTGGCCGCTGCTGCACTGACCGGAGCAGCACTGACAGGTGCGCCCTCGCCGCCGGAGAGACGGGCCTTGAGGTCCTCGTTCTCCTGGGTCAGGCGTCGCAGCTCGACAACGACCTCGTCGAGGAAGTCGTCAACCTCGTCCTGGTCATATCCCTCGCGGAACTTGGTCGACTGGAACCTCTTGTTGACTACATCTTCCGGAGTTAGCGCCATGGCTTTCCACCTCAAAACTTAATTGCGAACAGTTGTGCGAACACGTGCTTACGACCAACTGGCACTCGGTGTTGTACCGGGCCGGTTGGCCGTTATCGATCAAGAATACATGCCGAGGCCCTGATGGGGCTGCGTGTCAGAACCGAATCGCCGTAATCCACATTCCGATGATGCAGCAGAGCATGGTCAGGCTCCAGCCGAAATCGAACGCGATCGGGCCGATGCGGAGCGGCGGGAAGATGCGACGGAAGAAATTGATCGGCGGGTCGGTGAGCGTGTAAACGAGCTCAATGAGAACCAGGACGAACCCGTGCGGCCGCCACGACCTGTTGATCCCCCGCACCAGGTCGACGATGAATCGGCCCCACATCACGAAGAAGTACAGGAGCAGGAGGTAGTACGCGATCCCCAGGACCAGGTTGACTACGGACACGTCGGGTTATGACTGGGCGAAGAAGGAGGAATCGGCGTCCCCCTCCTCGACGGCGTTGTCGCCGGAGATGACGACGTGCGACGGCGACAGCAGGAAGACCTTGGCCGTGACGCGCTCGATCTTGCCGTAGAGGCCCTGGGACAGGCCGCTGGCGAAGTCGATGAGACGGCGAGCATCGGCATCGCTCATCTGGGAGAGGTTGATGATGACCGGGATTCCATCACGGAAGGACTCGGCGATCACCTGAGCATCGCGGTACTGGCGAGGGTGGACGGTAAGGATCTCGTTCATTTCGGACACGACAACATTCTTGGGGGTGGAGGTCTTGTGCAACGGCGTGACCGGTGCGCGGCCGGACGAGTGCGATCCGTTCGCCGGAGTGGCGTGGGACGACGCGACATGGGCTGACTGGGTGGGGAGAGTGGAGACGGGAGCCGCTGCGGGCGCCTCATATTCCAGCTCTTCGTCTGCCAGACCCAGGTAGACCATGGTTTTCTTGAGCGGGTTGGACATCTCGACCTCCGTGTTGGTATTACGACGTTTTCAGATTAACCGCTGCCGGGCGATTCCCGGTGATTGCGGTGCCAATTCGCAGGTGTGTCGCGCCTTCGGCGATGGCGGCCGCGTAGTCCTGGGACATTCCCATCGACAGGTACCTGGCGTCGGGAGCGATGCCGCGCATCTGGGCGCCCAGCTCACTGACCAGGGCGAACGAGCGCTTCGGCTCCGCGCCGAGCGGGGCGACGGCCATGAGCCCGAGCAGCCTGAGGCCCGGGGCCGACAGGACTCGTTCCACCAGCGGCGCGAGGTCCGGAATGGACACCCCGCCCCTGGCCGGGTCCTCGGTGAGGTTGACCTGCACGAAGCAGTCCACCACCGAGCTGTCCAGCTCGGCGGTGCTCTCGCCCTGGTCGGCCACCGGGGTGGCCAGGCCGGCTACGAGAGACTCCCGGTCCACCGAGTGGATGACCGACGAGTAGGCCCGCACCTGGCGGGCCTTCTTGCCCTGAACCTGGCCCACAAAATGCCAGCGGATGCCGGACCCGGCCAGTTCGGCCGCCTTCACCTGGGCTTCCTGGTGCCGGCTCTCCCCGAAATCGCGCACGCCGAGCTCGAGGAGCTCACGCACCAGCGAGACCGGCTGGAATTTGGTCACCACCACCGTGGTGATGTCATCCACCGAGCGACCGGCGAGCCGTGCGGCGTCGGCTATGCCGCCGCGCACGTTCGCCAGCCGTTGGGAGAGGTCCGGGTCGGTCATTACTTGAGGAAGTCGGGGATGTCCAGGTCGTCTGAATCGTCCTCGAACGCCGGGTCGGCGACTGGGGTGCTCGCCGCGGAATCGGTCGACCAGACCGAACCGGCGGGCTCGGCGACCGGGGCGCTGTCGGATGCGGCCGAGGCACCGGCAATGGCACCGGCGGCGCCACCGGAGACTCCCGCGGCCACACCGGCCGCGACCAGGTCGGAGCGACGAACCTCGGCGACCTTGGCGCCGGGCTCACCGCCGTCGAAGCCCGCGGCGATGACGGTGACGCGCACCTCGTCACCGAGGGTGTCGTCGATGACGGCACCGAAGATGATGTTGGCCTCGGGGTGCACGGCTTCCTGCACCAGGCGGGCGGCGTCGTTGATCTCGAAGATACCGAGGTTCGAGCCACCCTGGATGGAGAGCAGCACGCCGTGGGCGCCATCGATCGACGCCTCGAGCAGGGGCGAGGCCACGGCGAGTTCCGCCGCCTTGATGGCCCGGTCCGCTCCGCGCGAGGAACCGATGCCCATGAGGGCGGAACCGGCTCCCTGCATGACCGACTTGACGTCGGCGAAGTCGAGGTTGATCAGCCCGGGGGTGGTGATCAGGTCGGTGATTCCCTGCACACCGGCGAGGAGCACCTGGTCGGCGGTGGCGAAGGCCTCGAGCATGCTGATGCCGCGGTCGCTGATTTCCAGCAGGCGGTCGTTCGGCACGACGATGAGGGTGTCGACCTCGTTCTTGAGCGAGGCGACACCGGTCTCGGCCTGCGCCTGGCGGCGCTTGCCCTCGAAGCCGAACGGCTTGGTGACGACACCGATGGTCAGGGCGCCGATCGACTTGGCGATCCGAGCGACGACGGGGGCGCCACCGGTACCGGTACCGCCGCCCTCGCCGGCGGTGACGAAGACCATGTCGGCTCCGGCCAGCGCTTCTTCGATTTCCTCGGCGTGGTCCTCGGCGGCGCGACGGCCGACCTCGGGGTCAGCTCCGGCGCCGAGACCTCTGGTGAGGTCGCGGCCGACGTCGAGCTTGACGTCTGCATCGCTCATCAGGAGTGCCTGGGCATCCGTATTGATGGCGATGAATTCGACCCCTCGGAGGCCGAGCTCGATCATGCGGTTGACGGCGTTCACGCCGCCGCCGCCAATTCCAACAACCTTGATGACTGCTAGGTAGTTCTGATTAGTTGACACGTCCGGCCTCCGGTGGAACCCTAAACCTCTAGTCGAGGCTTAAAGTTATTCTGAGTATGCAATTCTAAATTCGAAGTTAGGTGCCACCGGTGGTGGCTTGGGGAGGCGCGCCCGCGTGTCGCGAATGCCCAGTCGGATCTCAGCGAACAACGGCGCTGTCCGGCGATGACACGTCGTATTCGGTCACGCTGCCCACGGGGTGGCTCACGAGCAATGCCGCCAGAACGAGGGCCTTGTACTCGCTTCGTTCGGCGTTGCCCCAGACCACCCGCGCTCCCCCACCCAGGGTGAGCGTGACGTCGTCCTTGGTGGCGGCCGTCACGGTGTCGAGCTGGCCGCGGATGCCCTCCGGCAACGCTCCGACCACGGCGACCGCGGCCTGGAATCCGGCGCCGCTGGCCCCGCCGGCGGCGTCGACGAGGGGGTAGCCCGGTGGCCGGTCCGGCCCGCTCTGGATGACCACACCGGCGGCGTCGACGAGGTCGAAGCCGGCTGCGGAGGTGATCGCGCCGACGGGCTCCCGTTCGACGATGCGCACCACGAGGGTGTCCGGCGGCCGGCTCTCGGTGACGTAGCTGCGGATCAGGCTGAATTCGCTCAGTTGCCCCTTCACCTCGGCGAGGTCCAGCAGCGGCAGCGGGGTACCCAGCTGCCCCTCGAGCGCCTGGGCCACGTCAGCGGCCGCGATGCGGTTGGTGCCGGTGATCTCGATGGTGCGCAACGCCATCAGCGGGGAGAACACCCCGACGAGGACGAAGGCCACCAGGGCGAGAACGGTGCCGCCGGCGGCGAGCCAGAGATTGCGGCGGTGGCGGGAGCGGGAGGTGAAGCGACGCACCTCGCTGCGCTCGTACTGCTTGCGGGCGCGCCGCGCCGCTCGCAGCCGGCCGCGGGCCGCTCGCGCTGTCAGCGGGGTCTCCCCCGCTGTCGACGCGGCCGGGGCGTCCTGTGCGCCGGCGGCCTTGGCACCGCGTTTCGGCAGGCTGAAGCCGCCCGGGCGGCGCCGGGGCGTGTGGGTGTCAGGCGCTGCGGAGTCAGGCGCTGAGGTGTCAGGCGCCGCGGTGTCGGACGCTGAGGTGTCGGACGCGTCGCTGGTCGGCAACACGATGGGCTCGGTCACCGCCTCAGGCTCGGCACGGGAGGCGGCGGTGCTCCGGGAGGCGCTCCGGCCCGCAGCCGGCCTGGCGGGCCCGCGGGCAGGCTCCTGGCGCGGCTCAGGTGTACGTGGCGGCGTGGGCGACGCCGCCGGTCGCGCCGCTGGACCTGCGGGACGCTTCATGCGTGAGCGCCCGGACGGTGCCTCATCCGCGCGCTCCCGCGGCCGACTCCTCGGCGAGAGACTCGAGCAGCTGCGGAACGATGCGGTACACATCGCCACAGCCGAGTGTCACGACGAAGTCACCGTCCCTGGCGATGGTGCCGAGGTAGTCGGCGGCGTCCTGCCATTCCGGGATGTAGGCGACATGGGCCGGGTCCTGGAAACGTTCGGAGACCAGCGCACCGGTCACTCCGGGTTCGGGGTCTTCGCGGGCGCCGTAGACCGCGAGCACGATGGTCTCGTCGGCGTACTTCTCCAGGGTGTCGGCGAACTCCTGGGCGAACAGCCGGGTGCGGCTGTATAGGTGCGGCTGGTGCACGGCGATGATCCGGCCCTCGCCGACCACCGTGCGTGCGGCGGACAGCGCCGCGGCGACCTCGGTGGGGTGGTGGGCGTAGTCGTCGTAGACGCTCACGCCGCGCACGGTTCCGTGCAGTTCGAACCGTCGCTCGGTGCCGCCGAAGGCCGAGATCGCCTCGAGCGTGGCGGCCGGCTCGAAGCCGAGTCCCACGAGCACGGCGAAGGCGCCGGCCGCGTTGATGGCGTTGTGGCGGCCGGGGATGCGCAGGGTGGCGGAGTAGTCGACGCCGTCCCAGTTCACGGTGAAGCTCACGGGGCCGCTGGTGCCGATGGAGTGCACCCTCGCCGTGGCGTCGTCGGCCTCGCCGAAGGTGATGGTGCGCTTGTCGGTGAGCTGGGCGGTGACGTGCACGGCACCAGGGTCGTCCGAGGAGACCACGACGAATTCGTCGGCGTTCTGGGCGAATTCGACGAAGGCCGCTTCGAAGGCCTCGAGCGAGCCGTAGTGGTCGAGGTGGTCGGGGTCGACGTTGGCGATGAGCGCGACGTTGGTGTTGTAGAGCAGGAATGAGCCGTCGGACTCGTCGGCCTCCACCACGAAGAGGTCGTCGGCTCCGCTGCCGGCGCTGACGCCGAGGGATTCGATCACCCCGCCGTTGACGAAGCTGGGGTCCTGGCCGAGGCCGAGCAGGCCGGTGACGATCATGCCCGTGGAGGTGGTCTTGCCGTGGGCGCCGGCGACAGAGACGAGGCGGTGCGAGCGGATCAGCCAGGCCAGCGCCTGGGACCTGTGCAGCACCGGGAGACCGCGTTCGGTGGCGAGAACGTATTCGGGGTTGTCCTGCCACAGGGCGCCGGTGACGACGAGGCTGTCGGCGTCGCCGACGTTGGCCGCATCGTGCCCGATGCTGATGGTCGCGCCCAGTTCGCGGAGCGCTTGCACGTTGTCGGAGTCGCGCGAGTCGGAGCCGGTCACGGTGTGGCCCGCGGCCAGGAACAGACGGGCGATGCCGCTCATTCCCGAGCCGCCGATGCCGACGAAGTGCACAACGCCCAGGTCTTCGGGAACTATCAGGGTCAGGTCAGGCTTGATCACGTGAATGTCTTTCTGGCTGGCGGTGCGTGGGTGGCGCGGGTGACGCGGGTCTGGGTCAACGTTACGCGGAGTGCGGAGCGGTCGCACCCGCCGCCTCGTCGATGAGGGCGATCGTGCGGGCGGTGCCGTCGAGCACACCGGCGGACAGGGCGGCGGCGCTCATGCTGTGGATGCGCTGGGGCTCCGCGAGGACCGGCAGCAACTCCGCCTGGACCCAGCCGGGCAGGAAGGCGGCGTCGTCGACGAGGATGCCACCGCCGGCGGCCACGACGTCGGCGGCGTTGAATCGCTGCTCGCCGTTGCCGACAGGGTACGGCACGAACACGGCGGGGATCCCGAGGGCGCTCAGTTCACAGACGGTGGCGGCTCCGGCGCGGGAGACCGCGAAGTCGGCGACGGAGAGCGCCAGATCCATCCGGTCGCAGTAGGCGATCATCCGGTAGCCGGGCAGCTTGGGGTCCTCGACTTCCGCGGCGTTGCCGGTGATGTGGAGCACCTGCCAGCCGGCCTCGGTCAGGGTCGTGGCGGAATCCACGACGGTGCGGTTGATGCGGCGGGCGCCGAGCGAGCCGCCCGTGACGAGCAGGGTCGGCAGGTCGGCGGCGAGGCCGAAGAAGGCCAACCCGGCCGCGCGGGAGCCGGCCCTGTCGAGAGTCTCGATTTCCCGGCGCAGCGGCATGCCGACGACCCTGGCGTGGCGAAGCCGGGTGCCGGCGAAGGCCACCCCGACCGAGCGCGTCAGCGCGGCGCCGACGCGGTTGGCCAGCCCGGGCTTGGCGTTGGCCTCGTGGATGGCGATCGGCACGCCGGCCCGGCGCGCGGCCAGGTAGGCCGGCGTGGCGACATATCCGCCGAAACCGACGACGACATCGACCCGGCGGTCGCGCAGGATGGCGGCTACATCGTTGATGGCGCGATTGAATTTGGGCAGGAAGCCGAGCGCCGCACGATTGGGCCGACGAGGGAAGGGCAGCCGCGGGACGATCAGCAGTTCGTAGCCGCGTTCGGGGACCAGCCGGGACTCGAGGCCCTCCGCCGTGCCGAGGACGAGGACCGTCGCGTCGGCGTCGCGCAGGCGGAGCGCGTCGGCGACGGCGAGCAGCGGGTTGACGTGGCCGGCGGTGCCGCCCCCGGCCAGCAGGTACGTAGTCATCGGGTGGTTCCTCGTTTCGGTGCGGCACCGACGGGAGCCGGGCGTGCGGGTGCGACCGCACTGTCGCGGGTCTTGGAGTCCTCGTTCAGGTTGTGATCGCTGCGGGCGAAGGACAACACCACACCGATGGCGGCGAGGGTGGTCAGCAGCGCCGTGCCACCAGCGGAGATCAGCGGCAGTGGCACCCCGAGGACCGGGAGAACGCCCAGGACCACGCCGACGTTCACGAGGGCCTGGCCGATGATCCAGACCATGACGGCCGCGGTGGTGACCTTGATCTGCATGTTGGCGGTGCCGCGCATGATGCGGATGAACGCGAAGGCCAGCAGGACGAACATCAGCAGAACGACGATGCAGCCGATCAATCCGAGCTCCTCGCCGATGATGGCGAAGATGTAGTCGTTGTCGGCGGCGGGCAGCCAGGACCACTTGGCCTTGGAGTTACCCAGACCGACGCCGAACACTCCCCCGTTGGCCAGCGCCCAGGTGCCGTGCAGGGGCTGCCAGCACGCGGCGGAGATGGTGCCCTTCAGCTCGTCGCAGCCCTCCGCGGCGAAGCTGAGGATGCGGGTCATCCGGTTCTCGCTGCTGATGGCGAGCAGGATGCCGGCCACCCCGCCGACGATCAGGGGCAGAGCGAGCATCCGCAACCGCAACCCGGCGAAGAACAGCGCGCCGAACAGGATCCCGGCCATGATGATCACGGTTCCGAGGTCGCCGCCGATCATCACCAGCATGACCGCCCCGCCGCCGACGCCGAACACGGGGATGTACACGTGTCGCCAGTCGTCGAGCTTGTCTTTCTTCTGGGCGAGGATCACGCCGAGCCAGATCACCAGGGCGACCTTGATGGCCTCGGAGGGCTGGAACTGCACCCCGGCGATCGAGAGCCAGTTGGTGTTTCCGGCGACGGTGACGCCGAGCGGGGTGAAGATCACGAGGCACTGGAAGAAGCAGGCCGCGGCCAGCGCCGGCCAGGCGACGCGTTTCCAGAAGGTCACGGGCAGCCGGCTGATCACCAGCATCAGCGGGATTCCGAGTACCGCGAAGATGCCCTGCCTGAACAGCCCGCCGAAGAATCCGGCGTCCTCGAGGTAGGAGTCCACCGACGAGGAGGACAGCACCATGACCAGGCCGAAGACGACCAGGAAGAGCGTGGTGCCCAGGAGCAGCAGGTAGTTCGTGGACTCGGCCCTGAACACCCTGCCGAGGTTGATCCGCGTCAGGGTACTGCCGCGTTCGTGGGAACCATGGTTCTCGGTGCGCTCAGGCACCCGGGTACGAGGACGAGTCTTCATGCGACCCACCTCCCAAATAATCGTGTACGGCTTGGGCGAACTTCGCTCCGCGTTCCGCATAGCTCGCGAACTGGTCCATGGATGCCGCCGCCGGCGCCAGCAGGACGACGTCCCCGGCCGAGGCGAGGGACGCGGCCAGGACGACCGCGGACGGCATGACCTCCCCAGTGTCATCCGAGTCGATCTCGAAGACGCGCAGGGCGGGGGCGTGTCGCCTGAATGCCGCCAGGACTTCCTCGCGCTCGACGCCGATGACGACGGCGCCGCGCAGCCGGCCGGCGTGCCGGGCCACGAGGTCGCCGATGTCGACGCCCTTCAGCAGGCCGCCCACCAGCCAGACGACGGAGTCGAACGCGGCCAGCGAGGCATCCGCCGCGTGCGGGTTCGTCGCCTTGGAATCATCGATCCAGCTGATGCCGTCGCGGATCGCCACCACCTCGATGCGGTGCGCGTCGAGCGTGAATGTGGCCAGGGCGGCCCGGATGGCCTCCGGTGACACGTCGAAGGACCGCGCCAGGGCCGCGGCAGCGAGGATGTTGGCCACCACGTGCGGGGCGGCCAGTCCGACGGCGGCGAGGTCGCTGATCGTGGTGAGCTCGATGGCGCTGTCGAACCGGTCCTCAAGGAACGCCCGGTCGCAGAGGATGCCGTCAACGATCCCCAGGTCGCTGGGCCCCGGCACACCCAGGCCGAAGCCGATGGCCCTGGCACCGTCGCTGACGTCGGCGTCTTCGACCATCCGCATCGTGGCGGGATCGGCCTTGTTGTACACGCAGGCGACGGTGGTGTTCGAGTAGACCTTGGCCTTCGCGTCGCGGTATGCGCTCGCGGATCCGTGCCAGTCGATGTGGTCGTCGGCGATGTTGAGGCAGACGCTGGAGACGGGCACGAGGGCGCCGGGACCGGTCAGCGGCAGGTGGTGCAGCTGGTAGCTGGACAGCTCGACCACGAGCACGTCCCAGCCCTGCGGGTCGCGGATGGCGTCAAGCACGGGCACGCCGATATTGCCGCAGGGGGCGACCCTGTGGCCGCCGGCGGCGAGCATCGTCGCGGCGATCTGCACTGTCGTGGTCTTGCCGTTGGTGCCGGTGACGAGGATCCACGGTGCAGCGGGGCCGACCTTGTCGCGCAGGCGCCAGGCCAGTTCGATGTCGCCCCAGACCGGGATGCCCTGTTCGGCGGCCCACAGCAGCAGCGGGTGGTCAGGATGGAATCCCGGCGACACGATGACCAGCTCGGCGTCGTGCTCGACCAGGGCCGGGGGCGCGGCGTCAAGGTCGGCGGTGACCAGGGGGACGCCGAGGACCTCGAGCAGGCGGGCACGCTCGTCGGGGGCGCGGCCGGCGACGACGAGGACCTCCGCGCCGAGTTCGGCCAGGGTGTCCGCCGCGGCGAATCCGGTCATCCCGAGGCCGAGAACGGCCACGCGCAGGCCGGACCAGTCGGAGTGCCAGCTGGTCAGAGTGTCGAGCCGGTCGGTGCCTGGAGCGTCGAAGGAGTGGGCGCCCATCACCGGGCCAGCCACTCGAGGTAGAACGTTCCGACGCCGGCGGCCACGAGCAGTCCGCCGATGATCCAGAAACGCACCACGACGGTGACCTCTGCCCAGCCTTTGAGTTCGAAGTGGTGATGGATCGGGCTCATCAGGAAGATCCGTTTGCCGCGGGTGACCTTGAAGTAGGCGCGCTGCACGATGACCGAACCGGCCTCGATCACGAAGAGGCCGCCGATGAGAACCAGCAGCAGTTCGGTGCGGCTGAGGATCGCCAGGGCGGCCAGTGCCCCGCCGAGGCCGAGCGAACCGGTGTCACCGAGGAAGATTTTCGCCGGCGAGGTGTTCCACCAGAGGAAGCCGATGAGCCCGCCGACGATCGCCGCGGCCACGATGGCCAGGTCGAAGGAGTCCGGTCCGGCGTAACACTTGTACATGTCGGCGATGTCGGACCCGCCGGTGTTGCAGGACTGGTTGGACTGCCAGAAGCCGATGATGATGTACGAGCCGATCGCGAACACCAGGGAACCCGTGGCGAGGCCGTCGAGACCGTCGGTGACGTTGACACCGTTGGAGGCGGCGGCGACGATCAGGCAGATCCAGATGATGAACGCGGCGATACCGATGAAGGTGCCCAGCTTCATGAAGTCCAGCGGCAGGTCCCTGATGAACGAGATGTGCGTGGAGGCCGGGGTCTGGCCGTACTTGTCGGGGAACCGCAGTGCCATCCAGCCGAACGCGCCGGCAACGACGACCTGGCCGGCGATCTTCTGCCAGCCGCCGAGGCCGAGGCTGCGCTGGTTGCGGGTCTTGAGGTAGTCGTCGAGGAAACCGACCAGGCCCAGGCCCACCATCATGAACAGCACGAGAAGGGGCGACGCCGTCAGCGGCCGCTGTTGCAGCCACATGGCGAGGAAGTAACTGACCAGGACGCCGACGATGATGATGATGCCGCCCATGGTGGCGGTGCCGCGCTTGGCGTGATGGCTCTTGGGTCCGTCATCGCGGATGAACTGGCCCCAGCCGAGTTTGTGGAACAGCCTGATGAACAGCGGGGTGAGCAGCAGGGTGAAGACGAGGGACATCGCTCCGGCCAGGAGGAGGGCTATCACGAGTACAACTTTCCCAGTCGGTCTCCGAGGAAGCGGAGTCCGGCTGAATTTGATGATTTGACGAGTACGGTGTCGCCGGGCTTCACGGTGTCGCGAAGCAGGTCGAAGGCCTCGTCGGCGGTGTCGACGTAGGCCGATTCCCCGTCCCAAGACCCCTCGTTGATGGTGCTGATGTGCATTCGGCGGGCGGCGCGGCCGACCACGATCAGTTGGGAGATGTTGAGGCGAACCGCCAGGAGGCCGATCCTGTCGTGTTCCTCACCGGAGAGCTCCCCCAACTCGCTCATCTCGCCGAGCACCGCGATGGTGCGTCCGTCGGGCGTGCGAATCTGGGCGAGGGTCTTGAGGGCCGCGGTCATCGAATCGGGGCTGGCGTTGTAGGCGTCGTTGATGACGGTGACGTCGTCCCGTCCGCCCAGGACCTCCATGCGCCAGCGTTCGGCGACGGTGACGGATTCGAGCGCGGCGACGATGTCGTCGAGCGGAACCCCGAGGGCGTCGGCGGCAGCGGCGGCGGCCAGGGCATTCATCACGTGGTGCTCGCCGAGCACCCTGAATGACACCGGCCGGCTGTCGCCTCCGGGCACGTGCAGGGTGAATGTCGTTCCGGTTCGGCTGCCGTGGATGTCGGAGGCGCGCACCATGGCCCGCTCACCCTCGCCGAACCAGACCACCCTCGCGGCGGTGAGGTCAGCCATGCCGGCCACCCGGTGGTCGTCGACGTTCAGGACGGCGATGTCGTCGGGTCCGAGGTCGGTGACCATTTCGGACTTGGTGCGCACGGTGGTCTCGATGCCGCCGAATCCGCCGGCATGGGCCAGCCCGACGCTGAGGACGATGCCGATGTCGGGCCGGGCCATCCGCACCAGGCGCCTGATCTCGCCTTCGGCGCTGGCGCCCATTTCCGCGACGAGGAATTCGGTCTGCGGGGTGACTTCGAGCATGGTCAGCGGCGCGCCGACCTCGTTGTTGAAGGAGGCGCGGGCGGCGACGGTGGGGCCGACCCGTTCGAGGATCGCGCGCAAGAGGTTCTTGGTGGTGGTCTTGCCGTTGGACCCGGTCACGCCGATGACCTTGAGGGAGCCGGCGGATCGTGCGCGGCTGATCGATACGGTGGCGAGGTCCCCGAGGGCGGTGACGGCGTCACCGACGACGATCTGGGCCACCGGCAGGTCGAGGAGTCGTTCGACGATGACGACGAGGGCTCCGTTGGCGACGGCGGCCGGCGCGAAGAGGTGACCGTCGGTCTCCTCCCCCGGCTTGGCGACGAAGATGTCGCCGGCGGTCACCTCGCGGGAGTCGGTGTGCACGGCACCGTCGACGACTGACTCCGCCGTCACGGACGGGTTCGTGGAATCGAGTTGCAGGGTGCCGTTCATGGCTGCGGCGATCTCCGCCAGGGTCAGGGCGATCATCTAGAGCCACCCGGCTTCCTGCAGTGCGAGTCGGGCGTCATCCCTGGCTGAATACGGGAGCTTCACTCCGGCTACCTCCTGGTAGTTCTCGTGGCCGGGCCCTGCGTAGAGCACGACATCGCCCTCCGCGGCCAACGATAGCGCGCGGCGGAACGCTGTGGCGGGGTCGGGGACCTCGTAGAGCTCCCGTTCTGGTACTGCCGCGCGTGCCGCGGCGAGCAGGGTGGCCCTGATGGTGGCCGGGTCTTCGAATCGCGGATGGAAATCGGTGATGACGACGGCATCCGCACCGCGGGCGGCGATGGCGCCCATGGCGTCGCGCTTGGTCTTGTCCCGGTCGCCGTCGGCGCCGAACACCATGATGATGCGCCCGGCGGTGGAGTCGCGGATCGCACCGAGGGTGTTGAGGAAGGCATCAGGGCTGTGGCCGTAGTCGATGTAGACCAGCGGGCCCCGGTCTCCGGAGATCAGTTCGGCGCGGCCGGGAATGTAGGCGTTGATGCCGCCGTCCCGGGTGAGGGCATGCTCGATGGCGGCCAGGTCGAAGCCGCTCTCCACCAGCATCACGATGGCCAGGGCAGCGTTGGCGGCCATGTACCAGCCGAGGAGCGGCACCCGCGTCTGCAGCCGGCGGCCATCGGGTCCGTCGAGGGTGAATTCGGTGAAACGGGCACCGGTCTGCACGACGTTCATGCGCCAGTCCGCATCGACCGGACTGCGGTCGGCGTCGGCCGACCCGACCACGGGGTTGTTGGCGAGGGTGGTGACCGGGATGCGGCTCTCCGCCGCGATGCGGCGGCCCCACTCGGAGTCCACCGTGACCACTCCGCGGCGGGAGCGGTCGGGCTGGAAGAGCTCCAGCTTGGACTGGAAGTACTCCTCCATCGACGCGTAGTCGTCGAGGTGGTCGTGGGAGAGGTTCGTGAAGCCGGCGACGTCGAAGACCAGGCCGTCGACCCGGTGGCGGCTGATCGCCTGGGCTGACACCTCGATACCGACGGCGCGCACCTCGGCTTCGCGCATCCGGGCCAGGAGGGCGTGCAGTTCGCTGGCCTCCGGAGTGGTCAGGGCGCTGGTCACGGCGATGTCGCCGATCCGGCGCTCCGCCGTGGAGGTGAGCCCGGCGACGACACCGAGCTGGCTGAGGATGGCGAACAGCAGGTAGACGACGCTGGTCTTGCCGTTGGTGCCGGTGACGGCGAACAGGTCCGCGGGGTTCTCGGCGGTGCGATGGATCCAGGCGGCGACGGCGCCCAGCGCGGCGCGCACATCCGCCGTGACGAGGATCGGGAGGCCGCAGTCCGCGGCCAGCAGGGCGCCGGCCTCGTCGGTCAGCACGGCAACGGCCCCGGCTTCGCGGGCCGCGCGGGCGTGGGATGCCCCGTGGATCATCATGCCGGGCACACCGACGAACAGGTCGCCGGGCTGCACGGTGCGCGAGCTGAGGCTCACGCCGGTCAGTTCACGGCTCAGGGTGTCTCCGCGTACGTCAAGCTCAAATTCATCGACCAGTCCTGACAACGATCGCGGGACCGGATGCTGAGGACGGAGAGCCGAGGGTGCCAAATCGGTCACGAGGCTCACTTTCTTACCAGGTACCGGGGAGATCAGGCGCGGCGGCGCCCGAGGGAACTGCCCGGTACTTTTTCAGCACTTGGCTCATGACCTCTTGAAAGACCGGAGCGGGAGCTGCTGACGAATTCATGTTAACAGGATCGGCCAGACTCACCGAAACGACGTACTGCGGATCGTCGGCCGGAGCGAAGCCCGACACCGAGACCAGATAGCCCTTGGAGTAGCCGCCGTTGCCGTCTGGCATCTGCGCGGTACCGGTCTTGGCGGCCGCACGGTAGCCCGGGATTTCCCAGGTGTCGGCGAGCCAGGCCTTCTGGTAGACCATTTCGAGGATGTCCGCGGTGTCGCGCGCCGCTTCGGCCGAGACGACCTGGGTGCCCTCTGCCGCGGGGACGTCGGTGAGGGTGCCGTCAGGGGTGCGGCAGCCGGAGACCAGCTGAACGGGCATCCGGACGCCGCCGTTGGCGATGGTCTGGTAGATGCTCGACACCTGCAGGGCCGTCGTGGTCAGGCCCTGGCCGAACATCGTGGCGTATTGGGTCTGGTTGTCCCACTTCTCGGCGGGGTGCAGAATACCGGGGTCTTCGCCGGGGAAGCCGCTCTCGGTTTCGGTGCCGACCCCGAACTTAGTCATGTAGTCGTACCGCTGCTGATCGGTCAGACGCTCGCCGAACAGAGACGTGCCGGTGTTGGACGACTCGATCAGCACCCCGCTGAGGGTGAGGCGCAGGTCGTCGTGCATCGAGCTGTCATTGATGTTGGCGCCGTTCTCCGGCAGGTACCGGTAGGGGGCGACGACCTGTGATTCGGGCGTCGCCACGCCGGCGTCGAGCACGGATGCGGCCGTGAGGGCCTTGAACGTCGAGCCGGGCTCGTAGGAGGCCGTGAAGGCGCGCGAGCCGCGATCATCGGGGTTGGTCGTGGCGCTGACGTCGTTGGGGTCGACACTCGGGTAGTCGGCCACGGCGACGAGCTTGCCGGTCTTGACCTCCTGCACGATCACGTTTCCCCAGGCCGCCCCGGTCTTCTGGGCCTGCTCGGCGAGCACCTTCTGCACGAAGAACTGCAGGTCAGAGTCGATGGTGGTGATGACGTCGCTGCCGTCGGAGGCGGCCTCGGTCGTCACGGTGCTTTGCGGCAGCCGCACGCCGTCGGCGCCGCGCTCGTAGGTCTCCGAACCGTTGTGGCTGGCGAGGCAGGCGTCCTGGCCCACTTCGAGGCCGGCCTGCGCCTCGCCCGCCGACGAGACGAACCCGACGATGTTGCCGGCCACGGCACCGTTGGGGTAGACCCGGCCGGGGTTCTGGTACAGGTAGAGCCACGGGATATCGAGAGCGTCGAGGGCACGGAACGCGTCCACGTCGATCTTCTTGGCCACGACGGCGTAGTCCGATTTGGGGTCATCGGCGAGGGACTCTTTGATCAGTGCCACCACCTTCTCGGGCGACTGGCCGATGACGGCACCGATCTCGGCAGCGGCATCGGCCACCGTGATGGTCGTATCCACGTCGTCCACGGTGCGGGTGAACGTTGTCGCGTTCTTGGGCGAGAGGGCCACGTCATAACGCATCACCGTGCCCGCCATGACAACGCCGTTGGCGTCGAGGATCTCGCCGCGCGAGCCGTAGACGGTTCTCTCGACCGACCGGTTGCCCAGGGAATCGGCGCTGAGGGTGTCAGCGCGCACCACTTGGATGTCGACGAGGCGAACCACGAACACGCCGATGATGGCGACGAGGACGACGACGGTCGCCGCGATCCTGCGCTTGCTGGACATGTTCGTTCTCGCCACGTGGTGGTCCTCCCGGTTCGGACTATGCCGTATTTATCGAGTTGTCGTCGACGGCAGGCCGTCGGCCGCCGTAACCGGTTTATCGAGTGGTCGGCGACGGCAGGCCGTCGGCTACCGTAACCGCCGCGGGGGCGGTTCCGGCGGCAGGCGCGCCGGACGCGACGCTGGTTCCCTGGCCGCCGGCGGGCAGCTGGGTGACCAGGGGAACCCCCGCGAGCAGGGCGTTGGGAACGAGGCCGGCGGCGCCGGCCGCTCCACCGCTGGCCGAGGTCGGTGCGCCGAGGACGGCACCGTCGGAGAGCTGGAGGTAGGCCGGGGTGGAGTTGCTGACCATGCCGAGTGCCTCGGCGTTGGCTGCGAGGCTCTGCGGCGAGGACACCCGGATGAGATCTTCGCTGACGCTGTCGGCGGTGCGGCCGAGTTCGACCTGGCTGGCGCGCAGGGCCGAGATCTCATAGGCGCCCTGAGAGATCCCCACGCTCAGCAACAGCTGCGCCACGATGACGGCACCCACGCAGGCGACCGCCGACAGCGCGTAGACGACGCGAGGACGCGTGTGAGTGCTGGGGCTCACGATCTCGATGTGGCGGCGTTCGTCGGCGCCGGTGCGCTCGGTGAATTCGGGGCGCAGTGTCTCTGTGGTCAGCACCCGGGCCAGGTTGTCGCTCATTCGGCTCTCCTTAGTCGTTCGGCGGCACGCAGGCGAACCGATGTTGCACGGGGGTTGATGGCTTTTTCATCCTCGGACGCCAGTTCGGCGCCCCGGATCAGCAGGGTGAACAGCGGTTTGTGTTCCGGGAGCTCCACGGGGAGGCCGGCAGGGGCGCTCGACTGCGACGCGGCGGCGAACATCCGCTTGACGATGCGGTCTTCGAGGGATTGGTAGGCCATCGAGACGATGCGGCCGCCGACGGCCACCGCCTCCATCGCGGCGGGGATGGCGCGTTCGAGGACGGCCAGTTCCTGGTTGACCTCGATGCGGAGCGCCTGGAAAACCCGCTTGGCGGGGTGACCCATGCGCTGCACGGCAACCGGAGTGACCTTGGTGATGACCTCGACAAGCTGGGCGGAGCGCACGAAGGGGGTCGTCGCCCTGGCGTCCACGATCGCCTTGGCGTAGCGGCCGGCGAGTTTCTCTTCGCCGTACTCCTGGAAGATGCGGCGCAGCTCGGACTCGCTGTAGTCGGCGAGAATGCGCTCGGCGGTGAGCGGCGACGTGCTGTCCATGCGCATGTCCAGCGGCGCATCCTTGGAGTAGGAGAAGCCGCGCTCGACCTGGTCGAGCTGCATGCTGGAGACGCCGAGGTCGAAGAGGATGCCCTGCACCTCGCTGATGCCGAGGCCGGCCAGCGCGTCGAGGATGCCGTCATAAACGGTGTGTACGAGGTGGATGCGGTCCCGGAACGGCTTGAGGCGTTCCTCGGCGATGGCCAGCGCGTCGAGGTCGCGGTCCAGGCCCACCAGGGTGAGACCGGGGAACCGGGTCAGCATGGCTTCGGCGTGACCGCCCATGCCGAGGGTGGCGTCCACGAGGATCGCGCCGGGCGCGGCCAGGACCGGGCCGAGCAGTTCGATGCTGCGCTCGAGCAGCACCGGGGTGTGGATCTCGCTGAGCTGCGGTCGTTCGACCGGGGCGGCGGGGGTTTTGTCGCTGTTCATCTCGTTGTTCGTGTCGTTGTTGTTGTTGTTGTTCATAGCTACCGGGGCCGGATCCTGAGGCCCGATCCCCATCCGTTCCGCCTGGCACCGGGGAAGTGTGTCAGGAGGGCGACGGCTGGGAGTCGGGCACCAGGAGCTAGAAGAGTCCCGGAATCACCTCCTCCGTGATGTTGGCGAACGAGGCTTCCTGCTCGATGAGGTAGAGGTCCCACACCTCGGTGTCCCAGATCTCCACGCGGTTGCCCACGCCGATCACCGTGAGGTCGCGGCCCAGGCCCGCGTAGGCCCTGAGGTTGGCGGGGATGGTCACCCGGTTCTGCTTGTCGGGGGTTTCGGCGCTGGCTCCGGACAGGAAGACACGAAAGAAGTCGCGCCCCTCCTTGCTCGTGATGGGCGCCTGGCGGATCTTTTCGTGCACCTCATCGAAATCACGCGAGGTGAAGACGTACAGGCACCGTTCCTGGCCGCGCGTCATGACGATGCCGGTCGAGAGTTCCTCGCGGAACTTGGCCGGCAGGATGACGCGTCCTTTTTCGTCGAGCTTGGGGGCATAGGTCCCGAGGAACATTCATCACCCCTCTCTTCCGGCCAAGGTCAGGTGTTGCTCCACTTTACTCCACTATCAACCACCGCGTCTGGAAAACGCGCGATATTGCTGCGAACTTGCCCAATTATTCCCTGGAAACACTGGGAATCACAGGGTGGAGGAAAATCCCACATTTTGGGGCCCGTGGGGATGTTTCGGGCGCAAAAAAGGACCGACCTGGTGGCCGGTCCTGCGGGGTGACACGAAGTGGGCGAAAAGGGAGGGCTGGGGGTGGCGGGGGGACGAACGGCGGGGCCAATGCAGAACGCCCGCCGTCTGGGTGAGGGCGGGCGTTACTGGTTGCTGGTTACTGGGTTACTGCTGGCCGTCCTGTCGGCGGTCCCAGCGATCGTTGAGCTTGTCCATGAAGCCCTGCTGGCTGCGTGCCTGAGCCGGACGGCGGGACTGCCCAGGCGACGGCCTCGTCGCCCGAGCCGTGCGGCCAGGTGTGATGGCCAGGAGCACACCACCGAACATGATGATGAATCCGACGATGCCCAGCCACAGCTGTTGCACCGCGACACCGGCGACAAGAGTCGCTATCCCGACGACGCCGGCGAGTACTCCGAGCACAATTGAACGGTAGTTGGGGCGAAGGCGGGTGCCTCCAACGCTCGCCACGAATTCGGCATCGTTGTGATAGAGACTGCGCTCCATCTCTTCGAGGAGTCGCTGCTCTTGTTCTGAAAGCGGCATCTCATTCCTCCAATTGGGGATCGAGCGGATTAGACCCTAATTCTAGTCCCGCTGAGATGGCTAGGCTAGGCAGGTGACCCAAAGCACTCGACTGGTCGATCTGGTTCATTCTCGCATCGACGAATTCATCAATACGCGTGAGTCAATTGTGACGACCATCAGTAGCGACCTGGCTGTGCTGGTCGACTTCTCACGGCAGTTTCTCAGCGGCGGAAAGCGCTTCCGGGCCCAGTTCGCGCACCTCGGCTGGCAGAGCGTTCCGGCCTCCCCCGGACACCCCGCAGCGGGCCCTTCCGCCGGCCGCCCCGGCGAGAACGCCGGCATCGTGTCCGTCGCCTCGGCGTTGGAGGTTTTCCACGCCGCGGCTCTCGTGCACGATGACATCATCGACAATTCCGACACCCGCCGCGGTGCGCCATCCGCTCACCGCCGCTTCGAGAGCCTGCACGGCGCTGAAGGGTGGGCGGGCAGCCCCGGCGACTTCGGCCGGGCCTCGGCGATCCTGCTCGGCGACCTCCTGCTGGGCTGGAGCGACGAGCTTCTCGACGAGGGACTCGACGACGCCCCCGACCGGGCCAGCGCCCGCCGGGCCCGCCGTGAGTTCAACCTCATGCGCACCGAGGTCACGGCCGGCCAATACCTGGACATCCTCGAGGAACGCGCCTGGCTCACCCAGCCGGAGGCCGAACTCCTCGACCGCGCCGTTCGGGTGATCATCTTCAAGTCGGCGAAGTACAGCGTTCAGGCCCCGCTCGTGATCGGCGCCGCGCTCGCGGGAGCCACCGACGACCAGCTGGACACCCTGCGCGCGTTCGGCCTGCCGCTCGGCATCGCCTATCAGCTGCGGGACGACCTGCTCGGCGTCTTCGGGGACGCCGCCGTGACCGGAAAGCCCAGCGGGGACGATCTGCGGGAGGGCAAGCGCACCGTCTTGATCGCGCTGGCCAGGGAGCGCCTCGACACGTCCTCGCGGCACACCGTCGACAGGCTGCTCGGCCGGCCGGACCTGACCCCGGATCAGATCTCGTCGCTGCAACAGATCATCGTGGACAGCGGAGCCGTCGACAGGGTGGAGACCCTTATCCAGCAGAACGTCGGTCAGGCGTTGGCGGTACTGGACGGTTCGGATGTGGCGGCCGGGGTCTCGGCAGAGCTGACCGACTTCGCCGGGACGGTGACGCGGCGCGTGTTCTAGCGTGCTCGGCGGCGCATGTTCTTGCGTCCTCAGCGGCGCGTCGCGTTGTCGGTCAGAGTTCGATCAGGCCAGGGCCTGAGCGACGCGACGCACCTCGGCCTTGCGGCCGGCGAGAAGTGCGTCGATCGGGGGAACTCCGAGGCTGTCGTCCACCTCGAGCAGCCACTCCATGGCCTGGTCGTCGGTGAAGCCGTCGTCGGCGAGCACGATCAGGGTGCCGCGAAGTTCGCCGACCGGCGCGCCGTCACGGATGAAGGACGCCGGCACGCTGACCTTGCCGTCGCGGCGGACGGCCAGCAGGTGCTTGTCCTCGATGAGCTGCCGGACACGGCTGTGGCTGATGCCGAGGACCTCTACGAGGTCGGGAATGGCGAGCCAGTCTGAGTTGGACGCGGATGTTTGAACAGAAGACGAATCGGTCACCCGTCAATCTTCCCATGATTCGTCATCGCCGACAAACCCCCCTGGCGCGGCCGATTGGCCGGGCTGAGCGGCCTTTTTCGCCAATTCGCCAGACTTCCTGGGGCGTACCCGCGTGGTTAATTGACTCGGCATTCCATCTGTGTCAGCGTTGAGGACACGTCAGCTCTCACGGAGATAGTTGTCGACGAGCAGTCAACGAGCGGAGCGTCATGTCGGTTAGAGCCAGCAAGATCGAAACGGGCACGGTCCGACCGGACTCCCCCGTCGAGACGAGCTCAGCGCGGCACAGCCCGGCGCCGACCGGCATGCGTCGGTCCATCGGCGCCTTCGCCAGCATCCCCCTCGTTGTGGTGAGCACGCTCGCGATCGTGCTCAACCTGGCGTCGCCGGCCCAGGCGGCCACCGCGCTCAAGAAGCCGCTGAAGAGCCGCACCACACTGCCGCAGGTCGCCGTCAAGCCGGTGCAGGCCGTGCAGCCGGCCGCGGCGACGCCCGCGCCCAGCCAGTACACCGTCGTCGACGGTGACACCATCAGCGCCATCGCCGGCAAGTTCGGCCTGTCGACGGCATCGGTCCTGGCCCTGAACGGTCTCGGCTGGTCCGCCGTGATCTTCCCCGGCCAGGTTCTCACCCTGTCGACGGCACCGATCGCTGTCGCCGCGACCCCGGCCTCCGTCGCGACCGAACTCACCAGGTACACCATCGCGTCCGGCGACACCCTCAGCGGCGTCGCAGCCGCCCACGGGGTGCCCACCGACGCCCTGTTCAGCGTGAACGGCCTCGGCCGCAACAGCATCATCTTCCCCGGCCAGGTCATCGTGTTGCCCGCCTCCGGCTCCGCCGCCTCCCCCGCTGCCGCCGTCGCGACGGTCGCCGCGGCGACGGTCACGGCTTCGACGCCCGGCAGCCACACCGTGGTAGCCGGCGACACCGTGGACAAGGTCGCCACCGGCGCCGGTGTCTCGGTGCAGTCGATCCTGGAAGCCAACGGCCTGGGCTACTCGAGCATCATCTACCCCGGCCAGGTGCTGGCCCTCCCCGCTCCCGAAGCCACCGGCTCCGCATCGGCAAGCACCGCACCGGTCCTGAACGCGGTGCCCGCCGTGGTGATCACGCCCGCTCCGGCCCGCGGAACCGTCACTCCGCTCACCGCGGACATGGCCGCCAACGCCCGCCTCATCATCTCCATCGGCCGGGACGCCGGCGCCAGTGACGCCGCCCTGGTCGTGGCCCTGGCCGCCGCCGCACAGGAATCGGGCATGCGCAACATCGACTACGGCGACCGCGACTCGCTCGGCCTCTTCCAGCAGCGCCCCAGTTCAGGCTGGGGAACCGAGGAGCAGGTCATGAACGCTGAGCGGGCCATCCGGGCCTTCTTCGGCGGATCGGTGAACCCGAACCCCGGCGTCACCCGCGGGCTGCTGGACATCACGGGCTGGGAGGCCATGACGGTGACTCAGGCTGCCCAGGCCGTGCAGCTTTCCGGGCACCCCGACCTGTACGCCAACTGGGAGGCTTCCGCCCGCAGTTGGCTCGCCGACCTCGGCTGAAACCCGGGTTTGGGGTGTCAGTGACCGAATCGTGTCCCGCCGCGCTGCGGGCGGTCCAGAGGAACGCCCGACTTTTCCGTAGACTCGTCGGGTGACCGAAAGCCCCACAGACCCCATGATCGGCCGTCTCATCGACGGCCGGTATCAGGTGCGCTCCCGGATCGCCCGCGGCGGTATGGCCACCGTGTACCTCGCCACCGACCTGCGCCTCGAGCGCCGGGTGGCGATCAAGATCATGCACGGCCACCTGGCCGACGACAATGCGTTCCGCAGCCGCTTCATTCAGGAGGCCCGCTCCGCGGCCCGACTGGCCCACCCCAACGTGGTGAACGTGTTCGACCAGGGCCAGGATGCCGATATCGCCTACCTGGTGATGGAGCACCTGCCCGGCATCACCCTGCGGGACCTGCTCAAGGACTACGGCCGGCTCACGCCCGAGCAGACCATGGACATCCTCGAGGCGGTGCTCTCCGGTCTCGCTGCCGCGCACAAGGCCGGGATCGTGCACCGGGACGTCAAGCCGGAGAACGTGTTGCTGGCCGACGACGGTCGCATCAAGATCGGCGACTTCGGGCTCGCCCGCGCCGTGAACAACAACACCGCCACCGGTCAGGCGCTGCTGGGCACCGTGGCCTACCTCTCCCCCGAACTCGTCACCCGCGGCGTCGCCGACGCCCGCAGCGACATCTACGCGCTGGGGATCATGACCTACGAGATGCTCACGGGCGAGCAGCCGTACGTCGGTGAGGCTCCCATGCAGGTGGCCTACCAGCACGCCAACGACACCGTGCCGATGCCCAGCCTGGTCGCGCCCGGCGTTCCCACCGAGCTCGACGAACTCGTGCTCTGGGCCACGGCCCGCGACCCTGAGGAGCGCCCCCGCGACGCCAGGGTGATGCTCGACCAGCTGCTCGACGTGGAAAAACTCGTGCGACCCCCCGGCGAGACCGCCATGCAGGCGACCATGGTGCTCCCCCGGGGCATTGCGGCCGAATCGGCCGACGCCGAAACCCAAATTCTCGGCCGGAGCCCGTTGGCCGTCGCCACCGCCGGCGCACCCGCACCGGCCGGCGACCACGACGAGCCCGACAACACCGCTCAACTCGCGGGCAGCGCCACAAAGCGCCGCCGCCGTGGGTACTGGTTGTTCGCCCTGATCGTGTTTCTCGCCGCCCTGGCCGGAACCGCCGGCTGGTACTTCGGTGCCGGTCCGGGTTCGGAGATCCAGGTTCCGTCCCTGGTGTCGACGAGCCCGGAAGAGGCCACGGCGACGCTCGAAGAGCTCGGCCTCGTCGCCGCGCAGGGCACCGAATACAGCACCACGATCCCGGCCGGGCTGATCGTCGGCACCGACCCCGGCGACGGGGCCCGGGTGCCCAAGGGCAGCACGGTCACCCTCAACGTCTCACAGGGACCCGCACCGATCACGCTGCCGCCGCTGGCGGGTCTCAGCGCGGATGCCGCGTCCTCGGCCATCGCCGAGGCGAAGGCCGTTCCCGGGGCCATCGACGAGATCTTCAGCGGCGACGTCGAGGAGGGCCTGGTGATCTCGGCCAGCCGGGAGAGCGACGGCGGCGATGTCTCCGCGGGCGGTGACTACTTCGAGGGACTCAAGGTCAACCTCGTGGTGTCACTCGGAGCCATCCCCGACGTCGGCGGCGAGTCTCTCGACGACGCCATCGGCATCCTCGAAGACAAGGGCCTCGTCGCCACCTCGGGCGAGGAAACCTACAGCGACACCATCGCGGAGGGCGACGTCATCTCGGTGGCCGCCGCCGAGGAGGGCCCGATCCGGGCCGGCTCCACACTCATCCTCACGGTGTCCCGCGGCCCCGAGCCCGTTCCGGTGCCAAAGGTCATTGGCCTGACATGGTCCGAGGCACGACCTATTCTCGAGGAAGCCGGATTTAAGCCTGAGTATGACCTCTTGGCGAATCTTGCGCCTGGTCTGGTCAGGGTCTCTGCTGTGGACCCCGGCGAGGGGACGACTCACCCCAAGGGCACCAAAGTTAGCGTGAGTTTCTAGCCCAGCCCGACATCCCGCAAACACTGGGAGCTCCATCGTTCGCCACGCTGGGGACGGACCAACGTCGTTGGTCGAGCCTGTCGAGACCTCGCAAGACGCTCACCAGCGCTGCCATAGGGCACGCCACTTACTCGACCTGCGGGCGGGGCACGATCCGTAGGCAGGTCGTTGGGTCTCGACAAGCTCGACCAGCGGACGGGGAAACGATCCGGCAGCACGTCGGGGTCTACCTTGACAATCGCTGCACAGCGTCGACAAGCTCGACCAGCGCACCCGCCCGACGCGAGACCCCACGTTCCGGACGAGTTGCTCCGGTCTCAGGTAGCAGCTCGTCCGCAACAGGGCAACTGGGTGGCGCGGGTGCGCGGCGACGCCACACGCTCGACCGACGGGCGGGGCACAACACACTGGTACGTCGCGGGGTCTCGACACGCTCGATTAACGAGCGGGGACGTTCTAGAGGCCGCCGCACGTTGAGACCGTCCTCGTCGGTCAAGCCCGTCGCGGCGTCGGCAGGCGCGCCGTTCCTTCCGCGAACTGTGAGTTAAGCCCCGAAAACTCGCGCGTCCTGGTGCTTTTCTCACGGTTCGCGGGATGCGCGAGGGCGCCAGACGCGAGATGCCCCGTTGCGGACGAGTTGCTCCGGTTTAGGGAGCAGCTCGTCCGGAACGGGGCAACTGGGTGGTGCGGGTCGTGCGGTTCGCACCGCGCGCGTTGGGCTAGCGGACGGCGAGCTCTTCGGCCACCAGGAACGCCAGTTCGAGCGACTGCATGTGGTTGAGCCGCGGGTCGCAGAGCGACTCGTACCGGGTCGCCAGGGCGGCCTCGTCGATGTGCTCAGAGCCACCGAGGCATTCGGTGACGTCGTCACCGGTGAGTTCCACGTGGATGCCGCCGGGGTGCGTGCCGACGGAGCGGTGCGCCTCGAAGAAGCCCTTGACCTCGTCGACCACGTCGTCGAAACGACGCGTCTTGTAGCCGGTGGGCGTGGTGACGCCGTTGCCGTGCATAGGGTCGGTGACCCAGAGCGGCATGGCGTCGCTGGCCTTGATCGCCTCGAGCAGCGGCGGCAGGGCGTCGCGGATCTTGCCGGCGCCCATCCGGGTGATGAAGGTCAGACGGCCGGGCTCGCGGTTGGGGTCGAGCTTGTCGATCAGGCGCAGCATGTCGTCGATCGAGGTGCTCGGGCCGAGCTTGACGCCGATCGGGTTGCGCACGCGGGACAGGAAGTCCACGTGGGCGCCGTCGATCTCCCGGGTGCGTTCGCCGATCCAGACGAAGTGCGCCGAGGTGTTGTACGGCGTGCCGGTGCGGGAGTCGATGCGCGTCATGGGGCGCTCGTAGTCCATCAGCAGGCCCTCGTGGCTGGTGTAGAACTCCGTGCGCCGCATGGCCTCGAAGTCGGCCCCGCAGGCGATCATGAACTTGATGGCGCGGTCGATGTCCTTGGCCAGGCCCTCGTAGCGCTGGTTGGCCGGGTTCTTGGCGAAGCCCTGGTTCCAGCTGTGCACCTGGCGGAGGTCCGCGAAGCCGCCCTGGGTGAAGGCGCGAATGAGATTGAGGGTGGATGCGCTCGTGTGGTACGCCTTCACCAGCCGGTCGGGGTCGGCCTCGCGGGACTCCGGGGTGAAGTCGTAACCGTTGACGATGTCGCCGCGGTAGGCCGGCAGGGTGACGCCGCCGCGGGTCTCGAAGTCGCTGGAGCGGGGCTTGGCGAATTGGCCGGCCATGCGGCCCATCTTCACCACAGGCATGGAGGCGCCGTAGGTGAGCACGACGGCCATCTGCAGCACGGTCTTCACGCGGTTGCGGATCTGCTCCGCGGTGGCGCCGCTGAAGGTCTCGGCGCAGTCGCCGCCCTGCAGCAGGAAGGCCTCGCCGCGGGCGGCCTCGGCCAGGCGGTCGCGCAGGATGTCGACCTCACCGGCGAAGACCAGCGGCGGCTGGGTGGCCAGCTCGGCGGAGGCGGCCGCGACGGCATCGGCATCCGGCCAGGCCGGCTGCTGCTTGATGGGAAGGGTGCGCCAATAGTCCAGTCCGGCGATCACAGATTTGTCTGCCATTACAACCGGTTCGGTGGGGTCTACCACGGGACTGAGCCTGTTTTCTCTAAAGCGGCCCGCACGAGCGCGGGTCTGGGATGAACGATATTCGAGCCTAGCGTGAAAGGCTGGCGCGCTTCTCTTTGACACTGGTGGCGTACACGTCGACGTACTCCTGGGTGCTGAGGCGGCGCAGTTCGTACATCAGCTCGTCCGTCACGGAGCGCAACACGAACCTGTCCCCCTCCATTCCCTCGAACCGGCTGAAGTCCAGCGGCTCACCGATGACGATGCCGATCCGGCGCACCTTGGGGATGCGGGTGCCGGTGGGCATGGCCTTCTCGGTGTCGATCATGGCCACGGGCACGACGGGGACGCCGGCCTCCAGCACCATCCGGGCCACACCCGTGCGGCCCCGGTACATGCGGGCGTCCGGGCTGCGGGTGCCCTCGGGATAGATGCCGAGCGCTCCCCCGCCGTTCAGCACGGCGAGGCCGGTGTTCAGCGAGTCCTCCGACGCCTTGCCGCCGGAGCGGTCGATGGGCAGCTGGCCGGTGGCCTTGAAGAACTGCCGGGTCGCCCAGCCCTTGAGGCCGGTGCCGGTGAAGTACTCGCTCTTGGCGAGGAAGACCACCCGGCGCGGTACGACGAGCGGCAGGAACACCGAGTCGATGAACGACAGGTGGTTGCTCGCCAGGACGACGCCGCCCTCCTTGGGGATGTTGTCCAGCCCGATCACCCAGGGCCGAAAGAGGCCGAGCAGGAGAGGGCCGGCCACAATATTCTTCATGAACCAGTAGAACATCGGTGTCCTTAAGTGAGCGGATGCCGGCCGGCGGGGTGCAGCGCTGTCGTACGCAGCACAGCCAGCCTACTCACCGGTCACGTGTCGGCGGGCGAGGTCGGCGGCGCCGACGACGCCGGCGTCGTTGACGAGTTCCGCGATCGCGAACTCGGCCTCCGGGTGGTAGCCGCGGGCGGGCAGGTTGGCGAGGTAGGCGGTGCGGATCGGCTCCAGGAGCTGCTCGCCGGCCGCGGCGACGCCGCCGCCGAACACGAACACCTGCGGGTCGAGCACCGCGGCGAGGCTCGCGCAGGCCTGGCCGAGCGAGGTGCCCAGCTGGCGCAGCGCCGCGAGGGCGCCGGGGTCGCTGTCCTGGATCAGCCGGCCGATGTCCTTGCCGGTGAGCTTGCCGCGCTTGGCACGAGCGGCGGCCAGCCCCAGGCCGATCCCGCCGGCATCCGCGAACTCGTTGGCGATGCGCGCCAGCGCCCGCCCTGAGCCGTACTGTTCGATGCAGCCGTGCGCGCCGCAACCGCAGGGCAGGCCGTCCGGCACGACGCGCATGTGACCCAGCTCGGCGCCCACGCCGAAGCCGCCGCGGAACAGGCGGTCGTTGGAGACGATGGCACCGCCGACGCCGGTGCCGATGGTGAGGGTGACCATGTCGCTGTACAGGCGGCCGGCGCCGAAGCAGAATTCGGCCCATCCGGCGGCGTTGGCGTCGTTCTCGACGATGATCGGCAGCGACAGACGCGACTCGAGCTTTTCGCGCATCGGTTCGTTGCGCCAGTTGATGTTGGGGGCGTAGTACACGGTCGACTGGGCCGCGTCGATGAACCCGGCGGCGGCGACGCCGGCGGCCACGACCTCTTCGCCGACGGAGAGATCCTTGATCATCTCCACGACCGCGTTTTCGATCTCGAGCGGGTTCGCGGCGTCGGTCGGTCGACGATCCGATTTGATGATGGTTCCGAATTCGTCGACGAGGGCACCGGCGATCTTGGTTCCGCCGATGTCAATCCCAATGGCGTGCACGAGCGCACCTTTCGTTGGTGGAGCAACAGGAAGTTCTTCAGGTCGGCTCAAAAAACGGCACGGGGCACGCAGCGACCTGATCGACCACGCAAGGCACCCCCTAGAGTGTAGTAAATGAGTACGCCGCCGGGAGAATCGCAGTTCAGGTCGATTCAGCGGCTAGAGTGGTCGCACTTACCCGTCCGGTGCCAAAGGAGTTACCGTGAAACAGTTCGATGAGCCCGCCGTCGTCCCCGCCGACCCGAACGCGAACGTCACCGACCTGTTGGTCGACCGTCTCGCCCTGACCCCACAATTGGTGCTGTTCTCCCTCCCCGAGAACGGCGGCTGGCTTCCGGTCACCACCGCCGCGTTCCACGCGCAGGTCGTCGCCCTGGCCAAGGGCTTTGTCGCCGCCGGTATTCAGCCCGGCGACAAGATCGGCCTGACCTGCAAGACCCGCTACGAGTGGACGCTGATCGACTTCGCCGTCTGGTTCGCCGGCGCCGTGCTCGTGCCCGTCTACGAGACGAGTTCGCCCAGCCAGGTGCAGTGGATCCTCAGCGATTCCGGTGCGACCTCGTTGATCGTGGAAACCGCTGACCACTTCGCCCGCTTCGACGAGGTGCACCCCGACCTGCCCGACGTTGAGACGGTCTGGCAGATCGATCTGGGCGACCTGGACAAGCTCGCCGCCAGGGGCGTCGACGTTCCGGATGCCGAGATCGAGCGTCGCCGTCGCCTGGCCGTCGGCTCCGACATGGCCACGCTGATCTACACCTCCGGCTCCACCGGCCGACCCAAGGGCTGCGTGCTCAGCCACGCCAACTTCGTCGAGACCAGCCGCAACGCCGGGATCGCCCTCAAGCCCGTTCTCACCGACGAGAACGGCGCATCCACTCTGTTGTTCATCACGACAGCGCACGTGTTCGCCCGCTTCATCGCGGTGCTCTGCGTGCACGGCGGCGTTCGGGTGGGACACCAGCCGGACACCCGGCAGTTGCTCCCGTCACTGGGCAGCTTCAAGCCCACCTTCCTGCTCGCGGTCCCCCGGGTCTTCGAGAAGGTCTACAACTCCGCCGAGCAGAAGGCCGAAGCCGGCGGCAAGGGCAAGATCTTCGAGGCCGCCTCTGAGGTCGCCGTGGCGCACTCCAAGCTGGTCGAGGCCGGCGAGCGGATCCCGCTGGGTATGAAGGTCAAGTTCGCCCTGTTCGACAGGCTGGTCTACAGCAAGCTGCGCGCCGCGATGGGCGGCAACGTCAAGTTCGCCGTCTCCGGCTCCGCCCCGCTCGGCGCCCACCTGGGCCACTTCTTCCACAGCCTGGGCATCGTCATCCTCGAGGGCTACGGCCTGACCGAGACCACCGCTCCCGCGACGGTGAACCTGGCCACCAAGGCCAAGATCGGCAGTGTCGGTCCGGCGCTGCCCGGCGTCTCGGTGCGGGTGATGGACGACGGTGAGATCGAGGTGAAGGGTGTCAACGTCTTCACCGAGTACTGGAAGAACCCCGAGGCCACCGCCGCCGTCTTCGACGACGGCTGGCTGAAGACCGGTGACATCGGCGCCCTCGACGACGACGGGTTCCTCTCGATCACCGGCCGCAAGAAGGAGATCATCGTGACCGCCGGCGGCAAGAACGTCGCGCCGGCAGCACTCGAAGACCCGATCCGGTCAAACCCGCTGGTGGGCCAGGTCATCGTCGTCGGCGACAAGAAGCCGTTCATCGCCGCGCTGGTCACCCTCGACCCCGAGATGCTGCCCGTCTGGCTGAACAACAACCACGAGGACGCCGGGATGTCCCTCATCGACGCGTCGGTGCACCCGAAGGTCCTCGCCGAGGTGCAGCGGGCCATCGACCACGCCAATGAGACGGTGTCCAGGGCGGAGTCCATCCGCAAGTTCGTGGTGCTGCCGATCGAACTCACCGAGGCCGGTGGCTATCTCACCCCGAAGATGAGCATCAAGCGCGACGTCATCCTCCGCGACTTCGCGGCCGAGATCCAGAACCTCTACGGGGCGAATCCGATGACGGCCGCCGTGCCGGTGCGGGAGACCGCCCAGGACTGAGAGCGCGCAAAGACGAACGAGCTGCCCGGCAACCGCGGGGCAGCTCGTTCGTTTATGCGTGGGCTAGAACCAGTCGGACTCGCGGACTTCCTTCATCGCCGCCCGGCGGTTCTCCTTGTCGAGCCGGTCCAGGTAGAGCAGCCCGTCGAGGTGGTCGGTCTCATGCTGGAGCGCCTGCGCCATCAGCCCCTCGCCGGCGACAGCGACGGGGTTGCCGGCCAGGTCGATGCCGGTGACCCTGGCGAACGGATAGCGCTTGGTCGGGTACCACAGGCCGGGGACCGACAGGCAGCCCTCGTCGACCAGTTCCGGCTCCCCCGCCAACTCCACCAGAACCGGGTTGAGGATGTATCCGATGTCCCCGTCGATGTTGTAGCTGAAGGCGCGCAGGTTCACGCCGATCTGGGCGGCGGCCACGCCGGCCCGGCCCGGCAGCTTCACGCTGTCCAGCAGGTCTTCGACGAGGCTGCGCACCCTGGCGTCGATGGTGCCGATCGGCTCTGAGCGGGTCTTGAGGACGGGATCGCCCAGCAGGCGGATCTGGCGTTCGGGCACGGGTGGCTCTCTTCAGAATGGAACGGGTGGGGAGTACGGAGGGCTTCAGGCGCGGCGCTCGGCCGGCAACCCTTCAACGACGAGCGCGGCGAGGGTGCGCGCGGCCAACCGGGTGATCGGCTTGAGGTCCTTGAAGGACACCACACTGCCGGCGGCCAGCTGCGGGTCGTACGGGATCCGCACGATCTCGCGCACCCGGGACCGGAAGTGCGACTCGATCTCCTCGAGCTTGACCAGGTTGGTGCCCTGGGTCGCGGTGTTGAGGGCGACGATGGCGTTGCGCACGAGTTCGCCGTAGCCATTGGCCTCGAGCCAGGTCAGCGTTTCGGAGGCCAGCCGGGCCTCGTCGACGCTGCCGCCGGACACGATCACGATGGAATCGGCGCGCTGCAGGGTGGCCCGCATGACCGAGTGCACGATCCCGGTGCCGCAGTCGGTCAACACGATGGAGTAGAACCGGGCCGCGAGGTCGGCGACGACGTTGTAGTCGTTCTCGTCGAACGCCTCGGACAGAAGGGGGTCGGTGTCGCTGGCCAGGATGTCCAGCCGGGTCTCGTCCCGGGACACCAGTGCCGAGAAGTCGGTGAAGCCACCGATGGAGGCCGCCTTGGTCACGACGTCGCGCACCGTCGACCTGGTCTGTTTGGAGACCCGTTCGCTCAGGGTGCCCCGGTCGGGGTTGGCGTCGACGGCGATGATCCGGTCTTCCCTGGCGTCGGCCATGGCCATGCCGAGCAGTGCGGTGACGGTGGTCTTGCCCACTCCGCCCTTGCGGGTGAGGATCGGGACGAACCGCGCGCCGCCCTCGAACTGCTTCTGGATGCGCTCGTCCATGGCCTGGTGCGCGCGCACGGCGGCCGAGTCGCCCAGGTTGACGAGGTGGAAGGTGGCGTTGTAGACGAAGCGGTTCCAGCTACCGTTCGGCGCACGACGGGTCTTGCGGTTGATCTCCAGCAGCCGGTCGGAGGTGAGCATCGACGCGGATTCCGGGGCGACGGCATCCGTTCGGCTGCGGTCCCGCCGGCTGGCCGTTGCGGCGCTCGTGGGACCGGTCTGTCGGGACAGCGCTGCCGCTGCGGTGCCGCTCGCGCCCAACGGAGCCGCGGCCGGCCGTGCCGGCTGCGGGGTGACGATCTCGATGGTGTGCGTGCCGGGGTGCGCGCCGGTGGACGACCTGTCGTGGTCGTGCGTGGCGGCGGCCGCGACAGCGGACCTGGGCAGGCCGGCACCGCCGAGCGAGACGAAGCTCTCCGGCAGGGCGGCGGCCAGATTGTCGAAGGTGTGCGGCGGGAGTTCGCTGTGGTAGTCGTCACCCTGTCGCGCCCTGGCAGCGCCGGACACCGGCGTCCCGGCCCCTGCCGGGGCCGGGTTCAGCTGACCGTCACCCTCGTCGTACGGTTCGGCATCGTCTGTCCGTCGATCTGTCACAGCAGACTCCTCGTTCTTTCGCGGGCCACGAATGGGGCCCCAAATCAGGCCTCAGCCTAGCGTGGCCGCACCACTACGAGCAGGTCACCCGCGTCGACCTGCTGGGTGGCGGGGATCGCCACCCGTTCGACGACACCGGCGATGGGTGAGGTGATGGCCGCTTCCATCTTCATGGCCTCGATCGAGGCGACGCTCTGGCCGGCCGCCACGTGGTCGCCGTCGGCGACCTGCAGGGTGACCACTCCGGAGAACGGAGCGGCGACCTGGCCGGGCTGGTTGGCGTCGGCCTTCTCGGCCGCCTTGGTGACCACGGCGATGCTGCGGTCACGCACGAAGACCGGACGCAGCTGCCCGTTGAGGATGGTCATGACGGTGCGCATGCCCTTGTCGTCGGCCTCGCCGATCGCCTCGAGCCCGACATAGAGCCGCACGCCCTTGTCGATCTCGACCGAGTGTTCGGTGCCCTGGCGCAGACCGTAGAGGTAGTCGACGGTGTCGACCACCGACAGGTCGCCGAAGAGTTCGCGGATCTGCTGGAAGTGCCGGGTCGGGGCGGGGAAGAGCAGCTGGTTGAGCATGGCACGGCGGGTGGGGCTGTCCGCGTCGAGGGCGCTTCGTTCCTCGTCGGTCAGCTCGGTCGTGCTCACCCGGATGCTGCGGCCTTCGAGAACCTTGCTGCGGAAGGGCTCCGGCCAGCCGCCGGGCAGGTCGCCCAGTTCGCCGGCCATGAAGCCCACCACGGAGTCCGGTACGTCGTACTTGGCGGGGTTGGCTTCGAAGTCGGCCGGGTCGGCGTTCACGGCCGCGAGGTACAGGGCCAGGTCGCCGACGACCTTGGAGGACGGGGTCACCTTGGGCACGCGGCCCAGGATGCCGTTTGCTGCCGCGTACATGTCTTCGATGAGCTCGAAGTCATCGGCGAGGCCCAGCGCGATGGCCTGGGTGCGCAGGTTGGACAGCTGCCCGCCCGGGATCTCGTGCTTGTACACCCGGCCGGTGGGGGCGCGGAGGCCCGATTCGAAGGGGTGGTAGACCCGGCGCACGTCTTCCCAGTACGGCTCGAGGTCGCACACGTTCTGCAGGGAGATACCGGTGTCCCGCTCGGTGTGGGCGAGGGCGGCGACGAGCGAGGACGCCGACGGCTGGCTGGTGGTGCCGCCCATCGGGGCGCTGGCCACGTCGACGGCATCCGCGCCGGCTCTGGAGGCGGCCAGGAGCGTGGCGAGCTGACCGCCGGGGGTGTCGTGCGTGTGCACATGCACCGGCAGGTCGAAGCGCTCACGGAACGCGGTGACGAGCTTCTCCGCCGCGGCGGGCCGCAGCAGCCCGGCCATGTCCTTGATGGCGAGGATGTGCGCGCCGGAGGCCACGATCTGGTCGGCGAGCCGCAGGTAGTAGTCGAGTGTGTAGAGGTCCTCGGCCGGGTCGAGCAGGTCGCCGGTGTAGCAGACGGCCACCTCGGCGACGCTGTTTCCGGTGTTCAGCACGGCGTCGATGGCCGGGCGCATCTGGTTGACGTCGTTGAGGGCGTCGAAGATACGGAAGATGTCAACACCGGAGTCGCTGGCTTCGCGGACGAACGCATCCGTCACCTCGGTGGGGTACGGGGTGTAGCCCACGGTGTTGCGGCCGCGCAGCAGCATCTGGATGTTGATGTTGGGCAGGGCCTCGCGCAGGGCGCCCAGGCGCTCCCACGGGTCTTCGCCCAGGAAGCGCAGTGCGACGTCGTAGGTCGCGCCACCCCAGGCCTCGACCGAGAGCAGTTCGGGGGTGAGCCTGGCCACGTACGGGGCCACGGCGACGAGGTCCTTGGTGCGCACCCGGGTGGCCAGCAGTGACTGGTGGGCGTCCCGGAAGGTCGTGTCGGTGACGGCCAGCGCGGTCTGGGCGCGCAGGGCGCTCGCAAAGCCGACGGGGCCGAGCAGCTGCAGCTTCTGCCGCGAACCCTCCGGCGCCGGAATGGACAGGTCGAGCTTGGGCAGCTTCTCCGCGGGGTTCAGCAGGGTCAGGGGCACACCGTTGGGCTGGTTCACGGTGACGTCGGCGAGCCAGTTGAGGATCTTGGTGCCGCGGTCCTTCGAGGCCCGGCCGCGCAGCAGCTGCGGGCGCTCGTCGATGAACGAGGTGCTCAGGTCGCCGTTGGCGAAGTCTGGGTCTTCCAGCACGGCCTGCAGGAAGGCGATGTTGGTGGAGACGCCGCGGATGCGGAACTCGGCCAGCGCCCGCTTGGAGCGGGTGACCGCCGAGGTGTAGTCGCGGCCGCGGCAGGTGAGCTTGGCGAGCATCGAGTCGAAGTGCGGGCTGATCTGCGCACCGGGGTTGATGGTTCCGCCGTCCAGGCGGATGCCGGCGCCGCCGGGTGAGCGGTAGGTGGTGATCTTGCCGGTGTCGGGGCGGAAACCCGCGGTGGGGTCTTCCGTGGTGATGCGGCACTGCAGGGCGAAGCCGCGCAGTTTGATCGTGTCCTGGCTCAGGCCGAGGTCGGCGAGGGTCTCCCCCGCGGCGATGCGGATCTGGGACTGCACGAGGTCGACATCGGTGACCTCTTCGGTCACCGTGTGCTCCACCTGGATGCGCGGGTTCATCTCGATGAACACGTGCTGACCGGCGCGTTCGCCGACGGTGTCGAGCAGGAATTCGACGGTGCCGGCGTTGACGTAGCCGATTGACCTGGCGAAGGCCACGGCGTCGGCGTGCAGGCGCTGGCGGATCTCCTCGGGCAGGTTGGGGGCCGGCGCGATCTCGATGACCTTCTGGTGACGGCGCTGCACGGAGCAGTCCCGCTCGAACAGGTGCACGGTCTCGCCGGTGGCGTCCGCGAGGATCTGCACCTCGATGTGGCGGGGCCGCAGCACCGCCTGCTCGAGGAACATGGTGGGGTCACCGAAGGCGCTGTTGGCCTCGCGCATGGCCTCTTCGAGGGAGCCGCGGAGGTCGGCCATGGTGGCGACCCGGCGCATGCCGCGTCCGCCACCACCGGCGACGGCCTTGGCGAAGATCGGGAAGCCGATCTCGTCGGCGGCCGCGATGAGTTCTTCGACGTCACGCGACGGTGCACTGGACTTGAGCACGGGAACACCGGCCGCGATGGCGTGTTCCTTGGCGGTGACCTTGTTGCCGGCCATCTCGAGCACGTGCGAGCCCGGCCCGATGAAGGTGATGCCGGCGGCCTTGGCCGCTTCGGCGAGCTCGGGGTTCTCCGAGAGGAATCCGTAGCCGGGGTAGATGGCGTCTGCGCCGCTCTCCCTGGCCACCCTGATGATCTCCGACACATCGAGGTACGCGCGCACCGGGTGACCCGGTTCGCCGATCTCGTAGGCCTCGTCGGCCTTCAGACGGTGCAGTGAATTGCGGTCTTCGAAGGGGAAGACGGCGACGGTTTTCGCGCCCAGTTCATAGGCGGCGCGGAACGCGCGGATTGCTATCTCTCCACGGTTGGCGACGAGGATTTTGGTGAACATAGAGACCTTTCGATCCGGGAGCGGCACACAGCTGACGGTTAGGTTCTCTAAGACTAGTGAAGGTAACGTATCTACTTGTGCACGTACTTAGCGTTAGCTCCCTCAAGGGCGGGGTAGGCAAGACCACGGTAACCCTTGGTCTGGCTTCCGCCGCCTTCGCCCGCGGTGTTCGGACCCTCGTGGTCGACCTCGATCCGCAATCAGATGTCTCAACCGGGCTCGACATCCAGCTCGCCGGCCACCTCAACGTCGCCGACGTGCTGGCTTCGCCGAAGGAAAAAGTCGTTCGGGCCGCCATCGCGCCCAGCGGCTGGACCCGCGGTCGCCCTGGCACCATCGACGTGATGATCGGCAGTCCCTCCGCCATCAACTTCGACGGCCCGCACCCCAGCATCCGGGACATCTGGAAGCTCGAGGAGGCCCTCTCCACAGTGGAGAAGGACTACGACCTCGTGCTGATCGACTGTGCCCCGTCGCTGAACGCGCTCACGCGCACCGCGTGGGCCGCCAGCGACCGTGTCGCCGTGGTGACCGAACCCGGCCTGTTCTCGGTGGCCGCCGCCGACCGCGCGCTGCGTGCGATCGAGGAGATCCGTCGTGGCCTCAGCCCCCGGCTGCAGCCCTTGGGCATCATCGTCAACCGGGCCCGCACCGCGTCGCTGGAGCACCAGTTCCGCATCAAGGAACTGCGCGACATGTTCGGCCCGCTGGTACTCAGCCCGCAGCTGCCGGAGCGCACCAGCCTGCAGCAGGCCCAGGGCGCCGCGAAGCCCCTGCACACCTGGCCTGGCGACAGCGCCCAGGAGATGGCGCACTACTTCGACCAGCTCCTGGACCGGGTGCTGCGCACCGCGCGCATCGGCGAGTACGCGGAAGTCACCGCGCGCTAGCGCCCGTACGCTCTCGCGAACTGTGAGAAAAGCCCCGAAACGCTCGCGTTTTCGGGGCTTTTCTCACAGTTCGCGCAGGTTAGGAGACCTTGCGGGAGACGCGGCGGGCGGCGAGTTCGTCGGACGGGTCGCTGGACTGGGTGTCGAGTTCGACGAGGGTGGTCTCCACCTCGCGCAGGACCTTGCCGACGGCGATGCCGAAGACGCCCTGGCCGCGGCTGACGAGGTCGATGACCTCGTCGTTGGAGGTGCAGAGGTAGACGCTGGCGCCGTCGCTCATGAGCGTGGTCTGGGCCAGGTCGTTGACGCCGGATTCGCGCAGCTGGTTGACCGCGGTGCGGATCTGCTGCAGGGAGATGCCGGTGTCGAGCAGGCGCTTGACGAGCTTGAGCACGAGGATGTCGCGGAAGCCGTAGAGCCGCTGGGAGCCGGAGCCGGCAGCGCCGCGAACCGTGGGCTCCACGAGTTCGGTGCGGGCCCAGTAGTCGAGCTGGCGGTAGCTGATGCCCGCGGCACGGGCCGCGACGGCGCCCCGGTAACCGGAGTTCTCGTCGAGCTCGGGCATGCCGTCGGTGAAGAGCAGTCCCTGACCGTACCGAGACGAATCGTCTCGGGGATTGAGTTCACTCATACGGACAGCCTCTCGGGGGTGGATGCGAACCTTCAGCCCGCACTTCAACGTTAGCGAGGCCGACGGCCCCAACCGATGACATCCGCCCGAACGTGTCGGCGTGTCGAGAGAACGCTGGTTCTCGGTGCGTTGAACTTTCAGTCTACGACCTATTTGGTCAGGCGGCCCAGAGCGGACCTGATGAGGCTGCCACGGATCACTTCGAGCTGCCCGGCGATCTCCACGGCCATCTCGGCCGCCTTGGCGCGGCTGGAGGCGTCCTTGCGGCGGGCCAGCGGCACCAGGGCGCTTTCGATCAGGCCGAGCTCGCGTTCGGCCGCACCGCGGAAGCCGCGGAGGTGGCGCGGTTCGATCCCGCTCTGCTGCAGGTCGACCAGGGCGCGGAGCACCTTGAGGGCGTCGTCGCCGTAGTGTTCGGCGGGCACGATGATCGACGCGGTGACGGCGTCGTGCAGAAGAGTGGAGGACGCGCCGGCCTCGCGCACGAGCTCGTCACGGGTGAAGCGTCGCGCGATCACGAGCATGCTCGGACCGGGCGCTCCGCCACCGGGGAGCACGGGCGACAGACCGGCATCGAGGTCGTCGAGGTAGGCGCGGATCACCTTCAACGGCAGGTAGTGGTCGCGCTGCATGGACAGGATCAGGCGCAACCTGTCGACGTCGCCGCCGTTGAACTTGCGGTAGCCGGACTCCGTGCGTGCCGGGGAGACAAGGCCCTGTTCCTCAAGGAACCGCAGTTTGGACGGGGTCAGGTCCGGGAATTCCGGTGTCAACCGGGCCAGGACCTGGCCGATACTCAAGAGTGACGTCGCGCCCGGCAGTCTGGCCTGGGCGGAGGACGCCGACACTAGTCGCTCGCCAGGTGAACGAGGTCGAGCCGCGAGGCGTAGAACGTGAGGCGGAATTTGCCGACCTGTACTTCGGATCCGTCGGTGAGGACGGCCAGGTCGATGCGTTCGCCGTCAAAATACGTGCCGTTGAGCGATCCCAGGTCTTTCACCTGGAAGATGCGGCCGTTACGCAGGAATTCGGCGTGGCGGCGCGACACCGTGACGTCATCGAGGAAGATGTCCGCGTTCGGGTGTCGTCCCACAGTGGTGACATCGGCATCCAGGAGGAAGCGCGCACCCGAATTGGGACCGCGGCGCACCACCAGGAGGGCTGACCCTGAGGGCAGCGCCGCAATGGCTTCCTGCTCCTCGACAGTGACGTTGGCGTCGAGCGCGGCCAAAGACGCCGCGAACTCCTGGCTGAACGTCATTGTCGTATCGACGTTGCCCGTGGCATTCTCAGGCGCCACCCTACGCTCGGGTTCTTTCTTCTCGTCGGAATCGACCACCGTGCACCTCCTACTGGGTAAATCGTATCGGATGGAACGGGCCTTCAAGCGCGCGGCAGCCGAATCACCCGAACCGTTTCAATCGCGTAGATGACGCCGGCCCACCAGTAGAGGTACGCGCCCCAGAGGCCGAACGCCCAACCGACGGGCTGCGACCACCAGGCCAGCTCGGGGAACGCCTGGCCGAGCATGATCATCGGGAGGGCGTAAAAGAGGCAGAACGTGGCCACCTTGCCCAGCTGATGCACGGGAAGCGGGCCGAAACCATGGTTGGCCAGGACAACTCCCAACCCGAGCAGGAACACGTCGCGGCCGACGACGACGGCAACGATCCACCACGGAACGAGGTCGCGCCAGGCCAGCCCGATGAGCGCGGCAAAGATGTAGAGCCGGTCCGCGGCCGGGTCGAGCAGTTGGCCCAGCCGGGTGATCTGGTTGAACCTGCGCGCGATCGCGCCATCGAGGAAGTCAGTGAGGCTGGCCACCGCGAGGACCAGGAGCGCCCAGGCGTCTTCGCCGCGCACCAGCAGGACGAGGAAGACCGGCACGAGTGCCAGCCGTAGGAAACTGAGCAGATTCGGCACCGTCAGCACCCTGGAGCTGAGGTCGGTTGGAACGGGCCCGGTCACGACACGAGTCTACCGAGGCGCCGGCGCGGAAGGCTCAGGCTTCACGGCGGACTTCCGTGGTCTCGTCCGGCGGGGTGGCCGGCGTCTTCTTCGTCGTCTTCTTCTTGGTGGCGGGCGCCGCATCCGCCTGGGCCGCGGTCTTCTTCTTCTTGGGGGCGGCGGACTTCGCGGCGGCGGTCTTGGCCGCGCCGGTTTTGGCGGCACCGGTCTTGGCGGCACCGGATTTGGCTGTGGCAGTCTTGGCAGCGCTGCCGCCGGCCCGGCTGCGGTCGACGCTGCGGCGCAGGGCCTCCATCAGGTCGAGCACCTCTCCCCCGCTGGCCTCCTCGTCGCCGCCACCGAAGGTGGCTTCGGTGTCGATCGCGTCACCCTTCTCGAGCTTCTCTTCGATGAGGCGGCGCAGTTGCGCCTGGTATTCGTCGGTGTAGTCGCCCGGGGTGAAGTCGTCGGCGAAGGAGTCCACGAGCGCCGCGGAGAGGTCCAGCTCCCGGTCGGAGATCTTCACGGTCTGCTCGAGGGCCGGGAACTCGGCCACGCGCACCTCGTCGTCCCAGAGCAACGTCTGCAGCATCAGGACGCCGTCGCGCACCCGGAGGGCGGCGAGGCGGGTCTTCTGCCGCAACGCGAAGTGCACGATGGCGGTGCGGTCGGTCTGCTCCAGGGTGCGGCGCAGCAGCACGTAGGCCTTGGGCGAGGAGCCGTCGGGCTCGAGGAAGTAGCTGCGGTCGAACATGATCGGGTCGAGCTGGTCGCTCGGCACGAACTCGACGACGTCGATCTCGCGGCTGCGTTCCTCCGGCAGGGACTTGAGATCGGCATCGGTGATCACGACGGTCTTGTCGCCGTCGGTGAAGGCCTTGTCGATGTGCGCGTAGTCGACGATCTTGCCGCAGACCTCACAGCGGCGCTGGTAGCGGATGCGGCCACCGTCCTCGTCGTGCACCTGGTGCAGTTCGACGTCGTGGTCCTCGGTGGCGCTGTAGACCTTGACCGGCACGTTGACCAGCCCGAACGTGATGGCGCCCTTCCAGATTGATCTCATCGCTCGTCCTCCCGACCCCAGTACACACCCGTCCTATGGGGTGAGGCTAGACCGACGGCCGGGCGTGGAGCAAGCTGGGCACATGGCGACTGGCGCGGGGGCTGCGGGGAAGAGCGTTGTGGGCGCCGACGCCCGCCGGGAGGTCGTGACGGTGGGTGGCCGACGGGTCACCCTCACCCATCTCGACAAGGTGATGTACCCGGAGACCGGCACGACCAAGGCCGACATCCTCGGCTACTACGCGGCGGTCGCTGACGCGCTCATCCGGCATGCGCGGGACCGGCCGGCGACGCGCAAACGCTGGGTGCACGGCGTGGGCACGCCCCAGGAGCCCGGGCAGGTGTTCTTCCAGAAGAACCTGGCCGAGGGCACGCCGGCCTGGGTGGAACGCCGGGAACTGGCGCACACGTCGCGCACCACCGTGTACCCGCTGGTGAACGACCTGGCCACCCTCACCTGGCTCGCCCAGATCGGGACCCTGGAGATCCACGTGCCGCAGTGGCGGTTCGACGCGGCGGGCTCCCCGGCCCGGCCCGACCGGCTGGTGCTGGACTTGGACCCGGGCGAGGGGGTCGGCCTCGCCGAGTGCGCCGAGGTGGCCCGGTGGGCCCGGGCGCTGCTGCTGGACATGGGCCTTGACACTCTGCCGGTGACCAGCGGGAGCAAGGGCATCCACCTCTACGCGGCGCTTGACGGCGGCCACACCTCCGAGCAAGTGGGCCAGGTGGCGCATGAACTGGCGCGGGCGCTGGAAGCTGACCACCCCGGCGAGGTGCTCAGCGCGATGACCCGGTCGCTGCGGGACGGCAAGGTCTTCGTGGACTGGAGCCAGAACAGCGCGAACAAGACCACCATCGCGCCGTACAGCCTGAGGGGACAGCTGCGACCGCTGGTGGCGGCGCCGCGCAGCTGGCGGGAGCTGGAGTCGCCGGGGCTGGAGCAGCTGGACTACCGGCAGGTGCAGAAGCGCCTGGAGCGACGCCCCGACCTGTTGGGCCCGGTGGCGGACGCCATCGACGCCGGCGCCGGATCGGCCTCGCGAACCGACGAGGACCGTCTGCACCAGTACCGCAGCAAGCGGGACGCCCGGCGCACCCCTGAGCCCGTCCCGGCGGCCACACCGTTGACCTCACCGTCGGCGCCCGCCGGCAGCGGCGGGGCGGCGTTCGTGATCCAGGAGCATCACGCCAGGGCCCTGCACTTCGACCTGCGCCTGGAACGTGACGGCGTCCTGGTGTCGTGGGCGCTGCCCAAGGGCGTGCCCGTCGACCCCACGCACAACCACCTGGCCGTGCACACCGAGGACCACCCGCTGGAGTACCTCGAATTCCAGGGCGACATTCCGGCGGGAGAATACGGCGCCGGCTCCATGTCGATCTGGGATTCCGGCACCTATTCGCTGGAGAAGTGGCGGGATGACGAGGTCATCGTCACCCTGAACGGGCGGCCGGACGGAGGCCTCGCCGGCGCCGAACGCGAGTTCGCGCTCATCCGCACCGGCGGGGCGGAGTCGCGCAATTGGCTGATCCATTTGATGAAACCGAAACGGCCGGTCCCGGCGGGCCGGGCCCCGGCCACAGCGACGGCGATGGACGGAGCCGCCGCCCGCTACTCCCCCATGCTCGCTCGGCTGGGCAGTCTGCGGGAATTGTCGGCCGAGGCCGACTGGGCATACGAGATGAAGTGGGACGGCATCCGGATGCTGGCCTACCTCGACGGCGGCGCCGCCGGGACTGTGCGCTTCCTCACCCGCAACGGCAACGACGTGACGGCCTCGTTCCCCGAGCTCGTCGACGACCTGCGCGCGGCCGTGGGGACGGGCGGTGCCGTGCTCGACGGGGAGGTCGTGGCCCTGGACACGAAAAACCGGCCCGACTTCTCGCTGTTGCAGACCCGGCTCGGGCTCACCGACGAGGGTGATGTGCGCCGGGCGCAACGGAGGGCACCCGTGCACTATTTCGTCTTCGACCTGCTCGAGGACGACGGCGTCGCCCTGGTCGACCAGCCGTACTCCCAGCGCCGCGCGGCGATGGAGGACCGCGTGACGGCAACGGGGACCGTGCAGGTGCCGCCGTCCTTCACCGGCGATGCCGCCACCGTGCTGGCCACCAGCCTGCAGCTCGGCCTGGAGGGACTGATCGCCAAGGAGGCCGGCAGCACCTACTCGAGCGGACGCCGCTCCGACCGGTGGGTGAAGATCAAGAACGTCGCGGCGCAGGAGGTCGTGATCGGCGGCTGGCGGCCTGGAAACGGGCACCGCGGCGGCACGTTCGGCTCGCTGCTGGTGGGCGTGCCGACGGCGGGACCCGGGGGTGAGGCTGGCGAAGCGGGCACGGCGGCCGGCCTGCGCTATGCCGGGCGGATCGGCACCGGCTTTCGCGACCGCGACCTCACGAGCCTGCGGCGCCGGCTCGACGAGCTGCCGGCGACGGACAACCCGTTCGGCGACGTGCCGCCGGAGGATGCCGCCGACGCCGTGTGGGTGCAGCCGGTGCTCGTGGGCGAGGTGGAGTTCGCCGGGTGGACGCCGGCCGGCCGGCTGCGGCACCCGAGCTGGCGGGGCCTGCGCCCCGACAAGTCCCCCGATGATGTGGTGCAGGAAGGGCCGGCGCCCCGATGACCGCCGCTGCCGCATCCGCCCTGCTGGTGTGCCTGGGTCTGTGTGCGGCCGCGATCGCCACGACTTGGCTGCTGTCCGTTCTGACCCGCGAGTACTCCTGGGTCGACCGGGCCTGGTCGGTGCTGCCGCCGGTCTATCTGTGGGTGTTCGCCGTCGCCGGCGGGCTCACCGATCCCCGGCTGGTCGTCATGGCCGTGCTGGGCACACTGTGGGGCCTGCGGCTGACCCTCAATTTCGCCCGCAAGGGCGGCTACCGGCCCGGGGGCGAGGACTATCGGTGGGTGGCGCTGCGCCGCCGGATGAGCCGGCGCCAGTTCGCCCTGTTCAACCTGGGCTTCATTTCCGGCTACCAGAACGTGCTGCTGCTGCTCATCACCCTGCCAGCGTGGATCGGGCTGCAGCACCCCCAGACACCGTTCGGCGCTGCCGATCTGGTCGCCACCGCACTGTTCCTCGCGTTCCTCACCGGGGAGACCGTGGCCGACCAGCAACAGTGGGATTTCCAACGCTCCCGGGCCGTCCTCCGTGCGCAGGGCGGCGCCGACCCGGGCTTCCTGCGGAGCGGGCTGTTCGGGTTTTCCAGGCATCCGAATTACTTCTGCGAGATCGCCCAGTGGTGGGTGATCGCGGGCTTCGGAGCCATCGCCGCCGGCAGCTGGCTGCAGCCGGGTGGGCTGGGTGCGGTGTTGCTGACCCTGCTCTTCGCGGGTTCCATCGCCTTCACCGAGAGCATCTCGGTCTCGCGGCATCCCGGCTATCGGGCATATCAGCGCGAGGTGTCGGCTCTCGTGCCGTGGCCGCCGCGCCGACCGGCGCCCAGCGCTGTTCGGGCATCCGCCGGCGACGACCCGTTCAGGCCAGGCGATCCCTGAGCGCGGGCCAGCTGGCCGCGAACCCCGGATGCAGCGGCAGCAGCTGCACCTCCGCCGGCGCCACCCAGCGCAGCGCGATGCTCTCGGTGTCGCTGATGATCGGGTCGAACGGTTCCAGCGCCCGCACGACCACCGTGGTGTACGACCAGAAGCCGAGGTCGACCACCGAACTGAAGCTCAGCCTGAGCAGGTGCGCGGGAACACCGGCCTCTTCGCCGGCCTCCCGGATCGCGGCGTCGAGGGCGCTCTCGTTCTCGTGCCTGGCACCGCCGGGGACTCCCCAGGTGTCACCCTGATGGCTCCAGAGGGCACGGTGCTGCAGGAGCACACCGAGCTCGGGATGGTGCACGAGCAGGCCGGCCGCCCCGTACCGGCCCCAGAACCTGGCGCCGTCGGGGCCGTAGACCCACGCATCACCGCTGCCGCTCATTGACCACTGCCGTTCATGGCTTAAGCATGCCGCACCAGCCAGGGAACATCATCCGTACGCGGGTAAGATCGAGCCCGGCGGACACCCCACCGCCCCTCCCAAAGGACTTATAAGCATGACGTCTTCCACACCCGCCACCGCCCTCGACGCCGCCGGCCTGGCCCGCTACATCGACCACACCCTGCTCAAGCCCGAGGCCACCCAGGCCGACGTGGCCGCCCTCATCGCCGAGGCCGTACAGCTGGGCGTCTACTCGGTCTGCGTGTCGCCGTCGATGCTGCCGCTGATCCTTCCCGCGGACGCCGACCTCAAGGTCGCGGTAGTCTGCGGGTTCCCGAGCGGCAAGCACGCCAGCTCGATCAAGGCCGCCGAAGCCGCCCTGTCCGTGTCGCAGGGCACCGACGAGGTGGACATGGTCATCGACGTCGGTGCGGCCAAGGCCGGCCGGTTCGATCTCATCGAGGCCGACATCAGCGCCGTGCGCGCCGAGATCCCCGCTCCCCTGATCCTCAAGGTGATCATCGAGTCCGCCGCACTCACCGACGACGAGATCGTCGGCGCATGCCGCGCGGCCGTCGCCGCCGGCGCCGACTTCGTCAAGACCTCGACGGGGTTCCACCCGGCCGGCGGCGCCACCGTGCACGCCGTGCGCCTGATGCGGGAAACCGTCGGCGACGCCCTGGGCGTCAAGGCCTCCGGCGGGGTGCGCAGCCACGCCGACGCCCTCGCCATGATCGAGGCCGGCGCGACCCGCCTCGGTGTCTCCGGCAGCAAGGCCGTGCTCTCCGGCGCACCGGTCGAGCCGTCGGCCAACCCCGCCGCTTACTAGTAGCGCCCCGGCGGCACGGGGTATTCGCGGCGGCACACGGTCTAACCTGTGCCGCCGCAATTACCGCGTGCCGCGGGAAACGCCCTGTGCCGCGGGCAGAGGGTCTCTGGTTAGACCGACACGATGGTGTGCACGGGTGTGTCGCCGATGCGGCTGCGCCCGTCGAGCTCGGCCAGTTCGAGCACCACGCCGACACCGATCGTGAGGTAGCCGGCCCGTTCGATGAGGCGTGCGGTCGCCGCGACGGTGCCGCCGGTGGCCAGCACGTCATCCACGATGAGCACCCGGGAGCCGGCGGGCAACTGCCCGACCTCCAGTTCGAGGCGCGCGGAGCCGTACTCCAGGTCGTATTCCTCGGTGAGCACGGTGCCGGGGAGCTTGCCACCCTTGCGCACCGCGAGGACGGCGCACTGTGCCGCATAGCCGATCCCGGCCGCGAGCAGGAACCCGCGCGCCTCGATGCCGGCCACGGCATCGAACTGGCCCTGGTAGCGCTCACTCAGGTCCTCGATGATCGCGCGGAAGGCCACGGCGTCGGCGAAGACCGGGTTGAGGTCACGGAACAGGATCCCGGGTTGCGGGAAGTCCGGGTACGAGGCGAGGAGGGTTTGCACGTGCTGGGCAGCGGGAACAATCACGTACTCAAGGGTACCGCCCGGCCTGCCCGCCCCTCGGCCAGCGGGTTACTCTGCGGTGGCGACCGGCTCGACCGGCTCGTCGGGCTCGTCAGGCTCGTCCATCGCGCCGCTGAGTTCGTCGAGGAACCGCACCACGGCGAGCTGCTCCGGTGCGGTGAGCTTCTGGGCGGCGGCCAGCATCCGCTCATGCGCCGCTCCCAGCACGCGCCGGATTTCGTCGTGGGCGCGCCCCGTGGCGTGCAGCACCTGCGCCCGCCGGTCACTCGGGTGCGGCTCACGGCGTAGCCGGCCGGAGGCCTCCAGCCGCGAGAGGAGCTTGGCCGTGGCGGCCGACGTGATGCCGAGCAACACGCTGAGATCTTTCGGCCCAATCGGCTCCGAGCGTTCCTCCGCCGCGATCAGGTGTCGCAGGGCGACCATGTCGGAGTCGTTCATGTCCATGTCCGAGCGGGCCCGGATGCGCATGGCCACATCGGCCGCGCGGAACCGGCGCACCGCACGGAGAACGTCGACCGCGGTGACCGGAGGTGCGCCGGCCCCGGCGGCGCTGTCCCGGTACCAGTACGCGCCCAGATCGCGTCGACTCGGCTCGGCGGCGGGTTCGACGGCGGGAGGCATAGGCACCATGCTAGCCTCTAATATCGCTAACTCGGTTAGGTACTTTTTCGGGTATCTTGGCTGCACGAGAGGAAGTCCCGTGATGCACACAGCAGAACACACGATCGAATTCGACACCATCGGACCTCGGCACGCCGCCCCTGCCGACGACCTGGTCGTTCTGCTCGACGAGGACGGGCGCGAGATCGGCACCGCCAACAAGAGCAGCGTGCACGGCGCCGACACCTCCCTGCACCTGGCGTTCTCCTGCTACGTCTTCAACGATCGCGGCGAGGTGCTGGTCACCCGGCGGGCGCTGACCAAGAAGACCTGGCCCGGCGTCTGGACCAACTCCTTCTGCGGCCACCCGGCCCCGGCCGAGACTCTCACCGACGCTGTGCACCGACGCGCGGACTTCGAACTCGGTCTCGACATCCACCAGATCGACCTGGCCCTGCCCCTGTTTCGCTACCGCGCCACCGACAGCAGCGGCATCGTCGAGAACGAGGTATGCCCGGTCTACCTGGCCCGGGCATCCGGGGATCCGGTGCCCAACCCCGACGAGGTGATGGAATTCACCTGGACCCAGCCCGAGAGCCTCCGCCGCTCCGTGCTGGCCAGTCCGTTCGCCTTCAGTCCCTGGATGGTGCTGCAGATGAGCGAACTGGAGACCTTCCGTGCATGAGATCGCGACGCTCGGCGTCGAAACCGAACTGCACAGGTTCTTCGCCGCGGCCCGGCTGCGCGCCAGCGACTACGGCGACCACTACGTCGCTCTCTGGGACGCCCTGGACCAGGCCAGCCGCGGCGGCAAGAGAGTACGTCCCGCCCTGGTCCTGGCCGCCTACGACGGCTTCGGCGGCACCGACCGCACCCTGTCGACGCCCGTCGCGGTGAGCTTTGAACTGCTGCACACCGCGTTCCTCATCCACGACGACGTGATCGACCGCGACCTGTCCCGCCGCGGGATGGCCAACATCGCCGGCCGGTTCACCGAACGTGCCATCGCCCACGGCGCAGCAACCGGGCAGGCCGAGGCGTGGGCCGCGACGGCCGCCATCCTCGCCGGAGACCTGGCCCTGAGCGAGGCGCACCGCGCGCTCGCCCTGCTGCCGGTGCCCGCCGGGTTGCGCGGCCGGCTGCTGGACCTGCTCGACCGGGCCGTGTTCGTCTCCGCGGCCGGCGAACTGGCGGATGTGACCAACACCGTCAGCCGGGATCCCCTCACGATCGATCAGGTCGTCGCGACGCTCGAGCACAAAACGGCGATCTACTCGTTCGAGGCTCCCCTCCAGGCCGGCGCGGTCCTGGCCGGCGCGCCGGAGGAGGCCATCGATGCGCTCGGCCGGTTCGGCCGCCTGATCGGTGTCGCCTTCCAGCTCACCGACGACCTGCTGGGCGTGTTCGGCGACCCCGCCAGCACCGGCAAGAGCGTTCTCGCCGACCTGCGCGAGGGCAAGCAGACCGCGCTGATCGCGCACGCCGGCGCCACCGACCGGTGGCCCCTGATCGCCCCGTTCCTGGGCAAGAGCGACCTCACCGAGGCCGAGGCCCAACTCGTGCGCGGGCACCTGCGCGACTGCGGCGCCCCGGACACCGCCGACGCGCTCGCCCGCGAGTACGCCGGCCGCGCGGTTCAGGCCCTGCAGGGCCCGCAGATGCCGGACGACCTGCGCGCCACCCTCACCCAGCTCGCCCTCAGCGCCGTGACGCGGCAGAAATGAGCCGCGACACGGCCGGTCCCCTGGTCGGGGCGGCGACCACGGGCCTGGACAGTTACAACGCGGCCGCGCTGGCCAGCGCCACGACCGTGATCGCCCAATACTCCACCTCCTTCGGCCTGGCCGCCCGCCTGCTCGCGCCCGGGCTGCGGGACGAGGTGCGCAGCATCTACGCGCTCGTCCGCATCGCCGACGAGATCGTCGACGGCGCCGCCAGCGGCGCCGGCATCGACCTGGCCGGACAGCGGCAGCTGCTCGACGACCTCGAGCACGAAACCGAACACGCGATGGCGCGCGGCTTCAGCACCAACCTCGTGGTGCACGCCTTCGCCGTCACCGCGCGCCGGGTGGGCATCGACCCCACCCTCACCCGCCCGTTCTTCGCCTCAATGCGCCGGGACCTCGACCCGGCCCCGTTCACCGAGGCGAGCGTCGCCGAATACATCTACGGATCAGCGGAGGTCGTCGGGCTGATGTGCCTGCGCAGCTTCCTGCGCGACTCCCCCCGGTCGCCCGACGAGCTGGCCGTTCTCGAACACGGCGCGCGCAGCCTCGGCGCCGCGTTCCAGAAGGTGAATTTTCTGCGCGACCTGGCCGCCGACCGGGATGCGCTGGGGCGCAACTACTTCCCGGGCGTCGACCTGACCCGGCTCACCGACCCGCAGAAGCACCTGTTGCTCGACGATATGGATGCCGATCTCGAGGCCGCCGCACGGGTGCTGCCCCTGTTGCCGCCCGGCAGCCGCCGCGCCGTCACCGCCGCCCACCGGCTATTCGCCCGGTTGTCTGCGAAACTGCGGGAGACCCCCGCCCAGGCTTTGATGAGCACCCGCGTGCGGGTGCCGGATCCGGAGAAACTGATGATCGCCCTCTCGTCCTCGCTCGGTCCGCAGGCGTGGCGTCGGTGAGCGGCGCTGAGGACGGCAGCCGCACCGCCCCGACCCGCACCGTCGTGATCGGCGGCGGCATCGCGGGCCTGGCCAGCGCGGCGCTCCTGGCCAGGGAGGGCCACCAGGTCACCCTGCTGGAGGCCCACGACACCCTCGGCGGCCGGGCCGGCTTCTGGGAGGCCGACGGCTTCCGCTTCGAAACCGGGCCGTCCTGGTACCTGATGCCGGAGGTCTTCGAGCACTTCTACCGGCTGATGGGCACGAGCGCGGCCGAACAGCTCGAGCTGACCCGGCTCGACCCCGGCTACAGGGTGTTCTTCGAGTCCGATGCCGAGCCCGTCGACGTGCGCGCGGAGCGGGCCGACAACATCCGCCTGTTCGAGAGCCTCGAACCCGGCGCCGGCGCCCGGTTGGAGACGTACCTGGCCAGTGCCAAGGAAACGTACGACATGGCCGTGGACAGGTTCCTCTACACGAGCTTCGCCTCGTTCACGCCCCTGCTGGTGCCAGACGTGCTCGCCAGGATGGGCCGGCTCACTCGTCTGCTGCTGCAGCCGCTGGACAGGTTCGTGGCCGGCTACTTCCGCGACCCGCGGATCCGCCAGATCCTCGGTTACCCGGCCGTGTTCCTGGGTTCCTCCCCCGACCGCACCCCGTCGATGTACCACCTGATGAGCCACCTCGACCTGGCCGACGGTGTGCTCTACCCGCAGGGCGGCTTCACCCGGCTCATCCAGAGCATTGCGGACCTGGCCCGTGCGGAGGGCGTCACCATCGAAACCGGCGCCACCGTGCAGGCCATCCGAAGCGGGCCCACCCCCGCCGGCCGGCGCGCGCAGGCCGCCGTCGAAGGTGTCACCTACACGAACGCGGCCGGCGAGACCGTGCGGCTGGATGCCGACATCGTCGTCTCCGCCGCCGACCTGCACCACACCGAAACCGAGCTGGTCGAACCCGCCAAACAGACCTACCCGGAGCGCTGGTGGACAAAGCGCACCTCGGGGCCCGGTGCCGTCTTGGTGCTGCTCGGCGTGAGCGGGGAGCTGCCCGCGCTCGCCCACCACACCCTGTTCTTCACCGAGGACTGGGCCGACAACTTCGACCGCATCTTCGGCAGGGAGACCTCGGTGCCCAACCCGGCGTCGTTCTACGCCTGCCTGCCCAGCGCCACCGACCCCGGCGTGGCCCCGGACGGCGCCAGCAACCTGTTCCTGCTCATCCCGGTTCCCGCCGACACCGGCATCGGGCACGGTGGCATCGACGGAGCCGGCTCGGCCGCTGTCGAGGGCATCGCCGATGCCGCGATCGGCCAACTCGCCGAGTGGGCCGGCATCCCCGACCTCGCCGAGCGGATCCTGGTGCGGCGCACCATCGGACCGGCTGATTTCGCCGACGACCTCAACTCCTGGAAGGGCGGGGCGCTGGGCCCGGCGCACACGCTCAGGCAGAGCGCCTTTTTCCGCGGCGCCAATGTGTCCGCGCACATCGACGGGCTCTACTACGCCGGCGGCACCACGATTCCCGGGATCGGTCTGCCGATGTGCCTGATCAGCGCGGAGATTCTGCTCAAGCGGATTCGCGGGGACGTGAGTACCGGCCCGCTGCCCGAGCCGAGTCGCGCCGTCCTGCGCTGATGCTGGGGTTCGCGTACCTGCTGGCCCTGCTGGTGTCGCTGACCGGGATGGTCGTGCTCGACCGCCGGTTCGGCCTGTTCTTCTGGCGTGCCCCGCGCGCCGCGGCCGTCGTGCTCACGGTGGGGGTGCTGTTCTTCCTGGCCTGGGACCTGATCGGCATCGCCACGGGCATCTTCTACCGCGGTGAGACCGCCTTCATGACGGGGCTGCAGGTCGCCCCCGAGCTGCCGGTCGAAGAGGTGCTCTTCCTGACCTTCCTCTGCTACCTGTTCATGAATGCCCTGCAGGGCGCCCGGATGCTGCTCGAGTGGAGGCGCACCGCGTGAGCTACCTGGCGCTGAACACGATCTTTCTCGGCCTCGCGGTGCTGGTGGCCGCCGTGGCCCTGTGGCGGCGGCCGGCGTCGAGACGGCTCTACGCCGCATCCGCGCTCGCCCTGGCCGCCGTACTGCTACTGACCGCGGTCTTCGATAACATCATGATCGGGGTGGGACTCGTCGCGTACGATCCGGCCCTGATCTCCGGAGTGTTCGTGGGGATCGCGCCCGTGGAAGACTTCGGCTATCCGGTGGCCGCGGCCCTGCTGCTGCCGGCCGTCTGGTCGCTCCTCGGCGGCGACACCCGGCCGCCCGCACGCCGCCGGAACACCCCACGATCGGAGCAGGACGAATGACCGAGTCGATTCACCCCACAGGCCCCGCGGCAACCGGACTCGGCCACACGGTTCGGCAGGTGCTGCTCTCGTCCCGCCCCCTGAGCTGGATCAACACGGCCTTCCCGTTCGCCGCCGCCTACGTCGTCACAACGGGCCGGGTCGACGCGCTGCTGGTGGTGGGCACCCTGTTCTTCCTGATTCCCTACAACCTGCTCATGTACGGCATCAACGACGTCTTCGACTACGAATCCGACCTGCGCAACCCGCGAAAGGGTGGCGTCGAGGGCGCCATGCTCGACCCCGGCCTGCACCGCACCGTGCTGATCTCCGGCGTCGCGACGGCGGTGCCCGTGCTGCTGCTGATGCTCGTTCTCGCCGGCGCGGACCCCTGGTCGTGGGTGGTGCTCATGATCAGCCTCTTCGCCGTGGTCGCATACTCGGCCCCCGGGCTGCGTTTCAAGGAACGGCCGGTGCTGGACTCGGTGACCTCGAGCATCCACTTCGTGAGCCCGGCCGTTTACGGCCTCGCCGTGGCGGGCGCCCTGGTCACGCCGGACCTCGTGGCGGTGCTGGCGGCGTTCTTCTTCTGGGGCATCGCCAGCCACGCCTTCGGTGCCGTGCAGGATGTCGAACCCGACCGGCAGGGCGGCATCAGCTCGATCGCGACGGCGTTCGGCGCCGCCCAGACCGTGCGACTGGCAATCGGCTTCTGGCTGCTGGCCGGTCTGCTGATGCTGGTCACCGACTGGCCGGGGCCGCTCGCCGCGCTCCTGGTGATCCCGTACATCCTCGCCGCCTGGCCGTACCGGTCAATCAGCGACGACGATTCCGAGCGGGCCAACAACGGCTGGAAGCGATTCCTGCGGCTGAACTTCGTCACCGGGTTCCTGGTGACCATGCTGCTCATCCTCTGGGTGGCTCTGCGCTGACCACGCGCCCTGGCCCGCGTAGAGTCAAGGCATGGAGTTGCTAAGCGCACGGGTGGACAGCTGGGCCTGGGCGGTGCGGATGTACAAGACCCGCTCGCAGGCCACGGCGGCCTGCCGGGCCGGGCACGTGCGGGTGAACGGGGAACGGGCCAAGTCCGCCCAGTCCATCAAGGCCGGCGACGAGGTGCGCATCCGGGCCAACGGCTTCGACAGGGTGCTCGTGGTGTCGCGCATCATTGTGAAGCGGGTGGGGCCGAGCGTGGCCGCCGAGTGCTTCGTGGACAACACACCGCCCCCGCCGCCCCGCGAGGAGATGGCCCTGGTGCCGATGCGCGACCGTGGCGCCGGCCGGCCCACCAAGCGTGAGCGCCGCGAGATCGAGGAGCTACGCGGGCACTGACCGGCCGGCCGTTCCTGGCGGGCCGGGTCACTCTGTGGCGCCGGGTTCGGTTTCGCCCGGCAGCCGCACGGGCGGCACCAGGGTGCCCACCTCGGTGCGCACCCACCAGACGTGCCCGGCCCGGCGTTCGGCCGGCGTGCTGAACCTGTAGAGGAACACCCGGGCTCGCACATAGCGCGGCGGCTGGTTGGCGAACGGATTGTGCGCGAGCATCCGCAGGGTGGCTCGGTCGCCCTGCAACAACCGGGCCAGGAACACCTCGAACCACCTGGACTCCCGTGACCCGAGGGCCAGAAACCACATCAGCCAGTCCAGCCGCAGGTGGTACGGCGCGAACTGCCCGGGCATCCGGGCCACGTCACCGGGCTTGCCGCGGAACTCATAGACCCGCCAGGCCGTGGGATCGCGCGGATCCGCGGAATCGCTGCCCTCGACGACCACCTCGAAACGCTCCTTCGTGACGGTGCCGAACGCACCGTAGGCGTTCACCAGGTGGAACGGGTTGAAGCTCGCGTTCATGAGCTGCCGGCGGCGCAGCAGGTTGCGGGCCGGCCAGTAGCTGAGCACCAGCAGGCCGACGGTCACGGCAAGTACCACAACCACGAACCAGAGCGGCTGCTCCCCCGCAGCGGCTGGCGGTGCGGATGCCTCGGGCGCGCGCAGGGCCGGCACCACAATTCCACCGAGCCACCGGAAAGCGGCGTCGTCGACCGCCGCGGCGGCCAGCACGATGGTGATCCAGTTCAGCCAGGCGAAGTTGCCGGTGAGCACCAGCCACAGCTGACTGAGCACGATGACGCCGGCCGCAATCGAGGCCACCGGCTGCGGAGCGAAAAGAAGGAACGGGGCGATGAGCTGCACGGCGTGGTTGGCGAGCACCTCGCCGCGGTGGAACCACCGGGGCAGGTGGTGCACGAACCAGCTCACCGGGTTGGGCATCGGCTGGGTCTCGTGGTGGTAGAACAACGCCGTGAGGTCACGCCACTCCCGCCCGCCGCGCAGTTTGATCATGCCCGCACCGAACTCCAGCCGGAACACCAGCCAGCGCAGGAAGAACAGGATGGGCACCGGCGTGGCCACGGCGGTCGAGCCCAGGAACGCGACGACGAAGCCCGCTTCGACCAGGAGACTCTCCCACCCGAACCCGTAGAAGGTCTGCCCTACGTTCACTATCGACAGGTAGCCGGCGAAGAGCAGCAGGAAGACGATCATTCCCAACCAGGCCGGGCCGAGCTGCGGCAGGCCCAGCACCACGGATGCGGCCAGAGCGATCCCCGACCAGGCGACCAGGCGCAGCAGCCGGTCGGAGTAGCGCCAGTGGAACAGGCTCGGCGTGCGACGGAACGGCACCCGCGCGACAAAATCGCGCACCGGCAGCAGCCCGTTCTCGCCCAGAAGGGCCGGGAACTGGGCCAACGCCGAAGCGAACGCGACCAGGAAGATGGCGGCGATTCCCCGTTGCAACACCTCGCGAGCGATGTCGTAGTCCCCGGTTCCGAACCAGTCCATGGTGCAGTTCACCCTAGGCTCCCCCGGCCGCGACACAAGACGCGCGGGGCAGAGCGCGCTGTCCCCCGGCCGAGGGACGGGCGCCCGGGTGCGGCCGAAACTGAGATGTGCTTGACTTCGCCGACTAAACCGGTCTAGGTTTGGCCCTAAACCGGTTCAGGCATCCGCGGATGCGAACTGGTCGCCATCAACGAGGAGGCCCCGTGCAGTCCACCCAGGATTCGGTCAAGAATTCCGCCAAGGTGACCATTGCCGACGTGGCCAGGGAGGCCGGCGTCAGCAAGGGATTGGTCTCGTTCGCGCTCAACGACCGGCCAGGCGTAGCGGTGGAAACGCGGGCCCGGATCCTCAAGATTGCGTCAGCGCTCGGCTGGACACCGTCGTTGCGTGCCAGGTCGCTGTCGTCGAAGCGGTCCTTCGCGCTCGGCCTGGTCATCGCCCGTGACCCGGAGGTGCTCGGCTCCGACCCGTTCTTCACCTCGTTCATCGCGGGTGTCGAGACGGTTCTCGCCCCGGAAGGTCTCGCCCTGGTGCTCAGTGTTGTACCTGACGCGGAGACCGAACTGCAGACCTACCGCACCCTCGTCACGGACGGCCGCGTCGACGGGGTCTTCCTCAGCGACCTGCGCATCGACGATGCGCGCATCACCTACCTGGCCGAGCTCGGGCTACCCACGGTCACCCTCGGCCGGCCCGACCAGCCCAGCCCCTTCCCGGCCGTGTCGATCGACGACACCCACGGGATCGCCGAATCGGTGCGCCATCTGGCCGGTCTCGGGCACCGGCGCATCGCCCACGTCGCCGGCAGCCCCGCCATGCTGCACGGCAGCCGGCGACAGGAGGCCTTCACCGGCGCCATGCGCGCGGCGGGCCTCGGCGACGGCCAGGTCGTGGAGACCGACTTCTCCATCGCCGCCGGCGCCGACGCCGCACGCCGGCTGCTCAGCCAGCCCGGGCCGCCCACCGCCATCGTTTTCGCCAGCGACCCCATGGCCATTGCCGGCATCGGGGTTGCCCATGAGCTCGGCGTCAGGGTTCCGGAGGACGTGTCGATCACCGGGTTCGACGACATCGAATTCGCCCGGTATCTGTACCCGGCGCTCACCACCGTCGGCGCCACTCCCCTGGTCTGGGGCCGCGCGGCAGCCACCACCCTCCTCGGACTCATCCGCACCGGAAGCGCCGAGGACGTCGACCTTCCCGCTGCCCGGCTGATCGTCCGGGGCTCGGCGTCCATCCCGGCGCCGCACTGAGACCTATTGCCGCACTGAGTCGTATAACTGCACACCATGCCGCAGCAGAGCCGCTGCGGATTCATGAATGGAGAAGGACATGCACAGCAGCACCACAACACCGCACCGCAGTGCGCGAGCGACCAGGCGACTCCTGGCCGCCGCCGCCACCTCCGCGGCCATGATCGTCGCCCTGGGCGCCTGTTCCAGCGGAGGCGACTCCGGTTCGGCCACGGAACGCGGCGATATCACCATCTGGTATTCGAACAACGAGAACGAGGTCAAGTGGGGCAAGGCGATGGTCGACGCCTGGAACGCCGAGAACCCCGACGAGCAGGTCAAGGCGCAGGAGATCCCGGCCGGGAAGAGCAGCGAAGAGGTCATCGGCGCCGCGATCACCGCGGGCAATGCGCCCTGCCTGATCTTCAACACCGCACCGGTTGCGGTGCCGCAGTTCGTCAAGCAGGGCGGCCTGGTCGACCTCAGCAGCTTCAAGGACGGCGACTCCTACATCGAGGAGCGCACCGGCGACCTGAGCACGCAGTACCAGAGCGAGGACGGCAAGTTCTACCAGATGCCGTGGAAGTCCAACCCGGTGATGTTGTTCTACAACAAGGACCTCTTCGCCGCGGCCGGCCTGGACCCGGAGAACCCCGCCCTGGCCACCTACGATGAGTTCCTGGCCACCTCGCGCACCCTGGTCTCGGCCGGCGTGTCGCAGTATGCCATCAACCCGGCGGCAACGAGCGAGTTCTTCCAGAGCTGGTTCGACTTCTACCCGGCGTACGGGAACGAAACCGGAGGCACCCTGTTCGTCGAAGATGGCGAAGCCACCTTCAACTCGGACGAGGGTGTCGCGGTCGGCGAGTTCTGGAAGACCGTGTACGCCGAGAACCTCGCCGGCAAGGAGAAGTACACCGGTGACTCGTTCGCGGACGGCGTGGCCGCCATGGCCAGCGCGGGACCGTGGGCGGTGTCCGTCTACAAGGATGTGGTGAACTGGGGAGCTGTTCCCTTCCCCACCAGCTCCGGCGTCGCCCCTGAAGACGCGTACACCTTCAGCGACGCGAAGAACGTCGGCATGTTCACGGCGTGCAAGAACCAGGCCACGGCCTGGGATGTGCTCAAGTTCGCCACCAGCGAGGAGCAGGACGGCCAGCTGCTCGAGCTGACCGGCCAGATGCCCCTGCGCCAGGACCTCCCCGAGGTCTACCCGGACTACTTCGCGGCGAACCCGGCCTACGAGCAGTTCGGTGACCAGGCGTCGCGCACGATCGAGGTGCCCCAGGTGCCGAACTCTGTCGCCGCCTGGCAGGCCTTCCGGGATGCCTGGACGAAGACGGTCATCAGCGGTGAGGGCGACGTCGCCGACGCGTTCGACGCCGCGGCCGACAAGGTCAACGAACTGATCGCGGAGCCGTAAGGCTGATGTCCTCGACCGTCTCCTCCGGGAGCGTCACCCCGAGCCCCGCCGCCAGGCCCGCAAAGCCTGGCGGCGGGGGCCCCCGCCGGGGCCGCCGGCGCCAGCTGCTGGGCAGGAACCCCCTCGGGCTGCTGCTCAGCGCCCCGTACCTGATCTTCGTGCTCCTGGTCTTCGCCTACCCGCTGGTCTTCGCCTTCTACATGTCGTTCCACGACTACTTCTTCGCCGCACCCGGCGCCGTAGTGGACCGACCTTTCGTCGGGCTGGCCAATTTCCAAGAAGTGTTGACCGACCCCGCCGTCGTCCGCTCGTTCGGCAACGTGGGTATTTTCCTGCTGATCAACGTGCCCCTCACCGTGGTGCTGTCACTGGTGCTCGCCACAGCGCTGAACAAGATCGTGCGTGCCCGCACCTTCCTGCGGGTGTCCTTCTACGTGCCGTACGTGACGGCCAGCGTCGCCGTCGTCGTCGTCTGGCTGTTCCTGTTCAACAGCAATGGCCTGGTCAACCAGATCCTCGGTCCGCTGGCGCCCGATCCGACCTGGCTGATCAACCCGCTACTGGCGATGCCCACGATCGCCATCTTCGTCACCTGGAAGCAGATGGGTTTCTTCATCCTGCTCTACCTGGCCGCCCTGCAGAACGTCTCCGACGAACTGTATGAGGCCGCGGCGACGGATGGTGCGGGCAAGATCCGCATGTTCTTCTCGATCACCGTGCCGGGCGTGCGGCCGGCGACCGTGCTGGTCCTGTTGCTGGCCACGGTCACCGGCGCGAACCTCTTCACCGAGCCGTACCTGCTCACCGGCGGCGGCGGCCCGAACGGGGCATCCTCGTCACCCGTGCTGATCATGTACCAGCGCGGTATCGAACAAGGCGAGCCGGGCATTGCCGCCGCGATCGGGGTCATCCTCGTGATCGGCGTGCTCATCCTGGCATTCGCCCAACGCAAGCTGGCCGGAGGGGACGAATCATGAGCAACGCACAGAACCCGGCGGTCGCCGCGGACCTCGCAAAAACGGACCCCGCTGCGGCGAAAAAGGCGCGTGCCGGCGCCGCTCGGCCCCGCGTCCGCAAGGTCGACGGCTTGAGCCGGGGGCAGAACATCCTGCGGTACGTGGTTCTCTCCATCGGTGCGCTGCTGTTCCTGTTCCCGTTCTACTACATGGTGATCGGCTCCCTCCAGACGACGCCGGACCCGACCATCGCCGGGGCGTTCCCCAATCCGGCGAACATCACCGGCCAGAACTACGTCGACATCAACAGCCGCATCAACCTGTTCCAGGGACTGGTCAACTCCGGGATCTTCGCCGGCGGCGTCATCCTGTGCACCGTCGTGTTCGGCGTGTTGGTCGGCTACGCCCTGGCGCAGCTGGAGTGGCGCGGACGCGGCGTCACCTTCGGGCTGATGCTGCTCGTGCAGGTGATTCCCTTCCAGCTGCTGATGATTCCGCTCTACGTGATGATCGCCAGGGACTACGGCCTGGCCGACACCTACGCGGGCATGATCCTCCCGTTCGCGATCAACTCGACGGCGGTACTGGTCTTCCGGCAGTACTTCCTGCAGGTACCCCGGGCCCTCTTCGACGCCGCCCGCATCGACGGCGCCGGCGAGCTGAAGATCCTGTGGAGCATCGCGTTGCCGCTCGTGCGGCCGGCCCTGCTGACGGTGGTGCTGCTCACCTTCATCGGCCCGTGGAATGAGTTCCTCTGGCCGTTCCTGATCACCAAGGAAACCTCGCTGCAACCGCTCGCGGTCTCGCTGGCGAACTACCTCACCAATGTCGCGGGCACCGCCGCGAACCCGATCGGGGCGGTTCTCGCCGGCGCCTGTGTGCTGGCCGCCCCCATGGTCATCCTCTTCATCATCTTCCAACGGCATTTCGTCTCGAGCGATATCGGCTCCGGCGTGAAAGGTTAGTCATGAGCTCCACCACCACAGCATTTCCGTACACCCTCACCAGGATGGGCGTCATCATGACGCCGGAAGCCGGCAACGAACTCGAGGCTGAGGGCGTGCTCAACCCCGGCAGCGGGCACACGCCGGACGGCACCCTGTACCTGCTCCCCCGGCTCGTTGCCAGCGGCAACGTCTCCAGGGTGGGACTGGCGAGGGTGATCATCGAGAACGGCGTACCCACCGGCGTCGAACGTGAGGGCGTGGTTCTCGCACCCGATCGCGGATGGGAGCGCGGGGCCAACAACGCCGGCGTCGAAGACCCCCGGGTCACCTTCGTTCCGCGGCTCGGCCTGCACGTGATGACCTACGTCGCCTACGGGCCGCTCGGCCCGCGCACGGCAATCGCCGTGTCGGAGGACCTGCGCGACTGGCGGCGCCTCGGCCCGGCCTTGTTCGCCTATGACGAGGCCCTGGACATGGACCTCAACCTGTTCCACAACAAGGACACCGTCTTCTTCCCCGAACCCGTCACCGCGCCGGACGGCGTGGAGAGCTTCGCGGTGCTGCACCGGCCGATGTGGGACCTGGACGAGACCAAGCCCGGTGAGGGCATCCGGGTGCCGGCCGGCGTGACCGACCAGCGGCAGAGCATCTGGATCAGCTATGTGCCCGTCGCCGACGCGGTGGCGGATGTCTCGGCGCTGACCCTCTGGCGCGGGCACCGGTTTCTGGCCGGACCCGAGTTCCCCTTCGAAGAGCTCAAGATCGGCGGCGGCCCGGCACCGCTGCGGGTGCCGGAGGGCTGGCTGCTGCTGCACCACGGCGTCACGGGCATCCTCGCGAAGGCGTTCGACCAGCAGCAGAAGGTGAACTACGCCGCCGGCGGCATGATCCTGGACGCCGACGACCCCACCATCGTGCTCAGCCGCACGAGCGAACCGTTGCTGAAGGCCGAGACCGCCGACGAGACCAGCGGCATCGTGCCCAATGTGGTGTTCCCCACCGCGATCGAGGAGATCGAGGGGCAGTTCTACGTCTTCTACGGCATGGCCGACTCGAAGATCGGAGTGGCCAGGCTGGACCGCCGCGCCGCCGAGTAGACCCAGCGGGCGGCAACTGTTGCCCGTTCGGACACGTGCGCCCGGTACGCCGGGCGCACGTGTCCGTTTCGGGAACAGTTAGCGGCGGTGCGGCTGGGGCTGGGCGGCTAGGGCTGGGCGGCCGGCGGCGGCGCGGCGGGGAGCAGGCCCAGGCTCGACTTGAGCTGGTCGGCCGCGACCTGGTCGTCCCGGTCCGCGGCGAGATTGGCCTCGAGGTTGGCCTCGGTGACGGCCGTGAGGATCTCGGCACGCTGGATCGAGATGCCCCGCGGGGCGTCGACGCCCAGGCGGATGCTGTCGCCGCGTACGTCGAGCACGGTGATGACGATGTCGTCACCGATGAGGATCTTTTCCCCCTGTTTGCGCGTGAGAACCAGCATCCGTTCAGCCTATCGCGATCGGGTCGGACGGCCCGGCGGACGCCGCCGGCTCGGGCGCAGGCGCCGGGGCCAGCCAGCCGATCGGCAGGCCCAGCTCCCGCACCGTTCCCGGGGTGGCGGTGGAGTCGATGCCGAGCACCGCGATGCCGTCGATGCTGACGTCGGCACCGGCATCCCGCACCCAGCGGGCGGTGTCTGAGGGCTTGCGGCCGGCGTGCACCACGGCCCAGACCTGGTCGGCGCCCAGCGCGGCCACGGGACCGGCGGGTTGGGGGCCGGCGGAGTGCGGGCCGGCGGGGTGCGTGCCCGGCCGGGCCGGCAGACCTCGGACGACGAGAACGCCGCGGCCCTGTTCCACTCCCCTGGCCCGCGCGGCGAGGGCCGAACGCCGGTCGGTCACGGCGTGGTCGGTGCTGTCGACCATCGGCGCCGTGGGGCCGCTGGAGAGCAGCCGGGCGGCCTCGAGGACATCGGCGTGCAGCCCGATGAGCACCACCAGGTCGCCGGGGCCGTCCAGAATCCTCGGCGCTCCCGGGGTGAGTTCCACCGAATCCTGGGCGGCGGCCGCCGCGGCGGCGTCGGTCGTCGCCACGGCGTGCCAGGGCAGCGGCACCGGCACGGCCACAGCCTGTGCGGCACGGGCGGGCGATGTCGCAAAGGTGAGCTCGTCCATCAACCTGGCGAAGTCCGGCGTGTCCGTCGACACGACATCCGCTGACGCGGCCGCTTCGCGTGCGCGGCGCCGGGCCGGGGCTGGGCCGGTCGGGGCTGGGCCGGCCGGGGCTGGGCCGGCCGAAGCGGGGCTTGCCGGAGCAGGCCCGGCCGGGACAGCACCGCCGGTCGGCCACGGTGCCCTGTCGCCGTGCAACAGCGACTCGGCGTCATCCGCATCGTCGAGCAGGGCCGCGATGCCGAGCCGGGTGCTGAGCTCGTCGCGGGCGTGCGACGCGCGCCGGCGACTCGACGGGACCGCCACCAGGATCTCGGCCGGTTCGTCCGCCGGCACCTCCACGGTCACCTCGATGTGCCGTTTGGCGAAGAACCCGCGGATGCCGCCCACGGTGACCTGCTCTGCCGCGATGATGCGCGCGCCGTCGCCGTGCTCGGCGGCCACCCGGGCCTGCAGCTCGGGCAGGGTGGAACCCTCAAGCCGTAATCGTTTCGGTTCCACGGACCACCCCCACGGTCTCGATCGCGACCCGCGCTGAGGTGACCTCCTCGTAGGACAACACCGGCAGGCCGCCCGCCTGGGCGGACACCAGACGGCGGATGGCCGGGCGCAGGGCCGGCGCGCAGACCAGCACGGCCGTGAGGCCGCTCGCCTCGACGGTGGCCATGGCCGTGCGGAGCGAGCCGAGGATCGCGTCGATCCGCACCGGGTCGAGCAGGATCTGGCTGCCCTGGTCGCTGGGGCGCATGCCCTCGAGCATCGACTGCTCCAGCCCCGGTTCGATCATGATCACCCTGAGCACCGCGCCGTCCAGGTACAGCGCCGTGAGGGCGGGACCGAGCGCCTGCCGGGCCGCCTCGACGAGGCCCTCGGGATCGGCGGAGACCTTGGCCCGCACCGACAGGGCCTCGTAGATGCGAGGCAGGTCGTTGATCGGGATCTGCTCGGCGAGCAGGCCCTGCAACACCCGCTGCACCTCGGCCAGCGACAGCAGGCCGGGAATGAGGTCGTCGACGGCCGACGGGCTGACCTGGCGGACGCCATCCGTGAGCACCCGCACGTCTTCGCGGGTGAGCAGCCGGGCGGCATTGCCGGTGATGATCGAGGACAGGTGGGTCACCAGCACCGAGACCCTGTCGATGACGGTGGCGCCGGCCATTTCGGCGCGGGGCCGCATCTCACCCGGCACCCACTTGCCGACCAGGCCGAACACCGGCTCGACCGTCGCGGTGCCCGGCAGTGACTCCAGGTTGTCGCCGAGCGCGAGCACCTTGCCGGCAGGGGCGACGCCGCGGCCGGCCTCGACCCCGGCGATGCGGATGGCGTAGGTGGACGGCGGCAGGTCGATGTTGTCCCTGGTGCGCACCGGCGGCACGACGACGCCGAGGTCGATCGCGACCTTGCGGCGAAGCGCCCGCACCCGGGCGAGCAGGTCGTCGGAGGCCCCGGAGACCAGGTCGACGAGGTCGGGGGCGAGCTGGATCTCCAGCGCGTGCACGCGCATCTGCTCGATGAGGTCTTCGGCGGTGTCCGACCGGGGCGCGAGACTCTCCACGGCCGCCGCCGAGGCGGCTCCGGCCCTGGCCTTGGCCTCGTTGCCCTTGATCCGCTGGGAGATGATGATCAGTCCCGCGCCGACGATGATGAACGGGATGATCGGCATGCCGGGGATGAGCGCCATCAGGATCGCGGCGGCGCCGGCGATCATCAGGGCGGTGCGCGACTGGGTGAGCTGGGCCGACGCCGTTGCGCCGATGTCGGACTCGGCGTTGGAGCGAGTGACGATCATGCCGGTGGACACGGCCATCAACAGGGCGGGGATCTGGGTGACCAGGCCGTCCCCGATGGTCAGCAGGGCGTAGGTGTTCAGCGCGTCGCCGACCTCCATGCCGCGCTGCAGCATGCCGATTGCGATGCCGCCGATCAGGTTGATGATGATGATGATCAGGCCGGCGATGGCGTCACCCTTGACGAACTTGGAGGCGCCGTCCATGGCGCCGTAGAAGTCGGCCTCGGCGGAGACCTCTGCGCGCCGGTCCTTGGCCTGCACGTCGGTGATCAGGCCGGCGTTGAGGTCGGCGTCGATGGCCATCTGCTTGCCGGGCATGGCGTCGAGGGTGAACCGCGCGCCCACCTCTGCGACACGTTCGGCGCCCTTGGTGACGACGACGAACTGGATGACCACCAGGATCAGGAAGATCACCGCGCCGATGATGATCGACCCGCCGACGGCGACGTGGCCGAACGAGGCGATCACTTGGCCGGCATAGCCTTCCCCCAGCACCAGCCGGGTGGAAGCGACGTTCAGGCCGAGCCTGAACAGGGTGGCCACGAGCAGCAGCGACGGGAACACCGAGAAGTCCAGCGGCTTCTTGACGAACATGGTGGTGAGCAGCGTCACCAGGGCGAGCAGGATGTTCACGATGATGAGAACGTCGAGCAGCCCGGCGGGGATCGGCACCACCAGGAGCAGGATGATGCCGACCACCCCGATGGGAACGGCGAGTTTTGCGAGCGTGCTGTTCACTTAGGTGGCCTCCGACGGGCGGGTGGGACGGGTCTGGGTCTGAGTCTGGGTCTGGGTCTGGGCGGGATGGGTCATGGTGTGCACGCCGGCCCGGGAGCCGCGGGTCTTGAGGGCGAGGACGAACGCGAGCACCCGCGCCACGGCGTTGTACAGCTCCACCGGGATCTCCTGGCCGAGCTCGCAGGCGCCATGCAGCGCCCGGGTGAGCGGGATGTCCCGAACGATGGGCACGGTGTCGGTCTCGGCCTGTTCGCGGATGCGGGCGGCGATCACCCCGGCACCCTTGGCGACGACCCGGGGCGCGGACTTACCGGGCTCGTACCGGAGCGCGACGGCGAAGTGGGTGGGGTTGATCAGCACCACGTCGGCGGTGGCGACGGCGGCGATCATGCGGTTGCGGCTCATCGCCAGCTGACGGGCACGGCGCTGCGAGCGGATCAGCGGGTCACCCTCCGAGCTCTTGTGCTCGTCGGTGACCTCCTTCTTGGTCATCCGGGTGCGCTTGCGGTTCCGCCGCATCACGACCATCACGTCGGCGGCGGCCAGCACGAGTCCGGCGATCACCGCCGATTGCACCAGGGCGGCGGTGCCGTCCCCGGCCGCGCCGATCAGCACGTTCACCGGGAGTCCCCCGGCGGTCATCAGCACCGGGGTCAGGCCCTGGATCACCGCGGTGAGCACCACGCCGACGACAATGGTCTTGAGCAGGGCCTTCACCCCCTGCCAGAGCGCCTGGGTGCCGAAGGTGCGGGCGAGCCCGGTGACCGGGTTGAACTGGTCGTACTTTCCGGCGACCTTCTTCACGTGGATGCCGCCCTGCGCGACCGACGCCGCCAGTACCGCCACGCAGACCACGGCGAGCATGGGCGTGAGGATGCCGCCCATGGCGCCCAGCCCCTCGGCGAGCAATTGCAGGGCCCGCTCGGGGTCGGGGTTCTCGGCCACCGCACGGATGTCGAACAGCTGCGCCCGCCCGGCCGCGGCGCCGGCCTCGATGGTCATCGGCATCATCACCGCGGCCGCTCCGATGCCGACCCAGGCGGTGAGGTCCTGCGAACGAGCCAGCTGGCCCTTGGAGCGGACCTCGCGCATCCGCTTCTCGGTGGCCTGTTCGGTACGTTCGCCGGAGTCGCTCATTTAGCGCACGCTCCACATGCCGGCGACGGCGTCGTCGGTGAGGGAGGCGACGATGCCGGGCAGGGCCATGAACCCGGCAGCGCCGAGGGTGAGGGTGATCAGGATTTTGAGCGGGAAGCCGAGCGCGAAGGCGTTGAGGGCGGGGGCCACCCGGGTGAGGAGGCCCAAGCCGGCGTCGGCGAGGAACAGCACCACGATGAGCGGGCCGGCGATCTGTACCGAGGCGAGCAACATCTGGCCGACGGCGGCGGTGATCGTCTCCATCGGCACGGCCAGGTCGATGCCGCCGCCGACCGGTAGCGCGGCGAACGAGCGGGCGAGGCCGCCCAGGATGAGCTGGTAGCCGCCGGAGGCGAACAGGAGCGCCAGCGCGGTCATCTGGTAGAGCCTGGTGAACTGGGCGCCGTTGACCATCGACTGCGGGTCGAAGCCCTGCGCGAGCTGGAAGCCGCCGAACTGGTCGATCAGGTTTCCGGCCGACTGGATGGCGGAGAACACGACGAGCACCAGGAAGCCGAGCACCCCGCCGACGACGATCTCGAGCAGCAGTGCGAGGATGAAACCGCCGGTGTCCGGCGAGACGTAGCCGGGCACCACCCGGGGGGCCACGGCCAGGGCCAGGCCGATCGAGAGCATGCCCTTGATGCGCAGCGGGAACGCGTTGAACGAGAACGGCGGCGCGATGACGAGGAACACGACCAGGCGCACCCCGGCCAACATCACCGCCTCCAGCCAGGCGAAGTCCAGGGTGATGTTCACCTAGCCGCCGCCGATCAGGCCGGGGATCTTGTCGAACAGGTTGGTGGTGAACGAGACGATCTCGGAGATCATCCAATGCCCGCAGATGAGCATGGCGAAGCACACCGCGATGGCCTTGGGCACGAACGAGAGCGTCACCTCCTGGATCTGGGTGATCGACTGCACCAGTGAGATGGCGAAACCGACCACCAGGGCCGTGATCAGGATGGGCGCGGAGAGCTTGGCGGACACGACGATGGCCTGCAGGCCGATGTCCAGAACGGCGTTGGAATCCATCAGCCACCCCGGTAACTGTTGACCAGGGTGGTGATGACCAGGCCCCAGCCGTCGACGAGGATGAAGAGCAGGATCTTGAACGGCAGGGAGATCATCACCGGCGGCAGCATCATCATGCCCATCGACATCAGCGCCGCCGATACCACCAGGTCGATGACCAGGAACGGGATGAAGATCACGAAGCCGATGATGAACGCCGCGCGGAGCTCGGAGATCATGAACGCGGGGATCAGGGTGAGCAACGACACCGCGGCGGGATTGGCCGGGTTGGGCTGGTCGGAGGCGCGCACCATCAGCGCGAGGTCTTCCTGCCTGGTGTGCGCGAGCATGAAGGTGCGCAGCGGCTCCGACCCCGTCGCGACGGCGTCGTCGAAGGTCATCGAGCCGTTCAGGTAGGGCTGCAGGGCCTCGGTGTTGATGTCGGTGAGGATGGGCGACATGATGAACAGCGACAGGAACAGGGCCAGCCCTGCGAGCACCTGGTTCGGCGGGATCGACGGCAGCGCGAGGGCGTTGCGGGTCATGGCGAGCACCACGAAGATCTTGGTGAACGAGGTCATCATCAGCAGCAGCGCCGGTGCCACCGACAGCAGAGTGATCCCGATCAGGGTCACGATGGCCGAGGACGGTGCCCCGTTGGGACCGTTGATCTCCACGGTCAGGCCGGTGCCGGGGGTCGCCGCCGGTGTGGGGGTGGCCGGGTCGGTGGGCGCGATCGGCTCGGTGAGCTGCGCCGCGTGGCCGGTCGAGGCGACGAGCAGCATCAGGGCCCCGACGATGACGAGCACCAGCGCCGCCATGACGAGGACGCGGGCCAGCCGCCGGCGCCGCTCCCTCACGGCGGCGGCGTGAGCCGCGAACTCTGACCGGCCGAGAGGGTGGTTCGTGGTGTTCACCGGCCGGGCCGGAGCAGGGCGGCGGTCTGTTGCCAGGTCGACGGGGAGAGGATGGATCCGCCGAGCCGGGCGCCGGCGCTGCGGTCCCGGCGCGGACGGAAGGTGAGGGGCGGCTCGGCCGGGGTGTCGGTTTCCGGCGGCACGAGGGTCGGGCCACCGGATGCGGCGTGCAGCGACCTGGCGAACGCCACCGCCGACCGATCGTTGCCGGAGCCGGCCCGCACCGGGCGGCTCGCCGCGACGGCGCCGTGGTCGGTCTCGGCGTCGTGCAGCACGCTGATCGACTGCTCGGTGACGCCGAGCACGAAGCGGCGGCCGTCGACATCCACCACCACCACGGATGCCTTCTGGCCGACGCCCTGCCGGCCCACGACGGTGACCACGTTGTTCGTGCGCGCTCCGGCGCCCCGGCTCAGGCGTCGTTGCAGCACCCAGAGCAGCCCGAGCACAACGGCCAGGGACAGGATCACTCGCAGGGCGACGACGACGGTGTCCACCTAGGTCAGGCTCTCGGCGACGTCGAGGATCTTGGTGATCCGCACCGCGTAATCCTGGTCGACGACCACGATCTCGCCGTGGGCGATCAGCCGGCCGTTGAGGAGGATGTCGGCGGGCGATCCGACGGAGCGGTCCAGTTCGACGACGGCGCCGGGTTCGAGGGCGAGCACGTCGCGCACCGTCATCCGGGTGCGGCCGATCTCAACGGTGAGGGCCATCTCCACGCTGTTGATGCGGCCGAGGTTGCCGACCACGGTGCGGTCCCCGGCGGCGGCGGCCGTGCCGTTTTGACGCAGGCGGATCGCGAACCAGCCAAAGGTGACGCCGGCGCCGGTGAGGTCGAAGACCACGGTCTCCGGGTCGAGGAACAGCGTCGTGGCATCGTCGATCCGCGCGTCGCCCAGTACGCCCAGGCCGAGGACGCCTGCGGCGCGTTCGAGGGCCGGGCGGATGATGTCCTCCCGCGAGACGAGTCCGCTCTCGGCGCCGGCCGCCGCGTCGAGGGAGCCCGGATCGGCGAGCACCACGGCGAGGTCGGCGGAGGTGGCGCCCACGAACGAGGCGACGACGGCACCGTGCACGGCTCCCCCGGCGCGGCCGACGACGACGGCGCCGGAACCGGCCGCCGCGCTGAGGACGGTGGGCGTGGGCAGCACCGTCAGCAGGGCGTCGACAGCCGCACCCGCGACGCCGTCGGAGAGCCCGGAGCCGATGACCCCGGTGCCGCGGGCGGCTGACGGTGACTGGGCGGAGGCGGGGCTATGAATCGTCATGGAGTCTTTTCCTCGGTGTCGATGATGATGCAGGCCAGGCGGGAGCCCGTGGAGCCGACGGCCGCGCGGGCGAGAGTGCGGCCATCCACCACCAGGTCGAGCGGCCGGTGGGTGGGATGCGGGATCGCCAGGACGTCGCCGACGCCGAGGGCCAGGATGGCGCTCGGCAGCACCCGCGCGTGCGCGAGCCGCAGCGACACGTCGACGGGCACCCAGCCGAGCTGGGCACGCAGCAGGTCCACCGGCGGGGTGGCCGACATCGGCGGACCGGGCTCGCCGAGTTGGGGAAGCAGCGCCTCGGCCGGCAGGGCCAGGGTCGCCGCCGTGGTCTTGTCGCCGACCCTGATGATGAAGGACGCCACGATCATCAGGTCGGAGGTGGCCGCGGCCTGCGCGAACTGGGAGTTGTACTGGATGCCGCCGACCGCGATGGGCAGGGTGAGCAGGGCGCCGAGCGAGTAGCGCAGGTCCTCGAGGGCGTCATCCATCAACCGGCGAACGAGGGCCTGTTCGATCTGGGTGAAGGGGCGCTCCGGCGGTGCGGGCAGCCCGGTGCCGCCGAGCATGTGGGCGACCCAGAACAGCGCTGCCGCCGACGGGAACTGGAGGACGGCCTGCGCTTCGAGGCCCTCGACGGTGCAGAGCACCATGGTGGTCGTGGCCGGCAGTGAGGCCGCGTATTCGTCGTAGCCGCTCATCACGACCTGCTCGCAGGTGACCTGCGAGATCACCCGCACCTGGGCGGTCAGCTGGGTGCCCCACTGGCGGGCGAAGGTCTCGAAGGCCAGCTCCAGCACCCTCGCGTGATCCCGGGCCAGCGTCGTCGGCCGGCTGAAGTCGTAGACCTCCACCGCGCGCGCGGCTTTTCCGGGCACGCCGGTGCTGATGTGTTCCTGGACCGTCACGATTGGCACTATCGGCCGGGCGGAAACGGATGTTAGCGACAGCGGCAAAGTCGTCGGTGCTGATTTCGGTGCCTTCGGAGCGACCAACTCAAGCCCACAGCCTGAGGGCGATCGACGCCATGAGCGGAATCGCCGACGCATCCGATGGCCCGGATTGGCTCCTTGACCTGAGCGGTCCCGTTCGTCAGAGTCCCTTCGGTGACAGGGTCAGTCTGCGGCCGGTTCGGCGGTGCCACCGTTCCGGAGCTGCGCCCAGTGGCGGAGCCGTTCGGTGATTGCCTTCTCGTATCCGCCGGTCGTGGGTTCATAGAAGGTCTGCCGTGGCAGGCCGTCCGGGAAGTAATTCGCTCCGGAGAAGCCGGTCTCGGTGTCGGGGTCGTACTGGTAGTCCTTGCCGTAGCCCAGGTCCTTCATGAGGCGGGTCGGGGCGTTCAGAATGTGCGCCGGCGGCATCAACGAGCCGGTTTGCTTCGCCGCGGCGCGGGCCTTGTTGAAGCCGCGGTACACGCCGATCGATTTCGGCGCGGTCGCCAGGTAGAGCACGGCCTGCGCGATCGCGAGTTCGCCTTCGGGCGAGCCGAGACGTTCGTACACGTCCCAGGCGGCCAGGGCCTGCTGTATCGCGTTGGGGTCGGCCATGCCGATGTCTTCGGTAGCGAACCGGGTGATGCGGCGGGCTATGAACAGCGGGTCCTCGCCGCCGTCAAGCATCCGCGCCAACCAGTACAGGGCTGCGTCAGGGTCGGAACCGCGCATCGACTTGTGAAGCGCGGAGATGAGGTTGTAGTGGCCCTCCTGCGACTTGTCGTACAGCGGCGCTCGTTTCTGCACCGCCGCGGCAAGGGCCGCCGAGTCGACGGGCCCGGGCAGCGCCTGCACTTGCTCGATCATGTTCAGCAGGTACCGGCCGTCCCCATCCGCCATCGCGACGAGAGCCTCCCTGGCGCCCTTGTCGAGTGGTAGCGGTGCGCCGAGAAGGGCCTCGGCGCGGCCGATGAGGGTGCCTAGGGCGGCGGCATCGAGGCGTTTCAGGACGAAAACCTGACAGCGGGACAGCAGCGCGCCGTTGAGCTCGAAGCTGGGGTTCTCGGTTGTCGCGCCGACGAGGACGATCGTGCCGTCTTCGACGTAGGGCAGGAACGAGTCCTGCTGTGCGCGGTTGAAGCGGTGGATCTCGTCGACGAACAGCAACGTTCCCTGGCCGACTTCCCTGCGCCGCTGTGCCGCTTGGAACACCTTCCGGAGGTCCGCGACACCCGAGAACGTCGCCGACAGCGGTTCGAATGCGAGGTTCGTCTGCTCCGCGAGGAGCCGGGCAATGGTGGTCTTCCCACTGCCGGGCGGCCCCCACAGGATCATCGATACCAGCCGGTGCGCACCGACCATCCGGCCGATCGGGGCGTCATCGGCGAGGAGATGGTCCTGACCGACGACGTCGGTCAGGATGCGGGGGCGCAGCCGGTCGGCCAGCGGCCGGGACTCGTCATCCACCTCGAACAAGGATGGCGGCTGCTCGCTCACGATCCCTCCTCCACTCGATGTCCCGCGGCGAGGTCGTAGGAGCCGTGCACCAGGTTCTCGACGAGCCGCTTGGTGACGCCCCGGCCCGCGCCAACGGAGATCCAATGCTGCTTGTTGAGGTAGTGCCCGGCCGTGATCGAGTCGTGGTCGCGGCGGAGAGCGTCCCCGTGGTGCGGGTCCACCTTCACGGTGATGATCTGCAGATCAGAGTCATCCTCCGTGACGATGAGAAACACCTTGTCTCGCACCTTCCACACGTCCAGGTGCGGTGTGAACGGTCGCCCGCGACTAACGTGTGCGAGTGCCGCCGCGGTGTCGCGGGCGGTCTGCTGCAGCTGCTCTCCCGAGAGCGTCACTGCTCGCTCCTGCCGAACGTTGCGGGGTCCACAGGGCGCTTCGCTCGGGGCAGGTTCTCCACGACGAGCAGGTACGACTCGGTCACCAGGTCCTCCACGAGGCGCTTCGGCAGCTCTCCGCCGGGGTGCAGGGTGATCCAGTGCTGCTTGTTCATGTGGTAGCCGGGCGTGATGTCCGCAAACTCCTCCCGGAGCGCTTTGCCGTCCTCCGGTGCGGCCTTGATGATCACGATCAGTTCCCCGGTGATCCCGGTCAACAGCATGAACACCTTGTCCCGCACCTTGAACACTTCCCAGTCCGGGCCGAACGGATGCTCGGCCCCGGCGCCGGGGAGCTCCTCCACGCGGTCCCTGGCGTAATGCTGCAGCGTGTCGGCCCGCATATGCCCTCCAAGATCAAAGTCGCGAGAGTGAAAGTACGTACAACGGTACGTACTTCGACCGACATAGGGAGAATCTGGTGCGGAAAGGCACACCCAACGATGCGAATCGCAGCACAGGCGGGCGTGCCGCTGGGGTCGATGACCTTACGCTGCCCGCGCCGTCGACGCCCTGATGTGGGGGTGGTGGAGCTACCGATCGTTCCACGCGGACGTGCCACTCGACGAGGCCATGGACCGGCCCGCGTATCGAGCGCTCCTCGACAACCCCACCCGAATAGACGCAAAGGGGAATCCGGGCCCGACTTCACCTGCCCCGGATCTCGGGCATCGATGCAGTTGTTTGCGCGAGCTCAGTGACCGGAGCTGACCACCGGTTTGTTCGCGCCGGTCTTGTTGCCGCTTTTAGCCGGGACGCTCTCGGCCGGTTTCGTCTCTTCGGGCACGGCCGTGCCGTCGAGCACCGACGGGATCAGGGCACGCACACTGTCGGGCTGGTTGGAGAGCAGCACTACGTCGACCCTTCGGTTGCGGGCCATCGCGGCCAGGTCGTCGCCGGTGTCCACCGGCCGGGCCGAACCGTAACCGATCGCGCCGATCCGTTCCTGGGCCACCCCGGTGCGTTCGACCAGATGGCGCAGCACCTGCGTGGCCCTGGCGCTGGAGAGCTCCCAGTCGGTCGGGTAGTTGATGGTCACACCGTGCCGGTCGGCGTGCCCTTCCACTGACACCTCGCGCTGGCTGCCGGCCAGCACCGGGCCGATGGTGTCGAGCACCGAGACCGCCTGGCCGCTGAGGGTGGCGACGTTGGGCTCGAAGAAGGTCTCCGAGCCGATCAGACCCACCGAGAGGCCGCGTTCGTCGATGGTGTACTCCACCAGGGTGTCGAGTCCGACGGCGCTGAGCGCCGCCTCCATGGCCGCCTGCACGGCGGTGAGGTCGTTGACCTCGGCTATCGCGAGATCGAGGTCGGTGAGACCGACATCCTGGTTCACCGCCGGGGTGTCGACGAGGTCGGCCGGCACCACGATGCCCTCCGCGGTGTCCACCTTGCCCACATCTACCGCGCCGAAGCCCGTCGCCAACGAGTTCTTCAACTGCACGAACTTGGCCTGGTCCACCGTCGACATGGCGAAAAGCACGATGAACATGCACATCAGCACGGTGACCATGTCCATGTACGAGGCCATCCAGCGCTCGTCGACGTGCTCCTCGTGTTCCTCTTCGAGACCACGACCGCGGCCCCGGCCGCGTCCGCTCACGCGGCCTTCTTGAGCGGCTTGGGCGACGACTTGCCGGCCTTGGCGCCCTTGGCGGATGCCATCGGAACCATGGCCTGCAACCGCTCGCCGAGCAGGCGGGGCTGGCTGCCGGCCTGCACGGCCAGCGCGCCCTCCATGAGCAGCATCATCCGCTCGGCCTCGATGTCGGAGAGCCTCTTCAGCCGGCTGCCGATCGGCAACCAGAGGAAGTTGGCGGACAGGAGTCCCCAGAGCGTGGCAACGAACGCGGCGGCGATCATGGGGCCGAGGGTAGACGGGGTGTCGAGGTTCTCGAGAACGTGGGTGAGCGAGATCACGGTGCCGATGATGCCCACCGTGGGGGCATAGCCGCCGAGGGTGGTGAAGAACTTGGCGGCGTTGCGGCTCTCCTTGGTGCGGGTTGCGATCTCGTCTTCGAGCAGGATGCGCAGCTCGTCACCGTCGGTGCCGTCGGCGATGTTCTGCAGCGCGCCGCGCAGGAACGGGTCGGTGATCGAGTCGGCCTCCTGCTCGAGGGCGAGCAGGCCGGAGCTGCGCGCCTTTTCGGCCAGGCCGACGACCTGGTCGATGAGCTTCTGGGGCGGGGTGGTCTTGCCCAGGAAGGCACCGGGCAGCGCCTTGACGGCCTTGACCGTGTCACGCAGCGTTCCGCCGGCGATGCCGACGGCGATGGTGGCGCCGAAGACCAGGACCATCGGGGCGGGCAGCAGGATCGCGGTGATGTGCGAGCCCTCGATGGTGATCATCGCGAAAAGCGCGCCGAAGGCCAGCACGATGCCGATCAGGGTTGCGGGATCCATCTATATTCTCCGGGGGCGCAGGGGGACAACGGCGTCCGGTCGGGTGTCGGGGTCGCCGGCGGAACCATCTCCAGCGCTGTAGGCCAGGCCGATCACGTGAGCCCGGTAGGCCGCGATCTTCTCGATGACCTCGGCCAGGCTCTCGGTAACGATGAATTTGGCCCCATCCACCATCACGAGGGTGGTGTCAGGGTTGACGTGGATGCGTTCGATGAGGTCGGGATTGATCGCGAACTGACTGTCGTTCAGCCTGGTTACAACGATCATGGACCCGTCCCTGGTTCCCGGACGACTCCAGCAGTCGTCAACGACCACTGTCGGCCGCTCCCTGCGCTGCGTTAGGGGGCGATGGGAGCCGGAGACGTCAGGGCTAGAACGTAGCCGCGCGGAGCATCCCGCCGCCCTCGATGACGGTCACAGAGAACGGTGCGCTGATCGACGGCGTGCCGACGGCGGCCAACCCGGCCCGGCGGCTTGCGGCGTCGTCACCCATGATCGAGACCACGATGGCTCCGGGCTGAATCGTGGGATCCGACCCGACCATGAACCCGGCGGTCGACCTCAGTCCCGCCTCGTCGAGTGCATCGATGACCTGGTTCGTCACAGCGTCAGCAGCCGCCTGGTACTCGGTCGCAGAGAAGCCGAGGCCTTCGACGGTGGTGTACGGCAAACCGGTGGCGTCGAGAGCCGCGATCGCCCCGGCCGGCGCGTCACCGGCGAAGGCCATCGTGAAGGTGCGCGATTCTCCGAAGTAGCAGTAGGCGTAGTCGTCGGCGAACTCGGTCTCGATCACACTCGCGGCGTCACCCAGAGGCTTCTGGTAGAGCGCCCATTCCTGCTCTTGCGGGGAGTAGTCCAACTCGGCGAGGGTGTGCCCGGGGTAGATCTCCCGCGCCATGATGGAGGCGTCGTCAGAGGCAAGCCCGGCTCCGGCATGCTCGGTGACGCGCCATGCCGCCGCCGCTTCGGCGGGCTCGCTGGGGCCAGGGGTCGGGGCCAGTGCAACACCCAGGGAGAGCGCCGCGGTCGCGAGGATGGCCCCGGCCCGAATGCCCCTGGTGGCGGCCGTTCTCATCCAGTTCCCCTGCCCGATCACTTGTGCGCCCATAAGGCGAAGCTAGCCGTCATTCGCGGTGGGGGCAAGTCATTTAAAAACCCGATCACAAGCCGATTAATGCTGAGATGATCGCGGTCTCACCTGGGCCCAAAAATCTTATCCACAAATTGACATTTGCTCACACAAAGCTTCGTAATCGGGCTAGATTCAGGGCATGACAAACCAGTCGACTCTCGCAGATACATTCGTCGCTCCTCGCGACGATGCGCTGGTGGGTGCGGCCCTCGACGTGGCCCGGCTGGGCTCCTGCAGCACCGACTACGACACATTGTCGGATGCCGCTGTGCTGGCCGGTCAGCGCACTCTCGCGCAGGCGCAGCGCGAGCTCGATACCCGCAAGGCCTGGATGGCGAAGACCCTGGCCCAGCGTTCCCGGTGGGAGCTGGGCCACTCCGGCCTGGCTGCGCAGCAGGGTTTCCTCAACCCTGAGGCCCTGATCCAGGAGCTGACCGGCACGAGCAAGGTCGAGTCGCGGAAGCTCGTCGGGGTGGGGCGGATGCTCGCCGAGACCGAAGAGGCCGAAGCGCAGGCGGCCGCGTTCCGGGCTGCCGAGGACGAGGCGGCCCGCCGGTTGCTCGACGGTGCGCTGGATGGCGCGCTGGATGGTGCGCTCGACCCGGACTCCCCCGACGCCCTGGACCCCGCCGCCCTGGACTGTGCGGTTCCGCTGCTGCCGCCGGCGCCGGCGCCGTGGCACGCACCGATCTCGCACGCCGTGACCGGCGGCACCCTCTCTATCGATGCCGCCCACGCCCTGCGCACCGGCCTGGGCGACATCGACACCGTCGTCACCGGTGCGGCCCTCGCCGACGCCCTGGCCGGGCTGCTCGTTGACGCCGAAGCGATGAACGTGGACCAGCTGCTCAAACGAGCCCGCCAAGTACGTGACACCCTCGACGAGGCCGGCATCCGGGTGCGCGAACAGAAGGCCTGGGACGACCGCTACCTGCGCATCTGGACCCTGAACACCGGCCAGGTCCGCGTCGATGGCCTCTTCCCGCCGGAACAGGGCGAGTTCATCAAATCCGCCTTCGACAGCTTCACCAGCCCCCGCCGCGGCGGCGTGCGCTTCGTCGACAGCGACCGGGCCGCCTGGGCCAAACGGGTCAAGGACGACCCGCGCACAACCACCCAGATCACCTGCGACGGCTTCATCGACCTGCTCAAGGCCGGCACCACCATCAACCCCCACAACATGCTCGGCGGCCGACGCCCCGCCGTGCAGATCCTCACCGCCCACACCCCGGCCGCCCGGCCCGCCGCCGCAGGGCCCACCGATACCAACGAACCCCACGCCACCGACGCACCGGCTGCACCGGCTACACCGGACGACATCCTGATCTGCCTACCCGGGCAGGCCGGCCACGGCTACATCGAAGGCAACAACGCCCCGGTCTCCCCCGAAACCATCGAACGCCTGATCTGCGACTCCGGCACCGTCGAGATCAGGCTCGACGAGTTCGACCGGCCCCTCGATGTCGGCCATGAACAACGACTGTTCAGCCGGGCCCAACGCCGCGCCCTCGCCGCCCGCGACGGCGGCTGTAGGTGGCCAGGATGCGACCGGCCCCCGGCCTTCACCGAAGCCCACCACATCGACCACTGGCTTCGGGACCACGGCAGAACCGACATCAACCAGGGCATCCTGCTCTGCCCCGCCCACCACATGCTGCTGCACAACCAACGCTGGCAAATCTTCGAAAACACCGGCTGCTACTGGCTCCGGCCACCCGCCAGCATCGACCCCGGGCAGACCCTCATCGAGATGCCCAGCCACAGGGGCATGCCGGACGCTCTCTGAGGCCAACGGCCCCATGGCTGGCGATGTGAGTATCGGTTGAGAGCAGACGTCACGAAAAGGCGGGCATCCAGTCGAACTGGATGCCCGCCCTGCTCCCTGCCCGGTTCTTACCGCTTGAGGTTGGTGAGCTCCTGCAGCACCTCGTCGGAGGTGGTGATGATGCGGGCGTTCGCCTGGAAGCCACGCTGGGCGACGATGAGGTTGGTGAACTCCTGCGACAGGTCCACGTTGGACATTTCCAGGGCTCCCCCGGTGAGCGAGCCCAGCCCGGTGGAGCCGGGCGCGCCGAGCTTGGCGGTTCCGGAGTTGAAGGTGGCCCGGTAGCCGTTCGAGCCGGTCTTCTCGAGCCCGCCAGGGTTGGTGAAGGTGGCGAGGGCGATCCGGCCCAACGCCTTCTGCTCACCGTTGCTGAACAGGCCTACCAGGGTGCCGTCCTTGCCGAAGGAGTAGGACTCGAGCGAGCCGGGGGCGCTGCCGTCCTGCGACTTGACCGCCACAGTGCTGATACTGGCCAGGCCGTTCAGCGTGCTGAGGTCGACGGTGATTCCGCCGGCGGCGGGGTCACCGAGGACAAGTGTGCCGCCGGACGTCACGACGTTGCCGGTGAAGCCCAACGTGGTCGTTGCCGTGGTGCCGCCATCGGCGCCCGAGACATCCCAACCGCTGCCCGTCGCAGCCTTGGTGAAGGTCAGGGAGACAGTTCGGGCAGCACCCGAGGCGTCGTAGACCTTGATGTCTCGCAGCAGCTGCGTGCCTCCGACAGCATCGGAGGGCAAGGTGCCGCTCATCGCGACCGAACTCGTCGCCTTGCCCGGGACGACCGCGTTCAGCGGCAGGGACAGGTCCCCGACAGCGCCGCCCTCGTTGACGACACCGTTCACCGCGCCCCAGCCCTGCACGATCGCACCCGACGGGGTGACGAGGCGACCGGCGGAGTCGAAGTCGAAGGAGCCGGCCCGGCTGTAGATGGTCTCGCCGCCCTGCTGGGTGAGGAAGAACCCGTCGCCGGAGATGAGCATGTCGGAGGCCTTGCCGGTGGCCTGCGACGACCCCTGCGCGAAGTTGGTGGCGATGCCGGCGACCTGCACACCGAGGCCCACCTGTGCCGGGTTGGTGCCGCCGGTTGTGGCGCCCGGGCCACCGGCGCCCTGGGTGAGCTGCGAGAGGGTGTCCTGGAACTGGGTCGCCGAGCCCTTGAACGCCGTGGTGTTGACGTTGGCGATGTTGTTGCCGGTGACGTCGAGCATGGTCTGGTGGGCGCGAAGGCCGGAGATGCCGGAGTACAGGGAGCGAAGCATGAGTGCTGCCTTTCAGAAGGTGATGAAGGAGAAGGGATGCGGCGACCTCGCCCGTCTTGCGGGAGTGTGTCGCGTTGGTGCGGATCGAGCTGGCGAGTGGCGGGCTCGCTGGGTGCGAGCGCGGTTCCGGATCACCCGGTGGGGGCGGTCACCCCCGAGATCGCATCGAGAGCCACGCTGGCCGTGCCGACGGTGACCTGGGGCACCGAGCCGGCGTAGGAGACCGCTGACGCGATGCCGGTGACGCTCGCGCCGGTGGCATCCGTGTAGGTGACGTTCTGGCCGACAAGAGCGGCTGCGGCCGTGCGCATCTGCAGCGAGAAGTTCTCATCCGCGGTGGTGGAGAGCGCGGTGAGCTTCTCCATCATGGCCAGCTGGGTAGTCTGGGAGATCATCTGATTGGTGTCCATGGGCGAGCTCGGATCCTGGTTGCGCAACTGGGCCACCAGAAGCGACATGAAGGTCTCGGAATCGAGAGTCTGCTTGGGCGTGCGCACCGGTGTCGTCGAGTACAGGCTGGCTCCAGCGCTGGAGTCGGCTGCGGCGGTGGACACGGAGCCGACGGCGTCGACGGTCATGGGATCTCGATTCTGGGAGGCTGCATGCGGTGAGCGGTGCGGGGTGAGGTACGGGGCTGTGGGGAGCCGGGCGGCGGGTCAGGCGAGAACATCGATACGTCCCCTGGTCTGGTCGGGTCGGGTCGGGTCCGCTACTGGGTCTGCGGCGTTGGCGCCGATCGGCGGGGACCGCAGCCATTGATCTGCGGCACCAGATTCCCGGCGGCGGTCCTGGGCTCCGCGCTGATCTCCGCCGAGCGCCGCGTTGCCCTGGCCGGGTTGGTCGGCGGCGGAACGGTCCTGCCGGCCCGACGCGCTGGCATCGCCGGGCTGGCTGCGCGCGGAGACGTCGAGGCTGGCCGAGAGTGCGCCGCCGGCCAGGTCCCGGCGCAACTCGGGCAGGATGAGCCGCAGGGCATCCCGCGCGACGTCGGTGGGGGCGAACAGCTCCAGACGGATGCCGGTGGCGCTGATCTGCGCCCGCACCAGGACCGGCCCGAGATCGTCGGGGGTGACGCTGATCGACATGGTGTGTTCGCCGGGTCCGGCGGCCGCCAGGGTGAACAGCGGCCGGGCCACCTGGCTCGCCAGCGGCACCGGAACGGCGGGGCCAGTCGAGGGCGGCAGCGCTGGGGCACCGGCGGGTGAGCCGTTGACGGGTACCGCGGCAACCGGCCCGGCGGCGGCCGGCAGGGCGAGGCCTGCCGTTGGCACCTTGGCACCAGCGGGTTCGTCTGTAGCCGCACCGGGCGTCCGGCTCGGCCCCACGGCAGTGGCGGCACCGGCGGCAGTACCGGTCGCCACGGTCGCCGGGGTCGCCGCGGTCGCCGTCGTGGCAGTGCCCGTCACCGCGGTCGCCGTCCCGGCAGGGCCAATTGCCATGCCAGTCGCTGCGGTGCCGGTCGCTGCAGTCGCGGTAGCGGCAGGGGCGGTCGCGTCAGTGGTGGTCGTGGCAGTGGCGGCAGCGGCAGGGGCGGTCGCGTCGGTGGTGGTCGTGGCAGTGGCGATCGCTGCGGTGGCGGTCGCTGCGGTGGCGGTGGGTGCGGTCGCGATCAAGGCGGTCCCGTTCGCCGCGGGTGCGTTCGCGGCGGTGCCGTTCGCCACAGTCCCGATCGCGGCGATGCCGGCGTCGGTGCTGCCGGTCGCAGCGGGTGCTGCGTGCCCGGTGGCGGCAGTTCCCGTCGGCTGGCCCAACGTTGGTGCCATCGGCGCGTGGCCGGCTGCGGATCCGACACCGGCGTCCCCCGCTCCGACCGGGGCGACGTTGCCCGGGCCGCTCGGGGCGGCGCCGGGATCGGCAGGTGAAGCCGAAGCTGATCCCGGCTGAGGCGGCGTGACGAGAGCGGATGGAGCCGTCAGCGACCCTGTGGGTAGCGAGGCGGCAGGCAAATCAGCGTCGTTGAGGTCAACGTCGCCGGGTTCAGTCTTGCTGGGTTCAGTGTTGCTGCGTTCGGTGCGGCTCGCGGATGCAGTTGTGCTGGGTAAGGGTCGGGTCGGCGCGGGCCGGGTGGGCGCAGTGGCACTGCTGGACGGAGCGCCGCCAGGGACAGCTGCACCGGGCCCCGCTCCACCGGGACCAGTACCGCGGGGGCCTGCAGGGGCGACGCGCCGAGCCCCAACCGATCCGGCGCCGGATTCCGGACCGGACGCGGCACCGCGCAACACTCCGGCGAACGCGTCGGCGCCGCCGGCGAAATCCGGCTGGGACCCGCGAGACCCGCGACCTGGGGCGACCCCGGGCGCTCCCGGGGAACGAGGGAACTGAGCGGGCGCGGTCACGAGAACAATCCAGACCGGGACAGCGCCGAAGCGGACGAGGAGCCGGTGGACGCGCTGCCGGTGGACGCGGTGCCGGTGGACGCGGCACCGTTGAACATCGACGCGAATGCCGCCGTGAGCAGGTCGGTGGAGCTCGATGCCACGCCGGCGGTGGTCGCCTGATCGGGGATCACCCGGCGGATGGTGGTGATCTCGGAATCGTCCATGTAGGCATCCACCTTGCTGACCGTGCGTCCCTCGTATGGCGCGTGGATCACCTGGTTGTTGCCGGCGTAGATCAGGATATGGTCGCCGCCGCCGGTGACGATGAGGTCACCGGGCTTGGCCTCGGCCAGCGACGCCACCTCGGTGCCGATGGTCATCTGCCCGGACACCAGTCGGGGCACCTCGATGCCGAGGTCGGCGTAGACGCGTTGCACGAGACCCGAGCAGTCCATTCCGGTGCTGTCCTCGCCGCCGAACACGTACGGCACGCCCAGGTACTTCTCGGCCGCCGCGACGACGCCGGCGCCGGTCGCTCCCGAGCCGGCGGCGCCGGTGGCCGTGGCTGTCGTGCCGGTGGCCGCGGCGAGAGCATCGGCGAAGCTGGTCGCGGAAGCTGACGAACCGGCGGTGCTGCCCGCCGCGCTGCCGGCCGTGACGCTCGTCGCCCCGGTGCCGCCGGCGACAAGGTCGTTGAGCTGCACCAGCCTGGCCTGGATCTCGCCCATCCGGCCGAGCGCATCCACCATCGTCATCGCTTCTCCCCCGTTGGTGCCCCGCCGGCAACCGGTGATCCGGTGCCGGCGCGTTCGTCGCCCAGCCGTCGGTGCCAGCCGGTCGACGCGATCTCGTCGATGATGGTCTGTTCGGCGTGCAGGTCTTCGGCGGCTGCCAGGTCGCCGTGGCGCCCCTCGAGCTTCTCCAGGCTCACCGCGGCGGACTTCCTCGACTCGAATTCGCGTTGCGCGTCGACGACGCCCTGCTGGGCGACGGCGTCGAGGGCCGCGAGTTCGGCGAGCATGCTGCGGGATGACGCCCGGGCGGCGGCGATCGCGTAGAGGGTGTCGGCGCCGGTGGCGCTGATCGGCAGGTGCTCGAGCGCCGCGCGGGTCTCGTCGATGCGGGTCGCGGCGGCCCGTAGCCGCGCGTTGGCGACAGCGAGGTCGCCCGCGGCCTGGTCCTGTTGCAGGTGTCGCAGGCGCAACAGGCCGGCGAGCGAGAAGGTGCGGCTCATCGGGCGCCGCCCAGCAGCCCGGCCAGCGCGGCGAGTCGGTCCCAGGCCTCGGCGGCCGGGGTGTGCTCGTCCATCCGCTGCTGCAGGAAGGCGGTGATGGCCGCGTCGTGCTCCACGGCGGCGTCGACCAACGGGTTGGTGCCGCGGCGATACGCGCCAACGTCGAGCAGGTCCTGTGCGGCGCGCCGGGCGGCGAGCACCCCGCGCAGGGTGCCGGCCACGGCGGCTTGCTCCGTCGTCGTCACCCGTGAGGCCACCCTGGAGATCGAGGCGAGGGCGTCGACGGAGGGAAAATGGCCGAGCACGGCAAGTTTGCGGTCGAGCACCACGTGGCCGTCGAGGATGGAGCGGGCGGCATCGGCGATGGGTTCGTTGTGGTCGTCGCCGTCGACGAGCACAGTGTAGATGCCGGTGATGGAGCCGGCCTGGTCGGTGCCGGCCCGTTCGAGCAGCCGGGCGAGCAACGAGAACGTCGACGGCGGGTAGCCGCGGGTGGCGGGCGGTTCGCCCACCGACAGTCCGATCTCCCGCTGGGCCATCGCCACCCGGGTGAGCGAGTCCATCATCAGCATCACGTCGGCACCCCGGTCGCGGAACGACTCGGCGATGCGGGTGGCCACGAACGCGGCCCGCAGGCGCATCATGGCCGGCTCGTCCGACGTCGACACGACGACGATCGACCGGGCCAGTCCCTCGGCGCCGAGGTCGTCCTCGAGAAATTCGCGCACCTCGCGCCCGCGCTCGCCCACCAGGGCGATCACCGACACTTCGGCATCGGTGCCGCGGGCGATCATCGACAGCAGCGACGACTTGCCCACGCCGGAGCCGGCGAACAGGCCCATCCGCTGGCCCTTGCCCACGGTGGTGAGGGTGTCGAGCACCCGAACCCCCAGCTGCAAGGGCGATTGGATGCGCGACCGCGCCATGGCGGACGGGCTGGCGTGGTCCAGGGGCACCCGCTGCTCCACGACGAGTGGTCCCTTGCCGTCGATGGGACGGCCGAGCCCGTCGATCACCCGGCCGAGCAGGCCCGAACCGGTGGGGACGAGGAATCCCGTGCCGCCGCCGCCGGCGCGCACGGGGTCGCCCACCCGGATGCCGGTGAGCCTGGCCAACGGCATGCAACGCATGCCATCGGGGGTGGTGGCCACGACTTCGGCGTCAACGCCGGCAGGGCCGGTGCCGGCCTGGGTTCCGGGTCCGCCGATCACGACGAGGTCGCCGATGGCGCCGTTCAGCCCGCGCACGTCCACGCTCAGGCCCACGATCGACGAGACCACGCCCACCCGCTCCGGGCGGGCCGCCGCCAGGGCTCTGGCCAGGCGGTCGGTGCTGTCCGGCCGGGTGAGGGTCATGACGCGCCTCCGGCCAGCGCCGCCCTGGCCCGCTGCAGGGCACTGCCGATGCGGGCGTCGAGGTAGCCGTCGGGGAACTCGCTGACGGCGTCGCCGCGGGACAGGCTCGCATCCGCCACCAGGGTGACGCCCGCCCCGGCCACGGTAGCGGGATCGAGCGCGGCCAGGTCGTGCGGGTTCAGCCGCACGGTGTGACCGGGCGACCCCGCTGTCCCGTCGGCGTTGGTGCGCCCCAGCGCCGACCGCACCGCGGTCGCTTCGTCGGCGAGGGCGTGGCCGATGATCGCCTCGGCCAGGTCGATGGCGGCGGCGAGCAGGGTGTCTTCGACGTCGTGGAGCACGGGCACGGTGCGGGTCTCGAGCGCGCGGACCGCGGCGCTGAGCACGTCCAGCGTGCGGTCGCGCTGCTGGCCGGCCGCCCGCATCAGCTCGGCATGCTCGGCCTCGAGCCTGGCCACCCGCGCGTCGACGGCAGCCGCCGCCGCCCGCAGTCCCTCGGTGTATCCGGCGGCGTGGCCCCTGGCCTGCCACTGGCGCTCGAGCCTGGCGCGGTCGTCGCCCCGGCCGCCGCGCTCTCCGACATCGGCGACGGTGGGAAAGACCAGCGCCGAGAAGTCGCTGTCCGGCACCGCCGCTGCCTGACCGGACCGTGCCGCGCTAAACAACGAAGTCATCCTCGTCGGCGCGCTGCACGGTGATCGCGCCCTGCGCGGCCAGGTCGCGGATCGACCGCACGATGGTGGCGCGGGCTTCCTCCACCTGCGAGACCCGAACCGGTCCGAGGCCGATGACCTCGTCGTTCAGGATCTCCCGGTTCCGTTCCGAGAGGTTGCGCTGGATGATGTCGACGACCAGCTCGGTGGACCCCTTCATGGCCACGGCCAGCACGGCGGCGTCGATGCCGCGCAGCACCAGCTGCACATCGCGGTTCTCCAGCTTGACGATGTCGGCGAAGGTGAGCATGCGCGAGCGCACCTCTTCGGCGAGCACCGGGTCACGTTCCTCGAGCGCCTCGAGCAGCGCCCTTTCGGTGTTGATGTCGGCTCGGTTGATGATCTCCACCAGCGGTTGCACGCCGCCGACGACCTCGGCGGAGTCCCGCGACGCGGCGACGGCCCCGATGCGTTTCTTGAGGATGTCGGTGACCACCCGCACGGCCTCCGGCGTGGCGGGCCCGGTGGAGGCGATGCACTGGGCGACATCGGTGCGCACCGGGCCGTCCAGCCCGGAGAGGATCGCGGAGGCGTGTTCCGGCCGCAGGTGGGCGAGCACCAGGGCGATGGTCTGCGGCAATTCGCCGTCGAGAAGAGCGAGCACCTGCATCGAGTCGACGGTGTCGAGGAACTCGAACGCCTTGCCGGCCATCGAGGTCGCCACCCGGCTCATCACGCCGGCCGCACGCTCGGCGCCGAAGGACTTCTCCAGCAGTCCGACCGCTACGGCGTGACCGCCGCGCGGGTTGCGGGCGCCGATGGTGGTGAGTTCGTGGAACTCGGCGACGGCGCTGTCCATGACCGACGCGTCGACCCGGCGCAACTGCACGATCTCGGCGATGATCTCGGCCGCCTCGACCTCGGAGAACTGTTTCATCACCTCGGACGCGCGTTGCTGGTCCATGGTCATCAGGACCACGGCCACCTTCTGGGTGCCGGTCAGGCCGGTCTTGGCGTCCATCATGCGGGCTGCCGATCGTCCATCAGACCGCGCAGCATCTCGGCCGCCATCTGCGGGTCACGCAGGGCGAGGGCGTCGATGTCGGCCACCCGCTGGTCGCCGCCGCCCGGCAGGGCGCCGGCTGGGCCGCCGCTGAGTGGGTACGCCTGGGTGGGCGGGTCGATGTGCAGCGGCGCCAACTGCGGCGGCAACGAGAACGGCACCGTCGGCGCATCCAGCGCTGACCGCGCCTGCACCAGGTCGCTCAACTCGATGGCCTGGCGGCTCTGCCGGCGTGAGCGCCGGGCATAGAGGATCAGTCCGAGCACAAAAGCGATCACGGTGCCGGCCACGATCAGCCCCACCTGCAGGATCCCGGCGTTGCGGGCGGCCTCTTCGGCCGCGGCGGCCTCGGCCAGCGCCGCAGCCGCGGCGTCGGCGCCGGCGGCGTTGAAGCTCACGACCTCCACGGTCACGGCGTCTCCCCTGGCCACGTCGATGCCGGCGGCGGAGGACACCAGGCTCGTCACGTCGGCCACGTTGAGGTCTTCGGCGACCGCGGCGTTCACCGCCACCGACACCGTCTGCCGGTTGATCTCACCTGCCGGCACCGTGCGCGTTTCGGTGACCTTGTTGATGGCGTTGTTGCGGGTGGTGTCCTCGCTGGTGAAGGTGCCGTCCGCCGTGGTTTCGGCCGGCACGGCGATGTTGTCGGGTCCGAGTACGCCGGCCGCGGCATCCCCGGCACCGGTGTACGACTCGGTCGTCACGGCCTCGTTGAGCGCCGGGGCGTTCTCGGGAACCGTGAACGACTCCTCCACGACCTGGGCGCTCTGGTAGCTCATGTCAGCGGCGACCACGACCGTGGCGTTGCCGGGTCCCACGACCTTGTCGAGCATGGCCTGCACCGAACCGCGCACCCGCTCCTCGTAGTCGCTGGCCTGCTGGCCGGCCGACCCTGTGGCCCCGACGCCCACCGCGGAGAGCACGACGCCGGCCGCGTCGATGACCGCGACATCCGTGGGCTTCATGCCGTCGATGGAGGCGCTGGTGAGGTGCACGATGGCCTGCACCTGCTCGGCGTTCAGGGTGACGCCGTTCCGGGTACCCACGAAGACGGATGCGGTGGGATCGTTGGTCTCCTCGGTGAACACCGTCGCCTCGGGGATCGCCAGCCGCACCGAAGCGGTCTGCACACCCTTCATGGCCTCGATGGTGGCGGCGAGTTCGCCCTCCAGGGCCCGCTTGTAGGTGACCGACTGCTGGAACTCGGAGGCGGTGACACCCATGGTGTCCAGCAGGGAGTAGCCGCCGGTGCTCGACGTCGGCAGGCCGGCGGCGGCGGACTTGAGCCGCTGGTCGTAGACGTCGGCCTCCGGCACCAGGATGGTCGCTCCCCCGTCGCTCAACTCGTAGGCGACACCATCGGTGCGCAGCTGCTCCACGATGGTGTTGGCGTCGGAGCCGCTCAGACCCGAGTACAGCGGGGTGTACGCCGGTTGCGTGGCCCACATCGTGAGCGCGGCGGTGCCCAGGGCGAGCACGGCGACCCCGATGATGGCCATGGTGCGCTGGGCGACGGTGAACTCGCGGATGGCGTTGCCCAGGCGACGGAACACCGAGGTGATCTGAGCGGGCATCAGGCCTGCATTCTCATGATGTCGTTGAACGCCTCGACACCCTTGTTGCGCACGGCAGCGACGAGCTCAAGGGTGACCGCGGCGCGTGAGGACGCGATGGTGGCCGTGTGGATGTCGTCGAGATCGCCCGTGACGGCCTGGATGGCATAGCTGTTGGAGGTGGACTGCAGCTGCTGGAGGTTGTTCACGGCGCCGGTGAGGGCGCTGGCGAAGCCGGTGTCAGAGGATTCGGTGCCGCTGGTGGCCGTACTGGCGGGCAGGTACGACGTGGCGCTCACGGCGGGCGCGGAGCCGATGGCGGGGATGGTCATCAGTTACGTCCGATCTGCAGGGCGGCTTCGTAGGAGGTCTTGGCCCGGTCGATGACCGCGGCATTGGCCTGGTAGCCGCGCTGGGCCATGATCAGCTCGCCCATCTGTTCGGCCATGTCGATGTCGGGGCGGCGCACGTAGCCGTCGGCATCCGCGATGGGGTTGTCGGGTTCGTAGACCAACAGGCCCTCGGCGTCGCCCAACGCGGTGCCGGCCACGTAGGCCCCCGAGACGCCCTCACCCTCCTGGGCGACGATGTACCGGGCCTGGAAGGCATCCCCGGAGGTGGCGGTGGCGGTGTTGGCATTGGCGATGTTGTCGGCGACGGCGTCGAGCCACTTGCGGTGCAGCGTGAGACCGGTGCCGGCGATGCCGAGAGCGTCGAGGCCCATCAGCTGGTCCGGAGCGCTGCGCGCATGCTCGAGTCGGCGCCCGCCACGGCCTGGGCGGCGAACTGGTAGCGCAGCACGGTGTCGATGTTCGAGACCGTTTCGGTGTCGAGGTTCACGTTGTTGCCGTCGAGCCTGGTCGGCTCGAGCGAGCGTGCAGTGCTGGCCGCGGTGTGGCCGTCGCCGTCCCGCACCGATTGGGCGAGCGCATCCTCGAATGAGACCCGCTGGGCCTGGTAGCCGGGGGTGTTCACGTTCGCGATGTTGTTCGCGATGGTGCGCTGGCGCAGGGCCAGTCCGTCCAGGGCGCTGGTCAGCGCCGCGGTGGTCACGGATTCAATCACGCAGAGGCCCGATTCGTCGTCAATGTGCCGGACGGCCGATCCGTGGCCTGTGGTGAGCAATCCGTGCTCATCCGTAGCTATCGGCCGTCGACGAGCGTGCGTTAGGACGTTTCGGGATATTTGTCAGGGAATCTGTCAGAAAATCTGCCGGGTCAGCCCGCGATATCCAGATAGACCGGCTGGTCGGAGAGGTGGGTGGAGAGGATGGTGCGCACGGCGGCCAGGTGGGCGCCCGCGGAGCGGCGCGCATCCTCGATCTCGCGGATCAGTTCGAGCTGGCCGGTGAGCAGAACCCGCGCCCGTTCCTCGAGCTCGCGCGGGAGCTGGCCGATGTGTTCGGGGGCACGCCACTGCACCCCGGTAACGAGCTGGCCGCCTTGGGCGGAGAGCACGGCGTCCCTGGCACCGCTGCCCAGGCTGGTCTCCAGTTCGTCGAGTACCTGCAGCCATTCGGCGTTGCTGGTGCGCGGCTCCCCCGGCGCGGCGGCACCCGAACGGGTGCTGTGGGGCCGGGCACTGCTGGAGTGGACCTCAGGCGACTCCACGGTAGCCCTCCCCGCTGGCGGCGGTCGGCGTCGCGGGCAACGCAGCGGCCGCTTCGTGCCAGGCCTGGCGCAGCGGCTCGAGCAAAACGATGCTCTCCCGGGTGCGGGCCACGTCACGGTGGATGTTCGCACCGATCAGAGCGTTCGAGACGTAGGTGTAGATGGCGAGAAGCCCGTCGGCTCCGTCCCACGCCGTGACGTTGAGCGAGGTGGTGAGTTCGTCGACGATGGCCTGCGCGTGCAGCAGGTTCTCGGAGGCGACCGGCCAGTTCTCGCCGTCCTGCGCCGCCTCCGCGCGGTCCAGGTCGAGCATCAGCCTGTCGTAGAGCATGGTGAGCAAGCGCACCGGCGTGGCCGACAGCACGGCCTCGCGGTTGAGCTGGGCGCGTTTGCCCTGTGCGGCGGCCAGCTGGGCCGCCGAAGGCTGGGCTGACTGCTGTGGCATCGAAAGCTGGTGGGGTGGGAACAGTGCGGTGGTCATCAGCTGGAGCTCCCTGTGTAGGTATCGGGTAGTGAATTGATCTGCGACGTGAGCCAGGAGGACTGCGTCTTCAGCTCACCCAGCCTGGATTCCATGGCCGTGTAGACCCGTTCGAGCGAGCTGCGTTTGGCGGTGAGCCTCAGGTCCCAGTCGCTGATCTCCAGGCCCATCGTGCGCACCTGGGACTGCTGGCTGGTGATGGTGGTGGTGAGGGTGCCGTCGTATTTGTCCGATGCCGTCGCCGCGGCCGACGCGACCCGGCCGGAGATCTCCTGCACGGTTTTCATCACGCCGGCCGGGTCCTTGGCCAGGGCAGCGGCGAACTTCTCGGCGTCGAATTCCAGGGTGCCGCTCTTGGTGATGCTGATGCCGATCTCCGACGGGGAGCGCCCGTCCACGGGCATCGACGCGGCGGTGAGCAGGTTCTGGTTGACCGTGCGGATGGTGCCGTCGCCGGCGAAGAGCCCGGCGGTGGTGACGCTCTTACCTGTGGAGTCGGTCGTGGTCGACACGGCCGACCGGTTGGTGATGACGGCGAAGATGTCGTTGAGGCTGCTGACGAGGCCGCCGGCGATCTCGGTGATGGCGGCGTCGTCCCTGGTCACGGTAAGCGTGACCGGTGTGGTGGAGACCGCTTGGACGGTCACATCCAGGCCGGGCAGCAGGTTGGTGAAGGTGTTGCTGCCCGAGGTGATCCTCTGTTCGGCTGTGGTGCCGGCCCACAGCGTGACCTGGGCATCCTGGGCGGCCTTGACCTGGGTGGTCGGAACCGTGCCGCCGGTGAGAGTGAATGACGCGGCGGCGCCGGGGGCGGCACTGCTGAACTGCACGCGGAAGCCGTCGGCGCCCACGGCGACCTTGGTGGCGGTGATGCCGAGGCCGGCCGCGTTGACGGCGCTGACGACGTCGTCAAGCGATGTGGAGGCCGGGGTGAGCACGGTGGCTTTTCCGGCCGCGTCGGTGAGGGTGAGGGTGGCGTCGGGCCAGGCGGTGAGAGGCCCGGTGACGGTGACCTGGTTCTGCGCGAGCCGGCCGACGGTGATGTCGAGCACGCCGGCGGCGGCGCCGGTGCTCGTGGTGGCGGTGACCTGGCTGGAACTGCTGGTGGCGGTGTAGAGGTCGTAGCTGGCGGGTTTGGCGGCCTTGGTGGCGGCGTCGTTGAGGGCGGCGACCTGGGTGTTCAGGCCCTGCACGGCGGTGGTGTAGTTCTGGGCGGCGGAGACCTTGCCCTTGAGCAGGGTCTGCGGGATCGCTTCGACAGCGATGAGGTTGTTGATCAGGGTCGTGGTGTCCTGACCGCTGATCAGGCCATCGATGGAGAGTCCCATGGGCGCCGTGTCCGTTTCCGTTGTCTGCGGGTGTGCGAGTGGCCGGCGGCCCGCTCGGTCTGAGGTCCAGGTCAGATCGTGCGTGCCACCGGCCGATTCCCGGTCAGTCGACTCTGCGGCTTTTCAGCCGGTCGGTCGGTCAGTCCGTGATTTAGCGCAGCAGCGAGAGAACGCCCTGGTTGGACTGGTTCGCCTGCGCGAGCATGGCGGTACCGGCCTGCGACAGGATGCTGGAGCGGGTGTACTTGACCATTTCCTCGGCCATGTCGGTGTCGCGGATACGCGAACCGGCAGCGGTGAGGTTCTCCTTGGAGACGGCGAGGTTGCGGATGACGCTCTCGAACCGGTTCTGGCTCGCACCGAGTTCGGCGCGCGAGGTGGACACGGCAGCAATGTTCGTGTCCAGTGTCGCGATTGTGGTCAGGGCCGTCGCTGCGTCCTTGAACCCATCAGTTGCGGCCGTTCCAAGAACCTCAATGGCGGCGCCGATCAGAGAAACGTTCGTGAGCTTCACGTCGATCTGGTCCGCGGCGGCAACGCTGCCCGCTCCGACCTGGAAGGTGAGCGACGTCTTCACCCCGTCGAGGAGGTTGGTTCCGTTGAAGTTCGAGGACGCCCCGATTCGAGTAAGTTCCTTACCCAGCGCGAGGACCTCGGTCGAAATCGCCTCGCGCGACTTGACGTTGTTGGAGTCGTTACCGGCCTGAACGGCGAGGTCACGAACGCGCTGCAGAATGGTCTGCACCTCGTTCAAGGAACCTTCAGCGGTCTGGATGACCGAGATGCCGTCCTGGGCGTTGCGGCTGGCGACCGTGAGGCCACCGACCTGCGACTTCAGGCCCTCGGAGATGGCCAGGCCGGCCGCGTCGTCCGCTGCGCGGTTGATGCGGAGGCCGCTGGAGAGGCGCTCGAGCGACTTGGCCATGTCGGTCTGGGTCGAAGCCAGGTTGCGGTAGGTGTTGTTCGCCGCGAGGTTGGTGTTGATCTGCATACCCATGATGTGTTCCTCCGTGATTGGGTGGTGTTCGCCGGCCCATCCATGGGCTGACACTGTGACCTATCGGCCCCACCCCGCGGCGCGTTAGCCGTTGCGGGAGAAAAGTTCGCGGGAATCCAACGCTGCCGGCTGGGCCCCTGCGATCGACTGGGCCACAGTGATGTCTGTGACGCCGGCCAGCCCGTCAGTCGCGAACGCAGCCGTGGCGGCCGAGGGCAGCGCGCTCGTGGAGAGGACGGGAGGAGCATCCGGCATCCTGTCGTGCGCCAGGTGTGCCATGCCGAGCATCGCCTGGTCGGCCATCCGCGACAGGTAGGCGCTGCGGCGGGCCGGCGCCACGGTGGACTCCGGTACGAAGTCGGCCTCGGCGTCGTCGGCGTAGTGGGTGCCCAGGCCGTCACGCAGCAACCGGATGGCCTCCGAGCGTTGCTGGGACACGGCGGAGTGGGTGATGCCGAGGTCCGCGGCGATCTCCTTGACCGAGCGGTCCTCGAAGTACACCTGCTCGATGATCAGCCGCATCCGCTCGGGCAGCGCCGAGACGCCCGCTCGCAGATAGGCGAGTCGCTCGGCAGACAGCAGGGACTCCTCGGGGAGCACGGTGTCGGCGACGAGGAACTCGGCGGTGCTGTCGTCGAGGGTGCTCAGCGTGCGCTCGGAGTCGGCCAGGCCGGCCAAAGCGGTCTCCCGGTCGACGCCGAGCGCGGAGGCGATCTCGTCGACGGTGGCGCTGCGGCCGAGCGCGGCGGCGAGGGTCTCCTGCACCTGGCGGGTGTCCTTGATACGGCGGCGGGCCATCCGGGTGGCCCAGTCATTGGAGCGCATCTCGTCGGCGAAGGCGCCGATGATGCGGCGGCGGGCGAAAGCGCCGAACGGCACGCCCAGGGCCGGGTCGAACGCGTCCGCGGAGGTGATCAGGGCCAGGGAGCCGGCCGAGGCCAGGTCGTCGCGGGAGAGGTGCCGGGCCTTGGCCCAGACTTCGGAGACGAGATAGCCGACGAGGGGCAGGTTGTCGACGACGAGCCGGTTACGCTCCGAACGGTTCAACGGTTGCCCTCCTGGTTGGTGCCGGCGTTCTTCTCGCTGACGGTGAGCGCAAGACTGGTTCTGCGTTTCACTGCCGGGTAAGCACGCGTGAGGGGTGACGTCGTATCAAGAGCGCAAACAGCCCGCCGAAACAGGGGTTCGGGTCCCGTTTCGGTGCGTTCGCGCCTAGCTATTACGGTAACAACCGCGCTTGTTGATTCTGGCGTAGGCGTGCCCCCAGAACGGGGCATCCCGTGTCCTCTCTTCGGAGGACACGGCCGCCGAAAATCGGGGCCTGGGTGTGCGGTGTGACCAGAATGCCGCTAACCAACCGGGAGAACCGGCCGATAGTACCCCCGAACGAGCATGGGCTCGTACGATGGACCATCGGGTTTTCAACAGCGGGAAGGCAGTGACGACATGGGCGCCAATGAACTGTCTGCCCTGCTGTGGCGAGAACGTGAACTGCTCGAACTGCTCGTTTTCAAGCTCGACGAGGAACAGCTGTTGCTCAGCGCCGGCCGCACGCGCTGGATTCAGCACGCCACCCGCGAGGTGGAGCAGGTACTCGAGCTGGTGCGCGAGGCCGGCCTGGGCCGATCGGTCGAGGTGGCCGCGGTCGCCCAGGAGTGGGGCACCTCACCGGACGCCACGCTGAGCGAACTGGTCCAGCAGGCGCCCGCCGGCCCGTGGAGCGACATCCTCACCGCGCATTTGACGGCCATGACCGAGCTGATCGCGCAGATCCGAAGCCTGCGGGACGTGAACGAGCAGTTCCTGCGTTCCGCCGCCCGCTACACCCAGGAATCCCTGGCCGGCGTTGACGCGCAGGCCACCACCTACGATGCCCGGGGAGCCTCCGGCGCCCCGGCGACCGGCGCCCGACTCTTCGACCAGAGCCTGTGAGAACCCCACCCGTGACCCACGCATGAGCACCTTCGGCGGACTGAACACCGCGTACACCGGACTGATCGCGGCGCGCGCCGGCCTCGACGTCGTCGGGCAGAACATCGCAAACGTCAACACCGAGGGGTACACCCGCCAGCGCGTGACGACATCCTCGACGAATGCCGCCGCCCGCGCCGGCCTCGTCGCCTGGGGAGCCACGCCGGGAACCGGAGTATCCGTCGACGGCATCGCGCGACTGGGCAGTGCCACCCTCGACGCCAAGGTGCGCGCGACCGCCGCGACCGCCGGCTACACCGCTGTGCGCGCCAATGCCCTCGGTTCGGTCGAGAACTCGCTCAAGGAACCCGGCGTCAACGGCCTCTCCCACCAGCTGCAGGAATTCTGGGCGGCCTGGCAGGAACTCTCCAACGGCACCGATGCCGCCGCATCCGGCGGCCTGCTGCTGGGCGAAGCCGGCCAGCTCACCGCCCAGATCAATACCGGGTACCGGGCCGTCACCGACGAGTGGGCCGCCGTGCGCACGAGCGCCGACGCGCTGGTCACCGAGGTCAACGGCGCCGCGAAGCAGGTCGCCGAACTCAATGGCGTCATCCGCCAGACCCTCGCCTCCGGCGGGTCGGCCAACGAGCTCATCGACAAGCGCGATGGGCTCACCGCCACGATCGCCGCCATCACCGGGGCCAGCGTGCGCCCCCAGGCCAATGGCACCGTGGATGTGCTCATCGGGGGAAACCCCCTGGTGTCCGGCACCGATGTGCGGGTGCTCACGGTCTCCGGGCCCACCAGCCTGGCCGCCGGTAACGGCCCCGTTCAGCTCGAATGGGCCCATCACCCTGGCCAGCCCGTTGTCGTCGACGGCGGCGAACTCGCCGGCGCCCTCTCACTCCTGGGACCGGCGGATGCTGCCGGCACCGGTGGCGCTCTCGCCCAGGCGGCAGCCTCCTACAATGGCTTCGCCGCCCATCTGGCCGACACCGTCAACAGCATCCATCTCGGCGGGGTCACCAGCGCTGGAATCCCTGGCGGGAAGTTCTTCGACTACGTCGCGGGCAATGCCGCCGCAACGCTGAGCGTCTCACCGAAGAACGCCACCGAGATCGCCGCTGGCGCTGTCGGTGCTGGGGCGACCAACGGTGCCAACGCCGACAAGATCGCCCAGCTCGGCGCCGGACGTGCCGTGGATGGTGCCGGGAAGCCGATCACCTCCCCCAACGCGGTCTGGTCCACCTTCGTCACCCAGCTCGGTGTCGCCACCGGCATCGAACTCGCCCAGGCCTCGTCGGCGAACCTGTCCGCCACCGCCGCAGTCACCCTGCAGCTGTCCAACTCCTCCGTCGACATCGACGAGGAGAACGTCAACCTGCTCACCTTCCAGCACGCCTACCAGGGCGCCGCTCGGGTGATGACGGCCGTGGACGAAATGCTCGACACCCTGATCAACCGCACCGGACTAGTGGGAAGGTAACCGATGATCCCCCGCGTCACCAGCCAGACCCAGATGCGTTCCGCCCAGGCCAATCTGCAGGCCAGCGCGCAGCGTCTGGCCCAGCTGCAGGAGCAGTCCTCCTCGCTGAAGACCATCAGCCGGGCCTCCGACGACCCTGCCCGCGCAGCGAACGCGCTCGCGGTGCGGGCCGAGCAGCGCGCCACCGCCCAGTACACCCGCAACGCCGACAACGGCAACGGCTGGCTGACGACTCTGGACACCGCGCTCGGCGCGAGCACCACCATCCTGAACCGGGTACGCGACCTCACCGTGCAGGGCGCCAACGCCGGCACCATGACACCGGCGGCCAAGGAAGCCATCGCCGTTCAGATCGACGGCCTGAAGAAGGACCTGCTCACCCAGGCCAACGCGAGCTACCTCGGCCGAACCGTGTTCGCCGGCAACTCCGATGCCGGCGTGGCGTTCACGCCCGAGGGTATCCACAGCGGCGGCTCCTCAGCGGGTGTCGAACGGCGCGTGGGCGCCGGCAGCACTGTGCGGGTGGATGCCGACGGCGCCGCCATCTTCGGCTCCGGCGACACCTCGGTGTTCACCCTGCTCGACAACATTTCGTCGGCGTTGCGCAGCCCCGACCCCACCGTGAGCGTGTCCGCGCATCTGGCCGCCATCGACAAACACGTCACCGCCGTCATCGGCGCCCGGTCCGAGGTCGGCGCCCGGCAGGACCGCATCGAGACGGCCTCGGCATCACTCGTGGCCCAGAAGGGCAGCCTCGAGGCACAACGGGTGCAGCTCGAGGATGCCGACCTGGCGACGGTGATCCTCGACCTCAAGCTGCAGGAGGTCGCCTACCAGTCCGCCCTCGCCGTCACCGCCCGTGTGATTCAACCGACCCTGATGGACTTCCTTTCATGACCGCCACCCTGAGTTTCCTCTCCCCGCCGCCCGGCCTGGCACCGTTGACCGACTTCCAGCTGCGCGAGATCACCGGCGCCGCCGGACTGTTCGCCCTGCAGTCCGCGATCGACGAGCACACCCGGCTGTTCGTGCTCGACGCGTCGGTTTATCTGCCGCACTACGCGCCCGTGATCTCCGACGAGCACGCCAGGGCCCTCGACCTCGCCGGACCCGAGCAGGCGATGGTCCTGGTGGTCACCAACCCAGGCGAGACCGGCACCACCGTGAACCTGATGGCTCCCATCGTGGTGAACGCCGACACCGGCCGGTGCGCCCAGATCATCCTGGACGGCCAGGATTGGCCGCTACGCGCCGAGCTCACCCCACGCGCCGAGCCAGAGGTCGCCGCGGTCTAAGCCCGTGCCGTTCTCCGGTCGTGTGGTCGCGCTCTCAACGCCGGTATAGTCGGTGCTGGCACCAGCGTTGGTGCCGGCGACCTCACCCGCGACAGCCGTGGGCTCCGACAGCTCCCGGCTGAGGACGCACCCCAGCCCCTCGACCCGCGTCGAGGTTGCCGCCGCGCCTGTTGCGCGCCGCGGATGAACTCCAAAGGTCTTCCATGGGTGACAATTCCGCACTGCGATCGGTCGAACGGTCCTTCGTCGCAGCCTCCCCGGTCCGCTCGCTGCTGCGACTGTTGCTTCCGCACCGCGGCCGGCTCTCTCTGGCCACCCTGGCCTTTCTCATCAAGGACAGTCCGGCCTGGCTGCTGCCGCCGATCACCGCCGCCGTCATCGACATCGTCGTGGACCGCGGTCCCCTGCCGCAGCTGTGGTTCTGGGCGGCCTGCGCCCTGGCGTTGCTGAGCCTGAACTACCCGTTCCACATGATCTTCGTGCGGTTGTCCAGCCGGTCGATCCGGTCGATGGCCGTGGATGTCCGCAACGCCCTCGCCGAGCGCCTCCAGCGGCTGTCCATCGGCTTTCACAACCGGCAGAGCGCCTCGATCGTGCACACCAAGGTGGTGCGCGATGTCGAGAGCATCGAAATGATGATGCAGCAGGCCCTGCCCACTTTCCTCTCCGCCCTCTTCACCCTCACCGGCGCGGTGGTGCTCACCGCCCTCACCGTGCCCGCGTTCGTCGGCGTCTTCGCCGTCACGGTCCCCCTGGCCGTGCTGCTCATCGGCTACATCCGATCGCGCGCCGCCGACCGCAACGAGAACTTCCGGCACGAGGTAGAACGGTTCTCGGCCGGCGTGGGCGAGATGGCGGCGCTGATCCCCATCACCCGCGGGCACGGCCTCGAACGGGTCGCCACCAGCCGGGTCGCCGGTCAGGCCGAGAACGTGCGCGTGGCCGGGCAGGAACTGGACACCCTCAACGGCCGTTTTGGGGCGCTCTCCTGGTTGTCGTACCAGGCGCTCGGCGTGATCTGCCTGATCGGCGCATCCGCGGCCTCGATCACCCGGGTCATCGCCATCAGCCCGGGCGAGGTCGTGTTGCTCAGCACCTACTTCACGGTGCTCACCGGCGGCATCGTGGCCCTGCTCAACGTGACGCCGATCTTCACCCGCGGTATCGACTCCATTCGGTCGATCGCCGAGGTGATGGAGGAGCCCGACGTGGAGGTGAACGAGGGCAAGGAGCTCGTGACCGCGGTGGCCGGCCGGATCGACCTTGAGGGCGTGGGCTTCAGCTACGAGGATGGCCGGCCCGCCCTGCGGGACATCACCCTGTCGATCCGGGCCGGCGAGACCATCGCCCTGGTCGGCCCGTCGGGGTCGGGCAAGTCGACGCTGCTCAACCTGGTGCTCGGCTTCGTGCGGCCCGGCACCGGGCGGTTGTTGCTGGACGGCGTCGACGCCGCCACCCTCGACCTGCGCAGCGCCCGGTTCTTCGTCTCCGTCGTTCCGCAGGAGTCGGTGCTGTTCGAGGGCACCATCCGCGACAACGTCGCCTACGGTCTCACCGGCGTCAGCGACGAGGCCGTGCTGGCCGCCCTGGCCGGCGCCAACGCTCTGGATATCCTCGCCGGCCAGGGCGCCGGCCTGGACTCCGTGGTCGGCGACCGGGGCGCCCGGCTCTCCGGCGGCCAGCGCCAGCGTCTCGCCATCGCCAGGGCCCTGGTGCGTGACCCGCGCATCCTGGTGCTCGACGAACCCACCAGTGCCCTCGACTCCGTCTCGGAGGAGAAGGTCAAGGATGCCCTCAGCACCCTCTTCAGGGATCGTACGACGATCATCGCGGCGCACCGGCTGTCCACCATCCGCGAGGCCGACCGGATCGCCTACATCGAAGCCGGCCGCATCGTCGAACTCGGCAGCCACGACGAGTTGCTGGCGCTCGGCGGCCGGTATTCGGCCATAGTCGCGCACCAGAACTCCTGACAAACTCAACCACCCGCATTCGCTCTCCACCGAAAGGCAACCAGTGCCCCGCTTAGACATGTCCCTGGCCGAGCTCAGCCAGTACCGCCCCGAGGTCGCCGAACCGGCCGACTTCGACGCGTTCTGGCAGCGCACCCTGGCGGAGTCCCGCGTGCACCCGGCCGCGCCACGGCTCACCAGGGTCGACTCGCCGCTCAGCGAGGTGGAGGTCTACGACGTCACCTTCAACGGCTTTGCCGGCGACCCCGTCAAGGCCTGGTTCATGCTGCCCGCCGACAGGGCGGGGGTTCTGCCGGCCCGGCTGCCCACGGTGGTCGAGTACAACGGTTACGGCGGCGGCAGGGGCTTCCCGCACGAGCACCTGGGCTGGGTGGCCAGCGGCTACGCCTACCTGTTCATGGACACCCGCGGGCAGGGCAGCGGCTGGGGCTCCGGCGGCGACACCGCCGACCCGCACGGCAGCGGCCCGGCCGCTTCCGGGTTCATGACCCGCGGCATCGACTCGCCCGACGACTACTACTACCGGCGGGTGTTCACCGACGCCGTGCGCGCGATCGACGCCGTGCGCACCCTCGACAGGGTCGACCCCGAGCGGGTGACGGTATGCGGCGGCAGCCAGGGCGGTGGCATCGCCCTCGCGGCCGCGGGGCTCTCCACCGGTCTGGTGGGCGCGATGCCGGAGGTGCCGTTCCTCTGCCACTTCGAGCGCGCCGTCGGAATGACCGGCAGCGACCCGTACCAGGAGGTCGTGCGGTATCTCTCGGTGCACCGGGACGAGGTCGAGCAGACCTTCGCGACCCTCTCGTACTTCGACGGGGTCAACTTCGCCAAGCGGGCCACCGCCCCCGCGTTGTTCTCGGTGGGGCTGCTCGACCCCGTCTGCCCACCGTCCACGGTTTTCGCCGCGCACAACCACTGGGCAGCGGATGCCGAGATCGAGGTGTACCCGTTCAACGAGCACGAGGGCGGCCAGGGCCACCACTTCGTGCGCCAGGCCGCCTGGCTCGCCCACCAGCTCGCCCCGCAGCTGGCGGGGTAACCGCCTGACTGTTGCCGCTGCGGACTTCTGCGCCCGGCGTACCGGGTGCAATTGTCCGCACGGGCAACAGTTGCGGCCCGGATCGGCCGACCGGCTCAGCGCGCGGGCGGCGGGATCTCGCCGGAGCCGCGGTGGATGAGCCGGGTGGGGATCTCGACCTGTTTGGTGAACGAGTCGGGGTCTTCCAGGTGCTCCAGGGCCAGCCGGGCGGCGGTGCGGCCGAGCTCCATCGGGTCGTAGGCCACAACGGAGATGTCCAGGGCGTCCGCCAACTCGAAGTCGTCGAAGCCGATGAACGCCACCGGCGGCTCGAGATTGCGCAGCACCCGCACGGCACCCGCGCTCCCCCGGTTGTTGCCGGCCACGATCGCCGTTGGCGGCTCCGGCAGCGCGAGCAGGCTCTGCACGGCCAGCTCCGGTGAGATGTCGGGGTCGTCGTCGAGGCGTTCCCACGCGGCGGTCTCGTGCACGCCCACCTCGCGCAGCGCCTCGCGGTACCCGGCCAGCCGTTCCCTCTGGGTGTACATCGCGGACGGGTTGGAGATGAAACCGATCCTGCGATGGCCGATGGCCGTGAGCGAGCGCACCGCCTCGGCCATGCCCTGGCGGTTCTGCAGCACCACGGAGTCGGCGACGAGGTTGCGGGCGGGCCGGTCGACGCTGACCACCGGGGTGCCCAGCTGGCGTTCGCCCTCGAGGTACGACTGGTCGTCGGCGATGGGGATCAGCAGCAGGGCCCGCACGCGTTGGGAGATCAGGGCGTCCACCACCCGTTCCTCGCTGTCCGGTGAGTCGTCCGTCGTGGCGAGCACCATGGTGAGGCCGCGCAGCGCCAGTTCGCGTTCGATGCCGGCAGCGACGTGGAAGTAGAACGGGTTCTTCAGGTCGCCGATGACGAACGCGACGGTGTTCGTCACTCCCCCCCGGCGCAGGTTGCGGGCCAGGTTGTTGGGCCGGAAGCGCAACCGCTTGGCGGCCTTGAGCACCCGCTCCCGGGTGTCGGCCGAGACGTTGCCGGCGCCGGCGAAGACCCGCGACACCGTCTTGGAACTCACTCCAGCGAGCATGGCCACGTCGGCCAGCGTCGCGCGCGATTGTGTCGTCATGAAATCTCCTTCGATGGGCGAGTGCTCCAAACCGGCCAGATCGCCGCAATGTCAACGTAAGACATTTTGCAGACATTGGCAACGGTTTTTGACTCGAAACATGCGCGAGTTCCCCGCTAATTCAAGGATCGGCAGCGTCGAAACGCGGATAGGACAACTTGGGACAGCGTTGACATTTTTGTTTGACTGGCCGCCGAATCCGGGCCTAGCATGAGGCCCAACAGCAACACCAAGGATCCACGGGCGGGAAGTCGCGGTCGTGTCTCAACGGGTCGATGGTGATACCGATTAGGAGAAAACCGATGGCAAAGAAGCTCATCATGGGGGTGGCTGCTCTGGCGGCCACCGCACTACTGGCAGGATGCTCCGGGTCAGCCCCGGCAGACGAGGGCGCGATCACCGGGGAGATCACTGTGATCACCCAGCGCACCGACATCGTCGACACCGTGTTCAAGGACTACGCCGCCGAGTTCGAAAAGGCCTACCCCGGCACCTCCGTCAAGTTCGAGGCCATCAAGGACTACGAAACCGACATCTCCACACGGCTGTCCTCCGGCAGCTACGGTGATGTGCTCCTCATTCCCAGCACCGTCACCAAGGTGCAGCTGGCGCAGTTCTTCGAGCCGCTCGGTTCCCTGGACGAGCTCAGCAAGACCTACCGCTTCGTCGCAGAGAAGGCCTACGACGACCTGGCCTACGGGGTCGCCATCACCGGCAACGCCCAGGGCATCGTCTACAACAAGAACGTCTGGGCCGACGCCGGTGTCAGCGAGATGCCGACCACCCCCGACGAGTTCCTGGCCGACCTCCAGCTCATCAAGGACAACACCGACGCCGTGCCGTACTACACGAACTACGGCGACGGCTGGCCGCTGAGCCAGTGGGACGGCAACCGGGCAGCCACCGGCGACAAGGACGCCTCCATCAGCCTCGTCGAGTCCGACGCCCCCTGGGCAACGGGCGAGTACCACGAGATCGCCGACGGACTGCTCTACGACATCGTCGAGCGGGGCCTGAGTGAAGAAGACCCCACCACCACGGACTGGGAATCGTCCAAGGGCGGGCTCGGCAGCGGCGAGATCGGCTCCATGGTCCTGGGTTCGTGGGCCATCACCCAGATGCAGGATGCCGCGGTGACCGCGGGCGGCTCCGCCGACGACATCGGCTACATGGCGTTCCCGAGCGCCGTCGACGGACAGGCGTACTCCACCATCGGCGGCGACTACCAGAACGCCATCAGCATCAACTCCAAGAACAAGGCCACGGCCCGCGCCTGGATCGACTGGTTCGCCCAGGAGTCCGGCTACGCCACCGACCAAGGCGGGCTCTCCCCCGTCGTCGACGGCCCCGCCCCGGACGCCCTCGCCGACTTCACCGCCAGCGGCGTCGAATTCCTCGAACTCACACCGGTGCCGGCCGACCAGGCCACCCTGGAGAACGACATCACCAGCGAGTCCGAGATCGACCTGACCGGCCCGCTCTACCGCCAGAAGATCGTCGACACCGCCCGCGGTGCCGCCGACGGCGACAAGGCGTCGCTCTTCGCCGACCTGAACACCGCCTGGGCCAAGGCCAAGGCATCCGTCGAGGGCTAGGCCCCGTCCCCACCCGCACCACCCGCAGGAGAAGTCAGCAGTAGCAGCCGGCCGGCCGTGCACCCAACGGCTGGCCGCGCTCTGCCCAGACCATGTCTGCCCCAGGCAAGAGAAAGGACGCTCGGTGTCTCAACAACTGGCCCCGGCGAAAGCGCCGGACCTGTTCAGCCGGTTCTCGCAACGCTTCATCCGCACCACCGTCACCGCAACCGGCAAACGCAAGGACTCCATCGTCATGCCGTGGCTGTTCCTGGCCATCCCGCTGGCCCTGCTGATCACGTTCACCTATATCCCGGTGGGCAACATGATCTGGTACAGCTTCACGTCCTGGGACGGCCTGGACAAGACCAAAGATGTCGTCGGGTTGAACAACTTCGTCAAGATCTTCACCGATCCCAAGTACTGGCAGGTCTTCGTGGTCAGCCTGTACTACTTCGGGGCGTCGTTCCTGCAGATGGCCCTGGCGCTGTACTTCGCCACGATCCTCAGCTTCAAGACCCGGTTCCGCAACCTGTTCAAGGGCATCCTGTTCTTCCCCTACCTGATCAACGCCGTCGCGATCGCGTTCATCTTCCTGTTCTTCTTCCGCCCGGGCGGCACCCTCGACGCCGTACTCGGCTTCGTCGGCCTCGGCGAGCTCTCCACCCAGTGGTTGGGTAACCCGGATGTGGTCAACTACTCGCTGGCCGGCGTCGCCATCTGGCGCTACATCGGCCTCAACTTCGTCCTGTTCCTCGGCGCGATCCAGTCGATCCCCGGCGAGCTCTACGAGGCGGCCGACCTGGACGGCGCGAACAAGTGGCAGCAGTTCCGCTACATCATCGCCCCCGGCATCCAGCGCATCATCAGCCTGTCCTTCATCCTGGCGATCGCCGGCAGCCTCTCCGCGTTCGAACTGCCGTACATCATCACCGGCGGCACCAACGGCAGCATGACCTTCGTCATCCAGACCATCCAAACGGCCTTCGTGTACCGCAAGGTCGGCCTCGCCTCGGCGATGGCGGTCATCCTGCTCATCATCGTGCTGCTCGTCACCTGGCTGCAGCGCAAGGTCGTCCCCGACGAGAAAGTGACGTTGGCCTCATGATCAGACATCTCGGCACCACGGGGAAGTACCTGTCCCTCGTTCTCGGCTCTCTCGTCGCGCTCGTGCCCATCATCGTGATCCTGTTCGCATCGCTGAAGAGCAACACCGAATACGCCACAACCGGTCCACTGGTGCCGCCGTCGAATTGGTTCAACTTCGCCAACTTCGCCACGGCCTTCGTCGACGGACGCATGATGCTCGGGTTCCTGAACACCTCGATCATCGCGGTGATCTCGGTCACCGGAACCATCCTGATCGGCACCATGGCCGCGTACGTGCTCGACAGGTTCGAGTTCCGCTTCAAGAAAGTGGTCTTCGGGCTCTTCCTCGTGGCCACCCTGGTGCCGGCCGTCACCACCCAGGTGGCGACCTATCAGGTGGTGAACTTCTTCCATCTGGTCAACACCCACGGGGCCGCGATCATCCTGTTCATGGGTACCGACATCCTGTCGATCTACATCTTCATTCAGTTCATGCAGTCGATCCCCCGGTCGCTCGACGAAGCCGCCATGCTCGACGGCGCGAGCCGGTTCGGAGTGTACTGGCGCATCATCCTGCCGCTGCTCGGCCCCGCCATCGCCACGGTGGTCATCATCAAGGGCATCGCCATCTACAACGAGTTCTACATCCCGTACCTCTATATGCCCGCTCAAGACCTGGCCGTGATCAGCACCTCGCTCTTCAGGTTCCAGGGACCATACGGCGCACAATGGGAGATCATCGCGGCCGGCATCATGATCGTCATCGTGCCGACCCTGATCATCTTCCTGTTCCTGCAACGATTCATCTACAACGGCGTCACGTCCGGAGCCACCAAGTAATGTCTGGAAAACTGTAATGTCTGCACTCACCATCACGTCGTCCTCCCTCACGCCCGTCACCCGGCTGCTCGACACCGACTGGAGTGTCACCGCCCTGGACGGACCGGTGCCCCCGAGCATCCGGCGCCTCACGGTGCCGGCCATCGTGCCCGGCTCCGTGCACACCGACCTGTTGGCCGCCGAGCTCATTCCCGACCCGTACCTCGACGGCAACGAGCAGCTGCTCTCCTGGATCGGGCTGACCGACTGGCGGTACAGCACCACCTTCGCCTGGAACCCGGTCGGCGCCGACCGGACCGACCTGGTCTTCGCCGGACTCGACACCATCGCCGAGATCGAGCTGAACGGGGTGGCGCTGGGCACCACCCGCAACATGCACCGCAGCTACGGCTTCGACGTGGGCGCCCGCCTCAAGGCCGGCCTCAACGAACTCGTGGTGGTGTTCCGCTCCCCCATCAAGGCCGCGGATGCCGCGAGCCTGGACCTCGGCTACCGCCCGCACGTGAACCACCACCCCTACAACGCCATCCGCAAGATGGCCTGCAGCTTCGGCTGGGACTGGGGCATCGACACGTCCACCTCCGGGCTGTGGAAGCCGGTGACCCTGGTGAGCTGGTCGACGGCCCGCCTGGCGACGGTGCGCCCGATCGCCACCGTGTGCGACCCAACCGGGCCGACCAGCTCCGGGCTCGTGGAGGTGCACGTCGACGTGGACCGTGCGACGGAGACCCCCGTCAGCGTCACGGCATCCGTCGCCGGCGTCAGCCGCACCGTTGAGCTGCCGGCCGGTGCGACCGGCACCACCGTGAGCCTGAGCGTGCCCGACGTGGACCTGTGGTGGCCGCTCGGCTACGGCGAGCACCCGCTCTACGATCTGGAGGTCACCCTGCGGGCGGCCGACACCGCGGTGGAACTGGACCGGTCGACCACCCGCATCGGTTTCCGAACCGTGGAGTTCGACACCACCCCCGACGAGAACGGCACCCCGTTCACCCTGGTCATCAACGGCCAGCCGGTGTTCGTGCGCGGCGCCAACTGGATCCCCGACGACGCCTTCCCGCACCGGGTCACCAGGGCACGCTACCTCGACCGGCTCGAGCAGGCCGAGTTCGCCAACATCAACCTGATCCGGGTGTGGGGCGGCGGCATCTTCGAGAGCGACGACTTCTACGACCTCTGCGATGAGCGGGGCCTGCTCACCTGGCAGGACTTCCTGCTCGCCTGCGCCGCCTACGCCGAAGAGGCCCCGCTCGGCGACGAGATCGAGGCCGAGGCCAGGGAGAACGTCATCCGGCTCGCCGCGCACCCTTCACTGGTGGTGCTGAACGGCAACAACGAGAACCTCTGGGGCTTCGAGGAGTGGAACTGGAAGCTGCGCCTGGACGGCAAGACCTGGGGCGGCGGCTTCTACTACGACGTGTTCCCTGCCCTGGTCGCCGAGTTGGCCCCGCACGTCGGGTACACGCCCGGCAGCCCGTTCTCACCGGTGGCTGGCAGCATCGCCAATGACCTGCACCCCAACGACCCCGAGCACGGCACCATGCACATCTGGGACCTCTGGAACCAGCGCGACTACCCCGCCTACCGCGAGTACCAGCCCCGGTTCGTCGCCGAGTTCGGCTGGCAGGGCCCGCCCACCTGGTCGACCCTCACCGAGTCGATCCACGATGTGCCGCTGACCCCGGAATCCCCGGGCATGCTCGTGCACCAGAAGGCCATGGAGGGCAACGTCAAGCTCACCGACGGGCTGCTGCCGCACCTGCCGCTGCCCAGAGAGATCGGCGACTGGCACTGGGCCATGTCGCTGAACCAGGCCACCGCCATCAGCACCGCGATCGAGCACTTCCGCTCGCTCTCCCCGCACTGTATGGGCAACATCGTCTGGCAGCTCAACGACTGCTGGCCGGTCACCTCCTGGGCCGCCGTGGACGGCTACGGCCGGCCCAAGCCGCTGCTGTACGCGATCAAGCACGCCTACGCCGACCGGCTGGTCACCATCCAGCCCCGCGATGGCGGCCTGGCCGTCATCGCGGTCAATGACTCCGCCGACACGTGGAGCGGAGAGCTCCTGGTGCGGCGGTACACAGACACGGGAGCCGTCCTGGCCGAGCACGCCGAGCAGGTCACCCTGCCGGCGCGGTCGACGGTGACCGTGCCGCTGCCCGCATCCGTGTCCGCGGCAACGGATGCGGCAGCGGAGCTCCTCCGCGCCGACCTGGCCGGGGCGCGCGGGCACTGGTTCTTCGCCGAGGCCCGCGACAGCACCCTGACACCGGGCGACCCCGAGGTGAGCGCGGTGCGCACCGACGGCGGCTACAGCGTGCGCGTGACCGTGCCGGTGCTCACCCGCGACCTGGCGTTGCTGGTCGACAAGGTCGACCCGGACGCCCGGGTCGACGACATGCTGGTCACGCTGCTGCCCGGCGAAAGCGTGGTCTTCACTGTCGCCTCCCTGCTCGAGGTCGACCCGGCCGCCTTCACGGCGCCGGGCGTGCTGCGCAGCACCAACCAGCTGGTGCAGCGGTGACGAATGAGACCCGGCCAGACGCCGCATCCGTTCTCAGCGAACCGGTCTGCGGCATGACCTGGGGCTGGACCGGGGTGCGCGGCACCTGGGCGACCCCGGCGGCCGCCGATTCCCTGCGGCGCATGGCCGACCTCGGTGTCAACTGGACGGCCCTGGCCTACGCGGCGCTGCAGGACACCGCCCAGTCTGAGGAGATCCCGTTCGGCGACGCGCCGACGGTCACCGACGACGAGGTGCGCTGGGCCATCCGCGAGGCCAAGTCGCACGGGCTCAAGGTCTGCCTGAAGCCCGTTGTCAACTGTGCCGACGGCACCTGGCGCGCCTACATCGGCTTCTTCGACTGGGAGGTTCCCGGCGAACCCGGTTGGACCGCCTGGTTCCAGTCGTACACGGCGTTCATCCTGCACGCCGCCCGGCTCGCCGAGGAGGAGGGCGCCGAGATGCTCTGCATCGGCTGCGAGATGGTGCGCGCCGATGGGCAGGACGCCCGCTGGCGCACCCTGATCAGCGCGGTGCGCGAGGTCTACAACGGCCTGGTGACCTACAACTGCGACAAGTTCCAGGAGGACCACGTCACCTGGTGGGACGCCGTCGACGTGATCACGTCCAGCGGCTACTACCCGGTCGGAAGGTGGGACGAGCAGCTGGATCGCATCGAGCAGGTCGTGACGGCCACCGGCAAGCCGTTCTTCTTCATGGAGGCCGGCTGCCCGAGCCGCACCGGGTCGCCGGACAAGCCCAACGACTGGGCCCTGCCCGGGGTGCCGTCCGGTGCCGAGCAGCTGCGCTACTACCAGGACATGTTCGCGGCCACCCGCCGGCGAGAGTGGATGCGCGGCTTCATGCTCTGGGATTGGCCGACGACTCTGTACTCCGCGGCCGATGCGGCGCAGAATGACGACTACTGTGTCTACGGCAAACCCGCCGCGGACTTCCTGGGCCGCGAGTACCGGGCCTGGTTGGCTGCACCGCCCAGTTCTGCACCGCCCGCACCCGCAGCACCCGCACCCGCAACACCCGCAAGAACGGACCACCCATGAGTGTCGAATCCAGCTCCCTCACCATCGACGCCGGCCAGACCGGCATCCGGGCGCGCCTGCACACCGGGGACGGGCAGTGGCTTCCGTTCGAATTCGGCGGGATCCGCACCGACAGCGCCCTGATCCCCCAGCTCGGCGAGGTCGTCGCCTCCGTCGCGTCGTCGACCCGGCAGCCCATCGTCACCGTCAGCGCCGGCATCTCCGGCTTCTCTAAGGCAGAAACCGACCCGCGCGAACTCCTCGCCGCCGGTGCGGCACTCGGGGTGCGGGAGGTCTTCCTCGCCCACGACTCCGTCACGAGCTACCTCGGCGCGCTGGGCGATGAGCTCGGCGTGGTCGTCGCCGCCGGCACCGGCGTGGTCACCCTCGCGGTGGGCGCCGGCGACGTGGCCCGCATTGACGGCTGGGGCAACCTGATCGGCGACGCCGGCAGCGGGTACTGGCTCGGCCGCGCGGCCCTGGACGCGGTCATGCGCGCCTACGACGGCCGCGGCCCGGTGACGGCGCTGTCCGGCGTCATGCGCCGGGAGTTCCCCAACATCGAGATGGCCTATCTCGATCTGCAGGCCGATCCGCTGCGGGTGAGCCGCATCGCCGCCTACTCCCGTCAGGTCACCGAACTGGCCGCAACGGATGCCGTCGCCGCCGCGATCTGCGACGGAGCCGCGGCGGAGCTGGTGCTCTCGGCCGCCACCGGGCTCCGCCGGGTCGGCGAAGACACCAGCCCGGCCCCCGTGGTCTGCGGCATCGGCGGGGTGCTGCGCGCCCCCGAGATCGCCACCAGGTTCGAGCGGGGCCTGCGCGAGCTGTGGCCGGACGTCGACATCCGCCCCGCCATCGCCAACGCCCTCGACGGCGCCGAGTACCTGGCCCGGCTGGCCCCCACCAGCGCCCTACGCGACCGCATCGCCACCTCGATCGGCTAGCGCCGAGCCGGGTTCAGCTAGCGCAGCTGCAGCAGGGCGGCCTCGAAGGCGACCCAGGGCAGCATGGCGCACTTGACCCTGGCCGGGTACTTGGAGACACCGGCGAACGCCGCGGCGTCGCCGAGCACCTCTTCGTCGGGTTCGATGGTGCCGCGCGAGCGCAGCATCTCCCGGAACAGGTCGAGCATCACCTCGGACTCGGCGACGCTGGTGCCGCGCACGGTGTCGTTGAGCACCGAGGCCGACGCCATCGAGATGGAGCAGCCGACGCCCCGCCAGGCGAAGCCGTCGATCCGGGCCGCCGTCCCGGCGCCGGACAGGGCCACCCGCACGGTGATCTCGTCGCCGCAGGTGGTGTTCACCTGGTGCGACTGGGCCTGGCGCAGGCCGTCGACGGAGGCGACCGCTGCCGCGTCGTCATCCAGCGCCGACAGCTCGGCGACGGCGCCGTGCGCGGACTTCGCGTGGTCGAGGATGATCTGCTGGTAGAGCTGCTGCATGGCGGATGAGGTCATCGGGATACTCCGAAGAACGGGCCGACCTCGGCGAGCACAGCCAGGAACCTGTCGACCTCGTCGTCGGTCGTGTACAGGTAGGTGCTCGCGCGGGTGGACGCCGTGACGCCGAGTTTCTTGTGCAGCGGCTGGGCGCAGTGGTGGCCGACCCGCACGGCGATGCCGGCCTCGTCGAGGAACTGGCCCACGTCATGGGCGTGCACGCCGGCGACATCCACCGCGGCCAGGCCGATGCGTTCGACGCCGAGGCCGGGGCCGAGCAACCGCACGCCGGGGATGGCGGTGACGCCCTCGACGAGCCGGCGGCCGAGTTCGGCTTCGCGGCTGCGGATGCGGCCCATGCCGGTGTGGCTGAGGTAGTCGACGGCGGAGGCCAGCGCGATGGCCTGGGAGATGCGTTGGGTGCCGGCCTCGAAGCGCTGCGGCGGGGCGAGGAACTCGGCGCTCTGCATGTCGACGGTGGTGATCATCGAGCCACCGGTGAGGAACGGCGGCATCGCGGCGAGCAACTCGGCCTTGCCGAAGAGCACGCCGATGCCGGTGGGGCCGAGCATCTTGTGGCCGGAGAACACCGCGAAGTCCACGTCGAGCGCGGTGAGGTCCAGGGCCAGGTGCGGCGCCGACTGGCAGGCGTCCAGGAAGATCAGGGCGTCGACGGCGTGCGCCATGGCCACCAGCTCGTCGATGGGGTTGATGGTGCCCACCACGTTGGAGGCGTGGGTGACGGCCAGCAGCCGGGTCCGCGGGTTCAGGATTTCGGCGGCGGCGGCGAGGTCGAGGGTGCCGTCGGGCAGCACCGGGATGAAGCGGAGGGTGGCTCCGGTGCGGAGCGCCAGCTGCTGCCACGGGATGAGGTTGGAGTGGTGCTCCATCTCGGTGACGACGATCTCGTCGCCGGTTCCCAACGCGAACCGGGCGGCGGCGGGGCCGCCGAGGCCGAGTGACGCGTTCGAGAACGCGTACGAGACGAGGTTCACTCCCTCGGTGGCGTTGGAGGTCCAGACGATCTCGTTCTCGGCGGCGCCGACGAACGCGGCGACGGTGGCGCGGGCGGCCTCGAACACCTCGGTGGCCGCGAAGGCCAGGGTGTGCGCGCCGCGGTGCACGGCAGCGTTGCGCTGCTCGTAGTACTCCTGCTCGGCTTCCATCACGCTGATCGGATTCTGCGAGGTGGCACCGGAGTCGAGGTAGGCCAGCGGATGCCCATTGACGAGCTGGTGGAGCACCGGGAAGTCATTGCGGATGCGCAGCACCTCGTCGGAACTCAGAGTCTGGTCAGGCAGGCTCTCGTCATTCGGGGTCTGGTCTTGCACGGAGGCAGAGGGTGGTGCGACGAACGTCATACTTCAGGATACCGCCACCCGCCGTGCCCCGGCAGAGGATGACGGCAGGAGACGCAGCACGGTTCCGGCCGGCCGGCCGCGGTTCAGGCCTAGGCTGGAAGCCAGCAGAAAGGGCCGCCATGCCGCACGTTCCCCTCGTTTCACCGGGGCCGCCGCTCACCCCGGCCCAGCGCCAGCGCTACGCCCGCCAGCTCTCGCTCGAGCAGGTCGGCGACCTCGGCCAACGCCGCCTCGCGGCCGCCAGGGTGCTGATGATCGGTGCCGGCGGACTCGGCTCCCCGGTGCTCACCGCGCTGGCCGCCGCGGGCGTCGGCACCCTCGGCATCGTGGATTCCGACAGCGTGGAGGTCTCGAACCTGCACCGCCAGACCATCTACTCGATGGCCGACCTGGCCCTGCCCAAGGCCGAGGCCGCCGCGGCCGCCCTGCGCGCGCACAACCCGCTGATCGAGGTCGTGGCCCACCAGACGCGCCTCACGGCCGCCAACGTGCTCGCGCTGATCGACGACTACGACATCGTGGTCGACGGCACCGACAACTTCGCCACCCGCCACCTCGCCCACGACGCCGCGGCCCTGCTGCACAAGCCGTACATCTGGGGCTCCGTGCTGCGCTTCGACGGCCTGGTCACGACGTTCTGGGTCGACGGGCCGACCGGCGGAACCCGCTTGGAAGACCTGTTCCCGAGCACCCCGGGCGCCGACGAGGCCGAAACCTGCGCCATGGCCGGTGTGCTCGGCTCGGTGTGCGCCGGCGTCGGCGCCATGATGGCCAGTGAGGCCCTCAAGCTCATCGTGGGGTTCGGCGAACCGTTGTTCGGCCGGCTGCTCGTGCACGACGGCCTCGACGCCTCCTGGCGGGAGGTGCCATACGGCGCGGCCGCCCCGGCCGGCACCGTCCCTGCCGGCGCCGTCCCTGCCGCCGCTGACCCGGCCGCGGATGCCGCGACCGGTGTGACCGGCCACCTCGAACCGGCCGCGGCCGCCGACCCGCCCCGCGACACCAGCCACAGCCAGGTGCACACCCACCCGATCCCGGTGCCCCCGCACGCCGGCGCACCCGCACCCGACGAGGTCACCTCGGCCGAGCTCGCGGGCCTGCTCGCCGACCGGCAGGCGGGCACCGCCGACTTCGTTCTCGTGGACATCCGGGAGCCGTGGGAGCGTGACATCGTCGCCATCGACGGATCGGCCCTGGTGCCGATGGCGCAGCTGCTCACCGACGAGGCCCGCACGGTGATGGAACCCGACGACCGCATCATCCTGTACTGCCACCACGGCACCCGCTCCGAGTACGCCCGCGAGGTGCTGCGCGACAACGGTTGGTCGACGGTGAGCCACCTCGCGGGCGGCGTCGACGACTGGGTGCGCCGGATCGAACCGGAGAAGCAGCGCTACTGATGTGATCCCGCCTCCGGCCGCGCCGCGCCGCGCGTACACGCGGGGTGGTTGCCGGGTGATGCCCCGGTTATGGTGTGCCCACCGGGCCCCGTGCGCGGCACCACAACACGGCGACAGAGAGGTGGTCATGATGGGCGATGACAAGCATCCGACCGGGAGCACGGCGACGGGCCCGCAGGGCAGCGACGAGGACGTCGACCGCGGTTTCCTGGGCACCCTCGATCCCCTGATCATCCAGGCCGCCGACGGGCGGGTGGTCTGGGAGATGGAGTCCCTGGCCTTCCTCGCCGGTGCGGGGTCGGAGAACGTGCACGACGGTCTCTGGCGCCAGAGCGCCCTGACCGCCAGGCACGGCCTCTACCAGGTGACGGAGGGTATCTATCAGGTGCGCGGCTTCGACCTCTCGAACATGACACTCGTCGAGGGCGAGCACGGCGTCATCGTGATCGACCCGCTGATCTCGGCGGAGACCGCGGCGGCCGCGCTGGCGCTGTACCGCAGCCATCGCGGCGACCGCCCGGTGTCGGCGATCGTCTACACCCACGCGCACGCCGACCATTTCGGCGGCGTGCTCGGCGTGGTCGAACCCGACACCGGCATCCCCATCGTCGCCCCCGAGCATTTCCTCGACAACGCGGTGTCGGAGAACGTCTACGCCGGAACCGCGATGTTCCGCCGCGGGTACTACTACGACGGTCATCCGCTGGCCCGGAACGCGGCCGGCCGGGTCGGCATCGGCCTGGGCGCCGGCGGGTCGACGGGCAGCATCGGCCTGATCGCGCCCACCCTCGACATCACGGCGACGGGCCAGGAAGAGGTGCTCGACGGCGTGCGGATCATCTTCCAGCTCACCCCCGGCACCGAGTGCCCGTCGGAGATGAACCTGTACTTCCCGGCGCAGCGCGCCCTGTGCATGGCCGAGAACGCCACCCACACGATGCACAACCTGCTCACCCTGCGCGGCGCGCAGGTGCGCGATCCCCGCATGTGGTCCCGCTACCTGAGTGAGGCCACCGAGCTGTTCGGCCACCGGTCCGATGTGGAATTCGCCTCGCACCACTGGCCGACCTGGGGAACCGACGCCATTGTCGACTTCCTCACCGAGCAACGCGACCTCTACGCCTACCTGCACGACCAGACCGTGCGCCTGATGAACCAGGGCCAGACCGGCAGCGAGATCGCCGAGGACTTCGAGATGCCGCCGTCACTGGCAAAGAAGTGGCACACCCACGGCTACTACGGCTCGGTGAGCCACAACGTCAAGGCGATCTTCCAGCGCTACCTGGGCTGGTACGACGGCAACCCCGCGCACCTGTGGCAGCATCCGCCGACCGCCGCGGCCACCCGGTACGTCGACGTGATGGGCGGGGTCGCGGCCACGCTCGAGCACGCCAGGCGTTACCTGGATGCCGGCGACCTGCGGTTCGCCGTGGAGCTGGCCAGTCACGCCGTCTTCGCCGACCCCGGTGACGGTGCGGCCCGGGAGCTGCTGGCGACGGGCCTGGAGCGGCTGGGCTTCGGCGCGGAGAACGCCACCTGGCGCAACGTCTTCCTCACCGGGGCGACCGAGCTGCGGTACGGCGTGGGCCGCAACAACCTCAGCGCCGGCGGCCTGCTCGGCGCGCTCACCGTCACCCAGCTCTTCGACACCCTGGCGATCCGGCTGGTGGGGCCCAGGTCGTGGAACGAGAGCTTCGCGATCAACTGGGTGATCACGGACACGCGGGAGCTCTACAGGCTGGAGCTCAGCCACGGTGCCCTGATCCACTTTCCGATCGACAAGCCCCGTCCGGCGGACCTCAATGTGCGGATCACCCACGCCCGGCTGGCCCAGGCCGTGGCCGGCGGCTCGTTCAGCGGGGTGGACATGACCGGGGACACCGGTGTGCTGCCGCGGCTGTTCGCGCTGCTGGACAGCCCGGATCCGACCTTCGCCGTCGTGACGCCGTAGCGTGCCGGTCCGCGTCAGCCGCCGGCGAACGGCGGCAGAACGTCGAGCCTGTCGCCCTCGTTCAACACGCGGGCCCGATCGGTGGTGGCCGTTCCGTTCACGATGAAGGAGCAGCGGGCGAAAACGGCGGGCGAGCTACTGCCCAGATCCGTCAGGAACGCGCCGATGGTGGCCCCGGCCGGCAGGTCGCGGGTCTCCTCAGCCACTCCCGTCGCCGCCTTGGCCGCGGCGTAATAGCGCACCTGCACCTGCATGGTGATGAACCCTTCGTCGGTGGGCGGGCCGCACGTGCCGACCCGGTTCATCCAGCCTACGACGGGTCACCACTCCGGCGCGGCGCGCAGGGCGTAGTGCAGCTCCACGAGGCCGTCGTCGAAGGACCGCGCACCGCGCAGGTCGAGAACGGCCGGGTCGGTGTCGGCCGGGAACACCCCGCGGCCGGCGCCGATCACGACGGGCATCACCACGAGGCGCACCTCGTCTACCTCGCCGGCGGCGAAGAACGCCCGGCTCAGGCTCAGGCTGCCCCACAGCACGACAATTCCCGCGTTCTCGGCCTTGATCCGGCGGATGGCCTCGACGGCGTCGCCGGACTCCAGGGTCGCCGCGGGCAGGTCGCCCCACGGAGCGTGGCTGAGGGTGCGGGAGAACACGTGGCGGCGCAGCGCATTGAGCGGGCCGGTGATGACCTCGTCCGCCGCCTCCGGTGTGGGCCAGTAGCCCACGAACATGCGATACGTGTTGGCGCCGAGCACCATCGCGTCGACGCCGTCGAGCCACGCCACCTGGCTGCGGTCGAACTCGTCCGTGCGGCCGTCGAGAAGTTCGTAGGCCGTGAACTCGTTATCGAGGTTGGCCGCGAAGCCGTCGAGGGTCACGAACTGCTGCACCACGAGGTGTCCCATGAGTTGCCCTTCCGTGTGAGCGCCCGACCTGCGGCACCGGGTATTCGAGGCACGATACGCCCGGGCCGAGCCCCGTTCAAGCAACCGGCCGGCACCGGCCACCGCTCGAGCCGCGGCGTGCACGGTTCCGCGGCGGCGAACTGCGGCAAGATGGTGGCATGAGCGCGCGCACGATCGACCAGCACCGGGAGGCCGTGGTCTCGCTTCTCGCACCGCTGTTCCGGGACCGCGCCACCGAGGTCCTCCCCCTCTCGAGTGCCCGGCTGACCGGTGATCCCGACAGCTACCGGGCCAGGACCCTCGCGATCGCCGTCGACTCCCCCGTGGCGCTGCCGCCCTTCGACAACTCGCAGATGGACGGTTACGCCGTGCGCACCGAGGACCTGGTGACGGCCTCGGAGCGCACGCCCGCGATCCTCGCCGTGGCGGGCCGGATCGCCGCGGGCGACCCCGCCGGCCAGCTGCGACCGGGCACCGCCGCCCCGATCATGACGGGTGCGCCGATCCCGGCGGGCGCGGATGCCGTGGTGCCGATCGAGCAGGCCGATCCGCCCCGGTTCCAGCCGCAGGAGCCCGACGGCACCGCTCCGCTGGGTCAGAGCGTCTCGTTTTGTGCCCCCGCTCCGGTCGGCGCGTTCGTGCGCCCGACCGGCAGCGACGTGCACCCCGGCGACCGGCTCCTCGACGCGGGCACCCGGCTCGGCCCGGCCCAGTACGGGGTCCTCGCGGGTACCGGGCTGACCTCGGTTCCGGTGCTCCGGCGCATCCGGGTGCTGCTCATCGCGACCGGCCACGAGATCCGCGACCCCGGCCAGAGCCTGGCCGCCGGCCAGATCTACGACTCCAACAGCGTCATCCTCGGCCAGGCCCTGCGGGATGCCGGCTGCACCGTGACCGCCCGGCCCTGCCGCTCCGACGATGCCGCAGACCTCCTCGCCCTCCTCGCCGACGCCCCGGAGGTGGACCTCGTGGTCACCGTCGGCGGGGTCAGCGCCGGCGCCCGGGAGGTGGTGCGCGATGCGCTCGGCCCGCTCGGTGTGACCTTCCAACACGTCGCCATGCAGCCTGGCGGACCGCAGGGGCTCGGCGCGATCACCGTGCCCATGAACACCGTGCCTGTGAACACCGTGCCGAGCACACCCGTTCCCGTGATCACCTTCCCCGGCAACCCGGTGAGTGCCCTGATCTCGTTCGAGGTGTTCCTGCGCCCGGTGCTCCGCCGCCTGGCCGGTCTGCCGGGGCCCGACCGGGAGCTGCGGAGCGCCCCCCTTGCCGCACCGGTGGAATCCCCGGCCGGGAAGCACCAGCTGCGGCGCGGCATCCTGCGCCCCGACGGCGCCCTCGACCTGGTGGGCGGTGCCAGTTCGCACCTCCTGCACGCCTATGCCACCGCGACGGTGCTCGTGCACCTGCCCGTCGGGGTCGGCAGTGTCGCCGCGGGCGAACCCGTGGACTATTGGAGTATCGATGACTGAGACCACGCACAACCAGAACCATCCGGACCGGCCCGCCCAGCTCAGCCATGTGCGCGCCGACGGCGCCGCCCTCATGGTGGACGTGACCGACAAGCCCGTCACCAAACGACGCGCCACGGCCACGGCCACGCTGATCACCCGGCCCGACGTGATCGCCCTGCTCGTCGCCGGCGAACTGCCCAAGGGCGAGGCCCTCGCCGTGGCCAGGGTGGCCGGCATCATGGGCGCCAAGCAGACCTCGGCGTTGATCCCGCTCTGCCACCCGCTGCCGCTCAGCGGTGCCACCATCGACTTCGTGCCCGGCGACGATCGGGTGCTCATCAGCGCGACGGTGAAGACCACCGGTGTGACCGGTGTCGAGATGGAGGCGCTGACGGCGGCGTCGGTGGCGGCGCTCACCCTGTACGACATGATCAAGGCCGTGGACAAGCACGCGGTGATCACCGACATCAAGGTGCTGGCGAAGTCCGGCGGCAAGAGCGGCGACTGGAGCACCGAGTGAGCGCCGCCGCGAAGCCGACGAGCGCACCAGGCGTCGCACGGGCCGACGGGCGCACCGGACAGGTGATCGTGGCGTCGACCCGCGCGGCGACCGGCGTGTACACCGACCGCACCGGACCCGTCATCGACGCCTGGCTTCGCGCGCATGGCTGGCTCGTCCTGGACCGGGCCGTCGTCGCCGACGGCGACCCCGTCGGCGATGCCCTGGCCGCGGCCATCGAGGCCGGCCTCGACCTGGTCATCACAACGGGCGGCACCGGTGTGAGCCCCACCGACCAGACCCCGGAGCAGACCCTGCCGCTGCTCGATCGCCAGCTGCCCGGCATCATGGAGGAGCTGCGGCGGCGCGGTACGGCCGCCACACCGCTCGCCGTGCTCTCGCGCGGCTACGCCGGCATCGCCCGTGGCCGCACCGTCGTGATCAACCTGCCCGGCTCCACCGGCGGCGTCCGCGACGGACTGGCCGTGCTCACCGAGGTGCTCGACCACCTCATCGACCAGGTGCGCGGAGCCGACCACACGGCAGCACCCGCCGCCGACACCCACCCGGCCGCAGCGCACGAGACCACACCAACCACGGCCACGCCCCGCAAGGGCACACTCCCCAAGGACCTCCGACATGGCCACTGAGCCCACCCCGCACAACGCCACAGCCGCCCCCGAGACCCCGGGCCGGGTGCTGTTCGCGCGCGTCGACGACACCCCGATCACCGTCGACGAGTGCACGGATGCCGTGGGCGACGCCACGGCCGGCGCCGTCGTGTCGTTCGCGGGCGTGGTGCGCAACCACGACGAGGACCGCGGCGTGACCTGGCTGCGCTACAGCGCCCATCCGAGCGCCCAGACCGTGCTCGAGGAGGTCGCGCGCGAGGTGGCCCTGGCGCACCCGGGCTGCCGGATCGCCGCCGCGCACCGGGTGGGCGACCTGGGCATCGGCGACGTGGCACTGGCCTGCGCCGTGGCGTCCGCGCACCGGGCCGAGGCCTTCGCGGCCTGCGCCGCCCTGGTCGACGAGATCAAGGCCCGCGTGCCCATCTGGAAGGAACAGGGCTTCACCGACGGCAGCACCGAGTGGGTCGCCGCGCTCGGCTGACCGCGCCCACCGCCCGATTGGTCCCCGAACGGACAATAGGTCCCGGCACACCGGGTGCAGACATCCGCACGGGCACCAGTTGTTTGGCACGAGTTGGGCCCAGATCACGCCGCAAAACTGGGGATCGGCTGGGGGACGCCCGGCCGGTTTACATTACCGACACAATGCTGCGCTTGACTAGGGATGTCGGCGCCCGCGAGGGCGCCCCTCGACGGGCCCGCAGGCCCGGCGGCACCCGGATGCGGCGCATCCACGACCTTGGGAGACCGGATGGACCTGAGCACCGTTGCGACCATCACCCCGGCCCGCACCCGCGCCGACCTGGCCGCCCTCGGTGAGACCGTGGTGCCGCTGGCCGGCGGCTCCGAACTCTTCGCCGACCCGCGCATCCACCTCACCGGCCTCGTCGACCTGCAGACCATGGGCTGGCCGTCGCTGACCGCCAACGCCGGGGGTCTCGAGATCGCCGCCACCTGCACCCTCGCCGAACTGTCGCGGATGCCCGCCGAGCCCGGCTGGGTCGCCCACCCGGTTTTCCACCAGGCCTGCACGGCCCTGTTCGGCTCGTTCAAGGTCTGGAACGTGGCCACCGTCGGCGGCAACCTGTGCACCTCGCTGCCCGCGGGCCCGATGATCTGCCTCACCGTCGCCCTCGACGCCGAGGTGCTGATCTGGCGCGCCGACGGCATCGACGTGCGGCTGCCCGCCTTGGCCTTCGTCACCGGCAACACCACCAATGTGCTCGAGCCCGGCGACGTGCTGCGCTCCATCCACATTCCCGCCGTCTCGCTGGCCGCCCGCACCGGATACCGCAAGATCGCCCTGTCCCCGCTCGGCCGCTCCGGCGCCGTACTCATCGGCCGCCTCGACACCGACGGCGCCTTCGTGCTCACCGTGACGGGCGGCACCGTGCGCCCGGTGCAACTGCGTTACCCCGAGCTACCCGACCCGGCCGCCCTGGCCGCCGACATCGCCGGCATCGACGCCTGGTTCACGGACGCGCACGGCGCCGCCGACTGGCGCCGGGCCATGAGCGGGCTGCTCGGCGAGGAGATCCGCCAGGAACTGGCCGCGCCCGCCGACCCGATCACCACCGGCGACGGGAGCCGCGCATGAAGCTGACCGTGAACGGCAGCCAGGTCGACGCACCGGCCGCGGCCGGCCAGGCCCTGCGCACCTTCCTGCGCGAACAGGAACACTTCGAGGTCAAGAAGGGCTGCGACACCGGCGACTGCGGCGCCTGCTCGGTGCTCGTGGACGGCACCCCGGTGCACTCCTGCATCTACCCGGCCTTCCGGGCCGAGGGTCGCGAGGTCACCACCGCCACGGGCATCGGCAGCCCGCAGAACCTGGCCCCGATCCAGCAGCGCTTCATCGACGCGGCCGGCTTCCAGTGCGGCTTCTGCACACCCGGCATGATCGTGACGGCGTCGACCATCCAGGAGCACCAGCTCGACGACCTGCCCCGCCTGCTCAAGGGCAACCTGTGCCGTTGCACGGGCTACCGGGCCATCGACGACGCCATCCGTGACAGGCACACCCCGGCCGACGGCAGCTGTGGGCACGACCACGAGCAGACCGGCCTGGGCCCGGTGCGCCCCACCAAGCCCCGAACCACAGCGCGCACCACGGCCACCGACGGCCGCGTCGGCGGCTCGCTCCGCGCCCCCGCCGCCGCCCGGGTGGTGAGCGGCCAGGAGCCGTACACCCTCGACGTGGCGGTGCCTGGCCTGCTGCACCTCGCCGTGCTGCGGAGCCCTCACGCCCACGCCAGGGTGCTCTCTGTCGACTCCGCCGCCGCCCGCGCCCTGCCCGGGGTGCACGCCGTGCTCAGTTCCGCCGACTCCCCCACCACACTGTATTCCTCGGCCCGGCACGAGAGCCGGCTCGACGACCCCGACGACAGCCTGGTCCTGGACTCCGTGATGCGGCACCGCGGCCAGCGGGTGGCCGCGGTGGTCGCCGACTCCGTGGCCATCGCCGAGCACGCCTGCCGGCTGCTCGAGGTGGAGTACGAGCTGCTGCCCGCGGTCTTCGACCCCGCCGAGGCGCTCCGACCCGGCGCCCCGCTCGTGCACGGCGAGAAGGACGCCACGGCGAGCCGCCTGGCCGACCCGTCCCGCAACCTCGTCGCCGAGCTGCACGGCGAGTACGGCGACGTCGCCGCTGGCCTCGCTGCCGCCGACACCGTGGTCACCGGCACCTGGCAGACCCAGCGGGTGGCGCACACCCAACTGGAGACCCACGCCACCATCGGCTGGCTGGAGGACGAGCGGCTCGTGCTGCGCACCAGCTCCCAGGTGCCGTTCCTGGTGCAGAAGGAAATCAGCCGCATCTTTGACCTCGACCTCGACGCCGTGCGTGTGTTCACCGCCCGCGTCGGCGGCGGATTCGGCGGCAAGCAGGAGATCCTCACCGAAGACATCGTCACCCTCGCGGTGCTGACAACCGGGCGCCCCGTGCAGTACGAGTTCACTCGCACCGACGAGCTCGCCGCCTCGCCGACCCGGCACCCGATGCGCATCGGCGTCACCCTCGGCGCCACCAGCGACGGCCGGCTCACCGCCCTGAAGATCGACGTGCTCTCCGACACCGGTTCCTACGGCAACCACGCCCCCGGCGTCATGTTCCACGGCACCAGTGAGTCGGTGGCGCTGTACAACGTGCCCAACAAACGGGTGGATGCGCAGGCCGTGTACACGAACAACCCGCCGTCGGGCGCCTTCCGCGGCTACGGCCTGGGCCAGGTCATCTACGGCGTCGAGTGCGCCCTCGACGAACTCGCCGCCGAGCTGGGCCTGAACCCCTTCGACATCCGCCGGATCAACTCGGTGCGACCCGGCGACCCGCTCGTGGTGACCCACGAGGAGGGTGACGACATCGGCTTCGCCAGCTACGGACTGGACCAGTGCCTCGACCTGGCCCAGGCGGCCCTGGCCCGCGGCAACGGGGCGGCCGCACCGGCCGGCGCCTCGTGGCGGATGGGAGAGGGCATGGCGTCGTCGATGATCGCGACGACCCCGCCGCGCGGCCACTTCTCCCAGGCGACCATCACCCTGGAGAGGGACGGCCGCTACCGGGTGCGGGTGGGCACCGCCGAGTTCGGCAACGGCACCACCACGGTGCACACCCAGATCGCGGCGACGGTGCTGAACACCGACCCTGACCGCATCGAGATCCTCCAGTCCGACACCGACGCCGCCGGCTACGACACCGGTGCCTTCGGGTCGGCCGGCGTGGTGGTGGCCGGCAAGGCCGTGCACGGCGCCGCCATCGAGCTGGCCGGGCTGCTGCGCGAGAAGGCGGCCCGGCTCACCGGCCGGCCCGCCGGGGACTTCGACCTGGCGGCCGACGGGCTGCGCGCCGGCGCGGTGTTCGTGCCGCTGGCCGACCTCGCCGGCGAGGCTGTCACCGGCACTGGCCGTGAAGACGGCGCACGCCGCTCACTGGCGTTCAACGTTCACGCGTTCCGGGTGGCCGTGAACACCGCCACCGGCGAGGTGCGGATGCTGCAATCGATCCAGACCGCGGATGCCGGCTTCGTGATGAACCCCGAACAGTGCCGCGGCCAGATCGAGGGCGGGGTGGCGCAGGCCATCGGCAGCGCGTTGTACGAGGAGCTCATCCTCGACGGCGCCGGAACCGTTCAGACCCGGGTGCTGCGCAACTATCACGTGCCGCAACTGGCTGACCTGCCGGTCACCGAGGTGTACTTCGCGAACACGGCCGACGACCTGGGTCCGTACGGAGCCAAGTCGATGAGCGAGTCGCCGTACAACCCGGTGGCGCCGGCGTTGGCCAACGCCGTGCGCGATGCGCTCGGCATCCGCTCGTACGAACTGCCGATGTCGCGCGACCGGCTGTGGCGTCTGGTAGACGGGGCCGACGGGGTAGGTCCCTTCGGCTCCGTCGAGGTGCAGGAGGCTTAGGTCAGATCGGCCGCCGTCAGCGGTTCTCTAGCGCCATCGTCGGGCGGCCGGTCCGTCATTCCTCGACGCTGGTCGCTCGACTCGTCGTCATCGGCTTCATTTCCTTGCCGTGCATGGTCACCGCGTAGATCACCAGAACGTCGATGGCGATCATCGTGAGCGACCAGAGCGGGTAGGCGCCCAGGAAGGCGATGTTCACCAGGGCGCTGCCGAACGCCAGGATGATCGCGACGATGCGTGCCCACATCTGCCCCGCGAGCAGGGCGACGCCGGCCAGGATCACCACGGCACCGAGGATCGTGTGTACCCAACCCCAGGTCGTGTAGTCGACCTGCACCACCAGTCCTTCCTGGCCGACAAGGTAGTACGTGTCCTGGAACAGCGCGACCAGGCCCTGGATGACGTGGAACGCGCCCATCATCAACATCATGACGCCGGCGAAGACGATCCAGCCGGTCCAGCCCGAGGTGCCGTAGTTGTCCATGGTTTCGGCACCGGTCGTGGTGCCCGTTGCCTGCCGTGTGGTGGTCATAGTGATTCCTCCCATTCAGTGGACTCGATGAGCACGCTAATGCGCGGGCGCACCCGTTTCGTCCCCCGAATGGGGTGAGGGCTGGAGAAAATATCCCGGTCAGCCGGGAGGGCATTTGATACCGTCAGGCCGAGGGATGGATCGGACCCTGACGGTTCCGGAGCGGCTGGCCGGATGCTCCGGAGCGGGCCGCGAGGACCTCGGCGAGGATCGACACCGCGGTCTCCTCTGGGCTGCTCGCGCCGAGGTCCAGGCCGATCGGCGAGTGCAGCCGATCGAGGGCGTCGGCGGGCACACCGGCCTGGCGCAGCCGCAGCATCCGTCGCTCGTGGGTGCGCCGGGACCCCATGGCACCCACGTAGCCGACGTCGAGGCTCAGGGCCGTGGTCAGCAGCGGCAGGTCGAACTTCTCGTCGTGGGTGAGCACGCACACCACGGTGCGGGCGTCGGTCTCGGTGCGGGCCAGGTAGTCGCTCGGCCACTCGACCACCACCTCCGCCGCGGTCGGGAAGCGTTCGGGGGTGGCGAACACGGCTCGGGCGTCGCAGACGGTGACCCGGTAGCCGAGCAGGGTCGCGGCGGCCGAGAGGGCGCTGGCGAAGTCCACGGCGCCGAAGATCAGGCAACGCGGCGGGGTCGCGGCGACGAGGTAGAGCACCCGGCTGGTCACGCCGTCGCAGTCGACCGAGCCCAGGGTGCTCTCGCCGCCGTTCACGCCGGCGCGCAGCTCGGCCCGGATGCGGCGCAGCGCGTCGGCGTCGAGGCCGGCGGAAATCTCAGGATCGGCTGCGCCCTCCGGCGCCAGGATCAGGCCGGCGCCCCGTCCCGCGACCACCAGCGCGAGCCCGGCGGTCTGGCCGGCCGCAGCGCGCTCCAGCTGGGCGCGAACGTCGGCGGCCAGGGCGTTGCGCCCCACCGGGGCGATCTCGGCCAGGAACACCTCGACGGTGCCGCCGCAGCTCAGGCCCACGGCGAAGGCGTCGTCGTCGCTCACCCCGAATTCGGTGAGGCGTCCGCGCCCGGTCTCGAGCACCTCCTGGGCGCTGTCGTAGATCGCCCCCTCGACGCAGCCGCCGGAGATGCTGCCGATCACCGCGCCGGCGTCGGTGACGGCCATGGCCGTGCCGAGGGTGCGCGGCGCACTGCCGAGCACCCGGGTCACCGTCGCGACGGCCACCCGGCGCCCCTCTGCGAGGGCGTCGAGGACCGATGCGGCGATTTCGAGCACGGCTAGGTGCTCGCGTTCTGGTCCATGCCCATCCGCCGCAGCACCAGGTTTTCGGCGAACTGCGCAACTCCGTAGAGCACCATCGAGACGATGGTGATGACCACCACGGACGACCAGACCTCGAAGTTCTTCACCTGCGAGACCGCGACGACGATGCCGTAGCCGAGGCCCTGGCCGGTCGCGAGCCACTCGGCCAGCAGGGCGCCGGTGATGGCGCCGGGGATGGAGATCTTGATGGCGGCGAAGAACGACGGCAGCGAGCTGGGCAACGCCACCTTGCGGAGCGCCGTGAACGGGCTGCCGCCGTAGACGGCGATGACGTCGCTGATCTGCGGGGACGCCGAACGGAGGCCGAAGGCGATGTTCACCAGGGCCGGGAAGAGCACCACGATGGCTCCGGTGACCACGGCGATGCTCGGTCCCCGGCCGGTGATGAGGATCAGCACCGGAACGAAGGCCACCAGCGGCACACTGCGCAGCAGCAGGGCGATGGGCATCAGGGCGTGCTCGATGCCCTTCGACAGGGTGAACAGGGTGGCCAGCACCAGGGCGAGCAGCAGCCCCGCGACGAAGCCGAGGAACGCGTCCGTGAGGGTGACGCCGAGGTTGCTGAGGATCAGCGCCCGGTTCTCGGCGGCGTCCGGCACCGTGAACAGCCAGTTGACAACATCCAACGGGCCCTTCGCGATGAACGGTGAGATCCCCAGCACCAGGATCAGGCCCTGCCAGGCGGCGAGGACGATCACGAGGGTCAGCAGGCCCGTGGCCAACGCCCGGCCGACGTAGGCGCCGGCGCCGCGCGCCTGCGCCCCGCTGCTCGTGGTGAGGACACCGGCCTGAACGGCGATGGCCTCGGCGACGTTCGTTTGCGCGCTCACGAGCTGCTCCGTCCGGTGGTCCAGGGGGTGGCGAAACGGGAGATCAGAGCGAACAGCAGGTAGCCGACGCCGGCCAGCAGGCCCGCGACGAGGGCGAGGCTCCAGACCCGTTCCACGTTCGCGGCGTTGCCGGCGGCGAGCATGGCCAGGCCTAGACCGCGCTCTGCGCCGCCGAGGTACTCACCGAGGATCGCGCCGAGCAGGGCGGCCGGGGCCGCGATCTGCAGGGCGTTCAGCACGCTGGGCAGACCGTATAGCAGCCGCACCTTGCGCAGTTGGGTGAACCTGGTGCCGCCGTACACGGTGATGAGGTCGAGGCTGGCCGTGTCCGCGGCCTTGAGCCCCACCAGCGAGCCGACCACGGTGGTGAAGAACACCGACATGGCGGCCAGGAAGATCGCGGTGCCGGACGGGTCGCCGCGCGGCGGGCCGATCACGGTGTAGGCGATCGGGCCGATGGCCACGATGGGCACGCAGTAGGTGATCACTGCGATCTGCAGCGCGATCTTCTCGATGCGCGGCAGCACCAGGACCAGGCCCGCCAGCAGCAGCGCCAGGCCGTTGCCCCAGAGGAACCCGCTGAACGCTTCGCTGAGGGTCATGGTGATGTGCGGCAGGTAGAAGCCGATGCCGTCGCCGGCGAACTGACCGAGGACTTCGGCCGGGGTAGGAATGGCGCCGCCGGGCACCGAGCCGGAGTTCTGGAAGATCGTGAGGGCGCTGATCCACCACAGGGCCACCACGCCGACGATGCCGAGCAGCCCGGTCGCCCAGCCGGGCAGGCCGCGGGTGACCGGCATCAGTGCGCCCCGGCGGCGGCCGGGGTGTCGGCGCCGAAGAGCAGTTCTGACGCCCGGTCGTGCAGGGCGTGGAACTCGGGGGTGCGCATCATCTCGGGCAGGCGCGGGCGGGGCAGGTCGATTTCGATGACCTCCTTGACGCGCCCGGGCCGGGGACTCATCACGGCCACCTGGTCGCTGAGGAAGATGGCCTCGGAGATGCCGTGGGTGACCATCAGGGTCGTCGCGGGCTTCTCGGTCCAGATGCGCAGCAGCTCGATGTTGAGGCGCTGGCGGGTCATATCGTCGAGGGCGCCGAACGGTTCGTCGAGCAGCAGCACCGAGGGCTTGAGCACGAGCGACCGGGCGATCGAGACGCGCTGGCGCATCCCGCCGGACAGCTGGGCCGGCTTGGCCTTCTCGAAGCCGGTGAGTCCGACGAGTTGGATGAGTTCGGTGACGTAGTCCTCGTCGACAGGCATCCTTGCGACCTCGAACGGAAGTTTGATGTTGTTGCGCACGCTCCGCCAGGGCAGCAGGGCGGAGTCCTGGAAGGCGATGCCGAGTTCGTGGCCGCTGCGGAGTTCGGCGGGGCTCTTGCCGTCCACCCGGGTGGTGCCGCTGGTGGGGTTCTCGAGGCCGGCCAGGATCCGCAGGATGGTGGACTTGCCGCAGCCGGAGGGGCCCAGCAGCGAGAGGAAGCTGCCCTTGTCGGTGTGCAGGTTCGCGTTGTCGAGGGCGACAACCTCGGTGCGACCGACCGAGAAGGTCTTGTGCAGCGCTTCAATGTGCAAGCCGGTACCGTGCAAGCCGGTACCGTGCTGGCCGGTTTCCGAAGCGGTGGCGGGGAGAGCGGTGTCGATCGTGCTCACGTCGTACATTCCTTACTGGGCGTCATCGGGTGCCGATAGTTCAGTATCGCCGACGGCACCCGCCTCGGGTGAGACGGGTGCCGCGGCGTGACCCGTGCTGCGAACGGTTACTTGCCGTAGGCGATGAGGTCCGGGTTCTCCTCGTACACCTCGGCCAGCAGGCTCATGTCGAACAGTGCGTCGGCGTCGATGTCGATACCGGCGGCCTTGAGCGTGGCGACGGATTCCTTCTGCAGTTTGTCGCTGATGGTGAAGAGGCCGTTGGCCTTGGTGTCGTCGCTGACGACGAGGTCGGTGGACTGGATCTCCGCCTGGCGGGTCTCCTTCTCCATCGTCAGTCCGAGGTCCTTGCCGTACGTGTCGACGGTCAGGGTCGCGGCGGCAGCGGGATCGTTGATCGCGTCCGTCCAGCCCTTGATCTCGGCGACCAGCAGGGCCTTGAGCATGTCGCGGTCATTGGCGATCGCATCCTCGGACGCCGTGAACGTCTCGGCGACGAACGGCAGGCCGTTGTCGGCCAGCGGCAGGTTCACCGGGTCGAGACCGGCCAGCTCGGCGTCGATCGACTCGTTGGTGAGGTACGCGAACCAGCCGTCGAGCTCGCCGTTGAACAGCGGGGTCGGGTCGTATTCGACCGGGACGACGGTGATGGTGGACGGGTCGATCTCATTGACCTTGAGGAAGGCGTCCCACAGGCTCTGGTTGCTCGCCTGAACGCCGATGGTCTTGCCCTTGAGGTCGTCGAGGGTGGCGATGTTGCCGACGCCGGCCAGCGAGAGGATGGTGAACGGGTTCTTCTGGTAGGTCGCGCCGATGATCTTCAGCGGTGCGCCTTCCTCGGCGATGACGGTGCCCGTGGAGATGGCGTTGCCGACACCGAGGTCGACGTTGCCGGAGATGACGCCGGCCTCGGCCGATGCCGGGCCGGGGATCAGGTCGACGGAATCGAAGCCGGCTTCGGCGAAGTAGCCGGCATCCTCGGCCACGAACTCGCCCATGAACTCGGCGTTCTTGATCCAGGAGAGCTGGATGCTCGCATCGCCGAACGAGGCGGCGTCGCCGGAGCCTTCCGCGGAAGAGCCGGCATCGCCGGCGCAGGAGGAGAGCAACAGGGTGAGTGCGGCGGCCACGGCGACGCCGGTGCCGACGCGCTTGGCGGAGCGACGGGTGAACGGGGAAAGTGGGGCTTGCGTCATGACGCGGTCCTCTCGATGGTGCTCGGGGATTGCCGTGGAACTCAACGGCGTGCTGGGGCGGAATGCCATGGTGCTGAACGGGACGTGCTGCTGTGCTGCTGTGTTGCTGACCTGCTGTGCTGCTGTGCTGCTGCGGTGATTGCGGTGTTTCAACACACCGCGTCCGCTGCAACACATGTTCGGATGACTCGAACACTAATTGCTGTGTGTGACGCCACGACGACCGAATCGTTTCCGGCTCATTACGTCGAAAAAGCCGGGCTGGTACGCGGGATTCCTCCCCGAGTGGCCCCGGAACCCTGGCGTGATAGCGTCACGGGGTTCACCCAGAAAGGAACCCCGATGTCTTCCGCTATCGTACCGACCATCGCCTTCCTCGCCGGCCTGCCCAAGGCCGAACTGCACCTGCACCTCGAAGGCACCCTCGAACCCGAGCTCAAGCTCGAGCTGGCCCGTCGCAACGGCGTGGACATCGGCCAGAGCACGGTGGCGGAGGTTCGCGCCACCTACGAGTTCGACTCGCTCGCGAGCTTCCTCGGTGTCTACTACCCGGCGATGGACGTGCTCGTCACCGAGGCCGACTTCTACGACCTCGCCACCGCGTATTTCCGCCGCGCCGCCGCCGACGGAGTGCGCCGCGTCGAGGCGTTCTTCGACCCGCAGGCGCACACCTCGCGGGGCATCCCCATCGAAACCGTCATCGTCGGCTACCACCGGGCCGCCGTGGATGCCGCCGGTCTTGGCGTCTCCGCCGAGCTGATCCTCTGCTTCCTGCGCGACTTCTCCGCCGAGAGCGCAATGGAGACCCTGCGCTCCGCTCTGCCCTTCGTAGACAGGTTCATCGGCGTCGGCCTCGACTCCGACGAGCGTGGCAACCCGCCGGCGAAGTTCGCCGAGGTCTTCGCACTGGCCCGGGCGAACGGCCTCAAACTCACCATGCACTGCGACATCGACCAGGTCGGCAGCATCGAGAACATCCGCCAGGTGCTCGACGAGATCCAGGTGGACCGCATCGACCACGGCACCAACATCGTGGAAAACCCGGAGCTGGTCACGCTGGTGCGGGAGCGCGGACTCGGGCTCACCTGCTGCCCGGTGTCGAACAGCTTCGTCACGGCAGACATGAAGGCCGTCGAGATGGTTGCCCTGCTGCACTTCGGTGTCCTGGTCACCGTCAACTCCGACGACCCCGCCTACTTCGGCGCCTACGTGGCCGACAACTACCTGGCGCTGGCCGAGAAGGCCGGGCTCGACACCGATGAGCTGGTGCTGTTGGCGAAGAATTCCTTCCAGGCGTCCTGGCTGCCCGACGCCGAGAAGCAGGCCCATCTCGCATCCATCGACGCCTACGTCGCAGGCTACCCGGCCGCCTGACCGGTTCGCGCCATCGGTGTTTCATCACCAGGGACGTCGTGTGTCCGACAGATTTCACAACCCCGGAACGAGGCCCGAACGACTTCACTAGTGTGAGCGGTGAGCCACCGAACGGCACCGAAACCGAGGAGGAGAACCCGATGTACGACCTGGTCATCCGCTCGGCCCGTGTGCTCGCCGAGCACGGTTTCACCCCGGCCGCCGTCGCGATCACGCGCGGTCTCATCCGAATGATCGCCCCGGTGGAAGCGCCGCTTCAGGCCCGCATCGACCTGGCCCTCCCGGCCGGCCAGGTGCTGCAGCCGGGCATCGTCGACACCCACGTGCACGTCAACGAACCCGGCCGCACCGACTGGGAGGGCTTTGGCAGCGCCACCCGCGCCGCCGCGGCCGGCGGGGTGACCACGATCGTCGACATGCCGCTGAACAGCATCCCGCCGACCACGACCGTGCCCGCGCTCGAGCTCAAGCGCGCCGCCGCCGCGCCCCAGGCCACGGTCAACGTGGGCTTCTGGGGCGGCGCCATTCCCGGCAACCTCGGCTCCCTTCAGCCGCTGCACGACGCGGGGGTCTTCGGCTTCAAGGCTTTTCTCTCCCCCTCCGGCGTCGACGAGTTCCCGCACCTCTCCCCGGTACAACTCGAGGCCGCGGCCACCGAGATCGCCGGGTTCGGCGGCCTGCTCGTGGTGCACGCCGAAGACCCCGCCGTGCTGGAAAGCTCCGAGAACGCCGGCGGCACCGGCTACCTGGACTTCGTCGCCAGCCGGCCGGATGCAGCCGAGGACGCCGCGATCGCCCGGGTGATCGACGTGGTGCGGCGCACCGGCGTGCGCGCCCACATCCTGCACCTCTCCTCAGCGCAGGTTCTGCCGCGGCTGGCCGCGGCGCGCGCCGAGGGCCTGCCGATCACCGTGGAGACCTGCCCGCACTACCTGAGCTTCGCCGCCGAGAGCATCGCCGACGGCGCCACGGCGTTCAAGTGCTGCCCGCCGATCCGCGGCGAGGGCAACCGCGACCTGCTCTGGCAGGGCCTGGCCGACGGTGTCATCGACCTCATCGCCTCCGATCACTCCCCCGCCACCCGGGAACTCAAGCTCGGCCACGGCGGCGACTTCGGCCTGGCCTGGGGCGGCATTTCCGGCCTGCAGCTGAGCCTGCCCGCCGTGTGGACGGCCGCCAGGGCCCGCGGCCTCCCGCTCGAGCAGGTGCTGCGCTGGATGAGCCGCGCCACGGCCGACTTCGTGGGCCTGCCGGCCGGGCGGATCAGGGTCGGCGCCGCCGCTGACCTGGTGGCCTTTGCGCCCGAGGAGTCCTTCACCGTGAACGTCGACACCCTGCGGCACAAGAACCGGGTGAGCGCCTTCGACGGCGCCACCCTGTTCGGCCGGGTGCACACCACCTGGCTGGCCGGAAACGTGATCTACGCGGCCGACGACGACGCATCCGGCCGGCCCCCTGCCGGTCGACTGCTGAGCGCCCGTTGACCCGAACTTTTTCGAACACAGCATCAGGTACGAACCAGAAGGAGCACCCCATGTCGATAGTTCTCGGACCCAACCGCTATGGCAAGGCGGAGAACCGTGTCGTGCGCATCTACCGCGACACGCCCCGCCACGAGATCCACGACATCAGTGTCTCCACAGCCCTGCACGGCGACTTCGCCGACGCGCACCTCGCCGGCGACCAGCTGCAGGTGCTGCCCACCGACACCCAGAAGCAGACCGCGTACTCCTTCGCCAAGGAGAAGGGCCTGCTCTCGATCGAGAGCTACGGCCTCGACCTGGCCTGCCACTTCGTCGACCACATCGCCTCCGTGGCGGGCTCCAGGGTGGAGATCGAGGAGTTCGCCTGGGAGCGCGTCGTCGTGGACGGCACCGAGCACGACCACACCTGGGTTCGACGCGGCCAGGAGGTGCGCACCGCGGCGATCTCGGTCGAGGGCACCGATGACCAGCAGCGGATCTGGGTGGTCGGCGGCCTGAAAGACCTGACCCTGCTCAAGTCCACCGGCTCGGAGTTCTCCGGGTTCATGCAGGACCCGTACACACTGCTTCAGCCCACCACCGACAGGGTGATGGCCACCTCCCTCACAGCCGGCTGGCGGTTCACCGACCACACCGAGGTGGACTGGGAGGCCACCTACGCCGGAATCTCCGCGCTGCTGAAGACGCAGTTCGCCGTGGTGCACTCCCTCGCGCTGCAGCAGACCCTGTACAAGATGGGCGAGGCCGTGCTCCAGGCGTACCCGAACATCGCCGAGATCCGCCTCTCCGCGCCCAACAAGCACCACTTCCTCTACGACCTGTCGCCGTTCGGCGTGGAGAACAACAACGAGGTCTACCACGCGGCCGACCGGCCATACGGGCTCATCCAGGCCACCGTCATGCACGACGACGCCACGGATGCCGGCCCCGCGTGGGACTCCTACACCGGGCTGGTCTGAGCGTGTCGAACCTGGCCGCCGGGTCGTTGGGGCAGGTCTACCTCGGCCACGTCTTCCACGTGGCCGGCTCTCCCACCCTCGCCGAGGCGCCGGCGCACCTGGTGTCGCTGCCGCAGGGCGCGCTGGTCACCGCCGTTGACGGAACCATCGCCTGGGTCGGCCGTGCCGCCGACCTGCCCGCGGACTTCGCGGCCCTGCCGGTCACCGATACCCACGGCGGCTTCATCCTGCCCGGCTTCGTCGACACCCACGTGCACTTTCCGCAGACCTATTCCACGGATGCCTACGGCGGCGGCCAGCTGCTCGAGTGGCTGGACAACTGCGTCTTCCCCGCCGAGACCCGGCTGCAGAACGACGAGTTCGCCGCCGCCATTGCCCGCGACTTCACCCGGCGGCGCACCGCGGCCGGCACCACGAGCGCCCTGGTGTTCGGCTCGGCATTCCCGCACGCCCAGGACGCGCTGTTCGCCGAATCGGAGCGGGCCGGGCTGCGGCTGGTCAGCGGGCGCGGCATCCAGACCGTCGGCCCCGACTCGGCCGGCGCCCTGATCACTTCGGAGGCCATGGCGCTTGACCTGGTCGGCGACGAGATCTCCCGCTGGCACGCCCGCGACACCGGAGACCCCCGCACGGCGCTGCTCCAGGTGGCCGTGGTGCCCAGGTTCAGCCTGTCGGTGACACCGCACACCCTCGCGGCGCTCGGTGAGCTCTACGACGGCGTGCGCGATCGGGGCGTCTATTTCCACAGCCACCTCAACGAGAACAACCGCCCCGAGACCGGCGAGATCGACGTGGTGAAGTCGATCTACCAGGTCGAGAACTACCTGGACACCTACGACGGCAAGTTCCTGCCCGGCTCAGCGGTGGGCGGGTCGAGCCTGCTCGGCCGGCGCAGCATCCTCGCGCACGCGGTGCACTGCGAGGACGTCGAGCTGGTCCGCCTGGCCGAGACCGGTTCGTCGATCGCGCACTGCCCCACCTCGCAGCAGTTCCTCGGCTCCGGCACCATGCCGTGGACCCGCACCACCGGCTTCGGCGTGAACGTGGCGCTGGGTTCCGACATCGGCGCCGGCGACGAGTGGCTGATGAGCCGGGTGCTCAACGACTGCTTCAAGGTGCACCTGTCCGAACCGGGCGACGCCGGCCTGTCGATCAGCCCCGCCGAGCTGCTCTTCACCGCTACCCTGGCCGGCGCGCGTGCGCTGGACATGGAGGAGCGCTACGGCAACCTCGACGTGGGCAAGGATGCCGACTTTCTGCTCATCGAGCCCGACAGGTGGGAGCCGCTCGCGGCGGTGCTGGCCAACGGCATCCGCGCCGACGACGAGGCGATGGCCACCGACCAGACCCTCTTCGCCCTGCTGATGGCCCTGCGCCAGCCGGCCATCACGGGCGTCTACGTGCGCGGTCGCCGGGTGACGGCGCCCTAGGGAGCATCCGGAGGCACGTGCCTCTCAGCCCAGGAGCATCAGCGAACCGAGCAGCACCACGATCGGGGCCAGCAGCAGCACGCCGATCCCGCCGAGTAGGCCCGTCAGCGCGGGACCGCGGCGATACCCGCCGAGCCTCACCGCCCGGCCGGCGCCGATGGCGCCCAGGGCGATCGCCCAGATGGCCAGCGCCATCGCCACCAGAAACCCCAGCCAGGACACGAACACTCCCAGACTCTGCGTCGAGGACAGCCCGACGGCGAATACCCAGGAGCCGACCACTACCCCGAGTGCCCACAGGAAAACGGTGCGGGCCTGGATCGCGATCTGATTGTTGTTCCAGCCGTCGGCGGGAACGGCTGGCGGCGGTGCCCACTTCGTCGGTGCGCTCATGAGCACACCGTAGCCAGCACAGGTGCCGAGGGGAACCGTTCGGCGCGGCCAACAGTTGCCCGGGTCAGGGTGTCCAGGTGGCCTGGAGCAGCCGTGCGGATGCGGCGAACCCGGCCCGCTCGTACGCGGTGACGGCACCGGGAGTCGACTGCACGGTGACCCGCTCGAGGCCCGCCTCGAAGGCGCGCGCCAGGACGGCCGCGAGGATCCGTCCGCCGGTGCCGGAGTTCCGTTCGGCGGGGACGACGTACACGCTCTGCACGTCACCGGAGGCACGCACCGGCGCGCGCGAACTCGGCACCCGAGGAACCGTGGCCAGCCAGGCCATGCCGATGACCGTCTCCCCGCGCCGCGCGATGGTGCAGTGGTGCGACGCGCCGTTCTCCGCCGCCCACTCGGCGAAGTGCGCCAGGAAGTCGTCGTGGCTCAGAACGGGTGTTCCCTCGTTCTCGAGCACCCACTGCCAGCGCAGCTCGGCGACTGCGGCCAGATCGTGCGGTTCGGCGCTCTGCACGCTGATCGATGGGCCGGTTTCTTCGGTCATGAGTCGATTGTGGCGGAGCGGACACCCTACGGGCGCGGATACCGGTCGGCTCGCCGCCATACTGGACCCATGACAGCACCGGACGCCGACACACCCTCGCGGCCGGAGCCGGTGTTCTTCCCGGATCTCGTGCCCGAGCTCCTGATCGAGGATCTCCCTGCCAGCCTGGGCTTCTGGGTCGGGCTCTGCGGCTTCGAGGTGCTCTACGACCGGCCAGACGACGGCTTCGCCTACCTGCACGCCGGCACCGCGCACCTGATGCTCGAGCAGGTCGGCGTCGGACGCAACTGGATCCCCGGCGCCCTGGAGCGCCCGCTGGGCCGCGGCATCAACTTCCAGATCATGGTGCCGGACATCGCACCGCTGCTCGAGAACCTCGCCGCGGCCGAGTGGCCGCTCTTCATGGCCGCCGAAACCAAGTGGTACGACACCGGCGAGACCCGGGCCGGCGTCGCCCAGTTCCTGGTGCAGGACCCGGATGGCTACCTCGTGCGGTTTTCGTCACGGGTCACGGCTGAGGACTGAACCGGCAGCTGAATCTGTCGTCACCGTCCGGCGGGGTTTCGCGATCACGGCATCCGCGTGGCTCGGTCGCCCGCACGGGAGTAATCTCACCTTCATGTGCGGCAGATTTGCAATGAACGAAGACGTCGACGACCTGATCCGGGACTTCGTCGCGGCCGGCGGCCGTGCCGGGGACTGGCGGCCCAGCTACAGCATCGCGCCGACCGACCCGGCCCCCATCGTGCGCGAGTGGCAGCCGGAGGGCGCCGACTCCCCCACCCGGGAGGTGACGCTGGCCACCTGGGACTGGCCGCAACCGGCCGGGGCGCCGCGCCGCGGGCCGATCATCAACGCCAGGCTGGAAAAACTCGACCAACGCTTCTGGGTCGGCGCGTTCTCCAACGCCCGCTGCATCGTTCCCATGCTCGGCTACTACGAGTGGACCGGCGAGAAGGGCGCCAAGCAGCCGCACTTCATCCACGGTGACGGCCTGCTCGCGGCGGCCGGGGTCAGCTGGGCAGCCAAGGATGCCGACGGCGAATGGTCCCGCGTCTTCGCCGTGATCACCCGGGAGGCCAGGGATGCGTCCGGCGAGGTGCATGACCGGATGCCGGCCTTCCTCGAACCCGACACCTGGCCGACCTGGCTGAACCCGCAGTCGATCACCGAGGCGAACCCCACCGAATCGGCGAAGAACCGCGCGGCCATGATCGACCTGTTGGATCGAACGTCCACCTCGGTGGCCGCCACCATGCGCACCCGTCTGGTGGACCGCCGCGTCAACAGTGTGCGGGCCATCGACCCGCAGGATGCCACCCTGGTGGCGGCGCTCGAAACCTAACCGGCGGCGGCACCTAACCGGCGGCGATGGCCTGCCGGGCGGCCCGCTGCAGGTCACTCCCGTCGACCCCCAACTGGCGCAGGGCCCGGCTCACGGTGCCGTGCTCGGCCTCGGCGGCCGCCCACACGACGTGGGCCGAGCGGAGTTCGTGGCCTCGGCCCGCGCCCTCCTTCGACAGGGCGACGGCTCGCTGGAAGACCTCCTGCAGGCTGCCGGTACTCCGGTACGGGCCCGTGCGGGTGGGCGCCGGCCCTGTTGGTGGCGACGGCTGGGTTGGCTCGGCCTCTGCCTCGATTCCCACCGACCGGAGGGCCAGCGTGTGCGTCTGGGTGATGGCGGTCCGCACATCCGCCGCCGTCACATCGAAGGTGGCGAACGCGCGTCGTGCGGAGTCATCGGGCAACGCCAGCACCGCCAACAGCAGATGCTCGGCCCCCGGCACCTCGTCGCCCAGTGCCGCGGCCTCCTGTTCGGCCGCCGTGAACAGCGCGTTCATGATCCGGATGTCTGCGATCGCCTGTCGAATTCCCATGTCAGAAGCCCTTCGTTGTCGGTGGTGCGCGTTGTCGGTGGTGCGCGTCGTCGTTGCCGTACTAGTCCAGGGGCGCGCGACGCTGCGGCGAGAGCCGCTTGTGCGCCGCCTGCGCCGTCATGCCGAGCGCCTGGCCGATCTGGTTCCAGGTCCAGCCCTGCTCGAGGGCATGGTCCACCGCCGAACGCTCCAGCCGAGCCGACAGCCGGCGCAAGGCGACAACGGCCGCGAAGGCTTCGTCCGGGTGGTCCGGGGTGGGAATCTCGCTGGTCTCGAACATGCATCAACTTTAGTTGATATCACTCGCTCGGTCAACCAAAGTTGATGAGAAATCCTGCACCTGTGCTGCCGGACACCGCTAGGTTGGGCAGCACAACCAGTGATATTGCCGCTGACCTGCTGTTGCACTCACAGATAGGACACCATGCCCGCGAATCTCTCCGCCCGCGCCATCCTCTGGATCGGTATCGGCCTGGTGGCCGCCAGCGTCCTCCTCCAACTCGTCCGCGACATCACCTTCCGGCTCGTGGATCAGGACTCGCTCCAAGACCTGGCCGACAGCTGGCTGTTCGACTCCGTCTACCTCGCCCTGACCTTGCTCGTCCCCCTCGGCGCGATGCTGATCGCGACATTCTTCGTCGCACGACTCATCGAGCGCGGCCCGGAAAGTGCCGCGCGGCCCGCCGACCGCGTCACTGCCGCCGGGGTGTTCTGGACGGGCATCGTCCTCACCCTGCTCGGCCTCCTGGTGGGCGCCTCGTTGGAAAGCTGGATGGGCACGCTCGTCGCGCAGGGGCGCCCGAGCATCGCCCTGGACGCTCTCAACATCGTCGTCAGTCCGCTGCGAAACGTCGTGATTCCGCTTGGCCTCGCGCTTCTGCCGGCCTCCGTGCTGATGAAGAAGCTCGAGGGTCGCAGCCGGACGGCTCAGCTGCCCCGATACGTGGAGTAGGCGAACGGGCTGAGCAGCAGCGGCACGTGATAGTGCGCTGACTCGTCGTCCAGCTCGAAGATGATGGTGACGTAGGGGTAGAACGTGCTCTGGCCGCGGGCCGAGAAGTAGCTGCCGGTCTCGAAGGTGATGCGGTAGCGGCCCGCGGATACGGCCTCGGGGCCGAGGTCGGCGACCCGGCCGTCGGCATCCGTCTGCGCCGTGGCGAGTTCGCGCCAACCGCCGTCGAGCTGCTGCTCCAGGACCACGCCCACGGAGGCCGCGGGGCTGCCGGACACGGCGTCGAGCACGTGCGTGGTGATGTGGCTGCGCGCGCTCATCCCCGGGTGTCCCGCGGGGCTGGTGAGTCGGTGGCTTCGGTTTCCTGCACCGAGTCATCCTGCCACTGCCGGGCGAGAACCCCTAACCGGAGCAGGGCGATGTCGCGCAGCTCCGAGCCGACGATGGCGGCCTCGGTGGTCTCGTCGAGGGTGAGCCGGCGCTGCAGCTCGGTGAGGATCTCCCGGCGGCTGCGGCCCGCGGCGCGGATGAGGAACACCCTGTCGAAGCGCTCCTCGTAGACCCGGTTGCCGTCGGCGATGGCCGCCGCGAGGTCGGCGTCGTCGGCATCCACCGCGGCCTGTTCGGCGCGGGAGAAGCCCGCGGCCTGCGAGGTGCCGCGCGGTTTCTCGCCGATGCGCGGATGCTCGGCCATGGCTTGGTCGATCTCGCTCCGGGGCAGCGGCGTCGCGGCGGCCCTGGCCGCCTCGGTGAGGTCGGCGACCGAGGCGAAGGGCGCCCTGGCGGCCACCTCGTCGGCCCAGCGCGGAACGGCCAGGCAGGCCAGGAGTGCGGTGCGCAGGTCGTCGCCGACGGGAATCGTGGTCATGGGGTCCTCCGGATAGACGTAACAGCCCGGACCGCGGCCCGTACGATGACAGGCATGCACTCCGCTGATGCTCCCCGGGTGGCCGGCCTGGTCCTGGCCGCCGGCGCGGGCAACCGGTACGGCACGCCGAAGGCGTTGGTCGTGGACGGATCCGGCGAGCCCTGGCTGGTGCACGCCGGCCTGGCCCTGGAGGCCGGCGGTTGCGATCCCGTGCTGGTGGTGCTCGGCGCGGGCGGCGCCCAGGCCGAGAGCCTGCTGCGCGCGGCCGCGGCCGGGTTCGACAGGCCGGACCGGCTGCGGGTGGTGCACGCCGAGAATTGGGCGGAGGGACTGTCGGCGTCCCTCGACGCCGGCCTCGCGGGGCTGCAGGGGCGCGAGTACACCACCGTCACCGCCGTGGCCCTGGTTCCGGTGGATGTGCCCGACCTCGATGCCGCCATCGTGCGGCGGCTGGTCGACGGAGCGGCCCCGCACACCCTTCGGCAGGCGCACTTCGGCGGCCGGCCCGGACATCCGGTGGTCATCGGCCGCGAGCACTGGGCGCCGCTGCGAGCGAGCCTGGCCGGCGACACCGGTGCACGACCGTACCTGGTGGCGCACGACGTGACCGCGGTGGCCTGCGACGATCTGGGCTCGGGCCTGGACGTCGACGAGCCGAGCACGGAATAGTCCACACCCACTGCGGAACCGGGGGCGCTCACCACGGCGCTTCGAGCTCGTCGAGGTCCTCGTACACGCTGGTGATCGCCGCGATCCGGGTGCGGCTCTCGCGCACCTGCGCGCCCATCGCTCCGGTGGCGAGCAGGTTGACCAGGCTCATGGCCGCGGCGTAGCTGTCGAATGCCGACACCGAGTCCACCGGGCATTCGAGCCAGTGGGTGGCCTGGTCGGAGTACTTGCGGGCCGAGGAATCGGCGATCAGCACCAGCGGCACCTCGCGGCTCCGGATGGCCGCGACGATGTCCCCGAAGCCGGAGACCCGCCGGCGGAAGCCCATCAGCACCACCACGTCGCGCGGGCCGAGGCCGGCCAGCTCTTCGCCGAGCGACTGGCCCGGCAGCGGTGCCAGGCGCACCTGGTCGCGTGCCTGAACAAGCTGCTGGCGCAGGTGCAGCGCCAGCGGGTAACTGTTGCGCAGCCCCACGATCACGACGTTCTGGGCCGATCGCACCAGCCGGGCCGCGGCATCCAGCCGCCCGTCGGAGAGGGTGACCAGCAGCCGGCGCAGGTTGTCCTGTTCGGCTTCGGCGTGCGCGGCCAGCCGTGAGGGCGTGCCGGCGGATGCGCCGGGGCCGCCGAGCGGTGCGCCCAGGCTGCGCAGGGCCCTGGCGTGCTCGCGCACCTCGGCCGAGTCCTGGAAGCCGAGCCGGCGGAACAACCTGGACACCGTGGCCTTCGACACGCCGCTGAGCCGGGCCAGCTCCGACGCGTTGTAGACGGCGAGGTCGCTCAGGTGGTCGAGGATGAAGTCGGCGGCACGCTGCTCCTGCGGGGAGAGCTCGCCGTACCGGCCGTCGATGCGCTGCCCGATGTTCAGGGTCATGCCGGGTCCTGCGAGCCTGCCTGGTGGCCATCGGCCAGGGCGAGCACCGCGGCCTCGAAGGCATCCAGCGCCCGGGCCACATCGGCCTCGGTGACCGACTCGTCGGGGTGGTGGCTCACTCCCCCGGCGCAGCGCACGAAGAGCATGCCGATCTCGGTGAGGTGCGCCACGGCCATCGCGTCGTGTCCGGCCATCGAGAGCAGCTCCAGCGGCGCCGGCGCGTCGTCGGCGCCGTCGGCGGCACGAAGGTCGGCGGCACGGATGCCCGCGGCGATCACGCCGCGCAACCGGTCGCTGCAGTGCGCCGCCGGTGCCGCGTGCGTCTGGTGCACCGCGACGTGCAGGCCGCGCGTGGCGCAGATCTCGTCGAGCAGGGTCTCGATCTGCTGCCAGACGCTGTCGCGGTCCGCATCGAACCGGCCGCGCAGGTCGAGGCTGAACTCGGCCCGGCCGGCGATCACGTTGACGGCGTCGGGGAACACTTCGAGGTGCCCGACCGTGGCGATCAGGTCGGCGTCGCGGGCGAGCCGCTCGATGGCGACGATGGCCTCGCTGGCCCCGGCGAGGGCATCGCGGCGGTGGGTCCACGGGGTGCCGGAGTGACCGGCCTTGCCGGTGATGGTGATCTGGAAGCGCCGCGCCCCGGCGATCGAGGAGACGATGCCCAGGGGCAGGTCGTTCTCCTCGAGCACCGGACCCTGTTCGATGTGCGTCTCGAGGTAGCCGACGAAGTCGTTGGAGGTGCGGGCGGCGGCCGTGACGGCAGCCGGGTCGAGGCCGAAGGCCACGAACGCTTCGTGCAGGGTGATGCCCGCCTCGTCGGTCAGCTCCCACCAGGCATCCAGCCAGGTGCCGGCCAGCGCGCGGCTGCCGAGCAGCGCGGTGCCGAACCTGGTGCCCTCCTCGTCGCCGAAGGCCACGACCTCCAGGGCGAACGGCAGGCTGCGGCCGCTGGTCGTGATGCGCTCGACCACGGCGATGGCGGTGAGCACCCCGAGGATGCCGTCGTACCGGCCGGCCGAGGGCACGGTGTCCAGGTGCGAGCCCAGCAGCAGCGCGGGCAGGCCGGGGGTGGCGCCTTCGAGGCGGCCGCACTGGTTGCCGGCGGCGTCCTGCCAGGTGTCCATGCCGGCGCCCTGCATCCAGCCGGCGGCGAGGGCGTTCACCGCCGCGTGCTCGGGCGAGAGGTAGACCCGTTCGATCAGGCCGTCGGGCAGGCTGGAGTGGCGGGCGAGCTCGTCGCAGCGTTCCAGCACGACAGCGGCGGTGCGTGCGCCGTCGTTCCGCATGGTGTCGTCAGCCGGCGGCGTCATGAGCCCGCGGCATCCTGGTAGACCTCGTAGGCGGCGCCCACGCCGCCCCCGCCGGTCACGCTCGCGCCGGAGCGGCGCAGCACCTGTTCGAGCGCGGCGAGGGTGGTGAGCACGGTGTCCTTGCGAGCGTTGTAGCCCATGGTGCCGATGCGCCAGACCAAGCCGCGCAGCGGACCGAACGAGGTGCCGATTTCGATGCCGAAGTCGTTCAGCAGCTCTCCGCGCACTGCGTCACCGGTCACTCCGTCGGGGATGTGCACGGCCACGACGTTGTTCATCCGGTGGTCCAGATCGCCGAAGACGGCCAGGCCCAGGCCCTGCACGCCGGCGAGCATGGCGGCGCCGTGCAGCCGATGCCGTTCCACGGCCAGCTCCATGCCCTCGTCCACCAGCAACCGGGCGCACTCCCGGGCGCCGTAGAGCATGGTGGTGGCCTCGGTGTGGTGGTTGAGCCGTTTGGGGCCCCAGTAGTCGAAGATCATCGACAGGTCGAAGTAGTTGGAGCGGATCGGGTGGGCGCTCACGGCGTCGCCGGCCTCGCGGATGCCCGCTTCGATGCTCTTGCGGGCATTGATCACCTCGACAGCACGGGGCGAGAAGGTGGCCGGCGCCGAGCCGGAGGGGCCGCCCAGGCATTTCTGCAGGCCGGCGGTGACGGCGTCCAGGCCCCAGGCATCCGCCTCGAAGGTGTTGCCGGCCAGCGACGCGGTCACGTCGGTGTAGAACAGCACGCCGTGCCTGGCACAGATGTCGCCGAGTTCGTCGAGCGGCTGGGCCACGGTGGTGGACGTGTCGCCGTGCACGATCGCCAGCAGTGCCGGCTTGGTCTCGCGGATGGCCTGCTCGATCTGGGCGGGGGTGAACACGGTGCCCCACTCGATCTCCCGCACGTGCACCTCGGCGCCGGCGCGTTCGGCGATCTCGCGCAGCAGGTGGCCGAACCGGCCGAAGATGGGCACGAGCACCCGGTCGCCGGGGCTGATCAGGGAGACCAGCGCCGCCTCGATGCCGGCGCGGGAGGTGCCGTCGATGAGCAGGGTCTGCTCGTTCGTGGTCTTGAAGACGCCGCGGTAGAGCTCCATGGTCTCGTTCATGTACGCCGTCATGGACGGGTCGTACTGGCCGACAAGCTGGGCGGACATGGCGCGCAGCACCCGGGGGTCGGCGTTCACCGGGCCGGGGCCCATCAGCAGGCGGGACGGCGGATTGATCGGCAGACTGGAAATGAGTGTTTCACCCTTCGGCAATTCTGAACCATCTGTTTCAGATGCCCAGTTTACGCAACAGGTGTTTCAGTCGTGTTTCGTGCGGTTCACTCCTGCATTCCGGCGGCAAGCTCCGCCCCGATGTCGATCAGGGCGAGGTCGGTGTGGCGCCGGCCCATCAGGCAGAGCCCCACGGGCGCTCCCTGCGTCTTGGACAGTGGAACCTCGAACCCAGGCACCGAGAGCGCCGGATAGCCGCCGATCCCGGCCAGGCAGGTCAGGGTGAGGGTATTCGTGCGCGTCGCATCGATCTCGGCGGGGTTCGCGTGCCGGGACGGGGCGGTCGACGACGCCGAGGGCAGCAGCAGGATGCGTCCGTCCAGCACCGCGTCCAACCGCGCCCGGGCGGCGGCCAGGGCGGTGCGCGCCTCGGCCTCGTGGGTCGGGTCGATGCGGGAGGCGGCCTCGAAGCGGCTGGCGACGGCGGTGCCGAGGGCGCCCGGATGCGTGCGCACCCACTCCCCGTTGGCCCGCCAGGCCTCGATGGCCTGCACGGTGCGGAAGATGCGCAGCGCCTCGGCGAGGTCGCCCACGTCGACGAGGTCGGGTGCGGGCAACAGTCCGGCCCGGGTGAGCCTGTCGAGGCCGGCCACGAACACGTCCTGCACGTCGTCGTCCGCGGCGAAGAGCAGCGCCCTGGACACTGCGAAGCGGGCCGGGGCGTCTACCTGGGCAGCGCTGATCTGACGCGAGGGGTCGAGGGATGCCGCGGCCGCGGCCCGGAGCACGCCGGCGGTGCGGGTGAGCCAGCCGACGGTGTCGAACGAGGGCGCCAGCGGCAGCAGTCCGGACCGGTCGACGGCGCCGTGCGTGCTGCGGAGCCCCCAGAGTCCCTGGTACGAGGCGGGCACCCGGATCGATCCCGCGGTGTCGGTGGCCAGGCCGATGCCCGCCTGCCCCAGCGCCACGGCAGCGGCCGGTCCGCTCGACGAGCCGCCGGGCAGGGCGCCGGGCACCCGCACGTTGGGCGGGGTGCCGTAGTGCTCGTTGTCGCCGGCGATGCTGTACGCGAACTCGTCGGTTTGGGCGATGCCGCGCACGCTCGCGCCGGCGCCGAGCAGCGCCGCGACAGCCGGGGCGGTGTCGGTGGCGGGAACGGCTTCGCGCAGATAAACCGGGTTGCCGGCGCCCACGGTGAAGCCGGCAATGTCGTAGAGGTCTTTCACGGCGATGGTCTCGCCGGCCAGGGCGTCCGAGGCGTCGTCGGGGGCGGCCACCAGCGGGGTGCCTACCAGGCGCCACACCGTGGGATTGATCGCGGCCGGTGGCGCGGCCACCTGGGCCACCTCCACCTGCCAGGCGCCCGCGGCGCTCCGTGACCAGAGCTGGGTCACCAGCCCGGCGCCGCCGGCATCCGGGGCGTTCACCGACAGAATCAGGGCGTGCCCGGGGTCGATCACGCGCACGTGCAGGGCGCGGATGCCCCGGGCGACGGTGCCGGTGCGGGCGCCGCGGAAGCCGCTGATCGCGTCGTGGCCCACCAGCAGGCCGGTGGCGTCGCCGCGCAGGGTGTTCTCGCCGGGCGCGAAGAAGGCGTCGAGCGCGGTCAGGTCGTTGTGAGCGAGGGCATCTTCGTAGCCGGCGAAGGCGGCCAGCAGCCCGTCGGGCAGTTCGCCGGTGAGGGTGGTGGGGGTCGGGACAATCAGCGGCTCAGGCATCGAAGTCCGCCACCCGGATGCGGGCGTGCACGCCGGCGACGAGGTCGACCACCTGCGAGATGTTGAAGTCGGTCGCGGCGCTCAGGTACGCGTACGCGAGGGTACGGTCCATGCCGTAGCGCGCGGCGAGCAGGTCGATGGCGGCGCGCACACATTTGCGCACGGCCTCGTCGAGGTCGGCGTCCATTCCGGTCGGCACCAGGAATTCGGTCGTCTCGGCGAGAGGGCCGGCCAGTTCGCCGAAGGCCGCGATCGCGTCGGCCCGGCTAACCACGTCGAAGCGGATGGTCACCCGCAGCGACGCTTCCATGGCCGTGAGCGCCACCTCGCCGTCGCCCTGGGCGAAGTGCGGGTCGCCCACGTAGGCCAGCGCGCCGTCCACCTGCACCGGCAGGTAGAGGGCCGAGCCCACGGTGAGCAGGTTGATGTCGATGTTGCCGCCGTGCGCGCCGGGCGGAACCGAGTGCGGGCGACTCTCACCGGCGACGGCGACGCCCATGATGCCCAGGAACGGCCGGAGCGGGAAGTGCACACTCCGCGCCCCGCCAGGCACCAGCGGCAGGGTGCCGACCCGGCCGGTCTCGGTGTCTTCGAGGGCGGCGAAGACGCTCACATTGCCCTCGCCGAGCGGGTACTCCCCGGGCAGGGCGCCGCGGCCGTGCCGGTTGGAGATCACGCCGTACGGCACCCGGGGGGTGGCCTCGAGCACGGTCATTTTGAGCAGGTCGCCCGGCCGGGCGCCCCGCACATGGATCGGCCCGGTGACCAGGTGCGGGCCGTCCACGCCGGGGTCCCGGGACGGGTTCGAGGCGGCCAGCAGCACCGCGTCGTCGAGCACCGCGGCCCGGTCGACACCGTGGCCGGCGAAGAAGGCCACCGGGTCGCGGCCCTGGTCTTCGAGCACGCCCTCGTGGCTGATCGTGTCGATGGTGACCTCGGTGCCGGCGTCGATCACGAGCGCCGGCGCATCCGTGGCACAGGGCAGCCGGCCCCAGAGCACGGTGGCCGGGGTGGCGGGCAGATACTGCGCGGCGCGGATGGGCCCGGTGCCGGGCTGCAGGATGTCGAATGGCATGACGTCGAATGGCATGGATGCGCCTTTTCCGTTGTGGGTCGGGAGCCGGCTCTGCGCCGCCGGCGCTTCCCCGTTGGTCGAGAGTAGCGCCAGTTTTGCGACCGGGACGACCAGCCACTACCGTGACAATTCCAAGCCGATAGGACCGCCAGTGCCCTCCACCCCCGTCATCCACCGTCTGCGCAGCAAGCCCGACCACCTGCACCTCGGCCTGATGCTGGCCCTCACGTTCTCCACTGGTGTGGCGGATGCGGTGGGTTACCTCGGCCTCGACAAGGTGTTCACCGGCAACATGACCGGCAACGTCGTCATCCTCGGTATGGCCATCGCCGGCGCCGACGACCTGCCCGTGGTGGGCCCGCTGATCGCCCTGTTCACCTTCATGGTCGGTGCCGCGATCGGCGGCCGGGTGCTGCGCAGGGTGAAGTCGGGTTGGACCACGGAGTCGACGGTGCTGTTCGGCGCGGTCGGCCTGGTCATGGCTGCCCTGGCGATCGTCCTGTTCGCGGTCGACGGCACGCCTCCTGCGCCGTTCGACCTGATCGTCACCGGACTCCTGGCCGCCGTGATGGGCCTGCAGGCCGCCGTGGCCAGGCACATCGCCGTGAAAGACGTCACCACCGTCGTCGTCACCTCCACCATCACGGGCTTCGCGGCGGATTCCCGCTTCGGCGGCGCCAAGAACCAGCCCTGGTTCCGCCGGCTGGCCGCGATCGTGCTGATCCTGGCCGGAGCCGGCGTCGGCGCCCTGCTGCTCATGGTGCACATCGGCTGGGGCATCGCCCTCACCGCCGTCATCACCCTCACCGTGACCGCCATCGGCCACGCCGCGGGCCGCCCGCACCACGCCCCGGTGCCCCAGCCCTAGTCCCCCCACCACGCCCGTCCCGCCGCGGAACGACTGGGCTCCGAACAGGTCAACGTGCGCTTGGCACCGAGTCCCGCGGTCAGCCGAAGGGCATCAGGGCCATCGCGGCCGTCATGACCGACATGCTCAGCAGGTTGCCGCGCTCCGGCCGGCTGCGCTGGCCGGCCAGGACCATAACGGCGGCGGCGAGCACGAACAGCGCCCCGGCGACGCACACCACGGCGACGAAGACCGTCATCGCATGCGGATGCGTCAGGCCGGCACGCGCACCCGTCGACGAACCGGCTCCACCCGCCATGGCGGAGCACAGGGCGATCTGCCCGGCCACCACCACCAGCCCGAGCTGGTGCAGCAGATGCAGGGCGTCGACGTGCACAACTGCTGCCCGGCCCTGCCGCCACCGCGCGGCACCGGCGGCCACCAGAGCCCAGCCGGCCAGGATCAGCGTCCAGAGCAGCGGCGCCAGGCCGACCACCCCGAGGGCCAGGTCGGCCATGGCCGCGGCCATGAGCACCGTCCCGCCCACGGCCGTGACCGACCGGGTCCGCCGGTTGCCCAGCACGCAGCACAGGCTCGACGCCGCCGCCACGATCATGATCAGGTGCAGGGCCGGAATCATGGGTTGCCGGTGGTGGGGGGCGCTGAGCCCCGGGGCGACCTCGCTGGCATACCGGCAGTCTGCCCCCGCCCCGGGCGGGGCACCAGAGGCAAGCGAATTGCGGGTCAGGTCAGGCGTCGCAGGTGACGAGCACGGCCGTCATCGCCGCGCGATCCTCCGGGGTGAGCCCGAGGTCGTAGGCCACGAAGACCGGCACCAGCTTGTCGACGTACCAGCACTGCAGGCTGGTGTCCTCGGGCAGGTCGTCCCAGGCCACACGCTGGCCCAGGTCGTGCCGGTCAGAGACATCGGGGTAGAAGCCCGGCAGCCAGTCGCTCGGCAGCGAATCGGACTTGGACGAGTTCTCGGTGCCCTTCACCGCCAGCAGGTTGACCGGATCGTTGGCCAGCGCCTCACGCTTCTCGGCCGGCCAGGCCTCTCCCCCGGTGGCGTACACGGCCTTCAGCGGCAGCAGGTGGTCGATCTGCACGTCGGCCGAGGTGTCCTGCCCGCGCACAAAATCGATGGTCTCGCCCGTGTACGGGTCGGCGAGGATGCCCGTGTACACCCGACAGGTTGCCGCATCGATCTCGGTGCCGGTGAGGTCTCTGGTGAGGATGTCGTTGCGGGTATCGCAGCCGTTCTGGTCGAAGTCGAAGGCCCAGGCGTCGCCGAACAGCTCCTCGCGGTTTCCGGCGTAGCTGCCGTTGTCGGTGTAGACGGCATCCGGCAGTGCGGCGACCAGCGCGAGCGCCTCTGCGCTGCTGAGCCCGGATGCCGGGACCGGGACGGCCGGGACGGCGCTCGGCGAGGCGGGGAGCTGGGCGGTCGGCGGGACATCGCCCTGGCCGGCGGAGAAGTATCCGATGCCCCACACGATGGCGACAACCACCACCAACAGGAGAAGTGAGCGGGGGCCCTTCCGGCTGGAGGAACGGTATCGATAGGGCTTGCGGCGGCTCATGCTGGTCTCTCAGGGTGCTGGTGTCTCACGAGCTCCCCATCTTGCCATGCGCCGCTTCCCAGCCGGTGGTGGCAGGATCGGCCCGGGCGTGTGAGGCTTAACCGGTGCCCCAGATCGAGAAATCCACCCGAGTCCGAGAGTCGGTCTCCCTCGACCGCCCCTGGGTGACCGTGGTGTGGGACGACCCGGTGAACCTGATGTCCTATGTCGCCTACGTGTTCCGCAGCTACTTCGGGGTGACCCCGGCGGAGGCCGAGCGCCTCATGTTGCAGGTGCACAACAACGGCCGCGCGATCGTGGCGACGGGCGACCGGGAGTCGATGGAACGGCACGTCGAGGCGATGCACGGCTACGGGCTTTGGGCCACCCTGGACCGGGCCGAAGAATGACGGCCGAAGCGTGATGGAATTCCGCCGTGAAGACTCCGGCACGGTCTCGGCGATGTTCGAACCCATCGAGGTCGATCTGCTGCGCAACGTCACGTCCCAGCTGCTGCAGATGCTCGGCTCCGTCGACGCCGACGACGCCGCCATGCTCGCCCAACCCGCGATCCGGCGGCTGCTGCCCGACGCCTATCCGAACGATCCGGAGGCCGCTGACGAGTTCCGGCGCTTCACGGCCGACGGACTGCTCGAGGGCAAGCTCTCCAACGCCACCACGGTGCTCGCCGCGCTCGGCGACGATGAGCGGGCGGATGCCTCAGCGGACTACTCCACGGATGCTCCGGCGCACGACCCGCTGCCGGTGCCGATCGTGCTCACCGAGCCGCAGGTGCAGTCGTGGCTCCGCACTCTCACGGACCTCCGCCTCGTCTTGGCGGACCGCCTGCAGATCGACCCGCACGGCACTCCACAGCTCGACGACGAGCAGTCTCACGTGGTCAACGACATCTACAACTGGCTAGGCATGGTGCAGGAGTCACTCGTTTACGCGATCGACGCGTAAAGCACCGCCGCGTAAAAAAGCCGGTCAGGCCGCCGGTCGGGCGTCGCTGGGCTCCTCCTGCAGCGCCGCGTAGGCCCGCTGCGGTCCCGCGCCGTCGGCGAGTGACGCGCTCAGCGCCCGCAGCCGGTGCCGCGGCTCGTCGCTCAGCCCGAGCAGCGTCGCGGCGGCCTGCCGCAGCTCATCCGCACCCGCGGTGTTGGGGTCCAGGGAGATCCCGAAGCCGACCTCGTCGAGTGCCGCGGCACCGGCGAACTGGTCCGTCGAGAACGGCAGCACCAGCAGCGGAACCCCGGCCGTCATGGCCTCGGTGACCGAGTTGTTACCGCCGTGGGTGACGGCCAGGGCCGCGTGGCCCAGCACCGTCACCTGCGGCAGGAACGACCGCACCAGCCAGGACTCCGGGATGGGCCCGAGCTCGGCGGCGTCGGTGGACCCGGCTGCGATCGCCACCCGCACGTCGAGGCCCCGCAGCGCCTCGGCCACCCGGGCGAGCACGTCGCCGCGCACCGACAGGAAACTGCCGAAGCTCACGTAGACGATGGGGCGCTCGTCGGCGGCGGCCAGCCAGTGGGCCACCTGGGGGTCGTGGGCCTCGGTGCGCACCGCCGAGCCGAGAAAGGCGTGCTCGGGCAGCAGCGCGGTGCGCGCCGCCGGGTGCAGCTCGGCCGGGTAGTTGAGCAACAATACGTCGCCGGTCTCGGTGAACGCGTCGCCGCTGGGCGGCGCGGTCGGGTCCAGCTGCAGCAACGCGTCGTTCCATTGCAGGGTGAAGTCATCCCGCACCCGCTCGCAGAGCAGCCGCAGCTGCACCAGCTCGAGCGGGTCGGGCGTGAAGGCGGCGGGCCAGGCGCCCGGGTAGCCGTAGACCTCGTCACCGACGGGCAGGGCAGTCGGATGCCCCAGCACCACGTCGGCGTGCCGCACCCCGGCGCTGATCAGGGCCAGGCGTGCGCTGAAGGCGAGGTGGTCGACGATCACCTGGTCGGGCCGGATCTCGGCGACGATGCGCTGCACCTCGCGGGCCACGACCACGGGGTTCCAGAGCAGGTCGGTGCTGCGCGCGTCGGCCTGAAACCTCAGCGTCTCGACGAGACCGACCCTGGTGGCGTCGAAGAAGCCGCGCAGGGCGTCGTCTTCGCCGGTGGGTTGGTCCTCGGCGCGAATGGTGCCGGGGTTGGACCCGCGGCCGAGCTGCAGGTTCACCCGTTCGAAGCCGAAGTCGGCGACGATACCGGCCGTGGCCGGTCCGCTGGCGACGACGACCCGCTCGCCGGCGGCCTGCCAGGCGGTGCCGAGGGTCGCGAGCGGGAACAGGTGGGAGGCGTAGTCCGGGCTGATGATCAGGAGGGTCATGAGGTGCTCAACGCCCAGTTGAGCGCTTCCTGGGCCTCGGCGACGGAGGCGTAGACGCCACCGAGGGTGCCGGCCATGGCCTGGATGGCGAAGGTGGAGGTGACCATGTCGGCGGCGCGTTGGGCGAACTCGTCGCCGAACGGGCCGGAGGCCAGGTCGAGGGCCGCAATGATCCCGCCGCCGAGGCTGCGGGCATCCGCCGTGTTCACCAGGAAGCCTGTGGTGCCGTCTTCGACGTAGGTCGCCGGGCCGCCGGCGTCGGGGGCCACCACGGTGAGCCCGGTCGCCATGGCCTCGAGCAGGGCGATGCCGAATTCTTCCTTCATGCTCGCGCAGACGTACACGCCGCGTGCTGCGGCCAGGCCCGGACGGCCGTGCCGGGCGGCGGCCAGCCACCGGGCAACCGCATCGTTGGCGCGGTGTCCGGCCAGTAGCAGGCCGTGTTCGGCGGCGGAATCCAGCGGGACCGCGGTGCCGATCAGATCGAGCTGGCCGCGTTCGTCGACCGACGGGGTGAGGAGGTCTCCCCCGACGATCAGCAGATTGCAACGCTCCCGCAGGGCGGCGTCGTCGGCCCAGGCGTGCACGAGCGTTGCCATGCCCTTCACCCTGTGCAGCCGGCCCACCGTCACCGCGAGCGGCAGGTTCCGCCGGGATGCCGGCAGGGTCTCAAGCAGGGCGTCGAGGTCGGTGAAGTCGGCGGGGTCGGCCTGCAGGGCGGCCTCCACGGAGCGTTCGATCACCGTCAGGTCGATGCCCTCCGCGACGACCGAGTGGCGCTCGGGGTGCGCGGTGATGTCGATACCGACGAGGTCGCGCATGTCCCTCTCCAGCTCGGGGCGGGGAAAGAGCACGGTGTGCGCGGCGTCTGCCGCGATCCGCTGAACGAGCCGGGCCCGAAACCAGAAGTGTTCGACCTCGTCGACGGCGCCGAAGTTGGCCCGGGTGAGGGCTCCGGAGGCGTCCATGGCGTTGATGACGCTGTGCGGGTCGGGAGCAACGGTGAAAACGATGGGAATCTCGAGCTCGCGGGCGACCGACGATGCCGCGAGGGTACCGACATCGGCCATCCGCAGGTGCATGACGTCGACGGTGCCCGCGGCGCGCAGAATCCGGCGGATGCCGCGCTGCACGGCCACCCGGCGGGGCCAGGAGTCGGCGGAGGAGATCGGGGCACCCAGGAACGGCACCGTTGCGAAGGCGTGTCCGGAGAGGGTGGAGCTGACCTCAGGCAGGCAGGCCAGGGCGGCGTCGGGTCCGCCGCGTGACAGCGTGAGGACCCGGTCGACGGCCGGCGCGAGAGCATCCATTGAGCCGTCGTCACCGGCCACCAGGGCGTCGCCCAGCCGCACCAACAGGGTGGCGATGCCGCCGTTGTCCCCGGACCCCACCTGGCTGAGCTCGCGATCGATGTCGGCGTGCAGGAACAGCTGGGCCACGGTCTGGCCTCGGCTCCACGGCGCACGCGGGTAGGCGGGCACCGTCAGATCGAGCAGGGCGAGCCTGGCCACGTCGGCCAGGTCGTCATCCCCGCGGGCGAGATCACTCACCAGGGTGATGGCGGCCTCGGTGGCCGGTCGGTCACCGAGGGCGGCCACGGCCGCCGCCCGGGGGTCGAGGCCTTCGCCGGCGTCCCCGGCGATGCGTCGCAGCATCCGCTCCGGGATGCGCCCGGAGATCAGGCCGAGGGTTTCGACGAGGCGGGCGCGGGCGGCCGGGTCGGCGACGCCGAGCATGACGCCTTCGGTGGCCAGCGCCACGTGTTCGGGGGCCGATGCCGCCCACTGCTCGAGGGTGCGCTGCGCGATCATGCCCGAGAATCCGCCGGCGACGACCATGCGCAGCAGTCCGGCGATGGCGTCGAAACGCGGGAGCCTGGTGCCGAACGCCCAGGCGGCGTGCTCGCGCAGGAAGGCCGAGTCGTGCTCGAGCAGCGACACCAGCACCTCGTCGGCGGACTCGTCGAACACCTGGGCTAGCGAGTGAACGGCCGCAATGGCGGTGAGCTGGTCGGCTGGGTCGAGCGCGGCCTGGGTGAGCAGGCGAACGGCTCGGTTGCCGCCGTCCCGGCTGGCGGCGATGGTCAGGTCGTCTGCGCATCGGATGCCGGCCAGAATGCTGTCGGCCTGGCGCAACTCGTCCAGCGTCGTGTGAGTCCCCACGGTGTCTCCCTCGCGGCGGATGCGTCCGCCTGTGCTCTGGCGGAGCGGGCTCCGCGCTGGTACTTCGGAGCCGATCCCGAAAGGGTTTGCCCCGGAGCGTCAGTCTGCCATGCGGATCTTTCACTCCGGGGGTCGCGGGTATTTGGTCAGGGCATTCGCAGGTTGGTCGACGGGAACCCAGGATCAGAACACAAGCCCGGCGGATGCCGTCAACCCGCCGTCGACGGCGAGCGTGGTGCCCGTCACATACGACGCAGCCGGAGAGATCAGGAAGGCTATCACGGCCGCGATCTCCGACGGTTGGGCCAGCCTGAAGAGCGGGATCCGACGGGAGAAGTCCCGACCGAAGGTCTGGGCGGCCGGGTTCTCATTCGGGTCGTCCGCCCGCACCAGACCGGATGCCACATTGTTCACCCTGATTCCCCTCGCCGCGTAGGTCAGCGCGGAGGAACGCACGAGGTCGATCATGGCGATCTTCGACGCGTGATAGGCCCAGTTTCCCGGATCGGCGAGCAGCCCCGCTACGGATGCCGTCGCCACGATGCTCCGGTGCCCGTCGATCGACAGCCCCTCGACCGCGGCCTGGATGCCCAGGGCGATGCTGCTCAGGTTGCGGGCGAGGAGGTGCTCCCCCTCGGCCACGGTTCCGGGCATGTGCACGGTGCTGGATCCGCCGAGATCCGCCAGGAGCACGGCGGCGTCAAGCCTGCCGAAGGTGTCGATGGTCTGCGAGACCGCCAACCGGGAGTCCTGCTCGGTGCTCATGTCGCCCACCAGCACCAGGTGCTTTTCGCCGACCAGGTCGGTCGGTTTGTCGTCGATCCCGGCGACCGCATAGCCGTTCTCCAGGAGCTTGAGGACGACCGCACGCCCCATCGGCGAGCCGGCTCCGGTCACCAGCGCAACCGGGCTCGGGGCCTTGATGACCTCCGCCTCCGGGGACGCAGTCGTCTGGGGCCTCATGTCGTGAGATCCCGGTGCGCGTGGCCGGGTTTTCCGGGACTCCGTTTGCGGAGACTCCGTTCTGGGAGCCTCCGTTCTGAGAGCCTCCGCTTCCAGCGGTGCTGGTTTCAGGGACTGCGCCCGCCGAACCCCCACTGCTTCTTGAGACTCCACTTTGAGTGCCATGAGTACCTTCTAACGTGGGCGCTTGGATCAATACGCCCCAAGCAAATGCTACGCTCGGCCGGCTCGGAATTGGGAGAATTGCCGGTCATTCCAACCGGGCACTCAGATCAGTGGGTGAAGCCCGGATGGTGCTTCTCCACCGGCATCGGACTCTCCAGCCTGTCGAGGTAGGCGGTCTCCTCATCGATCGCGGTCAACAGCCGCGAGGCGAGGTCCAGGCTCAATCCGTTTCGCACCACGATCCGCTGCACGGTGCGGTCGGACAGGTTGTCCGGCATCGGATACGCCGGTACCAGCCAGCCCCTGGCGCGGAGGCGATCGGACAGGTGGTACAGATTCCATTTGTCGGTGTGCCCGGCCTTGAGGCTCCAGGCAAACACCGGGATGTCGGATCCGTCGCTGACGAGGGTGAAGGCGCCGTGCTCCGCGATGCCGTTGGACAGGTACAGCGCAACGTTCTGTGAGGTCTGTTGCACGAGCCGGTAGCCCTCGAAGCCGAGCCGCAGAAACAGGAAGTACTGCAGCAGCACCTGGGCGCCCGGCCTGGAGAAGTTCAGGGCCAGGGTCGGCATGTCTCCGCCGAGATAGCTCACGTTGAAGATCAGCTCCTCCGGCATCAGGTCGCGGCTGCGCCAGACCACCCAGCCCAGCCCGGGGTAGACCAGGCCGTACTTGTGCGCCGAGGTGCTGATCGAGTGCACCCGCTTCAACCTGAAGTCCCAGATCACCTCGGGCTGCAGGAACGGCGCGACCATGCCGCCCGACGCGGCATCGACGTGGATCGGTATGTCCAACCCGGTCGCGGCCTGGATCGCGTCCAGCGCGGCCGCAATCTCCTGTACCGGCTCGTAGATTCCCGTGTAGGTGACGCCCATGATCGCCACGACGCCGATGGTGTTCTCGTCGACGTAGTCGGCCAGGTCGTGCCCGTCCAGGCACGGATGCTCATCGGTCACCGGCACCAGACGCGCTTCGACCTCCCAGTAATTGCAGAACTTCTCCCAGCAGACCTGCACGGCGCTGCTCATCACCAGATTGGGTTTGTCGGTGGGCAGCCCGGCCGCGCGACGGGCCTGCTGCCAGCGACGCTTGAAGGCCAACCCGCCGAGCATGCAGGCTTCGGACGACCCGATGGTCGACGTGCCGATGGTCGTCCGCGGTTCCGGCGCGTGCCAGAGGTCGGCGATGATGTGCCAGCAGTAGTCCTCGATGGCCGCGGTCTGCGGGTACTCGTCCTTGTCGATCATGTTCTTGTCGAACGACTCGGCGTAGAGCCTGCGGGCATAGTCGTCCATCCAGGTGCCCACGAAGGTCGCCAGGTTGAGCCGGGAATTCCCGTCGAGCATGATTTCATCGTGAATGATCTGGTAGGCCGTTTCGGGCCCCATCGGACCGGCCGCCAGCGTGTGGCGGGGGGCGCGGGAGTCTTCACCGGGCCGGGCGAAGAGCGGATTGATCTGCGTGAATTCCGGATTCGTCGACATGGAACACCAGAGTGCCCCCGCACGGTTCTGTGGGCTACCCCTGCCCGCCGCCGCACCGGTGGCGGGGCCCCGCCGCTGGCGCCTGTCCGAGGAGTGACGTACACTCCAAATGTCGAACATTTGTTCGAAGTTACCCGTGGAAGGCGAGCCCATGCCCCAGATTATCGATGCCCCGGTGCAGGTCGAGCTCTCCGCCGACGGCGACCCCCGGGCCTTCGTCTGGGACCGATTCGAACACACCGTCATCGGGCAGCCCCAGGCCGTCTTCACGCGCACCCGGTGGTGGGAGAACACCGGTACGCCCACCCGCATCGATACCGAACTGTGGCGGCTGGATGCCGCCAAGGGCGGCGAGGACCAGCACCGGTACGACCTGCGCCACGATGCCGACGGCACCTGGGTGCTCGCGCTCGACTGGGGGTGACGCCACGATGAGTTTTCCGCACCTGCACGTCGCCAGCGCCTACTCGACGCACTATGGCGTGACCCTGCCGGAGGCCCTCGCCGGGCAGGCGGCCGCCGACGGGGCGACCTTCCTGGCCGTCACCGACCGGGACGGACTGTACGGGGCCGTCAAGCACGTGCGCGCCTGCGTGGCCGCCGGCATCCGCCCGGGGCTCGGTGCCGACCTCGAGGTGCACGACGACGACACCCTGGCACCACTCGGCCGGGTGGTGGTGCTGGCGCACGGCGGCAGTACTGAGCCGAGCAGCACCGGTCAGAGCAGTGCCGGTCGCGGCTACGCGGCGCTCTGCCGGGCCGTCTCCAGCGCCCACGAGACCACGGTGGCCCGGCCCGGCCACCCGCCGAGCATCCCACGCGGCCGCCTCGCCGAGCTGGCCGGCCTGAACTCGTTGACGGTGCTGCTCGGCCCGGCCTCCGATGTCGGCGAGGCCGTCGAGCGCCGGGACAACCCGGGAGCCCGGGCGAACCTTGTTCAGTGGCAACGGATCATGCCACCCCAGTCGCTCGCCATCGAGGTCGTCTGCCATCTCGCCGAACCGGGTATGCCGGGCAGCGTCGCACCGGCCACGCGCATGCTCGCCCTCGCCGAGTACGCCAGGCTGCCCGCCGTGCTCAGCAACGCGGTGCGCTATGGCACCGCCGATGAGGCGGTGACCGCCGACCTCGCCGATGCGGCCAGGCACCTCACGCCGCTCGCCCAGCTGCAGGAGGTCACGAGCCTGCAGGTCAACGGCCAGGCCTGGTTGAAGCCGGCGGCCGCCATGCGGCAGGTGGCCCGCATGGTGGTCGACGCCGGGCAGCACAGCGACGGAGCGCTGGCCCGGCTGCTGCGCGACACCCACGACCTCGCGGAGCGCTGTGCGCTCGACCCCGTCGGCGACATCGGGCTCGGCCGGCCGCGGATGCCGGAGGCCAGCGTGATCGGGGTCACCCGCGACCCGCTCGCCGAGCTGTGGGCCCGCGCCCGCCACGGCATCGACGAACGTTACGCCGACGCCGGGGGCCGCGGACTCACGGCGGCCCACGACAGGCTCGCCCACGAGATGGCGACGGTGGAATCGCTCGGCTTCGCCAGCTATTTCCTCACGGTGGCCACAGTCGCCGACATCGTGCGCGACATGGGCATCCGCATCCAGGCCCGCGGCTCCGGGGTCGGTTCGGTGCTCAACTACGCCCTGCACACCTCATCGGTGGAACCGATCGGCAACGGCCTGCTCTGGGAACGCTTCCTCTCCCCCGAACGGCAGACGCTGCCAGACATCGACCTCGATGTGGAATCGGCCAGGCGGCACGACATCTACCGGAAGGTCTTCGAGACCTTCGGCGCCAGCAGGGTCTCGCTGATGTCGATGACCAACGCCTACCGCGGTCGCGGCGCCGTGCGGGACGCGGGTCTGGCCCTGGGCATGCCGGACACCCAGGTCGCCACGATCGCCAAGCAGATGTGGCGGTTCAACGCCCGCGATTTCCGTGCGGCCCTGGCCGAGAAGCCGGAGCTGGAGGAGCTGGCCGCCGAGGTTCGGGAGTCGGCGCAGCTCGATCTGCTGGTGGACCTCACGGCCCGGCTCGACAGGCTGCCCAGGCACATCTCGGTGCATCCCTGCGGTGTCATCCTCTCCGACGCCTCGCTGCTGGATCGCACCCCGGTGCAGGCGAGCGGGATGGGCCTGCCGATGTCGCAGTTCGACAAGCACGACATGGACCCGATGGGCCTGATCAAGCTCGACATCCTCGGCGTCCGCATGCAGTCGGCCATGGCGCACGCCGTGGAGGAACACCATCGGCTCACCGGCGAGCACATCGACCTGGACCGGGTGCCGCTGGACGACCCGGCCACCTTCGAACTCATCCGCTCCATCCGCACCCTGGGCATCTTCCAGATCGAGTCCCCCGGTCAGATGGAGCTGGTGGGCAAGCTGCAGCCGGAGGTGTTCAACGACCTCACCGTGGAGATCTCGCTGTTCCGCCCCGGCCCGATGCAGAACAACATGCCGTTGCGCTACCTCGAGGCCCGGCACGGCGAGGTCGCCCCGGACTACATCCATCCCCGTTTCGAACCCATCCTGCGCGAGACCAACGGCGTGGTCATCTTCCACGAACAGGTGATGCGCCTCTTCGACGAGCTCACCGGATGCGGGCTCGGCCACGCCGACGTGCTGCGCCGGCACCTGGGCAAGCCGGAGCAGCTGAGCGTCATCGAGGCGTACGTGCGCGAGAACGCCCTCGGCCGCGGGTTCGACGCCCGCACCATCGACCGGGTCTGGACGGTGCTGGCCGGATTCGGCAGCTTCGGCTTCGCCAAGGCGCACGGAGCGGCGTTCGCCCTGCCCACCTACCAGTCAGCCTGGCTGAAGACCCATCATCCGGCGGCGTTCCTGGCCGGATTGCTCACCCACGATCCGGGCATGTGGCCCAAAGACCTGCTCGTGGCCGAAGCACGGGTGCTCGGCGTGCCGGTTCTCGGCCTCGACGTGCAGCACAGCGCCCTGGACTACAGGGTGGAGTCCGTCGGCGCCGGCCAGGGCATCCGGATGCCGCTGCCCGAGCTGAGCGGATCGAGCGACGCCGAGCGCGCCCGCATCGTGCGGCACCAGCCGTTCACGTCACTGCAGGACTTTCGGGACCGGGTGCACCCGCGTCGGCGCACCTTCGAGGCCCTCGCCCGCGTCGGCGCGTTGGACAGCTTCATCGATCACGATCGCACCCGCCGGCACGAGCTGCTCGCGCACATCCAGTCGCTGCGGGGCACCGCCATCACCATCGCCGACGACCAGCTCGCCTTCGAAGTGCCGTTGCCGGTGCTGGACTACGAGGGTCCGCGCTTCGACACCGTCACCTCGCTGCAGCTGCGCGGGCGCACCCAGTCCGACCTCGAGCTGCTCGACACCGGGCTGGCCGTCGCCGGCCACCGGATGCGCAAGTACTACCCGCTGTTCGCCGAGCTCGGCGTCACCCCGGCCGCCCAACTGGCCACCCTGCCCGGCGGCACCGACGTGCTCCTGGCCGGCGTGCGCCGGGCCACGAACACTCCGCCGATGCGGGACGGGCGCCGGGTGGTGTTCGTCAGCCTCGACGACGGCACCGGGCCGGTGGCCAACGTGGTGTTCTTCCACGACGCCCAGGAGCGCATCGGCGGCGGCGTCTTCCAGACCGAGCTGATGCTGGTGCGTGGTCGCACCCGCCGCTCCGGCGCCCGCGGGGTCTCGGTGACGGGTGAGGGCATGTGGGACCTGGTCACAGTCGCCAGGGACCGGGCCAGGGAACAGGCCAAAGCCCTCAAAGCGGCCAGGGCGGCGGCGTTGCTGGACACCGAACCAGCCGTCGCCGAGGGGGCGGCGGCCACCGCGGCGGCCCGGCAGCCGATACGGCGGGCTGCCGGCTCCGGAACGACTGAATTCGACCTGTGGCAGAGTGCCTAGTCATTCCCCTCGGGAACGTCCGGTTCCGGTTCGTCCTGCCCGGTGTCGTCTCCCCCGACATCCTCATCCGCATCTGCATCCGCGTCTTCGTCCTCCGCTACCGCCGGAGGCGTGATGAACACCCCGGGGAACGGATCGCCACCGTACTTCGCGTTCGCCACCGACATCACGGCCGGCCACATCCGGTGCCGCGCGGTGGCGGCGGGCCCGCTCTCGAAGTTGATTGCGCGCTGATTGGCGTTCCCGGTGACGGTGACGACGCCGACGACGGTGGCGACCTTGCTGCTCGCTCCGCTCATCCAGGTGTCCTTGGCGCCGTCGGTGGTTCCGGTCTTGCCGAACATCGGCACCCACGGCACCGTGCTGGTGTTCGACTGCACCGCGGTGCCCCTCGCCATCACCTGGCTGAGAGCCCACACCAGCTGATGGTTGGCGTCCGACAGCATGGACTGCTCGCACCGCGAGATCGGGATCGGCACCTCGGTGCCGTCGGCGCCGATCATGCGGTCGATCACGATCGGTGTGCAGGTGGCACCGTTGTTGGCGATGCCGGCGAAGGCGACGGCCATGCTCAGCGGGGCGATCTCGTTCGTGCCGATCACGGACGCCGCGCTCTGGCTCAGCGGTTCGCCGTCGGCGCGGTGCACTCCGAAGGCCTCGGCCATCTTCCGGATCCCGCAGAGGTCGAGCCGCTTGGCCATGGCGATGAACCCCGTGTTGATCGAGCCGATGGTGGCCTCCAGCGCGCTGTAGTTGCCACCGGATTCGTTGGCGTCGTTCTTGGGGCTCCAGCCCTCCGAATCGTAATTCTGTGGGCCGAGGCAACTGTCGTTGAAGGTGCCCCACGCGGATCTGGGCGCGGAGTCGACACGCTCGTCCAGGCTGTGGCCGGTGTTCAGCCAGTCCGCGAGGGTGAAGACCTTGTAGGTGGAGCCGGGCTGGAACCCGCTGGACCCCCCGGCGACAAAGTCGGTGTTGTAGTTCACGCTGCTCCAGTTGCTCCCGGTGGCCTGCACCTCGGGGTCCTGGCTGTAGTCCTTGTTCTGCGTCATGGCGAGGACCCGGCCGCTGCCGACCTCGACGCTCGAGATGACGGCGCCCACGTCCCAGCCGGCGCGGATCTTCGGCACGTTTTCGTTCATCGTCGAGATCGCCGCGTTCTGAAGGTCGAGGTCGAGGGTGGTGTACACGTCGAAGCCGCCGCGGCGGATGTTCTTGATCCGGGCATCCTCGTCGGCGCCGAAAACGGGGTCGTTCGCCAGGACATGGATCACGTAGTCACAGAAGTACGCGTTTGCCCCGGCGGTCTGGCATCCGGTACTGGGCTCATGGATGATCGGCTCGATGGGGGCCGCCATGGCCTCATCGAACTCGGCCTGGGTGATCTTGCCGTATCTGAGCATCTCCCCGAGGATGTAGTCGCGGCGCTGCCGGTTGTCCTGGTAACCATTGGCCGCGCCATTGGTCTCGCTGGCCGGCCGGTCGAGCCTGAACTTGCCCGGGTTGTTCACGATGGCGACGAGGCTGGCCGCCTGTGCCACCGTGAGGCCGGACGCCGTGCTCCCGTAGTAGTAGGCGGCCGCGGCCTCGATGCCGTACACGCGGCCACCGAAGCCGGCGATGTTGAGGTACTGGCGCAGGATGTCGTTTTTTGCGTACTTCTTCTCCACGCCGATCGCCAGTCGCATCTCCTTGAGCTTGCGTGACGCCGTCGTCACCGTGGCCGCCGCGTAGCAGTCCGAGATCTCTTCCTGGCTGGGCAGCATCTCGCACTTCTGCACCAGCACGTTCTTGACGTATTGCTGGGTGATCGACGACCCGCCCTGCACGCTGCCCCGGAATGCCGTCGTCAACGCACCGCGCATGGTTCCCTGCAGGTCGACGCCGCCGTGGTCGTAGAACCGGGGGTCTTCTCCGGCGATCGCTGCGTCCTTCACGTTCTGGCCGATATCGTCCCAGCCGACCTCGACCCGGTTCTGGTCGTACAGGGTCGCGAGCAGGATCGGCGCTCCATCCGTGCCGGTGGCGTAGATGTTGCTGCGTTGGGCGAGCGGCTCGATCTCCAGGTAGTCCGGCAGGGTCTCGAAGACGTTGATCGTGCTGGTCGCCGCCACACCGGTGAGCGCCAGGACCGGTGTCAGGCTCACGGTGACCAGCAGTCCGGCGATGGCGCTCGTTGCGACCAGGCCGATCAGGCCGCCGACGACACCACCGAAGGATCGCGGTGGCGTGACTCCGGTTCCGTTCATGCCGTTGGTGCCGTTGCTCACCATTCTGAGTTCACCATGGTTCCGACGTCCGCCCCTCCACACCAGGCACGCCCAATCGCGCCAGTAGTCGTCTACTCAATGCCGCTCGGGAACGGTTCGCTAGGGGCTTGCCGAACCCCTCGAACAGGGGCAGTGCACCGCCGCACGGACGGCGCGGGTTTCGCGCGGCGTTAGAGTTGCGTGTCACGTTCTCTGGAGGAAAGATGGCCGGACCGGCAATGCCCAATGTGCCCAGCAGGCGCAACGTCAAGGTGCTCACGGATGCGATCACCGCCCTGGAATCCGGAACCGGCGTGTCCGCGATGTTCCTGACCAAGCGCTACGGCGCCTTCACGATCGACGGCACCGCATTCATCTCCGCGTCGGTCAAGACGCTCACCGTCGGCGGTCGCTCCATCGAGCAGAACCTCAAGCCACACAAGTCGCTGCAGGCTCTGCGCACGCTTGAACCGAGCGAGGATGACACGACAGACGAGGCCCAGGGCGTCGCGCAGGATGCCGGCACACCCGCCGTGGCGCACGGCGACCTCATCTCGGTGCTCTTCGTCGACCCGGCCTACGGGCCGTTCACCGTCACCGGGGTGGGTGTCGCGTCGACGGTGAGCGATGTGGTGCTCGTCGGCGGCTGGTTCGTCAGCCGGGCCGGCACCACGGCTCCCCGCGTCGTGAGCGTTGAGGTGTTGGCCGCGAGCGGCACCCACGAGTACCCGCTGCCGCCGCGGATCGTGAGTTGGGGCGAGGACACCGAAGGCGCGACCGAGTACTGAAGCCCCTTAACCGCGAAACGACCCGGCAGCGCATGCTGCCGGGTCGTTCGTGAAGCGGGGACGACTACGCGCGAACGCCCGTGGCCGTGGTCTTCTTGGGCCAGGCCGGAGCGAGGGTCAGGATGGCCCAGCCGAACAGGCCGGACAGGACGCCCATGCCGATGGCGAAGGCCGAGACACCGAACGACACCACAGAGGTGAAGAGCGAGGTGCGCAGGAACGACGCGTTCATGACCGTCGCGCGCAGCGGGTCTTCCTTGTCGAGTTCGGCGTAGGTCTTGCCCTCGGCCATGTCCAGCGCGTGGTGGTTGATGATGTCGGCCTGCGCGAAGGCGGAGAACGGTCCGACGACCGGGGCGCCGGCGAGGAACGCGGCGTCCTCGGAGACGGTGATCTTTTCGGCGGAGAGCTGCGAGCTGACAACGCCCCAGACCACACCTCCACCGATGATCATGACGACGGCGCCGAGAATTCCGGCCCAGCCGATGAGCTTGAGGACCTTGACCTTGGTGGCTCCCAGGGTGGTGGCCGGAACGGTTGCTGTTGACACGATGTTGCCTTTCGTTGCGATTCTGAAGATACTCACAGTCTGGCAGCATCCGGTTTTCCCAGTCAGGGTACAAAGTCCCTGGCTTCAAATTCGGAACACTTAAGGTGCTGATCAGCGCGAAAACGGCCTCACACATTTATATGCGTAAGGCCGATATTCGTCGGTGTGTCAGATGTCGGAGCCCTAGAAGACCGTAAGTCCCCGCGCCTCGAACTGCCCGCGCACCCTGTTGAGCACATCGTTCTCCGGCGGGTGCACGCCATGCAGCGGGTACGGGATGCTCAGGCGGTCCCACTTGTCTTCGCCCATCTGGTGGAAGGGCAGGACCTCGACGCGCTGAACGTTGGGCCAGTTCGCGATGATGTCGACGACGGCTTCGACGTTGTCGACGGCGTCTGTGAGCCCGGGTACCAGAACGAAACGCGCCCAGACCGGGATGTTGCGCTCGGCGAGCCTGTCGCCGAACGCGATCGTCGGTGCGAGTTCGCGGCCGGTGACCTTTTTGTAGGTCTCCGGCAGGCCCGACTTGACGTCGAGCAGCACCAGGTCGACGTTGTCGAGGAGTTCGTCGGAGGCGCTCTTGCCGAGGTAGCCGGAGGTGTCCAGGGTGGTGTGCACGCCCAGGGCGTGCGCCTCCTTGAACATCCGTTTCACGAACGCGGGCTGCATCAGCGGTTCGCCGCCGGAGATGGTGAGGCCACCGTTGGTGGCCTTGAAGACCCCCAGGTAGCGGGTCATGCGGGCGACGAGGTCCTCGATGGGCGTGACCAGGCCGTCGCGCATCTTCCAGGTGTCGGGGTTGTGGCAGTACTGGCAGCGCAGCAGGCAGCCGGAAAGGAACAGGGTCATGCGGGTGCCGGGGCCGTCAACGGCCGTCACGAGCTCCCAGGAATGCACGCTGGCGACGGTGCCTTCGCGGATTGCCTTCATTTCGAGGGTGTGCAGTTCGGCCTTGCGGTCGACGTCGTTCAGGGCACTGATCTCGTCGGCCACGTCGACCGAGAGGTCAACGTGCTCGACGACAACAGGACAGGCAACGCTAGGGAAGCCGAGGTTGATTGCGGTCATGGTCTCGTCCTACCTAGCGTTGCCGGTCATCTGTTAAGGGTGTTCTTTTAGTGCGAGTGGAACGTGCGGCTGATGACATCCATCTGCTGCTCGCGGGTGAGCCGGACGAAGTTCACCGCGTAGCCGGAGACGCGAATCGTCAGCTGCGGGTAGTTTTCCGGGTGCTCCATGGCGTCTTCGAGAGTCTCTTTGTTGAGCACGTTGACGTTCAGGTGGTACCCGCTGGCCGAGGTGAACGCGTCGAGCAGTCCGACCAGGCTGGTGATCTGCTCATCCTTGGTGTGGCCGAGACCGCTGGGAACAACGGTGTTGGTCAGCGAGATGCCGTCCTGCGCTTCACTGTACGGGAGCTTGGCGACGCTGAGCGCCGATGCGAGCATGCCGTGTGTGTCGCGGCCGTTCATCGGGTTGGCACCCGGAGCGAACGGCTCACCCTTACGACGGCCGTCCGGCGTGTTGCCGGTGGCCTTGCCGTAGACCACGTTGGACGTGATCGTCAGGATCGACTGGGTGTGGATGGCGTCGCGGTAGGTCGGGTGCTTGCGGATCATCGTCATGAAGCGTTCCATGACGTCGATCGCGATGGCGTCGACCCTGTCGTCGTCGTTGCCGAAGGCGGGGTAGTCGCCCTCGACGGTGTAGTCGACAACCAGGCCGGTCTCGTCGCGCACCGGGCGGACCGTGGCGTACTTGATGGCGGACAGCGAGTCGGCAACCACGCTCAGGCCGGCGATGCCGCAGGCCAGGGTGCGGATGATCTCCTTGTCGTGCAGTGCCATCTCGAGGCGCTCGTACGCGTACTTGTCGTGCATGTAGTGGATGCAGTTCAGCGCGGTGACGTAGGTCTCGGCGAGCCACTCGAGGGTCTCGAGGTAGGCCGGGAAGACGGTGTCGTAGTCGAGGACCTCGTCGGCGTTGGGCTGGGTGGCCGGTGCGATCTGCTTGCCGGACACCTCGTCGCGGCCGCCGTTGATCGAGTACAGCAGCGCCTTGACGGCGTTGACGCGGGCTCCGAAGAACTGCATCTGCTTGCCGACGCGCATCGGCGAGACGCAACATGCGATCGCGGCGTCGTCACCCATCTCGTTGCGGATGAGTTCGTCGGACTCGTACTGGATGGCCGACGTGTCGATCGAGACCTGGGCGCAGAAGCGCTTGAAGCCCTCGGGCAGCTTGTCGCTCCAGAGCACGGTCAGGTTCGGCTCCGGTGCGGGGCCCACGTTGTACAGGGTCTGCAGGAAGCGGAACGCGGTCTTGGTTACGAGCGGGCGACCGTCTTCACCGATGCCGGCGAGCGACTCGGTGACCCAGGTGGGGTCGCCGGCGAAGATGTCGTCGTACTCCGGGGTGCGGAGGAACCGGACGATGCGCAGCTTGATGACGAGGTCGTCGATGAGCTCCTGGGCGCCGGATTCGGTCAGGGTGCCGGCCTTGAGGTCGCGCTCGATGTAGGCGTCGAGGAAGGCCGCGTTGCGGCCGAACGACATTGCCGCACCGTTCTGCTCCTTGACCGCACCGAGGTACGCGAAGTACAGCCACTGAACGGCTTCCTTGGCGGTGGTGGCGGGCTTGGAGATGTCGGAACCATAGCTGGCCGCCATCTGCACCAGTTCCTTGAGGGCCCGGATCTGCTCCGAGTTCTCTTCGCGGGCACGGATGATGTCCTCGGTCGAGGGCTCCATGTCCAGCTCGGCGCGGTCGTTCTTCTTGCCGGCGATGAGGGCGTCGACGCCGTAGAGGGCGACGCGGCGGTAGTCACCGATGATGCGGCCGCGGCCGTAGGCATCCGGGAGTCCCGTGATCAGGTGGCTGCTGCGCGCACGACGCACACCGGGAGGGTAGACGTCGAAGACCGCGGTGTTGTGGGTCTTGCGGTAGTCGGTGAAGATCGTCTCGAGCTCGGGCGACACGGGGTAGCCGTAGGTCTCGAGGGAGGTGGCGACCATGCGCCAGCCGCCGAACGGCATGATCGCACGCTTGAGCGGCGCATCCGTCTGGAGTCCGACGATGACCTCGTTGGCCTCGTCGATGTAGCCGGGCTTGTGCGCGGTGATGGACGACGGGGTGGTCGCGTCGATGTCGTAGACGCCCTTTTCGCGCTCGACCGGGAACATCGCGGACAGCTTTGCCCAGATGCCGGTGGTGCGCTCGGTGACGCCGGCGAGGAAGCTCGCGTCGCCGAGGTACGGCGTGTAGTTGCGCTGGATGAAGTCGCGCAGGTTGATCGAGTCCTGCCACGGGCCGCTGACGAATTCGGCGGGGCCGGTTTCTGCAAGACCCTGCTGGTCGCTTCGGATGCCATCTGTGACGGTCATATGGTGTGCTCTCCTTGTAGGATCGAGGCTTTCCCGCTGACGGGGGTGTTTATCCCACGGTGCGGGCCTTGAGAGCAGGACCACGAGGTCCCAGCTGTTGCCACGGTGCCGGTGGTTCGCCCTCTATTTGGAACACTACCCTCCGAGAAGGCCCGTCAACCGGGACCTTGGTCCCGTATTCACCTCCAGTTGGGGGGTGTCATCCGGGGGTGATCGAGCGCAGTTCGAACTCCCGCACCGGCTGAGCGGAGCTGGCCGCGCAGGTGCTGAGCAGCGGCGCCGACAGGCTCTCGGCGAGCCGCACCGCGAGCTGTTTTCCGCCGTGGTTGAAGCTCACGGTGTGCACTCCCCCTGATTCCGTCCAGGACTTGTAGTCGAAGGCGTCGATTCGGTCGTCGCCCCGGTTCGCCCGGGCGAACGCCGCTGCCGCTTGCACCACATTGGGCAGCGAGCTGCGGCCCCGGAACCAGCGCGGTTCGATGCGGCCGTCGAGGTAGGCGTCGACCAGGTCTGGGGCTTCGGCGCCGGTCACCCGGCCGTAGTACAGGCCGTGTGGGAACAGGATCAGGGTGGCCGCGAACCTGTCTCCGCCCAGGTGCGAGCATTCCCAGGTGGCGGCCGGGTAGGCCTGGGCGAGCGCGGTGACCACCGGCCGCCCCTTCACGGCGCAGCACTGGTCGTGCCGGGCATGGGTGCACACGCAGATGAGCGGCTCGGTCGACGGCGTGCCGCTCGCCCCGTCCAACGGAACCTGCAACAGCTCGGCGGGATCGGACACCATCCCCCAGTGCACCCGTTCGTGGCCGACCCTGGCGTCAACGGCCGCCCACCGCCACTCGGTCTGGGCTCGCCGTTGGTGCGCACTACGGCCGGTGCGACGGATGGCCAGCGGGCGGATGCCCGCGGATTCGACGCGGGTCACCAGGGCCCGGGCGAGTGCGGGGTCAAGCGGCGACTGCAGGAACGCGTGTGCGCCCCAGGCCCCGTCGACCTCGACGAGGAACCAGCGTTCGCCGTAGCCGGCCGTGCCGGGGAGCGGATCGCCGCGCTCCAGCGAGCGATCGCTGCACGGCAACCAGCCGGGGGCGGAGGGGAGGCTCATCGCACCACCAGGACACCCTCGCGCACCAGGCGGCGGGCCACCACGAGCGAGGACGCCGCATCCAGTCCGTCCAGGCCGCCGGCCTGCACGGTCTGCCCGGTGAGGATCTGCGTCAGGGCGTCGGCGGCCTCCGCCGGGAGCGTCACCGTCTTGTCCGGCAGTGCGAGGGACACCTCACCGGGGTTCGGGCCCGGCCGGGACCGGGCGCCGAGCCCCTGTCGCAGACTCACGGTGGTGGCCTCGTGCAGGGCTGTTGCTGCCGCTGTGGTCGCCAGGGGTGCGATCGGCTCGGCTCGGGTGGAGGCTCGCACGCGGCGGGCCAGTCGCCGGGACACCGCCTGGGCCGGCGTGGGGTCCGCCGGGGCCGGGTCCGCGCCGGTGAACCGGGCGAAGTCGTCGACGGTGTCGGCCAGCAGGGCGCCGACGGCCTGGGCATCCGTGAGGTCGATGCCCAGGGGAAGGGCGGCGCGCAGGCTCTCGGCGGCCGCCGCGTGCGCGACCGCCTCGCGCAGCACGTCGTGGCGGGTGAGGGCGGCGACGCCGATGGTCAGGTGGATCGAGGTGCCGCGCAGCGCCGTCGCCGAGTGGATCCAGCCCCGGGGCAAATAGAGCACGTCGTTGGGCCGGAAGACCTCGTCGATGGCCGGATCGTTCTGGGCCTGCAGCTCCACGACACGGCGATGATCGGTCCACGGCTGGTCGCGGAGTGGTCGCGAGTGCACCGGCGGGTGGATGAGCCAGCGCTTCTCCCCCGTGATCTGAAGAACGAAGACATCGTGCACGTCGTAGTGCGCATCGAACCCGCGCTCGGAGGCCGGGGTGACGTAGGCGTTCACCTGGACAGGGTGCCCGAGGTCGCTCGCCAGCCGCCGGGTGAATTCGGCCAGCGGAGGCCAGGTGCGATGCAGCCCCTGGAGCACCAGGGTGGCTCCGTCGGTGAACTCGTCGAGCACCTTGTCGGCGCTGACCTGATCGGCGACCTCGGCACCCAGGCCGCCCGGTGCGGTGAACCGGCCGGGGTCGAGCACTGTGCCCTCCCGCGCCATGCGCACAAACGGGGTGCGCAGGCCCCGGTGGGCGACCAGCTCGTCGACGGCGTCTGCCGAGAAGAGGTCATCGAACCTGCCCGGCAGTGCGGCGGCGCGGGTGAAGAGCGGCCGGCGGTCCCAGTAGTCGGTGGCGAAGACATCCGGCGATACCGGGAGCAAGCGCGCGAGCGCGGGACGATCGCTCGCCCCGCGCCCCTCGCTCGTCATCAGGCGGTTCCGTCGGCGCCGCCGTCGTGACCTTCTGGATTGGCGCCGCCGTCCGCGATGCCCTCGCTCGAGGCGGAGCCGTCGGCCCCACCGTCGTGGCCCGCCGGGTTGGCGCCGCCGTCCGCGGTGCCTTCTCCGGCGTCCGCGGTTCCGTCGGCACCGCCGTCATGGCCCGCCGGGTTGGCGCCGCCATCGGCCGTGCCTTCGTTCGGATCCGCGCCGGATGTCGTGATGTCGTCGTCGTTGATGCCCACTGGATACCTCCGTAGCCGTAACCGGGCGCCGGCTGACGCCCAAGGTGATAGTACGTCGCAGCTCGCCCCGATGGCAGTGCCCGGCAAGAAATCACCGTCGGTTGAGCCTGTCGAGCCCGGTGACCCAGAATCCGGACTCGGGCACCCTCGTGCCGTGGCTACTCGTCTTGTCGTCGGGTCTTCGGGTCGTGGGCTCGGTGCTGGGGTGGTTTCCGCCAGGTGCCGGTGGGGTCGATCCAGTGCGGGGCTTTGACTTCGGGCAGGCCCAGGACCATCCGGATTTTCCAGCCGCCGGCGTCGTCGATGCCGTGGTGGTGGCGCCAGCACAGCAGCACCCCGTTCGAGACGTTCGTGGGGCCGCCGTGCTGCCACGGCACCACATGGTGCACCTCGGTCCACTGTGGTGGGCAGGTGCAGCCCGGGATGATGCAGCCGCCGTCGCGGGCGGTGATCGCCTTGCGTTGCATCGGGGTGAAGCAACGGACCTTGTCGCCCAGGGCGAGGACGGCGCCGGTGCCGCCGAAGAAGACCGGCCGGAAGCCGCCGTTGTCGACCATCTGGTTGATGGTGCGCATCGAGATGGGCCCCTCGACGCCGTCGATCCAACCGACCCCGACGCCGGCCTGCAGGTCGGCCGCGTTCACGTGCACCATCACCGTGGGTGGCATGCCGCCCATGGTCGGGGTGCGGGGGTCTTGGGCGACCTGCACGAGGATGCCGCGGAGGATGTCGGCGCGTTTCTGGCCGCCGTCGCGTTCGTCGAGGATCTCGCCGGGCACCAGTTCGCCGGCCTCGATGCGCTGCTGTTCCTCTGCGGACGGAAACGCGGGTGCGCTGCGCGCGGACAGGAAGGAGTCGAACAGGGTCTGCATGATGCCCTTGAGCTCCGGCGTCACGCCACCGCGCAGCGGGTGCAGCCCCTGGGCCAGCTTGCCAAACGAGAAGGTGGACTTCGCCTCAAAAACCGCATCGTTCGGGGCGGCCCCGTCGGGATTCAGCACCGCCTGCCACGTCGCGGCCATCTCCCGGATCCGGTCCGCCGGGAAGGTGAACCCGGCCGAAGCGCCGAGGCGAGCGATCGGGCCGGTGCAGACCGGATCGGTGCCGGTGTCGGTATCGCCGGGGCCGGGGGTCCGGCCGAAGACGGATCCGGTCGCCGATTCCACCAGGGCGGCCTCCCCGCCATCGACCTGGGTCTGGTTCGCGTCGAAACGGCCGTGCACCTTGTAGTCGGCCAGGCCCGTCACGATGGCCTCGGCCGCGTCGATACCGATCTCGCCAGCGGTCAACGCCGCGGCCACGAAGGGGAACTCCGGCTCCCGCACTATGCCGCCCAACATCCGCGGGGCCACCTTCTCACCCAGGACCAGCCGCCGTTTCATCTCCCAGACCGACGTGCCGGTCAGCCGGCTCAGCAGATCGGTCTGGTGCGAGGTGCCCAACCGCCACGCCAACGACTCGGTGCCCAGCGCGGACCGGGACCGGTAACCGACCACGGTCGCGGTGGCCACCCGGGCGGCATCCACCGGCCGGCCGGTCCGCTCCACCATCTGGGTCAGCGCGACCACCTCCGGGTCGCTCAACGCATTCACGTCGATGGAATCCATCACCGCACGCACTAGGCGCGCCGCGTCGTCCAGCGCCTGCAGTTTCTCGCCGAAGACCCCGGTATGAGCACGCTGCACCCCGGGCAGCTCGGCCGGATCCCGCCACTCGGGCTTCGGCTTGGACGGGCGGCGACCGGCCGGGCCGGTGCCGTTGCCGATGCCGCGACCGGACTCCGTATCAGTGGCGCCAACTAGGCTGGCGGCATTCGAGCCGGAAGCATCCGAGTGGGCGGCATCTATGCCGGACGCATCCGGCGCCGGAGCGGCCAAGGCGGTGTTCCAGTCGTGAAGATTCGAACCGGCGGGAGAGGTTCCCGTCGGTGCGGTGGAGCCACTATCCAGCTCGTCGTCCATAGCCCCATTCTCTCACGAATCGAAGATTTATGCGAGGGAATCTCAACATTTAACGAGTCAACATCGTAGTTTTTTGCACGCTGGAGAAGACGGCTCGCGGGGTCTCGACAGGCTCGACCAACGAGATTGATGCGTTCTCGACGTCGGCTCACGGGGCTCGGCCAACGAGATTGGGACGTTCTTGAGGGCGGCTCGCGGGGTCTCGACAAGCTCGACCAGCGGAGATGGGCGCGTTCTCGAAGTCGGCTCACGGGGTCTCGACAGGCTCGACCAACGAGATTGGTGCGTTCTTGAGGGCGGCTCACGGGGTCTCGACAGGCTCGACCAACGAGATTGATGCGTTCTCGAAAGTCGACTCGCGGGGTCTCAACAGGCTCGACCAACGGGATGGGCGCGTTCCTGGAAACGGCTCGCGGGGTCTCGACAAGCTCGACCAACGAGATTGGTGCGTTCTCGAAGTCAGTTCTCCCGGTCTCGACCGGCGCTCAGACCCCGCGCGCAGGACCGCCGCGCTAGAGCTTCTTGCCGGGGTTGAGGATCGAGTGCGGGTCGAACGCCGCCTTCACCCGCAGCTGCAGGTCGCGCAGCACCGGGCCGAGCTCGTCATCGAGGTGTGCCCGCTTGAGCACACCGATGCCGTGCTCCCCCGACGCCGACCCGCCCAGCGAGATGGCCAGGTCGATCACCCTGGCGAACGCCGCGTGCGCCTTGTCGATCTCGGCGGGCACCGCGGGGTCGTAGCCGATCACCGGATGCAGGTTGCCGTCGCCGATGTGGCCGCCGGTGCTGATCGGCACGTCGAGTTCCCTGGAGATCTCGGCCAGGCCCCGCAACAGGGCGCCCAGCTCGGAACGTGGCACCGTGATGTCCTCGTTCAGGCAGCCGCCGCGCACCGCCTGCACGGCCGGGTGCAGCAGACGCCGTGCGCTCATCAGCCGCTCGAGCGACTCGGCGTCATGCGCGATGGTGACCTCGCCGGCTCCGGCGGCTCGCAGCACCTCGGCGTAGGCCTCGACGTCGTCGTGGGCCTGGCCGATCTGGTCCGACTGCACGAGCAGCAACGCGCCGGCCCCGGCGGGCAGGGTCGAGGCCGGATCGAAGGCATTGATCGCGGCGATGCAGGAACCGTCGAGGAACTCGACGACACTCGGCCTGCGGTCGCCGGCGACGATGGTGTTGGCGGCCGCCAACGCATCCGCGGTGTTGGCGAAGGTCGCCGCGACACCGGAGGGGGCACCGGGCTTGGGCAGCAGGCCCACGGTGATCTCGGTGATGATGCCCAGGGTGCCTTCCGAACCCACCAGCAACGCGGTGAGGTTGTAGCCGGCGACACCCTTGATGGTGCGTTGGCCGGTGCGCACGATCGACCCGTCGGCGAGCACCACCGTGAGCTGGCGCACGAAGTTACCGGTGACGCCGTACTTGACACAGAGCATCCCGCCGGCGTTGGTGGCCACGTTGCCGCCGATGGTCGAGGCGCGCCACGAGCCGGGGTCCGGCGGGTAGAACAGGTCGACGGCCTCGGCCGCACGGGCGAGCGCGATGGTGCGCACGCCGGCCTGCACCGTGGCGGTCTGGTTCGCGGCATCGACGACCAGGATCTTCTTGAGCCGGGTGGTGCTCAGCACGATGGCGCCGTCGATCGCGTTGGCCCCGCCGGCCAGTCCGGTGCGGGCTCCCTGCGGCACGATCGGGATGCGGTGGGCGGCCGCGATGGTGACCACGGCGGCCACCTCCTCGGTGCTGGCCGGAAACACCACGGCGAGCGGCTCGCCGCTCAGGGTGCCCTCGGACTGGTCGCGCCGGTTGCTCTCGGTGTGGGGGCCCGTCACGATCTGCGCGCTGGAGAGCACGGCGGAAAGCTCGGTGACAACTGTGGACGCGACGTCGATCATGGTCATGGATACCTCTGCTGGATACGCACCGTCGACCGGTGCCTCATCGACGCGCCCACTCGTCAGACCGCGCCCGGGCCACAATTCTATGCAGGTGATTTCACGGTGACCTGCTCTTTGGCAAGGTCGGCAGCGCAATTTTCTGCCCTGCCCCCGCTTTGCATATCTCACCCTCGCCCCGGGCGCTAGGGGCCTTGTGCGGGCATCGGGCACGGGTCACACCCCGAGCTCCGCGCGCAGCGCCCAGGCATTCCGCACCGCGTTGCCGTCGCCGTCGTTGTTGAAGTAGGCGAACACCTCCCGCCCCTGTGCCGACCACTCGCGGATGCGGCCGGCCCACCACCGCAGGTCGGCGTCGGAATACGACCCGGCATAGAGGGAGTCGTGCGCGGGCCCGTGCAGCCGGAGATAGACGAACGGCGCGGTGGCGCGCAGCACGCAGGGCAGCCCCGCCCCGCTCATCACGCAGTAGGCGGCTCCGTGCCGCTCCAGCAGGGCGAAGACCCCGTCGTCGAGCCAGCTTTCGTGCCGAAACTCCACCGCCACCCGGATCCACCACGGAAGGGCACCGAGGAAGTAGTCCAGGCGCGCATCGTCGCGGGCCTGGCCGGGTCCCAGCTGAACAAGAAGCACTCCGCGCCGGTCGCCCAGCTCGTGCCAGCCCGCGCCGATCCGGTCTGCCCAGAGCTCCGGCGCATAGAGCTTCTTCGCGTGGGTCAGCCCCCGGGGAGCCTTCACCGACATCAGAAACCCCGGTGGCAACCGGCGGTACCAGCTCGCAAACACGGTCGTCCGGGGCCACCGGTAGAAGCTCGCATTGAGCTCGACAGAGTCGAACGCGGCCACATAGGAAGCCAGCCGCTTGGCCGCGGGCAGGCCGGCGGGATAGAGCACGTTCTCCCAATGGTCGTAGCTCCAGCCCGAGGTGCCGATGTGAATCATCGGTCTGGTCCTAACACCGGGTCGGTAGTATTTCAAGTCACCGGACGTGCGACACGACCAGCACGCATACGAAGCGGGGTGGCACGAATTTCAGAGGATGCTCGAGACTCGTCTCGCCCACGCCTCCCACCGGCGCGGTGGGCGACGGGCAACCGTGCCCGGATGATCGTGGCCGCCGTCGCCCTCGTGCTGCTGTTGCTGATCGCCCTGGTCGTGCGGGCGGTCTCCCTGTCAACGGCCCAGGGCGAATACGATGCCGCGGCTGCCGCCTTCCAGCACGAACAGGCCGCGGCCGTGCGAACCGTCACCGCTGGCGAGAGCGCCCTCGATGACGCCATCGCCACCCTGACCGCGAGCGAGGGCAAGGTCTTCGCCGAGCAGCCCCGCCTCGCGCTGGCCGACGCCATCGACACCGCGACCACGAGCCTGAGCGCGGCCGCCCGGGAGCTCACGGCAGCGGAGAGCACCGCGGCGTCCTCGGCGGCGCCGACCTCCCTCTTCGAGATGGGTGCCGGCGTGCGCGAGCACGCCCGCGTCCTCGCCGCGTTCGACTTCGGCGCCGCGACCGGCGTCGACGGCGTCGCCGAGGACCTCGCCGCCCCGGTGGCGGCCGTCACCGCGGCCATGGCCGAGTGGCAGGCGGAGCAGGACCGGATCCTGCGCGAGCGGTACTCCAACAACGTGCACGCCACGGGCTGGACCGCAGAGCTCGACCAGTGCACCGGTTCCGTGGACGTGACCGCCCACTACCAGGACGTGCCGACCATCGCCGAGCACTGGTCCTGCGGCGGCAAGGACTTTCCGGACGACGCCGGAACCGTGATCACCCTCACCGGTGTGCACGCCGGCACCTACAGGGTGGACGGCATCGTGGTCATGCTCAACGCCGACAGGCACAGCACCGCCGACATTCCCCGTGGCTACGACCTGCTCTACCAGACCTGCCAGAACGGGCAATCGGCGACCATGTCGTTCACGGCGCTGACCAGGATCGCCTGACCCGCTCGTTACAGGACGCCGCCCTGCGGGAGCAGGTCGGTGGCGACCATGTCGATGCTGCGTTCCCACAGCGCCGTCGCGAGGCCGGCATCCGTGGCCTGGCGGTTCGTGGAGTGCACCCGGCGCTTCTCGTAGTACTCGCCCGACTGCCAGTCGACCCCGGCGGCCGTGCTCGCCAGCCAGATCAGGGTGTCCGCGCCCTTCTCCGGCGTGATGAGCATGCGCTTGAGGGCGGTCTGGTAGACCAGCCGCATGATGCTTGTGGAGCCTGTGGAGAAGCTCGTGGCCACCACACCCGGGTGGAACGCCGCCGTGACCAGGCCCCGTGAACCGTAGCGCCGGTGCAGTTCGCGGGTGAAGAGGATGTTCGCGAGCTTCGCGTCGCCGTAGGCGTTGTTGGGCGAGTACTTGCGGTCGTTCTCGAGGTCGTCGAGGTCGAGGTGGCCGAACCGGTTGGCGGTGCTGGAGGTGTTGATCACCGACGCCCGGCTGGAGAGCAGACGATCCATCAGCAGGGTGGTGAGCAGGAACGGAGCCAGGTGGTTCACCTGGAAGGTCTTCTCGTGGCCGTCGACGGTGATCTCGCGGTTGCCCATGATGCCGCCGGCGTTGTTCGCGAGCACGTCGATCCGCGGGTAGCGCTGCAGGAGTTCGGCGGCGAGGGTGCGCACCTCGGCGAGCCGGCCGAAGTCGGCGATGAAGTGGTCTGCACCGAGTTCGGCGGCGATCGCCTCGGTCTTCTGCGGCGAGCGCCCGACGATGACGATGCGCTCACCGGTCGCGGCCAACGCTCGCGCGGCTGCCGCACCGATGCCGTCGCTGGCGCCGGTGATCACAATGGTTCGGTCGGTCATCAGGTGCTCTTCCACTCGTTTCGGGGCGAGGCATCAGCGACTCACGATCCCTGAACTCTACTGCGGGCGGCCGGGAGGCCTCCGGCGAGCCGCCGCCGACGCGTGTTGAGGTTATTGATGCATTTATCAGCCCGGTTTCTCGATACGATGGGGGAATGCAGTTATCACCAGGCTCCCGCACGGTGGGCTCCTCAGCCGTGGAGCGTGCGTACACCCACGTGGCCGATGCCATCATCTCCGGCGAGCTCGCGGCGAGCGCCCTCATCACCGAGGGCGATGTCGCCGTGTCCCTCGGACTCAGCCGCACCCCGGTGCGGGAGGCCTTTCTCGCGCTGGAGTCGGCCGGCCTGCTCAGGCTCTTCCCCAAGAAGGGCGCCATCGTCACCGCGGTCGACGACACCGAGACCGCCGAACTCCTGCAGGTGCGCATCCTGCTCGAGACGAAGGCCGTGCAGCTCCTCGGCGAGCGCCCCGCCCAGATCGATGCCGTCGAGGCCGAGTTGCGTGCCCTGATCCAGGCGCAGTCGGATGCCGCGGCCGCGGGAGACCTCCTGGCCTACGCCCGTGCCGATCACCGCTTCCACTCGCGGATCGTCGACGAGACGCACAACAGTGTCATCGACGAGATCTACTCCCGCCTCGGCCCCCGGCTCGAACGCCTGGTGCACAGGGTGGCCGCGCGCGACCCCGACAGCATCGACAGGCTCATCGCCGAGCACCGCCTCCTGGCCGAGCACCTGCGGGTGGGCGACACCGCCGCCTACGACCAGGCGCTCCGTGCCCACCTGGAATCCGGCCACCGCCTGCCCCGGATGCTCTAGCCGAACAGAAAGCACCATGACCATCCGCCGTACTCCCCGCGCCACTCCCCCGTGGCACCTCGCCGCACCCGCCCTGTTCGTCATGGCCTGGGGCGGCAACCACTTCACCCCGCTGCTGCACATGTACGAGACCCTCGGCCACTACTCCACGGTGACCGCGGACCTGTTCCTCGGCTTCTACGTCGTCGGCCTGGTTCCCGGCCTGCTGCTGGCCGGTGCCCTCTCCGACCGCCACGGCCGCAAGCCCCTCGTGGTCGCCGGGGTCCTCGCCGGCATCGTGGCGAGCATCCTGCTGGGGCTCGGGTTCTCCAGCGAGGTCGTCATCTGCCTGGGCCGGTTCCTCGCCGGCCTGAGCGTCGGCGTGGCGATGTCGGTCGGCACCGCGTGGATCAAGGAACTCTCCAGCGCCCCGTTCGACCTCGTCGCCCGGCCCACCGCCGGCGCCCGGCGCCCCGCCCTCACCTTGACCGTCGGCTTCGGCCTGGGCGCCGGGGTGTCCGGCGTGCTGGCCCAGTGGGGCCCGCTGCCCACACTGCTCCCCTACGCCGTGCACATAGTGCTGAGCATGCTGATCCTGCCCCGTCTGCTGCGCACACCGGAGACCGTGCCGCGCAGCCGGGCGCACTCCTCCCTGTGGCTCGACCTGCAGGTGCCGCTGGCCGGCCACCGCCGGTTCCTGAGGGTGGTGCTGCCGACCGCCCCGTGGGTGTTCGGTGCCGCGGGCATCGCCTACGCCATGATGCCCAAGCTCGTGGAGTCGCAGCTCGGCGAGCTCAACCTGGCCTTCGCCACCCTCCTGACCGTGGTCACCCTGGGCACCGGAGCCCTGGTGCAACCCCAGGTCTCCAGGCTCAACTCCATCACAAACGGCCGGGCCATCCTGGTGGGCATGGGACTCATGCTCACGGGCATCCTCAGCGCCGTCGGCACGGCCGTCACGCTCTCCCCGGTGCTGGCACTGATCACGGGCGTCCTGCTGGGCGCCGCCTACGGCATCACGGTGGTCGCGGGCCTCGTCGAGATCCAACGGATCTCCACCCCCACCGACCTGGCCGGCATCACCGGCGTGTACTACAGCCTCACCTACGTGGGCTTCCTACTCCCCGTGCTCTTCGCCAGCCTGACCGAGTTCGCGAGCTACCCGCTGATGCTCTCGCTGCTGGCCGCGGCCTGCGCCGGCTGCCTGGCGCTGACCGCGGTGGGTCTCCGCCGCGCCTGAGCCCGCCGTCGGCATCCGGCGTCAGGGGGTCGGGCGGGCGGCCTCGCCGCGCTTGTCCTTCGCCTCACGCAGGAACACCAGCGGCAGCAGGAGCGTGGCCAGGGCCGTGATAAGCCAGACCACCAGCGCGGCCAGGATCCAGGTCTGCCAACCCTCGATGGTGAGTCCGCCGGGAAACAGCGAGGCGATCCACAGCGCCACGAACGTCGACAGCAGGCCGATGCCGCCCAGGAACGCCGGCGCTCCTCGCGCCACGACCTTGGCGAGGAACGGCGAGAGCACGCTCTGGGTCACGGCGAACACCACGACCGCGGTCACGAATCCGCTCGGCGTCACGGTGAGGTCGGACAGCACCAGCGACGCCACCCACAGACCCAGGGCCGCCGAGAGCAGAAAGACCAGCGCGCGCAACAGGATGCGAATCATGCCGCGATGGTAGCGCCGCCGCGGGTCCCCGTCATCCCCACCGCGCTCTCCCCCTCGTGGCCGGTCAGCGCGGTCCCCCGCCGCCGCCGCCCATCGTGCCGGTGGCGGCCACCCCGGCCGTGGCGCTGCTGGTGTTGGCGGCCGAGGCATAGTCCCCGTCGCTGTAGACACCCGCGGCCATCTGGCCTGACGCCGTTCCGCCCACGTAGACGCTGTAGCTCTCGCCGTCGACCACCTCATCTGACGAGAACACCACGGACTGGAAGTCCTTGATCGACTCGAAGGCGACCACCACGTCGCCGGCGCTGTTCACCAGCTGCACGGTGGTGCCGGCGGCCTGCACCGAATCGAGCGAGACCGCCACGAACGACTGCGCCGACCCGGCGTCGGGCGACACGGCCATCCCGGCACTGCCCGCGGCCAGCAGGGTGCCGCCGGTCACGGTGAAGGCGCCGTTCACGTCGAGGGCGCCGTTGCCGCTGTTGGTCGGCCCGTTGACGACGAGGATGCCGCCGCTCATGGTCGCCGACCCGTTGGAGTCGAAGCCGTCTCCGTCGGCGTCGATCGTGGTGGTGCCGCCGGTGAGGGTGATGGTCTCCCCGCCGTCGGCGTCCATGCCGCCGCCACCACCGCCTGGAGCGGGAGCCTCGGCGGTATCGGTGGTGGTGCTGCTGCCGCTGGACGCATTGATGCCGTCGTCGCTGGCGGTGATCGAGACCGTGCCGCCGCCGATGCTGATGGTCGTGCTCTCCAGACCCTCATACGAGGTCGTGATGGTGGTGACGCCGCCGATGACGTCCAGCGCCGTGTCGGCGTGCACGCCGTCGTCGCCGGCCGCGAGGGTCACCGTGCCGGAGGCGATCCGCACGGTGCCGTCCGAGTGCAGGGCGTCATCCGCCGCGTCGACGGTGAGCGTGCCGCCGTCGATCACGGTGACCACACCAGACTTGACGCCCTTCGCCGAGGTGTCCTCCGAGACGGTCGCCGTGTGGCCGCCGCCGGATTCGACGGTGACGTCGGCCCCGGCGAACACCACGTCGGTGACCGCCTGCAGGCCATCGCCGACGGCGGTCACGTCGACGGTGCCGCCGGTGAGGGCGAGGTAGCCCCGGGTGACGTCCTCTTCGTTGTCGGCCTTGAGGCCGTCGCCGCCGGCGGTCACGGTGACGGTGCCACCGTCGACCACCAGGTAGTCCTTGCCGCGGATGCCGTCGTCCACCGCGGTCACCGTGACGGTGCCCGCGTTGATGATCAGGCCATCCGTGCTCGTGATGCCGTCGTTGCCGTTGCCGGTCACGTCGAGCGACCCGCTGCCCGTGATGGTGAGGTCGGCCGCGCTGTAGAGCGCCGCGTTCGCGTCGGCATCCTCGCCGTAGGTGTCGGTGTCGGCCAAGGAATTCTTGGAGCCGTCGGCGAGCACGATCATCGCTTCGTCGGCCTCGGTCACCACGAGGGCCGCACCTGTGGAGTTGGCGATCTCGACGCCGTTGAGGATCAGGCGCACGGTGCCCTCCCCTGAGGAGGCGACGACGATCTGGCCGTCGTCCAGGGTGCCGCTGAGTTCGTAGGTGCCGGCCGCGGTGATAGTCACGGTGCTGCCGGCGATGGTCACGGCGCCGTTGTCGGCCGACGCGCTCTCGCCGTCCAGTGCGATCTGCACGACGACGGCGGCGTCCCACTCGTAGTCGTCGGCGTCGTCGTGGGTCTCCTGGTTGGCGGCCAGCACCTCGGCGGCTGTGGTCGACTCGTCGATGGCGACCGCGGCGGTGCCGGCGGAGGTGGTGTCCGTCGAGTCCGTGGTCGAGGCGACGGCTGTGCAGCCGGTCAACAGGGCCGCGGTAACGAGGAACGGCAGCACGCGGGCGGCGGGGGTCTGGGGCGAATTCTTCATGGCGTCGTTCCAATCGGTGGGGTCAGTCAAAAACAAGGCAGGCGCTGGCGCCTAGCGGAAGTACCGGCGCAACACCGGTGCCCACTTGTTGTCGGGCAGGTCGCTGCGCAATGCGGCCATGCCGGTGCCGTACTTCGAGACGGTGGCCGGGCGATGGCCGTTGGCCCAGAGAATCCGGTCGACGGCGGATGCCCGGGAGCCGGATTTGGTCTCCACGATCGCCAGCCCCGGCCGGTCGAGCCGGCGCTGCGGAGCGTTCGCCCGGCGCTCCGTCGACCAGGACAGGCCGGTGTCGATCGTGGCCCGGCTGCTCGATTCCGGCAGGAACAGGGTCGTGCGCCGGTATCGGGTCGTGAGGGTCGGCACGAGGTCCTGCCCCTCGGCGCCGGTGATGTCGGCCTCGCCGAGCACGGCGTCGGTGTACCTTCGGCCCTCGCTGGTGAGCGTGGCCCTGTCGTCGATCGCATACGGCAGGCGGTCCTTGACCGTCGCTCCCCGGCCGCCGCGGGTCTTCACCTCGAGGTAGCTCTGGGCGGAGTCGACGTAGGTGCGGGTGCGGATCTTGAAGCGGCGCCGGCGCGGATGCGCCGCCATCAGGAAGCTGGTGAGCTCCGGGGTGTCGAAGTACACCGACTCGTAGGCGCTGGAGCGCACCCCGTCGATGTCGAGCACCCGCACACCGGGGTCCAGGCCCGCCAGCACCGCGTCCAGCTCCGAGCGGGGCAGTACGTACTTACGGTCGATGCGGGTGAGCAGGCCGGCCCGTTCGGTGAGCTCGGCCAGCCCGATGGTGTCCAGGCCCGCGAGCGGCACGTCCAGCACCACGCCGGTCGGCACGGCGCTCATCGGCCCGTGCCCTGCAGAACCGGCACCAGAGTGGGAGCCAGGGTGCGCGCCGCGCCCACCTGGTAGCGCACGTCGACGAGGGTGGTGTCGTTCACCAGGTCGAGGCTGCGCACGTACACACCGTGCACCCGGGCGCCGAGCAGCCCTTCGAGGTGCACGATGAGGTCGGACTCGTCGGCGAACGCGGCATCCAGCACCACGCTCTGCTGCCGGTAGCTGCGGAACAGGCGGGGGTTGTCGCCGACGTAGACCACGGCGAGGATCAGGGCCATCAGCAGCACGGTGAGCACAGTGGGTTCGGCGCTGAGGCCGGCGAGCAGCCCCATGGCCAGCGCCGCGAAGTAGTAGGCAACCTCGTGCTGCTCGATCTCGCTCGAGCGCAGCCGGATGATCGACAGCACCCCGAACAGACCGAGACCGAGGCCGACGCCGACGGTGCTGGACGCGAGCACCTGCGCCACGGCCAGCACCCCGACGTTGACAATGAGGTACGCGACAACGAGGTCACGGCGTCGGTGACGCGGAAAATACAGCCCGAACGTGAGCAGGCTGATGAAGAGCAGATCGATCAGGATGATCGCGGCCTGCAGCATGGTGTCCTCCAAATGAACAGTCGGTAACGCAACGATGTTCATCTAGCCGGACGCCCCTATGAGTCGGCTATGCCTCGGTTATGCCTCGGTTATGAGCCGCCTCCGAGTCGGTCAGCCGGCGTCCCTGGCGGCCTGCAGGGCACTGATGTCGAGCTTGCTCATGGCCAACATGGCCTCCATGACACGGGCGGCCGCGGCCGGATCGGGGTCTGCCAACAGGGTGCCGAGCACCGGCGGCACGACCTGCCAGCTGAGGCCGAAGCGGTCCGTCAGCCAGCCGCACGGGCCGGGAGTCCCCCCGTCGCCGGTGAGCAGGTCCCAGAACCTGTCGATGTCGTCCTGGGCAGGCGCGGTGACCGAGAGCGAGACGGCGTCGGTGAACGGATGCCCAGGGCCCCCGTTGAGAGCCTGGAAGTCGAGCCCGTCGAGCCTGAAGTTCACCACCAGGGCGGTACCGGCGGGCATCGGGCCGCCCTCGCCGTAGCGGGACACGTTCAGGACCTCGGAATTGGGGAAGACGGACACATAGAACAACGCCGCCTCCTCGGCCCTGTCATCGAACCAGAGGCACGGGGTGATCGGTTGCATGGTGGACTCCTTCGTTGGGGTGGGGCTCATGAGGGCAATCTCCGACGATTGTGCACCCGGGCCGGCGATCGCACGAAGAGTCGTCCGGATCGGGTCGGCCCGATCTCGCAATGTCAGACCCCGAGGGGTAAACTTCGAACATATGTTCTATCTGTTGAGGTGATGTGCCATGAGTCTGATTAACGAAACCGTCGCGGTCTGGGTCTCGCCGGAGGGTTCTCCGGTTCGTCTGGTCTGGCGTGCCCGCCGGTTCAGGGTGACCGACACCCCCACGCCGTTGACGGCGTCGGTGTCGCTGCCCGACGAGCTGCTGCACTTCCTCACCCACCCGCCCAAACCGGTGGCCGCGTGGCGCTGCCAGGGCACCGCAGAGGACGGCACCTCGCTCGTCTTCGACATCCAGCACGACGACGGCGGCGGCCGCTGGCAGCTGCTACGCGCCTACGATTGACGGTCCATTCCGCAGGCCGGAATGCGGCGCTAGGCTCCCACCGACAAGGGAGGCACCGTGAGCGAGAACGAGGGCGACACCAGCCAGGAACACGAGAAGAACAGCCGGTGGCAGGCGCGAATCACCTTCCTGCGCAGCCGGGCGGCGGTGGCCCGTGCCGAGGTGTCCGCGATCGAGGCCATGCATCGTGATCCCGACGTTCTCGAGGACCTGCTGGCCAACGCCTCCCCCGATGAGGTGGCGATGGCCGAGGCCGTCGAGCACCGGATCAGCGAGCGCGTGATCGCGGCCCGGCAGGTCGCCGACGCCGCAGAGGCCGACTACGAACGCGCCGTGCTCGACGGTGCCCAGTTGCGCGGCGACGAGGACAGCGAATAGCACCCAACGCCCGGCCTCACATCGTCACCCGGGCGGACGTGGGCCATACGCCGGCCGCTCCCGCCACCTCGGCCTCCTTGATACGGTGCACGGTCTTCAGGAACGAATCCGGGTTGAGCGAGATCGAGTCGATGCCCTCGCCCACCAGGAATTCGGCGAAATCGGGGTGGTTGCTCGGCGCCTGGCCGCAGATACCGATCTTGATACCGGCCGCGTGCGCCTTGTCGATGGCCTCGCTGATCATCCGGGTCACCGCCTCGTTGCGCTCGTCGAAGAGCGCCGCCAGGTCGCCGGAGTCCCGGTCGACGCCGAGCACCAGCTGGGTGAGGTCGTTGGAGCCGATCGAGAAACCGTCGAACCTGGTGGCGAACTGCTCGGCCAGAATCACGTTGGCCGGGATCTCGCACATCATGTACACCTGCAGCCCGTTCTCACCGCGCACCAGACCGTTCTCGGCCATCGCCGCGAGCACCCTGTCGGCCTCGGTGGTGGTGCGGCAGAACGGCACCATCACGATCACGTTGCTGAAGCCGATCCGCTCGCGCACGCGCTTGAGCGCCCGGCATTCCAGGGCGAAACCCTCGGCGTACTTGGGGTCGTAGTACCTGGATGCCCCGCGGAAGCCGAGCATCGGGTTCTCCTCGGCCTGCTCGAAGACGTCGCCGCCGATCAGGTGCGCGTACTCGTTGGACTTGAAGTCGCTCAGCCGCACGATCACCGGGTGCGGGTAGTACGGCGCCCCGAGCTTGGCGATGCCCAGAGCCAGGGTGTTCACGAAGTACTCGCCGAGGTCGTCGTAGCCGCGGGTGAGCTCGCTGATCTGGCGCTGCACGGCCGGGTCGGTGACCCGCTCCGGATGCACCAGCGCCATCGGGTGGATCTTAATGAGGTTGTTGATGATGAACTCCATCCGCGCCAGCCCCACCCCGGCGGTGGGCAGCCGCCACCATTCGAAGGCCGCGGCCGGGCTGGCGATGTTGACCATCACCTGGGTGCGGGTGATCGGCACGGCGCCCAGGTCGATCTGTTCGGTCTCGGCGGCCAGGATGCCGGCATAGACGAATCCTTCGTCGCCCTCGGCGCAGGAGATGGTGATGGGCGCATCCTCGGTGAGTACCTCGGTGGCGTTGCGGGTGCCGACCACCGCGGGCACGCCGAGTTCGCGGCTGACGATGGCGGCGTGGCTGGTGGGGCCGCCGTGATCGGTGATGATGCCGGCCGCCCGGGTCATGATGGGCACCCAGTCCGGGTCGGTCATCTCGGTGACCAGGATGGCGCCGTCGCGGAAATTCTCGATGTCGGCGGGGTCCCTGATCACGCAGGCCGTCCCCGTGGCGATGCTGTCGCCGATGGCCACACCGGAGACCAGGAGCGGTCCGCTTTCGGTGAGGCGGCTCACCGAGAACCGGGTCAGGCTCTTCTGCGAGTGCACGGTCTCCGGTCGCGCCTGCACCAGGAACAGCTCATCGGTGAGGCCGTCCTTGGCCCATTCCATGTCCATCGCCCGGCCGTAGTGGTGCTCCACGATGGCCGCCCAGCGCCCGAGCTGCACGATCTCGGCGTTGCCGAGCACAAACGCCCGGCGTTCCCGCTCCGGGGTGTCGATCACCCGGGTGCGCGCGCTGCCGCCCTCCGCGTAGGTCATCTTGCGATCCTTCCGGCCCAGGGTCTTCTCGATGATGGGCTCGTAGTCTTCTTCGCCCAGCAGCGCCTTGAAGACCAGGTATTTGTCGGGGTCGACGGCGCCCTGCACGACGGTTTCACCCAGGCCCCACGCCGCGCTGATCACGGCAGCCCCCGGAAAGCCGGTGTCGGTGTCGATGGAGAACATCACGCCGGAACCGGCGAGGTCGCTGCGCACCATCCGCTGCACCCCGATCGACAGGGCCACGTCGAGGTGGTCGAACTTCTTCACCTCGCGGTAGCTGATGGCCCGGTCGGTGAACAGCGACGCGTAGCAGCGCCGGCAGGCCTCGAGCAGGTCGCGTTCGCCGCTGACGTTGAGGAAGGTCTCCTGCTGGCCGGCGAAGCTGGCGTCTGGCAGGTCTTCGGCGGTGGCGCTGCTGCGCACGGCGACGGGCAGGTTGGTCACCTCGGCGTCCCTGCACAGGGTGCGGTAGAACACGCGGATGTCGTCGGCGATGGCCGCGGGGAACTCGCCGGCCAGGAACGCCTCCCGCAGGTTCTGGCCGGTTTCGCGGAGCGACGCGGCACCGGAGTGGTAGCGGTCGAGTTGCTCGCGGATCACGGGTTCCAGAGAGTTGGCCTCGATGAATGCGCGGTAGGCATCCGCGGTGGTGGCGAAGCCGTTGGGCACCCGCACGCCGCGGGCCGAGAGCGAGCGCACCATCTCGCCCAGGGAGGCGTTCTTGCCGCCGACCTGCGGGATGTCCGTCAGGTCGATCGAATTGAACCAGACCACTTCACGCCCGCGCATGATTCCTCCTGACCGTGGAACGCCGTACACCTGCAGCCGCAACGTACTGCTCTCCATCAGATGCGGCTAGGAGTGCGACGCCGACCGATCGACTAGCGTCGGAGGATGACCCCGTCGCTCTCCCTGCGTCCCGTCCGTGACACGGATTCCGCCCAGCTGCTCGCCCTCAACAGCGCGGCCGTACCCGCCGTCAACGACCTCGACGCCGACGACCTGACGGCGCTGATCGCCGCGAGCCACAGCGCGATCGCCGTGGTGGCGGATGCCGAGCCGGATACTGTGCTCGGCTTCGCGATCCTGTTCGCGGCCGGCGCCGACTACGCCAGCGAGAATTACCGGTATTTCTCCGGCCGTGCCCGCACCTTTCTTTATGTGGACCGCATCGTGGTGGCGGCCGGCCACCGCGGCGGCGGCCTCGGCGCCCGGCTGTACTCGGCTGTCTTCGACGCCGCGCGTGCCCTGCCCACCGATGTGGTGTTCTGCGAGGTCAACCTGCGGCCGGCCAACCCCGAGTCGCTGGCCTTCCACGACAGGCTGGGCTTCACCGAGATCGGGCAGCAGGCCACCAAGAACGACACCGTCGTCGTGTCGCTGCTGAGCGCATCCGTCACGAAGGTTCGTTCGGCGTCTGGGCGGTAGCGGGTCCGGCTACGCTGAACCACATGAAGCACGCCAGCGCCGGCACCGGCATCGACCTCACCCCGGCCCTCGACGGCTGGGTGGGCGAGCAGCGCTGGTTTGCCGGCAAGGCGCACAGCCCGGTGCTGCGGAGCATCGGGCAGTGGGCGCTGCCGACCGACGAGGCGGGGGTGCGCATCGCCTGCCACCTGGTGCTCGACACGGCCAGCAGGTTCTCCACGCTCTACCAGCTGCCCGTGACCGAGCGCACGGAGCCATTGCCGGACGCGTCGGCGCTCATCGGCCAGACGCGCGGGACCGACGGACTCCCCCGCTATCTCTACGACGCCCCGCACGACCCCGCCTACGCCGCGGCGCTGCTCGGGTTCATCGCCACCGGCGGGTCGACTTCAGCCGACGACCCGGCCGGCGTCGCCGCGCGCGGGGAGCTGCTGCGGGTGCACCAGGCGTCGGGCGGTGGGCTCGTCGACGGGCCGGCCGACCTCAGCCGTCACACCGTCACGGCCAGTCGGGTGCTCAGTGGCGAGCAGTCCAACACCTCGATCATCCTCGACATCGCCGACGAGGTCGGCCGGCCCGGCCGCCCGGTCATCGTCAAGGTGTTCAGGGTGATCGCCGCCGGTTCGAACCCGGATGTCTCGGTGCAGTCTGCCCTCGCCGGCGCCGGGTCCAAGTTTGTTCCCCAGCCGATCGGCGCGGTCTCCGGCGAGTGGACAACCCCGCTCTCGCCGACGCGCCACAGCGGCCACCTTGTGTTCGCCCAGGAATTCCTGCCCGGGGTCGAAGACGCCTGGCGGGTGGCCCTGGACGCCGCCGCGACCGGTACCGACTTCAGTGCGCCGGCGCACGCCCTGGGCGTCGCGACGGCCGCCGTGCACCGGGATCTCGACCGGGTGTTTCCTACAGTGGCGTCCACCCCCGACGTGATCAACCAGTTGTGCCTGACGATGCGGGAACGCTACCGCCTGGCCGCACGGGAGGTGCCGGAGCTGGCCGCGCACCGTGAGGCCATCGAGGCCGTTTTCGCCAGGGCGCAGGCGGCGACCTGGCCGCACCTGCAGCGCATCCACGGCGACTACCACCTCGGCCAGGTGCTCGATGTGCCCGGTCGCGGCTGGGTGCTGATCGATTTCGAGGGCGAGCCGCTGCGCCCGCTCGCCGAACGTTCGCTGCCGGACATCCCGCTGCGCGATGTGGCCGGCATGCTCCGCTCGTTCGACTACGTCGGCGCGACCATCGCCATGCGGGACCCCTCGGCAGGGCCCGCCGCGATCGAGTGGGCCACGACCGCCCGGGCGGCCTTCCTGCTGGGCTACCACCAGGAGGGCAGCACCGCACTGGACGGCCAGGAGCCCCTCCTTGCCGCGTTCGAACTCGACAAGGCCATCTACGAGAGCATTTACGAGAGCCGTAACCGGCCGTCCTGGCTGCCGATCCCGCTGCGGGCGGTGCGACGTCTGGCCGAACAGGCGGGGTCTGACACCCCCGCGCCACGCCACGCTGCGCGGGATCGTTCCGCTCACGCATCCGCCGCGCAGGCCCACCACAACGGCTAACGGTCGCCTTCCTGCACCTCGGTGAACAGGGCTCCCTGGGCCGCGGCCGAGCCGGCGCTGCCGCCACCCCTGCCCCTGAGCACGTAGGCGACGCCGACCGCAACGACCGCTCCCGCCACGGGGCCGGCCAGATACACCCAGTAGTCGGTGAAATCCCAGGCGACCAGGTCGGGGCCGAAGGTACGAGCCGGGTTCATCGACGTTCCGGAAATCGGGCTGCCCCAGAGACCGGCAAGCGCGATGTAGGCGCCAACACCGAACGCGCCGAACAGTCCGACGTTCTGCGCCCCTGAGGCCGTGCCGAGGATCACGCTCACGAGCCCGAGTGTCAACACGGCTTCCATCCAGAACGCTGCCCACGCCGAGTAGTCCCCATCGGGGTAGTTCGATCCGTAGCTGGCGGACACCCCGATCACGGCGGTGAGGAAGAGGCCGGCGAGGGTAGCCCCGATCAATTGCACGACGATGTAACCGGGCACCCGCCGCCAGGGAAAGTCGCCGCGCAGGGCGAAGGCGATACTGACCGCCGGGTTGAGGTGGGCGCCGGAGACCCTGCCCATGAACAGGATGACGCCGAGCACCATGAGCCCCGGCGCGGTGACCGCGGCGGTCCGGCTGATCACCCCGGGGAAAGCCTGGCTCATCATGCCGCCGCCCGCGGCCACGAGCACCAGGAGGAAGGTGCCGTACAGCTCGGAGAACAGTCGCCGCCATTCCTGACGCGGATCGGAGAAATTCCGGATCCGGTCGAGGACGGCCTGGGGGACGACTTCGGTCGGCTGACTCATCTGGGCTCCCGTCGCAGGGCAGGGTGGCGCTCTACGGGGAACATACCCGCCGAACGCCCGCACCGCTGGGCCGGCCAGGGCTACGAGCGCTTCTTCAGCTCCGGGAACTGGTCATCGCGCCACTCGTCGGCCAACCGCACGTGCGCGGCCGCGGCCTCGTTCTCCCGCGCCCGCAGCTCCACCCGCCGGATCTTGCCCGAGTTGGTCTTGGGCAGCTCGAAGAACTCCACCCGACGCACCCGCATGTATGGCGGCAGGCCGTTGCGGGCGTGCCGCAGCACAGCCAGGGCCGTCTCGGCATCCGGCGCCCAGCCCGCCGCCAGGGCCACATAGGCCTTGGCGATGTTCAGCCGGGTGTCATCGGGGGCTGGCACGACGGCGGCCTCCATCACGGCTGGGTGCTCGATCAGCACGCTCTCCACCTCGAACGGCGAGACCTTGTAGTCGGAGGACTTGAAGATGTCGTCGGTGCGGCCGATGAAGGTGAGATAGCCGTTCTCGCCGCGGATGGCGACGTCGCCGGTGTGGAAGTAGCCGTCGCGCAGCACCTCGGTGCTGCGCGTGGTGTCGCCGTGGTAGCCGGACATCAGGTTCACCGCGGGTGAGCTGAGGTCCAGGCAGATCTCGCCCTCCTCGGTGAGCGCTCCGGTGACCGGGTCGACGAGCACCACGGCCACGCCGGGCAGCGGCAGCCCCATCGAACCGGCTAACAAGACCGACCCGGGCACGTTGCCCACGATCGCGGTGGTCTCGGTCTGGCCGTAGCCGTCCCGGATGGTCAGGCCCCAGGCCCGCTGAATCTGATTGATGACCTCGGGGTTGAGCGGTTCGCCCGCCGAAAGGATCTCGCGGAGGCTGTCCGGCTTGGCGCCGACATCCGCCTGGATCAGCATGCGCCACACCGTCGGCGGCGCACAGAAGGTGCTCACGGCGGCGCGGTGCAACTGGTGCGCCAGTGCGGCGGGGTTGAACCTCGAGTAGTTGTAGATGAACACCGTGGCCTCGGCGATCCACGGCGAGAAGAAACAGCTCCAGGCGTGCTTGCCCCAACCGGGCGAGCTGATGGCCAGGTGCACGTCATCTGGGCGGAGGCCCAGCCAGTACATCGTGGTGAGATGGCCGACCGGGTACGAGGTCTGGCTGTGCACCACCATCTTGGGCTTGCTCGTGGTGCCGGAGGTGAAGTAGATCAGCGACGGGTCGGTCGACGACACGGCCACGTCGACCTTGCCGGCCGCGGCCCGGTGGGAGTCGGCGTAGCCGGTCCAGCCGGCGGTCGGCTCGCCGACGCAGATGCGGGAGAAGTCCCCGGGCACGCCGGCGAACTTGGCGGTGTCCTCGGCGTTGGCGATCACGTGCTGCACGCCGGCGCGCAGCACCCTGTCGGCCAGGTCGGAGGTGCCGAGCACCGTGGAGGTGGGCAGGATGACCGCGCCGACCTTGAGGATGGCGAGCATGGTCTCCCAGAGCTCCACCTGGTTGCCGAGCATGAGCATGACGTGGTCGCCCTTGGCGACGCCGTGCTGCACGAGCCAGGTGGCGACCTGGTCGGAGCGGATGACCATGGCGTCGAAGCTGACCTTCAGTTCGCGGCCGTCTTCCTCGACGATCCACAGGGCGGTCTTGTCGTTGCCGGTGGCGATCACGTCGAACCAGTCGGTGGCCCAGTTGAAGCTGTCGCCGACGTCCGGCCAGACGAAGGCGGCGGAGGCGCCACGGTGGTCGCTGCGCAGTTCGAGGAGCTGGTCACGGGCGCGGCGGAAGTTGGTCGTACTCGGGCGCTCAGTCATGGTTCCATCTTCCTCACCCGTGGATGCCTCCAGTGGCATGGACGCCCAGCCGACTGAGAATATGTGCAGCGAGGGTGTGCAGCAGCGGCGAAGCGGGCCAGACTGCGGGCATGTCAGTCGCAACAGCCGTCTCCCCCATGCTCGCCAGGGCCGTCGACACGGTTCCTGAACCGGACAGCGTGCCCGGCGGGCTCAGTTACGAGCCCAAGTGGGACGGCTTCCGCAGCATCGTCACCTTCGACGGCACCAGCAGCAGCATCGCCAGCCGCGGATCCAAAATGCTCACCCGGTACTTTCCCGAACTCACCTACGCGTTCGAAGATCTGCTGCCGGAGGCCTGCGTCCTCGACGGCGAGATCGTGCTGCGCACCGGAGAACCCGGCAGCGAACACCTCTCCTGGGAGCAGCTGTCACAGCGCATCCACCCGGCGGCCAGCCGGGTGCGCCGGCTCGCCGACGAGACTCCGGCCACCTTCGTCGCGTTCGACCTGCTCTCCCGTGGCGGTCACAGCCTGCTGGACACCCCGTTCGTCGAACGCCGGGCGGCCCTCGAAGACCTGGTCGGCGCCCTGGGCGACCCGATCCACCTCACCCGCACCACGCGCGACGTGGCCCTGGCCCGCCGGTGGCTGGTGGAGTTCGAGGGTGCGGGGCTGGACGGCATCGTCGCCAAGCCGCTCGCGGCCGTGTATGCGCCGGGCAAACGGTCGATGTTCAAGGTGAAGCACCACAGGTCGGCGGATGTCGTGCTGCTGGGCTACCGCGTTCACGTGAGCGGCAGCGGCGTGGGATCGCTGTTGCTCGGCCTCTACGACGACGACGGTGAATTGCAGAGCGTCGGCGGGGCATCCGCGTTCAGCGACGCCTGGCGGCTGCGGCTGATCGACGAGCTGGAACCGCTGGTGCTGCACGACGAGGAGGGCGCCGTGGTCACCGGGGAGACCGAGCGCAACCGGTTCTCGGCGAACAAGGACACCTCCTATGTGCGGTTGCAGCCCAGCCGGGTGCTCGAGGTGCGGTACGACCACATGGAGGGTGAGCGGTTTCGGCACACCGTGCAGTTCGAGCGCTGGCGTCCGGACCGGGACGCCCGGTCGTGCACCTTCGACCAGCTGGAACGGCCGATCGCCTACGACCTCGGCGACGTGCTGGACTAACCGGCCGGATGACGGGGTGTGACGTAACGTCGGGTCGCATTCCACCGGGCCGCCGGCGGCGTGCCTAGGGTTGCATCACCTCGAGAGAACGGGCCGGGACGATCGCAGCGGCAGTACCAGTGCCGCTGATTCGTCGTGCCTGCGCGCCACCTCGAGCATCCGCTGCCGACCACGATTGGACCTCTGATGACCGACACCGCGCTCAGTTCCCCCGTAACCTCCGCATTCGACAACCGCTGGCCGGATGCGGCCGCCCCCACCACGCCGCAGGGCTGGCTCGACCGGGCACGGGAGGTGTCCGACATCCTCATCGTCGACGCCGTCGACCGCGACCGCGCCAACCTGTCTCCGCACGCGGAGGTACGCCTGCTCAAGGCCTCCGGCCTGGTCACCCTGCTCGGCCCCGTCGCCCACGGCGGCGGCGGGCAGACCTGGGAGACCGCCTACCAGGTGATCCGCGTCATCGCCCGCGGCGACGGCTCGATCGGGCAGCTGCTGGGCTACCACTACCTGTGGGCCTGGGCGGCCCGGCTCGTCGCCACCGACGAGCAGATCCTCGCCGTGGAGGAGCTCTACACGGCCAACAACTACCTCTTCGGCGGTGCGGTCAACCCGCGCGATTCCGACCTCACCGTGACCGAAGACGGCGACGAGCTGGTCTTCAGCGGCCGCAAGTCCTTCTCCACCGGCGGCGAGGTGGCCGACCTCACCGTGCTCGAAGGGGTGCTGGCGGGCACCGAGACCCATATCTTCGCGATCGTGCCCACCGACCAGCCCGGCATCGTCTTCGGCGGCGACTGGGACAACCTCGGCCAGCGCCTCACCGAGTCCGGCTCGGTCGAGATCCGCGACGTGCGGGTGCCCTGGGCCGCCGCCGCCGGGTTCGTCGAAAAGGTCTTCCAGCCGCTGATCTACAACACCCTCAACGTGCCGGCCATCCAGTTGGTCTTCACGAACTTCTACCTGGGCATCACCCAGGGCGCCATCGAGACGGCGTCGGCGTACACCCGCACGACCACACGGGCCTGGCCGTATGGCGGCGACAACAAGGAGCGCGCCACCGACGAGTGGTACCTGTTGGAGGGCTACGGCCAGCTGCAGTCCAAGCTCTGGGCCGACGAGGCCATCGCCGACCGGGCCGGCGCCGAGATCAGCCAGGTGCTCCATGCGCCTCGCCAGGAACTCACCGAACGCCGCCGCGGCGAGATCGCGGTGCTCATCGCGGCCGCCAAGCTGCGGGCCATCGAGGACGGCCTCGAGACCACGAGCAAGATCTACGAGCTCACCGGCGCCCGCGCGTCGGCCAACTCGGTGGGCCTGGACATCTTCTGGCGGAACCTGCGCACGCACAGCCTGCACGACCCCGCGGCCTACAAGAAGCGCGAGGTGGGCCAGTACGTGCTACTCAACGAGGTGCCCGAGCCCAGCTGGTACACCTAACCGCTCGGGTCGCCGGCTAGTCCTTGCGGCCGGCCACGAAGTAGGCGATGGGGCCGGCGTAGTTGATGGCGATTACGGCGGCCCAGACCCCCTTGGGGCCGTTGACCTTCTTTGCCGGCCGGTGCGCCAGGTCGCTCCAGGCGAGACCCGCGAGCACCAGCTGCACGACGGCCCCTGCCACGACGCCGAACTTCTGGCCCCCGTTCATCTCGCTCCACTTCCGTGATGCCATGGTTTTCTCCCATCGTCGTCGCGCGGGCACCGGAACCGGCGACGCGCATTAGTCGCATCATGCCACCGGCGCACCGCCCGCGCGACGCGCCCGAGAATCAGAGCTCCAAGTCAGGCTTATGCTGGTGATCTACTCTCGCGCGCGCAGACGCGGGCGCCCGCGCAAGAAAGCCACCATGATCGCCGATATCGAAACCCTTCCCCCTCTTGTATTCGGCGAACCGAGCGAGTTCCGCGAACTGATGGTGGCCCTGGTCATGTCGGGGGCGAAGACCGGGTCGTCCAACCTGCGGGTCGCCTACGAGATGACCGACGAGGCACTGCCCACCGTGGGCTCCCACTATGCCCTCGTCGACTCCGGCAACACCAGGGTCGCCGTGCTCGAGATCCTCGAGGTGGTCGAGACCACAGTTCGCGAGGTCACCCTCGAGCAGGCGCAGCACGAAGCGCCGACGCTCGAGCACTGGCGCACCGTGCACCGCGACTACTGGGAGACGCTGGTTCCCGCCGTCCGCAAGCACCTCGGCGAGCCCGACTGGCAGCTGACGGATGCCGAACCCGTGATCAGCAAGGTGTTCAGGGTCGTATAGCCCCGGGTCGAGTGGCGCCAGGAGAAACGGCAGAAGAAAAGGAGCCGAACCTTCGGCGCCGGGGCTGGATCTCGCCGCCGTACTGGGGCATGATCGCCAACGCCGGCCGTATCTGGATCCCGGCTCCCCGACGAGAAACGGACACGCCACCTATGCCGTACATCACCACCACCGACGGAACCGAGATCTACTACACCGAGCAGGGCACCGGCCAGCCGGTGCTGTTCAGCCACGGCTGGCCGCTGAGCTCCGATGCCTGGCAGGTCGAGCTCAAGCTGCTGGCGGACGCCGGCTACCGCGCCATCGCGCACGACCGCCGCGGCCACGGCCGCTCGTCCAAGACCTACACGGGCAATGACATGGACACCTACGCCCAGGACCTGGCCGAGCTGGTCGAGGCCCTCGACCTGCACGACCTGGTCGTTATCGGCCATTCCACGGGTGGTGGCGAAGTGGTGCGTTACGCCGCCCAGCACGGCGCCGGCCGGGTGGTCAAGGTCATCACCGCCGGAGCCGTTCCTCCGCTGATGGTCAAGACCGACAGCAACCCCGATGGCGCTCCGATCGAGGTGTTCGACGAGATCCGGGCCGGTGTCCTGGCGGATGCCTCCCAGTTCTTCCGGGACCTCACCGAGCCGTTCTTCGGCGCGAACCGCGCGGGTTCCTCGGTGTCGCAGGGCGCGAAGGACGATTTCTGGCGCCAGGGCATGCTGGTGAACCTGGCCGCGGCTTACGACTGCGTGAAGGCGTTCTCGGAGACCGACTTCACCGAGGACCTCAAGGCCCTGGATGTGCCGATCTTCATCGCCCACGGCGACGACGACCAGATCGTTCCGATCGGGGCCGCCGCGCTCAAGACTGCCGAGCTCGTCAAGCACGGCACCCTCAAGGTCTACCCGGGTGCCCCGCACGGCATCTACGGCGACTACCGGGCCGCCCTCGACGCCGACATCCTGGCCTTCATCGCCACCTAGTCCGGGTGCGCGTCAGCCGGCACGACGGGAGGCGGCGACGATGCCAGCGACCACGAGCAGGAGCCCAATGCCCACGACGGCCGTGAGCAGCCAGGTGACCAGATCGAATCCGCCCGGCACCAGCTCCCGGGCCGCCATGAAAGCCGCGAGCGCGAGCATCAGGGCGCCCCAGAAGATGGTCGCGAAGAGCGGTCGTCGTCTGGGCAGCCGGTCAGGCGTTGCGGAAACTGGATCCGGCGTGGTCTTCAGTGGCGTGGTTTCGGTGGGACTGTTCGGGTCGGTCATGGTGTTCTCCTCGCAGGCTGTTAGTAAGCGCAGTGCCGGTTAGCGCAGTGCCGGTTGATCGATGGTGACCTGGCCGAAGAGTGTCCAGACCCGGACCGTCGTGACGCCGGTGCCGGTGCCTTCGGCCACGACGCGGGAGTCGTGGAAGAACACGCCGCCCCGGTCGAGGTCGTCAATGCCCGTGTAGTCCACTCCGCCGGCGAGGCTGCTGGCCTCGACGGCCACGGTGCGGTTGTCGGGCAGCACCAGCTCCACGTCGCCGAACGCGATCCAGACGTCGACGGTGTGGTCGGCGCTGGCCGGCGCGGTGTCGACATCCGTCAGGTCGATCACGGGTGCGCCGGCGAACATCGCGAAGCCGGTGGGGCTGCTGGTGCTGTACTGCCAGGTGGGATCGCCGAAGGGGACCACGTCGGTTCCCACGGGAATGAAGGCGGTCCAGGCCATGGCGCCGGCCAGGACGATGCTGAAGAAGTTCAGCCAGCCGCCCTCCTTGCCCCGCACTCCGGCGACGACGATGCCCAGGGCGATCACGGCGAGCGCGGCGGAGGCGCCCACCAGGAAGGCGCTGTTCGACCAGGCCCCGTCGGCCACGAAGGATGCCGCGACGGCTCCCGCGCTGAGGGCGAGTCCGGCGACGACCGAGATGAAGCCGGCGCCGAGTTGCTTGCGGCGCTGGCTCGCACGGTAGCTGTGGGGGTCGAAGCTGGTTGCGGGGGCAGGCTGGCCGGGGTCAGTCCCGTACGGGGCGGCGGAGCCGGTGGAAGCCGAACCGTAGGGCGCAGAGCCGTACGGCGCAGTCCCATACTGCGCAGCCGCGGTGGTCTTGCCGGTCAGGTCGTCCCAGAGCGACGGGCCGGCGGGGGTCGGCGGCTCCGGCACCGGCGGAACCGGCGGGATGAACGTCGCGGTCGGGGTCGGCTGGGACGCGCTCGACGACTCGGGCTGAGCGGCCGACTGCTGCGTTGCGTCCGATTGCGTTGTGTCCGGCTGAGACGCCGTTGCGGGTTGCGGCGCTGCGCCCGACTGGAACGCACTGCTCGGCTGGTACCCCCCGGCAGCCTTGCCGCCAGCCGGCTGGTTGCGTGGTGACGGCACCCGCTTGGCGATGTAGATCACCAGCACGATGATGCCCGCGGTGAGCCCGATGGCCCAGCTGGTGCGCAACAGCACCTCCAGCCAACCGGGCATCCCCCAGATCTCCGGCGGTCCCTGCCACCAGATTCCCTGCATCCACGGGACGAAGGTGAAAAACAGCAACACACCGACGGCGATCATGGCCGGTTCGAAGACCTGCCGGGCGGCCTGCTCCACCAGGCTGCGACCGGACTCATCGGGCATCAACGCCCAGCCCACCGCGTAGAGGAAGAAGATCGGGCCGCCGAGGATGGCGATCACAACGGCGATACCGCGCACGATCAACGGGTCGAGTCCCGTGCGTGCCGCGACGGCCCCGCAGACGCCGGCCAGCCAGCGGTCCTGGCCACGCACGAAGCCGAGGCCACGCACCCAGTCGAAGAACGCGGTGCCGCCCGGCGCCTGTGGCGGCCGGGTGGCGCTGGGAGCGCCGTACGGGGCCGGCGGCGGGTTGTAGGACGGTGTCTCGGTCATGACTCCATCTTGCTGCCGTGCGGCGCGGCCGGCCATGGGGGAAGACCCTGATTCCACCCTGACGAAGCGATTCGGGGTGCGAGCGAGCACCCCATGGGTGCTTGGATGGTGCTGTGACCCAGCTGCGTCCCACCGATCCCCGTTTCACCGGGCACCTCGTGCGGCCGCGCCTGCGCATCGTGGCCGGCGTGTGCGCGGGGTTCGCCCGGCACTCCGGCCTGCCCGTCACCTTCGTGCGCACCGTGACCTTCGTGCTGGCCCTGTGCGGCGGCGCCGGGGTGCTGCTCTACGGCTGGCTGTGGGCCACGACCCCCGACGAATCGGCGGATGGCGCGGCCGGCAGCGACCCGCGCGGGGACCGGCTGCCCAAGGCCGCGCTCACCGGCGCCAACACGACGCTGCCCGACAACCGGAACCCGCAGGCCGACCCGTCCGCCGGCTTGACACCAGGTCCGGCTGTCGCAACGGCCGGCGCAGAAGCGGATGCCGTCACCGGCGAGCCCCGTCGCGCGCCGGTCACCGAGATCCTGCTGGGGCTCGCGCTCGTCGGCACCGCCGGCGCGCTGATCGCCAACCGGCTCGGCGCCGACCTGCCGTTGGACGCCATCATCCCCGCGATCGTGGCGCTGGCGGGCACCGGGCTGGCCTGGCGCCAGTTCGCCGAGCTGCGCAGCGGCGCCGGCCCCCGCAGCTCCGGCATGCTCGTGCGAGCCCTCGGGGCGCTGGTCCTGGTGGCGCTGGGCATCCTGCTGTTCTTCATCACGAGTGAGAGCCCCAACGTCTGGACCGTCATCGTGGCGGCCATGTCGGTGCTCGTCGGGGTCGCGGTGGTCGTCGCCCCCTGGGCGGTACGGCTGACCCGCGACCTGTCCGATGAGCGCGCGGCCCGTGAGCGTGAGGCCGGTCGAGCCGAGATGGCCGCGCACCTGCACGATTCGGTGCTGCAGACCCTCGCTCTCATCCAACAGAAGGCGGGACCGCACTCGGATGCCGCCAGGCTCGCCCGCGCCCAGGAACGCGACCTGCGGGAGTGGCTGTTCACCGGAGCAGCGAACGGCCCGGTCGACCTGGCCGCCGAGCTGCGCGGCATCGCCACCACTGTCGAACGCGAATTCGCCGTGCACGTCGATGTCGTCTCTGTGGGCACCGTCGACCGTGAGGTGCCCGAGGCGCTGCTCGCGGCCGCGCGGGAAGCCATCCTCAACGCCGCCAGGCACGCCGGCGGCAGCGTGTCGGTGTACGTGGAGTCGTCGCCGACCGCCATCGAGGTCAGCGTCACCGACCGGGGGCCGGGCTTCTCGATCGGTGACATCCCGGCCGACCGCATGGGTGTGCGCGAATCGATCCTGGCCCGCATGCAGCGGGCCGGCGGCACCGCCTCCGTGCGCCCCGGCCCGGGTGGCACCGGCACCGAGATCCGGCTCTCCCTCCCCCTCGACATCCAGGAAGACACCCCATGACCGACCCGACCACCGACCCGACCACCGTCGCCGGCATTCCCTGCGACCTCACCGTCGTCATCGTCGACGACCACTCGATCTTCCGGTCCGGGCTGCGCTCCGAGCTGGACCCGGCGCTGCGCGTGCTCGGCGAGGCGGCGACGGTCGATGAGGCCATCGCCGTGGTCGTCGCCACCCAGCCGCGGGTGGTGCTGCTGGACGTGCACCTGCCCGGCGGCACCGGCGGTGGCGGCGCCGAAGTGATCCGGGCCGCCGCTCCGCAGGCCCCGTCGACGCTGTTCCTGGCCCTGAGTGTGTCGGATGCGGCCGACGACGTCGTCACGGTCATCCGGGCCGGCGCGCGCGGATACATCACCAAGAGTGCGTCAGGGGCCGAGGTGTCGGATGCCGCCCGCCGGGTGGCCGGCGGGGACGCGGTCTTCTCGCCCCGCCTGGCCGGCTTCGTGCTCGACGCGTTCGGCGCGGTCGCCGGCGAAACCGCGGCGACCACCGACGAACTCGACAGGCTCTCGGCCAGGGAGCAGGAGGTGATGCGGCTGATCGCCCGAGGCTACGCCTACAAAGAGGTGGCCAGCGCGCTCTTCATCTCCCCCAAGACCGTGGAGACCCACGTGTCCGCGGTGCTGCGCAAGCTGCAGCTCTCCAGCCGGCACGAGCTCACGGCGTGGGCCACGGCGCGCAAACTGCTCTAACCGGGAGTGCCGAACCGCTCCACGAAGGCCTTCATGATGGTGGCCGGCTCGGTCACCATCGAGGCGTCGATGGCGGCGATCACCTCGTCGTAGGCATCCGGCTCGAAGTAGCCGTTGTCGTGGTAGACCCGCAGCCGGGTGAGGATGCCGGCCTGGGTGAGTTCCGGGTGGAACTGGGTGGCGTAGACGTTCCGGCCGATCCTGAACGCCTGAACCGGGCAGTCCTCCCCCGTGGCCAGTAGCTCCGCACCCGTGGGCAGCACCGTGCAGGCCTCTTTGTGCCCGACGAAGGCCTCGAAGGTCGGTGCGACCCGGCCGAACAGCTGGTCGGCGACACCCGCCGGGGTCAGGCTCACCACGACAGGTCCAGCCACCTCCGACCAGGTGTCGTCCACGACGCCGTCGAGGTAACTGGTGAGCAGGCCGATGCCGTAGCAGGCGCCGAGGAACGGGAAGTCCTGGGCCACCACGTCGTCGAGCAGGCCGGCGAGTTCACCTTCGACGCGGTGCTGCACCGCGGACTTGGTCTCGTCGGGGTCGCTCGCGTTGAACGGGCTGCCGCCCACGATCACGCCGGAGTAGTCGGCGAGGGCGATCGGCGGCATCGGTGCGGCCTCGAGGCGCACCCTGTGCAACTGCTCGGGGAGCAGGCCGCCGGCGGCCAGGAAGCCGGCGTACTCGTCGTCGGCGGCTTCATCCTCGGAACGGGTCGCCAGCAGTAGAAAGGGCTTCACCGCCCCATGTTACCGAGTATGGGGGCCAGGGCACCGGATGTGACGGCTCCCTTCTGGCACTGCCCGCACACGCTGTAGATTTGAACCGATGAACACTCCAGCCGAGCCCAGCTCCATCGCCACTCCCTACGAAGACCTGCTGCGCCTGGTTCTGGAAACCGGCGCCACCAAGGCCGACCGCACCGGCACCGGCACGCTGAGCGTGTTCGGCGCCCAGCTGCGCTTCGACCTCAGCAAGGGCTTCCCGCTGATCACCACCAAGCGGGTGCACTTCCCGTCGCTGGCCTACGAGCTGCTCTGGTTCCTGCGCGGCGAGAGCAACGTGGGCTGGCTCAAGGAGCACGGCGTGCGGATCTGGAACGAGTGGGCCGACGAACAGGGTGAACTCGGCCCGGTCTACGGCGTGCAGTGGCGCTCCTGGCCCACCCCGGCCGGCGGTCACATCGACCAGATCGCCCAGGTCATCGAGACTCTCAAGACCGACCCGGACTCCCGGCGCATCATCGTCTCGGCCTGGAACGTCGCCGACATCCCCGACATGGCGCTCGCCCCCTGCCATGCCCTGTTCCAGTTCTACGTGGCCGACGGCAAGCTCTCCTGCCAGCTCTACCAGCGCAGCGCCGACCTGTTCCTCGGCGTGCCGTTCAACATCGCCAGCTACGCGTTGCTCACCCACCTCGTCGCCGCGCAGACCGGCCTCGAGGTCGGCGACTTCATCTGGACCGGTGGCGACTGCCACATCTACTCCAACCACCTCGAGCAGGTCACCGAGCAGCTCAGCCGCAGCCCGTTCCCGGCGCCCCAGCTGAAGATCACCACCGAGCGTGACAGCATCTTCGACTACGAGTTCGAAGACCTCGAAGTCGTCGACTACGTGCACCACCCGGCGATCAAGGCTCCCGTTGCCGTCTGAGGCTGCCGCGCCGATCGGCCTGATCTGGGCGCAGGCTGTCACCGGGGTCATCGGTGACGCCGGCAGCATCCCCTGGCACCTGCCGGAAGACCTGGCCCGGTTCAAGGAGCTGACCCAGGGCGGCGCGGTCATCATGGGCCGCCGCACCTGGGATTCGCTCCCGGAGCGGTTCCGTCCACTCGCCGGACGGCACAACATCGTCATCACCCGTCAGCCGGACTGGGCTGCTGAGGGCGCCACCGTCGTCCATTCCCTGGCCGAGGCGCTGGCCGCCGCCACGCCGGCAGCCGTCTGGATCATCGGCGGCGGCGACATCTACCGTCAGTCGATGCCGCTGGCCGACCGGCTCGAAGTGACCGAGGTGGACCTCGACGCCGCGGGCGACACCGTCGCTCCCGGCGTTGATGCTGCCTTCACACAAACCGCCGTCACCGACTGGCTGACCTCTCGCACTGGGCTGCGCTACCGCTTCGTGAGCTACGAGCGGGTCACGGCCTAGCGGATCGACGCTGCAGGGCAGGCTGAATCCGAAACTGTCCGGTGAGCGCGAGCACCGCGATGACCGCGGCCATTACGACCCACGCCACCCAGCCCAGCGGGCCGAGCGCCACAGGATCGGCGGAGGGGCCGTCCACGGCCACCAGGAACAGGAAGCCCGCGGCGGCATTGAAGGCGCCGTGCGCAAAGACCGCCGGCCACACCGAGCCGGTGCGGAGACGCAGCCAGCCGATCAGGACGCCGTAGAACATGCAGCCCCCGATCATGAGGGCGACACCGAGCAGGTTGGGCTGGGCGAAGTTGTAGCCGAGCAGGATCAGCGGGCTATGCCAGAAGCCCCAGACCGCGCCGCTGATCAGCAACGCCGGCCAGGTGCCCAGCGGGCGCAGGGTCGGCAGCAGCCAGCCGCGCCAGCCGATCTCTTCGCCCAGCGCGAAGAGACCGTTGAAGATCGCGGCCACTGGGATCGTCAGCAACTGCAGCAGCACGATGACCCCGACCGGAACGGGCAAGGGTGCGCCGGCGGGAGCAGCATCCTGCAGCACCTGGGCGAAGCCGGAGAAGTCCACCAGGTCGAGCTGCACGAGCCCGAGCGCCGCGGCGAGGAACACGCCGGCGATCACCAGCAGGGCGCTGCCGAAGATGCCGACCACGGTCATCCAGATGGTGCGTTTGAGCGGGCGCAACGGCCACAGGCCCAGGTACTCCGGGATGGAACGGGGACGCGGGCGCTGCACCATGAACACCACGAACAGGGCGGCGATGCCGGGCGTGAACATGATCACGGGCAGCAGGAGGGCGGCGAGCGGGTTGGCCAGGCCGCTGCCGTCCAGCCACAGCGGCAGGGCCACCAGCCAGGCGAGGCCGCAGGCCATGAGCACGAAGACCACCACCGCGGTCCACGGCACCCGGTCCGGAAACGGCGGGGCCGCCGGGATGGTGGAGAAGTCCGGGTCGCTGAGGGTTGGAGTGCTCATGGCTGGTGTGCTCATGGCTGCAACGCTAGCCAGCATCCGGCCGGGCAACATCCGTCGCAGGGCGGAGACGCTGGATGCTGCGCCACGAGTCGTGCCTGCGTTCACGGGTGGTGCTGCGTTTACGGGTCGTGCCGGGCCCGGCTGGGCTGCACGCGCGGCGGTTCGCCGGGCATCTTGGGATAGTCGGGCGGGAACGGCAACTCGCCCAGGCCGTCGGCCAGGTCGCGTTCCCACCAGTCGAGCAACGTGTCGATGCGGCCCGGCTCAGCGTGCATGGTGGCCCACGGATCGCCGGTCGTGCGTAGCCGCTCGGGGACGGTCAGGATGGTGTGCGCCCTGGGGTCGGTGTTCTCCAGCTCGTCCCACGTGATCGGGCACGATACCGGCGCGTGGGCCAGCGCGCGCGGGCTGTAGGCGCCGGCCATGGTGCGGTCCCGGTTCGCCTGGTTGAAGTCCACGAAGATGCGCTCTCCGCGCTCCTCCTTCCACCAGTTCGTGGTCACCGTCGTCGGCATCCGCCGTTCGACCTCGCGGGCGGCCGCGATCACCGCGTGCCGCACCACCTGGAACTCGCGAGTCGGCTCGATGGGGGCGAAGACGTGCAATCCGCGGTTTCCGGAGGTCTTGACGAACGCGGTGAGACCCGCCTCGGCGAGCACCGTGCGCAGCTCGATGGCCACCGGGATGGCATCGTCGAAGTCGGTGCCGGGTTGCGGGTCCAGGTCGATGCGCAGTTGGTCGGGGTTGTCGGAATCCTCCGCCCGCGACGGCCACGGGTGAAAGACCACGGTGTTCATCTGCGCGGCCCAGACGGCGCCGGCCGGTTCGTCGATCACGAGCTGCGGATGCATGCGCCCGCTCGGGTAGACCACGGGCACCGCCCGCATGAACTCGGGGGCGCCCTTGGGCGGGTTCTTCGAGAAGAACTGTTCGCCGCCGATGCCGCCCGGAAAGCGTTGCAGCGACACCGGGCGGTCGCCGTTTGCCGCGACGAACGGCTCCCCCACGGCCACGAGGTACTCGGCCAGGTTGAGCTTGGTGATTCCCGCTTCCGGCCAGAGCACCCGGCTCGGGCTGGAAACGCGCATGACCCTCTCGCCGTGTGGCCCAGCGACAACAAGCTCCGTAGCTTCACTCGCCATGCGCCCAACCTAACCCGATCTGGTCTCGCGAACTGTGAGTTAAGCCCCAGGATTTCGCGATTTTCGGGGCTTTTCTCACGGTTCGCGGAGGTCGTCGCCGGGCGGGTGCAGTGTCGGTGGTAGGTGAGACGATCTCACTATGAGTAGCCCCGACCAGGCACCACCGCCCGCTCCGGACGATGACGACTACTCTCCGGAGCCCACCCTGGACGCACAGGTCCAGACCGATCTGATCAGGCACACCGAACTGATCGCGGCCGATGACCGCCTCATCGCCCAGGCCCAGGCCCGCCGTATCGAACACCTGCTGGACCTGCAGGACTGGAGCGAGCAACCCCAGGTCGCGTCCCGGCTGCACGGCAACCCGGAGAACATCCGCCGCGCCGACATCAACGCCGCCACGATGACCGAGGATCGGGCCCGTGCGGCCGCCCACAACCGGTGGGACGACCACGAGGTCGCCCGGCGCACCATCGTGAGCGAGACCGCGTGCCTGACCCGGGTGGCCGAACGCACCATCGACCGGCAACTGGACGAGGCCCGGTTCCTCTGTTCCTACGCACCGGCCACCTTTGACGCCTTCTCCAACGGCGAGATCAGCTACCGGCACGCCACCACCCTGCTCGACCAGCTCCGCACCCTGCCCGACGAGGAGCACGCGGCGTTTGAAGAAGCCGTCCTCTCCGAAGCGAAGCGGATGCCGGTGGGCCGATTCCGCGACAAGGCCCGCCGACTGCGGGAGAAGCAACACCCGTCGTCCATCGTGATCCGCAACAAGAGCGCTCTNTGCATCCGGAGTCCATCGTGATCCGCAACAAGAACGCCCTCGCCGAGCGTCGTTCCTACTGGGAGGCCGCCCCTGATGGGATGGGCTGGTTGCACTGGTACGGCAGCGCGCACGACACCAAGGCCGCCTACGACCGGATCAACGGCATGGCCGGAAGCCTGAAAAAGACAGGTGACCCGACGCCAGCGGGCGCCGACTCAGACGCGGATGAGGAGCAGGAAAGGCGCTCCCTCGACCAGCTCCGCGCCGACATCACCCGGGCGCTGCTGCTGGACGGCATCACCCCGGACGGGATGGGTGCCGGGATCCGCGGCACGGTGATGGTGACCGTGCCGGTGCTCACCCTGCTGGGCCTGGACGAGGAACCCGCCACCCTCGAAGGGTACGGGCCGATCTCCCCCGAGGCCGCCAGGGAGATCGCCGGACACGCACCGAGCTTCACCCGGCTGCTGACCCACCCGGAGACCTGGGTGGTGCTTTCGCTGGGCAAAACCCAGCACAAGAACACCAAGGCCATGAAGAAATGGCTGCGGGTGCGCGACGAGACCTGCCGCTTCCCCGGCTGCTCCCGCCCGGCGGTCACAAGCGACGTCGACCACACCGACCCCTGGGCCGGCGGCGGCAACACCGACAGCGACAACCTCGCCCACCTCTGCGAACCGCACCACCGGCTCAAGCACCTGTCGCAGTGGCGGGTGACCCAGGAACCCGGCGGCATCCTGCTCTGGACCTCACCGGGGAAACGCAGTTATCGCACCGACCCGGCCAACCCGATGGGACCACCCCGGCCCCGGCCACCGGTGGTAGGCCCGAAAACCCGGAAGCGGCCGGCGGATGAGAGCTACCTGATGGCGCCGCGGCACCGGCCAGCCCGGAAGCCGACACCACCGGTACCCGAGAACCCGCCGTTCTAGCGACAGACAGGCACGTCACGAGGTCTCGACAAGCTCGACCAACGAGATGGGCTCGACCAACGAGATGGGCACGACAGGTAGGCACGTCACGAGGTCTCGACACGCGCGACCAACGAGATGGGCACGACAGGTAGGCACGTCACGAGGTCTCGACACGCGCGACCAACGAGAGGGGGGCGACGGGGAGGCGGCTCAGCCGCCGCCGACGTGGATACCGGGGCGACGGGCCGCATCCGGTTCACTCTCACGCAGGATTTCGCGCACGACCGGGGCCGTGTCCCCCTGCCCGAGGAGGAGGTACCGCAGCAGGTGACCGACGGGGTTGCCCTCCGACCACTCGAAGTAAGCGTGCGGTCTGAGCCCGGTGGCCTCACGCAGGGCGAGCAGGATCGCCGCGATGGCATTCGGCACCGCCGGGCTCCGCGCGTGCAAAACCCGGAACTCGCCCACTTCCACCCCGCGCACATGCAGGGTGTCCCTGAAACTGGACGGGTCGACCACCTCAATCTCAAGGAACAGCACGTCGGCCGTGCCGGGCACCGGGTTCATCCCGCGCTGCTCGTTCTCCTTCTCGGCGTACGAGCCATGACCGCTGCTCTGCGGCTTGTTCGCGACGATGTTGAGCGCCCCGTCGAATGCGATCGAATCGGCGATGAATTGGCGCGCGGCCTCGTCGAACTCGACCCCCTCCACACGCAACTCCGTCGTACGCGAGACCCGGGAGACCAGGGACACCAGAACGATGCCGCCGATGAACAGCGCCGAGATCATGATGCCGTCGGGCTTCTCGATGATGTTCGCGCCGAGGGCGTAGAGCAGGACTATCGTGAGCGCGCCGAAGCCCACGATGCCCCAGCGCTCCCGGCGCCGGGCCGCGGACACCGTGACAGCCGCCGCGGCGGAGACCATCATCGCCAGGATGCCGGTGGCGTACGCGCCGGCCTGCGCATCGACACTCGCCCGGAATCCGATGGTGATCAGGATGCTCAACCCGGTGTAGACGAGAACGACGGGCCGCACGGCGCGACTCCACTCCGGCGCCATCCCGTACCCCGGCAGGTACCGGGGCACGATGTTGATCAGGCCGGCCATCGCTGACGCCCCGGCGAACCACAGAATGAAAATGCTGCTGAGGTCATAAACGTTGCCGAAGCCGTTACCGATGTACTCGTGCGCCAGGTACGAAAGCGCACGGCCGTTCGCCGGCCCGCCCTCGTCGAATGCCTCGGCCGGAATCAAGACCGTCGTGACGACACTGCTCGCCAGCAGGTAGACGCTCATGATCAGCGCTGCCAGAGTCAGCAGCCTCCGGGTGTTGCGCACCCGGGAGGCCAGCCGCTCCTCAGGGGTCTGGCCGCGCGATGCGACGAGAGGCATCATGCTCACCCCGGTCTCGAAGCCGGACAGTCCAAGCACCAGCAGGGGGAAGGCGAGGAGAACCGGGCCGAGGATGTCGCCGGGCCCTCCTTCGTCAAGGCGCAGCGCGCCCAGCCAGTTCGCCCAGGCGTCTGGTTCGGCGACCACCTCGACCAGGCCCACCACGATCACGATGCCGTTCAAGAGCAGGAACACACCGACGAGGGGAATCGCTATCGTGACTGCCTCCCGGAAGCCCAGCAGAAACACTCCGCCGAGAACGAGCAGGAACCCGATGGTGACCGGAACGGCCAGACCACGCAGGAATTCGGGCGCGGCAGGGTTCTCCAGCAGGTGAACCGTCGCATCCGCTGATGAGAGTGTGATCGTGATGATCCAGGAGGTGGCCACGAATCCGAGCAGCACGAGCACAAACACCTTGCCCCGCCAGAACGGCAGCAGGCGTTCCAGCATGGCCACGGAGCCCTGCCCGTGCGGGCTCTCCACCGCCACCCGCCGGTACATCGGCAGCATTCCGAGGAGAGTCAACACCACGATGACCAGCGTGGCCAGCGGCGACAGAGCTCCGGCCGCGACGATGGCGATGCTCGGCAGGTACGACAGTGTCGAGAAGTAGTCGACGCCGGTGAGGCACATCACCTTCCACCACGAGTGTGTCGATCCGCCCGGGTCGGCCGTCTCCGGGCCCACCGGGTGCACCTGGTTGCGCATCAGCCAGGCGCCGAACCGATTGGATGGCGGTGGGGCGGCGAGCGGACGGAGTATCAGTGCCGGGATTCTCGACCGGTCGGATGGCTCCACGTGGCGCTCCCTTCGACACCGGTCATTGTCTCGGGTGAGCGTGGCGCCAAAACCAAATCTCCCCGAGGTGGGCGATACGGAGGGGTCGGAGCCCTATTGGGCAGACCCCGCGATGTTGACCATCCAGGCCACCCCGAACTTGTCGACGCACATGCCGAAACTGTCTCCCCACGGCGCTACCTCCAGCGGCATCGTCACCGAACCGCCGTCGACAAGCCTGTCCCAGTAGCCGCGCAAGACTGCCGCGTCGTCGCTCTCGCCGCTGAGCGAGACCGAGTAGTTGTTGCCGGGCTTGTACTCCATGGCGTTGGGGGTGTCCGCCGCCATCAGCGACAGGCCGTTCGGGGTGGTGAGCGCCGCATGCATGGTCTTGTCCTGCTCGCTCGGGTCCTCGCTGGCCTGGAACTCCGCGAACGTGCTGCGCGTCAATTCACCGCCGAAGATCGAGTGGTAGAACTCCATCGCCTCCTTGGCGTTGTCGCGAAATCCGAGGTAAGGGTTGAGTTTGGTGCTCATGATGGGTCTCCTCGCCGCCCGGACCCCAGAGCCCGTGCCGTCGGTGTTGGGAAGGTGCGTCTGCGTACCCTGCCGATTATCGACCGGTCGGCTCCGATGCGCGAGGTGTGCGCCCGGATGAACTCGCCCCGATCAGCACGGCACCGCCGCCGGGAGCAGATGTGCGGGCACCGGGCGCGAGATCAAGTAGCCCTGGGCGGTGTCACAGCCCATTGCCCGAAGTAGGTGCAACTGGCCGGGACGCTCCACCCCCTCCGCGGTCACCCGCAGGCCCAGCGCGTGGGCCGTGTCGATGACTCCGCCCACCAGAAGCGCATCCTGGGGCGAGTCCTCGATCGTGTCGATGAAGGTCTTGTCGATCTTCACCGTGGTCAGCGGAAGATCGCGCAACATCGCCAGCGACGAGTACCCGGTGCCGTAGTCGTCGAGCGCGATGCTCAGGCCCGCCTCTCGCAGCGCCTGCAGCTGGCCGATCGCCCGCGGCAGGTCGGTGATCGCAGACCCCTCGGTGATCTCCACCTGCAAGAGCTCCGCGGGCACCCCGTGGGCGGCGAGTGCCGCGAGCACCTGCGGAACCAGGGTGCGAGCGGCGAGCTGCAGCGGCGATACGTTGATCGCGATGCAGCGTGACTCACCGGCATCCAGCCACGTGCGCGCCTGCGCACACGCCTGGTCGATCACCCATTCACCGATGCGGTGGATGTCGCCGGACAGCTCCATGATCGGGATGAACTCAGCCGGCGACACCTCGCCCAGTACCCTGTCGTGCCAGCGCAGCAGCGCCTCGACGCCGGCGCACTCCCCCGTGACGAGGTCCAATTGCGGTTGATAGTTCAACGCGAAGGCCTCAGATTTGAACGCCGCCGTGAGCCGACGGCGGATGAGCGCGTTCCGGGTGATCGGCGCGGCGCCCTGCCCGTCGAGCCTGGCCACCTGGCGTTTGCCGGCCTGCTTGGCCTTGATCATGGCTCCGTCAGCGTGCCTCAGCAGCGCGTCGAGTTGACTCAGCTCCAGCTCATCGACCACGTCGACGGCCATCGAGACACCCACAGACGCCGATAGGTGCAGCAGGTGGCCGTCGCTGGCGAACGGAGCGGCGGCGCTGAGCACCACCCGGTCCGCGACCCCGAGCGCCTGCGCCTCCGTCACGTCCACCAGCAGCGCCACAAATTCATCGCCGCCCAACCGGGCCAGAACGTCCGTGGGACGCACCAGACTCCGCAGCCGGTCGGCGAATCCGACGAGCACCTCATCCCCCGCACGGTGGCCGAACGTGTCGTTGACGGCCTTGAACCCGTCCAGGTCGATGAACACCACGGCCACGCCGGCCAGTTCGTCCGCGGTGAACGTCGACCCCCGTTCCTCGAGCTGCCGGCGGTTGGCGAGTCCGGTGAGGGGATCGTGCAGAGCGGCGTACCGAAAGTCGGACGACAGCCGCTCGAACAACTGGGAAACCGAGACAACGCCGGGCCCCGAATCGGTGAGCACAAGCACGTCACGATACCGGGACTCCTCCGGCAGCGTAAGGATGCGCTGGGCGGCGTGGCCCAGTTCGAGGTTTCCGGGCAGCGAGAAGGAGGTCCCCGACACCATCTGCGCCGCAGTTGACCTCACGTGCAATCCCCGACCGTAGCCGAGTCGCCCCGTGAGCGTGTACTCCACGTGCTCGCGCGACAACAGCGCGTATCGTTCACCGTCGTGCACGACCAGGGAGCGGAGCTGGCGCTCGGCCCGGAAGGTGCGGTCGATGTCGGCCAGCGGGGTGTCTGCCGGTATCAGCCGGGCGGGCGAGGCGAGTTCGCCGAGGCTGACAGGCCGGTCAGCGTGCAGTTCACGGGCTGCCGGCGGAGATTCTGAGCTCATACAAAATCAATACCGGAGCCCGCGGGCGGCACCAAACCCGCTCGCCGCTGTTTGCCTCGCGTTAAGGTGCCGGGTACCCCCAGTACGGCCAGAACCGGCGAGTCAGTTCCAATGCGTCACGGCGAGGGCCAGACTCGCCTGATCGCCCAACAGCCGTGCGGCCACGTTGGGCAGCGGTATGACGGGATGCCAGCTGCCGTCGGCGCTGCGTCCCGCTGCCCAATCGAGGGTGTTCGAGAGTTCCGCCATGCCCGGTCGTTCGGTGAGGGTGCTGTTCCACTCCCACCGAATCTGGGTCAGCGCGCCGTCCTCGCTGAGCACCACTTCCACGATCAGCGAGTCCTGCCAATCGCCGATCTGTTCAAGGTGTTCACCGAACCCAAAGATCCCGCCCCGCTCCTCCAACGACAGCAACGTCACATCGAGGGCGTAGCGCGCCACGTTGCGCGGGTTGGGGATCAGGAAGACCGTGATCAGCGGCACGGGCGACATCGGTGTGGGGATGCGTTTCGCCTCGGCGTTGAGATCGACCGGGCAATAGTGGTCGGCGGTCTGCTCGTGAATGAGTACGGGCAGCTGTCTGATTGCCAGACGCACCTCGGCCTGCCAGACCCTGGCCTCCTCGAAGGCCAGTCCCCGCAGGCCGATCTCCACCCGCAGGGTGCCGAAGAGGAACCTCTTGAGATTCTGATAGACCTCCTCCGAGTTGACCAGGCCATACCGGCCCGAATGCGAGCGGTGCACGTAGGCCCGGGCCGAGCCCACCACATAGGCGTTGCGGATCGCCACGAGGCCGTCGCTCTGCACGCCCATGACCGCACTCGACAGGCCCAGCGCCACGTCGTAGTCACGCGCGTTGGTGCCCACGATGCTCAGCACCCGGTCCGGGGTGAAGGCGCCGCTCAGCCGACGGGTGTCGCCCCGGGCCGGCCCGGGGGCATCCGCCGGGTACAGGTACTCGAGCATGTACTCGGGCGCGAAGATCCGCGAGCCCTGGGGGCCGAAGGTGTTGAGGATCCACCCGCCGATGGGTCCGCCCAGCTGCGGGTCGATGCCACCGTGTGGGGTGCCGATGGTGCACAGCTTCGACACGGATGCGCGGGGGTCCTTGAGGTTCACCTGCAGCGCGGTGCGGCAGATCAGGCCACCCATGGAGTGCGCCACAAGGTACACCGGCGGGTGGCCGGTGGACTTCTTCCGCACCAGGGCGATGAAATCGGCCAGCCCCTGGGCAGCTGTGCGGATGTCGTACGCCTGCGACGGTGACCCGAAGGTGCCTGCGGCGGCATCGTAGAACCTGTAGATCCACACCGAGTCGGCGCGCAGGGTGCCCGGTTCTGCGTCGAGCAGCACCCGCTGCTGGCTGCCCTCGATGCGCACGTCGTAGCCCTGCTCCTTGACCAGCCGGATCAACGGCCCCTCGTACTGGTAGAACTGCGGTGTGCCGTTGGCCCCCACCCGCACATGGACGGATCCCTCGTTGAGGCCGTAGAACGGGTCATCCGCGGCGGCATCGATCGCCCCCTGACCGCCGGCGAATCCCCGCACGTAGATGATCGGAAGCCGCTCACCCATGCTGCACTCCGTTCTGCGACGGTCAACGAGTTGTGCGAGTCACCTGGTCGAAACCCGGTCGAACCGCTGCACGAAGGCGAGGGCCGGCTCGGCCACGTCACGCCATCCGCTGTCGATGACCAGGGAGTGACCCCGGCCGGGAATCTCGGTGATCTCGGTGATGCCCTCGTTTTTGGCCTGCAGTTTGTAGCTCGCCCGGGTGATGGCCAGAGGCACCGTGTTGTCGTTCTCGCCGGCCAGCACCAGCAGCGCCCCGCGGTTGGGGTTCTTGGTGTCCACTCTGGTCTCTCCGCCGAACGGGTTGAAATTGGCCACGGCGGCCTGGAACAGTGGGGCGCCGGACGCCGGCACGTGGTATTCGGTGTACAGGTGCTTCGCCTCGGACTCATCCAGGTTGTTGGCCCAGCCGTACTGGAACTGTTCGAAGGTGAGCGAGATTGCCTTACCACGGTTGCCAGGATTGCCCAGCACCGGAGATGCCGACTTGAGCGCCGAGGCCGGCAGAGGAAGCACGCCCTTGAAGGGTGCGTTGTCGATCGAGACGGTGGCGAAGGCGACACCCTCCCCCGCCAGCTTCTGGGCGATCAGACCGCCGAACGAATGCCCGATCACCGCGGGCGTGAGCGTCAGCCGCGAGATTGCTTCGAGGTAGTGGTCGGTGACCTGTTGCACCATCTTGTGGGCAAAGGCCTCCGGCGCCTCATAGGCCTCCGCCACGGTGCGCGGGTCATCGGGCCAGCCGGGCGCGAGCGTCGTAAAGCCGTTCGCCTCGAACAACTCCCGCCACGGCTTCCAACTGCTGGAGAGGAGCCAGAGTCCGTGTACGAAGACAACCGGGGTGAGCCCGGATGCATTGGCTCGGTCAATTTCGTCTTCCTCCCACGGCGCGAGGGTGGGCGGTTCGGTTTCAGCCATGTCGATGGTCCTTTCCGGGCATGAGTGGGGCGGCCTGTTGCCGGCGACGCGGGATCAGTACAGGGTCGTGAATAGCCGGGACTGCGCGTGTGCGCAAGGCCTAGGGCCGGAAACTCTATGCGTACGCACGGGTTCTTTCCCGTAGCGTGGAGCCCATGAGCAACGAGACCCTCACCCCCAGCACGCTGACACCCAGCTATGTGGAGCCCGGCAAGGACTTCGATCGCGACACCAACTACATCGAAGACCGCATCACCCTTGACGGCCGCGACGGCTGGCCTGTTGAACCCGGCCGCTACCGCCTGGTCGCGGCCCGCGCCTGCCCGTGGGCGAACCGCACCGCCATCGTGCGCCGGCTGCTCGGCCTGGAGCGGGTCATCTCCCTCGGCCTGCCCGGACCCACCCACGACAAGAACAGCTGGACCTTCGACCTCGACCCGAACGGCGTCGACCCGGTGCTGGGCATCGAACGCATCCAGGAGGCCTACTTCGCCCGGTTCCCCGACTACCCCCGGGGCATCACGGTACCGGCGATCGTGGACGTGCCTTCAGGGAAGGTTGTCACCAACAACTACCCCCAGATCACCCTGGACTTCGAGACCGAGTGGGTGGACTACCACCGGCCCGGCGCCCCCGACCTGTACCCGGTCGCCCTCCGCGCCGAGATCGACGAGGTCGCCAACCTGATCTTCCACGACGTCAACAACGGCGTCTACAAGTGCGGCTTCGCCGGCAGCCAGAAGTCCTACGAGCGGGCCTACGGCACCCTCTTCGCGCGGCTCGACTGGCTCGAAGAGCGTCTGACGAACCAGCGCTACCTCGTGGGCGACACCATCACCGAGGCCGACATCCGCCTCTTCACCACGCTCGCCCGGTTCGACGCGGTCTACCACGGCCACTTCAAGTGCAACCGCAACAAGCTCAGCGAGATGCCGGTGCTCTGGGCCTACGCCCGCGACCTGTTCCAGACGCCGGGCTTCGGCGACACCATTGACTTCGAGCAGATCAAGAAGCACTACTACGTGACGCACAGCGACATCAATCCCACCGGCATCGTGCCCGCCGGGCCGGACGCGTCGGGATGGCTCACCGCGCACGGCCGGGAGGCGCTGGGCGGACGCCCGTTCGGCGACGGCACCCCGCCGGAGGCGCCGCTCGAGGGCGAGAGGGTGCCGGCCCTCTGACCCGGGGGCCACGGGTACCCTCGAAGAGTGCAGATCACCCCCAGAACCGCGCCCACGACCCTCGCGGCCGGCGACTGGCGCGAACTGGAGCGGCGGCACCAGGACCGCGCCGATGCCGCCACGCTGGGTCGGCGCGAACGCGCCGGCACCGGCCGAACCCACCCGGTCGACGACTTCCTCTTCACCTACTACCCGTTCCGGCCGGGGTTGCTGCGGCGGTGGCACCCCGGCGCGAACGTGGTGCTGCAGGAGGCGGCGACCGAGGACCGTGCCTCGTGGAAGTGGTACCGCGCTGACGGAGACGACGTGCTCGTTGACGACGCGGGCTTCGTCGACAAGAACGCGCGGAGCATCCGCTTCATCGTGACCCTGCTGGGCCGTACCGCGCAGCGGGCCGGAAACTTCGGCTGCTTCGGCCTGCACGAGTGGGCCATGGTCTACAAGCACGGCGAGCCCAGCCAGGGTGAACACCGCCACGAATCACCGCTCCGGCTCAGCCAGGGCGACACCGACACTGTCGTGGAAACCAACCGGATCGCCTGCACGCATTTCGACGCGTTCCGCTTTTTCACCCCCGCGGCCGTTGACCTCAACTCGGAGCAGGCCCACCCCGTTCTGCCGAGCCGCGAGAACCAGCCCCAGCTCGAACAACCCGGCTGCCTGCACGCGGGCATGGACGTCTACAAGTGGGCCCTCAAGCTCGGCCCCCTCATTCCCGGGGAGCTGCTGCTGGACTGCTTCGACCTCGCCCGCGACATCCGCGAGCTCGACATGCAGGCATCCCCCTATGACCTCGCCGAGTGGGGCTATGCCCCGGTCGCCATCGAGACTCCGGCCGGCAAGGCCGAGTATGTACGGCGGCAACGCGGATTCACCGAGCGGAGCAACAACCTGCGGGCCCGGGTGATCGCCGCGGTCGGTGTTCTGCCGGAGCCCGTGCCCCCGGCGCTTTAGCCCAGGTCACGTCGGCGGATGCGCTCCAGCTCGTCGCCGATGCCGATGTCGGCCACGACGACCCGGCCGGCATAGTCGGCCGCCGGGCGCGTGACGAGCCCGGTCTTGCACCCACCGAAGGTCACCGTCAGGTCGGCCCGCAGCACCGTGGGGTCCGGCACGCTGCCGTCGTCCACACCGATGCCGCTGGGCAGATCCACGGCCACGACCAGGGGCGGATGCTCACCGGTGAGGGCCGGCAGGATCGCCGCCACGGTGGTGCGCGCCGCCCCACGCAGCGCCGGGCTGCCGGTGGTCCCGGTGCCCAGGATGCCGTCGAGGATCAGGTCGGCCGCACGGGCGAGACCCGTGACGACCTCGGGAAGTTCGTCCACGGGTCGCAGGTCGGCGCCCTGCTCGAGTGCGGCCTCGAGCGCCTCGCGGTGCAGGCGGTCACTGGTGGGCAGGATGCACACGCCGGCACCCTGGTCGGCCAACAGCTCCGCGGCGAAGAGAGCATCCGCGCCGTTGTTGCCGGAGCCGGCCAGCACGAGCACTCGGGCGCCCTCGACTGCTCCCCCATCCGATCCGCCGCGCCGCGCCCTGAGTAGCGCCGCCGCCTCGGTCGCGAGCGCCTGGGCCGCCCGGGTCATGAGCGGAACCCCCTGCGCGAGGAACCGGGCTTCGGCCTCACGCACCTGGGCTGCGGTGTAGGTCTGGCGCGGGGTGTTCTGCACGCCGCCACCCTACGCCGCCGGGGCGCCGATCCGCTCACGGTCCTACGCTGGGGACATGGATGCTCCCAGGTCGACAACGCTGCGGCCGATACTCACTCTCACGGTCAACCCTGCCCTCGATGTCAGCACCTCGACGCAAAACGTGGTCGGCGAGCACAAGATGCGCTGCGGACTCTCCCGCCTCGACCCGGGCGGCGGCGGCATCAACGTCTCCCGCGTCATCCAGCGCCTCGGCGGCCAGACGCTGGCCATCTATGCCGCCGGCGGACCGACCGGCGAGGCCTACCGCAGGCTGATCGAGGCGGAGGGCATCCCCACCCTGGTCGTGCCGATCGCGGGCAGCACTCGGGAGAGCTTCACCGTTGACGAAACGGCCACCGGCCAGCAGTTCCGCTTTGTGTTGCAGGGGCCGGAGGTGACCGAACCGGAGTGGCGGGCCTGTCTCGCCCGCGTGGCGGAGTCGATCCCGCGCGGCGGCTACGTCGTGGCCAGCGGCAGCCTGCCGCCGGGCGCGCCCGACGACTTCTATGCCCGGGTCGCCCGTCTGGCCCGCGACCACGACGCGCGCTGCGTGGTGGATGCCTCCGGGCCCGCCCTGGCCGCTGCCTTGGCCGAGGGAGTCTTCCTGGTCAAGCCCAGCGGACGCGAGCTGGGCGAGCTGGTGGGCTCCACGCTCGACACCGAGGAGAGCCAGATCGCCGCCGCGAGCGCCCTGGTCTCCCGAGGATCCGCCGAGTTCGTGGCCCTCACCCTCGGCGGTGAGGGGGCCGTGCTGGCCTCAGCATCCGGCGTGATGCGGCTGCCGGTTCCGCGGGTGAAGGTGCAGAGCACCGTCGGCGCCGGTGACAGCTTCCTCGGCGCGTTCGTGCTGCGCATCGCGCAGGGCCACGACGCGGCTACGGCCTTCCGCGCCGCGGTGGCGGCCGGCAGCGCCACGGCGATGACGCCGGCCACCGAGCTCTGCCACCGGGTCGACGTGGAACGGCTGGAGGCCGAACTCGCCCTGGTCCCGGCCTGAGTACCTCCCGGCGGCGAGATTAGTGTTGTCCTCATGAAGCTGACCAGAATCGACCCGCCCGGTCGGAGCTTTTCCCGCTGGCTGACCGACGAAGAGGTGGGCCAAGTGCTGGCCGCGAGCCGCGGCTGGCGGCTCGGCAGCGACGGCAGCGTCGTCGCGGGCACCCTGCGCAAGACCGTCATCGCCCCCTCCCTCGCCGCGTTGGGCGCGGCGGCGCCCGCCAACCGGTGGATCAGCCGCCCCGCCAGGGCCGGCAGCGACGGCAGCGGACCGACCCACATGATGTGGGGCGTGTTCGAGGCGCGCACCGATGCCGAGGTGGCCGCGTTGGTGGCCGAAGCCCCGACAAGCCATTGACCCGGTGATCAATGTAGGGTGGGAGACATGACCCTCCTCACCCCGCAGAAGACTCACACCACCATTCTCCGCACCGTCTTCCGCCTGGTCCTCGGCGCCTTCCTCCTGCTGGCCGGCATCAGTCACCTCACGGTCAACCGTGAGGCGTTCCTGGCCCAGGTGCCCACCTGGCTGCCGCTGGAGGGCGACTTCGTGGTGGTTGCCTCTGGCGTCGTCGAGATCATCCTGGGTGCGGCGCTGCTCGCGCTGGGCCGGTACCGCGTGCAGGTCGGCTGGATCGTGGCCGCCTTCTTCGTCGCGATCTTCCCCGGCAACATCTCCCAGCTGGTCACCCACACCGACTCGTTCGGGCTGAACACCGACCTCGACCGCACCATCCGGCTGCTGTTCCAGCCCGTGCTGGTGCTCTGGGCACTCTGGTCAACGGGCGCCTGGAAGGCGTTCCGGGAGTACCGTGCCGCCCAGCGCACCGCGAAGCAGAACGACTGACCCATGGGCGGACCCAAACTGCCCGAACAGGAGCGCTGCGACGCCATCCTGGCTGCCGCGTATCAGATCGCCCTCACCGACGGCCTCGATGCCGTCACCGCGCGACGCGTCGCCACCGCGGCGGGCATCTCCCCCGGTCTGGTGTTCTTCCACTTCCAGTCCAAGGACGGCCTGCTCCAGGCCCTGCTCGCGGTACTGCTGGACGGCACCCTCGACGCGCTCACCGATCCGGGCCTGGCCGCCCTGGCACCGTGGGACCGCCTCGAACGGATGGTCCGGGTCGAGCTCGAACGCCTGGTCGAGCACCACGCGGGCGTCGAGTTGCTCTTCGCCTTCTACTTCTCCCGCCGCGACGACCTGTTCCGCGACCCCATCGAGGCATCCTTCGGCCGCTACCTGGAGGCGTTCCTGCCGGTCTGCCGCGAGGTGGCCGGCGCGGCCGGCACCCCGGGCGGCGCCGCGGAAGCCGTCTCGGGCGACGACCTCGCGGCGACTGTCGTCGCGCTCATCCACGGTGCGTCCATCCAGGCCATCCGCAGCCCGGCATCCGTCAGGTCCGAAGCGCTGCTCGCGACCATCCGGGCCCTGCGGCTGCCCGCCGCCTGACCGCCCGCCACTTGAGCGGGTTCGGCTCCGCCGAGTCGCCGCAAAATGCCCTATGCCAAGCGACGAAGGGATAGTTTGCCCGAAGTCGCCGGAACCCTCACCGGCGCCCGGACGCTAGGGCAGGTCGCCCAGCCCCGCGGGCAGCGGGCCGTCGCTCACCAGGTACAGGCGTTGCGTGGCCCGGGTCATGGCCACGTAGAGCGCACCGGCTCCGCGTTCGGAGGCCGCAACGATGGCGGTCGGGTCCACAACGATCACGGCATCGAATTCGAGGCCCTTGGAGTCCTGCGGGGTGAGCAACGCCACATCCCGCAGCAGACCGAGCGCCCCGCGGCCGACGATGTCGCCGAATTCGGCGTCGAGGGCCGCAGCGAGGGCAAAAATGTGCTCCTCCACCACGATCACCGCGACGGTGCCGCCCACGCCCAGGGCGCGTTCCTGCCGGAGCGCGTCCACGGCATCCGGCACGATCGCGACCGGCCAGTCGCTGGCGCGCACCGTGCGGGATGCTGTGATCGGCAGGCCGTGCGCCACCGCCATCTTCTCGGCTGCCTCGGCGATCTGGCTGGGGGTGCGGTAGTTCACCGTCAGCTCCTCCAGGCGCCAGCGGTCGGCCTCGAACGACGCCTCGAGCACGGGCGCAAGGGCTTCCCGCCAGCTGTCCGCCGACGCGGCCGCAGCGGCCTGGGCGATGTCGCCCACGATGGTGAACGACCGGCGCGGCCCACGGCGCATGAGCAGCCGCCACTGCATGGGCGAGAGCTCCTGCGCCTCGTCCACGATGACGTGCCCGTAGGTCCAGCTGCGATCCAGCGCGGCCCGTTCGGCGGTGGTGGCCCGGTCGCCGAGTTCGGCGAAGTTGTCGGCGAGGGCCTTCGCGTTCACGAGCCCCTTCACGTCCATGTTCGCAATCGCCAGCTCGGCGTTCTCGATGTCGCGCTTCCGCTGCTCCTTGGCTTCGCGCTTCTGCGCCGCGTCGACGGCGCTGTACTCGCCGAGGTGCTCGGCGGCCTCATCGAGCAGCGGCACGTCGGCGATCGTGAACTCGGCGTCCCGCGGCCGGTAGAGCAGCGCGCGCTGCGCTGCACGCCAGCGCGGGGTGAGCTCTTCGAGCCACTGCGGCCGGGCGTAGAGGTCCTGCACAAGCTTCTGCGGGGTGAGCGGCAGCCACGCGGTGTTCAAGGCCACCCGCACGTCGTCGGCCAGGCGCAGGTCTTCGCGCAGCATCGGCAGGTCGGTGTCGTCCATCGACCGGCCCTGCTTCTTGAGCTGCTCGAGCCACTCGCGGGCCAGCGCGTTCAGGGCGTGCTTGACGAAGGTGACGCGGGCCTCGTTGTGCGGCTTCCCGCCGGACCGGGCGCGGTGGATCGCGGCCTCGATCAACTGGGGCTTGAGCACCAGGGTGTCACCGTTCACGAGCAGCTTCTGGGCGGCGGCCGGCACCTTCTGGCGGGACTTCACGGCCCGCGCTATGAGGTCGGCCATGAACGTCTGGCCCTTGAGCGCGGCAGCGGCGGGCGCGTCCTCGTGGCCGGCCTCGACGCCGGGGAACAGCTGGCCCACCGAGGCGAGCACCACCCCGGTCTCGCCGAGCGACGGCAGCACCGCCTCGATGTACTGCAGGAACGAGGTGGACGGTCCCACGATGAGCACGCCGGCGTTCTGCAGCCTGTCGCGGTGCGTGTAGAGCAGGTACGCGGCGCGGTGCAGCGCCACGGCGGTCTTGCCGGTGCCGGGGCCGCCCTGCACGACGAGCACGCCGTTCAGCTCCGAGCGGATGATGCGGTCCTGTTCTGCCTGGATCGTCGAGACGATGTCGGACATGTGCCCGGTGCGCTGCGCGGTGAGCGCGGAGAGCAGCGCCCCCTCGCCCTGGTGCAGGTTGGCGGTGTCGCCTTCCAGCAGCGCGGCATCCAGAATCTCGTCTTCGATGCGGATGATGCGGCGGCCGCTGGAAAGCAGGTGGCGGCGGGCGCGGGCGCCGAGCGGCGTCGCCGCGGTGGCCTGATAGAAGGCACTGGCCTGCGGCACCCGCCAGTCGAGCAGGATCGGCTGCAAATTCTCGTCGCGCAGGCCCACCCGGCCGATGTACCGGTACACGGGTGCGCCGTCTTCCTCGGGGGCGGTCTCCAACCGGCCGAAGGCCAGGCGGTCATCCACCTCGCGCAGCTGCACGATGCGGTCCTCGTAGGTGCGGGCGAAGGTGTCGCGCTCGGAACGGGACTGATGGTTACCGCCGACGTCGAGAATCCGCACGGCCTTCAGCTGGGCCTCGGCCTCCAGCTGCAACGCATCGAGACGCGCGTACAGCGTCGCGACATAGTCCTGTTCGCGCGCGAGCTCCGTATCAACCACTCAAACACCCCTCAAATCAAACGACCAGTTTAGCCGCTGATGGTGTGGCTGGGTTTCGACCCCCCAATCGGGAGAGCGAGGAAACCCAATCCGTCACGCGGCCGAAATGTCCCCGGAACACAGGCTCCCTATATTTGGCACACCGGATTCCGCACCTCGTCGCGGAAAGAGGCCGGATAAAGGGGTAAACATGAGTGGAAATGCCATGCGTCTGCAGGCAATCAGGGATGTCGAGGCCTATGTGCCCCCGGCCGTCAGCTTCACCGACGCCGAAACGCCCGGCCAGATCTTCGGCGAGAACGTGTTCAGCAGCGTCGTCATGCAGAAGCGGCTGCCCAAGCTCGTCTACAAGTCGGTCATGGCCACCATCGAGCACGGTGCGATGCTGGATCCCCTGGTCGCCGACGCCGTCGCCAGCGCCATGAAGGACTGGGCGATGGAAAAGGGCGCGTCGCACTACGCGCACGTGTTCTACCCGCTCACCGGCCTTTCCGCTGAGAAGCACGACAGCTTCCTCGAACCCGTCGGCGACGGCACCGCGCTGGCCGAGTTCGCCGGCAAGACCCTCGTGCAGGGCGAGCCCGACGCGTCCAGCTTCCCCAACGGCGGCCTACGCAACACCTTCGAGGCCCGCGGCTATACAGGCTGGGACGTCACCAGCCCCGCCTACGTTCTGGAGAACCCGAACGGCAACACCCTGTGCATCCCCACCGTCTTCGTGTCGATGACCGGTGATGCCCTCGACCACAAGACCCCGCTGCTGCGCTCGCAGCAGGCGATGGGCGAACACGCCGAACGCATCCTGCGCCTCTTCGGCCACGTCAAGCCGGCCAAGGTCGTCGCGTTCTGCGGCCCGGAACAGGAGTACTTCCTCGTCGACCGGCACTTCTTCCTGGCCCGCCCCGACCTGTTGAACTCCGGCCGCACCCTGTTCGGCGCCAAGCCGCCCAAGGGCCAGGAGTTCGACGACCACTACTTCGGCGCCATCCCCGAGCGCGTGCTGGGCTTCATGATGGACACCGAGCGCGAGCTGTTCAAGCTCGGCATCCCCGCCAAGACCCGGCACAACGAGGTTGCGCCCGGCCAGTTCGAGATCGCGCCCATGTTCGAGCGCGGCAACATCGCGGCCGACCACCAGCAACTGCTGATGACCACGTTCAAGACCATCGCCAAGAAACACGGCATGGAGTGCCTCTTCCACGAGAAGCCGTTTCAGGGTGTCAACGGCTCGGGCAAACACGTCAACTTCTCGCTGGGCAACAACCAGCTCGGCAGCCTGCTCGTCCCCGGCGACAACCCGCACGACAACGCCCAGTTCCTGGTCTTCTGCGCCGCAGTGATCCGGGCCGTGCACAAGTACGCCGGCCTGCTGCGGGTCTCCGTCGCCTCGGCGACCAACGACCACCGCCTCGGCGCCAACGAGGCCCCGCCGGCGATCATCTCGATCTTCCTCGGCGACCAGCTGGCGGATGTCTTCGAGCAGATCGCCAAGGGTCCCGCCACCTCCTCCAAGGACAAGGGCACCATGATCATCGGTGTCGACACGCTGCCCCAGCTGCCGACCGACCCCGGCGACCGCAACCGCACCAGCCCGTTCGCCTTCACCGGCAACCGGTTCGAATTCCGCGCGCCGGGCTCGATGCAGACGGTGAGCGGCCCGATGGTGACCATCAACACGATCATGGCGGAGTCGCTGGACTACATCGCCACCGACCTGGAGGCGGCCGTCGCGGACGGCACCGACTTCGACACCGCCGTGCAGGCCCTGCTGACCCAGATCATCACCGAGCACGGCGCCATCGTGTTCAACGGCGACGGCTACGCGGACTCCTGGCCCATCGAGGCCGAGAAGCGGGGGCTGGCGAACCTGCGGACGACACTGGATGCGCTGCCGGAGCTGATCACCGAATCCGCCCTGGAGCTGTTCGAGAAGTACCGGGTGTTCAACCACCGCGAGATGCACAGCCGCTACGAGATCGGCCTGGAGCAGTACGCGCTGACCATCGGCGTCGAGGCCCGCCTCACCCTCGAGATCGGCTCGACCCAGATCCTGCCGGCCGCGATGCGGCACCAGACCGAGGTGGCGATCAATGTCGGCGCCGTCAAGGCCGCCGGCGGAGATGCCGACATCGCCGCCCTGCTGGAGGTGAGTGGACCGATTTCCACGCTGCGCACCGCCCTGGCCGTGCTCAAGGATGCGCTGGCTGCCGAGACCGGGCACACCGCTGCCGGGAACGGCGCGCTGGCCGAGGCCGAGCACGCCAGGGACGCCCTGCTGCCGGCCATGACTGCAGTGCGCACCGCGGCCGACGTGCTGGAGGGCATCGTGGCCGACGACCTCTGGCCGCTGCCGACCTACCAGGAGATGCTCTTCATCCTGTAGGTCGACGAACTTGCAGGTCAACGCACCTGCAGGTCAACGAACAGGCCGAACGCAGAAACGCCCCGGCCGGACCCGTCAAGGTCCGGCCGGGGCGTTTTCCGTCTACGGCTACGCCGCCAGCGGCATCCGCGCCGGCTCGGCCGCCACCTGCAGGGTGCCGTCGATTACCGTCACGGCCACCACTGACCCGTCCCCGATCTCCGACGCCACCAGCAGGTCGGCGATGCGGTCGTCGAGCTGGCGCTGGATGACCCGGCGGAGCGGCCGGGCGCCGTACTCGGGCTCGTAGCCGTTCTCGGCGATCCAGTCCACGGCCGCGTCGCTCACGGTGAGCGCGTGTCCCTGCGCGGCGAGCCTGGCCTCGGTCTGGTTCAGCAGCAGCCGCACGATCTGTCGGAGCTGTGGCGCATCCAGCTTGCGGAACAGCACGACCTCGTCGATGCGGTTGAGGAACTCGGGCCGCATGGCCTCGCGGAGCTTGGCCATCACCCGGTCCCGCAGCGCCTTCTCCGAGCCGAAGCCGTTGCCGGCGCCGTCGAGGTCGGCGGTGAAACCGAGCGCTCCGCTGCGGCTCGCGAGCACCTCTGAGCCGATGTTGGACGTCATGATGATCACGGTGTTGCGGAAGTCCACAGTGCGACCCTGGCCGTCGGTGAGGCGGCCGTCGTCCAGAACCTGCAGGAGCAGGTTGAAGACATCCGGGTGCGCCTTCTCGATCTCGTCGAGCAGCACCACCGAGTAGGGGTTCCGCCGCACGTGTTCGGTCAGCTGGCCGGCCTCGTCGTAACCGACGTAGCCGGGAGGAGCACCGACCAGGCGGCTCACGGTGTGGCGCTCACTGAACTCGCTCATGTCGAAGCGCAGCATGGCCTTCTCGTCGCCGAACAGCGACTCGGCCAGCGACTTGGCCAGCTCGGTCTTACCGACCCCGGTGGGGCCGAGGAACAGGAAGCTGCCCACCGGCCGGGAGGCGTCGCCCATGCCGGTGCGGTTGCGCCGCACGGCCTTGGCGATCACGGTCACCGCGTCGTCCTGCCCGATGACCCGCTGGTGCAGGTCGTCCTCGAGCGTGACCAGGCGTTCGCGGTCGCCCGCGGTGAGGCGGCTGGCCGGGATGCCCGTGGCGCGGGCGATGATCGCGGCGATCTCGGCCTCGTCGACCACGGCGGACGGTGCTGGGCGACCAGCGTCCGCGCCCTGGGCAGTCTCGGCGGCCTCGATCTTCTCCGCCAACGACTCGGACTCGTCCCGCAGCCGGGACGCCTCTTCGTAGGCCTCGGCGGCTACGGCGATGGTCTTCGCGGTCTCGAGTCCCGTCAACTGCTCGCGGAGCCCGTCGATGTCGACCCTGGAGCCGAGCGCGAGCCGCGCACGGGCGCCGGCCTGGTCGATGAGGTCGATGGCCTTGTCGGGCAGGAACCGGTCCGGGATGTACCGGGCGCTCATCTCGACGGCGGCGCGGATCGCGGCATCCGTGTAACGCACCGAGTGGTGCTCGGCGTAGCGGCCCTGCAGTCCGGCGAGGATCAGCACGGCATCGTCGATGCTGGGCTCGCCCACCCGCACGGGCTGGAAACGCCGTTCGAGGGCCGGGTCCTTCTCGACCTTGCGGTACTCATTGAGGGTGGTGGCGCCCACGACGTGCAGCTCACCGCGCGCCAGGCGCGGCTTGAGGATGTTGCCGGCGTCCATACCGCCCTCGCCGGCGCCGCCGGCACCGACCACGGTGTGCAGCTCGTCGATGAAGACGATGATCTGATCACTTCGCTCGCTGATCTCGTCCATGGTCTTGGTGAGCCGCTCTTCGAAGTCGCCGCGGTAGCGGGTGCCGGCGAGCATGGCGGGCAGGTCGAGTGCGATGACACGCTTGCCACGCAGCTGCTCTGGCACTAGGCCGTCGACGATGGCCTGGGCCAGGCCCTCGACCACGGCGGTCTTGCCCACGCCGGCCTCGCCGATCAGCACCGGGTTGTTCTTGGTGCGGCGGGAGAGGATCTCGACGGTCTGCTCGATCTCGTCGCTGCGGCCGATCACCGGATCAAGCTTGCCGGAGCGGGCGCGTTCGGTGAGGTCGATGCCGTAGGTGTCGAGCATGGGGGTGTCAGAGGTGCTTCCGCCGGCCGTGGTGCCGGCCTGCGTCTCGTCGGCATCGGCCTGCTCGGCGCCGGCCTGCAGCGACTCGGCAGTGACGCCGGATTCGGCCAGCACGCGGGCGGCGGGTGAATCCTGGTTCACGACGAAGGCGAAGAACAGGTGCTCCGGGTCGATGTAGGTGGAGCCGAATGCGCGGGCCACCTGGTGGGCATCCAGCAGGGCGCGCTGGGCCGAGGGGGTCAGGCCGGGCGCGGACTGGGACTCACGGTCGCTGGACTCGGGCAGGCGCTCTTCGGCGGCGGCCGCGATGGCGGCCGGGTCGCCACCGGCACGGCGGATGGCCGAGGCGGCGGGTTCCTGCTCCACCATGACGCGGAGCAGGTGCAGGGCGTCCACGTGGGCGTGACCGTGGTCGACGGCGAACTGGGCGGCCTGCACGAGGAGCTCGTGGGTGCGGCGGCTGAGCAGCCGGGTGATCTCGATGGGGCGGCCGGATTGCGCCTGGCGCTGACCCTGCAGGTAGCGGGCCAGGAATTCGTCGAACGAACCGTTTTCGGAACCGGTCGGGCCGAAGTATGTAGGCAAGGAAACCTCCTGGGGAATCTGAGCGAGGAGGAAACCCAAAACTTGAGTGACCTCGACTCAAGTCAACGTCTGGGCGCGCGTTTCATTCCCGCGGCATCCTGAGATTTCCCTGAATCCGCCCTCGCTAGGCAACTCGCGGACGCCCCACGTCGTTGATCGAGCCTGTCGAGATCCCGCGAAACATTCCGCGAACCAGGTCACCAGGTTTCGACAAGCTCAACCAACGACGGGGCACGACATGCAGAACGCCCCACGTCGTTGATCGAGCCTGTCGAGATCCCGCGAAACATTCCGCAGGCCAGGTCACCAGGATTCGACAAGCTCAACCAACGGACGGGGCACGACATGCAGGCCAGGTCACCGGGTTTCGACAAGCTCAACCAACGGAAGGGGCACGACGTGCGTACCGCCCCGCCCTGCTAGGAAGTGAGGTCGGCGCACTCCGGTGCGGCACGGAAGGCCTGGCCTAAGGTGCTTGAGGTGTCCTGGGTGGCCGTCGTGATGGTCTGCGCGGCGGCACCCACGTCGGAGAGCACGGTGCCGGTGTCGCCGACGAGCGTCGCCAGAGCATCGACCAGGGTGGCCCCGCTGGTGCCCTCCACGGCACTGGCACTCGTCTGGAGGGTCTTCAAGGAGGTGTCGACGGTGTCGATCGAGTCCTGCACGGCCAGCAGTTCCGGATCGTCGCCGAGGTTTTCCGGTGGCGACTTCACCGTGGCGCCCAGTGCGCTCACCGAGGCCGACACAGTGTCCATCTGGTTGGACACCGCGGTCCCCACCGAATCGCCGCCGGTGACCGCCGCCGTCGCCAGCCCCTGAACGTCGGTCTGCACGGTCGATACGTCGCTGCAGACCTTGCCGGCCCAGGTGACCTGCTCATCGGTCGGCGGCGATGCCGTCTGGCCGTCTGTCGGGGTGGCCGATGGCGCGGTACTGCTCGGCGACGGACCGGCGTCGTCAGCGGGCGCGCATCCGGCAAGGAGCACCAGCAGGGCCATGAATACGATGGGCTTTTTCACTGGTGGTGCTCCTCACTGGATCGGTGAACTCTGTCTTACTGGGTGTCGCCCTCAGAGTCGAGTTGGATCGCGAGGTCGAAGGCCTCCACGATCTTGCGCGCCGATGACAGCAACCGTGGCGTGCCCACAATCGGGGCAACGGCGACAAGAACGTCCTCGACGTCCTCGGCGGTGAGTCCCACCTCCGCTGCCGGTCCGATGTGCATGAAGTACGATCCGACCGGTGCATCCACGGCCACCAGGGCCGCAATCCGGGCGATCATCAGCGTGCGCGGGTCCAGGTCGGTGCGGTCAAGCGAGACAGCGTTGATCTCGGCCGCCGCATCCAGTACCGGTGTTGTTCCTGTGGCCATAGGTATCGCTCCATTTCCAGGGCTGGGCCCTGTTGGTGTTCGAGTTTCCGGTTTCTTCATGTTCGGCAGGCGCACCTCTTCGGCACGTCGGCCTCACGCCGCAGACGGTAGCAATCAATCCGCGTCCAGCCGATGGCGCCGCTCTGGAATCGTCCGAAACGGATGAGGCCGCGCGGCTGCGGGCGGCCCGGGGCAGGGTCAGCTCCGCTCGAGCTCCCTGGCCAGTGAGTCCAGCTCGGCACCGCCGGCCATCAGCCGGGTCAGTTCGTCGATGGTGATGCCCTTACGGTCGAACTCGCCCAGGCTGGCCCCGCGGTTGAGCACCAGGAACCTGTCCCCCACCGGGTACGCGTGGTGCGGGTTGTGGGTGACGAACACCACACCGAGACCGTGGTCCCGGGCCTGCGCCACATAGCGCAACACCACGCCGGCCTGCTTGACGCCGAGCGCCGAGGTGGGCTCATCGAGGATGACGACCCTGGCGCCGAAGTAGATGGCCCTGGCGATGGCGACGGACTGCCGCTCCCCGCCGGACAGGGTGCCGATGGGCTGGTCGACGTCACGCAGGTCGATGCCCATCCGGCCCAGCTGCGCGAGCGTGATCGCACGCATCTCGGCAACCTTGAGGCGGGAGAACGGGCCGATCCCGGCGCTGAGTTCGGCCCCGAGAAAGAAGTTGCGCCAGACCGGCATCAGCGGCACGATCGCCAGGTCCTGGTAGACCGTGGCGATGCCGGCGTCGAGCGCGAGGCGCGGGCCGGTGAAGCGCACGGCGGCTCCGTCGAGCAGGACCTCGCCCGAGGAATGCGGGTGCACGCCGGCGAGGACCTTGAGCAGGGTCGACTTGCCCGCCCCGTTGTCGCCCAGAACGCAGAGCACCTCCCCGGCGCCGACCGAGGTGGAGATGTCGCTGAGCGCGATCACCGAGCCGTAGACCTTGCCGATTCCGCGCACCTCGAGGATGGGCGCTGCCTGGGTTGCTCCTGCGGCGCTCATGCGCGCACCCCCGCCTGGCGGCGCACCGAGAGGTTCACCAGCACGGCGAGCAGCAGCATCCCGCCCAGGAAGGCCTTGAGCCAGTTGTTGTCCCACTGGGCGAACACGATGCCCTGCAGGATCATGCCGTAGATCAGGGCGCCGAGGGCGGCGCCGATCGCGGAACCGTAGCCGCCGGTGAGCAGGCAGCCGCCGACGACGGCGCAGATGATGTAGATGAACTCCTGGCCGATGCCCGTGGTGGCCTGCACCGTGGCCACGTCGAAGAGCGAGAGCATGCCCACCAGCCAGCCGGCCGCCGCGGTGCCCATGAACAGCCCGATCCGGGTGCGCTTGACCGGCACACCGGTCTGCACGGCGCTCTGCAGCTGCCCGCCGATGGCGAAGATCCAGTTGCCGTACCGGGTGCGCAGCAGCATCCAGCTGGCCACGGCGGTGATGCCGAGCCACCAGAACACCGACACCTTGAGATTGACGCCCAAAACCGGGATCGTCGAGCCGAAGATCGCCTTGCCGGCCTCGAAGCCGGGCACCAGGGTCATGCCCTGGATGGCGACCTGGCCGGTGACGAGCTTGGTGCCGGCGAGGTTGAGCCCCTGCAGGATGAAGAAGGTGCCCAGCGTGACGATAAAGCTCGGGATGCCGGTCTTCACGACGAGGAATCCATTGAAGGCGCCGACCGCGAGGGCGATCAGCAGGGCGAGCAGCATCGCGAACCAGAGGTTCATGCCCCATTGGGTGGTGAACGCACCGACGAGCAGTCCGGTGGTGCCGGTCATGGCGCCGGCCGAGAGGTCGAACTCGCCGCCGATCATGAGCATCGCCACAGCCACGGCCATGATGCCGAACAGCGACGCGGAGTAGAGCCAGGTGGCCACGCCCGCCGGTGACAGGAACGACGCCGTCGCCACGGAGAAGTAGACGAAGATCGCCAGGGCCGCGACGAGAGCGCCGATCTCGGGGCGACGCAGCAGCCGCACCACCGGATGGGTGCGCGCCAGCCGCTCGTCCGCGGTGGACTCCGCGGCGGCACCCGGCGTGGTCAACATCGTCATCGGGTGCCGTTGCCGGCGAACGTCGCCACCTGCTCGGCGTTCTCCTTCGTCACAAAACCGGGCCCGGAGTACACCGGCTGGCTGCCGCCGACGACGTTGCCGTTCGTGTAGAACAGTTCGAAGAAGTCCACCGGGAGGTAGCCCTGCAGGTAGGGCTGCTGGTCCACGGCAAAGAGGATGCTGCCGTCCGTGATGAGGCTGGTGACGTCGGCCGAGACGTCGAAGGTGCCGATCTGGGCATCGCTGCCGGCCTCGGCCACGGCCTGCGCGGCGGCGACTCCCACCGCGGAGTTGAGGGTGAGCACGCCGTCGATGCTGGGGTCGGCCAGCAGGGCACTCGTGATGGTGCTCTGGGCCTCCGCGACGTTGGCGATGTCGACCTGCAGGTTGGTCAGGCTGCCGTCGAGGGTGTCCGCGGCCCCGGAGCAGCGGTCCTCGAGCCCGGCGTTTCCGGCTTCGTGGATGACGCAGATGACCTTTTTCGCCGACGCCTCGGTGAACTTGCTGCCGGCTCCCTGACCGGCCAGGTACTCGCCCTGGCCGATGTGGGTCATGGCGCCGAGCGCGGCGGACTCTTCGGCGCCGGAGTTGATCGTGATGACCGGGATATCGGCGGCGACGGCATCCGTGATGGCACCGCGAAGCCCCTCGGGGTTGGCCATCGACACGATGATGCCATCGACCTTGGCGGCGATCGCGGTCTCGATCAGCTGGCTCTGCTTCTGCACGTCGGGGTCACCCTGGTAGGTGACGGTGGCGCCGTAGCGGTTTCCGGCGGCCTCGGCTCCGGTCTTCACGACGTCCCAGAACGCGTCGCCGGGCACCGAGTGCACCACGAGGGCGTATGTGCGACCGGAGTCGCCCGCCGGTGCGGCGCCGGCTCCCGAGCCGGCTCCGGCGACGGGCTGGCCGGTGCAGGCGGTGAGGGCGAGCAGGGCGAGGCCGGCGCTCGCGCCGAGGAGGGTCCGGCGGGCAGAGATTCTCGACACGGGTGGCATCGTCCTTCGGTTTCGGGCGCGGTTCAGCGCTGCCTTTTCAGGCGCAGTCCACCTTAGGCGTCCGAACGGCGAACGCCGCAGTCGAGTCCCCCGGACGAATCGCCTCAGGCCTGGCGGGCGGACTGCTCCAGACGGTCCCGGTAGCCGGCCCACCAGTCCGGGCTGGCCGGGGGCAAATTGTCGTTACCGGCTCGCAGTCCGGCCGCACCGTCGATCAGTTCCCGCACGATGTCGGCATGGCCGGCGTGCCGGTGGGTCTCGCTGATCAGGTGCACCAGGATCAGATGCAGGGAGACCACATCGCGGCCTTCCGACCACCACGCCACCCGGCCGATGCCATCCAGGGGCACCACGTCGAGGGTGGCCTCGGAATGCGCCCACACCCGCCGGTACAGGTCGACGACCGTGTCGCGAGACTCGTCGAGGGTGGCCCACATATCGGAGTTGTCCTCGGTGTCGTCGTCCAGCCACGGCAGCGGCTCCGGGAACGGCCGTCCGAAGGTCGCACCGAGGTAGCCGGCCTCGACCCCGGCCATGTGCTTCACCAGTCCCAGCAGGTTGGTGCCGGTCGGCACGAGGGGCCGCCGGATGTCGTACTCGCTGAGTCCCTCAAGCTTCCAGACGAGTGCTTCCCGGCCTTCCTGGAGGTAGCGGCGGAGGTCTGCTTTTATGTCGGCATCGGTCATGCCGACCAGCCTCCCAGATCGCGGGGCGCGTGCACAACGATCTCCTCGGCGCGGATCGGCGAGAATAGACAGATGAGTGCTGCCGGCGAGTTCATCGACGCCACCCTGCAGCGAGAAAGCTCCTGGGAGCGCGCGGACGCCGATCGGGCCCGGCTGGGCGGGACGCTCGCCTTCTACGGCGCGTCAGTGGGCGCGGTGCGCGGCACGGTCCGCGATGCCGGCCGGCGCTATCCCGGCCTCGGCCACGACGACATCACGGCGCTGAGCTCCGAGCTCTGGGCAGTGCCGGTCTACGAGCGCCGGCTGGCGGCCGTGGTGCTGCTGCAATCCCAGGTGCGGATGCTGCGCGCCTCCGACCTCACCCGCATCGAGGGTTTCCTGCGGACCGCGCAGCTGCCCGCCCTCCTCGACCCGCTCACGATCGATGTGGTGCGGCCGCTAATTGATGCCCTGACCGGTCCGGCGCGCGGCCGCGCGCAGAGCGTACTCGACCGGTGGGCTCAGGACACGAGCACCGAACTGCGCAGGGCCGCGGGGCTGCTCGGCGTCCCCGGCGGTGCGGCCTAGGAGGCTTCGGCCCGCTGCGACCTGCTCGAAGCCTGCTCCGTCGACGAAATCTGCTGCAGAGCCCAGGAGTTGCCGTCGGGGTCGCTGAAGAAGGCGTAGCGAACGCCGCCGCCCATGTCGCTGACGTCCGACACCTCGACGCCGTTGCCGAGGAGCAGGGTTCGCGCGGCCTCGACGTCATCCACGACCAGGTGCAGGTTCTGCACCGGCGGCGCATCCGGGGCGCTGATGCCCACACCGATCACAACGGAACAGGCAGATCCGGGCGGAGTCAGTTGCACGACGCGCATGCCGTCACCCGGCTCCACGTCGTGATCGATGTGAAAACCGACTCGATCCGCGTAGAAGGCCTTGCTGCGGTCGACATCGGCGCAGGGCAGGGGCACTAATTCCAGTCGCATGTCCATGGTGCCGGATCATACGCGTTGTGCCTCAGGGAGTGACGACGACCTTGCCCCGGATGCTGCCGTCGGTGAGGCGGCGCATGGCCGTGGCGGCCTCGGCGAGCGGATACACCCGGTCGATGACGGGCGCGATCGCCCCGCTCTCGAGCAACCCCGCGAGGGTGTGCAGGTCGTCCTGGCGCACAATCGAGACCAGGCCGGTGAGCTTCTGGGTCACGAACGGCGACAGCAGCAGAGCCCGCAGGGCCCGCTCGAAACCGCCGGTCACCCGGCCGCCGCCTTCGCCGCCGACCAGCACGAGGGTGCCGCGGGGCGCGAGCAGTTTGCGCAGCGACGAGACCGACCGGTTGCCGCCGGTTTCGAGCACGAGGTCGTAGCGCTCGCCAGACCGGGTGATGTCGCCGCGGGTGTAGTCGACGGCCACATCCGCCCCGAGCGAGAGCACGTAGTCGAGCTTGGCGGTGCTGGCGACGCCCGTCACCTGCGCGCCGAACGTCTTGGCCAGCTGCACGGCGTAGCCGCCGACGGCCCCGGATGCCCCGATCACGAGCACCCGCTCCCCCGGGCCGGCGGCCCGCAGCGGGGCGAGCGCCTGCAACGCCGTGACGGCCGAGGTCGGCACGGCCGCGGCCTGCTCGAAGCTCAGGGCAGGCGGCTTGGGCTCGAGTTTGTCGGCCTGGGCAATCGTGTATTCGGCCAGGGATCCCTCACAGACGCCGAACACCTCATCCCCAGGCGTGAAACGGGTGACGTTGGCCCCGACGGCCTCGACGCGACCCGCGACATCCATGCCCCGTACCCGGGTCTTCGGGGCGCGCAGGCCGACGGCGGGGCGCACCAGGTAGGGCAGTCCTGCCATCAGATGCCAGTCCCCGATGTTGAGGCTCGAGGCCTCCACGCGCAGGAGCACGTCGTCGGCGCCGACGACCGGCCGCTCAATCTCGGCGGGGTGCAGAACGTCGGCCGAGCCGTAGGTGTCGTGGACGATGGCCCTCATGATGTGCCTCCAGGTCGAGTGGGGATGGGTGTTGCGGGGTACTGGAACACGTCGTCGAGTGGTCGATTGAACACCCGCGCGATCTGGAACGCCACCTCGAGAGAGGGCGAATATCGTCCCTGCTCGATAGCGATGATGGTCTGCCGGGTCACTCCCACCCGGTCGGCCAGCGCGGCCTGGGTCATCTCGCCGTGCTCGAAGCGCAGGCCGCGGATGTTGTTGGTCACGCGTGTCGCCTTCACCATGACTGGAATCCCCGGCGGTAGGCGATGATCTTGGCGACGGAGGCCAGGATCGACGAGAGCACGAAGGCCAGGTAGATCACATTGGCGATCCAGAACGCATCCAGGCCGGTGATGGCGAACACCAGCGCCAGCACGGCACCGAGAATCACGAAGGACTGGCCGATGTGTTCGCCGAGCCGGTGGATCTCCTTGTCGCGCTGGTCCTTCCGGCCCGCCTCGCGGGGCGAAAGGATAGCCGCAAGGATGTTCAGTACGATCCCCGCGACGATCGAGCCGACGATTGTCCACAGCATCGCGGGAATGTAGGCCGCCTCCTCGAGTGGGGCACCTGCTGCGGCGCCCAGCACCAGGACCAGATAGATGCCGTACGCCACTATTGTGACGACGGCCATGATGCAGGCGCGTTGCTCTTCGCTTGCCATCTGCGGCTCCCTGCCTCGACGTCGGACGGCGTCCGGCGTGTGAAAGATTGTTGACACGATGAATGTATGCCCAACCAGACATCATGTCTAGTATTTTTTACTTAGATTCTGGCGATGGGCTGTGCCACTAGCCTGAGGAATCATGACCCACCCCTCTCCGCCAGTCGTCCACCCTGCCCGCCGATCCCGCTATTGGGTCCACGCGGTGCCGGCCGTTGTCTTCGTATTGGTCTTGGTGATCGCCGGCATCGCCGGTGCCAATGCTTTCAACGTGGCAAACAGCGATTCGGGCAGCCGACCGGCCGCACCGATGGCGGCTCTGGTCTACTGGATGGTGTGGATCTTCCCGCTCACGGCCGTGGGGGTTTTCCTCACCCTGCTCGCCTACCTGCTCGTGCTCCCCGCGCGCTCGCTCGGCCTTTGGGTCACGCAGATCGTGCTGACCTCGCTAGCGGCGATCCACGCTCTCATCGTCGTCCTCGTCGTGGCTGTGAGCGTGCTGCCGAACCTCTAACCCTCCGACCGACCGCGCTCAAGCAGGCGGGCCCAGGCTGCGATCAAGCGGATGCCCTCGGCGAAGCCGGGGTCCAGCGGCCGGTTGAGGAAGGCGTGCGACGTGTTCGGCAGCACGTGGTACTCGACGGGCACCCGGGCCGCGACGAGTTCCCTGGCGAATTGTTCGCCGGAGGCCCGCATCGAATCGCTCTCAGCGTCGATCACGAGCGCGGATGGAAAGCCGGGCAGCTGGTGGCCGCCGGGGAACGCGTGCGCCTCGGCCAGCGCGGCCCGGCTTCCGGCGTAGTTGCGGTTCACCGCGTTGAGCAGCAGTGGCGTGTGCGTGAACTTGCGTCGGCCGCGCAGCCGGCTGCGCACCTCGCGCGAGCGCGCGGGCAGGCTCGCGTGGAAGAGGCCGTAGGTGAAGAAGACACCGCACAGGGGCGCGGCGCCGTCGTCGGCCAGTCGGAGCGCTGCGCCGGCCGACAGGCAGGCGCCCGCGCTCGCGCCGCCCAGGATCACCCCGTCGCCGAACTCGCCCTGCACTGCCCTTACGACCGCGACGACGTCGTCGACCGGCACCGGATAGTGGATGCGGCGGGCCGGCGCGGACACCCGCCCGAACCGGTTCAGCCCCGGGAACGACGCGAGCCGGTAGTCGACGGTGATCACGGTGAATCCGGCGCCGGCCAGGGCCCGGGCCACCTCGTGGGTTTCCGGTAGGTCGAGGCCGCCCTTGACGAAAGCGCCGCCGTGCACCCAGACGATCGGCGCGGTCCCCGTCAGCGCCGTGCCCATCGGAGCGGTGCCGGCCGACGGCGCGTACCGGCGCACCGGAATGGGACCGTGCGGGCCCTGGATCACGGCGTCGACACCGTCCACGGTGACGTTCGCGTTCCACGCCTGAGTATCGCTGCCTCGTCGACCGATCATCTGCACAGATTACGGCCTGCGGGACTCGCCCCGGGCTCAGGAGTGCGCGAGAAGCCAGTCCAGCGCCGGCGCGCACTCAGTGAGGATCGAAATGTGGCCGTCGTCGGCACAATCCCAGAGTTCGGCGTTCGGGATCGCGTGGGCCAGCCAGGCCCCGTGCGAGGGCGGCACCACCCGGTCGCGGCCGCCCTGAGCGATGAGCACGGGCACCGAGATCGCCGCCACGTCGAATCCCCACGGCACCACAAACGCCATATCGTCATCGATGAGCCCGTCGGGGCCGGCCGCCGAAGCCTCCCCCACGTCCGCTCCCAGCGGCGCCCAATCGCCCTTCAGCGCGGCGTAGTCCCGCTCCACGAAACTCGCCGGATCGAACTCCGCGGTCGCCTGGTAGTGCTCGCGGGCCGGCCGGCCGGCGCGGGCGGCGCGCAGCGCGCCATCCGACGCCATGCCGGCGAAGAAGTCGAGGCCGTCGGCGTCGAAGGGCGCGATCGCGGCCAGGCAGGCGGCGGCGATCACCCGCTCGGGCAGCAGCGCCGCGCAGGCCAGGGCGTGCGGGCCGCCGCCGGAGGCGCCCATCACCGCGAACCGTCCCAGGTTCAGGGCGTCGGCGATGGCCGCCACATCCGCCGCCGCCGACCCGACGGTTCGGCCGGGCAGCGGCGTCGACCCGCCATAGCTGGGCCGTCCGTACGAGATCAGACGGATGCCTCGCCGGGCCGCCGCCGTGAGCAACGGTTCGAGGAGCGCCCCGGTCTGCGGCGAACCGTGGTGCCAGAGCACCGTGAGCCGCGCCGCCGACGGTTCGCCCGGCGTGCCGGAGTCTCCGAACCCGCCGCCGTCGTAGCCGGTCGTCCCGGAATCCCCGGCGAGGCCGGGGCTCCCAGCGCTGTCGTGCACACGGAGCACTCGGCCATCGGAGCGTCGCAGATCCTGCACTGACACCATCGGGCCAGCGTAAGCCGAATTCAGGCGCCCGGCCAGCACGGCGCGCGGGTCAGGCCACGCTTCTGTCGAGTTCGGCCTGCTCGGCGTCCGTCGGCTCCGGCGACATCAGCGGGGTGATGTAGGAGAAGCCCGTCGTGGTGTTCTTGGTCATCGACAGCACAAGGTCCATGTGCGGTTCCAGCGCGGTGACCTTGTCGAGCGGCGATCCCACGATGAGCTGGAAGCCGAGGCCCTTCCAGGCCGCGACGGCCCGGCCGGCGAACTCGGAGTCCGACTTCACGAAGCCCTCGTCGAGGAAGACCGGGGCGAAGCGCGGCCGGGTGCGGCTCTCGTCGCCGAGCTGGAACCGCAAGGCGGCTCCGACGACGAACGCGACGAGCTCCTGCGATTCACCACCGCTCTTGCCGCCGAGCGACGAATAGGTGCTCACCTCCACCCCGTCCGGAGTGGTGCGCACGGCGGTGATCTCCACGTGCCTGCGCACGTCGAGGAGCAGGTCGCGATCCGAGTCGGCCCTGGCGGCGTGCCGGGCGGCGCCGGCACGCCCCGGGCCGGCGATGTCGAGCTCGTCCGGCCGGCGGATGAGGTTCATGAACGCCTGCAGCCGGGTGAACCGGCTCTCGGTCTGCTCGTCGGTGAACTCCTCGGTGGAACCGGAGGAGAGCAGCTTGAGCTCCTTGCGGAAGGCCGAGGCGTCGTCCTGGTGCAGTCGGCGCAGCGAGATCTGCAGCCGGTCCCGCCCGGCACCGAACGGCAGCGTCCTGAGGATGTCGTTGATCGGCCGCAGCCGGTCTTCGATCTCCTCGATCGAGGTGGTGAAGGCGCCGACCAGCGGAACGAGGTCTTGCCCGCTCCATGCGGAGAGTCGCCGCTTCCACTCCTGCCGGCGCTCGTAGAGGCCGAGCGTGTACACGGCGTCGAGGATGTCGCTGTAGCTGGAGTAGGACTCCATTGCCACGCCGATGTTGGGGTCGGGCCAGCGGCTCTGGAAGGTCTCGAAGATGCCGATCAGGGTGTCCCTGGCGCTGCGGGCGGTGTCACGGTCCTGGCTGGACTGCTCGGTGAGCCGCTCACGGAGGCGCTTCACACCGTTCGCGAACGTGGCCAGCTCGGCGCTGTCGCTGACGGCGGCGAACTGCGCGTCGAGGACGGCGGCGTGGTCGTCCGGCAGGGTGACCGATTCGTCGGCGGTGATGCGTTCGAGCCTGTCGTTCACGACGTCCTGGCGGTCCACGATCGCGGCGTGCTCCTCGCCGAGCACCGCGGCCTCCCGCTCGGTCTCGTGCTTGTGCTTCTGGGCGGTCTCGAGTTCGGCCGACAGGCGCGCCTCTTCGTCCTGGAGCCCGCGCAGCACGTCACTGCCGGCGAGCAGGCGTTCCCGCTCGGCCTCCTTGGCGCCGATGCGCGCCTGGGCTCCGGCCACGTCGATGGCCGCCCAGGCGGTGTCGAGCACGTGCTGGTGGGCATCCTTCTGGCGCCGCAGGGCGATGATCCGCCCGGCCATGGCGGAGGCCTGGCCGGCCAGGTCGTCGGCGCGTTCCTTGAGCGCGGCGAGTTCCTCGGCTATCTCGGCCAGGCGCACCCCACTGGAGAAGCCGATGATCGAGCGCTGGTCCTTGTTCCAACCGTGTGCGCCGCGCTTGCCGTTGCGGGTCTGTCCGCTCTGAGTGACCCTGGAACCCTCGCCGGCGAGGTCGGCGGGGCCGGTGACGCAGAGTGCGTCCAGGCTCGGTGTCTGCACGCGGTCCTGCACCCAGCGGCTGAACAGGGAGTCCTTGAAGACCAGCTTGCCGGAGACGTTGCGGGGGTCGGGGTGCACCTGCTGGTGCGGGTGCAGCGGCACACCCTCGAAGTGGATACGCACGGGAATGTGCAGCGGGTCGATGGCCGCGCCGAGCGCGGCGAGACGCGTCTCGTCGACGAGCAGCACCCGCACGACCGACGCCAGGGTGACCTCGGCGGCCTGTCGCCAGGAGTCCTCGCCGGGGGCGATGTCGATGAGCTCAGCCACGAACGGCAGCTCCTCTGCGGGGATCCCGGCAGCCTCGGCGATCATCATTCGGGCGTTGTGCAGGTGCTGGGGAACCAGGCTGGCCCGGCCCTTGAGGAAGCTGTGCTCCCCCTTGAGGGTACGGATCTGTTCCTCGAGCGGGTAGGCGGTGCGCTGCAGGCCGACCCGCTGCAGGTCGAGCTCCTGTTCGGTGGCGGCGAACCCGGCGAGGAATGTCTCGGCCTGTGTTTGCGCGGCGGCGAAGGCATCCGCCGTTTCGATGGGCGTGTCGATCAGCGCGATGCGCTCGTCGAACCTGGCGCGTTCGGCGGCCACGTCATCACGCTTGCTGGCGAGCACGTCGAGGTCGGTCTGCAGGCCGGCGAGAGCGTCTCCGCCGTTGTCGCGCTGCTGGTGCACCAGGTCGGCGATCCGCACCTTCAACTCGGTCTCGGCATCCCGTGCCGCGCCGTGCTGGGCCTGGTTGTCGCGCCGGCGGGCGCGGTTGGTGTCGGCGGCGGTATCGAGCAGGCCGTGCTCGGTGAGCAGCTGCCAGAGCACGAAGGGGGTGTCGCCCTCGCGGTGCACGCCGAAACGATCGATCAGGTCGGCCTTCTCGGTCGCGGTCTCGTAGTCGCGGTGCAGTTCGGGCAGGCGTTCGAGCACCTTGGCCTTCTGCGCCTCGGTGACCATGGCGCCGTAAGAGCGTTCCAGATCTTCGAAGTGGTCGACGGCCTTGTCGGCGGCGGCGTAAGTGGCGGGCTCTTCGAGCACCATCGACTTGTAGAGGCCGTCGACGGTCTTCACCTGCTGGCCGGCCTGGATGCGGGCCAGCAGCCGCAGCGCCTTGCCGCCCTCACCGTTGGCGCCGATGCCGAGCCGGGTGTACAGGGTCTGGGAGAACGCGGCGTAGGTGTCGAACACGTCGATGTCGCTGAACCGGTTCTTCAGGGCGCGCTTGTCGAAGCGGGCCTCGGTGACGTCGGCGAGTTCGCGCAGGTCGAGCCGGCCGTCGCGGGTGGCCATCTTCATGGTCACGTCGGCGAACTTGGTCGCGCCGCGGGGCACGAAGTAGGCGCGCAGCACCGTGAAGCGGCGCTGGTTGTCGTCGATGAAGGTCATCGCAATCGCGCCCCAGGTGGCCGAGTCGGCGCCGCGGAGCACCTGGTCGTGCATCGCTCCGGTGTCGGCCTCACGGCTGGAGTCGGTCTTGCCGCGCAGGTACGTCATCAGGTTGCGTTGGTCGACGCTGCGGGCGCGCCCGGAGCCGGCGTCGTTTGACGCACCGTTGAACGGGGTGTCCGAGGGCATCATCAGTGCCAGGTAGGCGTCGAGCAGGCTCGACTTGCCGGTGCCGGATGCGCCGGAGACCAGGGTGGCGCTGGCGGCGAAGTCCACCTCGTGGTGGCCCTGGAAGCCGCCCCAGTTGACCATCTGGAAGGACTCGGCGCGCCACTGGGTGGTTCCCTCGGTGGCACCGTCCATGTGGAACAGCGGGGAATCGGTCATGAGACGGCCTCCAGGGCGGGGTCGGCGAGTTCGGATGACCCGGGCTCCGGCTCAAGGAACTCCTGGCCGTTCTGCTCCACCAGCCACTCCCACAGCTCGCCGAGCCGCTCGATGGGCAGCAGCACCTCGATCACGGCCGAGATCCGGAACCTGTCGGGGTCGCTGGTCTTGAGCAGCACCCGCGCCTTCGCGAGGCTGTCCACGGCCGCGGCGGCGCGACGGGCGTCACCGAACCTGTCGGTGGCGTGCTCCGGCCGGAAGTGCGCGACGTTCTCGACCAGATTGTCTCGGTCGACGATGACGATGTCCACGCCGCTGGCGCGTTCGCTGCGGAACCGCTGGCGCAACAGCACCAGCAGGATGGTCTCTTCGCGGGTGTACGCCACGTCGTGCAGCAGGGTGGGGAATCTGTCGCCGCCCTCGCCGACGGCCTGGCGTTTGAAGGCCACCTCGTAGTGCAGGTCGACGTGCAGATCGAGGAACAGGTCGTTGAGGCGGGACTTGAGCAGGCTCTGCGAGGCCAGCAGGGTGCGCCATTCCGCCGGCTGCAGGGCCGCGGAGATGTAGCGGTGCTTGAGCAGCAGCACCAGGGTGCGGCGCTGCTCCACGGTCAGGCCGCCCTCGTCGCCCTCGAAGAGCGAAAAGCTCGGGGCGCCGCCCTGCTCCTCGGCGGGCTCGGCGGTCACGTCGTCGGTCACGTTGTCAGTCATGATCAGATCCATAGTTCAGGGCGGCCAGGGCCGCGGTGTCGTCGTCGGTCAAAGTGATGCGCGGCACCCTGAAGGTGCGGCGGGAGCCATCGGGCCGCACGGTCTCGAAGTTCTCGGTCTCGAAGTTCCCGGTCCCGGCGCTCTCCGTCGCGGCCGCGTCATCCGTGCGGTCGACGGCGTCGACCTGGGTGGCGATCTGCAGCAGACCGAGAATCTCGACCGGCCGGCGCATCATGGGTTCGAGGCTGTTGAACGCGTCGCCGACGGATGCGGCCCCGTTGGCGGTGAAGGCCGTCACCATGGCGTCGCGGAGCTCGGCCAGCAGCGGGCCGCCCTGCGTGCGCATCGCATCGAGGGTGGGGGGTTCCGGAGCGAACGCCGAGACGTCTTCCAGCGGCGGCGGCGCCTTGTGGGCGCCGGGGTCGTAGAAGCGTTCGCGCAGGTGCTCAAGCTCCAGGGTGCCGGGCATCAGCTCGGCGGTCACCGTGGAGCGGGGCCCGGCGGTTTCCATCCAGACGGCGAGTTCCTTGTTGATCTCCCGCAGCAGCCGTTCCAGTTCGCGGTCCTTGACCACGTCGTGGTTCACGATGTGCTCGCGCAGGGTGGTGGTCAGCCCGTTGCGCTGGGTGAGCACGTCGTCGACACCCTTGCGGATCAGGCTGACGGTGCCCATGAAGCTGCGCCGGTCGGCGGCGCTGAGCTGGAGGGCGAACGGGTGCAGCATGATCGACTCGAGGTCGTTCTTGAGCTCGGCGAGCAGGGCATCGTTGCGCAGCAGCACGAAGGCGCCCTCGAACGCGCGGCCCTCCGCGGTCGACGACATCAGCGCATCCGTCTTGGAGAGGTACTCGTCGAGCACCTCACTGATCGGCCGCTCCTCGGCGCGGAAGTCGTTCACGATCTGCCGGTGCATGCCGGCGACGGACTCCTCGACGCGCTTGAAGTCGCTGGGCAGCTGGGTGATCAGGTCGATCAGGTTGGCGTAGCCCTCGTGCATCGCATCGTTCGAGGCCGCGGCGATCTCGCCGCCGGTGGCGAGACGGTCGCGTTCGGCGGTCTTTTCGGCGATTTCCAGGTCGAGCCGGCGGATGCGTTCGTCGCGGTCCGGGTTCGCCTGGGTGGCGCGGTGGCGCACGGTGTCGACGATGGTGGTGAGCCGGGATTCGCTGATCAGCGCCCGGTCGCGGGAGAGCCCGTCCACCAGCAGCAGGGCCTCGAGGGCGTGGGAGGTGAGCGAGTACTGCTCCTCGTCGTCGTCCCCGGTCTCCCGGTAGAGCCACTGGTCGTTCATCCATTGCACGCAGAGGGCCCGGCCGTTCTTGCCGGGAACCTCGCTGCCGATGGAGCGGAGGTCGGCGAGGTAGGCGTCCACCTGGGTGTGCAGCCTGTCGGCCTGCACGCTGCGGCGGTCGCGGCTGAACGAGGACTTGAACACCGCCAGCACGAACGGCGCCCACTTGCGGTCGAGCAGCCTCAGGGTGGGTCGGTCGAAGGCGCCCCGCACCCGCGCTAATTCACCCGCAATGTCACTCACTCGTGCCTGTTCCTCTCTCGCCGGCCCGTCCCCGGACCTCCTCAACCGTAGTCGCCCCGGCGACCGGGAAACGGCGGCCGTGACCTGCCGCGGCGTCGCCGTACGCGGCATCCGCAAACGGTCAGTAGTCGCCGGGGCCCTGACCGGCTGCTTCGTCGGCCTTGAGCTTGAGCAGGGCCAGGTCGACGAGTACGAACATTTCGGTGCGTTCGGCCCGGCGACGCTGATACTCGGGGTCCAGCGGGTCGATCGACAGTCGCATCAGGCGGGTGTGCATGGCGTCCTGGAGCTCGTTGCTGGCGGCTTTCTGGGCGTCCAGCACGAGGCGGGCGACCTGTTCCTCGTCGTCGGCGACGGCGGCCAGGGCGAGGGCCAGGCGTTTGTGCACCTGCCGGCGCAGCTTGAGCTTGCGCAGGTCCATCAGCTGGTCCTGGGTCAGGTCGAAGCGCCAGGTCATCGAGGTCAGTTCCTTGCGCTGCGCCCGCACCCGCTCGCCGGACTCCCGGTTCTCCCGGGCGAGGGCGAGAAGCTCGCGGTGGGCCGAATCGGCGAACCTGGCCAGGTCGTAATCGGCGTGCTCGGCGAGGCCCGCGACGATGATGTCGTTCTTGACGGCCATCCGAACCGAGGAGAGCGCGATGAGCAACCCCTCATCGACGATGCGCGTAATCGGCACCCGGGCGTGCTGCGTCGCATCCGTCACACGCTCATTTTAGTGAATAGCGGCCACCTAGACTGCGGCCATGGGGAAAATCTGGAACGATGCTGCCGTTCGATATCTGCAGGACCGGCGGATTTGTCCCCGATGTGACGCTCGGCTGACCGACGAGTGGTGCCCGGGCTGCGGGGCCGATCTGAGCGGTCCGCTGGGCGGCGAGTTGGTGTCGGCGAGCGGCCGGGTGGTCAAAGCGCTGCGGGGGCGTGACCGCCTGATCGAGCGGATCCCGACGGTGTGGCCGGCCGGCACGCCTGCGGTGGGCACTCCCCCGCCACAGAGCGAGACGGTGCCGCAGCGAAATGCGGCACCGTCCGGTTCGGGCTCACCACTCGGCGTGCCGGCGGCGGTTCTCTCGGCCGCTCCGGATGCGGGTGCCCAGGTGAGCGTGCAGTCGGTGCTCGCCTTCGCCGGCGCGGCCCTGCTCGCCGTGGCCGCTCTGGTCTTCACCTTCCTCAATCCCGACCTCACCAGCTTCGCCGTGCGCACGAGCATCACCGCCGCCATCACGGTCGTCTTCCTCGGCGGAGCCTGGCTGTTCGCCCGGCGGGGCTTGCGCTTCTCGGCCGAGTCCGTGGCGGCCCTGGGTGTGGTGTTCCTCGCCCTCGACGTCTGGGCGTTCGTGCAGCTGGCCCCGACGCCGGCGAGCGGGTGGACCTTCGCCGCTCTCGGCACCCTGGCCGGCTCCGCGGTGCTGTTCGGGCTGGGCGCCCGCTCCGGGGTGCGGGTCTGGCTGTGGGCGGCGGTCGTGGGCCTGGCCCTGTCCCCCGGGCTGCTGGGCAGTGGCGGCAGCACCTGGAGCGCGATGCTCGGCAGCCTGGGCGTGGCCGTCGTGGCGCTCGGCCTGCACCCCGTGCTCGCGCGCCTCTCCCCCCGGCTGGGCTCCGCACTGGGGGCCGAACGCCACACGATGACCACCCTGCAGGCGGTGGCCGTGCTCGCCGCTCTGCTGCAATTGCTGTCGCTGTCGCTCACCACCGCCAGTTCAGAGATCGTTGGATACGCGGGCATCCTGGCCGTGCTGGCCGTGGTGGCGGCCCTCGGCAGCCGGTATGGGCTGCCGCGGCTCTGGAGCTTCGCGGCGGGTTCCTTCGCGGTGGCTGCGGTGGCGATCCTGCCGTTGGCCGTGACCTTCGGTGACTCCGCCTGGTACCTGGCGTTGATCCCGGTGGCGGCCGGGGTCGCCCTGGTGGGGCTGGCCGCACTGCGCTCGAGCCCCGTTGCCCGCCGCCGTGCCCTCACATCCGGCGCCGTCACGGTGCTGGTTCTGGTCGCGACCCCCGCCCTGGTGACCGCGGTCACGCAGTTGTCCGGCGCGCTGTTCGCGCCCCTGCGCTGGGCCGGTCATGTCAGCGGCGCTTACCCGGTCGGTGACTCGCCGTATCCGGCCAGCGGTGATTTCGCCTTTGGCGCCGGCTCGGCCACGTCCTCTGGCTACGGTGCTGGACTCGTCGCCCAGAACCTCGGCCTGGCCTCGATCGTCGCGCTTGCCGCCTTCGCGTTGACGGCCTGGGCGGTCGCGCTGGTGAGCCGCGAGAGCGCTGCGGCACCGGCATCCGTACCGGGACCGACCCTGACGGCGGCGCCGTCGACGCCGGTCCGCCTGGCGCTGTGGATGGGCGTTTTCACCCTGCTCACCATTGCCGGCTGGGCCGGTTTCTCGCTGACCGGCCAGGCCGTCGTCGGCCTCGTTCTCGCCGGCGTGCTCATCGGGAGTCTGCTGTTCGTCCCCGCGCTCGCCGCGGCACCAGCGGCGATCAGACGTGTGGTGGGCGTCGGCGCCCACCTACTGCTGCTGCTGGCGGCGGTCACCGGCTGGATGCAGGAAGCGACCACGGTGTGGGTCGGCGCCGCCGCCGTGCTCACCGTCGCCGCGCTCGCCCGCACCCTGCCCGCGCGGTGGCGGCCGGTGTACCTCGGCCTCGGCTACGCGTATGCGTTGGTGATCGTGGCCACCGCTCTCACGCTCGCGCGGGTCGACGGCATCGCGGTGCTCTGCCTCACCGCCACCCTCGGCCTGCTCTGCGCCCTCGCCGCCACTCTCACCACGTGGCTCACCCCGCGCAGTTGGTACGCCGTGCTCCTGGTCAGCGCGGTGCCGTTCGTCGCTGGGGTGGTGGGTGTGCTGCTGGTGCGCAGCGGCTGGACGGCGCTGTCGACCGGCGTGGCCTTCGCCCTCGCCCTCACCCTGATGACCAGCCGGCGGCTGGGCCTGACGTTGCCGCTGCGATCCTTCGCCGCCGGCCTGCTGGTGCCCTCGCTCGCGGTGGTCGTGGTCTGCCTCGGTGCGCAGCTGCTGGCCACCAGCGGTTCACCGGTGGTCCTGCCGCTGATCGCCCTGATCGTCGCCGGCACCTTCGCGGCCACCGGCCCGATCACGCACGCGCTTGAGAGACGCGGCCTGGCGACCCTCGAGGCGGATGCCTGCCGCCGCTGGATTGAGGCCTCCGCCGCGGTTACCGGCGTGCTGGCCGTGCTGCTCGCCCTCGTGCGCACCGCGGCCGGCCTGTCCACCACGGTGCTCGTGCTCGTGATCCTCGGAGTGGGAGCGGCCGTCAACGCGCTGCAGACCGGCCGCCGGTCCGCCTGGTGGGCGGCCGGCGCCAGCTGGACCGGCGCGCTTTGGTGCGTGTGGGCCATCCGCGGCATCGAGGTGATCGAACCGTACGTGCTGCCGCCGGCGCTCGCGATGGTCATCGTCGGCGCGATCCTCGTGGCCAGGGGGCGGCCCGGCCAGATGCTGGCCACCACCGGTTTGGCCCTGGCCGTGGTGCCGAGCCTGCTGGTGCTGGGCACCAACGGGTCCGCGGGCTTCGGGGCGGTCACGCCGTGGCGGGCCTATGGCCTGCTGGCCGCCGCACTGATACTCGTGGTGATCGGGTTCACAATAGTCCGCGCCACCGCCGGGAGCGGCACGGCTTCGGCCGGCACGGCACCGACCTACACGTCCCCGACCGGCACAGTACCGACCGGCACAGTACCGACCGGCCTGATCGGGCTCCGCAGCCTCATCGGCTCCACTGCCGTGGTGGCCACCCTGGCCGCGGCGGCGGGTGCCGTGCAGGCGATGCGCTGGGGCCTCGGCATGGACGACCTCACCGCCACCCCACAGACCGGTGTGATGCTTCCCGTGCTGCTCATCAGTGCCACGGCCACGCTGCTCGCGGTCGTCGCCGGGCTCCTGTTCCCGGGCGACGCGGCGCCGTCCCCGGCAGCCCCGTCCCCGACGGCCCCGTCGCGGTGGCGGTACGCCGCGGCCACGGCGTTCCTGGTCGCCGGGCCGATCACCGCCATCCGGCCCGACGCCTTCTCGATCGGCACCCTGGTGCTGCTCATGGTGGCGATGCTGGGCTTCATGCTCGTGGTGTCGGCCAGGGCCCGCACCGGCGCGGTGTCGTTGCCGCCGGTGTGGTTTCTGTTCGTGCTGGCCTGGTGCACGGCTGTGGCGGGCTGGAGCGAACGGGAGCTGCGCGTCGAGGCGTTCTCGCTTCCCCTCGGCCTGGCCCTGCTCGGCGCCGGCATCATCGGGATGCGCCCGGGCGCGCGCGCCGTCCCGGCCACGCTCGGCTCCTGGCCGGCCGGTTTCGCCGGCTCGTGGCGGCTGCTGGCTCCGGGCATCATCATCACGTTCCTGCCGTCGGTCCTGGCCACCGGCACCGACCCGCAGACCTGGCGGGCGATCCTGGTGATGTCACTCGCGCTCACCGCGATCCTGATCGGCTCGACCCGGCGCCTGGCCGCCCCGTTCGTGATCAGCCTGGCGGTGCTGCCCATCGAGGTCATCGTGGTGTTCACCGTGCAGATCGGGCAGACGATCAATCCGCTGTTGTGGTGGATCACCCTGGCCACCATCGGCGCGGTGATGCTCGTAATTGCGATCACCTCCGAGCGGAAGGGCGCCGCGGGAGGCGGCCTCTCCGCCCGCCTCCGCGACCTCACCTAACGGCCGCGAGCTGTGAGAAAAGCACCGAAACCTGGAGATTTTTGGGGCTTATCTCACAGCTCGCGGAGATAGAGGGGGCCAGCTAGTGGGTGTGCTCCTGGTCGAGGGCGTCGAACTCGCGCACGAAGCGCTCACGCAGCAGCATCTTGTCGGGCTCCGGCAGCCAGGAGGCCTCGACCCCGGCCAGCGACATGGAGCGTAGCGTGGCGTTGTCCAGCTGCAGCGAAGTCGACGCGATCTCGTACTCCTGGGCCAGGGTCGTCGGGAACATCCCCGGGTCGTCCGAGGAGAGGATCACGTTGAGGCCGGCATCCACCATGGCCTTGATCGACGCCTGGCGCCACGGCCGCCAGGACCGGCGCGAGGTGGTGAACGCCACGATGAACGGTGTCTGGTCGGCGCGCACCCGCTCCACCACGGCGTCATCTTCGAGCACGAAGTAGCCGTGGTCGATGCGGTCGCAGCCCAGGGCATCCAGGCAGGTGATGGTGTTCGCAGCGACCGGTGCGTGCTCGGAGGAATGCGCGGTGCGCCCCAGCCCGGCGGCCCCGGCGAGTCTGTACGCGTCGATGAAGCGTTCCGGCGGGCCGGCGGTCTCGAGGTTGTCCAGGCCGATGCCCACCACGTATTCGTGCGGGTTGTCCACGATCTGCTGCACAAGGTGCAGGGCGTGCTCGCCGCTCTTGCTGCGGTCGATGCCGGCGATCATGCGGCCGGTCATGCCGAAGTCGCGTTCGGCCATCCGGATGCCGTCGGCGTAGGCCTCGACGGCGCCGCGGTAGCCCAGCTTCTCCAGGTGCGGCGGCAGGTAGTCGAAGAACAGTTCCAGGTGCCGGGTGGCGCTGGTGCGGTGGGCGCTCTCGAACGCCTCGTAGGTGATCCGGGTGAGGTCCTCGGCGCTCTGCAGCACCGACACCACCCACTCGGATGCCTTGAACAGGGAGTAGGACGTGGCCGGTTCGTCGGCGCTGCGCCCCATCGGCACGGGGATGCGGGTGTCGGCGTAGAGCGACGGGTCCGGCGGCAGGGAGTTGATGTCCCGGAAGATCGCCTCGGCACTGTCGGGCAGCACGAGCTTCTCGCGGCGGGCGAGCTCTGCGAAGGTCGAGGCTCGCACGGTACCGATCAGGTGGCAGTGCAGGTCGGTTTTGGGCACGCGAGCGAGGTAGCTGGCGGTGGCTGCGGGGGTGTCGATGAGCGTCATGGCTTTCACGGTGATTACTGAAACGGGGTGATCGGGCGGTTCTGCAGAAAATGGGGGCGGCGACCGCCCGCCGGGGGGTCGGGCGGCCGCCGCTGCTTAGGGTGTCGCCGGTTACAGCGAGGAGACCTCGCGGGCGAACCTGTCGACCCACGCGGTGCGGTTCTTGACGATCGTGTCGATGTCGAGGGTGCTGTAGCCGTCGCCGATCGGGTCGGTCGCGGCCTCTCCGGCGATCTCGGTGAGCTCGGCCGGAACCGTGGCGCCCGGGTTGACCGGCAGGTCACCGACGATCGCGGCGGAGGAGGTCTGCGCTTCGACCGAGAGCAGGTAGTCGATGAACGCGTTCGCCGCGGGGGTGTTCGGCGCGCCGACGGGGATCATGGCCCGGTTGGTGGCCATGAACTTGCCCTCGGCCGGGGCGGTCCAGGCGATGGGGGCCCCGGATGCGACCAGGCTGGTGGCGAAGCCGCTCAGGGCCGGCGCCGCGGCGATCTCGCCCTGGCTGAGCAGGCTGGAGACCTCGGTCGAGGACGTGTAGTACTGCAGCACGTTGTCGTTCCAGGAGGCCATCGTGCTGAACGCCTCGTCGACGTCATACGGGTCAGAGCCGAAGACATCCGCGATGCCGGAGACCGTGAGCTGCCCGGCGGTCACCGAGATGTCGGGCATGGCGATCTTGCCGGCGTACTCCGGGTCGCCGAAGGTCTCCCAGTCTGCAGCCTGTGCCGCGGTCATCTGGTCGGTGCGGTACAGGGTGCCGTTCAGCTGGTAGCTGTAGGCGGGGCCGTCGTACTGGGCTTCCTTGGCGAAGTCGCTGATCGCGGCGAGGTTGGGCACCTCGGCTTCGTCGACCTCGGCGAAGAGGTCCTTGGACTGGCCGAGCGCGGCGTAGTAGTCGGAGATGAGCATCACGTCGATGCCGGAGGCGTCGCCGTTCAGTTCGAGCTTGGAGAGCCGGTCGGCGTTGCTGCCCGTGTCCAGCTCGACGGTGATACCGGTCGCCTCTTCGAACGGGTCGACGATGGCCTGCTGGAACTCCTCGACACCGAACGGGAAGGTGCTCACGACGATGGTGCCGCTGGCAGCCTCACCGGGTTCGAGGGTGGCCGTGGGGGCGGGGGTCGCGGAGCAGCCGGCCAGCAGGGCGGCCGTGGCGACGAAGGCGAGACCGAGAACCGCGGTGCGCCGGCGAGGGAATGCGTGGGACATAGGGATTCCTTTGGTGAGGTGGTGCAAGGGGGCTGTGAGTTAGTTCTCGCTGGTCAGGCGCACGATTTCGTGGTCGCGCGCCTGAGCTGTGACGAGGTCGCCGGGCTGGAAGCCGGCGTCGGCGGTGAGGGTGTCCCGCCGGGTGGTCGAGACGAGGGTGATCGGTGTGCCGGTGGCATCCGTGGCCGTCATGGTGACAATGTGGTCGACCCCGCGGTAGACAGACTCCCTGACCACGGCCGCGACAGTGAGGCCAGGGGTCGTCGGCACGACGCCGGCGGCGGCCACCCGCAGGTGCTCTGGCCGCACAGTGAGCAGGCTGCCGTCACTCTGGGTGAGGAAGTTCTCGTAGCCGAGGAAGTCGGCCACAAACCGGTTGGCCGGAGCGGTGAACACCGTGGCGGGGGCACCGGTCTGCATGACCTTGCCGGCGCGCATCACGACCATGGTGTCGCTCATCTCCAGGGCTTCCTCCTGGTCGTGGGTGACGAGCACCACGGTGAGGCCGGTTTCGCCCTGGATGCGCCGGATCTCGCTGCGCATCTGCACCCGGAGCCTGGCGTCAAGGTTGGACAGCGGCTCGTCGAGCAGCAGCAGCGACGGGCTGATGGCGATGGCACGGGCCAGGGCGACCCGCTGCTGCTGGCCGCCGGAGAGGGCCTTGGGCTTGCGGTCGGCCAGGTGGGCGAGGCCGACCAGGTCGAGGTTCGCCATCACCAGCTCGCGGCGTTTGGTCGCGGGGACCTTGCGCAGTTTCAGCCCGAAGCCCACGTTGTCGGCCACCGTGAGGTGCGGGAACAGGGCGTAGGACTGGAAGACCATGCCGAGGTTGCGCTTCTCCGGCGGCAGCCGGGTGGCGTCGGCGCCGTTGATGGTGATGGTGCCCGCGCTCGGGGTGATGTACCCGGCCAGCATCCGCAGTGTCGTGGTCTTGCCGCAGCCGCTGGGGCCGAGCAGGGTGGTGAGCTTGCCCTGTTCGATCTGGAGGTTGAGGTTGTCCACGGCGACGGTGTCGCCGTACGCCTGGGTGACCCCGGTGAATTCGGCCGCAGTGGTCATTTGTTGATTCCTCCGAAGATCTTGGCAAATCCGAGTGTTTTCTCGGCGACGATCGCGATGACGACGGTGCCGGCGAGGATGAGCGTGGACATCGCCGCGATCATCGGGTCATAGGACTGCTGCACGTAGTCGAGCATCGTCACGGGCAGGGTGCGGAACTGGCGGCTCTGCAGCAGCAGCGACAGCGGCACGTTGTTGAACGAGGTGACGAAGCTGAGCAGGCCGGCCGAGAAGATGCCCGGTCGCAGCAGCGGCAGCGTCACGGAGAAGAAGGTGCGGAGGGGCGTAGCGCCGAGGCCGCGGGCGGCTTCCTCCACGGCCGGGTCGGCGAGGGCGAGTGAGGCGCCGGTGACCCGCACCGCGTATGGCAGCAACAGCACGGTGTGGCCGACCAGCAGCGCTACGAACGAGGTCTGGTGCAGCCCGATCATGATCTGCTGGTACAGCGCCAGGCCCACGACGAGTTCCGGCACCACGAGCGGTGACAGGAACAGGCCCTCGACGAGGGACTTGCCGGGGATCTTGCCGCGCTGGATGGCCAGGGTGACGGGCACGCCGAGCAGCAGCGCGAGCGCGGTGGACACCACGGCCAGCTGCAGGCTCGACAGCAGGGCGCCGACGAACGGCTGATAGGCCAGGGCCTCGCCGAACCAGCGCAGCGACACTCCCTGCGGCGGGAAGGTGAGGGCGTCGCCGGCCGTGAAGGCGGTGGAGACGACGAACAGGATCGGCACGATCATGATGATGTAGCCGAGCACCGCGAGGGTGCCGAGGATCGGACGGCCCTTCACGAGGTCACCCCCGCCTTACGGGAGATCAACGAGGAGAGCCCGGAGACCATGAACACCAGCAGGGTCATCATCAGCGCCGTGGCGGATGCCGCGGCCCAGTCGACGCTGACGCTCGCGTAGGAGAACAGCTGGGTGGAGAGCATCCGCTGGCTGGAGCCGCCGAGCAGGTAGGGGGTGGTGTACGCCGTCGTCGCACCGGCGAAGACCAGGGTGCCGGCGATGAGGATGCCGGGCCGGGATAGGGGGATCACGATCTTCCAGAGGGTTTGGGACTTGGTGGCGCCCAGGCCCCTGGCGGCGTGGTCGAGACCGGCGTCGACCTGGGCCACGGCGGAATAGCAGGAGATCACGGCCAGCGGCAGGAACAGTTGGATGAGGCCGAGCACGATGGCCAGTTCGGTGTAGAGCAGCTGCGGCGGCTGGTCGGTGATGCCGAGCACCACGAGCAGCTGGCCGAAGGCACCCTGGCTGCCGAGGATCACGAGCCAGCCGAAGGTGCGCACCACGTTGCTCAGCAGCAACGGGAAGATGGCCAGGGCCAGCCACATCCCGGCGAAGCGGGAGGTGGAGCGAGCCAGCAGGTAGGCGATCGGGAAGCCCAGCACGACGCAGGCGACGGTGACGATGACGCCGATCCGCACCGTGCGCCAAATGATCGCCAGGTCATACGGATCGGTGAGCATCGCCCCGAACCGCGCGAAGACGTCAGCAGTGTCGGTCGACGGCGGCGCCAGCAGCATGATTGCCGATGGGATGGCAAAACCGAACAGAATGAACACCAGACCCGGTATGAGCAGTAGTGCTGGTTTTCGAGACATACAGGGATAACCTTCGGCATACTAGGAGGGAATGAAACCGGTTGTGCAACCGGTTTCATTCCAACCTAGGGCAGATAGCGCCCCCGTTCGGGCCACGAATGTTACGACCACGTAAAACCTCCGTGGTCACCTCGATCAGTTAGGCAGAACCTCAGTGGCAACTCTGGACCACGTCGCACAGCACGCTGGAGTCTCCAAGGCGACCGCGTCGCGTGCCCTGAGCAAGCCTTCGCTGGTGTCGCCGGCCACCGTCGCCCGGGTCCTCGACGCGGCGCGGGAGTTGGGCTTCGTACCCAACCGCACCGCCCAGGCCCTGGCCGGCGGCCGCACCGGGCTGGTGGCCATCGTGGTGCCCACCCTGGAGAACAGCTTCTTCACCCCCATCATCCGCGGCGCGCAGGAGCAGGCGGCCGCATCCGGCCTGCACCTGACCATCGCCGTGCACGGCCTGGACTCCCCCACCGACGTCGCCGCCTTGGAGACCCTGTCCAGGCAGGTCGACGGTTTTCTCATCGCGGCACCCCGCGGTGAAGACGACGTCGTCACCGCCGCAACGGCCGGCATCCCGAGCGTGTTGATCGACCGTGAGATCGACGGCCTGCCCTCGGTCTCCGCCGACACCGCCGCGGCGTTCGGCGCGCTGGCCCGCGGGTTCATCGACCGGGGGCACACCTCGATCACGTTCGTCGGCGGTCCGGACCGGTCCTGGCAGAATGCGCAACGCATCACGGCGGTGCAGGATGCGGCAGCCGGCCGCTGCTCGCTCACCGTGCTCGGCCCATACCCGGCCACCGTCGCCTCCGGAGTGGAGGCCACAGAGGCCGTCGTCGCCTCGGGGGCGACCGCCGTGATCTCCTATGCGGCGTCGATCTCGCTCGGGCTCATCTTCGGGCTCAACGCTCGCGGCCTGACGGTTCCCGGCGACGTAGTGGTGAGCGCGGACGACGGTGTCGTGGCCGCCCTCGGTCTGCAGGGAGCGCCCTCGATCGAGGTCGACGGCGAGGAGCTCGGCCGCCTGGCCATGCAGCGCCTGCTCGAGCAGATCGGCGCCCCGGCCGGCACCGCGGGCGACGATGCGCAGGCCAAGCTGGCGGTGCCGGTGCGCTGGTCCGCCGCCGGCTGAGCCGGGCATCCCCGCCGCGAGTTGCCGCAAACGCCCCCTGCAGGAGCGCCGAGGGGCACTTGTGCGCAACTCGCGGGATCACACACCCGCGAATTGCCGATAACAGCCCCTTCGCGTGCCCGGGAAGGGCCGAATGCGGCAACTCGTTGCGTCACGCATCAGTGAGGTGCCAGTTGGGGCCCGTTCAGGCGCCGGGAGGGGGACTCAAGTGGCACGTCGCGGCTCAGGCCGGCAGCAGCGCGGCGGCGCTGTCGCGGTCGGTGCGCGCCGCATCCGTGCCCGCGGCCCAGGTGAGGTAGCCGCCGTCCAGATTCACGGCGTCGCGGCCCAGCTGGGCGAGCAGCCGCACGGCGGTGTGGCCGCGCTGGCCCACCTTGCAGTGCACGATCAGCCGCCCCTCGGGCAGCTCGGCCTGACGGGCACGAAGGTCGTCGAGCGGAATGTTGACCGAACCGGGAATCGCGGCCTCCGCGTACTCCGCCGCCGTGCGCACGTCGATCAGGGTGGCGCCGGCCGCGCGGGCCGCGTCGAGTTCGTGCCACTGCACCGACGGGGTCAGCCCCTCGGCGGCGTTCAGTGCCACGTAGCCGAGCATGTTCACCGGGTCCTTGGCCGAGGAGAACTGCGGCGCGTAGGCCAGTTCGAGGTCGGCGAGTTCGGATGCCGTGATGCCGCCGGCCATGGCCGTCGCGATCACGTCGATGCGCTTGTCAACACCGTCGCCGCCCACACCCTGGGCGCCGAGGATCGCGTCGGTGTCGGCATCGACAACGAGTTTGAGCGCCATCGACTCCGCTCCCGGGTAGTAGCCGGTGTGCGAGGCGGGGTGGGTGTGGATCACCCGGATGGTGCGGCCGCGGGCCACGAGCAGCTTCTCGTTCCAGCCGGTGGCGGCGATGGTGAGTCCCATCATGCCCACCACGGCGGTGCCGAGGGCCGGGCGCACCCGGATGGTCTTGCCGGTGATCACGTCGGCGACCAGACGGCCGTGCCGGTTGGCCAGGCCGGCGAGGGCAACGAGGCGCTGTTCGCCGGAGATCGCGTCGGTCTTCTCCGCAGCGTCGCCGATGGCGTAGATGCCGGGGGCACTGGTGCGCAACTGGTCATCCACCGCGATGCCGCCGCGGTCGCCGATCGTGAGCCCGGCGGCCTGGGCCAGAGCGGTGTCGGGCCGCACGCCGATCGCGGCGAGCACGAAGTCGGCGGCGACGACGCTGCCGTCGCTGAGGGTGGCGGTGTCCGCGCCGAGCTCGGCGACCTGGGTGCCCAAGCGCACACTGACGCCCGCGGCCCGCAGCCGCTCGGCGACCGGGCCGGCCATCTCGGGGTCAAGCGGTGGCAGCACCTGGTCGCCGAGCTCCACCAGCGTGACGTCCAACCCCCGGTGCACGAGGTTCTCCACCATTTCAAGGCCGATGAAGCCGGCGCCGATGACGAGGGCGCTTCGCGGCGCCACGGTCAGGGCGGCCATGGCAGCGTCGACGTCGTCGATGTCACGCAGGGTGAGCATCCGCTCGCCGCCGGGCAGCGGCGGTCGCACTGACGATGCGCCGGGTGAGAGCACGAGGGCATCGTAGGCTTCGGTCGACTCCCGTCCGGTGGTGAGGTCGCGCACCCGCACGGTCTGGGCCGCGCTGTCGATGCCGATGACCTCGGTGTGCACCCGCACATCGAGGTTGAACCGGCCGGCGAGCGAGGCCGGCGTCTGCAGCAGCAGGCTGGACCGCTCCTCGATGACGCCGCCGAGGTAGTACGGCAGGCCACAGTTGGCGAACGAGACATGGCCGCCCCGTTCAAACACCGTGATCCGGGCGTTCTCGTCGAGGCGACGGAGGCGGGTGGCGGCGGACATACCGCCGGCGACGCCGCCGATGATGACGTATCGGTTCTGGGTCATGACCCCAGTCTGCTATACCCCTCGGGGTATCTGCAAGTCGGTGCCGGATGCCCCTGCGCCGATATAGAGGGAGTCCGACGGTCGCACCCTCGTGGGTGCGACCGCCGGACTGATGCTGCTGCGGAGCGGGTCGTTACCCGGCCGCACCCCGCCGACGGAGCACCAGCACGGTGCCGCCCGCGAGTACCAGGAGCAGCGCGAGCAGTCCGGGCAGGGCGAGGTTGACGCCCGTGCTCGCCAGCGTGCCGGACGCGGCCTGCGACCCAGCGGCGCTGACGAGGATGTCGTCCCAGCCGATCAGCGTGCCGTCTTCGGCCACAACCACGATGCGGTGCGCGCCCGGCACCGTGCCGGCCGGGATGACGACCTGCACGGTACCCGCGGCGCTGACCGTCGTGGACGCCAGCAGCGTTGGGGTGGAGTGCAGCCAGACATTCACCGGGTCACCGGCGAAGGCGCGGCCGACGGTGACCGTGATGGTGTTCCCCGGCTTCGCTGCGGAGGGCACCGACACCGGTCCGCGCGCGGACTCGACCAGGGCGCCAGCAGCCACCGGGGCCGGGGTGGTCGGGGCCGGGTTGGTCGGAGCCGGTGTGGTCGGAGCCGGTGTCGTCGGAGCC
>NZ_PJJP01000027.1 GCF_002929555.1 Cryobacterium sp. N22
GGTCCGCGCCGCAGCCGCCGGTTGAGGCGCCGCGTGACCCCGCAGGCGACCAGCCGACCGCGCCGCCGGCGTACGGCCAGCCGGCCCCGCCGGTGTCGGCACCGCCCGCCGCCGGGCCGTCTGACCCGCAGCCGCCGATCTCCGGCTAGGCTCCCGGCCGTTACTGTTCCCCATGCGGACAATTGCGCCCGGCGCACCGGGACCAATTGTCCGCTTCGGGAACAGTTAGCGCTTCTGACGGAGCCGGGCGGCTAGGCCTGCAGCGCCGCCATCCAGGCTTCGACAGCGGCGGACTCGCGGGGGATTCCGGCGGAGAGGTTCTCGGCGCCGGTCTCGGTGATCAGGATGTCGTCCTCGATGCGCACACCGATGCCCCGGTACTCGGCGGGCACGGTGAGGTCGTCCGGCTGGAAGTACAGGCCGGGCTCGATCGTGAAGACCATGCCGGGCTCGATCACGCCGTCCATGTACATGTCACGGCGGGCCTGAGCGCAGTCATGCACGTCGAGACCGAGGTGGTGGCTGGTGCCGTGCACCATGTAGCGGCGGTGCTGGCCGTTCTCCGGCTGCAGCGCCTCCTCCGCGGTGACGGGCAGCATGCCCCAGTCGGCGGTGTGCCGGGCGATCACGGCCATCGCGGCCGCGTGCACCTGCCGGAAGATCGCTCCGGGCTTGGCCACCAGGAACGCGGCGTCTGCGGCCTCGCGGACGGCGTCGTACACCCGGCGCTGCACGTCGCTGAACGTGCCCGTGATCGGCAGCGTGCGGGTGATGTCGGCGGTGTAGTAGCTGTCCACCTCGACGCCGGCATCCAGCAACATGACGTCGCCGGCCAGAACCGGGCCGTCGTTGCGGGTCCAGTGCAGGATGCAGGCGTGCGGGCCGGATGCGGCGATGGTGTCGTAGCCGACGGTGTTGCCGTCGGCCCTGGCGCGGGTGTTAAAGACACCCTCGACCAGACGTTCGCCGCGCTGATGCGTGCTGGAGCGGGGCAGGTCGCGGATGACATCCTCGAAACCGCGGGCCGTGGCCGCCACGGCCAGTCGCATCTGGCCGATTTCGTAGGCGTCCTTCACGAGCCGCAGCTCGGACAGGTCGCGGGCCAGGCCGGCATCGGCGTCGTGCTCGTGGTTGATCTCGATGCTGAACGGGGCGTCAGAGCCGTTTCCGGTGATCATCTTCTCGGCCGCGTTGCGGAGGCGGGCGTCGTCGACCTGGCCGGTGAGGAACGGGTCGGCTTCGCGCACGAGCAGGGTTTCGCTGTCGACGCGGCGGAGTACCTCGGCGAAGCCGTCGATGCCCTGCACCGTGAGGCCGAGGTCGCCGGCGACCTGGGCGATGGAGGGGCGCGGGCCGATCCAGAACTCGCCGATCTCGGAGTTGGCGTAGAACTCGTCGGAGTCGCGGCCGGCGCGCTCCCGGAAGTAGACGGTGGTCTCGTGGCCGGTGGCGGTCGGTTCGAACACGAGCACGGCACCGGGCTCGGAGTCGCTGCCCCAGCCGGTGAGGTGCGCGAACGCGGAGTGGGCGCGGAACGGGTAGTCGGTGTCGTTGGCACGCTGCTTGAGACGCCCGGCCGGCACGATCAGGCGGTGTCCGAGGTGCTGCTGGGACACGCGCTCGCGCCGGGCGGCCGCGAAGGGGGCCTGCTCGCGCGCAGGCGGCACGGTTTCGGCGCGGTCGGCCCAGCCGCTGGAGATGTACTCCTTGAACCCCTCGGAGCCGGGCGTGGTCGAACGGTTCTCGTTCGAGCGGGCGGCCGGTGCGGCAGGGGTGGGTGCGGATGCGGTGTCGGTGGAGTCAGCCATTCCTCCATTGTCCCACCCGCTGGCTTAGAGCCCGCCGGTTGCTAGTCGGTGGCGGGGGAGAGCGTCGCCACGACGGGGCGGTGGTCGCTGCCGGCGGTGTCCTCGGTGCCGATCACAGTCATCCGCTCGACCTGCCAGTCGGGCGTGGCCAGGACGTGGTCGATGGGGGCGCCGAGCAAACTGGGCGCCCAGGCCGGCCAGGTGCCCACGCCACCGGAACCGGCGAGTGCGGCGGCATCCCGGCAGTCGCCGAGGACGGCGCCGTCGGAGGTGGCCCGACCGGCGAAATGGTCGATCGTGGCGTTGAAGTCGCCAGCCATGATCACCCCGTCGCCGTCGGAGGCCTCGTCGTTGCACTGCTCGGCCAGCCAGTCCAGGTCGGATCTCCAGTTGGCCATCTCCCACCGGATCGGGGCGACGGCGTGCACGGCGATGATCGTCGGGCCGGCGCCGTCCGCGGGCTCGGCGATGACGGTGGGCAGCACATTGGTGTTGCCGGGCGGGCCGGAGCCCGCGGCGGAGGTGACCGTGTAGTCGCCAAGGTCCGGGCTGATCAGCAGGGTCGTCGACCGTGCCTTGGAGATGAGGTCGAACGCGACGGTGTGCACCCACATCGGCCGTCCGGCGGCACGCATGGCCTCGGCGATGAGCACACCGGTTTCCTCGGTCGTCTCGGGGAGGGTGAGCACGTCGGCCTCCTCGGCGATGGCGAGGTCGGCGATGGCCTCGGCACCGGGGGCGTCGCCGAGGGTGTTCCAGCTCAGCACCGTGATCGCCGCGTCGGCAGGCTCCGCCGCAACCGCAGCGACCGCCGCATCCGAGTCCAGGCCGCGATGCAGCAGAATGCCGGCGTTGACGGCACCGAACGCGACCAGGAACACCATCAGCAGGGCCGTGGTGGCACGCAACGGCCGCACGAGGTGCAGCAGAACCGCGAGCAGCGCCAGCAGGGCGATGGCCACCAGCACCGCCAGGCCGCGGAAGGACACGGCGTGCGCGACGACCGAGGTGTTCTGCAGTCCGGCGAGCCCGGGCAAGGCCAGCACGGTGAGGAAGGCCAGGGTGGCGAGCACGACGACGGCGCGAAGGACTGAGGAGAACATAGATGAGTCACTGTAAGCGACCAAGCTGTATTCCCGCGCCAACTAGCATGGGGGCATGGCAGTCGAACGGCGTTCCACAGGTCCGATCGACCTACATACCCACTCCAGCGTCTCCGACGGAACCGAGACCCCCTCGCAGCTCGTGCGCGCCGCCGCGGCCGCCGGGCTCGGCACCGTGGCGATCACCGACCACGACTCCACGGCGGGCTGGTCTGAGGCCTCGGTCGCCGCCCGGACCGCGGGCATCACCCTGATCCCCGGGATGGAGTTCAGCACCCGCGTCGGCCACACCAGCATCCACCTGCTGGCGTACCTGTTCGACCCGTCGGATGCCGGGATCGTCGCCGAGACCGCGCACATCCGGAAGGCCCGGCTCACCCGTGCCGAGCAGATGGTGGCCCGCATCGGCGCCGACTACGAGCTGACCTGGGACGACGTGCTCGCCCAGACCACCACCGGCGGCACTGTGGGACGCCCGCACATCGCCGACGCCCTGGTCGCCAACGGGCTCGCTCTCACCCGCAGCGAGGCCTTCGCCGGGATCCTGCACTGGGAAGCCGGCTACTTCCAGCCGCACTACGCGCCGGACCCGTTGCGCGCGGTGGCCCTGGTGCGTGCGGCCGGGGGAGTGCCCGTGATCGCGCATCCGGCCACCCGCGGCGTCGCCGACGTGATGGCCGAGAGCCGCCTGGCCGCGCTCGTGGAGGCCGGCCTGTTCGGGCTGGAGCTGCGGCACCGGGAGAACAAACCGGAGGCCACCGCCCGGCTCACCATGCTCGCCGTGAAGTACGGCCTGGCCATCACCGGCTCCAGCGACTACCACGGCGAGGGCAAGCCCAACCGGCTCGGCGAGAACACCACGACCCCCGAGGTGCTCGAGCGCCTCATCGCCGAGGGCCGCGGCGCCGAGCCGGTCTACGCCGCCTGATCCCGTCTCAGCCCGTCTCGGAGTCGCTCCGCCCGCTCGCGACGTGCCGCAAAGTACCCCTTCGCGGGTGCGGAGGGGGCGAAATGAAGCGAGTCGCCGCCGCAACCGTTGCCGAGATGAAGCAAACGGCCCCCTGACACGAGGTCAGGGGGCCGTTTGTGGCAAGTCGGCAGGTGTTACGCCGTGGGCGCCTGCGGGGAACGGCGGCGAGTGCGGCTGCGGCGACGCGGCGCGCTGTTGCCGTCGTGGTGCTCGGAGCCGCCACCGTCGTGGGTGCCGGCCGCCGGGGTCGCGGCGGGGGCATCCGGGTTGGTGCCGGAGCCCACGCGCACCCGGGTGCGGGGAGCCTGGTCGGCGGAGCGACCCGAACCGGAGCGATCGGCGGAGCGCCCACCGGAACGGCCGTCGCTGCGGCCGCCGCGAGCGGAGTCGCGTCCGGCGGGTGCGCCGGCGACGGCCTCCTTGATCGGGGTCGCACGCAGGCGGCCCTTCGACCCGGCGGGGATCTTCAGGTCGGTGTAGAGGTGCGGCGACGAGGAGTAGGTCTCCTGCGGCTCCGGGGTGCCGAAGTCGAGGGCCTTGTTGATCAGGGTCCACTTGGGCATGTCGTCCCAGTCCACGAAGGTGACCGCGATTCCGGTCTTGCCGGCGCGGCCGGTGCGACCGACGCGGTGCAGGTAGGCCTTCTCGTCTTCGGGGATGGTGTGGTTGATCACGTGGGTGACGTCGTCGACGTCGATGCCGCGCGCGGCAACATCCGTGGCGATCAGGATGTCTTTCTTGCCGGCCTTGAACGACGCCATGGCGCGCTCGCGCTGCTCCTGGTTGAGGTCACCGTGCACGGCGGTGGCGTTGAAGCCACGGTCGCCGAGTTCTTCGACGAGCTTGGCGGCGGCACGCTTGGTGCGGGTGAAGATCACGGTCTTGCCGCGACCCTCGGCCATCAGGATGCGGCCGATGACCTCGTCCTTGTCCATGTTGTGCGCGCGGTACACGAGGTGCTCGATGTTGGCCTGCATGAGGCCCTCGTCGGGGTCGCTCGCGCGGATGTGGATGGGCTTGGTCATGAACCGGCGGGCCAGCGCCACGATCGGGCCGGGCATGGTGGCCGAGAACAGCATCGTGTGACGGGTGGACGGCGTCTGCGAGAACAGCTTCTCGATGTCGGCGAGGAAGCCGAGGTCGAGCATCTTGTCGGCCTCGTCGAGCACCATCTCGCGCACGTTGGCGAGGCTGAGCAGGCGCTGGCTGGCGAGGTCGAGCAGACGCCCGGGGGTACCGACGACGATCTGCGCGCCGGCCTTGAGCTGCTCGATCTGTCCCTCGTAGGCCTTGCCGCCGTAGATGGAGACGACGGTGGTGCCACGGTTGCTCGCGGCGAGTTCGAGGTCTTCACTGACCTGCACGCACAGTTCGCGGGTGGGCACGACGACGAGCGCCTGCACACCGGGCTCGGGGTTCAGGCCGAGGCGCTGGATCAGCGGCAGGCCGAAGCCCAGGGTCTTGCCGGTGCCGGTCTTGGCCTGGCCGATGATGTCCTGGCCGCTGAGGGCGAGGGGGATCGTCTGGGTCTGGATGGGGAACGGCTCGAGGATGCCCTTGGCGGCGAGAGCCTCGACCATGTCCTGGTCGATATTGAGTTCGGAAAAGGTCACGTTTTGGTTGCCTGTCTAGCTCGAAGCGGGATGCGCCCGTCTTTGCTTCAGGCGCAAGTCCACCGATCCTGCGCCGGTGAATGACACCAGACTATAGGGCGGCCCTGGGCAACAGCCCCTGGCCACACCGCACCCGCCTCGTTATTCGAATACGAAGCCGGGGACGTGGACCTATGCTTGGCAGGTGATCTCCTGGTTAGGTGAACGCCCGAAACGGGCAGAGACGCCGCGGCTGTCGGCCCGGGGCGACCGGCGCGCCACCACGAAGGTCGACATCACCGAACTGGTGCCGGACCTGCTCACCTACCTCGGCCAGGCCGCCTATTTCGAACTGGGAATGTTCGAGAGCCTGTCGACGGCGGTCATCACGGCGCCCACCCTCGCCGCCAAGGAAGGCCTGAGCCTGGCCGCCGGGCGTGCGCTGTCCAAGCACCACGGGCTCATCGAGGAAATCCGGCGCCGCGACGGCGAACCGGCCAGTGTGATGGGCCCGTTCGTACCCGCCCTGGATAGCTTTCGCGCTATCACCGCTGGTGAGGACTGGCAGGAGCTGCTGCTCAGCTGCTACCTGACCGGCGGGCTGCTCGACGACTTCTTCATCAGGCTCTCCGACGCGTTGCCCGGCGATGTCGGCCCGCGCATCGCCCACCTGCTCGGCGAGCACGGCGGCGCCGACGTGCTGGTGCACGAGCTGGCCGCGGCCATCGCCGCCCAGCCGGCGCTCGAGTCCCGCCTGGCGCTATGGGGCCGACGTTTGGTCGGCGACACCCTGCTCGTGGCCCGCTCGGCCATGGCCGTGACCCAGGACTCCCGCATCGAACCGGTCTTCACCGAGCTGATCGCGGCGCACACCCGGCGGATGGACGGCCTCGGCCTCACCGCGTAGCCGTGCCTCCTCAGTGCGCCCACGCGATCCGGCGAGGTGCGCGCGCTCTCAGCGAGGTGTGCGGGTGCCGCGCCGGTGGGCGGGTGGCGCGCCAAGCGCATAGCGGCGCCTGACCCGCACAGCGCGCGTATCCGACGCCCAAGCACGAAAAACACCCTCATCGAGATCGATGAGGGTGTTTTTTCGTCAATGACCTTACGCCGGCAGCCCGGTCCTGCTGATCGTGTGCAACATCTTCAGGTCCGCGGCCTCGCGGCGACGGCCCAGGACCACATCAACCACGACAGCGGCGATGGCAGCGACCACGAAGGACACCCACCAGATCCAGCCGCCGTCCCACGCCCAGCCGAGCCAGGTCAAGACGACCCAGACCAGCGATGCGACACCGGTGCCCACGGCCGGCACCAACACTGAACCGTGCGTGAGGCGGCGGGGCAGGGCGTACCGAGCCGCCAGCCCGAGCAGCGCGCCGCCGAGGGCGACGAACAGGAGCTCCATGGCAGGTTTAGGCTACGAAGCCGACGCGGCGGGAGGACTCGGAGCCCAGCTCGACGTAGGCGAGGCCGATGGTGGGGACGATGTACACGTGCCCCTTCTTGTCACTGAGCTTGAGGTATCCGGTCTGCCCCGCGAGGGCGGCCGCGACGGTCTCCTCGATCTCGTTGGCGGGCTGAGCCGTCTCGAAGCTGATCTCCCGGGGGGAGTTGAAAATGCCAATGCGAATGTCCACGGATGCGCCTTTCGGTTGCCTACCCGCTCAGATTACGACATGCCCCGCAGTCGGCCCGCCACGTTCACTGTCGGCGCAACCCGTTACCGTTGGACCGTGATGAACCCGGTGTCCGAACTGCTCGACGATCCCGCCGTCCCCGAGGCTCCGGCGCTGCCGGCCGACCCCGGTGTGTCCGGCCGTGCTCTCGGCCTGGATGCCTCCCAGCAAGCCGTTCTGAACCTGGGCATCAACAGGTCGGCCGCCGTGATCGGCGCCCCGGGTTCGGGCAAGACCCACACCCTCGTCGAGTTCGTCGCCGACCGGGTGCTCAGCCACGCTGTGTCGCCCAGCGAGGTGCTCGTGCTCGTGCCCACCCGCACCGGCGCCACAGTGCTGCGCGACAGGCTGGCCCTGCGCCTCAAGGTGCCCACCAACGGCCCGTTGGCCCGCACCATGAACTCCGTGGCCTTCCAGATCGTGCGGGACGCCGAGGTGGCGGCCGGCCGCACCAGCCCGACCCTGCTCACCGGCGGCGAGCAGGACCAGATCATCGCCGAGATCCTGGCGGGCGACATCGCCTCCGGCACCGGACCGGCCTGGCCCAGCCCGCTCGACGCCGAGGTGCGGGGCCTGCGCGGCTTCCGCACTGAACTGCGCGACCTCATGATGCGCGCCGTGGAGTATGGCGTCACCCCGGCACGGCTGGCCGCCCTCGCCGCCGCCAACGACCGCCCGGAGTGGGCCGCCGCCGCCGCCTTCATCGCTGACTACCAGGACATCAAGGACCAGAGCCGGCCCGGCCAGTTCGACTCCACCGAGCTCGTGCAGTTCGCCGCGGCGATCGTGCAGGACGCACCACGCCAGCCCGCCAGGCCGGCGGGCGCCGCCGGGCCGACGACGCTGGCCGCCGTGACCCCCGGCAACCCGCTCGGCCCGCTCGGTGCGCTCAAACTGATCGTGCTCGACGACGCCCAGGAGGCCACCGAGTCCACCCTGGCGTTGCTGGCCCAGTTTGCCGCCCGCGGCGTCACGATCGTGGCGTTCGGCGACCCCGACCTGAGCACCGGGTCATTCCGCGGCGCCCACCCGGATGCCCTCGGCCGGCTCGGCCACTACCTGCGGCTGCCCGACGTGGCCACCCTCACCCTCGATACCGTGCACCGGCACGGCGGAGAGATGCGCGCGGTGATCCGCGAGTTCACCGGCCGGATCGGCGCCGCCGCGGCCGGAACCCAGCGCGCGGCCGGCAGCGCCGAACTCCCGCCGACCGCCACGCCCACCCCCGCCGCAGAGCCGACCGCCGCAGAGCTGACCTCCGCAGAGCCGACCGCCGCACCGACCGCCGTGCAGACCGTCGTCACCGCCAGTCCCGCCGACCAGCTCGCCGTGATCGCCAGGCGCCTGCGCGAACGCCACGTGCTCGACGGCCTGCCCTGGGGGCGGATGGCCGTGATCGTGCGCACCGGCGCTCTGGTGCCCGCGCTCTCCAAGGGGCTGGCCGCGCTCGAGGTGCCCACCCAGGTGGCCGCCGCGCAGACGGCCCTCCGCGACGAACCGGCCGTGCGCGCCTTCGTCCTCGCCCTCGACATCACCCTGGGCCGCCGGCCGCTCGACGCCGACGCGGCGGTGGACCTGCTCCGCGGCCCGCTCGGCGGCCTCGACCCGATCACCCTGCGCCGGCTGCGCGCGGCGCTCCGCCAAGAAGAACTCAGCCAACAGGAACTCACCGACGGCGCCAGCCGCAGCGCCGACGAGCTGCTTGTCGAGGTCTTCCACACCCCGGCCCTGCTCGAGCGCATCGACAACCGCACCGCCCGGCGCGCCGCGTCCTGCGCCAAGAACCTCCGGCAGACCCGCACGGCCTACGCCGCCGGCGCCACCATCGAGGAGCTGCTCTGGGGGCTCTGGCAGCGCAGCGGCCTCGCCCCGGCCTGGTCCGAACAGTCCACCGGCACCGGCATCGACGCCGACGAGGCCAACCACAACCTCGACGCCGTCGTGGCCCTGTTCTCCGCGGCGCAGCGCTTCGTCGAACGCACCCCGGCGGCCCCGCCCGTGCTCTTCGTCGAACACCTCGTCGACACAGACGTGCCCGAAGACACCCTGGCCCCGCGCGCCCTGGCCGAGTCCGTGCTCGTCTCCACCCCCAGCGGCACCATCGGCCGCGACTTCGACCTGGTGGTGCTCGCCGGGGTGCAGGAGAACGTCTGGCCCGACCTGCGCATCCGCGGTTCGTTGCTCGGCGCCGGCGACCTGGCCCTGCTGGCGGCGGGGGAGACCCCCGACCCGGCCGGCGCCCGCACGAGCGTGCTGCACGACGAGCTGCGCATGTTCGCCCAGGCCGCCTCGCGCAGCTGCGCGGAACTGCTGGTGACCGCCGTCGACAACGACGAGAACCAGCCCTCGGCGTTCCTGCGCCTGCTGCCCGACCCCGACCCCGCCCCACTGGCCCGGTACCCGCTGTCGCTGCGCGGGTTGGTCGGGCGCCTCCGCCGGGACCTCACCCAGACCCTGCGTCCCCGGCTGCAGCCCGTGGCCGACGGTGCCGAGGCAGACCCCGTCGCCGCACTGCCCGTCGTGCTGCCGGCCAGGGCCACGGATGCCGCCGCCACTCTCACCCGCCTCGCCGGCGAGAAGGTGCCCGGCGCGTCGCCCGACGACTGGTACGGCCTCCGTCAGGCCAGCACCGTGCGCCCGCTCAACGATCCCGACGCCGGCGACGGACCCGTGCGCGTGTCGCCGTCGCGGATGAGCGCATTCGAAACCTGCCCGCTGCACTGGCTGATCGGCCAGATCGGCGGCGGCGACTCCAGCACCGCGGCCAACCTGGGCACCATCATCCACAAGGTGATGGAGGACGCCACCGACCCGGCCCGCACACCGGACCCGGCCGGGATCACCGCCGACGCGCTGTGGGCCGGCGTCGAGGCCCGCTGGGACGAACTCGTCTTCGACGCCGACTGGCAGTCCAGGGTGCAGAAGACCCAGGCCCGCGAACTCACCGACCGGCTCGCCGCGTACCTCGGCGACGGGGCCCGCGACGGCACCCGGCTGCTCAGCGCCGAGGGCCGGTTCGCCCTGGAGCTGGACGGCGCCGTGCTCTCCGGCACCATCGACAGGGTGGAGAGGTTGCCGGACGGCCGGGCCGTGATCGTGGACCTCAAGACCGGCAAGGGCGACCCGACCAGCGACACCGGGGTGGCCGAGCACCCGCAGCTCGGCGCCTACCAGCTGGCGTTCTCGGCCGGTGTCATCGACGGCCTCGAACCAGGGATGGAGCTGGCCGGCGCGCGCCTGGTGATTGTGTCCTCGGGCACCCAGAAGCAGAATTACCGCAATCCCACCCAGAGCGCCTTCAGCCCAGACGAGCTCGCGGCCTTCACCACCCGGGTCACCGACGACGCCGCCGGCATGGGCGGCGCCACCTTCGTGGCCGAGATCGCCGACCACTGCCTCAACCCCCGTTCCTTCGGCTCGTGCCGCATCCACGTCATCAAGCAGGTCAGCTCATGAGCCATTCCTCCCGCCCGTCCCGGGCGGTCTCCGCCCTCGACATCGCCCAGGCGCTGAAGATGTTCCCGCCGACGAGCGAGCAGCAGGCCGTGATCGAGGCGCCGCTCTCGCCCACCCTGGTGGTGGCCGGCGCCGGCAGCGGCAAGACCGAGACCATGGCCAACCGGGTGCTCTGGCTGCTGGCCAACGGGCACGCCAGGCCGGACCAGATCCTTGGGCTGACCTTCACCCGCAAGGCCGCCGGCGAGCTCGCCGAACGCATCAACGACCGCATCCGCCAGCTCAGCGAGGCCGGGCTGATGCCCACGGCCACCGATGCGGATGCCGCACCGCTGGAGCCCGGCGCCGTGCGCAGCCTCGACTCCGCCGACCTGTTCAACGCCCCCGCGGTCTCCACCTACAACTCGTTCGCCAGCCGGCTGTTCACCGACAACGCGTTGCTGCTTGGCCGCGAGCCCGAGTCGGTGCTGCTGAGCGAGACCAGCGCCTGGCTGCTCGCTCGCCGGGTGGTCGTGGCCAACGGCGACGGCCGGCTCGTGCAGTACGGCAAGGGCGTCGACGCCGTCACCGACGCCGTGCTCTCACTCAGCCGCGCCCTGGCCGAGAACCCGCCCCCGTTCGTACCCGGCGAGGAGCCGGTGCCGCACGACCTCGCCCGCCTGGCGAACAGCTTCGGCTACCTCGCCGACCTGCCCTACGGCAACCCGCGCAAGAAGAAGGCCTACGACTCGGTGCTCGAGGCCATCAGTGCCGTCGCCCCGCTGCCGGTGCTGGCCGAGCTGGCGGATGCCTACGGGTCCGAGAAACGCCGTCAGGGCCTGATCGAATTCTCCGACCAGGTGGCCCTGGCGCTGCAGGTCTGCCGCAAGGTGCCGGCCGTGGTTGCCCGCTACCGCGACCAGTACCGCATCGTGTTGCTCGACGAGTACCAGGACACCTCGGTGCTACAGACCGAGCTGCTGCGCACCCTGTTCGCCCACCACCCGGTAATGGCCGTCGGTGACCCGCACCAGTCCATCTACGGCTGGCGCGGCGCCAGCTCCGCCAACCTGCTCGGCTTCTCCACCGATTTCGCCGCGCTGGCCAACACCGAGGCGCCCTCGATGTCGCTCTCGTTCACCTGGCGCAACCCGGTCACCGTGCTCGAGACCGCCAACGCCCTGGTCGCGCCGCTGAGCGCCCAGCTGCGCGCCCGGCCCAACGGCATCCAGGTGGAAACCCTCAAGGTGCCGCCGGGCAAGGGCGCCGGCCGGGTGGACGCGGCGATGCACGAGAGCATCGCCGACGAGGCCGCCGCCATCGCCCGCTGGTTCGCGGCCAGGCTCGGCACGTCACCGGCCGGCCCGGATGCCGCTCCCGAGTCCGGCGCGATGCTGTTCCGCGCCCGCCGCGACATGGAGTTCTACGCCGAGGTGCTGCGCGAACACGGCGTGCCAGCGCACGTGCTCGGCCTCGGCGGCCTGCTGTCGACCCCCGAGGTGGCCGACGTGCTCGCCGTGCTGCGCGTGGTGCACGACCCGTCCGCCGGCAGCGACCTGATCCGGCTGCTCACCGGCGGCCGTTGGCGGATCGGCGTGCGCGATCTGCAGGCCCTCTCCGGCGTGGCCGGCTGGCTCGCCACCCACGACTGGGCGCAGAAGGCCGTGACCGACGAGCTCAAGGCCAAACTGCGTGCCTCCGTGGCCACCGAAGAGAGCCGGTCGCTCGTTGACGCTCTGGACTTCGTCGCCTCCGTGCCCGAATCGCACGGCCAGCTGGCCGCCTTCAGCGACGACGGCCGGCAGCGCCTGCGCCAGGCCGGCCGGCAGCTGGCCTGGCTCCGCAGCCGGGCGGGCCTGGGGCTGCTCGACTTCGTGCGTTTGATCGAACAGGAAACCCTGCTCGACCTGGAACTCGTCGCCAACGAGAGCCACGGCAGGGCCCTGGCCAATCTCTACGCCTTCCACGACGCCGTGTCGGCGTTCCTCGATAGCGACGAGCAGGGCACCCTGGCCAGCTTCCTGCGCTGGCTGGCCCGCGCCGAACGCCAGGACGACCTCGGCCCGCGCGGCGAGGCCGCCGAACCCGGCACCGTGCAGCTGCTCACCATCCACGGCTCCAAGGGCCTGGAGTGGGACTACGTGGCCATCCCCGGGCTGACCGAGAAGAACCTGCCCGCCCCGTCCCGCGAGGTCTCCGGCTGGTTGCGGTTCGGTGAATTGCCCTACCCTTGCCGGGGCGACCGGGCCGAACTGCCGGAACTCAAACGCCTCGGCCACGAGACCCAGATGTCGTTCGACATCGACTATGAGCTCTACAAAGAGGAACTCGCGTACCGGCACGACGCCGAGGAACGCCGGCTGATCTACGTGGCCACCACCCGCGCTCAGCAGCAGCTGTTGCTCACCGGGGCGTTCTGGGGCGGCGGCACCACTGTGCGCAAGGCCAGCCGGTACCTGCTCGAACTGGCCGAGGCCGGGCTCATCGACGACCTGCCGGAGGGCAGCGAGTTCGACGAGAAACCCCAGACCGACGAGGACGCCACCGAGGTCTGGCCGTTCGACCCGCTCGGCACCCGCCGCCCCGTCGTCGAGGCCGCCGCCGCCCTGGTGCGCGCCCACGACGACACGGGCACGGATGCCGACGCCGGCGTCCCGCTCATCGAGACGCCCTGGTCGCGGGAGGTGACACTGCTGCTGCGTGAACGCGCCCAGCGCCTGGCCGGCCCCGGCACCCTCGACGTACCCACCCGCATCCCGGCGTCAAGGTTCAAGGACTACGTCGACGACCCCGCCGCGGTGCTCGCCCGACTGCGCCGGCCGATGCCGGAGCGACCATACCGGGCCACCCGCCTGGGCACCCTGTTCCATTCCTGGGTGGAACAGCGCTCCACCGGAGCGTCGTCCGGCGACCTCATCGACGCCGGGCTCGACGAACTCGACCTGGACCTCGACACCGACACCGACACAGACGGCGGCGACGGCGGCGAGGGGATGCCGCTCGAGCTGGAACAGCTGGAGCGGTTCAAGGCCACCTTCGAGAGGTCGCCGTGGGCCACGCTGGCACCCGAAGAGGTGGAGATCGAAATCCACCACGTGCTGGGCGACCAGGTCTTCATCTGCAAGCTCGACGCCGTCTACAAGACCCAGGCCGGCTACCAGGTGGTGGACTGGAAGACCGGCAAGGCACCCAAGGACGCCGCAGACCTCGAACTCAAACAGACCCAGCTGGCCCTGTACAGGCTCGCTTACGCCCGGTGGAAGGGCATCGACCCGGCCACCGTCGACGCGGTCTTCTACTTCGTCGCCGACGACCGTATCGTCGCCCCGGAACGGCTCTACTCCGAGGAGGACCTCTTGGCGGCGTGGTCGTCGGTGGCCGCGTCATCCGCGCCGCCGTCGGCCGTGGGGATCGGGCCCGTCGAGTCGTCGCCGTAACCGGTGTCGAACCCGGTGCCGTCGAAGCTGGTGACTCTGGCGAACGACCCGGTGTCGGCGAACTCGCTGGTGCCGTACTCGGAGCTGTCGTCGCTGTTGCGCCCGGCGGACCCGGTCGCCTGGGTGCGCGGGGTGTCCTTGAGCATCGACTCGACATCGGTGACGCTGAGGATCGGCCCGGTGTCGGGGGAGAGCGAGTTCATGGTGTGGCTGTGCACGTTGTCGACCAGTCCGTCGAGCATCGACACCGCGTCGTCGACGATGGCCTCGTCGTGGCTGTCGACGCCGTGCAGCAACCAGCGGGCCAGTTCCAGCTCGGCGTAAAGCATCGCCCGCTGGGTGATCAGCGGGTCGTTGCCCTGCCGCGCCGCGGTGTAGGTGGCCACGGCCGTCTCGGCGGCGTCACCGCGGGCGGCGAGCAACCAGTTGAGGTCGCGGGCCGGGTCGCCGACAGAGAGCCCAGACCAGCCGAGCACCCCACACACCGCGTCGTCGCTGATCAGGAAGGATTCCGCGGTGAGCGACCCGTGGATCACCGTCGGCGCGAACTGCCACAGAGCGTTGTCGTCGGTGGCGAGTTCCCAGCGCCGCAGCAGCGCCGCGGGCAGTTTGCCGGTGTTCGCCGCCCGGTCGATCAGGTCGATGGTGGCGGTGCGGCAATCCAGGGCGCTCTGCTGCACGAGGCCGGCATCGCCGATGAACGCCGACGGCAGCCCGTGGATGGCGGCGATCGCGCGGCCGATCGACCCGGACACACCCTCATGGCCGGTGAGGGCATCCGCATCGTATGAGGCGCCGGGCAGACGCTCGTAGACCACGGCCCTGGTGCCCTCGAACGGCGCCTGGCCCACGAACACCGGCACGTCGAACGGCAGCCGGCTGCGGTTGCCCGTCGTCAGGGCGCGCAACGCCACGAGATCGGCCGACTGCTCGGTTTCGGCCGTCTGCGACGTGGGAACCCTGATGATCAGCTCCTTCTCATCGCGGGTGACCAGCAGGGCAGAGTCGAACAACCCGCCGCCGGCGAGACTGTGGTTTCGGGCGTGGGCGACGTCGAGCTCCGGCACTGCATTGGTGGCCAACGCGGCTAGAGTGAGGTGGGATCTGGCCATGCCTTCTAGGTTAGGTCGAGTTCCTCCCGGTGAGGCCATTCGCCACGCCTGCAGATTACTTCGGCACGTGTTGCCCGATTTTTGAGGGGTCTCATGTCGTTCAGATTCACGGCCACGCTGCCGCTGTCCCGGCACGCCGTTGATCGCGACAACGACGCCCGCGCCCGACCCGACCTGTTCGAGCGGCTCTGGGCGGACGCCGGCACCCGGGTTCTGCCGCTGTGGCGCGGCTCCGTGCTGCTCGCCGCCCCCGCCGCAAACGACCGGCCCCGGTTGCTGCTGCTCGCGCCGGCCGGCCTCACCATCGACCCGGCATCCGCCCTGCGGGTGTACCTCGGCCTCTCGCTCGACGCCACCGCCGCCGAACCCGTCGGCACCCCGCTTGTGGCCGTGCCGCTGGACGACGAACAGGCCGCCGCGCTGGAACCCGACGAATCCAAGTGGGTGGGCCTGCGCGACTATGCCACCCTGCTCTCGGACCGGGACACCGGCATCCTCACCGAATCCCTCGGCATCCTGCACTGGCACGACTCGCACCCGCACTGCCCGCGCTGCGGCGCCGCGACCGATGTGACCACCGGCGGCTGGGTGCGACACTGCCCCGAGGACGGCAGCCAGGTTTTTCCCCGCACCGACGCGGCCGTGATCGTGCTGATCACCGACGACCGCGACCGGGTGCTGCTCGGCTCCAACGCCATGTGGGAGGCGAACCGGTATTCGCTGCTGGCCGGCTTCGTCGAACCCGGCGAATCGTTCGAGTCCGCCGTCGTGCGTGAGGTGTTCGAGGAATCCGGCATGAGGGTCACCGACCCGGTCTACCGCGGGTCGCAGCCGTGGCCGTTCCCGGCGTCGATCATGGTCGGCTTCACCGCCCGCCTGGCCGACGGCCAGCAGGCCGGCTCCCTGGTGCCCGACGGCACCGAGATCCTGGACCTGCGCTGGTTCAGCCGCGCCGAACTCGCCGACCCGGAGAACGGCATCATGCTGCCCGGCCGGTCGTCGATCGCACGTGCGCTTCTCGATCACTGGCTGGCCCAGCCCGAACAGCCGGGGCAGCCCGGTGTCTGACCGACTGACCCCCACCGCCGAGTCTTTGCTGACCGGACTCGACGAGCAACAGCGCATCGCCGCCGAGGCCCTGATCGGGCCGGTCTGCATGCTCGCCGGCGCCGGCACCGGCAAGACCCGCGCCATCACGCACCGCATCGCCTACGGCGTGATGAGCGGCGCCTACTCGCCGAACCGCGTGATGGCGCTCACCTTCACCGCCCGCTCCGCCGCCGAACTGCGCGGCCGGCTGCGGCAACTCGGCGCCGGCGGCGTCGCCGCGCGCACCTTCCACGCGGCCGCGCTGAGCCAGCTGAACTACTTCTGGCCGCACGTCGTCGGCGGCCAGGCGCCGCGCATCCTCGAGGGCAAGGGCCGGCTGCTCGGCCACGCCGCCGAGGTCCTCAAACTCAAGCTGGACACCGCCACCCTGCGTGACCTGGCCGGCGAGATCGAATGGCGCAAGACCAGCGGCCTCAGCCTGGACCAGTACGCTACCGCCAGTCGCGCCCTGCCCGGCCGGCTCGACATCGAGCAGACCCTGGACATGCAGGCGGGCTACGAACGACTCAAAGACGACCGCAAGCAGATCGACTTCGAAGACGTTCTGCTGGCCATGGCCGGCATGATCGAAGCCGAACCCTCCGTGGCGCTGCAGGTGCGTGAGCAGTACCGGTTCTTCGTCGTCGACGAATTCCAGGACGTCTCCCCGCTGCAGTACGACCTGCTCAAACTGTGGCTCGGCGACCGGCGCGACCTCTGCGTGGTCGGCGACGCCAGCCAGACCATCTACTCCTTCGCCGGGGCCCGCAGCGACTACCTGCTCGACTTCCCCAAGCACTACGAGGACGCCACCGTGGTGCGCCTGGAACAGAACTACCGGTCAACGGCCGCCATCGTCGCCACCGCCAACCAGCTGATGCGCGGCCGGCCCGGTGCGCTGTCGCTGCACGCCGCCGTCGCCGAGACCGGGGTGGAGCCCGCCGTGCGGGAGTACCCCAACGACATGGCCGAGGCCCGCGGGGTGGCCCAGAGCATCTACGAACTCGTCGAATCCGGTGTGCCACCGGAGAACATCGCCGTGTTGTACAGGGTCAACGTGCAGGCCGCCCTGCTCGAGACCGCGCTCGGCGACGTCGGCGTGAGCTTCCAGATCCGCGGATCGAAGCGGTTCTTCGACCTGCCGGAGGTGAAGCAGGCGGTGATGTCGCTGCGCGCTGCATCCGTGTCGATCATGGGCGAACCGCTGTTCAAGTCGGTCAGCGATGTGCTGCGCGGCCTGGGCTGGAGCCAGACCGCGCCGGACACCCGCGGCGCGGTGCGCGACCGCTGGGAGGCACTCAACGCGATCATGGGTCTCGTCGACCAGGCCGCCCCCGGCACCACCTTCCGTCAGTTCACCGACGAGCTGATGGAACGCCAGGCCGGCCAGCACGAACCGACCGTCGCGGCGGTGACCCTGGCCACCCTGCACTCGGCCAAGGGCCTGGAATGGGACGCCGTGTTCGTGGTGGGGCTCTCAGAGGGCCTGGTGCCGATCAGCTACGCCGGCACCTTCGAGCAGGTCGACGAGGAACGCCGGCTGCTCTACGTGGGTGTCACCCGGGCGCGCAAACGCCTCTCGCTCAGCTGGTCCGCGGCCGGAAGCCAGCAGCGTTCCCCGCGAGAACGATCACGCTTTCTGGCAGAAATCGGCATCCGCACCGCTCGTGCGGCCGGTGCGCGCGGCGTCTGACCGTCAGCGACTCCGCGTCGATCGCCAGCGATGCGGCCGCGAACTCATTCGAGGACGCGAACACCCGCTCGTGCACGATGCCGGCCGCCGTCGCGGCCACCTCGATGCCCAGGCGGGGCGTTTCGGTGGGCGCCGTGCGGTGCAGCAACTGGCTGGCGATCGCTGGCCAGGCCGGGTCGAGGTCGACGTGCTCGAGGTCCAGGCAGGTCAGGCACGGGCCGGCGCCTGGCTCCACGAGCGGGCCCACCCGCACCTCGGTGTCGCTGAACAGCACCGGCAGGTGCGGCACATCTCGCCTCAACCAGTGGCCGTGCCGCTCCGGGGCGAGCACAAAATGGTCCACGATCACGGCCAGGTCGGGGAGCTGCCCTGGTCTGGCAACGGTGATGCCCAGGTCGGCCAGCAGCTGCCGGATGCGGTCGGCCGTGGCGCCGGCGCCGTCCACGCAGACCACGGGACGGTCGCCGCGGTGCACCGGGGTGGCCCTGCTGCTGCCGAACCAGGTGGCGGTGAGAGGCGCAGTGTCGGTGCCGGGCGCCCCCGGCTGGGTCTCGAGGTCGACCAGCGCGGGGGCCAGGGCGGCGAGTAGGGCGGCGGTGGCAGCATCCGTCGCGCCGGCCTGCCGCCCGAGCATCAGCGCACCCGACCGGGGCACCCCCACCCGCAGCGCGGCGATGACGCTCTCCAGCGGGGCGGTCACCCCCGGCACGATCGCCAACGGCCGGTCGATGCCCAGCTGGATGGTGTCCGGGGTGCGCCAGACGAGCGGATACCGCGGGTCGAGTCGAAGGATCATCCGGCGATCTTCCCCCAGACCGGCCGGCGCCGCCGGATTCATCCACAGGCCCCGTTTGCCGCCCGTGAATGTGCAGGTCCAGCCCAGACTCCCGCCCTAGGCTGACGCAATGACTGAGAAGACCGCACGCCGCGTACTGGTCACCGGAGCCACCGGCTACATCGGGGGCCGGCTGGTTCCCAAGCTCCTCGAGGCCGGCCACACCGTGCGGGTGCTCGTGCGCTCGCCCCAGAAACTCACCGATGTGCCGTGGGCCGACGACGTCGAGATCGTCGAAGGCGACCTCGGCGACCGGGCCTCGGTCGCCAAGGCCAGCGCCGGCATCGACGTCTTCTACTACCTGGTGCACTCGATGGGGGCCAGGGGCGACTTCGAGCAGACCGAACGCACGGCCGCCCGGAACGTGGCCGGTGCCGCGGCCGAGGCGCAGGTTTCCCGCATCGTCTACCTCGGCGGTCTGCACCCCGACAGTCCGACCCTCTCGCCGCACCTGCGCTCCCGCGCCGAGGTCGGCCGCATCCTGCTGGACTCCGGCGTGCCCACGATCGCCTTCCAGGCCGGGGTCGTCATCGGTTCCGGCTCCACGTCGTTCGAGATGATCCGGCACCTGACCGATGTGCTGCCGTATATGCCGGCGCCCCGGTGGGTGCGCAACTTCATCCAGCCCATCGCGGTGCGGGACGTTCTGCACTACCTCGTCGCCGCCGCCGATGTGCCCGCCGACGTCAACCGCACCTTCGACATCGGCGGCCCCGACGTGCTGCGGTACGGCCAGATGATGAACGGCTACGCCGTCGAAGCCGGCCTGCACCAGCGCCCCATCGCGCCGCTCCCGGTGCTCACCCCGTGGCTCGCCTCGCAGTGGGTCAACCTGGTCACGCCCATCCCGCGCAGCCTCGCCGTGCCGATCATCGCGTCGCTGCAGTACGACTGTGTCGTGCACGAGCACGACATCGACGCCGTGATCCCAGCACCGGCGGGCGGTCTCACCACCTATCGCCGGGCCGTGCGCCTGGCGTTGGGCCGGATGCGCGACGGCGACGTGGAGACCAGCTGGCACAACGCCGCGACGGAGGGGGCGTCGAGCAACCCGCTGCCCAGCGACCCCGACTGGGCCGGGCACCTCGTCTACACCGACCTCAAGGAAAAGCGCACGTCGGCCCAGCCGGCGGACCTGTGGCGGGTCATCGAGAGCATCGGCGGGGAGAACGGCTGGTACTCCTTCCCGCTGGCCTGGGCGGTGCGCGGCTGGATGGACAAGATCGTCGGGGGAGTGGGACTGCGCCGGGGCCGCCGGCATCCCGACCGTCTGCAGACCGGCGACGTGCTCGACTTCTGGCGCGTCGAACGCATCGATCGGGGCAGCTTCCTGCGGTTGCGCGCCGAGATGCGGGTGCCCGGCCGGGCCTGGCTCGAGATGCGGGCGGAGCCGACGGATGACGGCGGCTCGATCTACCGCCAGCGCGCGGTGTTCTTCCCACGCGGACTCGGCGGCCGGCTCTACTGGTTCTCGATCCTGCCGTTCCACGGTGTGATCTTCAGCGGCATGGCCAACCGCATCACCGCCGCCGCCGAAACCGAGGCCGCCGCCCAGGACGCCGGACCCGGCACCCCGGTCGGCGCCCCGGACACCGCCGCGACCGCGGAAGCACCCGTCAGCTAACAACCCGGTCTGCGGTCCCCGCGCATCCGCCGGCACAGACCAGGCGACCTGACCTGCGGTGCGCGCCCACCCCGTCGGTCGAGCTCGTCGAGACCCCCGACGTGCCTGCATGTCGCGCCCATCCCGTCGGTCGAGCTCGTCGAGACCCCCGACGTGCCTGGGTGCAGCGCCGCGTTGGCGGGATCGTCTGGCGTGGTCTCGACAGGCTCGACCAACGGGGATGATCGCGCCCATTTCGTTGGTCGGGCTCGTCGAGACCTCGTGAGGTGCGTGTGTGTGGTGCCGTGTTGGCGGGAGCGTCTGGCGTTGTCTCGACAGGCCTGACCAACGGAGATCGCGCCCATTTCGTTGGTCGAGCTTGTCGAGACCTCGTGAGGTGCGTGTGTGTGGTGCCGCGTTGGCGGGATCGTCTGGCGTGGTCTCGACAGGCTCGACCAACGGGGATGGTCGCGCCCATTTCGTTGGTCGAGCTTGTCGAGACCTCGTGACGTGCGTGTGTGTGGTGCCGCGTTGGCGGGATCGTCTGGCGTGGTCTCGACAGGTCCGACCAACGGGGATGATCGCGCCCATTTCGTCGGTCGAGCTTGTCGAGACCTCGTGAGGTGCGTGTGTGTGGTGCCGTGTTGGCGGGATCGTCTGGCCTGGTCTCGACAGGCTCGACCAACGGAGGAAGCACAGGGCCCGGGGGAGACGGCTGACGGAATCTTGCCAGTTTCGACCCTAGCCACCGTGCACCAGGGAGCGCATCATGGTATCAAGCGTGGAGGAGTCCTGATGTCCGGTGTGGTGGTGTTCGTCGGCGACGGCCTCAGCGCGGGTGCTCGATGGGAAGAACGGTTCCCCGAGCTTGAGGTGCGCAACCTCGGTGTGAACGGGGACACGACCGATGAGGTCCTGGGCCGGCTCGATCAGGTCGTTTCTGCCGACCCCGATGCCGTTGTCCTGCAGGTGGGTACCAACGATGTGGGCTGGAACCGGTCGGACGAGTACATCGTGCGCAACATCGAAACCATCCTGTGCACCCTGCGCAAGCAGCTTCCCGGCACCCGGCTGCTCATCCAGTCCGTGCCCCCGAGGGAGACCGAGTTCGTGCACGTGATCCGTTCGGTCAACCGGCATCTGCGCCAGTTCGCGCCGACGGTCAAGGCTCGGTACCTGGATCTCTGGCCGGCGCTGGCCGCCCCAGACGGCACGCTGAGCGCCGAATGGTCAGCAGACCACCTGCACCTCATCGAAGCCGGCTACGTCGTCTGGTTCACCGAACTTCGGCCGGCGCTCGTCGACCTGCTCGAACACCCGCCGGAGCTGTCCGTCAGCCGGCACCCGGCCTGACGCGACCCGTCTGATCCACCCCGTCTGATCCGCCCCTCCCACCGCCGGCGGGAACCGCGCGCCGCCGGTGACCGGGTGCCTGACCGCCGCTCGCTACCATGAGAGCATGCACCGACCCGTCACCTTCAGCCTGCGACTGTCGTTGGCAGCGACGATCCTCGCCGGGCTCACCCTCCTCACCACGAGCCCTGCCGCGGCTCTGGCCGGCGCTGCCGCCGTGACATCCGCGCCCGAGTCGCCCTCGTTGGTCGTGGCCGCCGGCGTCGACGATTTCGGCTTCGTGTCCATGCACGGCGACTACCGGCTTGGCCGTGACGACGAGGGCCACTCCACCCTGGCCACCACTGAGACTCTCGTGGCGAGCTTTCCGGAGACCGACCAGAACCACGGGATCAGGCGCCAGATACCCACCCACTACCGTGGCGAGCCCACCGAGCTTTCCATCGTCAGCGTCACCGACGAGACCGGCCGGGAGCGGGACTACGAGACCGACACCGACAGCGACGACTCCGATGACGAGTTCCTCAGCGTCACCATCGCCGACGACGACTTCGTACACGGCGACCAGACCTACGTCATCAGCTACACCCAGAAGAACATCGCCCATTTTCCGGACGACACCACTGATGAGGAGTTCTTCTGGGAGGTGAACGGCACCGGCTGGGCCCAGCCGTTCGGCGCCGTCTCGGCGACCGTGCACGTGGCAGCCGACCTGGTTCCCGCGCTCACCGGTCAGAGCGCCTGCTACCAGGGCGCGTCGACATCCGGTGCGACCTGCGACACGCTCGACAGCGCCGCCGACGGCGACGAATGGGTCATCGAAGCCGCCGCACGCGACCTGGGTCCGCACGAGGGCCTGGCCCTGGCCGTGGGATTCGACGAGGGAACCTTCGTGCCCCGGGACGATTCGTTCACCGCTAACGCGTTCCCCACGATCGCGCTGCTCGCGGCACTGGCCGCGTTGGCCACGGCCGTGCTCGGCGTCACCCTGCGCAACACCCGATGGCGCAACCAGCCCGGCCGGCCCACCATCATCGCCGAATACCTGCCGCCGACGGGCGTGAACCTGCTGCAGGCCGGCGGCGTGCTCGGCGCCAAGGCCGGCGGCAAGTCCCTCACCGCCCAGTTCCTGCAGTTCGCCGTCAACGGCAACGTTCGGGTCCTCGAGGGCGAAGGCAAGAACCACTACCTCCTCGAGTTGCGCAGCCGGGCGGGCCTCGACCCCACCGAGCGTGCCGTTCTCGACGCCCTGTTCCCCGTCCACCAGGACATCGGCACCATCCGGGACTTCAAGAAGACGGATGCGAAGCTGGGCACCGCGCTGACCGCCGCCACGAGCGCCGCCCGCAAACAGTTGCTCGCCGATGGGCTCCGAGAGAAGAAGGGCGGCGCCCTCAGAGGCTGGCTGTTCGGCCTGGCCATCGTCGCCGGTTTCGTCGCGATGATCGCGAGCATCGTCTCGTTCGCCACGGAGGTCGCCGGCGCGTGGCCCGCGCTGTTCCTGGTGGTGGGCCTGATCGCGTCGATCGTTACGATTGTCGTGACCGCCGATGTGCGACCGCTCACCGCTCGCGGCGCCGAACTGCGCGACTACCTGAAGGGTGTCTCCGTGTACATCTCGCTTGCCGAAGCGGACCGGCTCCGGGTGCTGCAGAGCCCCCGGGGCGCCCTGCGCACGCCATACCGAACGGACGAGGCTCCCGGAGCGGTGGCGACCGAACCCGTGCAGGTGCTCAAGCTCTACGAGCGGCTGCTGCCGTTCGCGGTGCTCACCGGCCAGGAGAAGGAATGGTCCGCGGTGCTCGGCGACTACTACGCCGGCGCCCACCAGCAACCGGACTGGTACGTCGGCACCGCGCCGTTCAGCGCCGCGTACTTCGCCACCGGCGTCTCAGCGTTCGCCACGTCCGCATCGACGGGTATCGCAACCAGCTCGGCCGGTTCCGGTTCGAGCGGTGGCGGCTCCGTCGGCGGCGGCGGAGGCGGCGGCGGGGGAGGTGGCGTCTGATGGGCACCCCGGCAGAACCTACCTACACCCGTTCGGCACTGGCACCCGGCCTGCTCGGCGCGATCGCGCTCCTGGGCGGACTGGCCCTGCTCGAAGTCGACAGTTTCGTGATCATCCGTTACCTCGTCAGCATCCTGGCCCTGATCATCTGCGTCTTCGTCATCCAGGCCAAGGCGTGGTGGTGGCTCATCGGCCTGGTGCCGATCGCGGTGCTGTGGAATCCGATCGTCGTCATCGAACTGCACGGGCAGGGCTGGGTGTCCGCTCAGTTCATTGCCGCCCTGGTCTTCATCATCGTGGGAATCCGGACCAAGGTCCCGACGGCCGTGCACCGCTAAATCCGGGGGCGGGCATAGACTAAGGATGCGTCTGGAGCCGGCTCGACCGTGGCCCCGCGGCCATCAGTGCAGTAGTGACTGAAAGTTGCGGCGTCCCGCTGCTCGATCATGGGGTTCGGCGTAACGATCGCACAGGCATCCTGCGGATGCGCAACACGACGAGCGCGCATTGAGTGCTGCGCTGGTGTGAAGTGGAGAAAAATGGCACACACCCGCACCAACGGAGCGGGCCGCGCTGGAGCCGGCAGCGGTCGAACACGTCAACGGCCGCGCTCGCGCGACGACGACGCCCCCATCATCCCGATCCTCGCCCGCAAGGTGCGCGAGGTCGAAGCCAAGGCCCAGAGCGGCACCAAGCTCGGCCCCACCAACCGCACCAAGTACCAGGTCATCGCGCTGCTGATGCGTGAAGAACGCGCCCGGGTGAAGACCGACCCCGAACTGACCGACGCGAACCGCGCCGAACTCCTCAAACGCCTCGACGGCATCGCCCAGATCCTCGCGAAGACCGCCGCCCGCGACACCAGTCTGATCACCCTGCTCGAACCGGATGCCGGCGTCTCCACCGTCGCGCAGCGCTTCCGCCGCGACTGGCTGCTGGAATCGGGCGCTGAACTCAGCCCGGACGAGCTCATCATCACCCGCGAACCCGAGGCCAAGCCCGAGGTGCCGCAGAATCAGGTCATCCCGCAGTCGGTGCGCGCCCGCCAGATGGCCAACCCGTTCCTGGCCCCCGACTTCAGCGCCGTGAAGGCCGCGCCGGTGTCCTCGGCTCGTCGCCTGGCCAACTGGGAACTGCTCGGCCCGCTGTTCAAGGCCTTCGAATTCGGTTCCGGCGGCCAGGCCGCCAGCATGGACCTGCCCGAAGCCCCCAATGTCGACAGGTTCTCTCCGCGCGGCATGGAACTCATGCGCCACCAGGCACGGTTCATCGAAAGCGCCCGCGTCGGCCACCGCAGCTACCTCCTCGCCGACGAGCCCGGCCTGGGCAAGACCGCGCAGAGCCTGCTCGCCGCCTCCGTCGCCGGCGCCTACCCGCTGCTGGCGATCGTGCCCAACGTCGTGAAGATGAACTGGGTGCGCGAGGTCGAACTGTGGACGCCGCACCGGCGCGCCACGGTCATCCACGGCGACGGCGACACTCTCGACGCCTTCGCCGACGTCGTCGTGGTCAACTACGACGTGCTCGACCGGCACCTGGCCTGGCTGGGCACCCTGGGCTTCAAGGGCATGGTCGTCGACGAGGCCCACTTCATCAAGAACCTGCAGTCGCAGCGTTCCAAGCATGTGCTCAGCCTCGCCGAGCAGATCCGCCGCCGCACCCCGGGCAACAACCCGCTGCTGATGGCCCTCACCGGCACCCCGCTGATCAACGACGTCGATGACTTCCGCGCCATCTGGCAGTTCCTCGGCTGGATCGACGGCGACAAGCCCACCGCCAAGCTCATGGCACGCCTGGAGGAAACCGGGCTCACCCCCGCCGACGCCGGGTTCTACACCGCGGCCCGCGCCGCGGTCATCGACATGGGCATCGTGCGCCGCCGCAAGGTCGACGTCGCCGCCGACCTGCCCGCCAAGCGCATCGCCGACCTCCCGGTGGAGCTCGACAGCGAACTGGGCCGCTCCATCCAGAAGGCCGAACGTGAGCTCGGCGCCCGCCTGGTGCAGCGCTACAAGGCCCTGGTCGCCGCCCGCCACCCCGGCGTGCGCAACCCGGAGATCGACGACGAGCAGCGCGCCGCGTACATCCGCGCCGTCGCACACGCCGACCTCGAGGAATCCAAGGGCACCAGCACCGGCGAGAACGTGTTCACCATGGTGCGCAAGATCGGCCAGGCCAAGGCCGGGCTCGCCGCGGACTACGCGGCCCAGCTGGCCCACTCGGTGGGCAAGGTGGTGTTCTTCGCCAAGCACATCGACGTGATGGATGCCGCGGAGGAGATCTTCGCCAAGCGCGGTCTGCGCACGGTGTCGCTGCGGGGCGATCAGAGCGCCCTGGCCCGCCAGGCCGCGATCGACTCGTTCAACACCGACCCCGAGGTCGCCATCGTGGTGTGTTCGCTGACCGCGGCCGGCGTCGGCGTGAACCTGCAGGCGGCATCCAACGTGGTGCTGGCGGAACTGAGCTGGACGGCGGCGGAGCAGACGCAAGCCATCGACCGGGTGCACCGGATCGGTCAGGCCGAACCTGTCACCGCCTGGCGGATCATCGCCGCACACACTATTGATGCGCGCATCGCCGAACTCATCGGCAGCAAGCAGGGCCTCGCGGCCCGCGCGCTCGACGGGGCAGACGAAGACGTCTCCGCAGCAGATTCGGTGCAGGCCAGCGCGTTGGTATACGTACTCACGCAGGCGCTGGACGGAGAGCTGTAATACCGGGCCGGAAGTCCCTACCCCAGAGCAGCGCCGTCGGTGTTGACTTGATCCAGGCCACGGCCCGCCACCATGATGGTGGACGGGCGATGTGCCGAAATACACATGCATGTAATAAGGAGTAGCCAGAAATGAAGATCGGTATCCTCACCAGCGGCGGAGACTGCCCGGGCCTCAACGCAGTGATTCGGGGTGCTGTCCTCAAGGGAGGGCGCGCGTACGACTCAGAGTTCGTGGGCATCCGCAACGGCTGGCGCGGGCTGGTGCAGGGCGAGTTCATGAAGCTCGACCGGCACAGCGTTCGTGGCCTGTCCCGCCAGGGCGGCACCATTCTCGGTAGCTCCCGCACCAACCCCTTCGAGGGTGAGAACGCGGGACCCGAGAACATCCAGAAGACCATGGACGCCGAAGGCATCGACGCCATCATCGCGATCGGCGGCGAGGGCACCCTCACCGCTGCCCGTCGTCTCACGGATGCCGGCATCAAGATCGTCGGCGTACCGAAGACCATCGACAACGACCTCGCCGCCACCGACTACTCGTTCGGCTTCAACACCGCCGTCGAGATCGCCACCGAGGCCATCGACCGCCTCCGCACCACGGCAGATTCCCACGGCCGCTGCATGATCGTCGAGGTCATGGGCCGCCACGTGGGCTGGATCGCCCTGCACTCCGGCATGGCCGGCGGCGCCCACGCCATCCTCATCCCCGAGCAGCCGCAGACCATCGAACAGATCTGCGGGTGGGTCGAGAGCGTCCGCGATCGCGGCCGCGCGCCGGTGCTCGTCGTTTCCGAGGGCTTCCTGCTAGCCGAAATGGGCGAGGCGCACTCGCACAAGGGCCTGGACGCGTTCAACCGTCCGCGCCTCGGCGGCATCAGCGAACTCATCGCCCCCATGGTCGAGGAGCGCACCGGCATCGAGGCACGGGCGACCGTCCTCGGCCACACCCAGCGTGGTGGCGCTCCGTCGGCCTACGACCGGGTGCTCGCCACCCGCCTCGGCATGGCAGCGGTCGACGCCGTCATCGAGGGCAAGTGGGGTTCGATGGTCTCCCTCAAGGGCACCGACATCCGCAACGTCAGCATCGCCGACGCCACCATGGACCTCAACCGGGTCACCCAGGAACGTTACGACGAAGCAGCCGTGCTCTTCGGCTAAACCCGCATCAGCAGACGGCACTGCCCGTCAAATAGCACTGCCCGGACGACTCAGGTCGGCCGGGCAGTTCTGTCTGACGGGAGTGTTACGCGGCGGGCGCGAGCTTGGCCTGCACCTGCGCGAGCGACGGGTTCGTCACGGCAGAGCCATCCGGGAACAGCACCGTCGGCACGGTGCGGTTGCCACCGTTGAGGCTCATAACGAGCTCAGAGGTGCCGTCGACCTCTTCGACGTTCACCTCGGTGTAGCCGATGCCGACCTTGTCGAGTTGGCTCTTCAGGCGCGAGCAGTAGCCGCACCAGGTGGTGGTGAACATCGTGATAGTTCCGGTCTGAGGCACAAAATCCATGCGTACAGCGTAACCGAGGTTTTCCCGCACTCCCGGGGTGCCCGGGGCGGGCCGGGCCGGTCGGTACGATGAACCCATGACCGACCTGCCCCAGGTGTGCGTGTGCTACCTCACCCGCCTCTCCGAGACCGGCGAGCCGCAGGTGCTGCTCGGCCGCAAGAAGAAGGGCCTGGGCCTGGGCAACATCGTCGGGCTCGGCGGCAAGCTCGAGCCCGGCGAATCCGCGCTGGATGCCGCCGTGCGCGAGATCGAGGAAGAGTCCGGCCTGACCGTGGTGCCCGAGGCGCTCACCCCGATGGGGGTTCTCACCTACCTGTTCCCGCACAAACCCACCTGGAGCCAGCGGTCGAACGTCTTCGTCACCGACCGGTTCAGCGGCATCCCGCGCGAATCCGACGAGCTGAACCCGGAATGGTTCACGATCGCCCAGCTGCCCGTCGACGAGATGTGGGACGACGCCAGGCACTGGCTGCCGGGTGTGCTGGCCGGCCAGAGAGTCGAGGCCACGTTCACCTTCGGTGTTGACCTCGCCACGGTCGTGGCCCGCGGCTGATCCTCCTGCCACCTGACAGCCGGGTGAACCGCGGATGAACGCTCCCTGAATTGACCTGCCCGCCTCAGGCTGTCAGGATCAACGAGGCCCGGTTTCGAGCCAGACATCTCTCTTGCGTGCCGGTGTGACTATCTACCCGGCCACGGTTCGGGTTGAATTACAAGGAAAGACGCCGGTGGATTTCACCCTTATCGTCGCGCTGGTCATCGCACTGGCACTCATCTTCGACTTCACCAACGGATTCCACGACACGGCCAACGCCATGGCCACACCGATCGCCACCGGGGCCATGAAGCCCAAGGTCGCTGTCGGCGTCGCGGCAGTCCTCAACCTCGTCGGGGCGTTCCTGTCCACCGAGGTCGCCAAAACGGTCTCCGGCGGCATCATCAAGGAGGGCGACGGAGGAATCCAGATCAGCCCGGAGATGATCTTCGCCGGTCTGATCGGCGCGATCGTCTGGAACCTGATTACCTGGCTGCGCGGTCTGCCGTCCAGTTCCAGTCACGCCCTGTTCGGCGGACTCATCGGCGCCACCATCATCGGGGTGGGGGCGCAGGCCGTGGCCTTCGACGTCGTCCTGGCCAAGGTGATCCTGCCCGCGCTGATCGCCCCGATCACCGTCGGCATCGTCGCGTACCTCGCCACCCGCCTCGCCTACGCCATCACCCGCCGCGATGCCGGCAAGCCGGATGGCCGCGGCGGTTTCCGCTACGCGCAGATCTTCTCCTCCTCGCTGGTGGCCCTCTCGCACGGCACCAACGACGCGCAGAAGACCATGGGCGTGATCACCCTGACCCTCATCGCCGGCGGCTACCAGGCCGTGGGCTCAGGGCCGCAGTTCTGGGTGGTGGCCTGCTGCGCCCTCGCCATCGCGATCGGTACCTACACCGGCGGTTGGCGCATCATCCTCACCATGGGCCGCGGACTCACCGAGATCAAGCCCGCCCAGGGTTTCGCCGCCGAGACCAGCACCGCCGCGACCATCCTCGCGTCCAGCCACCTCGGCTTCGCCCTCTCCACCACCCAGGTAGCCTCCGGGTCGGTCATCGGCTCCGGGCTGGGCCGCCGCGGCTCCACGGTTCGCTGGGGCATGGCCGGCCAGATCGCGCTCGGCTGGCTGCTCACCCTGCCGGCCTCCGCCATCATGGGTGCGTTCGCCGCGGGCCTGGCGCTGCTCGGACCGATCGGCATCCTGCTCGACGTCGTCATCGGCACTGTCGTGGTCTACGTGCTCTTCCAGTGGTCAAAGCGCGACAGCGTATCGCACGACAACCTGCACGACATCGATGACGCGGGCCACGTCGTGAAGATCAAGAAGACGCCCCGCAAACCGTCCCGCAAGGACCGAGCGAAGGTTGCACTGTGATCGACTGGTCAGCTTTCCTCGTTGTCGCGGCTGCCGCGCTGGTGTCCTCGGCCGTCGTGGTCTCGCTCTACTCGCTGGGCCTGCGCCTGCTCACCACGGCCGGGCGCATCCCGACGGTGGAACCCGCCGAGTTCACCGGCGCCATCACCGTGCTCAGCCCGGCCAGGGCCGCGAAGGACGCCAAACGCGCTCGCAAGGCCCGCAAGGCCAACCCGCTCACCCACACCCAGAAGCGGGTCGCCCAGAACGCCGGTTACCTCTGCTTCGCGCTGTGCGGCCTGATCGTGCTCTACGGCGTCTACCTGATCGTCCCCGCCCTGCACCAGTAGCGTCCACAAGCCCGCGAACTGTGAGCTAAGCCCCGAAAAACGCCTCGGGAAGGTGCTTAACTCACAGCTCGCGGGCATCCGTGTGCCCCGGGAGTGCGTGGCGCGTGCGCGCGCATGTGTGTGCTCGGTGCGTGGTGCGTGGTGCGTGGTGCGTGGGGCGTGGCGCGCGGGATCGCCAGGCGGCCCCGTCGGAGCACAGCAAAGCCCGCGAACTGTGAGATAAGCCCCGAAAAACGCTTCGGTTAGGTGCTTAGCTCACAGCTCGCGGGCAGGTGTGGCTACGCTGTGCGACGCACCCGGGCCACCCAGGTCATCGAGTGGTAGATCACGATGGCTGCGACGGTGCCCAGCGCGATGCCGTTGAAGGTGAGCGTGCCGGCGCTGAAGGTGTAGTCCGCAATGCCGATGATCAGCGCGGTCGCGGCGGTGAACTGGTTGACCGGCTTGCTGAAGTCCACCTTGTTGTCGAGCCAGATCTTCACGCCGATGATACCGATGAGCCCGTACAGGGCCGTCGTGACGCCGCCGAGCACGCCCGCCGGGATGGTGCTGATGACGGCGCCGATCTTGGGGGAGAGGCCCAGCAACACCGCGGTGATGCCGGCCACCCAGTACGCGGCCGTCGAGTAGATCCGGGTGGCGGCCATCACGCCGATGTTCTCGCCGTAGGTGGTGGTTCCGGAGCCGCCGCCGAAGCCGGCCAGCACCGTGGCGAGGCCGTCGGCGAGCAGCGCCCGACCGGTGAGCCGGTTGACCTTGCTGTCGGTCATCTGCGCGACGCCGCGGATGTGGCCCACGTTCTCGGCGATCAGCACCAGCACCACGGGCAGGAACGCCGGCAGGATGGACCACACGGCGGGGTTCTCGAACGGGTTCGTCGGCAGGGTCAGCGGCGGCAGGCCGACCCAGGCGGCGTCACCGACGGCACTGAAGTCGACCTCGCCCTGGATGACGGCGGCGATGTAACCGACGATGACGCCCAGGAAGATCGACAGCCGGCCGAGGATGCCGCGGAACAGCACTGTGGAGAGGATGACGGCGGCGAGGGTGATCAGCGCGGTGAGCGGCGCCAGGGTGAAGTTGGCCTTCGCCACCGGCGCCAGGTTGAATCCGATCAGCGCGACGATCGCGCCGGACACCACCGGCGGCATCAGGGCGTCGATCCAACCGGCACCGGTGACCTGCACGATCGCGCCGACCAGGGCCAACAGCACACCGACGGCCAGGATGCCGAACAAGGCGCTGCCCATTCCCTCGGTGGCGACTGCGGCGGTGATCGGGGCGATGAACGCGAACGACGACCCGAGGTAGGACGGCAACTTGTTGCGCGTGATCAGCAGGAACAGGATCGTGCCGATGCCGGAGAACAGGATGGTGGTGCTCGGCGGGAAGCCGGTGATCAGCGGGACCAGGAAGGTGGCGCCGAACATCGCGACCACGTGCTGGGCGCCGATGCCGATCGTGATCGGCCAGTTCAGGCGTTCGCCGGGGGCCACGACGTCGGTCGGGCCGACGGTCTTACCGTCGCCGTGCAGGGTCCAGGGCAGTGCCATTGGTGTCTCGTTTCTGTGTGATCCGGCCGCCCATGCCTCGCGCGGCCCTAGCTGAGCGTAGTGCTCCACCGGCCGGGCCACCGAGTTCGCCCCGGGGTCAGCGGACCGGATTAGGATCACCCCATGACTTCGCATACCGGCGCCCGCGCTCTCGATCCGCTCGAGATCCGGGTGTCCGGTGGCCTGGTGCGCGGGGTCAGCGAGCGCGGAATTCGCGCCTGGCGGGGCATTCCCTATGCGGCGGCGCCGGTGGGTGCACTGCGCTTCCGCGCCCCGGCTCCGGCGCAGCCCTGGCCGGGCGTGCGCGACGCGGCGGAGTTCGGACCCGTCGCCACCCAGAGCCACAAGGGCCAGTTCCTCGGCGCCCACCCCCGCATCCCGCAGAGCGAAGACTGCCTGGCCCTCAACGTGATCGCCCCGGATGTGCCGATCGACGATGGGGCGCTCCGCCCCGTGATGGTCTTCGTGCACGGCGGCGCGTACAGCGTGGGGTCGTCCCGCGAGAATCCCCGCCAGGGGGAGGGGCTGGTGCGCCGCGGCGGAATCGTCTACGTGAGCATCAACTACAGGCTGGGCGCGCTCGGCTATCTCGACTTCAGCCGGTACTCCACGCCAGAGCGGCCGTTCGAGAGCAACCTGGGGCTGCGCGACCAGGTCGCGGCGCTCGCCTGGGTGCGCGCCAACATCCGTGCCTTCGGCGGCGACCCGGATGCCGTGACGCTGTTCGGCGAATCGGCCGGCGGCAATGCCGTCACCACCCTGATGACGGTGCCGGCGGCCGCGGGGCTGTTCCAGCGGGCCATCGCGCAGAGCGCCCCGCCGAACGCCGTGTACCCGCCGGCGCTGACCGCCGAGTGGGCGGCGACATTCGTGAGCATCCTCGCCGAGCAGACCCTGGGCGCCCCGGCCGCCGATGCCGGACAGCCGGCCCAGCAGCTCCCGGGCCGGCCGGCCGAACAGCCGGTGAGCTCGGGCCTCACCGACGCGGAGGCCGTGCGCCTGCTGCTGCACACCGACCCCGCCCGCCTCGCCGAGGCCACCACCACCCTCACCGTGCGCTCGCCCGACCAGTACCCCGGCACCATCCCGCTCTGCCCGGTCATCGACGGTGACTTCCTCCCCGAACGGCCGCTGGACGCGTTCCGCGACGGCCGGGCGCACCCCATCCCGCTGATCATCGGCACCAACCAGCGCGAAGGCTCGCTGTTCAGCGGCCGCATCGACATACTCGCGTCAACGCCGCCGCGCATGCGGGCGGTCTTCGCCAACACCAAGAAGAAGGCTAAGAAGGCCCTCAAGGCGCAGTACCCGGGCATTCCCGCGGCGCGGGCCGCGCTCGACTTCGGCGGCGACTACTCGTTCTGGTATCCGAGCGTGAAGGTGGGGGAGCGGCACTCCAGATACGCCCCGGTGTACTTCTACCGGTTCGACGCCGCGCCCCGGCTGCTGCGCCGGATGGGCCTGGACGCCACGCACGGACTCGAACTGTTCCCGCTCTTCGACAGGTTGGACGGCTGGTTCGGCCGCGGCATGACGGCGCTGGGCGGGCGGCGGGAGTTCAAGGCCATCGGTGCGCGCATGCAGGGCTGGTGGCTGGGTTTTGCCGGCACGGGCGTTCCGGATACGGCCTGGCCGCCATACACCGAGGCCGACAGGCTCACGCTGGTGATCGACGGCCGCGACCGGATCGAGGCCGATCCGCAGGCCGAACGGCGCGTCGCCTGGGGCAAATTCGTGCCGCACGTTTAGCCAGGCAGGGTGGGCTGATTATCACGGCGGTGGGACGCGTCGTAGAATAAGGCGTTTGGCACGCCGCCGCACATCGACCGGGAGAGCATCATTTCCGCATCAGAGCACGAGTCCACCGCCGCAGCAGCAACAGCCACGACAGGCACCTCGACCGAAACGCCGCCGGCGTCCGGCCCGTCTGAGCCGACGGGGCGCGGCACCGGTTCTGTGCTCGACCGGTACTTCGAGATCACCCGCCGCGGCTCCACCTGGGGCCGGGAGGTGCGCGGCGGTCTGGTCACCTTCGTCACGATGGCCTACATCGTCATTCTCAACCCGCTCATCCTCGGTGGCTTCAGCGCCGACCAGGCCGCGGTGGATGTGGCCGGCAACTGGCTGCCCAACGGCCAGGTCGCCGCCGTGACCGCGCTGACCGCCGGGGTGATGACCATCCTGTTCGGTGTCATCGCCCGACTGCCGTTCGGCTTCGCCGCCGGGCTCGGCATCAACTCGTTCCTGGCCGTGAGCGTCGTGGGCCAGGTCACCTGGCCCGAGGCCATGGGCCTGGTCGTCATCAACGGCCTCATCATCGTGCTGCTGGCCAGCACGGGCCTGCGCGAGATGATCTTCACCGCCGTGCCGCGCCAGCTCAAGATCGCCATCACCGTGGGCATCGGCCTCTTCATCGCGTTCATCGGCCTGGTCGACTCCGGCTTCGTGCGTTCCAGCGGCGTCGCCTCCCCGCCCGTGCAGCTGGGCGAGTCAGGCTCGGTCGCGACCCTGCCCACCGCGGTGTTCGTGGTCGGACTGCTGGTCATCGGTGTGCTCGTGGCCCGCAAGGTCAAGGGCGCGATCTTCATCGGTATCGTCGGCACCACCGTCTTGGCCGTCATCCTCGAGGCCATCTTCAAGGTCGGCCCGTCCCTCGGCATCAACCCGGACGGCTGGAACCTCAACGCCCCGGTGCTGCCGACCAGCATCGTCTCGCTGCCCGACCTGTCGCTGGTGGGCGACGTGAGCTTCGGCGCCTTCGAGCGCATCGGCGTTCTCGCTGCCGTAATGCTGGTCTTCACCCTGGTCTTCACGAACTTCTTCGATGCCATGGGCACCATGACCGGGCTCTCCAGCGAGGCCGGTGTCGCCGACAAGGACGGCAACTTCCCGCGGTTGAAGTCGGCCCTGATCGTCGAGGGAGTCGGCGCCGTCGTCGGCGGCGCCGCCTCCGCGTCGTCCAACACGGTCTTCGTCGAGTCCGGCGCCGGCATCGGCGAGGGTGCGCGCACCGGTTTCGCGAACATCGTCACCGGGCTGTTGTTCCTCGCGGCGATGTTCTTCACCCCGCTCACCCAGATCGTGCCCCTCGAGGTGGCCGCAGCGGCCCTCGTGATCGTCGGTGCCATGATGGTGTCGCAGATCCGGTTCATCGACTTCAGCGACTTCTCCATCGTGCTGCCGGTGTTCCTCACCATCATCGTGATGCCGCTGAGCTACTCCATCGCCAACGGCATCGGCGCCGGCTTCATCAGCTGGGTCATCGTGCGCTCGCTCTCCGGCAAGGCCCGGGAAATCAGCCCGCTGCTCTGGGTCGTCGCGGTCGGCTTCCTGGTCTTCTTCGTGCGCGGTCCCGTCGAGGTCCTGTTCGGCGTCTAACGGATGCGCCGCACGACGGTGACCTGACAGTTGAGGCTCCCTGGACGAGATCCAGGGGGCCTCACCTGTCCTCTCGCGAGAGGGGGAGGTGGGCTGTTGCTACTGCCAGGTCCAGGAGGAGATCGCCGCGTCGATGATCGCGTCGCCGTTCTCTTCCGGGGTGACGACCGAGAGCAGGAAGAACTGCACGTCCTTGTCGGGGACCTGGTAGGCATCCGGTGCCTTCAGCACCAGCAGGGCCTTGGTCTTCGTGGCGACGACGTCGCTGGTGACCCGGGTGAGCACGGCAGGCGTGCCGTCGATGGTGACGGTCTCGGCCTGCCCGATCACGGTGCCCATCGCCGGAATGAACTCGGCGTCGAGATAGCCCATCATGCCCTCGAGAGTGCCGTCCGGGGCGAAGTCGGCGGCCGCAGCGGAGCCGATCGCCTCCACGTTGACACTGCCCAGAATCGCGCCGACACCGGTGTTCTTCACGGTGCCGTCAGCGTTGTACTCGCCCCACAGCTCGGCGTTGGTGCCGCAGGCGGCGGTGGCTTCCTTCGACTGGTTGTTGATGTACCCGGCCGGCGCGGCGAAAGAGTAGCAGGGAGTGTCGAGGGTGACGGTCTCGACGTCGGTGGCGGCGACCTCGCTGGAGGACGAGTCCGGAGCGTTGGACGCGACGGCCCTGACTATTCCCTCGTACGCGCCGGGGCTCGCCAACCAGGCAACGAGGATCACGGCGAAGATGACGTTGCACAGGAACCCGACGGCGGCCAGCGCGAGGCCGACGATGGCCCGGGCGCGGGCCCGGCCGGCGCGCACGGCAATGATGCCCAGGATGATGCCGGCGATCCCCAGGAGCCCGCCCAGGATGGTGACCCAGCCGAAGAGGAACGCGACGATGCCGACGACGAGGGCGGCCGTGGCCAGCCCTGTTCCGCCCGGCGTGACCGCGGGTGCCGGCGGCTGGGGGCTCGCGGCGGGCGGCTCAATCGGCGCCGAGTATGCCGGGGGCAGCTGGTCGGTCGGGGTCATGGGGCTCCTTGCGAGACGTGGCCGCTTCGGCCGGGGGCGGTGAACCACCTGACAGGCGCCGTCGCAAACCTGGGCCGACACCCCCTGCGGTCCACGATTACCCTAGCGTTCGTCGTATCGCCGAGGGGAACACGCGCCGCGGGACTAGTGGCCTCGCACCTGCGTTTTCTTGCACAGCCCCGCCGGGAGACGACGGTTCCCTGCGTGACGCAGGCGAAATGTGCGGCTCCGGTACCGGGCCGGGGGCTCGCGATAGAGTGAACCGGTCATGAGCCACAAGCTCTTCACCGACGGCAATGGAGCCCACGTGCACCCCACCAGCAGCATGTCCGCAAGAACTGAAACGACGAACGCCGACTTGACCATAGAAGACACGACCAGCCCACGGGATCTGGGCGCCGACATCCCCGCCGCCACTCCCGGCTTCCGCATCGAGCGCGACTCGCTCGGCCGCGTCGAGGTCCCCCAGGACGCCTACTGGGGTGTGCACACCAAGCGGGCGCTGGAGAACTTCCCCATCGCCAAGCGCCCGATCTCGGTGTACCCCGACTTCGTCGTGGCCCTCGCCTCGGTGAAGCAGGCCTGCGCCCGCGCGAACGCCGAGGTGGGCGCTCTCTCCCAGGAGCGGGCCGATTGGATCGACGCCGCCTGCCAGGAGATCATCGAGGGCAAGCACCACGACCAGTTCGTGGTGGGCGTCATGCAGGGCGGCGCCGGCACCTCCACCAACATGAACGCCAACGAGGTCATCTGCAACCTCGCACTGGAGAACGCGGGCTACGGCCGCGGCCGCTACGACGTTCTCAGCCCGATCGACCACGTCAACCGCAGCCAGTCCACCAACGACACCTATCCCACCGCGATCAAGATCGCCCTGGCGTTCTTCCTCAAGCACCTGCTCCGTGAGCTCAAGGCGCTGCAGGGCTCCTTCTCGGTCAAGGCCGACGAGTTCGAGCAGATCCTCAAGGTGGGCCGCACCCAGATGCAGGATGCCGTGCCGATGACCCTCGGCCAGGAGTTCCACGGCTTCGCCACCACCCTCGGCGAGGACTACGACAGGCTCACCGAGACGATCTGGCTGCTCGCCGAGGTCAACCTGGGTGCCACCGCGATCGGCACCGGGATCACGGCCGATCCCGGCTACGCGGCCGCGGCCATCCGCCACCTCAATCTGATCACCGGGCTCAAGTTGGAGGCGGCGCCGGACCTGATCGAGTCGACCAGTGACGCCGGCAGCTTCATGTCGTTCAGCGGCAACCTCAAGCGCAGCGCCATCAAGCTCTCCAAGATCTGCAACGACCTGCGCCTGCTCTCCTCGGGCCCACAGGCCGGGTTCGGCGAGATCAACCTGCCGCCCCGCCAGGCCGGCTCGAGCATCATGCCCGGCAAGGTCAACCCGGTCATCCCCGAGGTCGTCAACCAGGTGGCGTTCGCCGTTGCCGGGGCGGATGTGACGGTGACGATGGCCGCAGAGGGCGGGCAGTTGCAGCTCAACGCGTTCGAACCCGTCATCGCGCACTACCTGTTCCAGAGCCTCACCTGGATGACCCAGGCGATGTGGACCCTGCGGGTGAACTGTATCGACGGCATCACCGCCAACGAGGACCGGCTCGCCGCGATGGTCGGCTCGAGTGTCGGCGTGATCACCGCGCTCATCCCGCACATCGGCTATGCGGCCGCCGCCGCGCTCGCTCAGACGGCGCTGCTGACCGGGCGCAACGTGTCCGACCTGGTGGTGGAGGCCAACCTGATGACCAGGGAAGACGTGATGCGCGAGCTCGAACCGGCCCGACTGTCCGGCATGCGGCCCGACACCGGCACCTCCTCGATTCCCATCATCGAGTAGGCCAGCAGCGGGCGGTGGGCGGCGCTACTCTGGTGCCGTGTCCCTGCGCGTGAGGCAGCCGCTCCACCGGTTCGAGCCGATCCGGCCCGATCGTCTCGCGAGCCTCGACGCCGCCTTGCCCGACCTCGACTGGACGATCCTGCCGCCGGGCACCGAGCGCTACAGGTTCCCGGCGCCCAGCGGCCGGTTGGCCGCGATCGCGCTCGGCCGGCCAGGCGCCCCGCGGGTGCTGCTCGTTCCGGGGGCCACCGGGTCGAAGGAGGACTTCGTGCTGCTGGCACCGATCCTCGCCGACGCCGGCTATCGGGTGGAGAGTTTCGACCTCGCCGGCCAGTACGAGTCCGCGGCGGCCGGACCGCTGCCAGGCCGGCACTTCGACTATGAGCTTTTCGTGGCCGACCTGGTCGCGGTGCTGGAATCGGGGGACACCCCGGTGCACGTGCTCGGTTACTCGTTCGCGGGCCTCGTCGCCGAGCTGACCCTGGCGCGCCGGCCGGAGCTGTTCGCCTCGCTGGTGCTGCTGACCACGCCGCCCGGGCCGGGCCAGACCTTTCGCGGCGTGCGCTGGCTCGGGCGGGTCAGCGGCCTGGTGCCCCCGCACACCATCGCGTCCCTGATGATCTGGGGCATCGTCACCAACCGCAACCACACCCTGCCCGGTCGTCTCGACCTGGTCCGCCGGCGGTTCGGCTACACCCGGCGCGCCAGCCTCGACGAGATCATGGGGCTGATGAAGCACACCCCGGATGTGCGCAGGGAACTGGCCCGCAGCCCGGTTCCCAAGCTCATCGCCGTGGGCGACCATGACCTGTGGAAGGTGGCGCAGCACCGGCGGTTCGCCCACCGGATCGGCGCGGAGCTACGCGTCTACCCGGCCGGGCACAGCCCCTGCGAGACCACCCCGCACCAGTTGGCCCGCGACCTCCTCGCGCTCTACGCGCGCGGCCGCTGACGGCCAATCGGTCAGTGCAGCATCCGGCGGGCCGCTGAGCGCCGGCGGATGCGCCAGGGCGAGTACTCCGGCCAGTCCGAGAAGAGCGTGCGACCGGCCCACGCCACCCGGCGGCCGAGCCCGCGCGGGGTCTCGAACGGGCGGGCGGAGATCGCGACCCGCAGGGTGCGGTCGAGGGTGACCGGTTCGTTGCGGCCCAGGTGCATGCTGAAGTCGAGGTCGTCGTGCACATCGGGGCGGGTGCGACGCACGCGGTCCCGGTTGGCGGCCCAGACCTGCCGGCGCATGGCGAAGTTCGACCCGAACAGCGGCGGGTGACCCAGCCAGTACCCCATCCAACGGAAGTAGCCGCCGATGTACAGCCGGTCCCCCAACCACGCCGTGACGGGTCCGCAGTTGTAGAAGTCGCCGGGGCCGGTGTACACCGCGGTGTCGGGATCGGCCGTGAACCGGGCCTCGATCCGCTCCAGCCAGTCCACCGGCGGCACGGAGTCGGCGTCGAGCCGGGCGATCAGGTCGCCGATGGCCGCGTCGTAGCCGGCCGCAGAGGCCGGCCAGATTCCCCGCAGCGGTTCGGTGACCAGGCGCACACCGGCGGCGCCGGCCACGGCGGCCGTCGCATCCGTGCTGGCGTTGTCGACCACGATGATCTCGTCGGCCGGCCGGCGCTGCTGGGACAGGGCGCGCAAGCAGGTGCGCAGGAAGTCGACGTCGTTGTAAACCGGGATGACCACCGAGATGGTGACCGGGGTGCGAGGCGGGCCCGGGTCAGATCTCACGGCAGTGGGTCGTGAGCAGCCCGATCCGGTCGATGGAGACGGTGACGGTCGACCCATCCTTGAGGAACACCTGCGGCTTGCGGCTGTAGCCGGCGCCGCCGGGGCTGCCGGTGGAGATCAGCGTGCCGGGCAGCAGCGTGGAGGTCAGCGACAGGTAGGCGATGATCTCAGCCACCGTGCGCACCATGTCGCCGCTGGACGCGTCCTGCAGGATGCGCCCGTCGACGTGGGTGGTCAGCCAGAGGTTCTGCGGGTCGGCGATCTCATCGGCGGTGACCACCAGTGGGCCGGTGGGGGTGAACCCGTCGAACGACTTGCATCTGGACCACTGCGCCTCGGAGAACTGCAGGTCCCGCGCGGTGATGTCGTTCACGACGGTGTAGCCGAAGACGTAGTCGAGGGCGTTGCGCACCGATACGTTGCGGGCGGGCCGGCCGATGATCACGCCGAGTTCGGCCTCGTAGTCGACCTGGCCGGTGAGGTCGCTGGGCCAGGTGACGATCGACTCGTGACCGGTGAGCGAGTTCGGCCACAGCGAGAACACCGTCGCGGCGGTCTCGCTGCGCAGTTTGAGTTCGGAGGAGTGGGCGGCATAGTTGGCGCCGATCGCGATGATCTGCGGGGGCCGCAACACCGCCGACGAGTGCCGCAGGTCGTCGATGGGGGTGAGGCTGGCACCGTGGGTCAGCGCGTTCGCCGTCAGCGCCCGCACCCTGTCGTACTCCGGGGCGCCTTTTTCGAGGAGGTCCTGGAGGTCGCGCGGGGCGTCGTCGAGCACCTCGTCGAGGAAGAGCGCCGCGTCGTCCACCACGACGGCGAGACGGGGGGTGGATTGGCCTTCAACTCTGAGATGCGCAAACTTCACTTCTTCAGCGTAACCGGCCAGAACCGTTCTCGCCGTGAACCGGCGGCCCGGCCGGTCGTGGTGTGCCGGCCGCCCGCCAGAGGTGCATGCCTGCGTAGCTACGCCACGGTGCCCACACGCTGCCGTAAGCGGCGAGCGCCCTGGCCGTGGCGGGCAGGCCGAGCCGATCGGCCCCCTGGCGCAGGGCGAGGTCGCTGGTGAGCAGGATGTCGGGGCTGCCGAGCACCCGCATGGCCACGTACCCAGCTGTCCACGGCCCGATGTCGGGCAGGGCGGTGAGCCGGGCCTGCAGGTCGTCGCGGGCCTCTCCGACGTCGAGCACGAGATCGCCGGCGGCCAGCGCTTCGGCGACGCGGATGATCGTGTCGATGCGGGCAGCCGGGCCGCGCAGCACCTCGCGGCCGTGTTCGGCAACGCGGGTCGCAGTGGGGAAGAGCAGGTGCGGGGTGGCCGGGTCGGGGCCGGGGTCGCCCGGCACCGGCTCGCCGAGGGCCGCGCTGAGCCGGCCGAGGGCGGTGCGGGCGGCGGCCACAGACACCTGCTGGCCCAGCAGGGCCCGGAACAGGGTCTCCTCGGGGTCGAGGCTGCCCGGCACCCGGATGCCGGGGGTGCTGAGCACCGAGCCGGCCAGCGCCGGGTCGCCGGTCAGGGCGCGATCGATGGCCTGCGCATCCGCGTCGAGGTCGCACAGGCGGCGCACCCGGCTCACCAGCGGGGCGAGGTCGGCGAGGCTGCCCAGCCGGGCGGTGCAGGCGATCGCGGGCGCCTCGCTGGTGCCCGCCAGGGCCAGGTGCAGGGTGGCCCAGCCGTTCGGGAGCCGCAGGGTGCGTTCGTACCCGGTGGCGGCGGACCGTTCGACACCGTCGATGGCCCGCGCGCCCAGGAAGCCGAGCAGGCCCGGCCCATCGAACGGCGCCCGGGCGGGCAGCAGCAGGCTGATCCTCGTGCCGGTGCCGGCCGGGGCTGCGCTGTCAAGATCGGCACGGGCGCCGCGGTCACGGCCGCCGGCCCGCACCCCGGCGCCGGCCCGCAGAGCCGTCGGGGTGCGCTCGTACACCGCGGCGATCGTGTCGTTGAACTGCCGCACGCTGCCGAAACCGGCGGCGAACGCGATGTCGGTGACCGGGAGATCGGTGCTCGTGAGTAGCACGCGAGCGGTCTGCGCGCGGTGGGCGCGGGCCAGTGCGAGAGGGCCGGCGCCGACCTCGGCGACCAGCACCCTGGTGAGGTGCCGTGGCGTGTAGCCGAGCCGGTGTGCCAGCCCCGGCACGCCCTCGCGTTCGACGGTGCCGTCGCCGATGAGTCGCATCGCCCTCGCGGCCAGGTCGTCGCGGATGTTCCACGCCGGCGACCCCGGCACGGCATCGGGCAGGCAGCGTTTGCACGCCCGCAGTCCCGCGTCATGGGCCGCGGCGGCCGTGAGGTAGAACGACACATTGCCGGGCTTGGGCGTCACGGCCGGGCAGCTCGGCCGGCAATAGATGCCCGTGGAGTGCACACCGGTGATGAACTGCCCGTCGAAGCGGGCGTCGCGGGACGACATGGCCCGGTACCGTTCGGCGAAGACCGGGTCGTCGACGTTGCCCCGCGCCGAACCGCCGGCCGGGCCGGTCCGACGGGAACGGGCCAGGGGGAGCGCTGCGCCGGGGGAGCTGGTCGGTGTTGTCACCCATCCAGACTGCCACGCGACCGACCCGATCGGTAGCGGAAATCGGACACCGCCGTGCTGGGCCGGATCTGGGCCGGAAACAGCCGGTTCGAACCGGTCCGGTCCCCGTAAACTGGCGGGCATGACCCTCGACCCAACCGGCCGACCTCTCGCCGTGCCCGTGCAGGACGCTCCCATTCAGACACCGGTGTGGAGTTCGCCGGTGCGGCGCACGAGCTTGAGCACGATCGTGTGGGCGAGCGTCGGTATCGTGGTCGCCGCGCTCGCGTTGCTGCTGGTGCTGGTGTACCTCTCGACCTTCCTCGGTCCAGGTGCCCTGCTGATCTGCCTGCTGCTGGCGCTGGTGCCGCTCACCCTGGTGCTGCTGACGGTGCGCTGGATCGACCGGTGGGAGCCGGAACCCCGGCCGGCCCTCTGGTTCGCCTTCCTCTGGGGTGCCGGTGTCTCGATCGTGACGGCGCTGGTGTTCGACCTCGGTGTGCAGATCGTCGTCGCGACCAGCGGGGTGGCCCGCCCGGCGGGCGACTTCACGGCCGCCGTCATCCAGGCGCCGCTCGTGGAGGAGTCGGCGAAGGGCTTTGGGATCCTGCTGCTGTTCTGGGTGATCCGCGGCCAGTTCAACGGTCCGATCGACGGAGTCGTCTACGCGGCCATGATCGCCGCCGGCTTCGCCTTCTCGGAGAACATCCAGTACTTCGGGGTGGCGATGCTCGACGGCGGAATCACCGACCTCGGCGTGACCTTCCTCCTGCGCGGGGTGATCTCGCCGTTCGCGCACGTGCTGTTCACGGCCTGCACCGGCCTGGCCATCGGCCTCGCCGCCCGGCGCGCGAGCGGGTCCAGCTATCTCGGCGTCGTCTTCATCGGCCTGACCGCCGCGGTGCTGCTGCACGCGCTGTGGAACGGGGCGTTCTTCTTCCTCACCGACGACGCCTCCCTGGTGGGCTACTACTTCCTCGTGCAGGTGCCGATGTTCCTCGGTGCGATCCTGGCCGTGGTCATGCTGCGGCGCAAAGAGGAGACCCTGACGGTGCAACGGCTCGGCGACTATGCCGCTGTGGGCTGGTTCACCCCCGCCGAGGTGGCGATGCTGGCCACTCCGCGCGGCCGGCGCCAGGCGCGCGCGTGGGCGCACGGTCAACCGCAGGCGCGTCGCCTGGCGATGAACCGGTTCATCATCGATGCCACCCGGTTGGCTTCGGTGCGGCAACGACTGGTGAGCGCCCAGCTGCGTCCATCCCGTCGCGCCGGCGGAGCGGCCCGTGCGGGTGCGACCCCCGACCAGGTGGAGGAGGCCCGGCTTCTGGGTCTGCTGATGAGCGACCGCGCCGAGGTCGTCGGCTGACGTACCGGTCACAACGAGTGCCGGTCACTACGCCCACGAGAAAACTCGCCGCCCGGTGGTGTGGCACTGCCGACAACTCTCCCGGTGCGGCGAGTTTCTATGCACTAAGAGTGCACCTGCCGTCGGCGTTCGCGCAAGGGGGAATTTCCGGGTGTGCGTCGGGACCCGGAATCCGATTGGATGGTCTCATGACTGATTTGAACTCCAAGCCCGAACTCGACTTCCCGGAGGGCCCCGCGCCCGAACAGCTCGACATCGTCGACATCGTGGTAGGTGACGGGGCCGAGGCCACCGCCGGCGCCACCGTCGACGTGCACTACCTCGGTGTCGAATACGACACCGGCGAAGAATTCGACTCGTCCTGGAACCGGGGCCAGTCGATCAACTTCCCGCTGGGCTCCCTCATCGCCGGCTGGCAGCAGGGTATCCCCGGCATGAAGGTGGGCGGCCGACGCAAGCTCACCGTGCCGCCGCACCTGGCCTACGGCCCGGCCGGATCCGGCCACCGCTTGTCCGGCAAGACCCTGATCTTCGTGATCGACCTGAACGGCGTCAGCTAGATCGTTCGATTCGCACGTGCTTGATTCGTGAGTAGTGGCCCCGGAGATGCTGACGGCACTCCGGGGCACTTCTCATTGTGCGGCCAGCAGCCGGCCGTGACCTGCCACTCTCCTCTGCCTGACGGGCTGGTGTGAGTGCGAAAATGGGCCTCGCGTTCAACGCGACCGCGCGCCGATAATGGGACATGATCTCAATCGACTGTGCTCGTGCCCTGCAGCAGGCCGGATTGTCCTGGCATCCCGCGTCGGGTGACTCGTTCCGCATCGAACGTCCAGGCTTCGACTCCGAGGTCTTCACGGTCAGCGAGATGACCATCGAGGCGCATGAGTTCGACACCGGCACCATCCTCGGTTTCAACGGAACGACGGAGTGGGCGCTGGATTCGCTCGCGCTCGAGGACGCCCTGTGGCTGCCGCGGGAGGACCAGATGCGCGCACTCCTGCGCGGCACGTTTCGCGCCCTGCACAGGCTCGGCGACGACCGGTACCGGGTGAGCGTGCACGTGCGCGGCGTGGACGAGGTGTTCGAGGCGGCCACCGCGGCGGATGCCTACGGCACTGCCGTGCTGATGCTCATCGGGCTCTCCGGCGAGGGCCGGGTCGCTCCGGCGGCGGCCAGCGACTAGCGGCTAGTACCGCTCCGGTTCCGGGTCCAGGTCGAACCGGCGACCGCTCAGCTCGGTCGGGGTGATCTCAACCCAGATGTACTTGAGCGTGGGCACGAGCGGCCGGAGCGGGAGCTCGTTGGCGGCATCGATCTCGGCCTGGGTGTCGAGGACCCTGGCGATGCCCTTCACGACGACGCTCCAGGCGTCAGCGCGCCCGATGGCGTCGGTCTCGAGTGCCACCTTGTTGTTCACGGTGAGGGCGAGAAGCTTGGTTCCCTCCGCGGTGCGGAACAGGAGTCGTTTGTCGGCCACCACGAAGTTGAGCGGGAAGATCTCGATGTCGTCCGCGACGGCGGCGGCGAGACGACCGAAGCTCGAGGACAGCAGCAACTCCCAGCACTCGTCCTCGCTGAGAATGCGAACGGGATCAAGGTCGTTGTTGTCCATACCTCATCGTCCCACTTTGCGGTCCACTCGGCGAGTAAGCCGTGTGGACCGCGGCGTGTTGCCCTACGGCCGGGTGTCGGAGTGCAGTTCGGCCGAGTCGGCGGGAGCCTGAACCTGGTTGGAGCGGCGACGCAGCAGCATCACGGCGAAAAGGATTCCACCGGCCAGCAACGCTCCGGCCGCGACCAGGAACACCGGCTGGGCATCCGTTCCGGTCTCGGCCAGCTCGGTGCCATAGCCGGCTCCGCTGCCGCCGCCGCCGGCGGCGACGGGGATCAACGGGTTCGCGGCGGTCGCCGACGGGCTGGGCGTCTGGCCTGCCCCGACGGACGGCGGGGTCGATGAGGGTGTGGGCGTCGGCGTGGTGGTGTCGCCGGGGGTGGGCGTGGGGGTGGGGGTGCTCGTGGAGACCGGAGGCTGTGTCGGGGTGGGGACGACGGTTCCGGCGGGCAGGATCCGGTTCGTCATCGAGGCGGTGCAGGTCAGCGTGGAGCCGCCGCCGTTCACGGAATCGTTGCACTGACGGATGGTCACGGGCAGTGCCGCGCTGACCGTCGACGGATCGACGGTGCAGGTGACGCGGCGGGCGGCCCCGCCGCCGTTGACGGAGGCGTTGCACTGGGTGATGGTGGCCGAAGTGGTCGAGGACACCGGGGCGCAGTTCAGCGTGGGGGCGGGACCTTCCGCACCCGAGCCGTTGCACTGGTTCACGGTCGCGGGTGAGGTCGTGGCATCGCCGGTGATGATGTTCTCCACCGTCACGTTGCAGGTCGCGATCGACCCGCCGCCGTTGGCGGAGTTGTTGCACTGGTCGACGACGGTGGTGGCCGTGGGGAAGCTCACCGGGATATTGGTACACACCAGTTCGCCGACCGCGCCTTCACAGGTGCGCACGGAGATGTCCGAGCGGGACAGCCCCGTGTCGAGGTCGAGGTAGTTCGTGATGGTGACGTCACAGGCGATTTCGTTGCCGCCGCCGTCCTGGATGTAGTTGCACTGGTTGACCGTGCCGGGCACCGGCGCCGCGGAGGCGGGCGCCTGGGTGGTGCCGAGGATCGCGGCAGCGGCGACTACCAGGCCGAACGTGACGGCGAGGCCCCGCCGGAGGAGGACGCCGGGCCGCCCGGCGGCCGGCTTGCCGGCTCTGCGCGGTGAATCGGCGGTGCCGCCGACCTCAGGAATTGATGATGCAGACGAATATGCCGTTGCCATGATGGCCCCCCTTGTCGGGGCCCCGTGACCCCCCTTCTGGTCACGTTATCAGTATCGCCGGGCGACGTTTGTTACAGGGTGCTTACGACACGCCTTGCGGTGGTTCGTCGTCAGCGTTCGCTCGCCGCGCGGACCCTGTCGATCAGGTCCTTCCAGGCGCCGTGCACCTGCGGTTCCGCGAGAACCACCTCGTGTGGTGCGCACCGGATGCGGTACACATAACGGTCTGGCATCGGTGCGCTGTCTTCGGCCTCGTCCCAGGGCAGTTCCTCGAGGAACCGCATCCACGCGGCAGCATCCGGCTGCTCATCGACCTGCACGTCCCAGGTGACCCTGAGCCCAGCGATGCCACCGCTACGTGAGACGACGACCTTCATGGCCCCATGGTACGTCCGGCCGGGTCACGATCGGGGATGTTGGCATGATCGGAGGTGGCTTGCCAGTGAACACCGAACGGTCATTGCCGCGTCACGAGGCCGCTCGCAGCGGATCGAAGACCACGCCCACTCCGTTCCACCCCGCCAGAACCGCGCCGTGCTCGGCGGAGTCCACCCCGTAGCGGGTGATCGCGGCCGTCGCCGTCGCCTGGGCGAAAGCCGCGAAGTCGGCGTTTTCGGTGAGGTGGGGCCCGGTGAGCGTGTCGTACCAGATCTGCCCCGGTGCCTCCCACGCGTTGCCGCCGAGCGCCTCGGCGACCAGGTAGAACGCCCGGTTCGGGATGCCCGAATTGAGGTGCACTCCGCCGTAGTCGTCCTCTGTCTCGATGTAGCCGTCCATCGACGCCGGCTGCGGGTCGGTTCCGAGAACGTCGTCGTCGTAGGCGGTGCCTGGGGCCTTCATCGACCGCAGCGCCTGGCCCTGCACCTGCTCGGTGAAGAGCCCGGCGCCGATCAGCCAGCTTGCCGACTGGGTGTCCTGGCCGGCGGCATATTGCTCGACGAGGGTGCCGAACACATCCGACACCGATTCGTTCAGCGCCCCGGACTGGCCCTGGTAGGCGAGGTTGGCGCTGTACTGGGTGACACCGTGGGTGAGCTCGTGCGCGATCACGCTCAACGAGATCGTGAACCTGTTGAAGACCTCGCCGTCGCCATCACCGAACACCATGCGCTCGCCGTCCCAGAAGGCGTTGTCGTAGTCCCGCCCGTAGTGCACCGTGGCGTCCAGCGGCAGGCCGTGGCCGTCGATGGAGTCGCGCTGGTACTGGCTCCAGTACAGGACATGCGTGTCGCCGAGCCCGGTGTAGGCCTCGTTGACCGCCACGTCGGCGACCGGGGGCTGACCTTCGGTGCGCACGGTGCGGCCGGGGAGCCGCTGCAGCTGACCGGCGTCGCTGATGGTGCGGGTGGTGATCCCGGGCACGGCCTGCACGGGCAGCGTGGGCAGGGCGCTGGTGCGGCGCTCCAGGCGCAGGCTGCGGATGGGGTCGTCGACGCGCAACGATCGCCTGGCGGCCTCGGCCGCCGCCTCGAAGCGGGGGTCCTCGACCGCGGCCAGGTGCTCGAGGAGGTAGGGCGGCACGACTCCGCAGCGAAAGGCTGGGGCGGATCGGCCCTGGCCGGTGGAGTGGCCGTGCGGGTGGCCGGGGAACGGGACGGGGCTCTGAGTCTGGTCTGTGCCTGTCATGGGGTGAGTCTGCCAGCACCGTCCGACATCCGCACCCCTCTCCTGCGGACGCCAGTCGTGCTGGGCCGACCGGTCGTCACATTGCCGACCAGCCGCCGTCCGACGCCAGGACGATGCCGGTCACATTGGCCGAGTCCGCGCTGGCGAGCCAGGTGATGGCGGCGGCGAGCTGCTCCGCCGTGGCCACCGGCGGCAACACATGCTGGAACACCGGGCCGAGCACCGACCCGGCCAGGGGAGAGAGCATCGGGGCCTCGATGTTCGTCTGCACCCCGCCGGGAGCCACGGCGTTGCAGCGGATGCCCTGGGCCGAGTACATCACGGAGGTGTTGCGGGTCAGACCGATCACAGCGTGCTTGGACGCCGTGTAGGCGACCCCGGCCGCTCCGCCGCGCAGGCCGGCCTCGGAGGTGACGTTGACGATGGCGCCGCCGCCGCCGGCCACCATGACCGGCAGGGCACCGCGGATGAGACGCATCATGCCGGTCACGTTGATGCCGAAGACACGCTCCCAGGTGGCGTCGTCGACCTCGGCGACCGGCAGGAAGCCGTCCATGACACCCGCGACGTTGGCGAGAACGTCGATGCGGCCGTTCGCCGCGGCGACCAGCCGGGTGGTGGTGTCCTCGTGACTGATGTCACCGTCGACGGTGACGATGTCGAGGTCGCCGTACTGGTCGAGGAGCTCCTGCAGCCGGGCGGGAACCACGTCGCCGGCGATCACTCTGGCGCCCTCCTGGGCCAGTCGAACGGCTGTCGACTTCCCGATCCCGGAGCCGGCTCCGGTGACGATGGCGGTCTGGCCGGCGAACCGGCCCGGGGTCACGGCTGTATCCATCGGAGTGCTCCTTTGCAGATCTTCCTCGGGTGCGGCGTGGCGCCGACGCACCAGTCATAGCACCGTCTGGCCGCCTCGGCGCGGGGCCGACGGATGCGGGGACTCCGGCCGGTGTGCAGCCCCGCCGGTTTGTAGACTGCGGGTATGCGCCACGGAATCGTCATCCTGCCCCAGTTCGACTGGCCCCAGGCCCGCCGGAAATGGCAGGGCGCCGAGCAGTACGGCTTCGACCATGCCTGGACCTACGACCACCTGTCCTGGCGCAGCCTCGCCGATCAGCCGTGGCAGGCCACCATCCCCACCCTGGCGGCCGCCGCGGCCGTCACCGACCGGATCCGGCTGGGCACCTTCGTCGCCTCACCGAATTTTCGGCATCCGGTGCCGTTCGCCAAGGAGATCGCCACCGTCGATGACATTTCCGGCGGGCGGATGCTTCTCGGTGTGGGATCGGGCGGAACGGGTTTCGACGCGTTTGTGCTCGGGCAACCGGCCTACACGCCCCGGCAGCGGCACGAGAGGTTCGCCGAGTTCGTCGCCGACCTCGATCTGCTGCTGCGCCACGAGGAGCCGGGAGCGGGCGGCTTCAGCTTCTCGGGCGACTGGTTCACCGCGGTGGACGCCCGCATGGTGGGCCGGCCGGCCCAGAACCCCCGGGTTCCGTTCGTGATCGCCGCCAACGGTCCGAAGGGCCTCAAGCTCGTGGCCGAGCACGCGGCGGGCTGGGTGACCACGGGCGCGGACGGCGCCGTGGGCGAGGAGTGGTGGAGCGCGGTCGCGGGGCTGGTGCGCCGGCTGGAGGACACCCTCGCCGCGGCGGGCCGGGAGCCGGGCACGCTGGACCGTTACCTCTCGCTTGACAGCGGCGGGGCGTACTCGCTGCAGAGTGTCGGCGCCTTCGACGACGCCGTCGGCCGGGCCGGCGAGCTCGGCTTCACCGACGTGATCAGCCACTGGCCCCGGCCCGACGGCATCTACGCCGGCTCGGAATCGGTCCTCGACGAGGTCGCCGCCCGCCTGGCCTAGCTGCGGCCGACACCCGCGCGCGCTGCAGCAGGCCCGCCGAGATGACACTTTGCGCCCATCCGGAGCCCCAGAAAGGGCCTGAAGTGGCATCTCGCGGGAAGGGCTGTCGGCGAGATGGCACTTCGCGCCCCTTCGAAGCCCCGGAAGGGGCCTGAACTGGCAACTCGCGTGGCCGCCGGAGTGCGCGCATCGCAGCAGGCCCGCCGAGCCGCCGCAAAGTGCCCCCTCCGGGCGCGCGAAGAGGCACTTTGACGCAACTCGGCGCAGCACGCTTCGTCGAGTCGCCGCATTGTGCCCCTTCAGGGCGGTCGAAGGGTCATCTTGCGGCAAGTCGGTGCCCAGCGGACTGGCAGAGTGGGCTGACCGGGCGGGCGCGCGGTGTCCGCTACACGTCGATGCGGTAGCCGCGCTTGATCACCGTGGCGACCAGCGCCGGCACCGGCAGGGCCTGGCGCAGCCGGCTGATGGCCACGTCGACGGCGTGGTCGTCCTGGATCTCGGGCAGCGCCGCCGTCAGATCGGCGCGGGAGAGCACCGACCCCCGCGCGGCGAGCAGTGCGCGCAGAAGGGTGAGCGACGTCGGCGGCAGCACGGCGGGTGCGCCGGCGACCGACACGCGCCGTCCGCGCAGTTCCACCGGCCCGTGCCGGCTGTCCAGGCGCAGAACGCGTTCGTCGGCGAGGTAGTCGCAGACCAGCTTGATCAGCGCGCCCATGCGGAATCGTTCGGGCACGATCGGGGTGATACCGGCCGCGAGCAGGGGCGCGGCGGTGACGTGCCCGACCGCGGCGGCCACCACGGGACCGCGCAGGGCCTCTTGCAGCGCTTCGAGCCGGCCCACGCCATCCGCAGCGCCGAAGAGCGCCTCGACAGCGGGTGCGCTGGTGAAGGTGACGGCGTCAAGCGACCCCGTGCAGATCGCGTCGATGAGCTTGAGCACCCGGCTGGAGTCGTCGGGCAGCAGCCACCGGTACGGCGCGACGGTGAGAACCGTGGCGCCGGCCTCCTGCAGACGCTGGATCTGGGACTCGTCGGTGAAGCCGTGCAGTTGCACGGCCACCGTCAGCCCGGCCGCGCCCTCGCCGAGCACCTTGTCCACGAGCGAGCTGGTGGTTTCCTCGTCGCTCATGCCGGAGTCGTCCAGGTCGGCGGCGCGGATGGCGCCGCGAGCCTTGGGCCCGCGCACGAAGATGCGGCTGTTCTCGAGGGTCTCGGTGAGGGCATGGCCGAGCCCGGCCGCATCCGCCGCTTCGAGCCAGCGACGGATGCCGTACGACGTTGTCGCCAGCAGGATGTCCGGCCGGCTGGCGATGATCGTGGCGGTGTCGGCGGTGATCTGCGAGTCGTCGGCCGCGGCCGCAATGCGGATGGCGGGGGCATGCATGACGTCGGCGCCGCGCCGTTCAAACGCGGCGATGAGGTCTTCGCTCCGGCGGTCGGAGGTGACTCCGATGCGGAAGCCCTCGAGCTGGTCCGGCCGGAAGCCGGGCAGCCCCGCTTCTGTTCCGATGTCGTTAACGGTGTCTCCGATGGTTCTGGTGGCTGAGGTGTCAGGCAGGGTTACCTCTGGCCTGAGAGTGTAGCGGCGTTTGCGAGCACTTCAACGGCCGCGGCGTCGTCGCGCTGGGCCAGCCGCACGACCTCGCCGATCACGAGCACGGCGGGGGAGCGGGCGCCGACCTCGCCGGCGACCCTCACCACGGTTTCGATGTCGGCAACGGTGGTTCGCTGGTGCGAGGAGAAACCGCGCTCGATGATGGCGATGGGCATGTCGGCACGCATCCCGTGCCGAGCCAGCCCGCTGGCCAGGTGCGGCAGCGTGCCCACGCCCATCAGCACCACGACGGTGCCGCCCAGGCCCACCAGGTGGGCCAGCTCCTCCTCGCTGAGCGGCACGTGGCCGCTGAGCACCGTGAACAGGCGGGAGACGTCGCGGTGGGTGACCGGGATGCCCGCCAGCGCCGGCACGGAGATGGCGCTGGTGACTCCGGAGATGACGGTGACCGGCACGCCGGCGGCACGACAGGCGGCCATTTCTTCGCCGCCGCGGCCGAACACGAACGGGTCGCCGCCCTTGAGCCGCACCACGGTGAGGCCGGCGCGGGCGCTCGTCACGAGCAGCTGCTCGATCTCGGCCTGCGGTACGGCGTGGTGGCCCGGATGCTTGCCCACGTTCACCAGTTCGGCGCCGGGCGCCCACTCGTCGAGTCTGTCGTGCGGGCCGAGCCTGTCGTAGTACACGATGTCGGCGCCGCGGAGCGCGGTGAGCGCGGCGACGGTGAGCAGGTCGTCGTCGCCGGGCCCGCCGCCGACGAGGGTGACGTGGCCGGGCCGGGACACCGGGGCGGCCGCCTCGCGGGTGAGCCAGACGGCCTTCTCGGCGCACACGGCCACGAGCAGCGATTCGTCGTGTGCGGGCAGGTCGACGACCACGACGAGGTCCACGGCCGAGACCAGGTCGCGCCAGCCGCTCGGCGAGTGTGGCCAGGTCACGGCGCGGACGTGCTGGTTGGGCACCTCGTAGGTGTCCGCGGCGAGATAGAGCACGGCGCCCGCGGCACGGTACCGGGCGATGACCCGGCGGGCGGGGCGGCTCCCGCCGATGATGAGCACGCGGCGACCGGTCACGTTCAGACCGATGTCGAGGGTCGGATTCGGCATGATCCTATTCTCCGTCTTCTCTCGGGGTGTGAGCGGTTGTGTGTCGCCCGGTGTCGTTCCGGCCGGCCGGCCGCAGGGGGATCCGGGCGCCGGAGAGCAGCACCGGGCCGGTGGCCGGGGCGGCGTCGTCGGGCTCGTTGACGCTGACACCGAAGAAGTCCGCACCGGTCTGCACGGCATCTGCCGGTGCCGTACCCGCCAGCGCCGCATCCGCCAGTGCCGCGCTCGTGTGCGCCTCGCGCTCGCCGGGCCAGGCCGGGCGCGGCTGGCCGCGCTCGAGCACCTGCACGATGGCCGGGTCGGGGGTGGTCGGTGCGTTCACGAACGAGCGGAACCGGCGCAGCCGCTCCGGGTCCTTCAGGGTCGCCGCCCACTCGTCCTCGTAGCTGCCCACGTGCGCGGCCATGGCCAGTTCGAGTTCAGCGGCCAGGCCCAGGCTGTCGTTCACGACCACGTCGCGCACGTGCTCGAGCCCGCCGGGCAGCTCCTCCTGCCAGCGCGCGGTGCGCTGCAGCCGGTCGCCGGTGCGGATGTAGTACATCAGGTACCGGTCGATATAGGCGATCAGGGTGTCGTCGTCGAGATCCTGCGCGAGCAGTTGCGCGTGCGCCGGCTGGAAGCCGCCGTTCCCGCCCACGTAGAGGTTCCAGCCCACATCGGTGGCGATGATGCCGATGTCCTTGCCGCGGGCCTCGGCGCACTCGCGGGCGCAGCCGGAGACGCCGAGCTTGAACTTGTGCGGCGACCGCAGCCCCCGGTAGCGCAGCTCCAACTGGATCGCCATCGACACCGAATCCTGCACCCCGAACCGGCACCAGGTGCTGCCCACACAGCTCTTCACGGTGCGCAAGCTTTTGCCGTAGGCCTGGCCGGACTCGAAGCCGGCGTCGACCAGGATCGTCCAGATCTCGGGCAGCTGCTCGAGGCGGGCGCCGAACAGGTCGATGCGCTGACCGCCGGTGATCTTCGTATAGAGGTTGTACTGCTCCGCGACCTCGGCGATCACCTTGAGCTTGGCCGGGGTGATCTCGCCGCCCGGGATGCGCGGCACCACCGAGTAGGTGCCGTCCTTCTGCATGTTGGCCAGGGCGCGGTCGTTGGTGTCCTGCAGGCCGCCACGGCCGGCATCCAGCACGTAGCCGTTGGTCTGGGTGGCCAGGATCGACGCGATCGTGGGCTTGCAGATGTCGCAGCCGAGGCCGGTGCCGAAGCGCTCCATGATGTCGTCGAACGAGGTGAGCTGCAGGATCCGCACGCTCTCGAACAGTTCGCTGCGGCTGAACGCGATGTGCTCGCAGAGGGCCTTGGAGACCTCGATGCCGGACTTACGCAGTTCGGTCTCGAGGATCTTCTTGACCAGCGGAACGCAGGAGCCGCACTGGGTGCCGGCGCGGGTGCAGGCCTTGAGCGGGCCGAGTTCGGTGCAGGCCTCGCCGTGGTCGCCGCGGACGGCCGCGCGCACCGCGCCGACCGACACGTTGTTGCAAGAGCAGAGCTGCACGTCGTCGGGCAGGTCGCTGTTCGCGGGCGGTTCGGCGCCGGCGGCGGAAAGGTAGGCGCCGGGCTCGGCGGGGAGCTCCCGGCCGAGCAGCGGCCGGAGCGACGTGTACGGCGAGGCGTCGCCGACGAAGATACCGCCGAGCAGGGTCTTGGCATCTCCGGTGACGACGATCTTTTGGTAGAGGCCGCGGGCCGGGTCGGCGTAGACCACCTCGAGGGAGTGTTCGGTGCGGCCTAGGGCGTCGCCGAAACTGGCGACCTCCACCCCGGAGAGCTTGAGCTTGGTGGCGTCGTCGATGCCGGGGAAGACGGCTTCGCCGCCGTGCAGCCGGTCGGCGGTGACCTCGGCCATGGCATTGGCCGGGGCGACCAGGCCCACGCAGACACCGTCGATGCTGGCGACCTCGCCGATGGCCCAGATGCCGGCCGCCGAGGTGCGGCAGTCGTCGCCGATCACGATGCCGCCGCGCGGGCCGAGCTCCAGGCCCGCGGCGCGGGCGAGCTCGTCGCGGGGGGTGATGCCGATGGAGAAGACCACGAGGTCGGCATGCAGCTGACTGCCGTTGGTGAGCGAGACACCGAGCACCCGGCCGGTGGGGGAGCGCAGGATCTCGGTGGGCCGCGTGCCGAGCGCCAGGGTGATGCCCTGCGCGCCGATCAGTCGGCCGAGCGCCTGGCCGGCACCCTCGTCGAGCTGGGCCGACATCAACCAGTTGCCCGAGTGCACCAGGGTGGATGCGGCGCCGAGCCTGGCGAGACCGCCGGCGGCCTCGAGTCCGAGCAGCCCGCCGCCGACGACGACGACGTTGGCCGGACGGCCCAGGCGCTCCCGCAGCCGGCCGATCTCGCCGACGAGGAAGTCGACGTCTTCGAGGGTGCGGTAGACGTGGCCGGCCTCGGCGCCGGGGATGGGCGGCACTGTGGCGGCGGAGCCGGTGGCGAAGACGAGGTCGTCGTACGGCACCCGTTCGCCGTCGGCGAGGGTGATCGCCTGGGCCGCGGCGTCGAGGCCGACCACGGTGCTGCCGCCGCGGTAGCTGATCGCCTCGGCGTCCCACAGGGCGGTGTCGCCGAGGGTGAGGTCTTCGGAATCGACCAGCCGGCGGGACAGCGCCACCCTGTCGTAGGGCAGGTGCGGTTCCTCGCCGAACACGGTCACGGTGTGGCCGACGGTTCCGGCAGCCGTGGCGCGGGCGGCCATCGCCTCGGTGAACCGGTGCGCGGCGGGGCCGCCTCCGATCACCACGACGCGTCGGGGCGTGCCGGTGCCTTCGGCGGGGCCGGCCGCGGCGGGGGTGACGTGGTCCATGGGAGTGTGCCTTCCGAGTGGTGAGCTGTTCAGTCAGCCTAAATTTCGGCGATTTCCCGACCGTGTCGCCCGGGTAACGGAGTGTGACGGGCTCCTCACGCCGTTTTGGGCAGAGTGAGAGGTCTTCGTTACGCGATCGTCACGGCCCCGCACGATGACCGACACGAGGCCTGCCTACCGTGGATGGCAGGCCTCACCGAAGTCGCCGTGACGCAGACCGCGTCATTCGCCCGCAGAACCACTGGAGGACCCCGTGCACACAACGCCCACCCATCCGCACGACTCTGCCGGCCACTCCGCGGACTGGACCAACGTGTGCGACCTCGACCGACTCGAACCGCTGTGGGCCGAGGCCGCTCTGATCGACGGCGTGCAGGTGGCCCTCGTGCTGCTGCCGGACGGCCACCTGTTCGCGGTCTCCAACCAGGACCCGGCCACGGGCTCCTTCGTGATGAGCCGCGGCATCGTCGGGTCGCGGGGGGACCGGCCCACCCTGGCCTCCCCGTTGCACAAGCAGGTCTACGACCTTCGCACCGGGGAGTGCTTCACCTCCGCCGACTACTCCCTGCGCACCTTCCCGGTGCGCGTGGATCACGGCACCGTGCAGATCCAGGTGCGGGCCAGCGCTGACAGCCTGGCCGACGAACAGGCCCAGACCGTGGAGTTCGCCGCAGCATGACGGACGCCCCGGTGTTGCTCGCGACCTCGCACGGCACCAGCGACCCGGCCGGTCAGCGCGCCGTCCTGGCCCTCGTCGACGCCGTGGCCGCCGCGGCGCCGCACCTCACCGTGCGGGGCGGTTACGTCGATGTGCAGAGCCCGGATGTGCCCAGCTGCCTCAGCGCCATCGCCGCCGAGTCCGGCGCTACCGACTCCGGCCCCGCGGGTGAATCCGACCGCCCCGTCGTGATCGTTCCCCTGCTGCTCTCGGGCGGGTACCACGTGCGCGTCGACCTGGCCGAGGCCGCCGCCGGGGCCGGGCAACCCGTGCGGGTCACCGGGGCGCTCGGCCCCGACTGGCGGCTGGCCCGCATCCTGACCGACCGGCTGCACGAGATCGGCCTCAGGCCCGATGACACCGTGGTGCTCGCCGCGGCCGGATCCACCGACGCCGGCGCCGTCGCCGACTGCCACGCCATGGGCGGCCGGCTCGCCGCGGTGCTCGACCGCCCGGTGACCGTCGGATTCATCTCCGCCGCCCAGCCCCGCTTGGCCGACGCCGTGCTCGCCGCCCGCGCCGGCACACCGGGGCGCGTTGTGGTGGCCACCTACCTGCTGGCCCCCGGCTACTTCGCCAGCCTGGCCGAACGGTGCGGCGCGGATGCGGTGAGCCGCCCGTTGCTGGTGGACGGCGAGGCGCCGCCGACGGAGCTCGTGGACGTGGTCATCGACCTCTATTCCTCCGTCGCCCGACTCGAGCTGGCCCTGGCCGGCCTGCCCTGGTCGTTCAGCCGGGGCCGCACCGACTGAACGAGCCGGTCTCAGTGAGCCGGTGGCAGTTACGCGGGTGTCAGTAGGGTCGAGGCATGAACCTCGACGCCTTTCCGACCAGGGTCATTCTGATGAACGAGTACTGCGCCGGGCTCCCGCTGTGGGACCGTTCCCCATCGCCCGACGCGTGGTTCGGTCCATTGCCCCGCGGGGTCCTCGGCCTGTCCGACGACCTGGAAAACCGACTGGTCGGCTGGAACGAGCGTTACGAGCTGCTGATGGGGCAGAACCAGCAGGAGTGGCCCTCGCCGGCCGAGCACCTCGGTTTCCGAGTCGACGGACACCTCCTTGCCGCGGATCTGCAACGAGAGTTCGGATCAGCGGTCGTCGTGCTCTACCTTGACGCGGACGCCGAGCGCTCCCGTGCTCCCCAGACCGCCACCCCGCCTGCCGCGGGCTGGCAGGCGGTCGGCCAAGACGGTCAGACTTTCAGGCCGGCGACCCCGCGACCGTCGATCGTGGAGCAGATGTGGGCGATGCCCGACGCCGAGTTCGAAGCGATGACGCGCACCGTCGACGTTGCGGTATGGCTGTGGACGCCTGGGCGGACACCGACGCGCATTCTCCTGGAGCCGCGGGACGATGGCCTCCCGCTGCTGGATCGTTCGCCGCTCCTCGACCTGGCCGACGACAGGCTGGAAGCGGCGGTGCTGGGGCTGTCCGGGCCACTCGTCGACCGGCTGGCCCAATGGAACGAGCGCTGGGTGTCGGTGTCGGAGCCTGGTCTTGAATACCTCATCGACGGGCACGAGGTTGCCGCCGCCGTGCAAGCTGAGGTGGGCCCTGACATTGCGGTGCTGTTCCCGGAGGCAGATCGGGCGAATTCGATGCCTAGCGAGGAGATGCGCCAGATGCTGCGTCGAGTGCAGGCTCTCCGCGCCGCCGACAGCTGACGAATAGCCCGGCGTTCCGGCGAGCGCCGGAGGCCGCTGGAAGGCCGGAACCGTCTGGGATCAGCGGTCCCGCCGGGCTTTGTGTCAGTCATGTGACGGAGGCCTATCAGCGGCCCGTTGCGGGTGTGAGTACACGGTGATCGAACGGTAACTGCGGCATCCGCTGCCGGAAACACGGCCTGCGTAACGTCGGCGACACGTACTCACAGTGCACAATTTCTCGCGAGGAGAACCTGATGACCCCGACCACCACCGCAGCGACCGCCCCGCCCTCCACGTCCACCGCCGAAGCCCCCGCCGCATCCGCCGAACTGGTGCACCGCCCGGGCCGGTGGATCGACAACTGGAACGCCGAGAACCCCACGCAGTGGGCCAACGGCGGCAAGGCCATCGCCTCGCGCAACCTCAAGTGGTCGATCTTCGCCGAGTTCCTCGGCTTCGTGATCTGGCAGCTCTGGAGCATCGTGGTGGTGCAACTGCCGAACGCGGGCTTCACCTTCGACACCGGCCAGATCTTCTGGCTCATCTCCATCCCCACACTCGTGGGTGCCACCATGCGGTTCCCCTACACGTTCCTGGTGCCCAAGTTCGGCGGCCGCAACTGGACCATCATCTCCGCAGGGATGCTGCTCATCCCTTCGATCGGGCTGGGCATCGCGGTCGGCAACCCGGACACCCCGTTCCCGGTGATGCTGCTCGTCGCAGCGCTCGCCGGTCTCGGCGGCGGCAACTTCGCCTCCTCGATGTCGAACATCACCTACTTCTACCCGCAGAGCCAGAAGGGGTACGCGCTCGGCCTGAACGCCGCCGGCGGCAACCTCGGTGCGGCCGTCGCGCAGCTGGTTGTGCCCATCGTGATCACCCTCGGTGCCCTCGGCACGCTCAACCTGCCGCTGGCCGGATTCTTCTGGGTGCCGTTCATCCTGCTCGCCATGTTCGGGGCCTGGAAGTACATGGACAACCTCTCCAGCGCCAAGGCGGACTTCGCCGGCTCGATCGCCGCGGTGAAGGAACCGCACCTGTGGATCATGGCGTTCCTCTACATCGGCACCTTCGGATCGTTCATCGGCTTCGCCAGCGTCTTCCCCAAGCTCATCGCCGACCAGTTCCCCGACTACTCCTCGTTCCAGGTCGTCTCGGCGTCGCTGTCGCTCGCGTTCCTCGGCGCCCTCACCGGTTCCCTGGCCCGCCCGTTCGGCGGCCGCCTGGCCGACCGGTTCGGCGGCGCACTGGTCACCGTCGTCGCTTTCGGCGTGATGGCGTGCGGTGCGGTGTTGGTGAACCTGGTGCTGCCGCTGGGCAACTTCTGGCTGTTCCTGGTCACGTTCCTGCTGATCTTCGTGGCCACCGGCGTCGGCAACGGTTCCACCTACCGCATGATCCCCAGCGTCTTCGCCGCCAGGAGCGGGGTCGCGGATGCCCACAAGAACTCCGGCGACGTCGGCACGCAGCGTAAGACCGCGGCGGCCCTCGGCCTGATCTCCGCGATCGGTGCCTACGGCGGGTTCGTCATCCCGCAGGTGCTCGGCTTCTCGAAGACCTCCACCGGTGACTACTCCAGCGCGATCTACGCCTTCGCCGGCGCCTACCTGGTGATGATGGCCGTCACCGCGTTCGTCTACCTCCGCCGCGGCTCGTCGGTGGCCGGCCACCGCATCTAGCTTCCGCACAATTTCACCCCGCACATCCCGCGAAAGCGGTCGTGTGGTCGCCTCAGCACCGCCGAAGCAACCACATGGCCGCTCTCGCGGAGGTGTATCGCACATTTGAAGGGCCACACCGTGAATGCCGTCGACACGCACTGCCCGTACTGCGCCCTGCAGTGCGCGATGACGCTCACACCCACCACCCCTGCGCCGGCCGCCCGGCCCGCGGATGCGGTCAGCCTCCCGGTCACCATCACCGGCCGGGCCTTCCCCACCAACCGCGGCGGCCTGTGCAAGAAGGGCTGGACCGCGGCCGAACTGCTCGGCTCGGCCGACCGCATCCGGGAGCCCATGCGGCGCCAGGCCGACGGCAGCTTCGCCCCGGTCTCCTGGACCGACGCCCTCGACCTCATCGCCGGGAAGCTCCGCACCGGCCGGGCCGAGCACGGCGCCGACTCGGTCGGGGTGTTCGGCGGTGGCGGCCTCACCAACGAGAAGGCCTACCAGCTGGGCAAGTTCACCCGGCTGGCCCTCGGCTCCTCCCGCATCGACTACAACGGCCGGTTCTGCATGTCCAGCGCCGCCGCGGCCGGCAACCGGGCCTTCGGCCTCGACCGGGGCCTGCCCTTCCGGGTGGAGGACCTCGACGCGGCCGACACCATCCTGATGCTCGGCTCCAATGTGGCCCAGACCATGCCGCCGTTCATCGGCCACCTCGACGGGGCCCGCCAAGCCGGTGGCCTCATCGTCGTCGACCCGCGCCGCACCGCCACGGCCCGGCTCACCGATGACGGCGCCGGCATGCACGTGCAGCCCGCCCCCGGCACCGATCTGGTGCTGCTGCTCGGGCTCACCCACCTCGTGCTCACCGAACGCCTCGCCGACACCGACTACCTCGCCCGGCGCACCACCGGGTTCGACCAGCTGCGACACAGCGTGGCCGGCTGGTATCCCCAGCGGGTGCAGGAGCACACCGGTGTGCCGGTCTGGCAGCTGCAGGGCCTGGCCCGCCGGCTCGCCGCCGGCACGGGCACCTACATCCTCACCGGCCGGGGCGTCGAGCAGCACGTCGACGGCACCGACACCGCCACCGCCGCGATCAACCTCGCGCTGGTGCTCGGACTCGTCGGCACGACGCACTCCGGCTACGGCACCCTCACCGGCCAGGGCAACGGGCAGGGCGGCCGCGAACACGGCCAGAAGTGCGACCAGCTGCCCGGCTACCGCAAGATCACCGACCCCGCCGCCCGCGCCCACGTCGCCGGGGTCTGGGGTGTGACGCCCGAACAGATCCCGGGTGCGGGCATCCCCGCCGTCGAACTGCTGAACGCGCTGGGCCAAGCCGACGGCATCCGCACCCTGCTCGTGCACGGCGCCAACGTCGTGGTGTCCGCACCGGATGCCGACAGGGTGCGCGCAGGTCTGCTCAGCCTCGACTTCCTGGTGGTCTGTGACTTCTTCTTCTCCGAGACCGCCGCTCTGGCCGACGTGGTGCTGCCGGTGACCCAGTGGGCCGAGGAGGAGGGCACCATGACCTCGCTCGAGGGCCGGGTGATCCGCCGCCGCTCCGCGATCGACCCGCCGGCCGGGGTGCGCGGCGAACTGTGGATCTTCCAGGAGCTCGCCCGGCGCCTGGACGCCCCCGGTGTCTACAGCGCCGAACCCGGCGACGTCTTCGACGAACTCTGCCGGGCCTCCGCGGGCGGCATCGCCGACTACTCCGGCCTCGACTACGCCCTGCTCGACACGGGGGAGCCGGCCTACTGGCCGTACCCGGCCGGGTCCGGCGGCACCCCGCGGCTCTTCCTCGAACGGTTCGCGCACGACGACGGCCGCGCGCGCATCGTCGCCGTGACGCCCCGCACCGTGGTGGCGCCGGCGCAGACGAGGGGCGCGCTGACCCTCATCACCGGCCGGCTGCTCGAGCACTACCAGTCCGGCTCGCAGACCAGGCGGGTGGCCGAGCTGTCGGATGCCCAGCCCGAGGCCCGCATGCAGGTGCACCCGGCCACCGCCGCGAGCCTGGGCGTGGTCGACGGCGGTTGGGTCGAACTGGCCAATGACCGGGGCATCGTGCGGTGCCGCGCGCTTGTAAGCACCGACATCCGGCCGGACACGGTGTTCCTGCCCTTCCACTTTCCCGCCGACCAGCGGGCGAACCTGCTCACGGCCGGCGCCACCGACCCGATCTCCGGCATGCCCGAGTTCAAACGCACCGCCGTGCGGGTGCGGGCGATCGAACCGCCCGGCCGTTCGGCTCCCGACCACGAGAGGGTGATGGCGGATGCCTGACCACACTTCTGCAGACCTGCCCGGCTCCGCCAACCGGGCCGCCCCCGAACGCATCGTCGTCGTGGGCTACGGGCCGGTCGGGGCCCGGTTCGTCGACGAGCTCCTACCGCTGGTCGAGGCCGGCCTGGCCGAGCTCACCGTCGTCGGGGCCGAAGAGGTGCACGCCTACAACCGGGTGCTCCTGGCCGACTACGCGGTGGGGCGCACCGACCGTGACACCCTCGACCTCACCGACGGCAGCCGGGCCCGGGCGGCCGGCGCGCGCATCCTCACCGGCACCACCGTGACCTCGGTGAACCGCACCATCCGCACCGTCTCGCTCGGCGACGGCAGCTCGGTGCCGTACGACAGGCTGGTGCTGGCCACCGGAGCTCGCGCCAATGTGCCCACCCTCGACGGCGTCAAGCGGGTGCGGCGCGGCCTGATGAAGCCCGGTGCGGATGCCGGCGGCCTCGGCGCCGCTGCTCTGGATTGGGCCGCCGCTCCGTTGCCCCGCGGGGTCAGCGCGCTGCGCGACCTCGCCGACGCCGCCACGGTGTTGGCCGCCGTGCAGGCCGGCCGGCGCATCGTGGTGCTCGGCGCCGGGGTTCTCGGCATGGAGATCGCGCTCGCCGCGGCGGCGGCCGGCGCCGAGGTGTGCGTGGTCTATCACGGGGAGATCCCGATGAACCGCAACCTCGACCGCGGCGGAGGCTCGGTGCTCACCAGGAGTGCCCGGCAGGCCGGGGTCACCATGGTCAACCACGCCAGGGCCGAGAGCGTCCTGTTCCACCACGATGACGACGGCGTGGAACGCTTCGAGGCGCTTCTCTGCGCCGACGGCAAGCAGATCAACGGCGACCTGCTGCTGCTGTCCTGCGGTGTGGGTGCCCGCACCGAACTCGCCCACCTGGCCGGGCTGCCCGTGTCCACCGGCGTCCTGGTCGACGAGTCGCTGCGGAGCTGGGCGGATGCGTCCATCCACGCCATCGGGGACTGCGCGCACGTGGCCGCCCGTCCCGCCGACGCCGACCTCGGGGCCGCCTGGAACGGGGCCCGGATGGCACCGGCGGGCGGGCCGTCCGGCCTGATCGGACCGGGCTGGCGGCAGGCCGACAGCCTCGCGGCCCGGTTCACCGCCGAGATCACCGCCGGCACGGCTGCCCGGGGCGCCGTGCCCGCGGCAGCGGAGTCAGCGCCGGTGCTCTCTGCCGAGCCCGGCGCATCCGTCGTGATGCTCAAGGCCGAGGGTATCGACGTGGTCGCCGCCGGCGACACCTCGGCCGACCCGTTCGATCTTGACGATTCGGCACACGCGCACGGGTGCGCATCCGGTGACCCGGCACCGCTGGTCGTGGCTCAGTGGGCCGACCCCGAGCACGGCCGCTACGTGAAGATGGTCACCCGCGGCGGCATCCTCACCGGCTTCGTCTGCGTGGGCATGCCCCGCACCGGTGCCGAACTCACCCTGCTGTTCGAGCGCGGCAGCGAGCTGCCAGCCGACCGGTCGGTGCTGCTGCGGTTCGACGGCCCCGACTACGACCCGGCCACCGCGGGCGACGCCTTCGCGCCGGAGTCCACGGTCTGCTGGTGCAACGGTGTCACCGTGGCGGCGATCACCACCTCGGCGCAGGCCGGCAACGACACCGTGGCCTGCATCGGCACGGCCACCCGCGCCGGCACTGGCTGCGGCGGCTGCAAGGGCCGCATCGGGGAGGTTCTCGAGCGTTTCGCCGCGCAGACCGTGGTCTGAGGTCGCTGTGTGAGCCCGCTGCACCCTTGCCATCCGCCGGCGATGCTGATAGCCCTGAGGGGATAACTCCAGTGTTTTCCGGGCCACGGCGCGAAGCGCCGGCTGATCCCGGCCGGCGAAAGGGATGCTCAGCATGACGCCCAAGAAAGTGACCACCAACCCTCCGCAAGAGACCGGTGCGGCGCGCGAGAAGAGCCCGGTCCATCTCGACGACGCCGACGAAGCGGGGGAGTCCACCCTCGAGGTCGGTTCGCCCAAGTCCTGGGTGGCGGGCGTGCCCGGGGTGCTGCACTCCACCATCCCGGCGCTCGAACGGATGGGTGTCAGCCGCAGCCGCAAGACCCTGCTGGCGATGAACCAACGGGACGGCTTCGACTGCATGAGCTGCGCCTGGCCCGACCCCACCCACCGGAAGACCTTCGAGTTCTGCGAGAACGGCGCCAAGGCCGTCACCTGGGAGGCCACGCCCGTCACCATCGGCTCGGAATTCTGGGCCGAGCATCCGGTCAGTGACCTGCTTGACCGCTCGGAATACTGGCTGGGCATGCAGGGCCGGCTGACCGAACCGGTCTACAAGGCCGCCGGTGACGACCACTACCGGCCGGTGAGCTGGCCGGAGGCATTCCGGCTGCTCGCCGGCAAGCTCAACGCACTGGACTCACCCGACCAGGCCGCGTTCTACACCAGCGGCCGCACCTCGAACGAGGCCGCGTTCGCCTACCAACTGTTCGTGCGCGCCTTCGGCACCAACAACCTGCCCGACTGCTCCAATATGTGCCACGAGTCGTCCGGCTGGGCGATGGGTCAAACCATCGGCATCGGCAAGGCCACCATCACCTACGACGACTTCGGCAAGGCCGATTTGATCATCGTGATGGGGCAGAATCCGGGCACGAACCACCCCCGGATGCTGACCGCCCTGGAGGAAGCGAAGGAGAACGGCGCCGAGATCGTCGCGGTCAATCCGATGCCGGAGGCCGGACTCAGACGGTACAAGAACCCGCAGAAGGTGAAGGGCATCATCGGGCACGGCACCGAAATGGCCGACCAATTCGTGCAGGTGCGCCTCGGCGGCGACATGGCCCTGTTGCAGGCGGTGTCCAAGCGCGTGCTCGCCGCGGAGGCCGCGAACCCCGGCACGGTGCTCGACCACGAGTTCCTGCGCGAACACTGCCAGGGGCTGGAGGAACTCACCGCGCACCTCGCCCAGGTGGACGAGGCGGCCGTGCTCGACGCCACGGGCCTGCAAGTCGCCGACATCGACGAGCTCACCGCCCGGTATCTTCGGGCCGAGAAGGTGATCATCACCTGGGCGATGGGTCTCACCCAGCACAAGAAGGGTGTCGCAACGATCAAGGAGATCATCAACCTGCTGCTACTTCGGGGCAACATCGGCAAGCCCGGCGCGGGCGCCTCGCCGATCCGCGGGCACAGCAACGTGCAGGGCGACCGCACCATGGGCATCTGGGAGCAGATGCCGCCGGCGTTCCTCGACGCCCTCGAACGGGAGTTCGGCTTCGACCCGCCACGGAAACACGGAATGGACTCGGTCGAGACCATCAGGGGACTGCGGGACGGTCAGATCAAGGTCTTCATGGCCCTCGGCGGCAACCTGGTCGGCGCGATCAGCGACACCCAGGCCGCCGAGGCCGCGATGCACGGTGCCGAGATGACTGTGCAGGTCTCCACCAAGCTCAACCGGTCGCATGCCGTGGTCGGCGACGAGGCGCTGATCCTGCCGACCATGGGGCGCACCGAGATCGACCGGCAGGCCACCGGTGAGCAGTTCGTGTCGGTGGAGGACACGGTCTGCGCGGTGCATCCGTCCTGGGGCAAGGTGCGCCCGGTCGCACCGAACCTGCTGTCGGAGGTCGCCATCGTGAGTCGCCTTGCCCGGGCTGTGCTGGGCACGAAGGTGGCGGTGGACTGGGTCGGATTCGAGCGAGACTACGACCTGATCCGCGAACACATCTCCCACGTCGTCGCCGGCTGCGACGACTACAACGCCAAGATCCGGCAGGATGGCGGTTTCCTGCTGCCGAACGGGCCGCGCGACTCCCGCACTTTCCCCACCCCCACCGGCAAGGCCATGCTCACCGTCAACGACCTCGAGTACCTGGACCGGCCCGACGGCACCCTGATTCTGCAGAGCGTGCGTTCACACGACCAGTTCAACACCACCATCTACGGGCACGACGATCGGTATCGCGGCATCAAGAAGGGCCGGCACGTGGTGTTCGTCAACCCCAACGACCTCGTCGAGCTCGGCCTCGCCGACGAGCAACTGGTGGATGTTCATGGCGTGTACGACGACGGTGTCGAGCGGGTGCTGCGCGGGTTCCGGGCCGTGTCGTACCCCACCGCGCGGGGCTGTGCGGCGGCGTACTACCCGGAGGCGAACGTGCTCGTGCCTCTCGACCATGTCGCGGAGGGCAGCAATACGCCGGTCTCGAAAGCGGTGATCGTGCGGTTGGAGCCAGCGCGCACCGTTGAGGCGGTGCTGACCTAGGAGCCGGCGCCTACACCGACGGCTATTGGGCGGTGTTCGCCCACCCGTCGTCGATGCCACCGTCACCGGTTTTCCGGGTGGCCTGCCTGGCTACCCCGACGGCGCGCTCAATGGCGTCGGTGGTGGCCGGTTTGCCCGAGGTGCTCGTCATGCCGGCCGCGTATCCCACCAAGAAGGTGCTGATCGGTCCGCCGTCAGGGCCCACGGCGCGGCTGGTCTCGGCGGCCAGGCCGAGCAGCAACGGGTAGTCGACCTCCAGGTCCAGAATTTGCAGCGCCTGGGTCAGACGTCGACTCAGGTCGTCCAGCCGGCCGGTGTCGTTTTCGGGGGCGTTCATGGGTCTCCTTCTGGCCGGGTGCAGCAGGGAACGTGCGCTTCAGGAATAGCACCACACCGGCGGCGCGGCAATCAATCGGGATGCCCCGGGACCGTCTGCGTCACTTTCTGGAGCTGGGGTCCTCGTCACCGATGTGTCCAGGTGCGTTCGCGGTGAGCACCCGTTGCACAAATGCCGAATACTCCTCCATGTAGTGTCGGAGGAATGTCCGGGTGGCCTCATCGGTGACTTCGCCGTTGGGCCCGTACGCGGCAGCGTCAAAGCTGATGTACGCCTCGGGCGAGTTGAGCTGAGGTGCATCGAGGAAGCTCAGGACGCTGCGCATCGACGACTGCATGACGGCGGTGCCGATGCCGCCCGGAGACGCGCCGATGATGCCGGTGGGCTTGCGTGCGAAGGAGTTGGTTCCCCACGGCCGGGATCCCCAGTCGATCGCGTTCTTCAAAGCGCCGGGGATCGAGCGATTGTATTCCGGGGAGACGAAGAGGATTCCGTCCGAGGAGTCGATGGCCGCCTTGAGGGTTCGGCCGGCCGGCGGGAAGTCCGCGTCGAAGTCCGGGTTGTACAGCGGCAGGTTCCTGATCGGGATCTCGGTGAATTCGAGTTCCTCGGGGGCGAGAGCGATCAGCGCCGTGGACAGGGTGCGGTTGATGGAGGTACTGCTCAGGCTGCCAACGAAGTAGCCGATTGTGAAGGTCGCCATGTCTGTCTTCTCTCCCGAATATGTCGACAGGGAATCTGAAGTTCACGCAGCGGACCCACGGCCTCGGTCTCTGTCGATCCCTTTCGGTTTAGCACGCCGACCCGGTCACCGACAGGGTGTGGCACACCGGCTACCAGGGCAGCGGAATCGTGGCGACGGGCTCGGGGGAGCACGCCCCGCCGGCCGGCACCACGGCCACACCGTCGGCCTCGGCGAGCCCGCGCAACATGCCGGAACCCTGCCGTGCGGTGGGCACGGCGCCCTCGTCCGTGAGCCGGTACGCCACCAACCGGGTCGACCCGCTGAGGTTGGCGACGTCGTGAGCGAGGGCCACCCGGCCCAGCGGCCTCAGCGGGCGGCCGAGCATCCCGTCGATCAGTGGCATGCCCAGGCTGGCCAACACGAGCATCGCGGCCAGCGGATTGCCGGGCAGGCAGAGCATCAGGCGGCCGTCAGCCAGCCGGGCGAGCATCACGGGGTGGCCGGGGCGCATCCGCACGCCATCGATGAGCACGGTGGCGCCGAGCGCGCTGAGCGCCGCGCGCACGTGGTCGGCCGGGCCGCGGGCACTGCCACCGGTGCTGATCACCAGCGCGGCGGTGCTCGACCGGATGGCGTCGATGGTCTGATCGAGGTCGTCGGGCAGCCGCCGCAGTGCACTCAGCCGCACACCCAGTCCGCTGAGCAGGGCAGGAAACTCGGGGGAGTACGCGTCACGCACCTGCCCCGGGCCGGGGATGCCGGACTCGATGACCTCGGTGCCGAGCAGCACCAGCTCCACGGTCGGCGGTGCCGTGACGGTGAGGGTGTCGTGGCCCGTCACCGCCGCCAGCGCGACCCTGGGAACAGTGAGTAGGCAGCCGGGCTCGAGCATCCGTTCGTCGAGTCCGCACTCCTCGCCGCGGGCGCGCACGTGCTCGCCGGGTGCCGGCTCGTGCGCACCGGTGTGCGCCGAGCGGATGAGCGTTGGCACGGTGCCGGCCGCAGACCCCGACACGAGCTCACCGTTCTCCGAGCGCAGGATGCCGTGGGTGCCGGCGGGCACGCAGGCGCCGGTGGCGATGGGCCGCGCGGTCCCCGGCGCGAGGATCGCCGTCGTCGGGGAGTCGCCCGCCAGGATCGGTTCGCCGAGCACCCACGGCTCATCGCCGCTGACGGCCCAACCGTCCATGGCCGAGGACGCGAAGCTCGGCAGAGCGGTCAGCGAGTGCACCGCGCCGGCAAGGGTGCGTCCGACGGCGTCCGAGAGCGGCACGATCTCGGTAGCGCGGGGCATCTCAGCGCCGACCCGGTACACCGTGGCTCTTGCCTCCAACCACTCCATCAGAGGACCCCGCAGCGGACCACGTCGCCGATGCCGCCTGAACCGGATCGGACCGATCGGCCGGTGTGGATCATGGGCATAGCGACTCCTCGAGGATCGTCGACGACAGTGTCGTCTGAGTCAAGGCTAGCCAGTCACCGCTCGTGCTGCGGGGTCCCCAGCGGTGCGGCCGCAGTGGGAAGGAGAATGCCGAGCTTCGCCGCGTCAGCCGGGGTGTCCACGTCGTCGCCCAGGGCGTCGGGAAGGCGCAGTTCCACGAGGTCGAGGGGGCCGATCAGGCTCATCACCGAGAGGTTGTCCGCCGGACGCAGCAGCGCGGAGGAAACCAGAGCCGCACGCCGGTAGACGGCGAGCAGCGGCTGACGCCGGCCACCGGCATCCACGCTGATCAGGCCGTCGATGGTTCCGTGCGTCGCGGCGCCGGCCTGTGCGGCGCCGGCCTGTGAGTCGGTCAAGAGCCTGTCGAGTTCGGTCAGCAGGAACGGCACGGCGTCGTCCGCTCGCACCAGGTCGCCGGCGAGCACCACGATCCAGTCCGCGCCCGCAGAACCTGTGCCCGTGGGGACGTCCCCGGATTCGCGGGCCAGGGCGTCGAGGCCGGCCACCATCGCCGCGGCAGGGCCGCCCCAGCGCGGCTGTTCGACCGCGCGTAACACGTCTGCGGGGAGGATCGCGTCGGATCCGACCACGCAGGTGCGCTGGGAGCCGGCGGTCGCGGCCAACACTCCGTCGAGCAGGCTGCGGCCCCGCCAGACCAGGGCGGTCTTGTCGATGCCGCCCAGCCGCCTGGCCTTGCCGCCGGCGACGATGATCGCGTCCCAGCGCAGGCCGGAGCCGCCCGTCCGTTCAGCCTCGGATGGCGTGGAGGGGATGTCATAGCGGGGCATCGGGGTCGGTCCTTGCACTCGGAGCCGCGAGTAGGCGACCAGATCAGGCTACCCGCGCCCGGCGCAACAAACCGGGACCGGGCCGCATGATGCCGCCCGATCCCGGTTGCTGCCTACAGGCCAGCCAGGTCTGAATTCACTCAGTCCTTGAGGTAGCCGTTCGGGTTGAGCACGTACTTCGTCGCCGCACCCGCATCGAACTCGGCGTACCCGCGCGGGGCATCCTCGAGGCTGATCGGCTGTGCGTGCACGGCCTTGGCGATCTGCACCCGGTCGTGCAGGATCGCCATCATCAGCTGACGGTTGTACTTCATCACCGGGCACTGTCCGGTGGTGAACGACAGCGACTTCGCCCAGCCGGTACCGAGGCTCAGCGACAACGAACCCACCTTGGCTGCTTCTGTCGCGGCTCCCGGGTCACCGGTGACGTAGAGCCCCGGAATGCCGAGCGCACCGCCGGCCGCAGTGATGCTCATCAGCGAGTTCAGCACGGTTGCCGGCTTTTCAGTTCCGGCATCCTTACCGTGGCCGTGCGCCTCGAATCCGACGGCGTCCACCGCCGCATCCACTTCGGGCACACCCAGGATCTGTTCGATCTGATCCTGCGGCTCACCCTTGGTGAGGTCCACGGTCTCACAGCCGAAGCTGCGGGCCTGCGCGAGGCGCTCGGGGTTGAGGTCGCCCACAATCACCACCGCGGCACCCAGCAGCTGCGCCGAGACGGCCGCGGCGAGTCCCACCGGTCCAGCGCCGGCAATGTAGGCCGTCGAGCCCACGCCGATGCCGGCGGTGAAGGCACCGTGGAATCCGGTCGGGAAGATGTCCGACAGCATGGTGAGGTCGAGGATCTTCTCCAGCGCCTGCTCCCGGTCGGGGAACTTCAGCAGGTTCCAGTCCGCGTACGGCACGAGCACGTACTGCGACTGCCCGCCGACCCAGCCACCCATGTCGACGTACCCGTACGCGCTACCCGGGCGGTCCGGGTTCACGTTCAGGCAGACACCGGTCTTGCGTTCCTTGCAGTTGCGACAGCGACCGCAGGAGATGTTGAACGGGACGGACACGATGTCGCCGACCTTGATGAACTCGACGTCGCGGCCGACTTCGACCACCTCGCCGGTGATTTCGTGGCCGAGGACCAGGCCTGTCGGCGCCGTCGTGCGTCCGCGCACCATGTGCTGGTCGGAGCCACAGATATTGGTGGTGATGGTTCTCAGGATGACGCCGTGCTGAACCTGGCGGCCGATGTTCGCCGGGTTGACGCCGGGTCCGTCCTTCAGCTCGAAGGTGGGGTAGTCGATGTCGATAACGTCGACCTTGCCCGGACCTTCGTAAGCAACTGCTCTGTTTCCTGCCATTATTTGTATCCTCCTTGATACCTGTCGTGACGCCTGAACCGGTCGGTTCGCGCTTGTGGCGCACGGCATCGTCAGTGGTGTTTCTCGGTGGTTCGCTCTCAGCAACGTCAAGGCGCTGGAACACCCTCCATGGCACTCCACCACACTGGGAATTTCAAGGGTGTCGGTGCACGAAAACGTGTGTATCGTGTGGGTGTCGAACCCCAAAAATTCGCCTGAGGCTGTGCACGAACTCGCGCGTTTATCGAGCCAGGTCGCGGAACCTTGTTTAGGGTGGTCACATGCGAATTCCCGACAACACCGGCGCCCGCAAGGCCGAGCCCCGAACCGACGGTCCGACGACGTTGCGCACCCTGCTGACCGACAAGCTGGGCTGGCTCGGCCTGCGCAGTGCGCAGATCCTGCTCGCCCTCGCGCTGGTCGCGGTGATCATCTTCGTCCTCGTGCAGGTGAAGCTCGTGGTGATCCCGCTGCTGATCGCGATCATCCTGGCGTCGGCGTTGAGCCCGGTGGTCGGATGGCTACGCCGCCGCGGACTGTCGCCGCTCCTTGCCACCTGGATCACCCTGCTGACCGCAATCATCGTGTTCGGCGGCATCGTGACCATGATCGTCGTCGCCGTCGAGAACCAGTGGAGTGAGCTCGCGACGAGCGCCTCCGACGGTATCGACCAGTTGTCCACCTACCTCACCGAGGGCCCTCTGGCCATCGACGCCGCCCAGATCGAGGATGCCCGCAACGCCGGCATCGACTTCCTCACCAGCAGCCAGTTCGGCTCCGGCGCCCTCGCGGGTGTGTCGGTGGCCACCGAGATCATCACCGGCGCAGTGCTCATTGTCGTGATCCTGTTCTTCTTCCTCAAGGACGGCGACGTCATCTGGAAGTTCTTCCTGCGCCCGTTCCGCGGCGAGCGCCTGCAGCGCGGTCGCCGCATCGGCGCCACCTCGGTGCGGGTGCTCGGCGGCTATGTGCGCGGCACCGCGGTCATCGCCTTCGTGGACGCCGCCGCGATCGGCATCGGCCTCGCCATCCTGGGAGTGCCGCTGGCGCTGCCGCTGGCGGTCATCGTCTTCCTCACAGCGTTCATCCCGCTGATCGGTGCGACGGTGGCCGGCATCCTTGCCGCCCTCGTGGCGCTGGTCGCGACCGACTGGATCACCGCCCTGATCGTCGTGGGCATCGTGATCGTGGTCAACCAGCTCGAGGGCAACTTCCTGCAGCCCGTCGTGATGGCCCAGTCGCTCAAGCTGCACCCTCTGGTGATCCTCGTCGCCCTGACCGCCGGCACCATCGTGGCCGGCATCATCGGTGCGGTTCTCGCCGTGCCCATCGCCGCCGTCGGCTGGGCCATCGTCAAGACCTGGAACGCCCCGCCGCAGCTCACCGGGCCACCCAAGCTCGCCTAGCACCCCCGGGCAGCCTCAACCGTCGTGGTGCTTGGGCGACCCGGCCTTCAGCGCGGACTCCTCCACATCGATGAAGGCCAGTGCAGAGCGGATGGCCGGCTCCTGGTAGCGGCCCTCCACCCGCGCGGCCAGCACCGCCGCGCGCTCGGCCTCGATCATGGCGCGCCGTAGCCGGTTGTACGCGGCGGGCAGCGGCTCCGCGTCGTCCGGAGCGGGGTTGTCCAGCGCGTTGGCGAGGAACCGGGCATTGGTGCGCAACCGGCCGATCACGCGGTCCTCGTCGGCGTCGGTCACCTCGGCGTCCAGCCGGGCCAGTCCGGCGGTCTGCGCCTCGGCCAGGAGCATCTGCGCCTCGACCCGCTCCTGGCTCCGGTCCGGCGGCGGCAGGCGCAACCGGCGGATGATCCACGGCAGCGCCAGCCCCTGCAACAGCGTGCCGACCACCACCACGAAGGCCAGCAGCTGCAGCAGCTCCCGCTGGGGCGTTTCGGGCGGCAGCAGGAAGACGGCGGCGAGGGTGACCACCCCCCGCATCCCCGCGAACGACACGGCCACCCCGGTGCGCCAGCTCCAGCCGCGCTCCCGCAGTCGCCGCGGACCGTACCGATAGATCGACGTCGTGATGGCCATCCACACGAAGCGCGACGCGAGCAGGGCGGCGAGGATCACCAGGGAGATCCACACCGTGGCCCAGAACCCCGTGCCGGTGAGCCTGACACCCTCAAGAATCGACTCCAGGTTGAGCCCGATGAACAGGAACACGGCGTTCTCCAGCAGGAACTGGATGGTGCGCCAGTTGATCGACTCGGCGATGCGGGCCTCCGCCGACTGGATCACCGGCGCGCGGTAACCCAGGAACAGGCCGGCGATCACCACCGCCAGCACCCCGGAGCCGTGCACCAGCTCGCCGAGGATGAACGCCAGGTACGGCGTCACCAGCGACAGGCTCGTGTCGAGCACCGGCGCGTGCAACTGCCGGCGGATCATGGCCAGCACGTAACCCACGGCGAGCCCGACCCCCACCCCGCCGACGACCGCGACGACGAAGTCGCCGGTCACCGAGAGCGGGCTCACCGTGCTGAGGATCGCCGCGATCGCCGCGTTGAGGGCCACCAGCGCGGTCGCGTCGTTGAGCAGGCTCTCACCCTCGAGCACCGTCACCACCCGCCGCGGCAGGCCCAGCCGTCCGGCGATGGCCGTGATCGCCACGGCATCCGTCGGTGCGACGACAGCGCCGAATGCGAACGCGGCGGCCAGCGAGATCGCCGGCACCACCAACCACGCGGTCAACCCCACCGTCACGACGGTGAACGCCACCAGGCCCACCGACAGCAGCAGGATGCCGTCCCGCCGGGCCCGCACGTCCACGATCGACGTGCGGATGGCCGCCGCGAACAACAACGGAGGCAACAGCCCGTAGAGCACCAGTTCCGGCTCGAGCTCGATGTGCGGCACCGACGGCAGGAACGATGCGGCCGCCCCGACCACCACAAGAACGAACGGCGCCGACCAGCCGATCCGCCGGGAGAAGCCGGTCACCGTGACGGTGACCACGACGAACACGACAATCCAGACGATGGTGCTGACGGGGTCCATAGCGACAATTATGCGCAGCCGCGCGCCGCCGCGGGAGGCTTGCGCGGCGGGAGGAGGGTCGCAGCATCCAGCCACGCCCGCCATTGCCCGTTGGTGCGGTGACGCCTACTATCCCCAACAACACGCGAGGAAGCGAGGCGCACATGGCCGTGAGCACTCTCAAGGAGATCGTCGATCGTGCGTTCGCCGAGAAATACGGCGTTCCCGCGATCAACATCGTGAACGACCTCACGATGGAGGCGGTGCTGGCCGGGGCTGTCGAAGCCCGCTCACCGGTGATCGTGCAAACCTCGGTGAAGACCGTCAAATCGATCGGATCCGACGTGCTCTTCGCCATGTGGTCGTCGATGACCGCCGGCATCGAGGTGCCGGTGGCGCTGCACCTGGACCACTGCCCGGACCGGGATGTGATCACCGAGTGCCTCGAACGCGGCTGGAACTCGGTGTTGTTCGACGCATCCACCCTGCCTGTGGAGGAGAACCAACGCCAGACCATCGAGGTGGTGCGGCAGGCCCGCACGTTCGGCGCTCACGTGGAGGGCGAGATCGAATCGATCACCGGCGTCGAAGACGGTGTGGGCAGCGACACCGAAGCGGCCAGGCAGAGCCTTGCGGTGTCGCTCAGGTTTCTCGAAGCCACCGGCGTGGACGTATTCGCGCCGGCGATCGGCAACGCGCACGGGGTGTACAAGAGGGAACCTGTGCTCGACTTCCAACGGGTGAGCGACCTCGTCGCCGCCCACCCGATCCCGATCGCCCTGCACGGCGGCAGCGGCATGACCGACGCCCAATTCACCGACCTCATCGCTCGGGGCTGCGCCAAGGTGAACATCTCCACGGCGCTGAAGATCACCTACATGAAATCCAACCTCTCCTTCCTCACGGATGCCCAGGCCCGCGACAAGTGGGACCCACCGTCGCTGTTCGCGAAGGTGCGCACCGACATCGTCAACCTCACCCGGGGACTGGCCGAACAGTTCGGCAGCGCGGGGAAGGCCTGAGATGCCGGCACTGATCTTCGATTGCGACGGGGTGCTCGCCGACACCGAACGGGACGGCCACCTGCCGGCGTTCAACCAGACCTTCGACGAGTTCGGGGTGCCCGTGCACTGGAGTGACGCCGACTACGCCGAGAAGGTGAAGATCGGCGGCGGCAAGGAACGGATGCGGAGCATCCTCACCCCGGACGTGGCCCGCGCGTTGGGCCTGCCCGAGGACCCGGCGGCCTGGGACGAGGCCATCCTGGCCTGGCACCGCCGCAAGACCGCGATCTACACCGAACGCGTGGCCGCGGGGGTGCTGCCGGCCCGCCCCGGTATCCGCCGTCTCACCGAGGAGGCCACCGCGGCCGGCTGGACCCTCGCCGTGGCCTCGACCTCGGCCGAGGCGTCGGTGCGGGCCGTGCTCACCCACGCGGTGGGGCCCGAACTCGCCGCCGGGTTCCAGGTGTTCGCCGGCGACATCGTGCCGGCGAAGAAACCCGCCCCCGACATCTACCTGTACGCCCTGCGCGAGCTGGGGCTCGACACGAGCGAGGCCCTGGTGATCGAGGACAGCGAGAACGGGCTGCGGGCCGCGCTCGCCGCCGGGCTCGCGACAGTCGTGACCGTGAGCAGCTACACGGCCGCCGAGGATTTCGACGGGGCAGCCCTCGTGGTCTCGTCCCTCGGCGACCCCACCGGACCCGCCGCCGAGATCCTGGCCGACCCGGCCGGCATCCACCCCGGCCCGTATGTGCGGCTGGCAGACCTCCTCACGATCCTCACCAGAACAGGAAGCGGGACCCCATGACCAGCCTGGCCGACACCGAATTCGTCGTGCACAGCATCGCCCAAACGGCGGTCGACAACGAGAAGGAGTTCGGCGACCTCGACGCCGTCGTCGGCGACGGTGACTTCGGCTACTCGCTTGCCAGGGGCTTCGAAATCGTCCTCGCCGACTGGGACGACTACGATCGCAGCAGCCCGAGCGCGTTCCTGCAGAAGGTGGGCATGGTCATCTCCGGGCGGATCGGCGGCACCTCGGGACCGCTCTGGGGCACCGCGTTCCTGCGGGCGTCCATCGCGGTCAAGGGTTCCGACACGGTGCGCGGCAGCGACGCCGTCGCGATGCTGCGCAGCGCGATCGACGGCATCAAGTCGCGCGGCAATTCCGACGTGGGCGACAAAACCCTGCTCGACGCCCTGGTACCGATGACGGATGCCCTCGAGGAGGAGGTCGCGGCCGGCACCGACGCGCCCGCCACCCTGCACCGCATGGCCGCGGTCGCCCGGCAGGCCTCCGACCAGACCGCCATGATGCAGGCCCGACGCGGCCGGGCCAGCTACACAGGGGAGCGCAGCATCGGCTCACCGGACCCCGGCGCGGTGGCGGTGGCCGTGATCCTGGAGCGGCTGAGCGCCGAGTGGGATGCCCGGGTGGGCTCATCCGCCGGCACCCAGAACGACGCCGAACGGCCATCCAGCCACACCGACTGAGCCTCGCCCGCACCGCACACGCACCCGCACGGCACACGCACCGACCGAGCACACGACCGACCGAGCGCACGACCGACCGAGCACCGACCAGAGAGGGAGCCATGAAGAAATTCGTCAATGATCCGAAGCAGTACGTCCCGGAGATGCTCAAGGGCATCGCGCTGGCCAACCCCGACACCCTCAGGTACGTGCCCGCGTACAACCTGATCATGCGCGCCGACAGCCCCAACCCCGACCGGGTGTCGATCATCCAGGGCTCGGGCTCCGGGCACGAACCGGCGCACGTGATGACGGTCGGCAGGGGCATGCTCGACGCGGCCTGCCCCGGCGACGTGTTCTCCGCACCGCCCATGGACTACGTGTACGAGACCACCAAGCTGCTGGCCTCGCCCAAGGGCGTGCTGCTGCTGGTGAACAACTACACCGGCGACCGGATGGCCTTCGAGATGGCGCAGGAGCTCAGCGCCGCCGACGGAGTGAAGGTGAAGACCCTGTTCATCGACGATGACGTCGCCGTGCAGGACTCCACCTACACGGTGGGCCGGCGCGGGGTGGCGGGCAACTTCTTCGTGATGAAGGCCGTCGGCGCCGCCGCCGAGCAGGGCGCGGACCTGGACGAGCTGGTACGGATCGGGGAGAAGGTCGACAGCGTCACCCGCACCATGGGGATCGCCCTCACCTCCTGCACCCCGCCGGCGAAGGGCTCACCGCTGTTCGAACTCGGCGACGACGAGATCGAGGTGGGTGTGGGCATCCACGGCGAGCCCGGACGGCGCCGGGCGAAGCTCACCACGGCGAACGAGATGACCGACGAGATGCTGGATGCCGTCGTGAAGGACCTGCCCTATGCGGCCGGCGACAGGGTGGCTCTGATGATCAACGGGCTCGGCGGCACCCCGATCAGCGAGCTCTACATCCTGTTCGGGCGGGCACACGAGCGGCTCACCGAGCTGGGCATCACGGTGGGACGCAGCTACGTGGGCGAATACTGCACCTCGCTCGACATGGCGGGGGCGTCGCTCACCCTGGTGCGGCTCGACGACGAGATCGAAGCACTGCTGGCGGCGCCGGCCGAGATCGCGGCGCGAGTGTTCTAGCCGCGCTCGGTAGTGGGCCGGGCCCGGGTGCGGGCCCGGCTTCCGGCGCCGTTCCGCACGAGCGCACGCGGTGCCGCTACTCTGTGGGCATGAGTGAGACTCCCAGGGACTGGTCAGACACGCTTTACGCCTTCGACACGGCCACGAGGTGGTTCGTCGCCGTGACACGCGGCATCGCCGAGCGTGCCGCCGGTGATCCCGAGGTCTGGGCGCAGCTGGGGTTGGGTGAGTGGAGCGTGCGCGACCTCGTCGGGCACACCAGCCGGGCCCTCTCCACCGTTGAGGCCTACCTCGACCTCGCGGCTGAGGAAGACGCCGCCGGCGTCGCCGCCCCCATCGAGGTGACCTCGCCGGCGGCCTACTTCGAGCGCGCGCTCGCCGCGGGAACCCCCGAGGTGATCGCCCAGCGCGGCCGCGAGACCGCCGCCACCCTCGGCGCCCAGCCCGACGTCGCGGTTGCGGCGCTCGCCGCCCGGGTGCTGGCGCGGGTGGCCACCCTCGACGGTTCAGAGCCCGCCGATACGCCGGCCGGGCGCATCCGCATCGCCGAGTACCTGCCGTCGCGCACCGTGGAACTCACCGTGCACACCAGCGACCTGCTGCAGAGCCAGGGGGTGCCGGCCGCCGAGCAAACGGTGCCGGAGCCCGCCGCCGCCGCGACCCTGCACGTGCTCGCCGACCTGGCCGCCCATAAGGGCCTGGCCGCGCCCCTGCTGCGCGCCGCCACCGGCCGCGCCCCGCTGCCCGCCGGGTTCTCCGTGCTCTGAGCTGCCCGGTTTGGCCGTGCCGTGGCCTGTGCCTCGTCTCATGGCGCAGGAACTTTCTCGTGGCGCAGGTAAATCGGCCCATTAACCTGCGCCGCGAGCACTAACCTGCGCCGCGAGGCATATGGTGCGCCGCGAGCGCTGACGCGTGCCCTGAAGGCACGGCGGCATGCCGCCGTGGCCCGTGTTGGTCCCCGCGGCACGTGTTGTTCTCGGCGGCCCGCGTTGGAACACGTGCCGGCGGGACACACACGTGCCGCGGGAGCGAAGGTGTGCCGCGAGGGGCGGCCGGACCTCGCCGGCCCGGCTACGCCAGCGCGGCCGCCTCGTGCGCCTGTCGGGCGGCGTCGAGGGCGTCGAGCTTCTCGGCGAGACGGTCCAGCACCGCGTCGCGGTCGCCGAGCCACTCGGGCAACCACACCCGCTCCACCGCCGGCCAGCCCATCAGCCTGGACAGCACCTCGACGGGCAGGCCGTCGCGGTCCGAGACCGTGCGGCGGGCGGCCCAGGTGGGGCCGTCGAGCAGCACGGCCATCACCGGATGCCCGGGCGCCCCCGCCGTGGCCACGCTGAGGTCCACCCGGAAGTCGGAGAGACCGACATCCGCCTGCACCGCGAAACCACGCTCACGCAGGTCCTCGGCGATCTCCTCCCGGTGCCGGTCCAGAGCCCCCGACTGGCGCAGCGGGCTGGCGAGCCCGTCGGAGCCGCCGGCGGCCAGATCCAGGTATGCCCGCAGGTCCTTCACCCCGGCCGAGATGGTCTCCTCGGCGCGCAGGTCGGCGGGCGCGAAGCTGCTGAACACGATCACCTGGCGCCTGGCCCTGGTGATGGCTACGTTCAGGCGCCGCTCGCCGCCGGGCAGGTTGAGCGGACCGAAGTTCAGCGGCAGCCGGCCGGAGGCATCCGCGCTGAACGCCGTGGAGAACAGGATGGTGTCGCGCTCGTCGCCCTGCACGTTCTCCAGGTTCTTCACGAACAGGCCGTCAGCGTCGGAGTCGAGGGCGTGCACGATGCGCTCGTCGCCGCTGTCGCGGAGGCTGCCCTCGATGAGGGCGCGCTGCTGCACGTTGAAGGTGATCACACCGATGGACGGGGTGTCCTCGGGGTCCGCGGCGAACCGGGCCAGGATCTCGGCCACGATGGCTTCGGCCTCGACCGGGTTGGTGCGCAGCGACGTGCCCGTGCCACTGCGGAGGAACTGGCCGTCGACCCTGCGGAGGCTCACGCCGTAGCCCGCGGAGCCGGAGCCGGGCTCGGAGCCGGCAACCGTGCCCGCACCGTGGTGCGGAGCCGGGAACGACGACAACCGGTCACGGTAGTACGCCCGGTTACTGAAGGCGATCAGCGATTCGTCCTGGCTGCGGTAGTGCCACGACAACCACTTGCTGGGCACCTGGGCCTGCACGCACTCCGACAGGATCGACTCCTCGTCGCGCACGAACTCGAGGGTGTCGCCGTCCTCCTCGCCGGAACCGATGGTCGACTCCGCGAACGAGGTGGGCGGCATCTGCTTGCTGTCACCGACCACGACAACGGACCGGGCGCGGCCCATGGCGCCGACCGCATCGGAGACCCGCACCTGAGAGGCCTCGTCGAAGACCACGATGTCGAACAGGCCGGCCTGGGCGGGGAAGAACCTGGCCACCGACTCCGGGCTCATCAGCATGCACGGCAGGATGTCCGTGATCAGGTCGCCGAACTCGTGCATGAGCTCGCGCACCCCCATGCCGCCGCGCTGCCGATCCAGCTGCCGTTTGAGCAGGCCGAGCCGGGCGGCCGTCTCCGGCGCCGGGGTCCCTGTCGTGTCACTCGCGGTGTCCGGGGCGGCACCGATGGTGCGTCGCCGTAACACGCTGTACGGGATGAAGGTGGGCAGGTGCCGGCGCACCGCACCGGATGACGTGGTGAAGCGGGTGATCGAACGGTTCTGGGCGGCGGCGTCGAACTGGTCCAGGGTGGTCGCCTGTCCGCGTTCGGCGACGGATGCGGTGGCGAGACCCTTCTCGAACGCCAGGCCGGCGTCGTCGGCGTCGACCTCGCCGCGGAGCACCGCCGTGTGCGCGGCCGTGAGCCCGAGCCGCGCCAGCGGTTCGAGGTGCTCGAGCAGGGCGATCCACCGGGTGAGGGTGGGCAGCCCCGGTGCCTGGGCGTCCCGTTCCTCGCGGCCGCGGGACCAGACGGCGACGAGGCCGCCGTCCGCGGCCCACCCGGCGATGGCGGCCGGTCCCGCGCCGGTGGCCCTCATCACCGCCTGCAGGGCGAGGAGCGCACGGTTCAGCGCGGTGGCGAGCGCCGGATCGGGCTCGGCGGTGGCGTCGAGGTAGCCGCGCAGGGCCGCCACGAACTCGTCGCTGAGGTCGCGGTGCTCCGACGCGACGACGCCACCGGCCCAGCGCAGCCAGGCGAGGCGGGCGGCCAGTTCGTCACGGCCGGTCTGGCCGGTCGGCACGGTGTGCCCGGTTTGCGCCGGCGGGGCCTGGTCGGCGCCGACGAGGGGGTTCCAGTCGTCCGCGATGGTCACGCCGTCGACGGCTCGCACCCCGGCGCGCAGGGCATGCAGCTGGGCCTGGCTGTCGGCGAGCTGGCCGGTGACGGTGGAGAGGGAGCCGAGGGGCACCTTCGCCCCGGACCGCACCTCGGCGGCCAGCCGCGCGAGCACGGCCTTCCGGCGGCCGCGGCGACCGAAGAAGCTCGAGACATCCGCCGCCTGCGCGTCCCGGTGCAGGGCCGCGGCGTCCAGCCGCAGGGCACCGGGTTCGAGCACGGTCAACGCCGGGTGCTCGGCCTGCACGAACGTGCCGGTGGCCTGCTCGGCGGCCGCCGCTGCCGCGGCCCAGTCCGGGGAACGGGTGCCGTCCAGAGTGGCCAGCGGCACCCGGTCCGCGGCGGCGAGACCGCTCAGCGTGACGAATTCGGTGGGACTCGCCGCCGCGGCCACGACGCTCGCGGCGGCGCCAGACCCGCCAGACCCGGCCGTCTCGTCGGCGCGGGGGAGCGCGGCCAGGGCCTCGTCCAGCTCCAGCGCGGCGCGGGCCACGGTCGCCAGGTCGAGGGGGGTGGCGGGCGGCGTGGTGATGAACGCCCACGGATGCTGCGGCCGCGGCCGGGCCGGATCGGTCACCTCGGGCAGGTCCCGCAGCATCCGCCGCAGCTCGTCGAGCTCGTCGGTCGTGATGCGGGCGGGCAGGTCGGCCGGCACGGGCAGGGCCCGCACGTCGTCGTCGGCCGTGAGTTGCGCGGTGCGGGCGGAGTAGAACGACAGGCCGGCGCCGTTCTGTTCGTGCAACCGGTCGGTGTACCTGGCCAGGCTGCGCCGGGCGGTGCCGAGCACGTCGAGGTCGTTCTTCAGCCCCTGGCCGTCCACCGTCACCTCGTGCTCGAGGGCCTGCCGGATCTGGGCCCGCACGGCGGCGGGTTTGCTGGCCTTGTCGTGCAGGTCGAGGGCGAATGGGCCCATGCCCACCTCGTTCAGCCGGGCCTGCACCACCTGTAGGGCGGCACGCTTCTCGGCGACGAACAGCACCTTCTTGCCCTCGTAGACGGCCCGGGTGAGCAGGTTGGTGATGGTCTGCGACTTACCGGTACCGGGTGGGCCCTCGAGCACGAAGGTGCGCTCGGCGATGGCCTCGGCCACGGCGGCCAGCTGCGACGAGTCGCCGGGCACCGGGCACTCGGCGCCGAGGGCGTCGAGGTCGGCGGGCGCCGGCAGGGCCACCGGGTCGACGAACGGCTGGGTGGGGGTGTGCACGAGGTGGCTCACCAGCGAGTTCTCGGCCAGCGTCTGCCAGTTCTCGTCGAGGTCCTTCCAGAGCCGGAACTTGGCGAACTGCAGGATCGACAGGTCGAGGGTCTCCTCCACCCGGAACGGCAGCCCGGCCGCCAGCAGCGCCTCGCGGGTGGCGCGGAACGCGGCGGCCAGGTCGATGCCGGCCGTGTCGCCCGTTGTGTCGGCGGCCGGGGTCGCCAGGCCGTCGATCGTGAGGCCGTGCAGCTGCCGGAGCTTCTCGAGCAGGCAGTAGTTGGGCGTGGACGCCCCGGCCTCATCGAGCCGCACCCTGTAGTCGCCGCCGCGGCCGGCCGGTTCGAGCACCACGGGAACGAGCACCAGGGGGCTGCGGAGTTCCCGGTCGTTGGCGGTCCAGACCAGCGAGCCGAAGGCCAGGTAGAGGTTGTTGGCGCCGGTCTCCTGCACCACGGTGCGGGCCTTGTAGGCCAGCGCCCGCAGCTTGGCGGCGTAGGCGGCGTCGGTGACGTCCGCGTACACGGCCTTCTTGTCGGCGAGCACCGCCGCAAGCTGGTCGACGGGCAGGTCCCGGCCGAACCGGATGCCGCGCTCCCGGTCGGTCGTCGACATCCGGTCGGCGGGCAGCAGGGTTAGCCCGGTGCCGCCGGTGACGAGGTCTTCGACGCCGGCCAGGTGCTGGTCCGGCACCGTGAGGGCGAGGGCGCCGCGTTCGGTGAAGTTGATCAGCCGGTTGCGCAGGCTCAGGTCGAGCAGGGCGTTCTTCCACTGGGTGATTCGGGGCGGTGTGATCCGGGGCGGGGTGATGGGGGCAGGGGTGCCCGAGGACCGGCCGGACGGGGCGCCGGCGGCATCCGTCCCGGCCGTCACGCCGGAGCCACCGGGCGAGACGACCGCCGGCCGGTACTCGGTGACGATCACGGTGCCGTCGACGGTCACGGTGCGCGCCGGCAACGGCAGGATGTGGGTACGCCGCGCCTGCACCACGTCGACCACGCCGATCACGGTGCTCAGGTCGGCGAGCCACTCCAGGTAGGGGGAGCGCTGGGCCTGCGCGAAGGTGACCGGTGTGCCGGCACCATGATCGGTGACCCGGGTGGTCTCCACGAGCCGGATCAGGTCGAGGTCGATGAGGTTGATCACCTCGGCCACGTCGGTGAGCGCGGGCGCGCCGAGGGTCTCCTCTTCGCGCCAGTAGCCGAGGAACGCGTGCCCGGCGACCACCCAGAGCAGCGGATGCAGCCCGGCCTGCTCGAGGGCGGCGGCCATCACGACGGCGGTGTCGAGGCAGGTGCCCACGCCGCCGGACAGGCCGCCGTCGGCGGCGGTGCCCAGCACTTCGCCGGGCGTGCGCACCTTCTGGCCGTCGTCGGACCAGCTGGCCGGCGGGGTGGCGTAGCGGATGCCGCGGGCTCGCATGGCCACGAACACCGCCTCGACCACCTGGTCGACCCTGTCGGGGCCCGACTGGTAGCCGGGCATCGCCGCCGAGCCGGTGCGGGCCTCGAGCGCGGCGGCGGCCTCGGCCAGTAGCGTGGCGATCTCGGGGTGATTGGGCAGCACATGCGCGGAGAGCATCTCCAGCGCCAGGTCCACCGGCTGGGCGATCCACTGCTGGGCGGCGAGCAACTGGATGGGCTCGCCGGCCTCCGCCACGGCGACGCCGTCGATGAGCAGGCTGGCCCGAATCTCGGCCGGCCGCTGCTCCTCGATGAGCAGCATGGCGGCGGGGTCGACGGTCAGGGAGACATCCGTGAAGGTGGCGGTGCGCTCGGCGGCGAGGTCCACAAGCAGGTCGCGGGCGGTGCCGAGGGTGTCGCCGGCGCTGAGCACCTCGAGCCGCAGCACGGCCTCCCGCACGGCGGGCCCACGGTTGTCGACGCCCACCCGGCCGACCACGTTGATGCGGCTGTGCGCCAGGGCGTAGCTGAGCACCGGCGTTGCGGTGAGCGAGAGGGTGATGTCGCCGGCCGGGATGCTCGAGGGCTGGGCGCTCTGGTCCACGGTGTTCGATGCCATCGGAAGTGCTCCTCGTGTCGCCGGTTGCTGCTGGTGCTGCGCATGTGCCCCGCGCGGGGGACTATTCAATCATCGGCGAGTGTGGGCCCGACCCGGCGCACCCCGTGCCCGAACGCACCGGTGTGTCTCGTCTCGTGGCACACCATCCGTCTCGTGGCGCACCTTGTTTCTCGTGGCGCACCTTATGCACGCAGATATCCTGGGCCACGAGCACTAACCTGCGCCACGAGACGCCCGCCCGCCAACCGGGGGGAGCACCCGATCCGAACGGGGCGGCCGAACTCTGCTAAGATCTTGAGGTTGCCGTTCAACGGCCGCGGATAAAGAGAGCTCAGGCATTCTGCCCCGAGCACCGCGCAGTGAGAGAAAGGGGATCCCATCTATGGCACTCGAAGCTAATGCTAAGAAGGCGATCATCGAAAAGTACGCTACCCACCCGGGCGACACGGGTTCCCCCGAAGTCCAGATTGCAATGCTCACGCAGCGCATTCTCGACCTCACGGAGCACCTCAAAGAGCACAAGCACGACCACCACTCGCGTCGTGGCCTGCTCCTCCTGGTTGGTCAGCGTCGCCGTCTGCTCGGCTACCTGTCCGACGTGGACATCAGCCGCTACCGCTCGCTCATCGAGCGTCTCGGCCTGCGCCGCTAGGTAGTAGCCGAATGGTTCGCTGATAACGCGATCTTCTTCGAAACGGGCCGTCACCTTCGGGTGGCGGCCCGTTTTGTGTCCCCGGATGCGCGCGGTCAGGCCGGCTCGGCCGGCGCGTCGAGTGCCCGGGTGAAATAGCCCCAGGGGAACGTCGTCTCGCCCACCAGGCGCCAGCCCTCTGCCTCGAGGTGTCGCCTGGCCACGTTTCCCGGTGTCCACAGCAGCCGGCGGTGCTCCCATTGCCGGTCAGAGGCTTCCAGCACGTGGTACAGCGTGCCGTAATCCACGACATGCCAGCCGCGGCGGCCCTCGATCGCCAGGATGGCCATCTCGTCGAACGCGGTGACCGGGCTGAGCACCTTGCGGCGCGGATGCCCAGGCTCGCCATCGTGTGCGATCGCGGCCGGGCCGGCGGAGCCTGGTTGGCTCGCCGCGGAGAACCGCTGCTGGGCGGCCTGCCGGCTCACCCCAAGCACCCTGCCCAGGGCATCCCAGCTGTGCCCGGCGGTCCGCGCGCCGTTGATCGAGTCCCGCAGCAGCCGGCTGGTCTCCTCCGCGGCGGTGCGGCTGGCACCGACAAGACGGAGGTACGCATCCGGGTCGCTCTCGAGGTCGGCGCGGAGACCGGCCGGGGTGCCGAGCACCGCTTCGGCGATGGCATCCCGAACCGCCGCGGCCTCAGCGGCCGTCAGCGACGCCGGTGAATGTTCGGGTGTCGGTGCCGTCATCGCTCGTCCGTCCGCTGCTTGCGTCGCTGTTCCGCGCTGTCGGCGTCGGTCGCGGCACGCAGCGGTTCGAGGTTGTCGAGCGCCACAGTGTCGCGCAGCCGGGCCACTCTCTGGCGTCCGATCTCGGTCCACAGGATGACGGCGACCAGCAGAACGCTGAGCATTCCGGTGAGGAAGCCCAAAACGGAGTCGGCCGGGTCGTGGTCGACGAGTATGGCCGCGGTGGAGAGTGCGGCGATCGCCACCACCCCGCCGACTACGGCCGCGGCATACCAGCGCGGGCGGGACAGGGACCTTTTCGTGTTCATGTGTCAAGGATTCCTTGACACCAGTCATTTGTCAAGAGTTCGTTGACACAAGCGGGGCTCGCGAACTGTGAGCTAAGCACCTTCCCGACGCCCGGGAAGGTGCTTTTCTCACAGTTCGCGAGGGTTTCCCCGTAGCGCCGGCCGGGCAAGCGGCAAGAGTGGAGGGATGAACGACTTCGTCAGCTCACCCGGCGGCGACCCGCGGGGCTTCGACAAGCGGCACCACGGCGCCCCCTCCGGCTTCTTCGAGGCCGAGGCCGCCGGCCTGGTCTGGCTGGCAATACCCGGGGGAGTGCGCACCGCCCAGGTGATCGACCTCGAGCCCGGCCACATCGTGCTCGAGACCGTCGACGAGGTGCCACCCACCCGGTCCGCCGCCCGGGCCTTCGGCGCCGAGCTGTCGGTGACCCACTCGGCAGGCGCCTCGGCGTTCGGCGCCCCGCCCGACAACTGGAGCGGCCCGCTGTTCATCGGCAATCGCAGCCTCCCCACCGCGTACGAGCGCAACTGGGGAGTGTTCTACGCCCGCTACAGGGTGCTGCCGTACCTGGACATCGCCGTGGACGTGGGCGGGATCACGGCCCGGCAGGCCGAGGTCGTGCACGCGGCCTGCGCGCGTATCGAGGCCGGCGACTTCGACGACGGGGCCCCGCCCGCCCGGGTGCACGGCGACCTGTGGACCGGCAACGTGCTGTGGTCCGCCGACGGGGTCGTGCTGATCGACCCGGCCGCGCACGGCGGCCACCGCGAAACCGACCTGGCGATGCTCGCGCTGTTCGGCTGCCCGTACCTCGAGGAGATCACCGCCGGCTACGAGGCGGCCTCGCCGCTCAAGCCGGGCTGGCGGGCGCGCACGCCGCTGCACCAGCTGCATCCGCTGGCCGTGCACGCGGCCGGGCACGGCGCGGCCTACGGCCGGGCGCTCGAGCAGGCCGCCGAAGCCGTGCTCGAGCTGCCGTCGACCCGCCCGCCCGCGGATTGACCGGCCGGGGTGAGAGTTACAGCGTCTGCCCCGCGTGGGTGCCTTCGCGCACCTCTTCGATCACCTTGGCGTTGAACGCTGGCAGGTCGGCGGGGGTGCGGCTGGAGACCAGGCCCTGGTCCACCACGACCTCCTCATCCACCCAGGTGGCGCCGGCGTTGAGCAGGTCGGTCTTCAGGCTCGGATACGAGGTGAGGGTGCGTCCCCGGGCCACACCGGCCTCGATCAGGATCCAGGCGGCGTGGCAGATCGCCGACACCGGCTTGTGCGCGGCGAAGAAGTCCCTGGTGAAGGAGACCGCGTCCTCGTCCATGCGCAGGTGATCGGCGTTCACGACCCCGCCGGGCAGAACGAGCGCGTCGAAGTCGTCGGCCTTGGCCTCGGTGACGGCCAGGTCGACGTATTGCGAATGGCCCTTCTTGCCGGTGACGCTTTCGGTTGCGGGGGACACCAGCACGGCGGTGGCCCCGGCATCGGTCACGGCCTGCCAGGGGCTGGACAGTTCGCTGTCTTCGTAGCCGTCGGTGAGCAGGAAGGCGATGCGCTTGCCGGAAAGCTCGGTGGTCGTCATGGTTCACTCCTTGTCGTCGGTGTACGAGATCGCGTTCGCCGGCCGGGAGAACCGGACGGCCATTCCACGGTAGCCACGAGAGGGTGCGTCCGCAGAGATACTCACGAAACACTGAGGTTGCACCGGCGCCCGCATCGGTACCCGCGGCCGGCCCGGCCGGGCCTGCCGGCCCCTGCGGTGCCCGGTTGGGACTTTTGGTCCGCCACTGGTGAACGTGTCGCCCTAAACTTGAGCTTTACACGGAATGGACACCCCCATGAGTCTCTGGCGCACGAAGAGCATCGAGTCATCGATCGAGGATTCCCTGGAAAAGGGGCACAGTCTCAAACGCACCCTCGGCACCTGGGACCTGATGATCATGGGAGTCGCTGTCGCCGTGGGCGCCGGTATCTTCTCGGTGGGCGCCAAGGCCGCCGGCAGTTACGCCGGGCCGTCCGTGACGCTGGCGTTTGTGCTCGCCGCGGTCACCTGCGCCCTCGCGATCATGTGTTACGCCGAGTTCGCCTCCGCGGTTCCCGTGGCCGGCTCCGCGTACACCTTCACCTACGCCACCCTCGGCGAACTTCTCGCCTGGATCATCGGCTGGGACCTGATCCTGGAGATGCTCACCGCCGCGGCCGTGATCGCCAAGTACTGGGGCATCTACCTCAGCAACGTCTTCGCACTGTGGAACTGGGACATCCCCGCCACCATCAACGTGGTCGGCCTCGACGTGAGCTGGGGCGCGTTCGTGATCGTCGCCATCTTCACCACCCTGCTGGTGCTCGGCACCCAGCTCTCCGCCCGCGTCGCCAGCGTCTTCACCATCATCAAGGTGGCGATCGTGCTCTTCGTCATCGTCGTCGGCGCGTTCTTCATCAACCCGGCCAACTACACGCCGTTCATCCCCGAGGCCGTGCCCACCACGGATGGCGTCGGCAGCGACGTGTGGACCCAGTCGCTGTTCTCCTTCATGACCGGCGCCGCCCCCGCGCAGTACGGCATCTTCGGCCTGCTCGCCGGTGCGTCCCTGGTGTTCTTCGCCTTCATCGGCTTCGACGTGGTCGCCACCAGCGCCGAAGAGGTCAAGGACCCGCAGAAGACCCTGCCGCGCGGCATCTTCGCCGGCCTGGCCATCGTCACCGTGCTCTACGTGGGCGTCAGCCTCGTGCTCACCGGCATGGTGCCGTACACCGTGCTGGCCGACGACCCCAACGCGTCCCTGGCCACCGCCTTCATCGCCGTGGGCGCCGGCTGGGCCGCCCAGGTCATCTCCATCGGCATCCTGGCCGGCCTCACCACGGTGATCATGGTGCTGCTGCTCGGACTCTCGCGGGTGCTGTTCGCCATGAGCCGCGACGGCCTGCTGCCGCGCTGGCTCAGCGTCACCTCGGAGAAGCGCCGCACGCCGGTGCGCATCCAGATCATCACCGGCGCGGCGGTCGCGCTGATCGCCGGGCTCACCGACGTGGGCGTGCTCGAAGAGATGATCAACATCGGCACCCTCTCCGCCTTCGTGCTGGTGAGCATCGCTGTGGTGGTGCTGCGCAAGAAGCGCCCCGACCTCAAGCGTTCGTTCAAGGTGCCGCTGTCGCCGTTCCTGCCGATCCTGTCGGCCGTGCTCTGCTTCTGGCTGATGCTGAACCTCACCACGCTCACCTGGGCGCGTTTCGGGGTCTGGCTGCTGCTCGGTTTCATCGTCTACTTCGCCTACGGCCGCCGCCACTCGCTGGTGGGCATCAACGCCAAGCTTCTCGTGGACGCCACCCGTCGCGAGGAAATCGAACGCGAGGAGCGCGCCCTCAAGCTCAAGGGCGAGTAGCCCCGAAGCGGAAGTGTGCCGGCGCCGGGCCGAGGCCCTCGCGCTGTCTGCGAGGGCGGAGTAGCGTTTTCGGCGGATGGCCCGTTCATGGGGAACGGGCGTGTGCGTGCCTCGCCACCGGAGGGAGACCTCATGCACCGACGCTCGGAGTGATCGCCCGTGACGACGGCGCTCCTGCTTGCTCTCGACCTGGTCGCGGCGATCATCACCGCCGGGGCGTGGATCGCCGCCGCGGTGCTCGCGGCGCCGCCGATCCGGCGTCGCGGAGCCTGGCTCGTGATCGCCCTGGTCGGCGTCGGCCTGCTGGGCCTGCTCGCACAGCTGCTCTGCACCGCCCTGCTCGCCGCTGACGGCTGGTGGTTCGTGCAGGAGAAGGTGGTGTTCGCACTGCCGGTGGCCGTCGCCGCCGCGATCGCCGTGATCGTCATCGCAGGACCAACGCTGCTGGGCGTGGCCCGCGGCACCCGCCCGGCTCCCGGCGCCCGCGGCCGCGCGGCCCTGGTCGGCGCCGCCGCGGCCGGC
>NZ_PJJP01000024.1 GCF_002929555.1 Cryobacterium sp. N22
GGCCGGCGCAGCAGTGGCGGCGGCTTCGGCGGCGGCGGACGCCCCGGCAGCTTCGGCGGCAGCGGCACCCGTGGCCGGCGCGGCGGCGGCGGCCGCTTCTAGGCCGCACGCGCGCCTCTCCGCGAGATGACAGTTGACGTCCATTGCGAGCGCCTCAGGGGGCCCGAAGTGTCATCTCGCTGCCCCGTTGCGGGCTAGCGACCGAGGGCGAACAGCGCCGGGGCCGGGATGTCGACCGTGAGGTCGGCGAGGATGCGACCGACGGTGGGGGTGAACTTGAAGCCGTGGCCGGAGAAGCCGGCGCCCACGATGACGGGGCCGCGCCGGTCGAGCACGAAGTTCGAATCCGGCGTGGTCGTGTAGGTGCAGCTGATCTCGGCGAAGCTGTCGGGGTCGGCGCCGGGCAGCCATTCGCGGGCGTACCGGCGCAGGGCCAGCAGCTGCTCCGGCTCGGCGGCGAAGTTACGGTGGTCGGGGTCGACGACAGGGCCGACGCCGTGCCAGCCGGCCTTGATGCCCTCGCCGGGAGTGTGCATGCCGTAGACCGGCGACCGCCAGTACTCGTAGCCGGGGGTGCCGGGCCGGTAGCCGTGGTTGAAGCCCGGCCAGGCGAAGCTGGTGTCGAGCACGGCGAAGTGCGCCGGCTGCTCCTGGGTGACCACCAGGCGCGGCAACGGCAGCAGCCCGGCGAGCAGGGTGTCGGTCCAGGCGCCGAGGGTGACAATGACCCGTTTGGCCTCGAACTGCTCGGAGTCGGTGGCCACGAGCACCCTGTCGTCGCCGAGAACGGTGAGGCGGGTGGCGGGCATTCCGTGCTCGATGCGCGCCCCGTGGGCGGCCGCCGCGGCCTGCAGCGCGTCGACCGACGCATCCGCGTTCAGCCGGCCGGCCTCCGGCGTGTAGAGCACCTCGGTGTCGAAACGGATGCCCGGCCAGCGTTCCCGCGCGGCGTCGACGGCCAGCATCTCGGGATCGAACCCCACGGCCGACAGGGCCGCCTGCACCGCGGCGAAAGGCTGGCCCTGACCGTGGTTGACCAGGCCCACCTGCTCGAGCAGCCGGGTGTCGGTGTCGTCCTCGAGCTCGCGCCACAGCCGCAGCGCCTCCACGAGCATGGCCACATAGGTGGGGTCGGAGTAGCTGAGGTTGAAGTTGCGGGAGGCGCCGTGCGAGGCGCCGGTGGTGTGCCCCCGGTCGAAGCGTTCCAACAGGGTCACCTCGCGGCCGCGGCGGGCCAGCTCCCAGGCGGCCGCGGAGCCCATGGCCCCGCCGCCGAGCACCAGGGTGTCGACCCGGGTGGTCATCCGAGAACCTCGCGCACTGTGAAGTCGAGGGCGGCGACGGTGAGGGCGATCGAGGCCACGTCGATGCGTTCGTCGTTGCCGTGGAACAGCATCCGGAAGGTGCCGTAGTCCCAGCGCGGGCTGAGCAGGCCGAAGCCGTAGGCGGGGACACCGCGGCGCCGGTAGAAGCGGGCGTCAGAGCCGCCGACGCTGAGCACCGGCAGCAGGTCGGCGTTCGGGTAGGCGCGGGCGACCGCGGAGCTGAGCGCGGCGAACAGCGGGGTGTCAACGGGCGAGCGGGTGGCGGCCTCGAACCTGTCGCCGACGATCTCGATGTCGACCATCAGCTCGCCGAGGGCATGGCGCAGGTAGGCGTCCACCTGGCCGGCGTCGGTGCCGGGCAGCACCCGGATATCGAGGTCGACCGTGGCCAGCGACGGGATGACGTTTTCCTTAGTGCCGGCGCGCAGGATGTTGGGCGAGATGGTGGTGTGGCTGGAGGCGTGCGCGAAGCCGGCCAGGGTGCCCAGCTCGTGCACGGCGTCGTCGATGCGGGCCGGGTCGGTGAGCCGCTCGGCCAGCTCGGCGGGCAGCCCCAGCACCTCGACATAGTGCCGCCAGTCCGCGGTGATCTGAACGGGCGCCTCGAACCGGGCCAACCGGGTCACGGCCTCGGCGGCGATCACGGCGGCGTTGCGGGCGCCCCAGGGCGCGGAGCCGTGGCCGGGGGTGCCGTGCACCACCAGGCGGCGGCCGGCGATGCCCTTCTCCCCCACCGTGGTAGTGATCGACGGCCGCACACCCACGGGCGCGCCGCCGGATTCGGTGAGCACACAGGAGGCGTCGATGAGGTCGAGCCGGTGCTCGGTCAGCCAGCCCACCCCGTGCCGGCTGCCGCTCTCCTCGTCGGCGACGGCCGCGAAGATCAGGTCCCCGCGCGGCCGGAACGGCCCCATGGCGAGGTCACGGATCACGACGGCGTAGCTGGCGGTGAGGTAGAGCATGTCGAGGGCGCCGCGGCCCCAGATTTCGCCGTCGATGAGCTCCGCGGCGAACGGGTCGCGGCTCCAGCCGTCCCGGTCCACCGGCACGACGTCGGTGTGACCGACCAGCGCGAGCGACGGGGCGGTCGTGTCGGTGCCCCGGAGGCGGGCGATCAGCGACGCCCGGCCGGGGTGCGGTTCCACCACCTCGAGCTCGAGTCCGGAGCCGGCGAAGAAACCCTCCAGGGTGCGCACGCTGCGGATCTCGCCGCCGGAGTCGGCGGTGCCGTCGTTCACGCAGGCGTTGCGGATGAGATCGCGCAGCAGGTCGACGGTCTGGCGGGTCAGCACATCCGGGTCGGTCATCAGCGCACCGCCCCCGCCAGGCTCTCGGCGAACTCGTCCAGCAGCGCGCGGCCGGCCGGCCAGGCGCCGAGGTTGCTGGCGCTGTTGATGTGCCCGACACTGCCCACCTCGACGAAGCCGGCGCCCCACGCGGCCGCCAGGGTACGCGCGGTGCCGAGGGCGCAATACGGGTCGTTGGCGCTGGCGATCACCAGAGCGGGGACGCCGAGCAGGACCGGTTCGGCTAAACGGAAGCTCGGGGCCGCCTGCGGGAACTGGGGTCCGAACCGATCCGGCGGGGCCACCAGCAGGGCGCCGCGCACCCGGCCGGGGTTCCGCGCCAGCCAGGCCGCGGCGGCCAGGCAACCCAGGCTGTGCGCCACGAGAATCGTGTCCGGTGTGCCGACGGCGGCGTCCACGGCGGCGATCCAGTTCTCCAGGTCCGGTTCGTCCCACGAGGCCGGGCGGATGCGCACGGCATCCGTCTGGGTGGCCTGCCAGCGGGACTGCCAGTGCTTCGCATTGGAGTCGTTGATGCCCGGCACGATCGTCAGGCTCAGAGGGGTCGGCATGCAACACACACTATCCACTGATCATTGTTCTCCGCCGGACGGCTGGTCACACAGGCACATCTGGAGGGGAACGCGGTAGCTTCTAAGCGTTGACACCCTTCGAAAGGACACTCACATGACCAAGCAGTCGATCTTCGGCCGCATCGCCCAGCTCACCCGGGCGAACATCAACGCACTGCTGGACTCCGCGGAAGACCCCCAGAAGATGCTCGACCAGATGGTGCGGGACTTCACCAACAGCATCGCCGACGCCGAGAGCGCGATCGCAGAGACCATCGGCAACCTGCGCATGCTCGAAGACGACCACCGCGAAGACGTTCAGGCCGCCGGCGAGTGGGGCCGCAAAGCCCTCGCCGCCAGCCGCAAGGCCGACGAACTGCGCACCGCGGGCAACGCGGTCGACGCCGACAAGTTCGACAACCTGGCCAAGGTGGCCCTCGGCCGCCAGCTGCAGTCCGAGAAGGAGGCGAAGGACGCCGAACCGCAGATTGCCAGCCAGACCGCCGTCGTGGAGCAGCTCAAGACCGGCCTGAACACCATGAAGACCAAGCTGGGCCAGCTCACCGCCAAGCGCAGCGAACTCATTGCCCGGTCCAAGACGGCGGCCGCCCAGTCGCAGGTGATGGATGCCGTGAAGAGCATCGACATGATGGACCCCACCAGCGAGGTCAGCCGGTTCGAGGAGAAGATCCGCCGCGAAGAGGCCAAGGTACGTGGCGCCAGCGAGCTCGCCGCATCCAGCCTCGACGCCCAGTTCGAGAGCCTCGACGACCTCGGTGAGCTCACCGAGGTGGATGCCCGCCTCGCCGCGCTCAAGTCCGGCTCGCCCTCCTCGATCGAGCAGTAGCGCACCGCGTCACACAGCGTGAATCCGGAACGGCCACGGGAATACCCCGGGGCCGTTCTGTATTGTCACCCCCATGACTACTCTCGGAATCATCGGTGCCGGTCATATCGGCAGCCAGCTCGCCCGCCTCGGTGTGGCCAACGGATACGACGTCGTGGTGAGCAACTCCCGCGGCCCGGCCACCCTCGACGGCCTGGTGGCCGAACTGGGCCCGCGGGCCCGCGCCGCCCTGCCCGCGGAGGCCGCCGCGGCCGGGGACCTGGTGATCGTCACGATTCCGTTGCACCAGATCGACACGTTGCCGCTGCCCGAACTGGCCGGCAAGACCGTGATCGACACCAACAACTACTATCCCCAGCGCGACGGCAACATCGTGGCCCTCGACGAGGAGACCTCCACGACCGCCGAACTGTTGCAGGACCTGCTGCCGGACGCCCGGGTCGTGAAGGCGTTCAACCACATCTATGCCGCAGACCTCACCACCGACGGCCAGCCGGCCGGCTCGGCCGATCGCCGCGCTCTCGTCATCGCCGGCAACGACCCCGAGGCCCGCGCGGCCGTCACGGCGCTGCTGGACGACTTCGGCTTCGACACCGTCGACCTCGGCCCGCTGAACGAGGGCTGGCGGATCCAGCGCGACACCCCGGGCTACGGCCCGCGAATGGACGAATTCGAGTTGCGCGAGGCGGTGAGTACGGCCATCCGCTACCGGGACATGCCGCAGGCGGTCTAGGCGCGCGCCCCCGAACTGGCAGATGCGCCGGGCCCGGGCCGAGGGGCATACTGGGGTGGTGTCCCCCAACTACGTGGTCGTGCCGCAGTGGCAAGGTTCGGTTTCTCCGCGCGCGATGCGCCTGGTCGACGGGGCCGAGGCGATCCAGGGCGACCTGCCCTCCTCGGTCACCTATCCCGTGGACGTGCCCGCCGAAGCGGGCGACGCTCTGGACACCGGCATCCACCGGTTCTCGTCGCTGCTGACGGTGCGTGACCGCCAGCTGGCCGTGCTGCGGGCCAGCTCGGAGTCGGTGCTCACCATCGGCGGCGACTGCGGGGTGTCCTTCGGCGCCGTCGAGCACGCCTCCCGCCGGCACCCCGGTGACGTCGCGCTGGTCTGGTTCGACGCCCACCCCGATCTGCACACCAGCGAGTCGTCGCAGTCCGGCGGCTTCGGCGGCATGGTGCTGCGCGCCATCCTCGGCGACGGTGTCGACGGCCTCGCCCTCGACGCCGAGACCCGGCTCACACCAGACCGGGTGGTGCTGGCCGGCGTGCGCGACATCGACCCGGCCGAGGACGTCTACATCACCGAGCAGGGCATCCCCCTGGTGCCGGTGGAGGATTTCGGCACCCCGGCGGCCGTCGTGGCCGCGGTCAAGCGCACGGGCGCCGCGCACGTGTACCTGCACATCGACCTCGACGTGCTCGATCCGGCCACGATCGTGGGCCTGTCGAACATCTACCCGTTCGGCCTGGCCGTGGACGGCCTCACCGCCGCGATCACGGCCCTCCGCGCCGAATTCGCGCTGGCCGGCGCCACCATCGCCGGCTTCGCGCCCTCCTCCCCCGAGGCCGCCAACGACGACCTGCCCAGCATCCTGCGCATCATCAGCGCCCTCACCCGCTAACGACCCCCTCGCGAACTGTGAGCTAAGCCCCCAAAACTCGAGGTTTTCGGTGCTTTTCTCACGGTTCGCGGGCTTGCCTGATCGAAGGAGATCAACCATGACCACGGATGACTTGAGAGTCGTGACCGAGCGGCGGGGGCACCTGCTGCTCATCGGGCTGGACCGCGCCTCGAAGCGCAACGCGGCGGACTTCGCGATGCTGCAGCAGCTCGCGCTGGCCTACGGGGAGCTGGAGCGGGACCCCGAGCTGCGCGTGGGTGTGGTGCACGCTCTCGGCGAGCATTTCACCGCCGGGCTGGACCTGGCCGACGTGGGCCCCAGGCTCGGGCCGGACGGCTTGGACATCGTGCCGGAGGGCGGCATCAACCCGTGGCAGGTCGAGGGCACCGCGCTGAGCAAACCCGTCGTGATCGCCGTGCAGGGCACCTGCCTCACGCTGGGCATCGAGCTGATGCTGGCCAGCGACATCGTCGTCGCCGCGGAGTCCACCCGGTTCGGCCAGATCGAGGTGAGCCGCGGCATCCTGCCGTTCGGCGGCGCCACGATCCGGTTTCCCCGCGCCGCCGGCTGGGGCAACGCCATGCGCTGGCTGCTCACCGGTGACATGTTCGACGCCAGGGAGGCGCACCGGATGGGCCTGGTGCAGGAGATCGTGCCGAACGGTCGCGAGCTGCACAGGGCCATCGAACTCGCCGAGCGCATCGCCGCCCAGGCGCCGCTGGCCGTGCAGGCCACCCTCGCCAGCGCCCGCACGGCGCTCCGCGACGGGCCCGCGGCGGCCGAGGCCGAGCTGCAGCCCGCCCTGGCCCGGCTGGCCGCCTCCACGGATGCCCGCATCGGCATGGAGGCGTTCCTCTCCCGCCAGCCCGCCGCGTTCCAGGGTCGCTGAGATAGCTGCCGACGCCGAGAGGGCAGTTGGGGCCTGGCACGAGCGCCCCAAGCGGCCTGAACTGTCTTCTCGCGGGAGTGGCTTCGGGCGAGAGGGCAGTTGAGGCCCGTTATGGATGCTCCAGGGGGCCTCAGGTGTCATCTCGCGGCCCGCCTCGGCGGTGCGGCAGGCCTCCAGTCTCCTCAACTCTGGATTCCTCCCGGGAACGGTCGGTAGGCTGCGACGATGACCGACTCTGCAGCGACGTCCTCCACCCAGACCTCGACATCCGCCGCCAAACCCACCGGCAACAATGCCCGCCGCAGCTACGACGTCATCGTGATCGGCGCCGGCGCCGTGGGCGAGAACGTGGCCGACCGCACCGTGCAGGGGGGCCTCCGCACACTCATCGTTGAGGCCGAACTCGTCGGCGGCGAGTGCTCCTACTGGGCCTGCATGCCCTCCAAGGTGCTGCTGCGCAGCGGCGCCGCCCTCGCCGCGGCCCGCCGCGTGGCCGGCGCGGCCGAAGCGGTCACCGGGCAGCTCGATGTGGCGGCCGTGCTGGGGCGCCGCACCACCTTCACCCACGACTGGAACGACGACAGCCAGGCCGACTGGCTGGCCTCCGCGGGCATCGACCTGCTGCGCGGCCACGCCAGGCTCAGCGGCGTGCGCGAGGTCACCGTGCAGACGCCGGATGGCCCGGTGGTCGTCACTGCCGCGCACGCCGTGGTGCTCAGCACCGGCTCCAGCGCCCTGCTGCCCGACATCGACGGCCTGGCCGACGTGCACCCGTGGACCAGCCGGGACGCCACCTCGGCGACCGGGATTCCCGACCACCTCGCCATCATCGGCGGCGGGGTCGTCGCCGTGGAGATGGCCGCCGCCTACCGGTCGCTGGGCGCCGAGGTGACCCTGCTCGTGCGCAGCTCCCTGCTGCGCGACCAGGAGCCGTTCGCCGGCGAGCTGGTGGCCGCCGCCCTCTCCGACGCGGGCGTTGAGGTGCTCACCGGCGCCAGCCCCACCGCCGCCCGCCGCATCGACTCCGGCCAGGTGGCCCTGGTGCTCGCGGACGGCCGCACGGTCACGGCCGACGAGGTGCTCGTGGCCACCGGCCGGGTGCCGCGCAGCCTGGACCTCGGCCTGGAGACTGTGGGCCTCACCCCCGGCGACTGGGTCGACGTGGACGACACCCTGCTGGTCACGGGCGACTCCGCCGCGCTGGCCGGGGACTGGCTCTACGCCACCGGCGACGTCAACCACCGGGCCCTGCTCACCCACCAGGGCAAGTACCAGGCGCGGGCCGCCGGCGACGTCATCGCCGCCCGCGCGACAGGCGGGATCGTCGACGACGCCCCGTGGGGCACCCACGTGGCCACGGCCGATCATGCCGCGGTGCCGCAGGTCACCTTCACCGACCCCGAGGTGGCCTCGGTCGGGCTGACCGCCGCGGCGGCCGAGCTCGCCGGCTACCGCATCCGGGTGCTCGACTACGACCTCGCCGGGGTGGCCGGTGCGAGCGTGCTGGCGGACGACTACACCGGGCGGGCCCGCGCCATCGTCGACCTCGACACCGAGGTGCTCCTGGGTGTCACCTTCGTGGGCGCCGGCGTCGGCGAGCTGCTGCACGCGGCCACCATCGCCGTGGTCGGCGAGGTGCCGATCAGCCGGCTCTGGCACGCGGTGCCCAGTTACCCGACCCTCAGCGAGGTCTGGCTGCGGCTGCTCGAGACCTACGGCCGACCGCCGGCCACCACCGACCGGAGCCTGTGATGCGGCGGATCCTGTTCGATTCTCCGCTGAGCCGGGCCGGCTACCTGTACGCCACCGCCGTGGGCCTGGTCTGGGGCGCGATCTGGAGCACCGGCCGCGTCGAACGCCGGAACGGCTTGTTCGTGTTTCGCGGTCTGCCCGCCTGGTCGTTCGGCCGCGGCGGATCCTGCGTGGGCGCCGTCTACCTGACCAACCAGAACGTGACGGCGGATGTGCTCGAGCACGAGGCCGTGCACAAGGTGCAGTGGCAGCGCTACGGCATGCTCTTCCCGCTGCTGTACCTGCTCGCCGGGCGGGACCCGCTGAAGAACCGGTTCGAGATCGAGGCGGGGCTGGAGAAGGGCGGCTACCTGCGCCCGAAGCGTGCGGCTACGCGTGCTCAGCGCGACCGTCGCGCCAGTACCCCATGAACGCCACCTGGCGGCGGTTGATGCCGACCTCGGAGACGAGGAAGCGGCGCAGGCGCTTGATCACGCCGGCTTCACCGGCCAGCCAAGCGTAGAGCTCCCCGTCGAGAGCCGAACCGTCCGACACCTCCCAGAGGATCGACTCGTCGATGTCGATGTCGGGCAGGTCGGTACCGCTGTGGTGCGCGGTGATGAACCGGGCCGTCCAGCCCCGAACGGCGGATTCGAGCGCCGAGCCGTGGCCGGCGCCGTTGCGGGGCAGCCAGGTGACGGTGACGCCATCCGGCGCGTTCGTCTCGTGGGCGTCGCCGGCTTCGGGCACCTCGATGTAGGCGCAGCCCCGTGCCGTGCGGGGCAGGGCGGAGAGGATGGCGCAGATCGCCGGGGCGGCGGTCTCGTCGCCCGCGAGCAGCACAGTGTTGGCGTTGCCGGGGGCCCATTCGATGCCGACAGTGGGATTGTCCCCGGCTGCGACCGGTCCGACGATGGCGACCTCGTCACCGACGTTGGCGGCGCGCACCCAGCGCGAGGCGGGGCCGGCGTCACCGTGGGTGACGAAGTCGATGTCGACCTCGCGGTGCTCGGGGCGGGCGTGCCGCACCGTGTAGGTGCGGATGGGATTGCGGCGTTCGTCCGGCAGGTCGCGCCAGGTGTCGTACCAGGAGTCGTTCCGCGGGAACGCAGAGACGCCGACCCCGGGCAGCGGCAGGACGATCTTGATGCGCTGGTCGAGGCCGGCGGTGCCGAATTCATGCAGGTCGGGGCCCGTGAAGGTGACCCGGGTGAAATTGGTCGACAGGCGTTGCACGCGGGCCACCGAGACGGAGAACGGGCGGTAGCTGGGGCGCGGCGCCCGCACGCGTGCGGGTGCCTGCTCGGAAGCGACTGTCGACGTAAGCATGCCCTTAGTATGGCATGCCTAACCTAACGTGCACCCGCCGGGTTTTTCCCTGGCGGGTGCACGAGGCCGAGTGTTACGCGGCGGTGACCCATTCGCTGTGGATGTAGCTGCCGGTGCCGCGTCGTGTGACCGGGGTCACATAGCCGGTGGGGATCGCGGCGGGACGTCCGCTGCTGACGTAGCCGGCCGGTTCGCCGGTGCGATCGGTGCGGGGGCCGGCGATGCTGATGTAGGAATTCATGATGCTCCTGTCGGGTGGTGCTGGTCGACGCAGAGCTTCATTGGACGCGTGCTGGTGGTGGTGTGTGAAAAAAGACCGCGCGGCCGGCCGAAGCCGGCCGCGCGAGTGATGCGGGTGTTACTCCCCGACGCCGACGAACTCGGCGGCAACGTTGGCGGAGCCATCCGCTCGGTCGCCGGCCAGGTTCAGTCGCAGGCTCGCGCCGAGGGTGGAGTCCACGTTCGTCCAGTACTGGATGGCGCGTTCCCGGATCTCGGGGTGGGTGACGCCACCGACAGCGCCGGTGATCGTCTCGAGGAACCGGGCCTTGGCCGCGTCGTCGTAGACCTCGCGGTACAGGGTGCCGGCCTGGCCGAAGTCGTCGTCCTCGGCGCGGAGGGTGGCGGCGCTGCGCACCAACGCACCGTCGAACTCCCAGCTGCCGTCGCCGGCGAGGGCCTCATCGGCGACGGGGCCGCCGAACGAGTTCGGCGCGTAGACCGGCACGCTGGCGTCGTTGAAGGAGTAGCGGGCGGCGCCATCCTGCGAGTAGTTGTTCACCGGCGAGATGGGCGCGTTCACCGGCAGCTGGTTGTAGTTGGTGCCCACGCGGTACCGCTGCGCGTCCGGGTAGGAGAAGATGCGGGCCATCAGCATTTTGTCGGGGCTGGCCGCGATGCCGGGCACGAAGTTGGCCGGCGAGAACGCGGCCTGTTCGATCTCGGCGAAGAAGTTGCCCGGGTTGCGGTTGAGCGTGTGCGTGCCCACCTTGATCAGCGGGAAGTCCGCGTGCGGCCAGACCTTGGTGAGGTCGAACGGGTTGAACCGGTAGGTCTTGCCCTCTTCGTAGGGCATGACCTGCACGTGCACGTCCCAGGACGGGAAGTCGCCGGCGTCGATGGCCTCGTAGAGGTCGCGGCGGTAGTAGTCGGCGTCGGCGCCGGCGATGAGCTCGGCCTCCGCTCCTTCCATTTCGATGTTGCCCTGGTTGGAGGTGAAGTGGTACTTCACCCAGAAGCGTTCACCGGCGGCGTTGATCCACTGGTAGGTGTGCGAGCCGAAGCCGGGCATGGTGCGCCAGGAGCGCGGCAGGCCGCGGTCGCCCATCAGGTAGGTGACCTGGTGTGCGGACTCGGGCGAGAGGGTCCAGAAGTCCCACTGCATGTTGGCGTCGCGGAGGCCCGAGCCGGGCAGGCGCTTCTGCGAGTGGATGAAGTCGGGGAACTTGATGCCGTCGCGGATGAAGAACACCGGGGTGTTGTTCCCGACGATGTCGTAGTTGCCCTCCTGGGTGTAGAACTTCACCGAGAAGCCGCGCACGTCGCGCCAGGTGTCGGGGCTGCCCATCTCACCGGCGACGCTGGAGAAGCGCTGCAGGGTGTCGGTGCGGGCGCCGGGCTGGAACAGGCTCGCGCGGGTGTACGCGGAGACGTCGCCGGTGACCTCGAAGACACCGTGTGCTCCGCCGCCCTTGGCGTGCACGATGCGCTCCGGGATGCGCTCGCGGTTGAACTGGGCGAGCTTCTCCACCAGGTAGCGGTCGTGCAGGGCGGTGACGCCGTCGGCGCCGGCGGTGAGGGAGTGCTCGTCGCTGGGAACCGGGGTTCCGGTCTGGGTGGTGGTGGGGGGCAGTGTTGTCATGGTGCTCCTTCGTGTCATGTGCAGGTCGTTCGCGTCGTGAGAAGTCAGTGTTCGAAGTCAGTGGATGCCGGTCGTGCCGGCCTGGCAGTCCGGGCAGAGGCCCCAGAAGGTGACCTCGGCGGTCTGCACGATGAAGCCGGCGGTGTCCGACGGGGTCAGGCAGGGGGCTTCGCCGGTCACGCACTCCACGTCGCGCACGCTGTGGCAGTTGGTGCAGACGATGTGGTGGTGGTTGTCGCCCACCCGGCGCTCGAACAGCGCGGCGGAGCCGGCCGGTTCGATGCGGCGCACCAGGCCGGCCGTGTTGAAGGCGCCGAGCACACCGTAGACCGCCTGCAGCGAGGTGCCGGGCAGCTGCCTGCTGACGGTCTCGAAGAGCTGGTCGGCGGTGGCGTGCGGAGACTCGGCGAGCCCGCTCAGCACGGCGAGCCGGGGTACGGTGACCTTGAGCCCCGCGGCGCGGATCTCGGCGGCATGGTCAGCGGCGTGGTCGAGGGCGGCGTGCGCCGCCTGGTCGTCCATTCCGTGTGTCTGCATTCCTCAACGGTAGCAGTTGTTTTGAATTACTCAAAACAAATGCGGCATCCGGTCCTGCCAGCGGAGCGTGCGTTCCAGCTGCGCCCCAAGGGCCAGCAGGGTGGCTTCGCCGCCCGGCCGGCCGATCAGCTGCACACCCATCGGCAGGCCCTCGGCGGTGACCGAGACGGGCAGCGTGATCGCCGGCAGCCCGCAGACGTTGACCATCGAGGTGAACGGCGTGTACTGCACCTGCTGGGCGAAGTTGCGTTCGCCGTCGGCGGCGTCGTACCAGCCCACCGGCCGTGGCGTCAGCGCCAGCGCGGGCGTGAGCACGGCGTCGAAGCGGGCCAACTGGCCGATGAACGACCGCTCGTACGCGGCCAGCGCGCTCAGCGCCTCGGCCACCGCCCGCCCGGTCAGCTCGCGGCCGCGGTGCAGCAGCCACCGGGTGAGGGGTTCGAGCAGGGCCTCCTGCTCCGGAGTCTCGGCGGGGATCCGGGCCGCGCTGAGCTGCCACAGCGCCCGGAACGCCGGCGCGTAGCTCGGGTCTGCCACCAGGGCGGTCTGTTCGATGCCGTGCCCCATCGCGGCGAAGCCGTCCACGGCCTCGGTGAGTGCGGCGAGCGCCTCGGGGGCCAGGTTGATCTCGTAGGCGTCGTCCCAGGCCGAGGTGGTCATCACGCCCAGCTGGTAGCGGCCTTCACCGCGGATGGCGGCGCCGAGCAGCTGCTCGTCTCCCCCTGGCGCGCGCACCGCGAACGGATGCTCGGGCCGGCCGCCGGCCGGCGCGATCATGGCGTCCAGCAGCAGGGCCGCATCCGCAACGGTGCGGGCCAACGGGCCGGCCACCGGCAGGCCGCCGGGCACGTCGAGGCCGCTCNCGCATCCGCAACGGTGCGGGCCAACGGGCCGGCCACCGGCAGGCCGCCGGGCACGTCGAGGCCGCTCGCCGCGGGGATCCGGCCGCGGGACGGCTTGACGCCGACCAGCCCGCAGGCGGCGGCGGGGATCCGCACGGACCCGCCGCCGTCACTGCCGGGCGCGAAGGGCAGCATCCGGGCGGCCACCGCCACGGCCGCGCCGCCGCTGGAACCGCCGGCGCCCAACTCGGGGTTCCAGGGGTTGCGGGCCGGCGGGGCGGCCAGGCTCTCGGTGTACGAGGGCAGGCCGAACTCGGGCGTGTTGGTCTTGCCCAGGCTGATACCGCCGGCGGTGTCGAGGGCCTGCACGAGCAGGTCGCTGGTCTCCGGCACGTTGTCCCGCATCAGCCGGGAGCCCAACCGCGCCGGCACGCCGGCGCGCAGCTGCAGGTCCTTGTCACCGAAGGGCAGACCCCACAGCGGTGCGGTGCGGGGCACCTCGGTCTCCACGTACCGGGCCCGGGCCAGGGCGGCGTCCGCGGTCACGGTGACGAACGCGCCGAGCCCGGGGTTGAGCCGGTCGATGCGGGCCAGGTAGTGCTCGGTGAGGTCGGTGGGGCTGATGTCGCCCCGCTGCAGCGACCGCCACTGCTCGAGGGCGGTCAGTTCGAAGAGGTCGGCCATCCCCCGAGCCTAGTTCTGGCTACAGTGTCGCCATGACCCCGTGGCTGGTGCGGCATCCCCTCACCGCCGGCTGGCTCTGGGTGCTCTTCTGGTTCGCCGTGATCCTGGTGCAGGAACTGGCCGGGGCGCCCACCGGGGCCAGGTACCCGGCCATTCTGCTCGCCGCCCTGCCCACCCTCACCGCCACCCTGTTCGTGTTGGCCGCCACGCCGCGCAGTCACCTGCAGCCGGTGCGGGAAAGCGTGCTGGCGCATTTCTTCGTACGGTTCCTGGCGCTGATCGCGGCCTTCATCGTGTGGGGCGCGACGCTGGCGATCAGCGCCTCGATCGAGGCCGGGATCCAGGAGGCCGGCGACCACGACGAGGCAACCGTCACGGGGTTGGGCTTCACGATTCTCCTCGCGCTGGTGCCGGTGGTGATCGGCGTGCTCTGGCTGGCCCTGATTGTGCGCTGCGCGTGGTTCCTGCGCCGGTTGCGCGGCTGGCGGCAGCTGCCTGCCCGAACACCGGACCAGCGGGCCGTGCCGGCTGAATTCCTGCGCGACCGGCCGGAGCTCCGCGCCGTGGCGATCGGGCTCGCGCATCCCGGGCTGCTGTTGGTGGGCGGGGCCGGGTCGACGCTGCTGGTGCTCAGCCTCGGCAGGGTCGACCTGTCGCTGGTGATGTGATCGCTGGCGGTGAAAACCCCGGCGCGGGTAGCCTCGAAGAATGACCCGCACCCGAGCTGCCGCGCTGTACAACCCGATGGGCACGACCGCCCTGGTCACCGGTGCCTCGAGCGGCCTCGGTGTGGGCTTCGCACACGAACTCGCCCGCCGCGGAGCCGACCTGGTGCTCACGGCCCGGCGGCTCGACAGGCTCGAGGCCCTCGCGGTTGACCTGGCCGAGAAGTACGGCACCGTGTCGACGGTGATCCCGCTCGACCTCGCCGAGCCCGGCGCCGTTCCCGAGCTGGTGCGGAACCTGGCCGAGCGCGACATCCGGGTGGCCACCCTGGTCAACAACGCCGGCTTCGGCCTTTTCGGCGCCCTGGTGGATGCGCCGGCCGACCGGGTGCACGACCAGGTCGCCGTGAACGTGGCGGCGCTGACCGATCTCACCCACGCCCTGCTGCCCGGACTGCAGGCCGCGGCCCTCGCCCATCCGCACGGGGCGGCCCTGGTGAACCTGGCCAGCACAGCGGCGTTCCAGCCGGTGCCGCGGCTGGCCGTCTACGCGGCCGCCAAAGCCTATGTGCTCAGCCTCACCGAGGCGCTCTGGTACGAGACCCGGGCCACCGGCCTCAAGGTCACCGCGGTGTGCCCCGGCCCCGCCGAGACCGAGTTCTACGCCGTCGCCCGGCGGTCACCGGACGGTCCGCGACGCCTGATGAGCGTCGACGAGGTGATGCACACGGCCTTCGCCGCGCTCGACGCGACCACAACGCCCCCGCACACCGTCGTCGGCACGCAGAACCGGGTCGTCGCCTGGCTGGCGGGCACGGCGCCCCGGCGCGCCGTGGTGACGGTGACCGGGCGGTTGTCGCGCCGCTGAGTTGCTGAACTGCTGAGTTGCTGAACGGCTGGGCTGTTACTTCAGGCTCTTCTGCAGCAACACGGTGCCCAGCCAGCGCTCGAACTTGAAGCCGACCTTGCCCATCCGGCCGATCTCCTCGAAACCGAAGTCCTGGTGCAGCTTGATCGAGGCGTCGGCACCCTGATCGGCGATGACGGCGATGATCTCCTTGAGGCCGGCGGCCCTGGACCGCTCGATGAGTTCGGCCAGCAGCACCCGGCCCAGGCCCTTGCCGGTGGACGCGGCGCCCAGGTAGATCGAGTTCTCGACGGTGAACCGGTAGGCCTTCTTCTGCTTCCACGGGCTCACCAGCGCGTAGCCGAGCAGTTGGCCGGCCGGGGACTCGGCGACGATGAACGGCATGCCGAGCTTGGCGAGGTAGTGGAACTTGTCGCGCCACTCGACGAGCGTCATCGCATCCTCGTCGAAGGTGACGGTGCTGTTCGCGACGTAGTAGTTGTAGATCTCCTGGATGTCGGGCAGGTCGGTCTCCACGGCGTCGCGCAGCGCGTACTCGAACGGCGCCTCGGGCGCCGGTGCCGGCGACAGGTGACGCGGCAGCCGTCGGCGCGGCTGGTATTCCTCTTCTAACACCGGACGGGTCCTCTCCACATGGTCTTCAGATTACCGTCAGCGACCAGTCAATGGGTGCCGCACCCTGCGCGCCCAGCAGCGTGTTCGCCCGGCTGAACGGGCGCGATCCGGTGAATCCGCGCCGGGCCGACAGCGGGCTCGGATGCGCCGAAACTATCGTGGGGGTGTCCCCCAGCAGCGGGACGAGGCTCTCGGCGTCCTTGCCCCAGAGGATCGCAACCAGCGGCGTGCCCCGGGCGGCCAGCGCCCGGATGGCCTGCTCGGTCACGGCCTCCCAGCCGTGCCGCCGGTGCGAGCCCGCGGCGCCGGCCCGTACCGTGAGCACCCGGTTGAGCAGCAGCACGCCGTGCCGGGTCCAGGGGGTGAGGTCGCCGGTGGCCGGGGTCGGCAGCCGTAAGTCGTCGCGCAGCTCGGTGAAGATGTTGCCGAGGCTGCGCGGCACCGGGCGCACCTCCGGGCCGGCGGAGAAGGCCAGGCCAACCGGATGCCCGGGGGTCGGGTACGGGTCCTGGCCCACGATGAGCACCCGCACGTCGTCGAACGGCTGCCGGAAGGCGCGCAAGATTTGCTCCGGCGCGGGCAGCACCTGCTCGCCGGCCGCGGCCTCCGCCCGCGCGAAGGCCAGCGGGGCCGCGAACGGGGCGAGGGTGCTGACGTCGACTGTGGCCCCGTCAGCGCCGGGGAGGCCGAACGCTCGCGCCCAGCCGGCTTCGATCGGCGCCGCGATCGGCGCGGGTCCGGCCATCCGCTCAGGCGCCGAAGGTGCTGACCAGCACCCCGCCCTCGGATTCGCTGACGGTCCAGACGCTGCCGGCGCCGGCCACGCCGAGGGTGCCCTGGCCCACGATCAGCACGGTGCCCTCGTCCACGGCGAGGCCGCCGCGGATGAGTCCGGCTTCGGTGGCGGCGACCATGCGGCTCAGGGTGCCCCACTGGGCGACGTGTACGTCCACGGTCACGTCGAGCAGGCCGATGCCGTTCTCGATGGTGATCTCGTCGAGCTCCTCCGAGGCCTCCTGCGGGCTCACTGGCACGCCGCCGATGCGCCAGCCGCCGAGCAGCGCCCGTTCGGCCGCGATCATCGCGCCGGCCGAGTAGCCCAGGTACGGGATGCCGGCGGCCACCTGGCGGCGGATCTCGCCGGCGATGGGCGCCACGGCCGTGAGGTAGGCGGGGGTGAGGCCGCCGCCGATGACGATGCCGTCGGCATCCGCTACCGCGAGCAGGGTCGCGAGGCCGTCGAGGGCCAGCGACGTGATGACGGGTTCCAGCGGGCCGGCGGCTTCGAGCGCGGCGACGAGCTTGGCGGCGTGGTCGTCGCCGTCCCCGTCCCGCACCACGATGATCGCGATGCGGGGTTCGGTGCGGCCGGCGGCGCCGGCGCGCAGGGCGGCCTCGGCCAGGAACGGCCCGAAGACCGCGGAGTCGTTCTCGGTGTCGTTTTCGGGGGCCCAACCGCCGCCGACGAGGTGGATGCTCATGCGTCGACCGCCTGGGTCAGCGGGGTGGCCGTGACGGGCGGCAGCGCCGACCAGGGGAAGACGATCCAGCCGTCGGTCTCCCGCCAGGTGAAGTCGGGCACGTGCACGGTGCGCGGCTTGGTGTACAGGGTGGCGGAGCGCACCTCACCGGCCGATTCCTTGAGGATGCCGACAACGAGGGCGAGGGTGTGGCCGGAGTCCGAGACGTCGTCGACCAGCAGCACCCGCAGGCCGGCGAGGGCCGGGGCGTCGAGCATCGGGCCGGACAGCACGGGCTCGGGCAGGCGCTCGTCGATGCCGGTGTAGAACTCCACGTTGATGGAGCCGCAGTTCTTGGTGCCGAGGGCGTAGGAGATGGCTCCGGCGAGCAGCAGTCCGCCGCGGGCGATGGCGATCACGACATCGGGCTGGAAGCCGCTGGCCAGAACCGTCGAGGCCAGCGACCTGGAGGCGTCGGCGAAGTCGGTCCACTCCAGCACCTCGCGCGGCGGGTCGATGGTGGCGGGGGGCGCGGTTTGCTGCTGGTCGGGTTGCATTTGTCAATGGTAGAACCTCGGGCGCCCGCAGCGCGCGGACGAAGGACCCGGTGTTGTGACCGGAGCGGATACGGAAGACTGGCTACATGATCACACTGCACCAGGATGCCCACGGTTTCGTCCGCATGAACCGGCACTTTCCCAGCAAGACCGCCATCGCGATTCGCTTCACCGACGGCACGACCGGCGAGTACACCGGCGCCCGGCTGAACGACCTGTACGACGCGGCCCTGGCCACCTTCCGTGCCGAGAACCGCCTGGACGCCAAGGGCTTCTCCCGCGCGCCGGCGAAGACCGTGCACCCCACCAACAACGTGGAATTCGTGCCCGTCGAGTCCGGGATGGCCCCCTAGCCCTCCCGCTGTCGTGAGCCGCCTGCCGTACAGCGCCGACGTCGAGATCGTGTTGCTCCTGGCCTCCCCGGTGCACCGGTACGAGGGGCGTCCGGCCGACGGTCCCCGGCCAGTGGTCGGCACGGAGAGCCACCCCAGCATTCGGCTGCGGGCGGGCCTGGGCATCGTGGGCGACCGTCACTTCGCCAAACCCGCGCACGTTCACGCGTCGGTCACCGTGATGAACGCCGACGTTCTCGACAGGGTCGCGGCTGAGCTCGGGCTGCCGGGCACCCTGGACCCGTCCGCCACCCGGCGCAACATCCTGCTGCGCGGGGTGGACATCGACTCCATGCGCGGCGCCGCATTCTCGCTGGACAGCGGCGACGGCCCCGTGGAATTCCTGGCGAACCGGCCCGCCAACCCGTGCGCCTGGATGGACGTGGTGCTGGCTCCGGGCGCCCACCGGGCCCTGCGGGGTCGCGGAGGCATGCGCTGCGAACCGCTGACCGACGGGTTGCTGCGGCTCGGGCCCGCCCGGCTGCTCAGCAGCATCCCGGTCGTGGTTACGGGTGCCGAACCGCCCGGCCGGCCAGCACGGCCCGGTAGCCCTCCCGGTAGCTCGGGTAGCTGAAGGTGAACCCGGTCTCGAGGATGCGCTGGTTGCTCAGACGTTTGTCGCCGCCGCGTCGGCCGCCGGTCTCGACGATCTCAGGGTCGGGCAGGCCGAGCTCGCCGGCGAGGAAGTCCAGCACCTCGGTGGCGGGCACCGGCGTCGAGTCGACGCCGAGGTAGAGCGGGTCGGGCGCCGTGGCCCGAAGCACCAGGTGCACGATCATGGCCGCGGCGTCGTCGCGGTGGATCCGGTTGCTCAGGCGGCCCCGCGCGGCAACGGTCGCCCGCCCCTCGCGCACCTGCCTGATCAGGCGGTCCCGGCCGGGGCCGTAGATACCGCCCAGGCGCAGCACGACGGCGGACGGAATCCGGCTCTGCAGCAGCTGCTCCGCCTCGAGCAGGATCGAGTCGGTGCCCGGTCCCGGGGACGCGGGGGTGGTCTCGTCCACGGTGCTGCCGTCGTTCACGTCATAGACCGCGGTGGAGGAGACCATCAGGAACCGGCGCGGGGTGACCCTGGCGGCGTCGAGCGCGTCGAGCAGGTTGGCCAGGCCGGTCACATAGGCGGCCCGGTAGACGTCGGGGTCGGGGTTGCCCGCGGCGATGGCCACGATGACGATCTCGGTGTCCGGCGGCACCTCGGGCTGCTGCCGGCTCAGGTCGACGGACTGCCCGTTCAGGGCGGCCGGGAGCACCCCGGCCTGGCGGCGGAGGCCCACCACGTGCTGGCCGAGCGCCGCCAGGCGCAGGCCCACCTCGGTGCCGAGGTCGCCGCATCCGGCTATCAGTACAGTCATGCCTCCCAGTATGGAGCGCCCCGGCCGTGTCAGAGCACGTCGCCGGCGGCCGCCGGCGGAACGTGGCGCTCCGGCGTGCCGTTGTAGAACGACAGCGGCCGGATCAGCGCGTTCGCGGCCAGTTGCTCCATGATGTGCGCGGTCCAGCCGGTCACCCGGGCCGCGACGAAGATCGGCGTGAAGGTGCCGGTGTCGAAACCCATCAGGTGGTACGCCGGGCCGGCCGGGTAATCCAGGTTGGGCAGGATGCCGGTGCGCGTGTTCATGCCGGCCGCGAGCGATTCGTAGAGGTCGAGCAGGTCGGGCCGGTCGAAGTGGTCGATCAGGGTGAGCAACGCCGCGTGCATGGTGGGCACCCTGGAGTCGCCGTGTTTGTACACCCGGTGGCCGAAGCCCATCACCTTGCGCTTGTGCGCGAGGGTGTCGTCGAGCCAGAGTTCGGCGCGCTCGGCCGACCCGTCGCCCAGGCCGATCTCACTGAAGATATGCATCACGGCCTCGTTCGCGCCGCCGTGCAGCGGGCCCTTGAGCGCCCCGATCGCCCCGGTCACGGCCGAGTAGAGGTCGGAGAGGGTGGAGGTGATCACCCGGGCCGTGAATGTGGACGCGTTGAAGGAGTGTTCGGCGTACATGATCATCGACACGTCGAAGGCCTCGACGACCTCGACCTCCTGCACCTCGCCGAAGGTCATGTAGAGGAAGTTCGCCGAGTAGCCGAGGTCGTCGCGCGGTTCGACGAGCTCGAGGCCGTGCCGGCGGCGCTGGTCGTACGACACGATCGCGGGCAGCTGCGCGAACAGGCGCAGCGACTTGGCCAGGTTGGCCTCCACCGACGAGTCCGGGGTGCTCAGGTCGTTGGCGCCGATCACGCTCACGGCGGTGCGCACCACGTCCATCGGATCGGCGGAGGTGGGGATCTCGTCGATCACCCGGCGCACCGAGTGGTCCAGGCGCCGGAACGACCGCTCGGCGACCTCGAATGCGGCCAGCTGCACGTCGTCGGGCAGCTCGCCGTTCCAGAGCAGGTAGGCGACCTCTTCGAAGCTCTTCTGCGCGGCCAGTTCCTGCACCGGGTAGCCGCGGTAGAGCAGCGAGTTGGAGTCGGGGTTGACCCTGGACACCGCCGTCGTATCGGCCACGACCCCGGCCAGGCCGCGGTGGATCTCCGGCGCGACCGGCGGCTGCACCGGGGGCGTGTGGATGGGCTGGTTGATGGTCATTTCGCTCCTTTGCGTCCTGATGTACTTAGCCGTGCTGGTACCGCTGTTGTGGTGCTGGGCTAGCCGTCGTGACCGCTCAGAGTGAAATTGAAAATCCCCGAATCGAAGCGATTGTAAGCCTCGTAGTCCAGCAACCGGTAGAGCTCGGCGCGGGTTTGCATCGCCGGCAGCCGGCTTGTCAGCGAGCCCTCGGCGAGGATGGTGTCCAGGCCCTGCTCGGCCGCGCCCATCGCCAGCCGCAAGAGCGACACCGGGAAGATGACCAGGTTGATGCCCACGTCGGCCAGCTGGTCGACCCGGAAGAGTTCACTCTTGCCGAACTCCGTCATGTTGGCCAGGATCGGCACGTCGACCGCAGCCCGGATCGCCTCGAATTCGGCCAGGGTGCCCATGGCCTCGGGGAAGATCGCGTCGGCGCCGGCATCCACCAGCGCCTTGGCCCGGTCGATCGCGGCGGCCAGCCCGTCGCCGGCGCGGATGTCGGTGCGCGCCATCACGAGCAGGTTCGGATCCCGCCGGGCGTCGACCGCCGCGCGGATGCGTTTGAGCGCGGTGTCGGTGTCGACGACCTGTTTGCCGTCGAGGTGCCCGCACCGCTTGGGGTTGACCTGATCCTCGATGTGCAGGCCGGCCACGCCGGCGTCCTCGAGGGTCTGCACGGTGCGGGCCACGTTCATCGGCTCGCCGAAGCCGGTGTCGGCGTCGACGAGGGTGGGCAGGTCGGTCATCCGGGAGATCTGCTGGCTGCGGCCGGCGACCTCGGTGAGGGTGGTCAGGCCGATGTCGGGCAGGCCGAGGTCGGCGGCGAGCACGGCGCCGGAGATGTAGACCCCCTCGAACCCCTTGGCCTGGATCAGCTTGGCGCTCAGTGGGTTGAACGCGCCGGGGAACCGCAGCAGGCCGCCGCCGGCCAGGTCGGTGCGGAGTTGCGCGCGCTTGGCGGCGGGGGTGAGTCCGGAGTAGAGCATCAGAAGATTCCGTTCAGGCTGGGCAGCGGGTCAAAGAAGCCGGGTCGGGCCACCAGGGTGAGGCTGCCGAGTTCCGCGGCAGTCAGCTCGGGCAGTCGCTGGGCGAGGTCCAGGAACCGCTCGATCTCGGCCGGGTCCAGGGCGTCCGCGGCGAGCAGCCGGAACTTGGCCACGTAGTCGGCCCGCACGAACGGGCGGGCGCCGAGCGGATGCGCATCCGCGACGGCCAGCTCGTCGACCAGTCGGCTTCCGTCGGCCAGGAGGATCTCCACCCGACCGCCGAACGCCTTCTCGGCGGGGTCGCTGGAGTGGTACCGGCGGGTCCACTCGGCGTCCTCGCTCGTGCTGACGGTGTTCCACAGGGCCACGGTGTCGGCCCGGCCGGCCCGCTCCGGCAGGTAGGAGTCCTCGTGGTGCCAGGAGCCGTCCTGCAGCGCGACGGTGAAGATGTACGGCACCGAGTGGTCCAGGGTCTCCCGGCTGGCCCGCGGGTCGTACTTCTGCGGGTCGTTGGCACCGGAGCCGATCACGTTGTGGGTGTGGTGCGAGGTGTGGATGACGACGCTCGCGATGGCACCCGGCTGCAGGATCTCGGGGTGCTCACGGTGCAGTTTCCGGGCCAGGTCGATGAGAGCCTGGGCCTGGTACTCCGCGGAGTGCTCCTTGGTGAAGCTGTCCAGGATCGCGCGTTTGGGTTCGCCCGCGGCCGGCAGCGACACGTCGTAGGCGGCATCCGGGCCGTCGAGCAGCCAGGCGATCACGCCGTCTTCGCCCTCGTAGATCGGGGTGGGGCTGGTCTGGCCGCGCATGGCCCGGTCGACGGCCTCGACGGCCATCTTGCCGGCGAACGCGGGCGCGTAGGCCTTCCAGGAGGAGATTTCGCCCTTGCGGGACTGCCGGGTGGCCGTGGTCGTGTGCAGCGCCTGGCCGACGGCCTGGAAGATCGTGTCGGCGTCCAGGCCCAGCAGGGTACCGATGCCGGCCGCGGCCGACGGGCCCAGGTGGGCGACGTGGTCGATCTTGTGCTTGTGCAGGCTGATCGAGCGGGCCAGGTCGATCTGCACCTCGTAGCCCGTCGCGATGCCGCGCACCAGGTCCCGGCCGGTGAGGCCCCGGGCCGCGGCGAGGTGCTGGGCGACGGCGACGAGCGGCGGGATGTTGTCGCCGGGGTGTGAGTACTCGGCGGCGAGGAAGGTGTCGTGGTAGTCCAGTTCCCGCACGGCCACGCCGTTGGCCCAGGCCGCCCACTCGGGTGAGACCCGCGTCTGTGCGTCGTGGCCGAAGACCGTGGCGCCGGCGCCGTTCGCGGACCGCGGATGGGCCAGCGCTTGCTGCCGGGCGGCTACCACGGCGTCGCGGGTGAGCGAGGCGGCGGCGACGGCGGCATTGTCGATCACCCGGTTGATGATCATCTCGGTGACGTCCTCGTCGACCGGGACCGGGTCTGCCGCGCAGGCGGCGATCTTCCAGGCCAGCTGCTCGGTGCGGGCGGGGCTGGTCTCGCTGGGGTGCACGCGCACGTGGGTTGTCTGCACGAAGGTAATCCTTTCGAATCGGGGAGGTCAGGAGGTCGGCTGGGTCGCCCCGAGCACCGCGAGCACGCTCGCGAGGCTCAGGTGCAGGTGCACGTGGGTGGCGTGCGCGGCGAGCGCCGCGTCACCGTCGATGATCGCGTCCAGGATCAGCAGGTGTTCGGCCGCGGCGGCCCGCAGCCGCACTGGGTTGCCCCTGGCCACCCGGCGGATGCGGGCCAGGTGAGTGCGCACGGTGTCGAGGGCGCCCACCAGGAAGGAGTTGTCGACGGCGGCGTCGATGGCGGCGTCGAACTCGTCGATGAGCGCGTAGTACTCGTGGATGCCGTCCTCGCCCGTCTCGAGCAGGGTCGGGGCGACGACGAATCGCTCGCGCAGCATCCCGAACGCCGTGCGGTCGTCGCGGCGCGCGGCCAGGGTCGCGGCCCGCTCCTCGAGGGCCTCGCGCAGCTCGTAGAGGTCGTTGATCGACTCGACCGACATCTCGGTGACCGAAAAGCCCCGGCCGCTGCGGCCGGCGACGAGGCCGTCGGCCACGAGCCGCGCCACGGCGGAGCGCAGCGGGGTGCGGGAGACGCCGAGCCGCGCGGCCTGTTCCACCTCAAGCAGCACCGTCCCGGCCGGCAGGACTCCGTCGAGGATCTCGTCGCGCAGCACCCTGTAGGCCCGGTCGCTCGCCCGCTCCGGTGCGGACTTCACGGTCTCTGTATACACAAGCGCATTCTATTCCCCTATGGCACCGTTTGTGCCAGACTACCCGCACCCCAACCGCACCCTGTGTATACATGAGGTCCTCACTGACGAGGTTCACCGTCTAACATTTGCCGTCGTTTCATCAGCTATCCCATTTCACCGGAGCAAAGGAGCCCCATGAAGGAATCACTGAAAGACACCAGACCGGGAGGTGCGATCGACTATGTCGCCTTCGAGACCACCGACCGCTTCGTCAACCTGCAACGCCGGCGCCGCCGGTTCGTGGTGCCGCTGGCCGTGTTCTTCCTGGTCTGGTACTTCGCGTTCGTGCTGGTGGCCGCCTACCTGCCCGACGTGATGGCGATCAAGGTCTTCGGCAGCGTCAACCTGGGCCTGGTGCTGGGCCTGGGCCAGTTCGTCACGACGTTCGCCATCACCATCTGGTACGTCGCATTCTCCAACCGGGTGCTCGACCCGCTCGGCGCCGAGCTGCGCGCCGAGCTTGAGCAGAAGGCCGCCGCATGAGCGCCCTGGGCATGACAGTGGCCGGCATCGCGGCCGCGGTCGAACAGGCAGAGACCAACCCGGTCCTGAACATCTCGATCTTCCTGGCCTTCGTGGCCGTCACCCTGGTGATCGTGATCCGGGCCGGGCGCAACAACCGCACCGCGGCCGATTACTACACCGGCGGCCGTTCCTTCACCGGGCCGCAGAACGGCTTCGCGATCGCCGGCGACTACCTCTCGGCGGCGTCATTCCTCGGCATCGTCGGCGCCATCGCCGTGAACGGCTACGACGGGTTCCTCTACTCGATCGGTTTCCTGGTGGCCTGGCTCGTTGCCCTGCTGCTGGTGGCCGAGCTGATGCGCAACACCGGCAAGTTCACCATGGCGGATGTGCTCTCCTTCCGTCTGGCCCAACGGCCGGTGCGCGTCGCGGCGGCCACCACCACCCTGGCGGTGTGTTTCTTCTACCTGCTCGCCCAGATGGCCGGCGCCGGCGGCCTGGTGTCGCTGCTGCTGGGCATCAACGACAAGCTCGGCCAGTCCGTCGTCGTCACGGTGGTCGGCGGCCTGATGATCCTCTACGTGCTGATCGGCGGCATGAAGGGCACCACCTGGGTGCAGATCGTCAAGGCGTTCCTGCTCATCATCGGCGCGGGAGCCATGACGGTGTGGGTGCTGGTGATCAACGGGTTCAACCTGTCCACCCTGCTGGATTCCGCCGTCGCGAACGCCACGGTCACCCCCGGGGAGTCGATCCTGGCGCCCGGCCTGCAGTACGGCGGCAACCCGCTGGACTTCATTTCCCTGGCCATCGCCCTGGTGCTCGGCACCGCCGGGCTGCCGCACGTGCTGATGCGCTTCTACACGGTGCCCAGCGCCAAGGAGGCCCGACGCTCGGTGGTCTGGGCGATCTTCCTGATCGGGGCGTTCTACCTGTTCACCCTGGTGCTCGGATTCGGCGCCGCGGCCCTCGTGGGTGCAGACGCCATCCTCGCCTCCCCCGGCGGGGTGAACTCGGCGGCGCCGCTCCTGTCGCTGGCGCTCGGCGGCCCGCTGCTGCTGGGCTTCATCTCGGCGATCGCGTTCGCCACGATCCTCGCCGTCGTGGCCGGCCTCACCATCACCGCGGCCACCTCCTTCGCGCACGACATCTACGCGAGCGTGATCAAGAAGGGCAAGGGCAACCCCGACGGCGAGGTCAAGATCGCCCGGCGCACCGTCGTGGTGATCGGCATCCTCGCCATCGCCGGCGGCATCGGCGTGCAGGGGCAGAACATCGCGTTCCTGGTGGCGCTGGCCTTCGCCGTCGCGGCGAGCGCCAACCTGCCCACCATCCTGTACTCGCTGTTCTGGCGCGGTTTCACGACCCGGGGTGCGCTGTGGAGCATGTACGGCGGGCTGGGTTCGGCGATTCTGCTGATCGTGTTCTCGCCGGTGTTCTCCGGCACGCCCACCTCGATGTTCGGTGAGGGCGTGGACTTCGCGATCTACCCGCTGAACAACCCGGGCATCATCTCGATCCCGCTGGGCTTCTTCCTCGGCTGGCTCGGCTCGGTCACCAGCACCCGCCGGGAGGACCCGAAGCTGGCCGCCGAGATGGCGGTGCGCTCCCTCACCGGCTTCGGCGCCGAGAAGGCGAGCGAGCACTAACCACCACCAACTGTTCCCCGAACGGACAAGTGCACCCGGTGTGCCGGGACCATTTGTCCGTGCGGGGAACAGTTGCGCGGTTGGGTCAGGCGCGTGGGGTGAGCGGGCCGCGGGCGACCAGGTGCGGGGCGGCCTGCGCGACCGGCTTGACCACAAGCAGGTCAACGTTCACGTGGGCAGGCATTTCCACGGCGGCCACGATGGTGGCGGCGATGTCCTCGGCCACCAGCGGATGCGGCACGTTCGTATAGGCGGCCTTCGCCTTCTCGGCGTCGCCGCCGAAGCGGACCAGACCGAATTCGTCGGTCTGCACCATGCCGGGGGCGATCTCGATCACCCGGATCGGTTCGCCGCTGAGCTCGAGGCGCAGCACCTCGGTCAGCGCGTGCGCGGCGAACTTCGCGGCGTTGTACCCGCCGCCGCCGGCGTACGCCGTGTGCCCGGCGATGGAGGTGATGTTGACGATGTCGGCGGATACGGCAGCCACGTTTCTAGCAGCGGCCGTGGCATCCGGTTCGGCGGCGATCGAGGCGCGCAGCAGCGGCAGCAGGGCGCTCGTGACCCGCTTGAGCGCGAGCACGTTGATCTCGTACATCCAGGCCCAGTCGTCGATCGAACCGGCCTCGACGGAGTCGAGCCCTTTGGCGCCGCCGGCGTTGTTGACCAGGGCGTTCACCGGGCCGGAGGCGGCGAGGTACTCCCGCAACGCGTCCACGTCGGCCTGCACGGTGAGGTCGGCGGCGAACACCGCCGCGCCGGTCTCCCTGGCCAGCGTCTCGAGTCTGTCGGCCCGGCGGGCCACGCCCACCACATCCCAGCCGTGTTCCCGGAACAGGCGAACCGTCGCCGCTCCGATTCCCGAACTCGCACCAGTGACCACGACTCTTTTTTTGCCCATTGCCCCATTCTGCCCGGAGAATAGACCCAATGAGTTCGCCGACAGAGACCCCGCACCACCACGCCGGCCCGCACAAGCCGAAGCGCCGCGTACCTCTGTGGGACAACGCCCGCTGGATCGCCATCACCCTGATGGTGATCGGTCACGCGATCCTCAAATTGATCGGCGAATCCGACACCGCCTACGGTGTCTACCTGTTCATCTACGCGTTCCACGTGCCGGTGTTCGTCGCGGTCAGCGGCTACTTCGCCAAGTCGGGGCCGCCGGGTCCCCGTCAGATGCACCGGCTGATCACCGACGTCGTCTTCCCGTACCTGATCTTCGAGACCATCTGGACGCTGGTGGACTGGGCGCTCAGCGGCACCCTCACGGTGGACTACTCGACCCCGTCCTGGACGCTCTGGTTCCTGATCGCCCTCGCCATCTGGCGGGTGGCGCTGCCCTACCTGGTGCTGATGCGGTACCCGCTGCTGATCAGCATCGCCATCTCGGTGGGCGCCGGCTACGTCGGCGACATCGACAGCACCTTCTCGTTGTCGCGCACGCTGGGGCTGCTGCCGTTCTTCGTGTTCGGCTGGAAACTACGCCAGTGGCCGCTCACGGCCAGGTGGATGCACCTGCACCCGGCCGCGGTCTGGCGCTGGCGGTCCGGCGCGATCGCTCTCTTCGGCGCCCTCGCCCTCGCCGTCAGCATCAACATCGTCGGGGTGCGGGACCTGCGGCTGCGCAGCTTCACCCTGTACGACGAGGCGTACTGGCAGTTCGGCTACGACCAGTTCTGGGCCGGTGTCATCAGGCTGGGCCTGATGATGGCGTCATTCGGGTTCATCCTGGCTTTCCTGATGCTGATGCCGCGCCGGGCCACCTGGTTCACGCCGTTGGGCGCCGCCACCATGTACATCTACCTGCTGCACAGCTTCCTGCTCTACCCGTTGCGGGAGACCGGGGTCCTCGACGGGCCGCAGCCGCCGTGGGTGCTGCCGGCCGTGATCCTGCTGGCCATCCTGATCTCCGTGGTGCTCTCGCTGCCCGTCGTGAAGCGCATCTTCCGGCCCCTGGTGGAACCGAGACTGCGCTGGCTGTTCAGGCAGGAGCCGTCCACCCACACGGGCACCATCGTGCTGCCGCACGGGCCCGGCCGGTAGCCCCGCGGCAGCAGGCTCGGCAGATGACGTAGTGTTTCGCGGTCCGTTGTCGCCCGGTACACCTCTGCCTATGGTTGCAGCAGAGAAGCGGAGCCCGCAGGTTCCGCTGCCGTAGACACCTCGGGGAGACGCCCCGACCACGAACAGGGAGACCGACCCATGAGCGATTCCGCAGACTGGAAGTTCGAAACCAAGCAGGTCCACTCCGGGGCCCGCCCCGACCCCGTGACCAACGCGCGTGCCACGCCGATCTACCAGACCACCTCGTACGTCTTCAACAACGCCGAACACGCCCAGAACCTGTTCGCGCTGGCCGAATTCGGCAACATCTACACGCGCATCCAGAACCCGACCCAGGCCGTGGTCGAGGAGCGCGTCGCCGCGCTCGAAGGCGGCACCGGCGCCCTACTGGTGGCCTCGGGCCAGGCCGCGTCGACCTTCGCGGTGCTCAACATCGCCCAGGCCGGCGACCACATCGTGTCGTCCAGCTCCATCTACGGGGGTACCTACAACCTCTTCAAGTACACCCTCGCCAAGCTCGGCATCGAGACCACCTTCGTCGAAGACCAGGATGACGCCGCCGAGTGGGCCCGGGCGGTGCGGCCGAACACCAAGCTGTTCTTCGCCGAGACCATCGGCAACCCCAAGATCAACGTGCTCGACATCGCTCTGGTCGCCGAGGTGGCGCACACCAACGGGGTGCCGCTCATCGTCGACAACACCATCGCGACGCCGTACCTGATCCGTCCGTTCGAACACGGTGCCGACATCATCGTGCACTCGGCCACCAAGTTCCTCGGCGGCCACGGCACCATCATCGGCGGCGTCGTCGTCGACGGCGGCCTGTTCGAGTGGTCGGCCAACGTCGAGAAGTTCCCCGGCCTCACCGAGCCCGACCCGTCGTACCACGGCGCCAGCTACACCGCCGCGGTCGGCGACGCCCTCGCGTTCATCATCAAGGCCCGCGTGCAGTTGCTGCGCGACCTCGGCAGCGCCATCGCCCCGGCGAGCGCCTGGCAGCTCATCCAGGGCATCGAGACGCTGAGCCTCCGCATCGAGCGGCACGTGTCCAACGCGCAGACCATCGCGGAGTTCCTCGAGAACCACCCCGACATCGCCTCGGTCAACTACGCCGGCCTGCCGTCCAGCCCCTGGTACGCAGCCGCCAACAAGTACGCCCCGCTGGGTGTCGGCGCCGTGCTCTCGTTCGAGCTCAAGGGCGGGGTGGATGCCGGCCGCGCGCTGGTGGACAACCTGAGCCTGTTCAGCCACCTGGCCAACATCGGCGACGTGCGCTCGCTCGTCATCCACCCCGCGTCGACCACGCACGCCCAGCTCACCCCGGAGCAGCAGCTCACCGCGGGCGTCACGCCCGGCCTGGTGCGCCTGTCCCTGGGCATCGAGAACGTCGTCGACCTGCAGGCCGACCTCGAGGCCGGCCTGGCCGCCGCCCGAGCCGTGGTCGCGGCGTCCCGCGCGAACGCCTAGAACCCGTCCACACCTCGCGAGCCGTGAGCTAAGCCCCATCCCGGAGCCCGGGATGGGGCTTTTCTAACGGCTCGCGGCCGTTTACCCGCCCGCACGACGTAACAATCGGCGGCCACGGCCGAACATGGCCACAATGGAGCCGTATGGAATGGCAATACTCCGCGGACACCGTCCCCACCAGCCTCGTCACCGACGCACAGGCGCGCTCGCTGCTGGGCAAGCCGCCCGTCACGGGTGCCTGGCGTGACGGCGACCCGGTGGGCGGCCGCCGGTTCGTCGACATCGGCGCCCTGGACCTCGAGGCCGGCGGGCACCTGGCCGCGGTGCGGATCGCCTACGAGAGCTGGGGCGAACTGAACCCGGCCGGCGACAACGCCGTGCTGGTGCTGCACGCGCTCACCGGGGACAGCCATGTCGTCGGCCCGCCGGCGCCCGGGCATCCGACCGCCGGTTGGTGGAGCGGCATTGTCGGCCCCGGCCTGGCGATCGACACCGACCGGTGGTTCGTGGTGGCGCCGAACATGCTCGGCGGCTGCCAGGGCAGCACCGGTCCGGCGTCCCTCGCGCCGGACGGCTCCGAATGGGGGCCCCGGTTCCCCTATTTGACCATCCGCGACCAGGTTGCGGCGCAGGTGCTCCTCAGCGACCGGATCGGCGTCGAACGCTGGGCCGGGATCGTCGGCGGTTCCATGGGCGGCATGCACGTGCTGGAGTGGGGCATCGACCACCCCGGCCGGGTGGCCCGGCTGGGCATCCTGGCCGCCCCGCCGGTCACCACCGCCGACCAGATCGCACTCAATTCGGTGCAGATCGAGGCGATCCGTACCGACCCCCTCTTTCGTGCGGGCGACTACTACGACGCCGAGGCCGGCGACGGTCCGAGCCGGGGCCTCGCCCTGGCCAGGCGGATGGCGCTGCTCAACTACCGCAGCCCGTCGGAACTCAACTCCCGGTTCGAGCGCAGCTGGCAGAGCGACATCACCCCGCTGGGCGCGCACGGCCGGTTCGCCGTGGAGTCCTATCTCGACTTCCACGGCAACAAATTCACCCGGCGGTTCGACGCGAACAGCTACATCACCCTGGTCGAGGCCATGAACTCCCACGACATCGGCCGGGGCCGGGGCGGCATCGACGCCGCACTGGCCCGCATCACGGCCCGCACCCTCGTCGTCGGCATCGACAGCGACAGGCTGTTCCCGCTGGACGGCCAGCGCGTCATCGCGGCGGGCCTCGGCAGCGGCGAACCCGCCGTGATCGAGTCCGGCTACGGCCACGACGCATTCCTCATCGAGGATCAGGCCATCGGCGACCGACTGCGGTGGCTGCTCGGCTGAACGGGCTGAATCGGCTGAACGCGGGAAGGGTTGACAGGCGGAGCGTTCGGGAGAACTCTGACTGCCATGAAACCCGGCCCGCTCATCATGCTGCTGATCGGCACTATCGTGGCCCTGATCGGCTTCGGGCTCACGGCCACGGGCATTGTCGCCGCCGTCGCCGCCGGCGTACAGGGTGAGAACGGCTACTTCTCCTCCCGCACCGTGCCCCTCGTCACAAACTCCTACGCCCTGACCAGTCCCCCGCTCGGTCCCGTCACGACCACGGGAACGACCCCGCCCCTCAACATGGATGTGGCGAGGATCCGGTTGGTGGCGACGGCAGTCAACGACGACCCCGTGTTTGTCGGGATCGCGCCGCAGGCCGACGTCGACAGCTACCTGGCGAACGTGGCGCACAGCGAGGTGCGCGGCATCGAATCGATGCCGTTCCGGGCGCGGTACGCAGACATCGCCGGCACCGACCGCCCCGAACCGCCCGCCGACCAGGACTTCTGGACCGTCAGCGCAGCCGGGCCCGGCAGCCAGGAGATCACCTGGCCGGTGCAACCGGGTTCCTGGGCCGTCGTGGTGATGAACGCGGACGGCAGCAGACCGGTCGCCGTGCAGGTCAGTGCCGGCGTGCGCTCTGGGCTCCTGGTGCCCGCGGCGATCACCCTGCTGCTGATCGGCATCGTGACCCTGGTGATCGGCCTGGTCCTGGTGATCCTCGGCGTGATCGGCCTCGGCCGCAACGGACCGGCACCGTCCAGCCGCAGCGGTCCCACACCCGCAGGGGCGGGAGCACCCGGCCAGCCCGGCGCCGATCCCGACCGGCCCGGCGCCGACTATCCGGCCCGGCTGAACGGCTGGCTCGACCCCGGAGTCTCGCGGGCGCTCTGGCTGGTCAAGTGGATCCTGATCGTCCCGCACGTCATCGTGCTGTTCTTCCTGTGGTTCGGGCTCTGGCTCGGCACCATCGTGGCGGGCTTCGCCATCCTGTTCACCGGGCGCTACCCGCGGTCGATCTTCAACTACAGCGTCGGCGTGCTGCGCTGGAACTGGCGGGTGAGTTTCTACTCGTACTCGGCGCTCGGCACCGACAGGTATCCGCCCTTCACCCTCGCGGCCACCGACTATCCGGCCGACCTCGAGGTGGACTATCCCGAGCGCCTGTCGCACGGCCTGGTCCTGGTCAAGTGGTGGCTGCTGGTGATCCCGCACCTGTTCATCGTGGCGATCATCGCCGGCGGCAGCTGGGGCTGGTCCGCCGGCACCAACGGCTGGACCACCGCCACCAGCACCGGGTTCTCGCTCTTGGGCATCCTGGTGCTCATCGGCGCCGTGATCCTGCTCTTCAGCGGACGGTACCGGCGCGGCATCTTCGACCTGGTCCTCGGCCTCAACCGCTGGCTGTACAGGGTGATCGTCTACGTCGCGCTGATGCGCGACGAGTACCCGCCGTTCCGGCTCGACCAGGGTCCGATCGATCCGGGCTCCGTCGCTCTGGCAACACCCGCTCCGGGCGCCACCGTCGCTCCCCATGACGGTTGATCGGCCGCTCCCCGGCCCCCGGCCCGACAACGGCCCCGACCGTGCCGACAGGTTCCTGCGCAACTGGCTGCTCTGGGTCAGTCTCGGCGAAAGCGTGGGGTTCCTCGTTCCGGTCCTGGCCCAACTGACCTTCGCCGGCTCACCCGTGGTGGCGCCGGCGTTGATCCTCGCCGGCGCCGTCGAAGGAACCGTTCTCGGCTGGACCCAGGCGACGGTGCTCCGCAGCCGAGTGACGGCGCTGAACCGCCGCCGCTGGGTCGGCGCCACAGCCATCGCCGGCGCCGGGGCCTGGTTCATCGGGTTGTTGCCCGCCGAGTGGGCCGAGGTCTGGCAGCGCTGGCCGGCGTCAGCCCAATTCGCCGCCGGAATCCTCCTCGCCACGGTCCTGCTGTGCGCCCTGGGGTTCGCCCAGTGGTTCGAGCTCCGTCGGCACCTCCGGGGCGCCGGCTGGTGGATCCTCGGCAGCGCCGCCGCCTGGGGCGCCGGCCTGGCCGTGTTCTTCGCCGTCGCCACACCGCTGTGGGCGCCGGGCCAGTCCGTCGCCCTCATCCTGCTCATCGGGGTCCTCGCCGGGGTGTTCATGGCGGTGTCCATGGCCCTGGTGAGCGGCGTGGTTCTGCACCTGCTTCTGCGTCAAAGGGAAAGACCTCCTCAACAGCCGTAAATCCGTCACCCGGGCCGATAAGGTGACGGGTAGAGCACTCATGAGGAGTACTGCATCCATGCCACGTATTGCCAGAGAGCGCGATCGGGTCCTTCGCCGGACCGCACGGGTAACCGGGCTGACCGCTTCGGTGACGTCGCTGGTCTACCTGGCCGTGCCGGGCGGGATCGATGCGCCCGTGACCCTGTTCTCCGGGTCCCTGATCCTGTTGATGGTCGGCTGCCAGTACGTCCTCGGCCAGAGCGGCGCCCTCCGGTGGGTGTTGTGCACAGTGCTGCTGAGCAACGCCGTTATCCTCGCCGTCGGGTTGGCCACCAGTGGTGATGTCGGTCTCAACCCCGTCGAGGAGGCCCTGATCGGCACCCTGGCTGCCGGCGCGGCCAGCAGCGTCGCCCCGGTGCTTGTCGTCGGAGCCGGTCGCCAGCTCATCCTGTTCGGGTCCTTCGGTGTGACCGTGGCCGGTGTGGCGTTCGTCACCATCTCGGCGGGCGGGTCTGCGTTGCCCCTGGCCCTGACCGTGTGCGGCTGGGCAGCATTGTCCCTGGGCGGCTGGTGGATTGCGCAGAGCGTGCCCCGGGTGCTGCAACGGGTCGCCGCGATCGGGCGGGCGCACCAGGCCGAACGTCATGCCAGCGAGCTCGAGGCGCAACGCCGGCAGGGTGCCAGGCTGCTGCACGACACCGTGCTGGCCACCCTCACCCTCCTCGCGCATTCGGGCGTGGGTGTCAGCCCCGCCGCCCTGCGGCTGCAATCCGGCGATGACGCCCGCCTGCTGCGCCAATTGCGCCTGGGTGCGCTGCCCACCCCCAGCCGTTCCGGGGTGTACACCCTGGAACCGTCCAACACGTCGATGCTCGGCAGCACCCTCGAGTCGGTGAAGCAGCGTTTCGGCAGGATGGGACTCGAGGTCGACTGGCATGGCAGCGGCCAGGTGCTTCTGCCCAGCGATGTTCTCGACTCGTTTCTCCTCGCCCTCGGCGAGTGCCTCGAAAACGTGCGCAGGCACTCCGGCGTCACCCGGGCCGACGTCACGATCTCTGACGACGACACGACGGTGCGCGCCATGGTGACGGATGCCGGCCGGGGGTTCGACCTCAGCGCCGTCGACACCGAAAGTCTCGGGTTCGCCGAGTCCGTCGTGGCCCGGCTTCGCGACGTCGGCGGCAGCGCGCGCCTGTTCTCCTCCCCCGGCTCCGGCACCACCGTCGTCCTCGAGGTACCCAAGTGACGTCGGGGGCGGCGACCCCGGCCCCGCCGCACACCGGCAGTTCGTCGGCCAGAGGGCACAAGCAACTACTCGACGACCAACGCGACGAACGTCGCCGCACCTTTCGCCGGCCGCAGCGCACCGTGCAAACCACCCTGGCCAACCGCACCGGGCTCGGCAGCCGTCACCTCGGCTTCGGGATCTCCCTGAGCGGCGGGTTCTTCGCCCTGTTCCTGCTCTGGCGGTTCGCGAGCCAGTGGGACCGGTACCCGAACCCGTTGCCGACCCTGGCGGCCTGGATCGTCCTGATACTCGCCGCCGTCGCGACCCTGGTCCTGGTCAACAGGCTGCCCGACCGGATGCCGACCTGGCTGTTCCTCGCCGTGCTCGCCATGGGCGAGGTCGTCGTCGGGCTCGACCTGGCCGGATACGGTCACGGCACCGCCGCGGGCACCTACCCCACCGCCGCCGCCGCCGTCGGCGCCCTCTTCGCCGTGCTCGTCTCGGTGCGGCGCGGCCGCGAGATCGTCGCCGCCACCCTGGTCCTGGGCGCCGTGATCGCGGCGGGCTCGGTCACCGCGGCACGCTACGATCCCGAACTCGTGGCCCCGGCCATCCTGACCATCGGCCTGTGCGTGTGCCCCCCGCTGATCGGGGCGTCGGTCGTGCGCGGCTTCCGTCGCATCGTGCAGCGTGAGCTGGACCTGGTGCTCGTGCAGAGCACCATCAGCCAACCGTCATCCGCCGTGGGCATGCTCGCATCCGAGGAGTTGGCCCGGATCGACCTGGACGCCGAAACCCTGCTTGACGACGTCGCCACCGGACGTACCGCCCTGCCGCTCAGTACGGCGAAATCGGCGGCGGCGGCGACGCTCGCCACCCAGTTGCGCCTGCACCTCATCGAGGGCCGCCGGGAGACCTGGCTGCACCATGCCCTCACCGAGTCCGAATTCCTCGGCCCCGCCGTCAACCTCGAAGACCCGGCCGGACTGGCCGGCCAGCTCTCGCCGGCCCAGCGTGATGCGCTGCTGCTGGCCATCTGGCTCCTGATCAGTGACACCGATGGTGCCGAACCGACGATTTCGCTGGTGTTCGGGCCGTTCGGGCGTACCAATGGGCACATCATCGGTGAAATGCTGCGGTTTCCGATCAAAATGATCGTGGAAGGGGTGCCTCGTCGTCGGGTGGACCCGGAGACATGGCAAGCTATCCGAGTAGTGGGCCCTCACATCGATTCGGTGCGAAGTGGGCATCTCCACGTCGACATCGAATGCAGTATTGACAATCCTGCGGACGCGTGAGCGGGCCAGTCGGCCCGGGGGCGCCCCGACAGGGAAAATGCAACAGGAGGCAGTAGTGACGAACACAGCAGTGACGCTCATCGACAATCCCATCCGGTTGGCCCTGGTCGACGACCACCGGATGCTCCTGGGAGCGCTGACCGAGTGGATCAGAGGCGCCGCGGACGACATCAACATGGTGGCCGCCGTGACCACCTGGCCCGAGCTTCTCACCCACCCGGAGTTCCCGGTCGACGTGGTGTTGCTCGACCTGGACCTCAAGGACAACATCCCGGTCTCGCTCAAGATCTCCACCCTCAAGACAGCTGGGGTCAAGACCGTGCTGATGAGCACCTACTCCGAGCCGGCCCTGGTGCGGGAGGCCCTCGCGGCCGGTGCTCTCGGTTACCTCGTCAAGACCGAGGAGGCCAGCACCATCGTCGAAGCCATCCACGCCGCGAACGTGGGAGAGTCCTACATCTCCGCCGAGCTCGACCTCGCCCTGCACGCCGGGTCCGCCGGCAGCTCGCCGCGGCTGAGCGCCCAGGAACGCCGGGTGATGGCGCTGTACGGGGCCGGTGAGCCGGTCAAGGCCGTCGCCCACCAGCTCGGCATCTCCGAGGAGACGGCGAAGTCGTACCTCAAGCGGATCCGCGAAAAGTACCGTCTCGCGGGTTTCGACGTGGGAACCAAGGTCGCACTGCGCAAGCGTGCCATCCACGACGGCATCCTGCTGCAGTCCGACTAAAACACCACCGGCCGGGTCGGCGCGGGTCTCAGTCCGTGCCGACCACCGTGATCAGTGCTGTGCCGTACGGCACGTGCTGACCCCGCTTCCGGCGTGCACCGTCGATCGCGAAGGTGAGTACGGCCAACGCCAGCCCCACCACGCTCAGGCCGAAACCGACCCAGATCGGGGCGAGGTACCCCAGGCCGCCCGCGATGACGATGCCGCCCAGGAACGCGCCGAGCGCGTTGCCGAGGTTGAGCGCCGAGTGATTGAGGGCCGCGGCGATCGACTGGCTGTCGTGCGCGACATCCATCAGCCGGGTCTGGATGGTCGGTGACAGCGCCGCCGCCGACGCGCCGACCAGGAACACCCCGGTCAGCAGCCCGGCCAGGTGCTGCGCGGAGAAGGCCAGCAACAGCAGGGCCGCGAGCATGATGGCGAAGAACGTGTACATGCTGCGCCGCACACTGCGGTCGGCGAACACGCCGCCGGCGAAGTTACCCACGGTCATACCCAGGCCCACCACGACGAGCACGAGCGGCACGGCGAGAGCGGGCAGCCCGGTGACCTCGATCACCAGCGGGGCCACGTAGGTGTACACGGCGAACAACCCGCCGAACCCGACGGCGCCGATCAGGAGCGCGAACCAGACCTGCAGGCGCCCGAAGGCGCGCAGTTCGTTGCGCATGGTGGCGCCGGGGTCCCCGGCCTGGAACGGCACGGCCACGATGACGGCGACGAAGGTCACCGCGAAGAGGGCGGCCACGGCGATGTAGGCGACCCGCCAGCCCGCGACCTGGCCGAGCCAGGTGATCGACGGCACACCGATGACGTTGGCGATGGTGAGGCCCGACAGCACGATCGCGACACCACGGGCCCGCTTGCCGGGGCCCATCAGCTCAGCGGCGACCAGCGACGCGATACCGAAATAGGCCCCGTGCGGCAGGGCAGCGACGAACCTGGCCACGAGCACCAGCCCGAAGGTCGGCAGCAGCGCGGAGGCGATGGTGGCCAGGGTGAAGCAGGCCAGCAGCACGAGAAGCAGCTGCTTGCGCGGCCACCGGGCCGCGGCCGCGGCGATCGTGGGCGCCCCGACGACGACACCGAGGGCGTAAGCGGAGATGAGCCAGCCGACCTGGGCGTTGGCGGCATCCGGCGACGACGCGTAGAGGCCGGGCAACAGGTCGGCGGCCAGGTTGGGTAGCAGCCCCATGGCCACGAATTCGGTGGCACCGATCGCGAAGCCGCCGAGGGCGAGCGCCAGCAGGGCGAGGCGAACACGGGTCGGCGACAGGCGCGTCGATCCGTCGGAAAGTGAGGGCATCAATCCAGACTACGGGGCGGTCGTGTCAGCAGTGTTACGCGCCGGCGGCCGGCCGGGGTGTCGGATGCGCTCCGCCTGACTCGTCCATGGCCGCCTCGAGGCGGTCCAGTTTGGCGGTGAGTTCGCCGGAATAGCCGGGCCGAATGTCGGCCTTGAGCACCAGCGACACCCTGGAGCCGAAGGCGCCGACGGCATCCGTCGCCGCCTTGACGACGGCGAAGACCTCATCCCAGTCGCCCTCGATGGTGGTGAACATCGAGTCGGTGTGGTTGGGCAGTCCGGACTCCCGCACCACGCGCACGGCGGCGGCGACGGCGTCGTGCACCGAATCGGATGGGCCGCCGGAGGGGGCGACCGAGAACGCGACAAGCATGATTACTCCTTGAGGATCGGGCGGGACGAGGCGGCACCGGGACTGGCGGCGCTACTACCTGACAGTGTTGCGGAGGAACCGCCGAGCCGCCAGATGCGAACGAGCATCCACCCCAGCAGCACCAGCTCCAGGAGGTTGCGCACCGACAGGATCAGCACCATGAGCCGGGTGGTGGCCAGCAGGTCGTTGTAAAAGTACGGGTAGACGATCTGGGTGAGCGCCGCCATCGACAGGGCCATGAGCGCCGGGCCCCGCCAGGCTCGCCAGGAGGAGACCAGTCCGAGGATCAGCGGGGCGGCCAGCCAGGTCATGAACTGCGGCGAGCCCACCTTGTTGACCGCGATCAGGGTGAGCACCAGGGCGAGCAGCAGCGGCGGGAACAGCAGGTCAGCCGCCGCGCCGGCGCGTTGGGCGCGCCAGCCGAGCAGCAGCACCGCGCCGACGCAGAGCGCCAGCAGCGGGGTCAGCACCGCGCTCGCGATGCCGGTGCCCGCACCGATCACCTGGTAGGTCAGGATCTGCTGGTCGTAGTAGACGAGGGAGCCGGGGATGCCCAGGGCCGATTGCCACAACCACCAGGACGCCACTGGCGCCTCGATCTGGATTCCCCGGTTGGTCTGCTCGGTCACGAAGCTGAGGATGGTGGCCCCGCTGCCGGCGAGCAGGGCCGCTCCGATGATCAGACCGGAGGTGCCGGCGAAGGCGGCCAGCACCTGCCAGCGCCGCTTCGAGGCCACCACCAGCGCGATGATCGCCGCGACCGGCCACACCTTGACCCAGGTGGCGACAGTGAGGAGCACCGCTCCCCAGAACGGGCGGCTACGCAGCCAGAGCAGCCCCAGAATCGTCAGCGGCACCGTCACGGAGTCGATCCTGGCCAGCGCGATGGGGCCCAGCAGCAGCAGGAACAGCAGCCACCACCAGGCGGCCAGGGCCGCCGCCTGGCCCGGCCGACGGCCGATCAGCGCGGCGAAGGCGACCGCGTTGAGCACGGTGACCAGGCCCAGCCAGCTGAGCGCGTACAGCCCGGCGCCGAAGACCAGCGACGCGAGGATCGGGGCGAGTGCCAGGATCGGGTAGACGAAGTCGGTGTCGATGCCCAGTCTGACGGCGCCGGATGCCGTGGCCTCGGCCCAGCCCAGGTAGACCCGCTCCACGTCGCCGAGCGGCCAGCCGATTCCGCTGAGGTTCAGGGTGATGAGCACCGCGTGCACGATCGCGAAGCCGCACCACAGCAGGGCGGGGCGGCGCAGGAATTCGGGCACGCTCCACTGTGGCACACTCCCCCGGCGGCGACGGCTCAGGCCAGTAGCGCCGCGATCGAAGCCGGAACGGCCTGGGCCACGTCAAGCGCGACGATCGGGCCGCCGCCGGACGCCCGGTGCGCCGCTGCCCCGTGCACGAACGCGGCCGTGGCGGCGAGCGCGGCGAGCGCGTCGGCATCCGCCTCGATCCGGGCGCTGTTCGTGGCCAGCAGCGCACCGAGGATGCCGGCCAGGACATCGCCGGATCCGGCCGTCGCCAGCCAGGCGGGGGCGCCGGACACCGTCAGGCGGATACCCGACGGTGACGCCAGGTGGGTCACGCTGCCCTTCACCAGCACCGTGACATCGAGCAGCACGGCGGCCCGGATCGCCCACTCCCCGGGCTCAGCGGCGATATCATCGACGGTGACGCTCTCGCCGGACCGGCCCAGCAGAGCGGCCAGTTCCCGGTAGTGCGGGGTGATCAGCCGGGGGCCGGCGCCGACGCCGACCAGGTCGAGTGCGCCCGCGTCGAGCACCGTGGGCAGGCCCTGCCGGAGCGCCTTCTGCAGCTGTTTCGTCGTCTCCGGGCTGCGACTGCCGGCATCCATGCCTGAGCCGAGCAGCCAGGCCTGAACCCGGCCGTCGACCGTCACCACCTCGGGGCGGCGCTGCATCACCAGGGTCTCGACCCGACGCGGACCGAGGTAGCGCAGCATGCCCACCCCGGTGCGGCTCGCGGCCTCAACGCCGAGCACCGCCGCTCCCGGATACTCGGTGGAACCCGTGCGCACACCCAGCACACCGCGGCTGTACTTGTCATCGGTCGCCTGCGGCACCGCGATCCAGTCACGGGCCTGGGCGGCCTCCCATTCCAGCCATCGTCGAGGTTTCGCCATGCACTCACGATAGGTTGTTTCGGTGTCCGATATCAGCACCGCCCTCGCCCCCGCAACCGCCGATTCCACCACGACGGTCGCTCTGTTCGACCCGATCAGCCTGCGCGAGGTTGTCATCCGCAACCGGCTCTGGGTCGCGCCGATGTGCCAGTACGCCGTCAGCGAGCAGAACGGCGTGCCGACCGACTGGCATCTGGTGCACCTGGGCTCGATGGCCGCGGGCGGCGCCGGGCTGATCGTCACCGAGGCCACCGCCGTGAGCCCGGAGGGCCGCATCAGCGACCTGGACACCGGGATCTGGAACGACACCCAGGCGTCCGCCTGGGCGCGCATCGTCGACTACCTGCACGGGCACGGCGCCACCGTCGGCATCCAGCTCGCCCACGCCGGCCGGAAGGCGTCCACCTGGCCGGCCTGGGGCACCAGCCTGCACGGCAGCGTGCCCGCCGACCGGGGCGGCTGGCCGACGCTCGGGCCGTCCGCCATCGCCTTCCCCGGCTACACGGCGCCGGTGGCGCTGGACCGCGCCGGTATCGACACCGTCGTGGCCGACTTCGTTGCGGCCGCTCGACGCGCCATCGGCGCCGGCTTCGACGTCCTGGAACTGCACGCCGCCCACGGCTACCTGTTGCATCAGTTCCTCTCCCCGCTGAGCAACCAGCGCACCGATGAGTTCGGCGGCTCACTGGAGAACCGCGCCCGCCTGCTCCTACGCGTCGTCGAAGCGGTGCGGGCCGAGGTCGGCGAGGGTGTTCCGCTGCTGGTGCGGTTCTCCGCCACCGACTACGCCGTCGACGGCTGGACCGTGGACGAGACCGCCGTCGTCGCCGGTTGGGCCGCACAGGCCGGGGCCGACTTCTTCGACGTGTCCTCGGGCGGCAACGTCACCGGGGTGCAGATTCCCCTCTCCCCCGGGTATCAGGTCCCATTGGCGCGACACGTCAAGGACACCGCCGCCGTGCCTGTCAACGCCGTCGGGCTGATCACGACCGCCGCACACGCGAACGAGATCGTGGCCTCCGGCGCGGCGGATGCCGTCATGCTCGGCCGCGAGTTCCTGCGCGACCCGCACTTCGCCCTCCGCGCCGCCGCCGAACTGGGCGTGCAGCTGGACTACTGGCCCGGCCCGTACCTGCGGGCCACCTGGCCGGAAGCCTGAGTCGCCTCCGGCCGGCGCCCGCGGCCTCAGCCGTCCTGCGCGACGCAGAGGATGTTGCCCTCTGAGTCCTTGAACCACGCCGCCTTTTCCCCGCCGGTCGTGGCGATGCCGTTCTCGGTCTTCAAACCGGGCATGTCGTACTCCTCGAACACGACGCCGGCCTCCCTCAGCTTGGCGACCTCGGCCTGCACGTCTGGGGTCACCCAGAGCAGTGCGGTGTTCTTGGCCGTTCCGGCGTTCTCGGTCTCGTACATCAGCACCGCGGCGCCCGCGGGGGTGCGGTAGCGCAACTCGCCCTCACGTTCCTCGGCCGGTTCCATCCCCAGCTTGTCCTTATAGAACGACTTGGCCCGGCGCAGATCCTTAGCCGGTAGCACCGCGGCGGCTTCCAATTGACTCAACATAAGACACCTCGTTTCCTTTCTGCCGAACAGGGTACGCCGGGCGGTACCGCACGGCGAGGCCACCCAGAACCGCGGCAGCTACTCTGAATGGATGACCTCCGCTCAGAACGAACCCGTCGACATCCGCCTCATTGCCTCTGACATGGATGGAACGCTGCTCGACGCCGATGGGCGGGTTCCCGACAGGTTCTGGCCGCTGCTCGAGGGCCTCCTCGCCGCCGGCGTGCTGTTCTCTCCGGCGAGCGGCCGGCAGTACCAAACGCTGCTCGCGACCTTCGGTGACCGGGACGGGCTGGTCTACATCGCGGAGAACGGCACCAATATCGTTCGCGGCGGCGAGACCATCGCTCTCGAACCCGTCGAACCGGACATCATCGCTCCCATCGTCGACTGGGTGCGGATGATGTCGGACTCCGGAGCCGACCTGGGCATCGTCGTGTGCGGGGCCAGGAGCGCGTACATCGAACGCGCAGACGAGGCGTTCATCAACAGCGTGCGCCCGTACTACGCCGCCCTCGAGGTCGTCGAGGATGTCACGGCGGCCGCGGGCGGGGACGACGTGCTCAAGCTCGCCATCTTCGATTCCGGCCAGGCGGAAACCCGCACAGGGCCGGCGATCCTCGCGCTCGGCCTCCCCGCCGACGTCGTCATCTCCGGCGAGAACTGGGTGGATGTCATGCGCCCCGGGGTGAACAAGGGCACGGCGCTCATCCGTCTGCAGCAGCACCTGGGCATCAGCCGGGAGCAGACCATGGCCTTCGGCGACTTCCTGAACGACGCCGAAATGCTCGACGCCGCCGGGCATTCATACGCCGTCGCCAACGCCCACCCGAGCATCCGTGCACGCGCCAGGCACCAGGCCCCGTCGAACCTGGATGAAGGCGTCATCACGAGCATTCTCGCGGCGCTGCCGGCGCTGGCACCGGCCTAGGCGATCTTCCCGCCGAGCCTGTTGTGGCGACGGCCGCCGGCCGAACTCACGCCGGGTCGCCCGCGCCCCGTGCAGGAGTTGTGCAGCCGCACGTGCGTGAGAGCGCGCGAGGACGCCGGTGGGTGGGCGTCTAGAGCCGCCGGGTGGCGTCCTGCACTTCGCCGACGAGTTCCTCGATGATGTCCTCCAGGAACAGCACCCCGGTGGCGTCGCCCGTGACGGTGAAGGTGCGGGCCAGGTGTGCGCCGGAGCGGCGCATGGTGGCCAGGGCATCCTCGAGGTCGGTGTCCTCGAAGATCGACACCAGCTGGCGGATCAGCTTGGCCGGGATCGGGTCGGTGTAGCCGGTCCGGCCGGTGTCGACGGGGTCGATGGGGTCGACGTCCAGGCCGAGCACGTCCTTGAGGTGGATGTAGCCGCTGGGTTCGCCGGATTCGTAGTCGAGCACGTAGCGCGAGAAGCCGTGCCGGGTGACGGCCTTCTCCACGTCGGCGGGGGTGGCCGATTCGGGCAGAGTGACCAGCTGGTCCAGCGGCACGGCGATGTCCTTGGCCTTCTTGGCCGTGAATTCGAACGCCGCCGACAGGGCGCCGGAGTCGTCGCTGAGCACGCCCTCCTTGGTGGACTGGGTGACGATGGTCGCCACCTCGTCGAGGGTGTAGGTGCTCGTCGCCTCGTTCTTGGGTGCCACGCCGAACAGGCGCAGCACGCCGTTGGCCGTGGCGTTCAGGGCCACGATGACGGGCTTGACCAGACGGCCGAAGAAGACCAGCGGCGGGGCCAGGATCAGCACGGCCTGGTCGGGGATCGAGAACGAGAGGTTCTTGGGTACCATCTCGCCGAAGACGACGTGCAGGTAGGACACGATGAGCAGCGCCATGATGAACGCGATGGTGCCGATGGCCTCCTCGGGCAGCCCGGTGAGGTTCAGCGGGATCTCGAGCAGGTGGTGGATCGCGGGTTCCGACACGTTCAGGATCAGCAGCGAGCACACGGTGATGCCCAGCTGGGAGGTCGCGAGCATCAGGGTGGCGTGCTCCATGGCCCACAGCGCGGTCTTGGCGCTGCGCTTGCCGGCCTCCGCGAGAGGTTCGATCTGGGAGCGGCGTGCGGAGATCACGGCGAATTCGGCGGCGACGAAGAACGCGTTGCCGAGCAGCAGCACGAACAGCCAGCCGAGTCCGGCCCAGTCGTTCATCGGCCGCTCACCCGCTTGGTCTGCGATGAAGTGGTCACGGGTTCCTTCTGGATGGTGCGCACGGCGCCGGTCGCGGGAGGGCCGGGTTCGACGGGGTCGGGGGTGTAGCGCAGCCGGTCGATGCGACGGCCGTCGAGCCGTTCCACCCGCAGTTCGCCGGTGGGGATGCGCACGATGTCGCCGACGACGGGCAGCCGGCCGAGTTCGCTCATCACGTAGCCGGCGACGGTCTCGTATGGACCGTCCTCGGGCACGGTCAGGCCGGCCCGCTCGTGCAGTTCGTCCGGCCGCAGCATGCCGGGGAAGGTCAGGGAGCCCTGCGAACGCACAATGCCGGCCCTGGTGCGGTCGTGCTCGTCGGCGACCTCGCCGACGAGTTCCTCCACGAGGTCCTCGAGGGTGACGACGCCGGCGGTTCCGCCGTATTCGTCGACAACGACGGCCATTTGGAAGCCGCGGCCGCGCAGCTCGCCGAGCAGCCCGTCGAGCTTCATGGTCTCCGGCACCCGCAGCGCCTCGGACTGCAGGGCAGACACCGGCACATCCGAGCGTCGGCTGCGCGGCACGGCCACGGCCTGCTTGACGTGGACGATGCCCACCACGTCGTCGGCGCTCTCGTCGATGACGGGGAAGCGGGAGTAGCCGGTCTGCCTGGTGAGGTCGATGACCGCCTGCGCGCTGGCGTTGCGCTGGATGCTGGCCAGCCGGGGGCGGGGGGTCATCACGTCGGATGCCGTGTGTCCGGAGAACAGCAGGGTGCGGTGCAGCAGTGTCGCCGTGTCCGCCTCGAGCAGGCCGGCGCTGGCCGACCGGCGCACCAGGGAGGAGAGTTCCTCGGCGGTGCGGGCCCCGGATATCTCCTCCTTGGGCTCGATGCCGACCATCCGCAGGAGGCCGTTGGCGCTCTCGTTCAGGACCGTCACCGCGGGCTTGAACACCGTGGTGAACACCGTCTGGAACGGGATGACGACCTTGGCGGTCTGGATCGGCAGCGCCAGGGCGAAGTTCTTGGGCACCAGCTCGCCGACGATCATCGAGACCAGGGTCGCGAGCACGATGGCGACAGCCGATCCCACGACGGGCACAACGGCCTCGGGGATGCCCACGAGGCTCAGCGGCGCCGCGAGCAAGGAACTGATTGCGGGCTCCATCGCGTACCCGGTGAGCAGCGTCGTCAGGGTGATGCCCAGCTGGGCGCTGGAGAGGTGCGTTGAGGTGATCTTGAGCGCGGCGATGGTCAGCGCCAGGCGGGTCTCGCCGCGGTCGCGGCGCGCCTCGAGGTCGGAGCGGTCGAGGTTGACCAGCGCGAATTCGCTGGCCACGAACAGGCCCGTGCCCAGGGTCAGGATCAGGCCGATCCCGAGCATGATCCACTCATACACGGGCAGCACCGCCGCGGGTCACAGGCGAGGGTTTATGGTCGGGTGAATTCGCAGAAGGGGGGTCGTCCATTAGAGGGCCAACTATACCGGGACTGCCTGCACGGTTCCACGTGCGAGCTACCAGGAAACCACGAGCGCCTTGCCCTCCTCGTAGCCCGCTGCCGACTGGATTCCGACCTTCGCCCGATCGTGGAATTCGGCCACGCTGGCCGCCCCCGCGTAGGTGAACGAGCTGCGCACGCCGGAGGTGATCATGTCGAGCAGGTCTTCGAGCGAAGGACGCAGCGGGTCCAGGTAGATCTTCGACGAGGAGATGCCCTCGGCGAACAGGGTCTTGCGGGCCAGTTCGTACGCGTCGAGCCTGTCGAAACGCTGCTGCACGGCCTTGGTCGAGGCCATGCCCCAGCTCTCCTTGTAGAGGGCGCCGGATGCGTCGGTGTCCAGGGTGCCCGGCGCTTCGATGGTGCCCGCGAACCAGGAACCGATCATCACGGAGGCGGCCCCGGCGGCGAGTGCGAGCGCCACGTCGCGCGGGTAGCGCACCCCGCCATCCGCCCAGACATGCGCGCCGAGCTTGCCGGCGGCCTCGGCGGTCTCGATCACGGCGGAGAACTGCGGGCGGCCGACGGCCGTCATCATCCGGGTGGTGCACATGGCGCCGGGCCCGACGCCCACCTTGATGATGTTCGCTCCGGCGCCGACGAGGTGCTCGACGGCGTCGGCGGTGACCACGTTGCCGGCGACGATGGGGATGCCGAGCTTGAGCTCAGAGACGGTGCGCAGCGCGCGGATCATGCCGGCCTGGTGGCCGTGCGCGGTGTCGAGCACGAGCACGTCGACGCCGGCGGCGGCGAGCGCGCGGGCCTTGGCGGCGACGTCGCCGTTGATCCCGACGGCGGCGGCCACGAGCAGCCGGCCGGAGCTGTCGACGGCGGGCTGATACAGGGTGGAGCGCAGGGCGCTCTTGCGGCTGAGCGTGCCGATCAGCTTGCCGCGCAGCAGCACGGGGGCGAAGTCGAGGTCGGCGGCGCTCATCACGTCGAACGCGTTGCGCGGTGTGTCGATGTCCTCGGCGTCGAGTGACGTGAGCGGGCCGTGCAGCAGGTCGCCCAGGCGGGCGTCCGGCAGCGCCGAGGCGAGCCTGGCCGCGTCGATGCAGCCCAGGTAGGTGTCGTCACCGTTGTGGATGACCAGGCCCTGGCCGGTGACCGGCGGCACTTGGCGCAGCGCGTCGGCCACGGTGGCGTCGGGGGCGAAAACGAACGGGGTGTCGTACTGCACGGGCTGGGACTTCACCCAGCGGATGGCCGCGTCCAGGTCCTGCAGGTGCATATCCTGCGGCAACACGCCGAGGCCGCCACGCCGGGCGAGAGACGCCGCCAGGCGGGGTCCGGTCACCGAGTTCATGTTCGCCGAGACGATCGGGATCGTGGCCGCGGTGCCGTCCCCCGGCGCGAGTGACACGTCGAGCCGACTGTTGATCGCCGACTGGCTGGGCACCAGGAAGACGTCGGAATAGGTCAAATCGTGGCGAGGTACCGCTCCATAGAACTGCATGTTTTTAACGCTAGTCCTCCCGAGCCGTGCCGGTGCAGCACCTCGATGGGATTAGTCTTGATATCAACACACTGACCCGGCGGTTGTGATCGCCATGGACAATCAGAATCAACGAAGAGAGTGGGCGATCAGCTGTGTCGAACCAGTTGACCGGCGGTGGGTCCGAAGAAACGGCCTCTGCTGAATTCGGAGCCAACGAATGGCTCGTAGACGAATTTTACGAACGTTACCTCATCGACAAGAACTCGGTGGATCAGTCGTGGTGGCCGATTCTGGACAGCTACCACCAGAGTGCGACGGCCGAGAAGCAGGCTGAAGACGACGCCCCGGCGTCCGAGGGCGCCGCGTCGAGCATCGCCCCCGCCGCCGCAGAGGTGCCTCCGCTGGCCGAGGAACCCGCGACGCCGACGGCCGAAGCGCACCCGGTCACCGCGCCGATCCCCGTTCTCGGCGGACCGCGCACGGCCCGCACCACGTCGATCGCCCCCAAGCCGGAGCCGGTTCCCGCCGACGCCCCGATCACCACCCCGCAGCCCGTGGTCTCCGCCGTGGCGCCCACTCCCCCGCAGGATGTCGTCACCCCGCTCCGCGGCATGGCCAAGAGCCTCGCCGCCAACATGGCCACCAGTCTCACCGTGCCCACGGCCACGAGCGTGCGCACCATCCCGGCGAAGCTGCTCATCGACAACCGCATCGTGATCAACAACCATATGAAGCGGGCCCGCGGCGGCAAGGTCTCGTTCACCCACCTGATCGGCTGGGCGCTGATCCGCGCGCTCAAGATGTTCCCCAGCCAGAACGTCTACTACGACGAGCAGGGCGGCAAGCCCTCCGTGATCGCCCCCGCCCACGTGGGCCTGGGCATCGCGATCGACCTGCCCAAGCCCGACGGCACCCGCTCCCTGATGGTTCCGGCCATCAAGCGGGCCGACACCATGACCTTCGGCGAGTACCTGACCAGCTACGAAGACCTCGTCGGCCGCGCCCGCAAGGGCAAGCTCACCGCCGACGACTTCTCCGGCGCCACGGTGTCACTGACCAACCCCGGCGGCATCGGCACCGTGCACTCGGTGCCTCGGCTCATGAAGGGCCAGGGCTGCATCATCGGCGCCGGCGCGCTGGACTACCCGGCCGAGTTCATGGGCGCGAGCGTCAAGACGCTCACCAGCCTGGCCATCTCCAAGACCATCACTCTCACCAGCACCTACGACCACCGGGTCATCCAGGGTGCCGGGTCGGGTGAGTTCCTCAAGATCGTGCACGAGCTGCTCATCGGCCAGCACAACTTCTACGAAGACATCTTCGCCGCGATCCGCATCCCGTACGACCCGATCCACTGGGCCCCCGACATCAGCGTCGACCTGGCCAGCGCCGTCGACAAGACCGCCCGGGTGCAGGAGCTGATCAACGCCTACCGCGTGCGCGGCCACCTGATGGCCGACATCGACCCTCTCGAGTACCAGCAGCGCACCCACCCGGACCTGGACATCGCCAGCCACGGCCTCACCTTCTGGGACCTGGACCGCGAGTTCATCACCGGCGGTTTCGGCACCAAGCGCTCGATGCTGCTGCGCGACATCCTCGGTGTGCTGCGGGACTCGTACTGCCGCACCACGGGCATCGAGTACATGCACATCCAGGACCCGGCCCAGCGCAAGTGGGTGCAGGAGAAGATGGAGAAGACCTACGTCAAGCCCACCCACGACGAGCAGATGCGCATTCTCGGCAAGCTCAACGAGGCCGAGGCGTTCGAGACGTTCCTGCAGACCAAGTACGTCGGCCAGAAGCGCTTCAGCCTCGAGGGCGGCGAGTCCACCATCGCGCTGCTCGACGCGATCCTGCAGGGCTCCGCGGATGCCGGCCTCGACGAGGTCTGCATCGGCATGGCCCACCGCGGCCGGTTGAACGTGCTCACCAACATCGCCGGCAAGACCTACGGCCAGATCTTCCGCGAGTTCGAGGGCACCCAGGACCCCCGCAGCGTGCAGGGCTCCGGCGACGTGAAGTACCACCTCGGCACCGAGGGCACCTTCCGCGGCACCAACGGCGAGGAGGTGGCCGTGTACCTGGCCGCCAACCCCTCCCACCTCGAGGCCGTCGACGGTGTGCTCGAGGGCATCGTGCGCGCCAAGCAGGACCGCAAGCCCATCGGCACCTTCTCCACCCTGCCCGTGCTGGTGCACGGCGACGCGGCCATGGCCGGCCAGGGCGTGGTGCTGGAGACCCTGCAGATGTCCCAGCTGCGCGGCTACCGCACCGGCGGCACCATCCACCTCGTCGTCAACAACCAGGTCGGCTTCACGACGCCTCCCGGCGAGGGCCGCACCTCGGTGTACTCCACCGACGTGGCCAAGACCATCCAGGCGCCGATCTTCCACGTGAACGGTGACGACCCCGAGGCCGTCGTACGGGTCGCCGAACTGGCATTCGCGTACCGACAGGAATTCAAGCGCGATGTCGTCATCGACCTCGTCTGCTACCGCCGACGCGGCCACAACGAGGGCGACGACCCCTCGATGACGCAGCCGCTGATGTACAACCTGATCGAGGCCAAGCGCTCCGTACGGAAGCTCTACACCGAGGCGCTGGTCGGACGCGGCGACATCACCCAGGCGGAGTTCGAAGCGGCCCACGCCGACTTCCAGGACCGCCTGGAACGAGCGTTCCTGGAAACGCACGCCGCCCAGACCTCGTCGATCCCGATCATCACGCCCGGCGAAGCGGCCGCGGCGGCGCGGGGGCTCTCCGGCAACGGCGCGCCCGACGACGCCGTCGGCGAACCCGAGACCACCGGGGTGCCCGAAAGCGTCGTGCACCTCATCGGCGACACGTTCAACAACAAGCCGGCCGGGTTCACCGTGCACAACAAGCTGCAGCAGCTGCTGCAGAAACGCCTCGACATGAGCCGCAACGGCAACATCGACTGGAGCTTCGGCGAGCTGCTCGCGCTCGGCTCCGTGCTGCTCGAGGGCACCCCGGTGCGCTTCGCCGGCCAGGATGCCCGCCGCGGCACCTTCGTGCAGCGCCATGCCGTGCTGCACGACAGGGTCAACGGCCAGGAGTGGCTGCCGCTGGCGAACCTCAGCGAGAACCAGGCCCGGTTCTGGATCTACGACACCCTGCTCAGCGAATACGCGGCCATGGGCTTCGAGTACGGCTACTCCGTGGAGCGGGCCGACGCCCTCGTGCTCTGGGAGGCCCAGTTCGGTGACTTCGCCAACGGCGCCCAGACCATCATCGATGAGTTCATCTCCTCGGCCGAGCAGAAGTGGGGCCAGCGTTCCAGCGTCGTGCTCCTGCTGCCGCACGGCTACGAGGGCCAGGGCCCCGACCACTCGTCCGCCCGGATCGAGCGGTACCTGCAGATGTGCGCGGAGAACAACATGACCGTCGCGCGCCCGTCGACGCCGGCGTCGTACTTCCACCTGCTGCGCCGCCAGGCGTACATGCGTCCGCGTCGCCCGCTGATCGTCTTCACACCGAAGTCGATGCTGCGCCTGCGCGGAGCGACCAGCCCGGTCGCCGACTTCACCAGCGGCAAGTTCGAACCGGTGATTGACGATGCGCGGATCCAGGACAAGGCCGCCGTCAAGCGGGTGCTGTTCATGGCCGGCAAGCTCTACTACGACCTGTTAGCCGACCTCGAGAAGAACCCGAACCCCGAGATCGCCCTGGTGCGGCTGGAGCAGTTCTATCCGCTGCCCGGCGCCGAATTGAAGCAGGTCGCCGAGCAGTACCCGAATGCCGAGCTGGCCTGGGTGCAGGACGAGCCGGAGAACCAGGGCGCCTGGCCGTTCTTCTACCTGCAGACCAACAAGCTCGGCACCCGGCCGATCCGCCTGTTCTCGCGGGCCGCGTCGGCGTCACCTGCCGCCGGTTCCGCCAAGCGTCACGCCGCGGAGCAGACCGAGTTGCTCAAAAACGCGCTCACCCTGTAAAGCGACACGAAGAAGGGCCGCACCCCTGGGGGTGCGGCCCTTCTTCGTGCTACCGGCCTCGCGAACCGTGAGCAAAGCCCCAAGAAGTCGCGCATCCTGGTGCTTTTCTCACAGTTCGCGAGGGTGTCAGAGCTTGCCGAGCTTGCTCGGCCACCAGATCTTCGGGCCGATGTCATGGGCCAGGGCGGGCACCAGCAGCGAGCGCACCACGAAGGTGTCCAGCAGCACACCGAAGGCCACGATGAACGCCAGCTGCGCGAGGAACAGGATCGGCAGCACACCCAACGCGGCGAACGTCGCGGCGAGCACCAGACCGGCCGAGGTGATCACGCCACCCGTGGCGACGAGCCCGCGCAGGATCCCGGTGCGGGTGCCGAACCGGATGGACTCCTCCCGCACCCGGGTCATCAGGAAGATGTTGTAGTCGATGCCCAGCGCCACCAGGAAGACGAACCCGTAGAGCGGGACCACCGGGTCGGCGCCCGGGAAGCCCAGCACCCCGTCGAAGACCCAGGAGGACACTCCCAGGGCGGCGGCGAAGGACAGCACGACGGTGGCCACCAGCAGCACCGGGGCCAGGATCGACCGCAGCAGCAACATCAGGATCACCAGGATCACCCCGAGGATGATCGGGATGATCAGGTTGCGGTCGTGGATCGCGGTATCGGTGGTGTCCACGGCGATCGCCGTTGTACCGCCGACCAGCACGGTCCCCGCCACATCCTCGAGGGAGACCCGGAGCTCGCGCACCGTCGCCTCGGCCGGCGCGGAATCGCCCACGTCGGTCAGCGTCGCCTGCAGCATGACGTCACCGTCGATCACGGTCGGCGCGCCCGCCGGCGTTCCGGGAGGGCCGAACGCCTGCACGCCGTCCGCCGTCACCGGAAGCGAGCCGCTGACGGAGTCCTCGGAGAGCACGGTGACCGAGTCGACCCCGTCATTGGCCAGCAGCACGTCGGTCATCGCCTGCAGCTCGGACTCCGGCCCGATCACGACGGCCGGGGTGCCGGAGCCGCCGGGGAAGTGCTCGCCGACCACGGCCTGGCCGTCCCTGGCCTCCGAGGTGCCGAGCACGAATTCGCTCTGCGAGACGCCATCCGCCTTGAACTGGAACGCCCCGATCGAGGCGATCGCCAGCAACACCGTGCAGGTGATCCAGATGAGCCTGGCCCGCCGGCTCACCAGCCGCGCCAGCCACGGCCAGACGCCCTTGGCGTTCGCACCGTCCAGGCCGGGGTGGGCGGAACCGAGTTTCGGACGCACCGGCCAGAACGCGGCACGGCCGGCCCAGAGCATCAGCGCCGGCAGCAGGGTCAGCGCGGCCAGGAGCGCGAAGCCGATCCCGATGGCCGCCACGGGTCCGAGCGCCTTGTTCGAGTTGAGGTCGCTGAACAGCAGGCACAGCAGCCCCACGATCACGGTGCCGCCGGCGGCGAGGATCGGCTCGAACGAACCGCGTAGGGCGACCAGGGTCGCATCCCATTTCTTCTCGGTGTCGCGCAGCGCCTCGCGGAACCTGGCGACGTAGAGCAGCGAGTAGTCCGTCGCCGCCCCGATCACCAGGATGAACAGGATGCCCTGGGTTTGCCCGGTCAGGATCAGCACGTCGGCGCTGGCCAGGGCGACCACCACGAGCACGGAGGCGCAGAGGGCGGACAGGCTGGTGAACAGCACGATGAGGGGCAGCAGCGGCGACCGGTAGACGATCACCAGGATCACCAGGACGGCCGCGAGAGCCGTGAGCAGCAGGATGCCGTCGATGCCGGCGAACGCGCCCGTCAGGTCGGCGATCAGCCCGGCCGGGCCGGTCACGTAGGTGTCGACGCCGTCGATGGGGTTGTCCGCGAGATACGCGCGGATCGACTCGACGGTGTCCGCGGGTTTGATCTGGGTGTCCAGGGTGAGGATGGCCTCGGCGGCCTCGCCGTCCTCGGAGAAGATGGCCGGCGACACGCTGTCGGTGACGACCCCGTCCAGTTGCGCCAGCTCGGTGATCTGCGCGCTGATCGCGGCCTGGTCGGCCTCGGTGAGCCCGCCGGTGCGCTCGTAAACGAGAACACCGGGCAGCACGTCGTCGCCGCGGAATTCGGCCTGCAGCGCCTGCACCTTGGTGGCGTCGGCGCTGGCCGGCAGCTGCTGCACCTGGTCGTTGGTCGACACGTCGCTGATCCGGCCGAACGACGCCCCTCCGGCACCGAACATCACGAACCAGACCAAGATCAGGATGGTGGGGATCAGGATGCGCAGCCAGAGCGGCACGCGGCTGCCGGAGCCGGTCCGTCGGGTCCGGCGCTCCTGGTCTGAGTGCGGTGCGGGGTCAGTCGTCTTCATCACAGTCCTGAGCGTATTCGGGCGGGCGACCGGGTGCGTCGTTCGAAAGTTGGAAGATCGCGTCCGGGAAACGAAAAAGGCGGCACTCGCACCCTGTGGGTGCGAGTGCCGCCTTCACTCCGGGGAAACCCGGCTGCTGCTACGCCTTGCGACGGCCCACGGCGAAGCCGTAGATGAGCAGAACGATGATGGATCCACCGATGGCGAGGAGCCACGTCTGGATGGAGAAGAAGTCTTCGAGCGGTGCGCCGAAGAGGGCGCTACCGAGGAATCCGCCGAGCAGTGCGCCGACAACGCCGAGCAGAAGCGTGATGAACCATCCGCCGCCCTGGTTGCCCGGGAGGATCAGCTTGGCGATGGCGCCCGCGAGGAGGCCGAGAAGAAGGAATCCGAAAAACCCCATGGAGTGTCTCATTTCTGTTTGGTGTGTACTGCTGGTGTTTCGAACGCGCTGTGCACGTCCGACCGGGCTCTGACGAGCCGGCTTGATTACGTGGCCTGGAACCTAGGCGACGTCGTTGTCGTCAGGTTCCTTGGCCACGTAAATGTCTGTGATGGTCACGTTCACGGTTGACACCGTGATTCCCACCAAGCCTTCGATGGCGCGGGTCGTCGCGGCGCGGACCTGATCGGCGAGGGCCGTCAGGGGCACCGGATAACCGGCGACGATCGTGATCTCGACGGCGACATCGTCGTCGCCGAGCTTCACGGAGATGCCGGGGTTGACGTCAGCGCTGACGATGGCGTCGAGGATCGCCCCGAGCGCCCTGGTCGGCACGCTGCCCACGGAATGCACGCCCGCCACCTCACGCACGGCGAGTCCCGCCACCTTGGCGATGACGCTGTCCTTGATGGTGGTGACGCCCTCCCCCACCCTGTCGACAGCGCCGTCGGTCACCTCGCCGGCGTTGGCCGGCAGGGTGGTCGCCGAGGTCGGCTGGTCGGGGGTGCTGCTGAACATCTGGGGGTCTCCTTGGTAAACCGTGCCGAGGGCAGAAACTGCATCGTCTAAGTTACGACGCAGCCCACTGTCGATTCGTCACGGATTCGCAGGAAAGTTTTTTGGGCTCCGAAGATCTACACTGATCTGGTCCCACCCGTTCCCCGAGACTGGAGACGTCTTGAGCACATCCCCGAAGCCCGCCGAGGAGCTCGCCGCAGCCGTCGGCCAGGTTCCGGGCGTCGACGAACTCTATCCGGCAGCGCCCGTCCTGACCACGGTCGTGCACCAGGTCGTCGGGGCGCTCACGGCGAAGCCGACGGCTCCGCAACTCGTCACGCTGACCGAGACCGACGAGGGCGTCACCGCATCCGTCGCCATCGGCGTCGCGGACGCTGACGCGGCGACCGAGGTCTGCCGCAGGGTCTACGACACCATCGAGGAGTACTTCGTCGAGTCAGGCGACCCTGCCGTGACGGCGATCGAAGTGAAAGTGGCGCGGATCGGCTAGGACGCCGGCAGTCAGTGCGCTGACTGGATGGCGCGCAGCCGAAGCAGAACCTGGTCGCGCAGGTCTTCGGGGGCGGTCTCCTTGCAGGCGCGCTGCATCACCTCGGTGAGGGTGCGCCCCACGTGGTGTTCGCCCCGGCAGTCCGGGCAGTGCTCGAGGTGCTCACGAATGTCGATGGCGTCCTCCTTGCGGAGTTCGTTGTGCAAATACTCTTCGAGTTCGGCCTTGGCCTTCTCGCAACCGCAATCGGTCATTTTTTTGTACTCCCGGATGTCTTCTTGATCGGTGCGCCCTGGCCGGTGCCGAGTCCGCGCTCGAGGGCGTAGCCGGCCAGGAGCTCGCGCAGCAGGCGGCGGCCACGGTGCAGGCGGCTCATCACCGTTCCGATGGGTGTCTTCATGATTTCGGCGATCTCCTGATAGGAGAAGCCTTCGACGTCGGCGAAGTACACCGCCAGGCGGAAGTCCTCCGGGATCGACTGGAGGGCGTCCTTGACGGCGCTGTCCGGCAGGTGGTCGATGGCTTCGGCTTCCGCGGAGCGGCTCGACGTCGCCGTCGTGGATTCCGCGCCGCCCAGCTGCCAGTCCTCGAGGTCGTCGATGGTGCCCTGGTAGGGCTCGCGCTGCTTCTTGCGATAGGTGTTGATGAAGGTGTTGGTGAGGATCCTGTACAGCCACGCCTTGAGGTTGGTGCCCTGCTCGAACTGCGCGAACGACGCGAACGCCTTGACGAAGGTTTCCTGAACCAGGTCCTGGGCGTCAGAGGGGTTCCGTGTCATGCGCATCGCCGCTGCGTAGAGCTGGTCGATGAACGGCATGGCCTGTGCTTCGAACAGGTCCCGCGTGGCAGTTGTATCTGTTGTCATCACGGGCAATTCTAAGCCGTCGACGCCGCTGGGCGTCGCGGCCGTGCGTTCCAAAAGCGTGGATGCGCTCACATGACCTCCTGTGCCTCACTGTGTATCGGTATTCCCGACTATTCTGATAACCGATGTTGATCTCGAGATATTCCAAGCCGGAGTTCGATCCATACGGCGACAGTTCGCCCGAAGAGACGGATGCCCTGTGGGCGGCCCCCGTCGCGCCGCGCGCGCTGACGGCCACCCTGTCGCTGCCCGGCTCCAAGTCACTGACCAACCGTGAACTCGTGCTGTCCGCCCTCGCCGACACCCCGTCGGTGCTGCGCGCGCCCCTGCACTCGCGCGACAGCGACCTCATGGTTGCCGCGCTCCGCCAGCTCGGCACGACCATCGAGTCCGTCGAAGGTGACGGCGAATACGGCTCCGACCTGCGCATCACGCCCGGCGAACTGTTCGGTTCCACCACCATCGACTGCGGCCTGGCCGGCACCGTGATGCGGTTCCTGCCGCCGGTCGCCGCGCTCGCGCTGGGCCCGACCACCTTCGACGGTGACGCCGGCGCCAAACGCCGGCCCATGAAAACCACGATCAGTTCGCTGCGGGCGCTGGGCGCCGACATCAACGACGACGGCCGCGGAGCCCTGCCGTTCACCGTGCACGGCACCGGCGGCCTGGATGGCGGCGAGGTGACCATCGACGCGTCCTCCTCCAGCCAGTTCGTGTCCGGCCTCCTGCTCGCGGCCCCCCGCTTCACCAACGGCCTGCGGCTGCGTCACTCCGGCGAGCGCCTGCCGAGCCTGCCGCACATCGAGATGACCATTCACACTCTTGCTCAGCGCGGCGTCACCGTCACCAGCCCCGAGGTCGGCGTCTGGTGTGTCGAACCGGGTCCGATCCGCGGCGCCGAGGTCGACATCGAACCGGACCTCTCCAACGCCGCACCGTTCCTCGCCGCGGCGCTGGTCGCCGGCGGCAGCGTCACCATCACGGGCTGGCCGGCTACGACCACCCAGGTGGGCGCCCATCTGGCCGAGCTGCTGCCGTTGTTCGGCGCCACCGTCACCATCGACGGCGACAGGCTCACGGTCACCGGCACCGGCCGGATCACCGGAGTGGACCTCGACCTGTCCACCGGCGGCGAACTGGCCCCCACCCTGGTGGGCCTGGCGGCCCTGGCCGACTCCCCGAGCACCATCACCGGCATCGGCCACATCCGCCACCACGAGACCGACAGGCTCGCCGCCCTGGCGACGGAGATCAACAACCTCGGCGGCCAGGTCACGGAGCTGCCGGACGGGCTGGCCATCGAGCCACGGCCGCTGCACGGCGGCACCTGGCACAGCTACGACGACCACCGGATGGCCACCACCGGAGCGCTGCTCGGGCTGGTCGTCGCGGGCGTCGAGGTGGAGAACATCGGCACCACGGCGAAGACCCTCCCCCAGTTCGCCGAGCTGTGGCACGGCCTGGTCTCCGGGCCGGTCGCTTCGTGACGGGCACAGAATGACCTGGTGGTCGAGCCCGGATGACGATGAGCCGGAGTTCGACGAATCCAGCGTGCGGATTCGCCCGGGCCGTAAGGGCACCAAACCGCGCACCAAGACCCGGCCGGAGCACGGCGATGCCCTGACCGGGCGGATCCTCTCGGTGGACCGGGGCCGGTACACGGTGATGCTCGACGAGAACGAACCCACCGAACGCCGGGTCACCGCCGCGCGCGCCAGCGAGCTGCGCAAGCACGCCGTCGTCACCGGCGACCGCGTCGACATCGTCGGCGACACCACCGGCGCCGAGGGCAGCCTGTCCCGTATTGTGCGCATCGTGGCGCGCGAAACCCTGCTGCGCCGCAGCGCCGACGACACCGACGCCGTGGAGCGGGTGATCGTCGCCAACGCCGACCAGATGCTCATCGTGGTGGCCGCGGCCAACCCGGAACCGCGCATCCGTCTTGTCGACCGTTACCTCGTCGCCGCGTACGACGCCGGCGTCTCCCCCATCCTCTGCATCACCAAGACCGACCTCGCCGACCCCGCCGAGTTCCTGAACAACTTCGCCGGCCTGGACCTGCCCGTTTTCCAGAGCCGCGACGACGCCATGCCGCTCGAGGCCATCTCCGCGGCGCTGGTCGGCCACGACACCGTCTTCGTGGGCCACTCCGGTGTGGGCAAGTCCACCCTGGTGAACGCGCTCGTGCCCGACGCGCACCGCGCCGTCGGCGTGGTCAACACCGTCACCGGCCGCGGCCGGCACACCTCCTCGTCGACGATCTCGCTGCGCCTCGAAACGGATGCCGGCCGAGGCTGGGTTATCGACACCCCCGGCGTGCGCTCCTTCGGCCTGGGCCACATCAACACCGACAACATCCTGCGCGCCTTCACCGACCTGGCCACCATCGCCGAGAAGTGCCCGCGCGGGTGCACGCACCTGCCCAGCTCGCCGGACTGCGCCATCAACGAGGCCGTGGCGGCCGGAACCCTGGGCGACACCGGGAAGGCCCGCCTGGACTCGCTCCAGCGCCTCCTGGCGACGTTCGCGGCCGCTCCGGCGCACCGCCCGGGTGAGAACTGACCGGTAGCGTGGGTGCCATGACGGATTCCACGCGGCTCGCAGCCGGCGACACGGCCCCAGACTTCACCCTCACCGACCAGGACGGCAGCTCGGTCAGCCTGGCCTCCTATCGCGGCCGGAAGGTCGTGGTGTACTTCTACCCGGCCGCCATGACCCCGGGCTGCACCACGCAGGCCTGCGACTTCCGCGACAGCCTGGGCTCGCTCGCCGCGGCCGGCTACCAGGTGCTGGGCGTGTCCAAGGACAACCAGGCGAAGCTGACGGAATTCGCCGAGAACGACCACCTCACCTTCCCGCTGCTCAGCGACGAGGACCTCGCCGTGCACCGCGCCTACGGCGCCTGGGGGGAGAAGAACCTCTACGGCAAGATCGTCACGGGTGTGCTGCGCTCGACCTTCGTGATCGATGAGGCCGGCCTGGTGACCCTGGCCCTGTACAACGTCAAGGCCACCGGCCACGTGGCCAGCCTGCGCAAGAAGCTCGGGATCTAGCTAGGGCTCGCGGCGGCTCGTGGCCTCGAGCACACTGCGGGTGAAGAGCAGCACGATCACGAGCACCGACGGGATGAGCAACGCCCAGCCGAGGTCCGGCCTGGCGTAGAGGCCCTGGAAACAGCCGATGGCGACGAAGACCTGCACCAGCTGCCAGGTCACGGCCGCCGCCCGGATCCAGCTGCGCCCGCGGAGCGTGCCGACGACGATGGCCGACACCCAGAGCGCGGCGACGACGGTGAGCGCCAGGATCGCCAGGGCGCTGGCCAGTGAGGCGGGCTGGTCGGTGAGCAGCTCAAGGATCAGCCACACGACGGCCGTCCACAGCAGGGCGGCTTCGGCGGCCAGGAGCAGCGCCAGGGTGATGAGCGCACGGGACCGACGGGCCGGCTTGGGCTCGTCCAGGCCATCCTGGCTGGGGTCGAACGGTTGTCTCACAGCGATATCCCATACAAAACTATTGATTTGACATCCCTATTATGGGACCATATTTAAGGCCCGGTTGACGCTCACAGGGTGGTGAGCAGATCTCTTCGCAGATCTGACCTTCCTGCAACCTGGGCGTCCCCGCATCTTCGGCCGATCGGCCAGGCATCCCCCCGCAATAAAGGAGCACCCCTATGGATTGGCGCGATAAAGCAGCCTGCCTTACCGCTGACCCGGAACTTTTCTTCCCGGTTGGTAACACTGGTCCCGCAGTCGACCAGATCGAGAAGGCCAAATCCGTTTGTGCCCGCTGCAACGTCACTGAGGTTTGCCTTCAGTACGCTCTCGAGACCGGGCAGGACTCCGGAGTCTGGGGCGGCCTCAGCGAAGACGAGCGCCGCGCCCTCAAGCGCCGCGCCGCTCGCGCACGCCGCGCCTCCTAGAGACCTCTTCGAGCTTTCGAAACGGGCGAGCAGCTTCGGCTGCTCGCCCGTTTTGGTGTCCCGCGGCGTGCCGCCGGGCGATTCGATCAGTCGAATTCCATGAAGCGCAGGGGGATCTCGATGGTGACCTCCGTACCGCTGTCCATCATGGTGTGCCAGTCGATGGTGCCGCTGAGTTCACCCTGGATGAGCGTGCGGACGATCTGGGTGCCGAGCCCAGACCCGACCTTGCCCTCCGGCATGCCCGAACCGTTGTCGCGGACGCGCACGGTGAGGGTCTCCTCGTTGCGCTCGGCCTCGATGGCCACCTCGCCCTCCCGGCCGGCGAGCCCGTGCTCGACGGCGTTCGTGACGAGCTCCGTCAACGCCAGGGCCAGCGGGGTGGCGTAGGCGCTGGGCAGGATGCCGAAGCTTCCGGACGACTTCGGGTGCGCCGTGGTGTTGTGCGCCGAGGCCACTTCGGCGATCAGCAGCAGCACCCTGTCGAACACGGCATCGAAGTCCACGTTCTGGCTCAGGCCCGAGGACAGGGTGTCGTGCACCACGGCGATGGCCGCCACCCGGCGCATGGCCTGGTTGAGGGCCTCGCGGGCGGTGTCGGAATGGGTACGGCGCGCCTGGATGCGCAGCAGCGACGCCACGGTCTGCAGGTTGTTCTTCACCCGGTGGTGGATCTCCCGGATGGTGGCATCCTTGGTGATCAGCTCGCGCTCCTGGTGCCGCAGTTCGGTGACATCGCGGGAGAGCACGATGGCGCCGATCCGTTCGCCCCGGTTGCGAATGGGGATGGCGCGCAACGACACCGTCACCCCGCGGGCCTCGATGTCGGTGCGCCAGGGCGCCCGGCCGGTCACGACGAGGGGCAGCGACTCGTCGACGACGGCCTTGCCGGACAGCAGGCTCGTCGTCACCTCGGCGAGCGACTCCCCCTCGAGTTCGTCGGCGAACCCCATCCGGTTGAACGCGGAGAGCGCGTTGGGGCTCGCGAAGGTGGTGACGCCGTCCAGATCCAGCCGGATCAGGCCATCCGATGCCCGGGGTGCGCCGCGGCGGGGGCCGGTCGGGGCACCCAGGTCGGGGAAATCGCCGGAGGCGATCATGGCGAACAGGTCGTTCGCGCAATCGTTGAAGGTCAGTTCCTGACGGCCGGGTGTGCGCGTCTCGCTGAGGTTGGTGTGCCGGGTGAGTACGGCGATGGGCTCCGGGGTGATCTCGGCGCCGCTCGAGCTGATGCGGCGGCGCACCGGGATGGCCCGCACCCTGGTGGGGGTTTCCTCGTACCAGTCCGGCGCTGTGGTGTCGATGATCTTCGCGGTGTCGAATGCCTCCGTCACCTGCTTGCGCCATTCGGCCTTGATCTCCTGGCCCACGAAGTCCCGGTAGAACAGGGTGGCGGCGCTGGACGGCCTGGCGTGGGCGACGGCGACGAAGCTGCCGCCGAGGGTGGGCACCCACACGACGATGTCGGCGAAGGCGAGGTCGGCCAGCAGCTGGCCGTCGGAGACCAGCATGTGCAGCCAGTCGACGTCCTCCGCGCTGTTGCGGCCTTGGGCAAGTACGAGATCACTGAGCGTCGACACGTGACAAGCCTATGTGGTGCCGCGGCGCCGGATACGCCATGCTCGCGATATGACCTCTGCTGTTCCTCCTCCCGATTCCGGCCCGGCCCCGGCGTCACCCGCCCGGCGCGACCCGGCGCTGCTGGTCGTCCTGGGCCTGATCATCCTGCTCGTCGTGGTGGCTCTCGTCGTGGTGTTCACGCGCAGCGCGCCCGCCCTCCTCGACGCCGACACACCCGGCGGGGTGGTGCAGCGCTATTCGACGGCGGTGCTGGACGGCGATGAGACGACGGCGGCCCGATACCTGAGCGCGGCGGTCCTGGCGGACTGCAACAGCGGCACGACATCGGCCGCCTCGTCGACCACCGACGACATCCGGGTCACCCTCGTCGACACGACCGAACGCGGCTCGATCGCCGATGTACAGGTGCTGATCGTCACGTCGTACGGCAGCGGCCCGTTCGGGTCGTCGGAGTACGAATCCGAGGAGGCCTTCGAGCTGGTGCGGGTCGACGGTGACTGGCTCATCGACGAGGCGCCGTGGCGGCTCATCGCGTGCCCGCCCCGCGGAGACACCCCGTGACGGCGATGCCTGCGACGACCCCGCCGCGCCCTGGCGCCGCACCGATCGTGCGCAGGGTCGTGGTCTACACGATCCTCTTCGTTCTGGTGGTGCTCACGGCGAGCGGTGTCAGCGACCTGCTCAGCCGGCTGTTCGACGTGGTCACCGGTGAGCTGCTCGCCGGCACCGACACCGTCGGTCTCGCGGTATCGCTGACGTTCACCCTGATCGCGGGACCGTTGGCGGCGGTTCTGGGCTGGTTCGCCTGGCGCCGCCTGGCCGACCCGCCGGAGCGGGCCTCTCTGGCCTGGGCGTTGTACCTGGTGGGCATCAGCACGCTCGCCCTGGTTGTGTCGGCCACGGCCCTGCTGAGCGCCGGCGCCGCCGCCGTGACCGCTGAGGCATTCACCGCCGAGGCGTCGACGGGTGTGGTCTGGGCGGGAGTCTGGGCCGGGCACGGGTTCGTGCTGCGCCGGACCGACCGGCGGCCCACCCGGCTGCCGGGCACCGCCGCGGTGCTCGGCGGCACCTTCGGGCTGCTGATCGGGGCCGGCGGCGCGATGACCGCGCTCACGATCCTCCTCGACGAGGCCCTCACGGTCGGGCTGGGCACGGATGGTGCTGCAGGGTCGGTGGGGTCGCCCTGGTGGTCCGGCGCCGTGCGGGCCCTCGTCTGGGCGGCCGGCGGCGCTCTGGTCTGGTGGTGGCACTGGCGCCGCGATGGCGGCCGCACGGCGGGCACCGCCCTGGCGGGGGTGGCCCTGGTCGGCGTCGGCATCCTGGGCGGCGCCCTGTTGGCCCTGGCCGGCACCGGCACCGTCGTGTTCGTGCTGCTGCGGCTGGCCGTCGACCGCGCCGACACGGTGCCGGTGCTGTTGGAGCCGCTGGGCCCGGCGATCGCCGCCGCACTCGTGGGCGGCCTGATCTGGATCTATCACCGCGGGGTGGTGCGCCGGCGAACACCCGCGGTGCGCCAGGCGAGCACCCTCGTGACCAGCGGAATCTCACTGATCGCCGCCGCCACCGGGATCGGGGTCATCGTGAACGCCCTCCTGGCCACCCTGACCACGCCGCTGGCCGGCTCGGACCCCCGCACCCTGCTGCTCGGCGGCATCAGCTCGCTGCTGGTCGGCGGGCCGCTGTGGTGGGTCACCTGGCGACCGGCCACCGAACCGGCGGCCGACCCGCGCCGGTCCGCCGGCCGCAGCGTCTATCTCGTGGTGGTGTTCGGCATCAGCGCCATCGTCGCCCTGATCACGCTCCTGGTCATCGGCTTCCGGCTCTTCGACACGGTCCTGGCCGGCGACCCCGGACTCCTGGACCGCATCCGGGCACCCCTCGGGTTGCTCGTGGCCACCGCTCTGGTGGCGGGATATCACTTCACGGTCTGGCGCCAGGACCGGGCCGCGGTCGCCGCAGCCGCAGCCACGGCTCCGCCTGCCCGTGACCCGGCCGCCCCGCCGGCACGGGTGGTCGGCGAGCTGGTTCTGGTCATGGGCCCCGGCGCGGAGCCCGTCGTGGAGCATCTGCGCCGGCTCACCGGTGCACCCGTGACCTACTGGCAGCGGGCCGGCGCCGCCACGGTGCTGCCGGATCCCGCGCAGGTCGAGCAGGCCCTGCACGGCATCAGCGGCGACAGGGTCCTGCTCATAGTCGGCGTCGACGGCGCTCCCACCGTGATCCCGCTGGCGGCGACTCAGGTCGCCTGAGCCGTTCGCCGCCAGGCGAAGACCCGGCGCCACGGCCGCCGGGCGGCGTGGGCGTCCGGGACCGGCAGCAGCTCGTTGCGCACGAGGCCGAGGATGCCCAACCGGGCCGGTGACCGCGGTGCCGCGTCGCGCAGGGTGCGTCCAGACAACACTGCGGCATCCACCCCGGCCTGGTCGTGCGGCACCAGGACGGCCGCATCGATGCCGCCGAACCGGCGCAGCGCGCTGCCCACCTGGGCGGCGGGCGCCGGACCGACGGCGCTGGAGCGCACCCTGTTCATCACGACATGCACCCGATGGGTGGTGATCACCTCGGTGAGATCGCTCCACGCGCGCAGGAACCTGGCCATCCCCACGGGGTCGGCCAGGCCACAGGCCACCACTCGGTCGGCGATTCCCAGGGCGGCCAGGGTCGCCGCGTTGCGGCGGGGCGCGAACAGGTCGCTGGAGATCTCCTCGTCGCTCTCCAGGCTGAACCCCGTGTCGAGCACCACGTAGTCGGCCCACCGTCGCAACGCCGTGATCGTGCCGCTGACCCGTTCTGCCGACAACTCCGGCCACCTGGACGGACGTCCGATCCCGGTCAGCACCCAGAAGGCGCCCCGCGGCGAGTTGTAGCGGTGGGCGATGCGTTCCAGTTCGACCGGCGTGAGGGTGTCGGAGCCGGACAGCCGGCAGGCCGCGGCGAAGCCGGGCGCCTCGTCGAGCAGGCCCAGGCTGGGCGCGATCGAGCCGCTGTAGGTGTCGACGTCCGCCAGCACCACCGTGTGCCCGGCCGCCGCGATCTCGGCGGCGATGTTGATGGCCAGGGTGGTGCGGCCGGGAGCCCCGGCCGGACCCCAGACCGCGATCACGGTGCCGGATCCGGTCAGTCCCGCCGTGACCTCGTCGTCGGAGGCGAACGGGTCGGACCCGAACGGATCGGATGGGAACGGGTCGGACGGGTCAGGGGCGGACGCGTACGCGTCGCCGGCCGACGAGCCGACGGCGGGCGCCTCGGCCCTGGGCCGGCGGCGGGCCCGGCTCGCCGCTGGCCGACCGGCTCGCTGGTCTTCTTTCGCCCGTCGTCCAGAACCGGACCGACGGGGCGCGGGTGGAGGCCCGGCGTCGGGCGGAGGGTCGTCGTCGATGCGCAACGGAATATCGCCGCCCAGCGTCAGCACACGTTCGATGTCGACCCAGGCGGCCTCGGCGGCGACGACCTCGTGCAGACCCAGCTCGGCCGCGTAGCGGCGCTCCGCATCCGTCGCGGCGAGGGCGACGACGCGGATGCCGTTCGCGTCACTGGACGCGAGCAGTTCGGCGCTCAGGGTGCCGGCCGTGGCTCCCACGATCAGTGCCTCGGGGTCGTGCTTGTCGATCGCGGCGAGAAGCTCCCGCACGTTCGCCGGGCGGGCGACGATCACGTGCCCGTGCTCGATGATGTCGGCGAGCAGCCGGTCCTCGGTCTCCCGGTCCAGGGCCAGGGCAAGCAGCGTCATCGTCACCCTCCGATCGGGGCGTTCACGGCCACGAGGGACAGCGCCTCTTCGTTGGCAATCGCCTCCAGCACGGCCGCGACTTTGTCCTTGGGCACCAGTACCTCCACCGCTCGGCCCTCGCCGGACTGGATGAGGCCGGACGGCTCGAGGATCCGCACGATGGCCGCACGACCGACGAGAACGGCCGGAGGGCCGAACAGACCGCTCTCGACTTCGCCGGCTGACCACACGTCCACGACCGAGCCGGCCGCCAGGCTCGTCGACAGCCTCCCGCGCAGGTCGAGGACCAAGCTCGTCACGGCCTCGCCCGCACGGGTTCCCACGGCGGCTGCCGGAACGAGTTCACCGGCGGTGACGGTGCGCGTCACGACCAATCCGTCAGCGGGGACGAGAGCCGGGGTGAGGTACAGCTCCACCGCCGCCCCGATCCGCACGTCGGTTTCAACGAGGTCGGCAGCGTCGAGACGATCACCGACGGCCAGCGGCACCCGGGCCGCGTACACCGCGACGGTGCGGTCGCTGCCGGCCACGACGACGCTGACCCCGACGATGGAGGCCACGACGAGAACCAGGCCGAGCGCGAACCGCGGGTCGAACCAGAATCGGGTTTTCGTCGACGTCGTCGGTCGGCCGGAACCGGCTGGCTGTCCTGTCCTCATCCGCGCACCTCGTCCACAGTCTCGTCCCCTCTTTCGCCCGGGTTCAGGCTGGCTACCATCGTGACGGGACCGGGACCTGCGCGCTGAAGTTATCCACAGGTCGTCCGGTCGCCCCGCGGGATCGTCGAACACGACGGATAATCGTGTCCATGAGCGATCCAGTCTCCTCCGCATCCGTGGGCCGATTCCTGACCCTCGCCGACACCGCCCAGATACTGAACCTCTCGCTCGCCGCCGCCCGCGATCTGGTCCGAACCGGCGAGCTGCCCGCCATCCGCATCGGCAGCACCGGCGCCTGGCGGGTGGAGCGGGTCGTTCTGGAGTCTTACATCGAGGCGAAGTACGAGGAGGCCCGCCGGCTGTCACTCTGGGAACAATCCGACTTCGCGAACATCCCCGAGCTGTCCGGGGGCCGAATCCTGCGCCCCGACGAGCTGACCGATCCCCCGGCGGCCGACGACACCACGTCCTGATCCTGCTCAGTCCAGGCGCACCAGGCGGATCTGGCTCAGCGGCACGATCCGGTACTGCCGCACCTCACCGGCCCGTCTGAGGGTTCCTGGCGCGTGCACCGCCAGGTCGACATGATCGCGTCCCACCCTGTCGATCGTCCCGGTCACCGGCCCCACCCCGGTCTGGATCTGTAGGCTCTTGCGGCGCCGGCACAGATCACGCAGAACGAACGGCAGGCCGATACGGTCGACGAGCCTGGCGGGCGCCCCGGTTTCGGCCGCCAGCGACTCCGGCACCTGATCCGGCTGCAGGATCACCGCGCCGATGGCCGCGAACGGGAGGATGCACTGCGGGCTGCCGGCACCGGCCTCGAGGAGGTCGGCGGCCAGCCAGTCCCTGCCGAATGTGGTCGGCCGCACCGTGAGCACCTGGCCGTCGACAAGCACCACCCTGAGCACCCGTGACGGGGCCGGACCGTTGACCACGCCGGTCAGCCTTTGACGTAACGCCAGCCGGCCCAGGCGCAACCGCTCCTCCTCGGCGCGCAGCTCGAGGTCCTCGGCGTTCAACTCGTTCTCGAGCTGACCTTCGAGGTCGTCGAACAGATTGTCCCAGCGCACACCCCGACGGTAGTCGGCCGCCGAATCCGACGCTGACGTTATCCACAGCCGCCCGGACAAGCCTAGACAGACTTGTTTTCGGGTGGTTGAGTGTCGCCCAAGGCCTCAGCCTCCTTCGGGGTCGATCCGGTGTTCCACCCGTTCGACAGCCACACCAGCCCGCTCTCCTCGTCGACACCACGGATCCATGCATCTGGAGCAACCCATGAGCGATCCACTTGCCGAGCCCGGCCACCGCCTTTCGCCGTCCGCGAACGGGCCCAATCCGCAGGTCACTCCCCCCGGCGCGACGCGGGAGCCCGCCGAGGGATTCCAGTCCGACGACTTCTTCGACCACCAACCGAGTTCCCGCGCCGCACTGCCCGATCCGGAGCCCCTGCTGATCAACCTCACCCGGTGTGTCATCGAGGTCCTCGCCGGAGCCAGGGAGCTCGACCAACTCGCGCGCTGGGTGAGCGACGATGTCTACAGGCACCTGCTCAAGCGGGTAGTGCTCTCGGCCAGGGCCCGCGCGGTCAAGGGACAACGCGCCCAACGCCCCGCCATCACGATCGGCCGGGTGAGCATCAACGAGCCCAGGGACGGCATCATCGAGGCCGTCGTGATTGTGCACAGCAAGGTGCGCGTGCGCGCCGTCGCGGTGCGCCTGGAAGGGCTGGACAACCGATGGCGGGCCAGCGCCATCAACGTGCTCTGAACGGATGTCCAGAGCAGGTCAACGACGCCGGCCCGCCGGTGCTGCTGGTGCGGTCCTGCCTACTTCTTCTTGCCCTGGGTGCGACGCTCGGCGCGGTTGTTGGCCGCCGGGGTGTCGGACTCGGCGCGCTGGCCGAAGGCACCGCGCTGCGGCGGGCCGGCCGGCGCGGCCGGTTCCCCGTCGGCGACGGCGGGCGCGGCGGCGCGACGGGCACGATCCGTCGCGGCCTGCTGGATCTGGCCCCGCTGGTTGCGCACCTCGACTCCGCCGGAGTCGCTCGGGGCGGTGAAGCTCAGCTTCTCCTGGCCGGACTCGGCCGGCGGGGTCAGGCCCTTGGCGGCGACGATCGGCGCGTCGACGGCACCGGTCGGCTGGGACACCTCGACCTCGAGGTTGAACAGGAATCCCACAGTCTCTTCGCGGATCTGGCCCATCATCTGCTGGAACATGGCGAAGCCCTCACGCTGGTACTCGACCAGCGGGTCGCGCTGCGCCATCGCGCGCAGGCCGATGCCGTCCTTGAGGTAGTCCATCTCGTAGAGGTGCTCGCGCCAGCGCCGGTCGATGACCGAGAGCACCACGCGGCGTTCGAGTTCGCGCATCGCGGGCGAGCCGAGCGATTCCTCACGGCGGGCGTAGGCGACCTTGGCGTCGGAGATGATCTCCCGGCGCATGAAGTCGCGGTTGATCTTGCCCTTGTTGCCGGCTTCGGAGATGACCTCGTCGATGGTGAGGCCGACGGGGTAGAGAGTCTTCAGCTCGGTCCACAGGGCGTCGAAGTCCCAGTCGTCGCCGTTGCCCTCGCCGGTGTGAACCTCGAGCACCTCGTCGATGACGTCTTCGAGGAACCGTTGGGTGCGTTCGTGCAGGTCGTCACCCTCGAGGATGTGCCGGCGGTCGCCGTAGATCGCTTCGCGCTGACGGTTGAGCACGTCGTCGTACTTGAGGACGTTCTTGCGGATCTCGGCGTTACGGCCCTCGACCTGCGACTGGGCGCTGCGGATGGCACGGCTGACGACCTTGGACTCGATGGCCATGTCGTCGGGAACACCCTGGCGGCCCATCAGGCTTTCGGCGGCGCCCGCGTTGAACAGGCGCATCAGGTCGTCGGTCAGCGAGAGGTAGAACCGGCTCTCGCCGGGGTCGCCCTGGCGGCCGCTGCGGCCGCGCAGCTGGTTGTCGATGCGGCGGGACTCGTGGCGTTCGGTGCCGAGGACGTAGAGTCCGCCGGCGGCGATGACCTTGTCGGCCTCCTCGGAGACCTCGGCCTTGACGGCGGCGAAGACGTCGTCCCACGCTGTTTCGTATTCGTCCGGCGTCTCGACCGGGCTCAGGCCCTTGGCGTTCATCGCGGCGACGGCGAGGAATTCGGCGTTGCCGCCGAGCATCACGTCGGTGCCACGGCCGGCCATGTTGGTGGCGACGGTGACCGAGCCCAGGCGGCCGGCCTGGGCGACGATCGCGGCCTCTCGGGCGTGGTTCTTGGCGTTGAGGACCTCGTGGCGCACGCCCTTCTTCGCCAGCAGGCGGGAGAGGTATTCGCTCTTCTCGACGCTCGTGGTGCCGACCAGGACCGGCTGCCCGTTGGCGTGGCGCTCGACGATGTCCTCGACGACCTGGCCGAACTTGGCCTCTTCGTTCTTGTAGATCAGGTCGGACTGGTCGATGCGCTGCATCGGCTTGTTGGTGGGGATCGCGACGACGCCGAGCTTGTAGGTGCTCATGAACTCGGCCGCCTCGGTCTCGGCGGTTCCGGTCATGCCGGAGATCTTCGAGTACAGGCGGAAGTAGTTCTGCAGGGTCACGGTGGCCAGGGTCTGGTTCTCGGCCTTGACCGCGACGCCCTCCTTGGCCTCGATCGCCTGGTGGATGCCCTCGTTGTAGCGGCGGCCCATCAGGATGCGGCCGGTGTGCTCGTCGACGATGAGCACCTCGCCGTTCATCACGACGTAGTCCTTGTCCTTCTTGAACAGGGCGTTGGCCTTGATGGCGTTGTTCAGGAACGAGATCAGCGGGGTGTTCGCGGATTCGTAGAGGTTGTCGATGCCGAGGTAGTCCTCGACCTTTTCGATGCCGGGTTCGAGCACACCGACGGTGCGCTTCTTCTCGTCGACCTCGAAGTCCTCGTCGACGACGAGGCGCTTGGCGAGGCTGGCGAACTCGGTGAACCAGCGGTTCGCCTCCCCCGACGCGGGTCCGGAGATGATCAGCGGGGTGCGGGCCTCGTCGATGAGGATCGAGTCCACTTCGTCGACGATGGCGAAGTAGTGGCCGCGCTGCACCATGTCGCTGGCCTGCCAGGCCATGTTGTCGCGCAGGTAGTCGAAGCCGAACTCGTTGTTCGTGCCGTAGGTGATGTCGCAGGCGTACATCTCGCGACGCTGCGCGGGGGTCTGACCGGAGACGATGCAGCCGGTGGTCATGCCCAGGGCGCGGAAGACCCGGCCCATCAGTTCGCTCTGGTAGCTGGCCAGGTAGTCGTTGACCGTGATCACGTGCACGCCACGGCTGGTGATGGCGTTGAGGTAGGCCGCCGTCGTGGCGACCAGGGTCTTGCCCTCACCGGTCTTCATCTCGGCGATGTTGCCCAGGTGCAGGGCCGCGCCGCCCATGAGCTGCACGTCGAAGTGCCGCAGGCCCAGGGTGCGTGTCGAGGCCTCACGCACGGCGGCGAACGCCTCGGGCAGCAAGTCGTCCAGCGACTCACCGCCCGAGTAACGCTCACGCAACTGCACGGTCTCGTTCTTCAGTTCCTCATCACTGAGGGTGCTGAAGTCGTCTTCCAGCGCATTGATGGCCTTTGCATAGCTCTCGAGCCGACGCAGAATGCGCCCCTCGCCAACACGAAGAACTTTTTCCAGTATTCCGGCCACGAATGCACTCCACTAGTCGTCACGGCGTGCGAACACGCCTGTCGTCCGGTCGGACGCACGTAGCGCCGACCTAGCCGGCAACTATAGCAATGCTAGTTGGTCAGGAGCTGGACCCGCTGGACACTGACGCCAGCTCCCTTGCTTCGTCGGAGTTCGGGTCCAGTTCGATGACGCCGTAGTCCCAGCCCTTGCGCCGGTAGACCACGCTGGGCCGGTGGGATTCGGCATCCTGGAACAGGTAGAAGTCGTGTCCGACCAGTTCCATGAAGTACAGGGCGTCGTCTACGGTCATGGGCGCGGCGGAGAAGACCTTGCGACGGATGACGACTGGGCTGTAGACCTCCTCGGCTTCTTCGGCCTCTTCGGCCTCGTCGGAGACGACCTGGATCGCCCCGGTGCGCACGCGCTCCAGGGTGTCACCGTCGGCAGGGACGATGTCTATGACCGCGAAGCCTGACGACGACGCGTCGTGCAGCGACGTGGGCCGGTGCGCGCCTCCACGGTGCACCTTCTTGCGGTCCTTGGCCCGGCGTACCCGTTCCAGGAGCCGGCCGAGGGCGATATCGAAGGCCGCGTACTTGTCGCTGCCCTCGGCTTCGGCCCGGACAATGGGCCCCTTGCCGATGAGCGTGAGTTCAACGCGGTCGTTACCGGCGGCGCCGCTCTTCTCGGTGTGACGACTGACCTTGACTTCCAGGGCGAGGGCCTTGTCGGCGAGGCCGGCGATCTTCTCGGCCTTCTCCGTCGCATATTCCCGGAAGCGATCAGTGATCCCCAGGTTGCGTCCAACGATGTTAGTTTCCATGACGACCTCCAGATCTGGCGAACCGCCCCTGATCCGGGCGATTGGTACGCGCCTTTGGCACAACCGTAGTCGTGCCAGCTGGATAAGTCACAGCTTTTGTCAATCAGTTTCCCGTGAACGATGAATGTCGGGATGGAGCCGCCGGGTTTCGGCGACGGTCGCCGCTCCGATGACCTCACCGCCGGCCTGCCGGAGGGCGCGCCGGGCTTCCAACAGGGTGGCGCCGGTGGTCACGATGTCGTCGACGAGCACGATCCGGCTGCCGGCGAGCGGCCGGGTCGCCGCCAGTGTGCCGCTGCGATTGTCCAGGCGCTGCTGCCGGCCCAGGCCGACCTGGTCCGCGACACCGGCGCACGGGCGCAAGAGCGCGCTCCCGCGGAGGCCGGCCCGGCCGAGGAGCAGGTCGACGGGATGGAACCCCCGCGCCCGCCAGGCCCGGCGGGAGGACGGCACGGTGACCAGCACGACGCCACCGGGGGTCTGGGCGGGGTCGGCGGCGACCAGCGCTGCCCCCACGGCCTGGCGAAGTGCCGCGGCGAGCGCCGGCGCGGCATCCGTTCGACCGCCGTCCTTGTACGCCACCAGCACCCGGCTCACCACCCCGGAGTATTCCACGGCCGACCAGATCGTGAGGTCCTCGCGGTAGACCGCTCTCGGCTCGGCACGCAGGGCGCTCACGCAGGCGGCGCAGAGCGCCCGGTCCGGTGTGCCGCAGCCACTGCACTGCGTGGGCATGAGCACGGCCCAGGCGTCGAGGACGGCGGTGCGGGCCGCCGCGCGCACCGCGCCCAGCATCCGTTGGTCGCTGGTCATCACGCCAGACTCGCGCAGCGGCTGGGCGCCGGCGGCCCGGCGCCCTGACCTGTGCTGTGCCGAGAGCTCCGGCGGCTGGGGAGGAGAGCCGGCTCAGCCGCCGGTGCCCTGCTGGGTGGCCACGAGCGTGACAGCGTCGATGCGTTCCTGCCAGCCGATGCCGCGCTGCACCAGGAGTGCCCCCTCCGCGGACAGCGCCCGCAGGTCGCGCAGCAGGTTGCTGCCCGTGATCGAGCGGATTCCCGTCGACGACTCGAGATGTTCGGTCGTGCCGCCGATCTCGTGGGAGATGATGCGATCTTCGCCGTCAGCCTGGCGGCTCAGGTACGCCACCGTGGCCTGGTCGACCCAGGTGGCATCCACCGGGGTTCCGGCGTCGGTGGCCAGCTGCACGGGCTCGCCCAGGCCGACCGGCGCGCCGTTCTCGCGCAGCACGCCGGCCACCACGAGGCGCAGCTCGCCGGCTGCGCTCAGCAGCGCGATCACCCGGGTGCCGTCCCGGGAGACCTTGAGTGCGGTGATCGCCGATGAGTCCAGCCAGGGCGTCGGGATGGCCTGGGCGGCGCCCTGTGTGTTGTACACGAAGAGCTCGTTGGGCCGGTCCCCCGGCACCGACCAGACATAGCCGGAGCCGTCGATGGACGGGGCGATGAGGTTCTCCCGCGGATCGAGCAGCCTGGCGTCCTCGCCCACCCTGACCCCGTAGACCCCGGTGTCGGTCAGGGCGGCAGCCGCCGTCTGTGATGGCGACAGGGTGACCGCACTGGGCGCGAGGGCGGCGACGGACTCCGACAGCCCTGGCAGCGGGTTGATTGTCTTGCCGGTCGCGGCGAGGAACCCGAATTCGCCATCGCGCAGCACGAGGGCCCGCGCATCCACCCGGGGGTTCACCTCGGGTTCGTTGGCGCCGAGAGCGGCGATGTCCTGGGAATTCCGGTTGATCGTGACCGTGACCGTGAGCCCGCTGGGCAGGCTGTTCTCCAGTTGGCTCTTCATGCGCTGCAGGGTCAGCCTGTCGGCGTTCAACGCCTCAAGGTTCAGGTCCACCTTCGCGTCCCTGGCCACCACGGTGACGGCGTCGGCGGTGAGGGCGGTGCCCTCGGGGAACGCCGACGTCACCGCGCCGGCGAGCCACTCGCTGGGTCCGCTCAGCACACCGTTGACGATCTTGGTCGGCATGGATGCCCCGCGCGGGTACCACCGCACGTCAGGTACCAGAAATTGGAAGTCCGGGTCGAAGAAGTACAGCGACTGCGCGCTGAAGACGTCCTCGAAGGTGTTCTGGTCGAGCACGGTGCCGTTGGGCGCCGCGCTGATCCGCCACTCGCCGTCGACCTGCGCGAACTGGTAGCGGAGCTGCACGTTCGCCGATGCGCCGTCCCCGTGGTACTCGCCGATCGAGTTGACCTCGGCCACCGGTCGCACGGACACGAGCATCGTGGTGTCGTCGACAGGCACGACGATGCGCCCGGATCCGTCCTCGACGGTGACGCCGGTGTCGGACTTCCAGGTGTCGCTGAACTCAGCCGTCAGGAACTCCCTGGCGATCTCGTAATTGTTGTCCGGGCTCGTGGCGGCGCCGATGAATCCGGTCAGGATCTCCTCCATCGAGGCCCCGTCCCGTGGCCGGTCCGGCAGGAAGACCGGGGCCGGGTTCTCCCCGGCCACCACGTCCTGGCCGGTCTGCACGGCCCCGGTGCGCGGAATGCTCGAGCAGCCGCCGAGCAGGAGGGCCAGCACGGTGACGACGGCGACGAGTCTGGCCGGGCTACGCATGGTGGTCTCTTCTCGGCTCGGCGTGGGACGACACGAATCCCGCGGTGTCGGCATCCGCCGGTGGCAACGGGTTGGGCGACACCGTCAGCGTGTCGCCGGCTCTGCGGGGCAGGGTCAGCCGGAAACAGGAACCGGCGCCCGGGCTGGACCACACCTGCAGCCAGCCGCGGTGGGCGGCGGCATCCTCGAGGGAGATCGCCAGGCCGAGCCCGGTGCCGCCGATCGTGCGTTTGCGCGATGGGTCCGCCCGCCAGAACCTGTCGAACACGTGGGTGATCTCGGCCTGGGTCATGCCCATTCCGTAGTCCCGCACCGACAGCGCCACCGCGGATTCGTTGCTGTCCACCGACACGACGATCGGTTTGCCTTCGCCGTGCTCGATGGCGTTTCCGATGAGGTTGTTGACGATGCGGCGCACCCGTCGTGGGTCCATTTCGGCGGCGAGGTGCCCGCCGGGCGCGGCCAGCCTGATCTCGCTCCCTTTGGAATCACCGAGCGAGCGCATGCCGTCGATGGCGTCCTCCGCCAGATGCACGAGATTGGTGGGCTCGGACTCGAGCTCGACGGACCCGGCGTCGTAGCGGCTGATCTCGAGCAGGTCCGCCAGGAGCAGCTCGAACCGTTCCACCTGGGTGTGCAGCAGCTCCGCGGTGCGTTCGGTGGCCGGCGGGAAGCTGGCCCGCTGGTCGTAGAGGAGGTCACCGGCAAGGCGGATGGTGGTGAGGGGGGTGCGGAGCTCGTGCGAGACGTCGGAGACGAAACGTTGTTGCACCTCGGACAGATCGGCCAGTTCCTTGATCTGGCTCTGCAGGCTGTCGGCCATGCCGTTGAACGAACGGGCCAGCGTCGCGATCACGTCCTCGCCCTTTTCCGGGATGCGCACGCCCAGGTCGCCTGAGGCGAGTTTCTGGCTGGTTTGGGCCGCGACCTGGATCGGGGCGACCACGAAGCGGACCACGATCCAGGTGACCGCTCCGATCAGCACCATCAGGGCCAGGCCGGCGCCGCCCAGGGTCCGCTGCACGAAGAGCAGCGTCGATTCGGCGTCGGCGAGGCTGTACCCGATGTACAGCTCGTAGCGCCCGGCGACCGGGACCGTGATCTGGGAGCCGACGACGATTCCAGGCACCGACGAGCCGTCGTCGGAGGCCAGGGTCACCGATTGCCAGAACTGCCCGTCGGCGTCGTCCTGCACGGCCTGCCGAAGCTCGGGCGAGATGACCGCGGTGGATGTTCCGAACGTGGAGGAGTCCTGGGGGGCGACGGTCGACGATTCCTGCCCAGGCACCCTGAAGACGGCGACCAGCCGGCTCGACGACGCGGCGGAGATCGACGTGCGGGCAGACTCCAGCAGCGTCTGCACCTGCACCCTGTCGGCGGCATCCGAGGAGTCCAGGATGCCCTGGGCGGCGCTGGTGGCCCGGTTGGAGTCCACCAGGACCTGGGTCAGCCGCGACTGGAACAGGTCGTTGCCCACACTGACCGACATGTACACGCCGACCAGTCCGATGGCGGCGCCGGAGGCCACCACAGTGATGGCGACGGTGCGGAACTGCAGGGAGGATCGCCAGCTGCGCCGCAGCTGCCGGGTCAGGCGACGCCACGATCCCCATGATCGCCAGTCCAGCCTGAGCATGTCCAACCGCGCAGCCACCGGGCCCCTAGCTGGCCGCGCCGGCGCGGTAGCCGACTCCGCGCACTGTCATCACGATGCGCGGGTTGTCAGGGTCGTCTTCGACCTTGGCGCGCAGGCGCTGAACGTGCACGTTGACCAGCCGGGTGTCGGCCTTGTAGTGATAGCCCCAGACCTGCTCGAGGAGCATCTCGCGGGTGAAAACCTGGGCTGGTTTGGAGGCCAGCGCCAGGAGCAGGTCGAATTCCAGCGGAGTCAGGTTGATGCTCTGGTCGCCGCGCTTGACCTCGTGGCCGGCGGCATCGACGACGAGGTCGCCGATCTGCAGGCTGGCGGGCGTCTCCACGGGAACCGGCCGCAGCCGGGTGCGAATCCGGGCGACGAGTTCCTTGGGGTTGAACGGCTTGACCATGTAGTCGTCCGCGCCGGACTCCAGCCCCTTGACCACATCGGTGGTATCTGACTTCGCCGTCAGCATGATGATGGGGGTGCCGGACTCGGCCCGGATCAGGCTGCAGACCTCGATGCCGTCCAGGCCGGGCAGCATGAGGTCGAGGAGCACCAGGTCGGGCACGACGCTGTGGAAAGCGTCAAGGGCCTGCGCCCCGTCCGCGCAGAAGTGCGGCTCGAAGCCCTCGCCCTGCAGAACGATGCCGATCATCTCAGCGAGTGCGGGGTCATCGTCGACAACCAAAATGCGTGAGTTCATTGATCCGTTTTCCGCCCGGTCACCGGGCAATAACGCGCACGACGCGGGCAATCTCTGGCACAAGAATAGTCGACACGGCTCCGAGATATGGTGCAGGCCACACAGTGGAGTCCGGGTATGCCAGCATGGAGGCGTGACGGACCCAGACTGGCATCCCCCGACCACCCCCTCAGACGTACCCCGCTACGGCGAATACGCCCAGGCTGGCGTGCCCGGTACCCCTCCGGCGGCCCCGCCCGGCTATGGGCCCAGCGCACCGCCGGCCTGGACACCCCCGCCCAAGCCCGGCCTGATTCCGCTGCGCCCGCTGGGCTTCGGCACCCTGTTGGGCGCTCCCTTCCAGGTTCTGCGGCGCAACCCCAAGGCCACCTTCGGCAGCGCGCTGATCGTGCAGGGCGTCACGCTCCTGGTCACCCTGGCCGTCGTCGGCCTGGTCAGCTTCTTCGCCCTCAGCCGGGTCGCGTCGGCGCCGGTCGACGAGCAGGATGCCGTCGAGGCCGGGGCGATGCTCACCATCGTGCTGTCCGCCCTGGTTCCTGTCGCCCTGGCCATCGTCGCGTCGGCGCTTCTGCAGGGCGTGATCGTGCTCGAGGTCTCCCGGGCGACGCTGGGCGAAAAGCTGCGCCTGGGCGCGCTGTGGCGCCAGGTGGGCCGGCGGGTGTGGCCCCTGGTCGGCTGGACCCTGCTGCTCAGCGCGGCGCTGTTGGTCGGTGTGCTGCTCATCGGCGGCCTGGTTTTCGTGTGCGTCCTCCTGGGCGGCGCGTGGATCGCGCTGGCCGTGATCGTCGGTGTCTTCGGCGGGCTGGGGCTCGTCGCGCTCGGAGCCTGGGTGACCACCAAGACCGCCGTCGTGCCGAGCCTGATCGTGCTGGAACGGTTGGGCATCCGGCAGGCGATCCGGCGTTCCTGGTCGTTGACGGGCGGCTTCTTCTGGCGCACCCTGGGCGTGCTGCTGCTGATCTCGGTGATCGTCAACGTCGTCGCCCAGATCGTGACCACCCCGCTGTCGCTGTTGTTCAGCGTGGTCCTCAGCCTCATCGACCCGAACGCCGCCTTCGACGCCTACATCCCCGCCATCGTGCTCTACGTCCTCACGCTCCTGATCGCCCTGGTTCTGGGCGCCGTGGCCGCCGTCGTGCAGTCGGCCGCCGTCGCCCTGATCTACATCGACCTGCGGATGCGCAAGGAGGGCCTCGACCTGGAGCTGCAGCGGTTCGTCGAATCGGCCCCCGGCACGAAGGCGATCGATCCTTACCTCACCCGCACCGCGCCCGCCCCCGCTGACGCCGCTCCCCGCCCCGACCCGGGGGCGCCCTGGGCATGATCACGGGGTGGGGGCCGGTTCTGCCGTGGATGGGGATCCCGGTGGATCCGAGCGCGCCCGACGCGCAGCAATGGCTGCGCGATGAGCTCGCCAAGGCTCCCTACCAGGCGGCCCGGCCCACCTGGTTCGACAGGCTCTCCCAGGCGATCCTGGACTGGTTCTCCTCCCTGTCCTTCATCGGAGAGGGCAGCAACGGCTGGATCCCGCTCGTCGCGACGCTGATCGGCATCGCCCTGCTGGTCGCCGCGATACTCGTCTTCGGGGTGCCCCGGCGGGCCCGCCGCCGCCGAAGCGCCACGGGGCTGTTCGCCGCCGACGATCGCCGCACCGCGGATCAACTGCGCAAATCCGCCGCCGCCGCCGCGTCGGCCGGCGACTGGACCCTCGCCAGCGAGGAGGCGTTCCGGGCCATCGCCCAGGGCCTTGCGGAACGCACCATCCTGCGGCCGACACCGGGAACGACGGCGCACAGCGTCGCCGAGCTGGCCGCCGACGCATTCCCCGACGACCGGGCCCGGCTCCGAAGCGGCGCGAGCGTGTTCGAGAGTGTGCGCTACCTCGGCGGCACGGGAACCGAGCAGGGCTACTCCGCCCTCGTCGACCTCGACGCCGATCTGCGGGCCGCCCGCCCGCGCTCGACAGCACCGATCACGCCGGTGGCCCCGTGAGCGCCGTGACCACTGCGAGCCCGGTGTCGAGCACCCCCACGCTTCGCCTCGCGCTGCGGAGGTCCGTGTTCTGGGTCGTCGCGGGGGTCGGCGCTCTGCTCGTCGCCGTCATCGCCGTCCTCGTCACCGGGTCCGGGGGTGCCGCCGGCCCCCGGCTCGGGGCGGGCAACCCCGCCCCGGCCGGCGGTATGGCCGTCGTGGAGGTGCTCCGTCAGCAGGGGGTGACCGTCGTGCCCGTCGACACTCTCGATGAGGCCGGCGACGCGACGGCCGCGGCCGGGGACGCCACCCTGTTCGTCTCCGACGAGTCCGGATACCTCAGCACGGACCAGCTCGGCCGCCTCGGTGACCTGGCCTCCCGGATCGTTGTCGTGGACCCCGACTTCCGTGCCCTACAGACCCTGGCCCCCGAGGTCGGGTTCGGTGGTGTCTCGACGGCGGACTCCCTCAATGCCGAATGCACGGTTCCGGCCGCCGAGCGCGCCGCGACGATCTCGACCGGCGGCAAGACCCTCGGCCTGCCCGCGGGCACCGCCGGCTACACGGGCTGCTTCCCCGGCGAGAACGACACCTTCTCGGTGATCGAACGGGTCACGGATGACCGCACCGTCACCCTGGTCGCCGACACCGCGGTCTTCGCCAACGACGAGATCGCCACGTACGGCAATGCCGCGCTGGCCCTCAACCTCCTCGGCGCCACCGACACCCTGGTCTGGTACCTGCCGACCCTGGCCGATGTGCCCGTCACCGGCCCGCCGTCGCTCGGAGCGCTCACGCCCGGCTGGGTGACCCCGGTGCTGCTCCTGCTGGTGGGCGTCACCATCACCGCCATGGTGTGGCGCGGACGCCGGTTCGGCCCCCTGGTCGCCGAGAACCTGCCTGTCGTCGTGCGGGCCAGCGAGACCATGGAAGGGCGCGCCCGGTTGTACGCCCGCGGCAGTGCGCGGCTGCGGGCGGTCGACGCGATCCGCATCGGTGCGGTGGCGAGGATGGCCCAGACCGCGGGATTGCCCCGCACCGCCCCGCTCGACCACGTGATCCGCACCGTCGCGGCGCTCACCGGCCGGCCGCCGGAGCGCGTGTACGCCGTACTCGTCGGCGAGGTGCCGGACGGCGACGCCGCCATGATGGCGCTGTCCGACGCCATCGACGAGCTGGAACGCGCCACCGCCCTCGCCGCCCGCCCGCCAGGCGCCGGCCCCTCCCCCACCGCTCCCCCGTCAACCGGAAGAATGGAACCATGACCAGTCACGCCTCGACATCCGCCGAGACCAGCCCCGCCGACGCCTCGACCGACAGCCTGCGCCGGGCCCTCGCCCAGGTGCGCACCGAGGTCGGCAAGGCCGTCGTCGGGCAGGACGGCGCCGTCACCGGACTGATCATCGCGCTGCTCTCCCGCGGTCACGTGCTGTTGGAGGGCGTACCCGGTGTGGCCAAGACCCTGCTCGTGAGGTCGCTGAGCCACGCGCTCAGTCTGGAGACCAAGCGGGTGCAGTTCACCCCCGACCTGATGCCGGGCGACGTGACCGGATCGCTCATCTACGACGCGAAGGCCGGCGAGTTCGAGTTCCGCAACGGTCCCGTCTTCACGAACATCCTGCTCGCCGACGAGATCAACCGCACACCGCCGAAGACCCAGTCCGCCCTGCTGGAGGCGATGGAGGAACGCCAGGTCAGCGTGGACGGGCTCTCGCTCCCGCTGCCGGAACCGTTCATCGTGGCCGCGACCATGAACCCGATCGAATACGAGGGCACCTACACGCTCCCGGAAGCCCAGCTGGACAGGTTCCTGCTCAAGCTCGTGCTCGACATCCCCGAGCGGGACGTCGAGCTCGAGGTGCTGCGTCGGCACGCGAACGGGTTCAGCCCGCGCGACCTCACCGCCGCGGGGGTCACCCCGGTGCTCGGTGCCGCCGAACTCGCCGCGGCCCAGGCCTCCGTCGCCGCGGTCGGCGCGAGCCCCGACGTCCTGGCGTACATCGTCGACCTGGCCAGGGCCACCCGCAACAGCCCATCGGCCAAGCTGGGCGTGAGCCCCCGCGGCACCACCGCCCTGCTGGCCGCGGCCAAGGCCTGGGCGTGGCTGAGCGGCTACGAGTCGATCACCCCCGACCACGTTCAGGCCATGGTGCTGCCGGTCTGGCGACACCGCATCCAGCTGCGCCCAGAGGCGGAGCTCGAAGGCATCACGGTCGACACGATCCTGCACGGCGTGCTGCAGCAGGTCCAGGTTCCGATCTAACCGATGACACCCATCCGATGACCCTGACCGGCCGCTTCGTCCTCCTCGTCGCCCTCGGCGTCGTGCCCATTGTGCTGCTCGGCGACACCTCCGCGCGGGCACTGGCCGTCCTGGCCGGCTGGCTGCTGCTCGCCCTGACGCTGGGGAGCATCGACCTGGCCCTCGCCGCGTCGCCGCGTCGGCTGACCCTTGCCCGCGTGCTGCCGTCCAGAGTGCGTCTGGGCGAGGAGGTGACCAGCGAGCTCTACCTTCAGAACGATGGTCCCCGCCGGCTTCGCGGCATCGTCCGCGATGGCTGGCAGCCGTCGGCCGGCGCGGGCAACAACCGCACGGCGGTGACGCTGCCGCCGGGGGAACGACGCCTGGTCGCGCTGACGCTTCGGCCCACTCGGCGCGGAGAGCGCACGGCGTCCCACGTGACGGTGCGCTCGATGGGTCCCCTGGGTCTCTGGGCGCGGCAGGCCACTCTCATCGCACCGGCGAAGATCAGGGTGCTGCCGCCGTTCCACTCCCGCAAGCACCTGCCGTCGCGGATCAGCCGGCTCAAGGAGCTCGACGGTCGCACCAGCGTGCTCGTGCGCGGTCAGGGCACCGAGTTCGACTCCCTGCGCGAGTATGTGCGCGGCGACGATGTGCGGTCCATCGACTGGCGCGCCACCGCCCGCCGCAATGACGTCGTGGTGCGCACCTGGCGGCCCGAACGCGACAGACGCATCGTGATCGTCATCGACACCGGCCGCACCTCCGCCGCCCGGGTCGCCGACGAACCCCGGCTCGACACCGCCTTCGAAGCGGCGTTGCTTCTGGCCGCACTGGCGTCCAGGGCCGGCGACAGGGTGGACTTCCTGGCCTGGGACCGCCGGGTGCGGGCCCGGGTGCAGGGCGCGTCCGGAGCCGAGCTGCTCAGCCGCATGGTGGACGGGATGGCGCTGATCGAACCCGAGCTCATCGAGATGGACTGGACGGCACTGCCCGGGCAGATCCGTGGCATCACCGGCCAGCACGCCCTGGTGGTGCTGCTCACCCCGATGGATGCCCCCGGGGCGTCGACGGGCCTGCTGTCGGTACTCGGTCAGCTCACCGCGCGGCACACCGTGCTGGTGGCGTCGGTGACGGACCCGACGGTCGTCGGCCTGACCCGCACCCGGGGGACCCGCGAGGATGTGTACAGGGCCGCGTCGGCCGAACGTACGATGCTCGACGCCACCCGGGTGGCCGCCGCGGTTCGGCAGCTCGGCGCCGACGTGGTCACCGGTGCCCCCGACCAGTTGCCGCCGGCCCTGGCCGACCGCTACATCGCCCTCAAGGCGGCGGGCCGGCTCTAGCGAGCAGCACCGCGGGCGTCGGTCAGCCGGCGAAGACCCGGGCGCTGCCGGCCTCGAACTCGGCCAGGTCACCGGTCTCCCCGGCGCGCACGGCCCGCCCGCCGAGAACCAGCATGTAGGCAAGAAAGGCGAGCAGCGCCGCGGCCCCGATGCCGATCTTCACCGGCCAGGGCCACGGTGCGGGCGTCACGAAGCCCTCGAGAATGCCGGACACCAGCAGCACGAAGACCAGACCGATCGCCACGGTGAACAGGGCGCGGGCGTCCTCGGCCAGGGCCTGACCGCGGGTGCGGGCACCCGGCGCGATCCAGGCCCAGAAGATGCGCAGGCCCGCCGCCGCCGCCACGAAGATCGCGGTCAGTTCCAGCAGGCCGTGCGGGGCGATGTAGAGGAAGAACGTGTCGCCCTCGTCGTAGGCGAACATCACCGCCGCGGTGACGCCGAGGTTCTGGGCGTTCTGCAGAACGATGTACGGCACGTAGACACCCAGGATGCCGAAGGCGACACACTGGGCCGCGATCCACGCGTTATTGGTCCACACCCGCCCGGCGAACGACGCCGCGGGGTTCTCCGAGTAGTACGACACAAAGCTCTGGTTGGCCAGCTGCTCGAGCTCGGCGGGAGATCCGAAGTTGGCCAGAACGTCCGGATTGTTCGTGGCCCAGACAGCGTAGAGAGCGGCGACGACGAAAGTCACCACGCCCACCGCCAGGGTGAGCCAGCGCAGCCTGTACAGCGCCGCCGGCAGTTGGATGAGGAAGAACCGCGGCAGCTGCGAGAGCACATTGGTGCCCGCGCCGGTGAACCGCAGCCGGGCCCTGGATAGCAGCACCGAGAGCCTGTCGCCCTGCATCGTCGAGCCGGCCGCCGTCTTGATGACCGAGAGCTGCGTGGCCCCGGCCTGGTAGGCCTGGATGAGTTCGTCCGACTGGGCACCGCTGAGCTGCCGCCGGTGGCCGAGTTCGGCCAGGCGGTCCCATTCGGCGCGGTGCGCCGCTGAATACGCGTCAAGATCCATCTGGTTCAATAGTAGACATGGCGGAGCCCTGGAAAGCAGCCGATCACGGTGAAGATTCCCTGATCGAGCACGAGCTGGTGACCGGTGAGGCCGTGGCCCTCGATGTTCGCCCGGCGAGCGTGATCCTGCGCGGCGCGGGAACGATGATCGACTGGGTGGCCTACGTCGGCTTCTTCCTGCTCATGGCGCTGGTGGTGTCGGTTCTGTTCGGCGACGGCATCGACGAGGCCCTGGCCCAGGCGCTGGCCATTTCGGGCCTGGTCTTCTCGCTGCTGATCGTGCCGATGCTGGTCGAGACCCTCTCGCGCGGACGGTCGTTGGGCCGCTGGGCCGTCGGCGCGCGCATCGTGCGCGATGACGGCGGCGCCACGGGGCTCCGGCACTCTTTCATCCGGGCGCTGATGGGCGTGATCGAGATCTTCCTCACCTTCGGCGGCCTCGCGGTCACCTGCGCGCTGCTCAATTCCCGCTCCAAACGACTCGGTGACCTCCTGGCCGGAACGTACAGCCAGCACGAGCGGGTACCGCGGTTCAGCGAGCCGACGTTCGTTCTGCCGCCGGTCCTGGAATCCTGGGCCGCGACGGTGGATGTCGCCCGCCTGCCCGATCGGCTGTCCCGCCGGGTGGCGCAGTTCCTGCGGCAGGCGCACCAGCTCTCCCCCGACACCCGGGTGCGGCTGGCGGAGGGCCTCGCCGCCGAGGTGGCGCCGTTCGTGTCCCCGCTTCCGGCGGTGCCGGCGGAGTACCTGCTCATCGGCGTGGCCGAGGTGCGGCGCAACCGCGAGTACGCCGGCCACCTGCTCGAGCGCGGCCGGCTCGAGAAGCTCTCCCCGGTCCTCACCGGCCGCCCCCACGACTTCCCCGAGCGCTGACTCCTCCCCCCGCGAACTGTGAGTTAAGCCCCGAAAAGTCGCGCGTCCTGGTGCTTTTCTCACGGTTCGCGGATGCCTGCCGGCGCGCCCGCCCTCTTCGCTCGTTGGTCGAGCCTGTCGAGACCTGGTGACCCCGTCCCGGGGACGCGCCCGCCTCGCTGGTCGAGCCTGTCGAGACCTGGTGACCCGGTCCCGGGGACGCGCCCGCCTCGCTGGTCGAGCCTGTCGAGACCTGGTGAGGTACTCCCCCGGCCCTGCGTTGCGTGGGCGGTCGTGCGAGATTTCGACAAGCTCGACCGACGGGATGGTGGCGTTCTTGAGATCGACACTCGTGACCCGGTCCCGTGGACGCGTCCGCCTCGGTGGTCGAGCCTGTCGAGACCTGGTGAGGTACTCCCCCGGCCCCGCGGTGGGTGGGCGGTCGTGCGGGGTCTCGACAGGCTCGACCGACGGGATGGGCGCGTTCCGAGGTTGGGGGTTAAACGCAGAAAAGCCACCCCGTGGGGTGGCTTTCCTGTTTTTTCTAAGTTAAGTCCGGCGGTGTCCTACTCTC
>NZ_PJJP01000029.1 GCF_002929555.1 Cryobacterium sp. N22
GCTGCGGCCGCGGTGGCGGCGCGTGCCGAAGCCGTCGCGGCGGTCCTGGCGGCGGCAGACTTCGCCGCGGCGGACTTGGTCGCGGCGGCGCGGGCCGCTCCGGCCTTGGTGGCCGACTCAGTCTTCGCGGCAGCGGCCTTGGCGGCGGCGGCCTTGGCGGCAGCCGTCCGCGCGCTGCTCGAGCGGGCGGCAGCGGTCTTGGGCTTCTCGGGGCTGACCTCCGCGGAGCCGGCCGGCAGGTCCTGGTCGGAGGCCGCGGCGACGGCGGCGGCTTCGACGGCGGCAGCGGTATCCGCTGTGGACGTCGTGGTGGCCGGCAGCCGGGTGGCCTTGGACACCGCGGGCTTCACCGGCGCCTTGCGTGCGGCGGGGGTGCGCGTCACCGCGACGCGCGCGGGGGCGGTCGCGGGTTCGGCGGCGTCCGGGGTCACGGGCGTCGTCGTCGGTACCGACACGTCCTCCGCCAGCACGGCTGCGGCCGGCTTCTTCTTTGCCGGAGCGCGGGGAGTCGAAGTGGTTCGTGGAGTGACGGGGGTGCGCGGTGCGCGGGTCGTGCTTCGCACGGGCTTCACCGGCGTCGCCGCGTCATCGGGGGTCGCTACGTCGGCCGACACCGACGGGTCGGCGCCGGCTGCGGCGGGCGCGCTCGACGCCCCACCGGCCGGGGGCACGCTGGTCCGGGGCGTGCGACGGACCGGGGCCTTACGGGGTGGCTTCGCGCCCGTGGTCGGCGCGGTCGTGGAAAGAGAATCGGGCTCAGGGGCTCGGTTCGCAGGGGTGTCGTGTTCGATGGCACTACCCTCGCGTTCCGGCTCCGTATCGGGAACGGGCAAGACCGGAGTCCGCTCGTCAGGCTCGGAGTTCGGAGGCACTGGAGTCACCTCGCTAACTTACCAAGGACCGTTTGACCTTGCTGGGGCCTGTGGGCGGTCACAGGCGGATTCCCAACAAAACTCGTGCCGGAATTGCGGGTAACCGGGCCGCGCCAATCGTCACGATCCGGACACGCATCCGGTCGTCCCTTCCCCCAGAACGGGGTCGTCGGGTAGTCTGAAGGTGGCATAACGGTGTGTCTATACGTGAACTTAGGGGTGAACCGCAGGCAAACTCGGCGAAAACGTCCGGCCGCTGCGGGGCCACCCAGATCTTACTTAGGAGATATTCGTGACCACCCAGGTTGTAATACTTGCAGCAGGAATGGGAAGCCGCCTCGGCCGCTCCCTTCCTAAACCGCTGACCGAACTCAACGACGGCCGCACGATCATGCAGCAGCAGTTCGACAACATCGAGCACGCCTTCGGCAAGAAGACCAAGGTCACCATCGTCGTCGGCTACAAGCTCGAGCACATCATCGAGGCTTTCCCGCAGGCATCCTTCGTGTACAACGAGCAGTACGACGTGACGAACACGTCGAAGAGCCTGCTGCGCGCCCTCCGCGCGTCCGCCAGCGGTGGCGTGTTGTGGATGAACGGTGACGTTGTCTTCGATCCCGCCATCCTCGATCGCGCCGCCGCGATGATGAAGCGCGACCAGTCATTCGTCACGGTCAACACGTCGAAGGTGTCTGACGAAGAAGTCAAGTACACGACGAGCGCCGAGGGCTACATCAAGGAGCTGTCGAAGACCGTGAAGAACGGACTCGGCGAGGCCGTCGGCATCAACTACGTGTCTGCCGCAGACAAGCCCATGCTCATCCACCACCTCAGCAAGGTCGGCGACCAGGACTACTTCGAACGCGGCATCGAGCTGGCGATCGAGAAGAACCGCATGCTCGTCGAGCCCGTCGACATCTCCGACTTCTACGCTGTCGAGGTCGACTTCGCCGAAGACCTCGAGCGCGCCAACCTCTTCGTCTGATCAGCCTTGAGCCGTGGGGCGGCCGCGTCGATGGCGCGCCGCCCCGATCCGCTCCCATACGATAGAGCGCGTGAGTAGTTACGCTCAGGTGCGTCCTGAACAGCGCACCCCGTTTGCGCGGTACCGTCATTCCCTCTGGCTGTTGACCCAGCGGGACCTGCGGGTACGGTACTCCACGTCCGTGCTCGGCTACTTCTGGTCGATCCTCGACCCGCTGGTCATGGCCGGCATCTACTGGTTCGTTTTCACCCAGGTCTTCCAGCGCACCGTCGGCAACGAACCGTACATCGTGTTCCTGCTCGCCGCGCTGCTGCCGTGGATGTGGTTCAACGGGGCCGTCTCCGACTGCACCCGGGCCTTCCTGCGTGAGGCCAAACTCATCCGCTCCACCCGGATCCCACGCACCATCTGGGTGAACCGCCTGGTGCTCTCCAAGGGCATCGAGTTCATCGCCGCGATTCCGGTGCTGATCATCTTCGCGGTCCTCTCCGGTGCCGAGATCACCATCGATGCGGTCTTCTTCCCGCTCGCCATCCTCATCCAGGCCATCCTCACGGCCGGCGTCGGCCTCATCGTGGCCCCCCTGGTCGTGTTCTTCCGCGACCTCGAGCGGGCCGTCAAGCTCATCCTGCGTTTTCTGTTCTACGCATCGCCGATCATCTACGGCACCAGCGACCTGCCGGAGGAACTGCACTTCTGGGCCGCCTTCAACCCGCTCAGCGGCATCTTCAGCCTCTACCGGGCCGCGTTCTTCCCCGGTGAGCTGGACTGGTTCGTCGTGGCCGTCAGCGCGGTCATGTCGGTGGCGTTCCTCGGGATCGGCCTCCTGGTCTTCTCCCGCACCGAGCGCGCCGTGCTGAAGGAGATCTGATGAGCGAGACCGTCATCTCCCTGGACGACGTCGGCATCAGGTTCCGCCGCAACCGGCGCAGCCGCCGCAGTTTCAAGGACCTCTTCGCCGGCACCCGGCGCCGCACCAGGCCGGGCGAGTTCTGGGCGCTGCAGAACGTGTCGTTCACCGTGCAACGTGGCGAGGCGATCGGCGTGGTCGGCCGCAACGGCCAGGGCAAGTCCACCCTGCTCAAGCTCGTCACGGGTGTTGTGCTGCCCGACGAGGGCACCGTGACCGTCATCGAGGGCGTCGCACCGCTGATCGAGATCACCGGCGGCTTCGTCGACGACCTCACCGTGCGCGACAACGTGTACCTCACGGCGGGCCTGCACGGCATGACCCGCAAGCAGATCGATTCCCGATTCGATGACATCATCGAGTTCGCCGAGATCGCCGACTTCATCGATACCCCGTACAAGCACCTCTCCAGCGGCATGAAGGTGCGCATCGCGTTCGCGGTGATCTCCAGGCTCGAGGAACCGATCATCCTCGTCGACGAGGTCCTGGCTGTCGGAGACAAGGCGTTCCGCGAGAAGTGCTACCGCCGTATCGAGGAGCTGCTCGCCGGTGGGCGCACCCTGTTCTTCGTGTCGCACAACGAACGCGACCTGCGCCGCTTTTGCGCCAGGGGCCTGTACCTCGATAAGGGCGAGCTGGTTCTGGACGCCCCGATCGACGAGGTGCTCGACCGGTACAACGCGGAGTACGGCATTAAGAAAGCCTGATCGGCACCGCTGGCGCGTCGTCTGGGAGTTGCCTCGACGGATGCCCAGTTTCGGCCCGTAAACTCGTGCCACCGCACCGAGGAGGACTGCACCATGGCTAAGAAGCCCACCCCACTGCTGTCACCCACCGGCGGACTGCCGCAGGGCGGCCAGCTCCCGACCGGTGTCGCCACGGGTTTCGACAGGGTCATGGCGATCCATCGACCCGCCGTTCTCGCGCACATTCGCAGCATCCGTCACCGGCACCCCGATGCCACACCTGAACAGCTCGTCCGCATCCTGGAACGACGGTATCTCGCCGCGGTCACCAGCGGCGGCGCCGCAGTCGGCGCCACAGCCGTGATCCCCGGCGTCGGCACCGGCATCACCCTGGCCCTGTCCGGCGTCGAGACGGCCGGTTTCCTCGAAGCGACCGCGCTCTTCTCACAGTCCGTCAGCGAGGTGCACGGCATCACGGTGAGCGATCCCGAACGTGCCAGGGCCCTCGTGATGACCATGATGCTCGGCCACGAGGGTTCGGACCTGGTGCGGCAGCTGGCCGGGCAAGCCACCGGTGGCGGCGTGGCCCGCACCGCGTACTGGGGCGAACTGGTCACCACGAGCCTGCCCCGCGCCATCATGGGGCCGCTGACCGACCGTCTCAAGCGCACCTTCATCAAGCAGTTCGCCGCCAAGGGTGGAGCCAGCCTGATCGGCAAGGCCGTGCCGTTCGGCATCGGCGCCGTCATCGGCGGGATGGGCAACCACATCCTAGGCAAGCGGGTGGTCGGTTCGTCCAGGCTCGCGTTCGGCCAGGCCCCCGCCGGCTTCCGCCCGGAGCTCGAACCGCGGATGCACACCATCACGCTGCGGGACGGCGCCGTGATACCCGGCAACCGGCTCACCCAGCTGGGCCACGGCGCGCTCCGCGCCCTCCCCCGGCCGCTGCGCCGCCGGCCGACCGGCGCGGATCGGGTCGAGCCGGACCCGGCCGCACCGGCTGATCCCGCCTAGGCAGAAGCGGGCCGGCGGTGCCGGGCCGTTCAGACCTCTTCGGTCTCGCTGACTTCTTCGACGAACTCGGCGAGGCCGTCGTCGTCATCGGCATGCACCTGGGCGAACCTGTCCCACTCGGTCATCAGATGCTCGATCGCGGCATGGAAGCGGGCCGTCGGCGCGCCGGGTGCGGGATCGCCGAAGTACTGCTCGACCCAGACCCGCAGGCGCTGCTCGGCGCCGTCGTCGTTCACAAGCTCGTCGAGGGCTTCGACGATGCCGGCGGTCTCGCTCGCATCGAGCCATTCGCAGTCGGACAGGTAGCCGGTGGTGTCGATGGCGGCGAGAGGGTTCAGCGGACGTGTCACCATGAGCGGTTTGCCCGACGCAAGGCGGTCATAGACCATCGCCGAGATGTCGACGATCGCGACATCGGCTGCGGAGAGCTGCCAGCCGAGCTCTGCACCGGTGTCGATGATGTGCTGGGCACTGGCATCTCGGCTGTTCGCCGTGCTGATCGCCGCCATGATCTGCTTGTTCGCCAGACCGTATTCGTGGTCGACCACGCCTGAGCGCGGATGCGGCCGGTACACCAACCGGTGCCGGGGGCTTCGCAGCAGGGCCGTGACCAGGGCGACGCCGTGCGTGGCGATGGAGCCGTACGCGGCGGCGGCGCGGTCGCCTTCCCAGGTGGGCGCGTAGAGCACAACGGTGCGCTCGTCGGGCGTGAACGGCAACGGGCCCGAATAGTGGTCAGCCTGGGGGCGACCGATCGTGATCGCCCGCTTGTCGAAGTCGTAGTCCCAGAGCACCTTACCGAGCCTCGCGACGGCGGCCTGACCGGCCACGAACGAGTAGTCGTAGGCCTTGAACTGGTTGGTGGTCATGTACATCTTGTCGCTCTCACCATGGTTGATGAAAACGTGCCAGCGGCGCCCGTAGCGCATCATCTGGAAGTTGCGGGAGTTCTGGTTGACGTACAGGACGATGCGGATGTCCTGCTCGGCGATCACCCGTTCGAGGTCGGAGACCTTGCGCACGTAGGCGACCGGGATCGGGCTCTCCTCGATCAGCTTCATCGTGCCGCCGGCGGTGCGGCTCAGGACGACCACGGGCCAGGTCTCGGCCAGCTTCGCGAGGGGCTTGTACCACTGGCGCATCTGGTAGAGGTTCACCGGGCCATCCGCGAAGTACACGGCGATCTTGAAGGTATGGGCGGGCAGCGGGCCGCGTACGGCGAGGCGCTCGGTGAGAAGGCGCTGGGCCTTGCGGGAACCGAGCACATCCTTCACCAGCTTTGCTGCGAGTCGGACGTCTTTCCTGCTTACCACTGTTCCAGCCTACCCACCGGGCCGGGACCTAGGGCCCGCTGACCCCCGGAAGAGGCGCACCGGTAGTCAATCGTTAGGCGGCCGGTCAGATGACGGGGGGCCGGCCCGCGCGGGTCATCCGCCAGATGGTGCGTGTCGACAGCGGACGGCGTTCGCCAGGGTCGGTGGTCCACCCCTCCCACCAGCCACGGAACCAGGCCTTCAGGGCGGCCGGGTTGCGGGCGCCGCGCAGCACCTGGATCGCCGTCCACGACCCCACGTAAAGCGGCATCAGCGGCGCCGGCAGGTTGCGACGGGCGATCCAGACCCGGTTGCGGGCGTTGAGCCGGTAAAAATCAGCGTGCCGGGTGGGCAGGATCACCGGGTGGTTCGCCACCAGGTTGCCGGCGTACCAGGTGCGCAGGCCCTGGTCCCACACCCGCCAGGCCAGCTCGATGCCCTCGTGGGCGTAGAAGAACGGTTCGGCCCAGCCGCCCGTGGCGTCGAAGACGGGTCTGGGCAGAAGCACGGCGCCCTCCCAGACCGAGAACACGGCGCCCGAGTGCGCGGCGTCGCCCTTGCGGATGCGCGGGATCCAGCGGCGCGGCGCGGTCAGGCCGGCCGGGTCGACCACCTGCGGCTGCAGCAGCCCGATGCTGGGGTCGGCGCGCAGCACCCCCACGGCGTCGATCAGGAACCGGGGATCGGGCAGGCTGGCGTCGTCGTCGAGAAAGAAGAGGTAATCGCCGCTGACGTGCTCGACACCGCGATTGCGGCCGGCGGGGATGCCCAGGTTCTCGGGCAACCCGAGCGCGGCGACCCCGGCGGGCAGACCCGTGGGCTGCCAGCCGTTGCCCACGCAGACGATGTCCAGCTGCACGTCTTCCTGGGCGAGCAGGCTGCGGATGCCACGCTCGAGGTCGTCCGGGCGGCGGCCCTGGGTGAGCACGACCACGCCGACGGTGACGGTCACGCTGTCGCCTGACCTCAGGAGCGCACTCGCTTCGAGGCCATGATCGCCAGGAAGTGGCCGATCAGCGCGAGGAACGCGAGCGGGACGAGCACGGCGAGGAAGACCCGGTCGGTGATCGGCTGGCCGAAGAAGAGGCCGATGACCGCGGCGACGAAGATCACCATCGTCATTTCCACCGAGTGGTACAGGCGGTGGAACGGCAGGAACCGGGCCAGGCGGCGCAGGGTCGCGATCAGGCCGGCCTGTGGGACCTTCTCACCCTTGTTGTCGGCCAGCTTGGCCAGGCCGGCGTTGGCGCGGGCCACGTGCACCATGTCGTTGAGGGCCTTGTTCAGCACGATCAGCAGCGCAAGGGCCAGGCCGAGCGTGGTGAACAGGAAGTCGGCGGGTGCTTCAAAAGGGTAGGCGGCGGCGCGGATGCCCAGCGCAATGGGGATCAGGGCTTCGGTGGAGTAGTGCCCGACCTTGTCGAGGAACACCCCGGCCGGTGACGATGTTCGGCGCCAGCGGGCGACCTCGCCGTCGCAGCAGTCCACGAGCATCTGTAGCTGGCCGAGCACCAGGGCGAGCAGGGCACCCCAGATGCCGGGGATGAGCAGCGCCGCGGCCGTGGACCAGCCGACGAGGATCATCAGGCCGGTCACGCCGTTGGCCGAGATGCGCGTCTTCAGCAACATCCAGGTGAGGTACGGCGACAGGTCACGCAGGTACAGCGACGCCGTCCAGTGTTCGGCGTTGGCGCGCATCCGCACCTCGGGAGGTTGCGCGACGGCACGAAGCTCGGCGATCGAAGAGGGCCGAGCCGTGTTGGGCGAACCAGACGTCATTGATGTCTTCCCGTGTGTGCCGAGATGTTGGTGGTGAGCTTGAGGTAACCGAGCAGGAAGCCGATACCCCAGCAGAAGTGAATGCACGGCAAGACTACGAGAAACCAGAGCGCGACACGAACACCGTCGGCCCGGGTCGACAGGGCCGTGGCCGCCACGACGATGAGCAGGTAGGCCAGCGGGGCCAGGAAACCCAGCAGCAGCCAGCCCGGACCGCCCAGCAGGACCTGCACCAAGCCGGCCAGGCCGAGCAGGATGCCGATGGTGACGCCGAGCACCATCACGGGCGGAGCGAAGTAGCGCAGGCCGTTGGATTCGGGGAACCGGCGGGCCAGTTCACCGCGCCACAGCCCGGTCGAGACCATCTGGCGGGCCAGGCGGGACAGGCTGGGCCGCGGCCGGTAGATGACCTTCAGCGCCGGGGTGAACCAGACCGAGCCGCCGTGCTCGCGCAGGCGCCGGTTAAGTTCCCAGTCCTGGCCGCGCTTGATGCCCTCATCGAACATGCCCACTCGCACCAGGCTGTCGCGACGGAAGCAGCCGAGGTACACGGTTTCGGCTTCGCCCTCGGGGCCACCGACGTGCAGCGGTGTGCCGCCCAGGCCGATGCGGGTGCCATAGGCGCGGGCTACGGCCTTCTGGAAGGGTGCGGTGCCCTGGGCATCCATGATGCCGCCGACGTTGTCGGCGCCGGTGCGCTGCAGGGTGTCAACGGCGATGCGGGCGTAGTCGCGCGGCAGCACCGAGTGGGCGTCGACGCGGATCACGACAGGGAAGGTGGAGGCGCGAATGGCGATGTTGAGGCCCGCCGGCGTCGACCCGACGTCGTTGGCGACGACACGGATGCGCGGATCCACCGCGGCCATCTCCTCGACGAGTTCGGTGGTGCCGTCGATGCTCGGCCCCAGGGCCAGAGTGACCTCGAACGGGCCCTCGTAGTCCTGCTCGAGCAGGCTCTGAACCGCGGCTCGCACATGGCTGGCCTCGTTGAGCACGGGCATGATGTACGAGACGCCGATCAGCACTGTGTCTGCGCTCTCCTGCACTGGGCTGGCCATCTTTCCACTCATTCGGGCAATCGCCTGAGCCTAGCAGCCGAGTCTTTTCACTCGGTCCGCGTTACCTGTGGCCCTCCTCCACGGCGACGGCCGCGTCCCGAGACACAGCTGCGCCGCCGGTGCAGGACCGGCGGCGCAGAAGGAAGGAAGGAGCTGACCCGGGCTAGCTGGTGAGCTCACCGACGGTGACTGACACCGTTACCGATTCGCCATCACGCACGTACGTGAGGTCGGCTGTGGCACCGGCCGCGAGGGTACGCACCTGGGCGGTGAGGTCGGTCGCGTCGGTGATGGGAACACCGTTGAAGTTGGTGACGACGTCACCGGCCTTCAGCCCCGCCTTCTGGGCGGCTCCCCCGGACGACACCTCGCTGATGAGGGCGCCGACGGTGTCGCTGTCGGTGCTGGTGGCGCCGGTGACGCTGGCGCCGAGCAGGCCGTGCGTGGCAGATCCGGTTTCGATGATCTCTTCCGAGACCCGCTTGGCCAGGTTGGCCGGGATCGAGAAGCCGACACCGATGCTCCCGGCCGTGGTGGCGGTCGAGCTGCCGCCGGCGTTGGCGATGGCGACGTTGATGCCGATCAGCTCGCCCTTGCTGTTGAGCAGGGCTCCGCCGGAGTTGCCGGGGTTGATCGCGGCATCCGTCTGGATCACCGCGAGCGAAATGCTGCTCTGGGTGGCCTGGGTGTCCGGGGTCGAACCATCCCGGTTGGGCAGGTCGTAGTTGAAGAAGTTGCCGTCACCCTCGTCCGGCGTGGTCTCGTCGGGCGTGGTGGGTGCGGCGGAGGAGGCAACGGTGATGCTGCGGTTGAGGGCGCTCACGATGCCGTTGGTGACAGTGCCGGACAGACCGAGCGGCGCGCCGATCGCAATGGCGGTGTCGCCGACGTTGAGATCGCTCGAGTCCGCCCAGGCGATGGGCGTGAGGTCCGACGCGTCAGTGAGCTTGATCACGGCGAGGTCGGATACCGGGTCGGTGCCGACCAGGGTGGCCGCATACAGCTTGCCGTCGCTGGCCTTCACCTGAATGGTCGCGTCTGACGCGGCGCCGTCGAGTGTGACGACGTGGGTGTTCGTCAGGACGTAACCGTCTTCGCTCAGGATGACGCCGGAGCCGGACCCACCGGAGTCGCCCGCGGCCACCTCGATGGTGACGACACTGGGCGAGGCCTTGGCGGCGACGGCGGTGATCTCGTTGACGCTGTCGGTGTTGTTGACGACCACCGAGCTCGGGCCCTGGGCCTCGCTGGCCGGGGTGCCGTTGCTCTGGCTCGAGTAGACGACAGCGGACACCCCGGCTGCGGAGACCCCGCCGACGAGGGCGGCGATGGCCAGCGCGGCGACGAAGGCGACGTTGCTCCTGCGGCGGTTGGGGTCCTTGGGCGCCTTCGGTGCGACGGACGGCTGCGCGGGGTAGCCGTTCGCGTTGGCGTAGGCCTGCTGCTGCGCCGCGGTGGGGGCGTAAATCGGGGTGGACCCGTCCGGGCCCGGAATCGGACGACCGAAGGCATCCGTGGGGTAGGCCGGGGCCGGCTGGGTGTAGGGATGCGTCGGCTGCGTTGCCTGAGCGTGCTGGGCTGCGGCCTGGTGCGCTGCGGCCTGTTGGGCTGCCGCCTGGTGCTCTGCCGCGGTGGGCGCCGGGGCGGCGACCGGGGCATCTCCAGAACCGAGAACCTCGGTGGACTGGTTGTCGGCGGTGCGGGGAACGGCAGGCTGCGCCGCGGTGGGCTGCGCCGGGGTTTCACCCGACGAGTTCACCTCGAACGGTGCGCCGTCCTGAGGCTGGTCGGGGGTGGTGCCCGGGTCCTGAGTGTTGTCAGTCATGGTGTGCTCCTTCCAAGCGAAGCTAGCTTCTCGCCTAAAGCTGAACGTTTGATATGCGCAGACTGGGAGCAATCAATGATGAAGCCGTGACCTTGCCCGGCTCGCGGAACAACGGGGTCCTGCAGCGGCCCGATGGGCCTCAGCAGCCCGGACCACTGGGGTTGCCGGAGCAGGACTCGGCCACGAGAACCGTGCCGGCACGGTCGGCGATCGCGGTGATCGGGCTGGTCGGCACCAGCACCAGACCCTGCACATCGCGCCATTCGGCACCGGAAAAGCGATACTCGGCCGCATAGGACACCACCAGCCCGATCGACAGGGTGCCGGTGCTCTCGAACACGTGACTGGTTGCGGTTTCTGAGAACTCGGGAAGGTTCAGGGCCGCCCAGCTCGCGCCGCCCGAAACCGACGTTCGCGACGTTCCATCGCCATAGTCCCACCGGAACCCCACCGGAGTGAACCGCACCTCGGCCGAAGCGCCGAGAAGCGGCCCGGACCGGACATGCGCTGACGCCGTGGCGAAGAAATTGGCCGGAACACCCACGACGAGCCAGCCGTTGGGTTCCATCCCCTGCGTGGGTGCGGCGGCCGGGATACTGACCAGATCACTGACACGCACAATCAGATCCGGGTCGCAGGGCGTCTGGGGCTGGCACACGGGCACCGCGGGGTCGGCCGGCACCACTATCGGCGTGCGCCTCGGCCCCGTCCCCGGCCCAGCGGATGCATCGCCCTGGTCGACAGGAACTCCCCCGGGAACCCGGCTGACGCCGTCGGGCAGCCCATCCCACTCACCACCACCTGAACCGCCACCACCATCGCCGCCCCGGCCGTTGCCGGAACCAGAACCCTGCCGCCCAGGCGTGTTGACCTCCCGGTCCGCGCTGAGGTCCACCCCGCCGTTCCCAACCGCGGCGCCAGCCTGTGCACAAGAACCAGCCTTTTGCTGAATACGGTCGCATCCCGAGTCCGCGGTTGCACTCAATGGCGCCAGGACTCCGGCGAGAGAGGTTGCAAGTACAACAGCGATGGCTATCAGACCTCGCCCAATTAGCAAAAGCTCTTCCCCTTCCAAACCTCGCGAGAGTCCACGATTAGGGCTTCAACACTATTCAGGGCGAAGCCGACCTCGAACGGTGTCACGCTGTCGCGAATCTCTGAAACGAGTGAGGAGCCACTCTCGTCAAGCACATCGACTTCCGATACGTCATCGCAGATGTACAGCGAGATGGCGATCTCATCTGGACTTGCGTAGCTCAGTTGCTGGGCGCCCGCAACAACAAATGTTGTCGACCCAACGCTTCGTGCTCCCGCTTCTCTAAAACCATCGGATTGGTGCACCGCTGTCGGGAGGAGGCTAGCTGACACGAATGGAGCTATGCGTTCTGGATCGATTCCGCCTTCACTATCGATCTGGTCGGACATATCTTGATAGTTCGCGTAGGCCTCGGTGGCCGCGGCGAGCGCCTCCTCGTCGGAAGCGAAGATGGGGGCGATCGTGGGCGTGGGCGACGGTGGTGCGGGCTTCGGCGCCGCCGTACAGCCCGCCGCACCCAACAGCAGACCACCCACACAGGCAGCAGTAACCATCCGTCCGACACCCCGTCGCCCACCACCCACGATCACCATCACGCCAACGTAGGGCAGCGGCCCTCCCCCGCGTGCAAGTTATCCACAGCCCCAAACCCAGCCATGGAAGTGCGGGACGTACGGGCGCGACAGAAGTGGCTGGCGGGATGTCGTAAATTTGGGGTATGCAGCAGGTCACCACATGACGATCGCCGGCGCCTGGCGTCGCACCGCCCGAGGAGCCGGGCTCCTCGCCGCCGACGGCACCGTCTCCGCCAGCATTTTCGCGGAAATGAGCGCCCTCGCCATGTGCACCGGCGCCATCAACCTGGGCCAGGGTTTCCCCGACGAGGACGGTCCCGCCGTCGTGCTCGAAGCCGCTCGTCAGGCCATCAGCGACGGGGTCAACCAGTACCCGCCCGGGCGGGGAGCACCGGTGCTGCTCGAGGCGATTGCCCGCCACCAGCAACGCTTCTATGGGCTGGCCGTCGACCCCGGCACCGAGGTGCTCGTCACCGCCGGCGCCACCGAGGCGCTCTCCGCCACCCTGCTGGCGCTGCTCGAACCGGGCGACGAGGTGGTGACCTTCGAGCCGTTTTACGATGCGTACGGCGGCCTGATCGCCCTGGCCGGCGGTGTGCATCGCACGGTACGGCTGCACTCCCCCGATTTTCAGCCCGACCTGGATGAGCTCACGGCCGTCGTCACCGACCGCACCCGGATCATCCTGGTCAACAACCCGCACAACCCCACCGGCACGGTCTTCACCCGCGAGACCCTCCAACTGATCGTGGCGCTTGCGCACAAGCACGACGCCCTCATCGTGACCGACGAGGTCTACGAACACCTCACCTTCGGTGTCGCCCACCTGCCTGTGGCTACGCTGCCGGGCGCCCGCGAGCGCACCGTCACGATCTCCTCCGCCGGCAAGACCTTCAGCACCACGGGTTGGAAGGTCGGCTGGTTGAGCGCCCCGGCGGCCATCGTCACGGCGATCCTCGCCGTCAAGCAGTTCCTCACCTACGTCAACGGCGCCCCATTCCAGCCGGCCACGGCGATCGGCCTGGACCTGCCCGATACCTATTACACCGGCATCGCCGACGACCTGCAGGCCAAGCGCGACGTGCTCGCCGGCGGACTCAGCGCGGCGGGGTTCACCCTCGCGGTGCCGCAAGGCTCGTATTTCATCGTGGCGGATGCCGCGTCCCTCGGCCATCCCGACGCCGTCGAGTTCTGCCGCGCCCTGCCCGATCTGGCCGGGGTGGTCGGGATCCCGATCTCGGCGTTCTGCCTGCCGGAGCACAAGGCGCAGTACGCGTCGCTCGTGCGGTTCGCATTCTGCAAGCGCGTTGATGTACTTCAGGACGCCGCCGCACGGCTCGCACGCCTCTAACGGTCCGGCGAAACGAAACGGCCCCCTGCTGCAGGGGGGCCGTTTCGGTCTGATCGTGCGGGCGCGCCGCGGGTGAGGCTAGTGCGCGTAGGCCGGGTAGTCGGTGTACCCCACGGCATCCGGGCCGTAGAACGTGGCCGGGTTGGGCTCGTTGACCGGCAGGTTCTCCAACCAGCGGCGCACCAGGTCGGGGTTGGCGATCACGGCACGACCCACGACGACGCCGTCACCGAGACCGTCGTCGAGCAGGGCGATCGCCTCCTCACGGGTGGTCACCGCGCTGAAACCGGTGTTGACCAGCAGCGGTCCGCCGAACCGGGTGCGCAGCGTGCGCACCAGTTCTCCGGCGGGGTCGCGGTTCAACACGCTGAGGTAAGCCAGTCCGAGCGGCGCCAGGCCGTCGACCAACGCACCATAGGTGGCCAGGACGTCGGCATCGTCGGTCTCGAGGGCGTCCTGGATGTTGTGCTGGGGCGAGATGCGGATGCCTACCCGGTCGGCGCCGATCGCCGCGGCGACGGCCGTCACCACCTCGATCACCAAACGGGCCCGGTTCTCGGCCGAGCCGCCATAGATGTCATCGCGCTGGTTGGCGGCCGGCGAGAGGAACTCGTGCAGCAGGTAACCGTTGGCGGAGTGGATCTCGACGCCGTCGAGGCCGGCAGCGACGGCGTTGCGGGAGGCCTGCACGAAGCCGTCGACGATGCCGGGCAGTTCCTCGATGGTCAGTGCGCGCGGCACCGGGTAGGGCAGTTTGCCCTTATAGGTGTGGCTCTCGCCCTGGATGGCGATGGCGCTGGGGGCGACGATCTGGAGGCCTCCGGTGATCTCGGGATGGGACACCCGGCCGGCGTGCATGACCTGAGCCACGATGCGGCCGCCGGAGGCGTGCACGGCGTCGGCGACCTTGGCCCAGCCGGCGATCTGCTCGGTGGTGACCAGGCCCGGCTGGCCTGGGAATCCCTGACCGGCCTTGTCCGGGTAGACGCCCTCGGACACGATCAGACCCAGGGTGGCCCGCTGGCGGTAGTGCTCGATGTTGAGCGCTCCCGGAATGCCGTCGACCCCTGACCGCATCCGGGTCAACGGTGCCATGACCATTCGGTTGGGCAGCTCGAGGGCGCCGAGGTTCAGCGGGGTGAAAAGACTCACGTGGTGCTCCTTTATGTCTGTGTGATGCGGACGCAGTGGATGCGCGGCTGTGCCGCCGTTGTCGAACACGCGTCCCGTTCAGCAAACTCTGCGACCGGGCAGGGTATTCCGGACTCGGCCGATGATCAGCCGGCACTCAGACTCGTCCGGCGGCCAATCCGGACCCCTCGCCGCACCGAACCCTTGTCATGAGCACCGCCACCGACGTTCCGGCCGGGTTCGACGCCGACCTGGGCTACTGCCCGTTTGCGCTGTCACACGACTCCGGCCGGCTGGGCCTGGACACGAGCCGGATCGACACGGCCCTCGGCCCGGTCACGGTTCGGCATGGTCGGCGAACCGCGACGGGAACCTCCGGGACGGCGACGATCCTGCTGCACGGTGCGGCCGGATCGTGGACCACCTGGACACCGCTGATCAACGCTGCAGACCGGTTGCCTGCGGCGCCGCTCGCGGACCTGATCATCCCCGACCTGCCCGGCTGGGGCGACACTCCCCTGGCGATCGACGAAGACGCCGAGACCATTGAATCCCTGGCCGCCGCCGTAGCCGAGATCGCACGCGCCCTGGGCTATCGGCGCTGGCGGGTGATCGGGCACTCCCTGGGCGGGTTCGTCGCCCTTGAACTCGCGGCGAGCGCGCCCGGGACCACATTCGTCGGACTGGTGTCCGCCACGACGTTCGGCGTCATCGACAGCGTGCGGCATCCGTTGACCCGGTTCGCCACTCTGCCCGGCTTTACGGGCCTGCTCTGCGTGATGAGGGTGCTCTCGGCGTGCGGCGCGGCCGGCCGCGGCCTGGCTGCCGGGCTGCATCGGCTGGGACTGTTGCGCCCTGTGGTGGCACCGTTGTTCGGCACAGTCCACCGGGTAGACAGGAGCGTGGTGGCCGCCTTGGCCGCCGAGGCGCGGCCACACTCGTTCGCCTTGGCTGCTACCAGGGCCGGGCGGTACGACGCCGACGCATCCTGGGCGCGCATCGACTGCCCGGTGCGATCCCTGCACGGCGACCGTGATGTCTTCGTCGGCGCCGACGACGACCGGCGGCTGGCCGGCGTCATCGGTGACTTCGAGGTCACGGTACTCACCGGCACCGGTCACTTCGGGCACGTGGAGCGTCCGGTCGACACGCTGAAGGCTCTACATTCCCCGAAATTCCTTGCGCTTTACCGGGCGGCAGAGGAGAGTTGAGGTTTACTCCGGTTCTTCTGTCAGTGCCCCATCATCGCTTTCACCCGTCCCGGCACCGTGCGTGGCCAATCTGGAAGTGAACGTGAAACCTCATGGGCACCCTGTCCTACGACCGGGTCGTCGTTGAATTTGACGACAGGATCCTGACACATCTGCAAGTCGTCATCGTGCAGAAGCTCCGCCGTGGTGAGAGCTTCCTCTTCTCCTGGCGCAACGCCATCGAGGTCGGCGACGGCCGCAGTTCGGCGTGGATGAATCCGGCCATACCGCTGTACTTCAAGTTCACCGGCGGACATACGCCGACTCTCAACCCGGAGTGGATCGCGCAGCTGACGCGCTCCGCCAACAGTTCGCAGGGGCTCATCGCCACCAGTGAAGAACGCTGCATCGAATCCAGCCACACGGGTGGCATTGACGCGTCGTTCGCGGTGAAATCGGCCTCCGCGATGCCGAAATCGTCGGTGGCCGCGCCCGAATGAGCGCTTAGAGCGGCACTGTCCCGAAGCGGCGCAGAGCAAGGGCGGGGTTGACCCTCCGCACCTCGATGATTCGTGCGGCGGAAATCCAGCCGACGGCGACGTCCGTCGTCTCACCGATCGTGACCAGCTCAACCCCCATCGGGTCGACCACCATGCTCGCGCCGACACCGCTGGGCGGCGCGTGGTCGGCCGCAGCGAGATAGACCGTGTTCTCGAGCGCCCGCGCCGTGACCAGGGTGCGCCAGTGCTGCTCCTTGAGCGGTCCGCGCACCCACTCCGCGGGCACGAGCACGAGGTCGGCGCCGGCATCGACAAGACGGCGGGTCACCTCGGGGAACCTGATGTCGTAACAGGTCTGCAGGCCAACGGTGAGACCGGCAACGTCGAAGGTCTCCGGCGCCTCGATGACTCCGGCGAGCACCCGGTCGGATTCCCGTGACCCGAACGCGTCGTACAGGTGCAGTTTGCGGTACCGAGCCACGACCAGCCCGGCGGGGTCGACGGCGACGAGAGTGTTCTGCACCCGCTGGGGGTCGGCGGTGCGCTCGAGCATGCCGGCCACAACATGTATGCCCAAATCGGCGGCCAGTTGCCCCAGTGCGGTCACGAACGGTCCGTCGAGCGGTTCGGCGGCGGCAACGGATGCGTCGCCCAGCCGGCTCTCGAAGAACGACGAGTATTCGGGGAACACCACGATGCTCGCCCCGCGTGCCACGGCGGTGCCGGCCAGCGAGCGCATCGCGGCCAGATTCGCTGCCTGATCGACGCCGGGCGCGAACTGCGCCACGGCCACCCCGAGTTCGTCGCTCGCGCCCGCATCCATCATGCCGCCAGCCTAGCGGCGGCTTCCCAGCTTGCCGTCGGCAGGTCGCGAGCAAAGCGTCACGCAACGTGCCAGCATGAGATCCTGATGTGAGCGAAGGGTGACGGATGAAGATCTTGGTCGTGGAGGACGATGACCAGATGGGTGCCCTCATCGAACGCGGACTGCAGGCCGAGGGGTACGAGACCGTACGGGTCTCCACCGGGGTCGATGCACTCATCGCACTCGCCCAGGACGGTTTCAGCCTGGCCGCCATCGATGTGATGCTGCCACAGATGTCGGGATTTGAAATCTGCCGGCGCATCCGCGAGTCGGGCAACACCATGCCCGTGCTGCTGCTCACCGCACGCGACACCGTCGACGACAGGGTATTCGGCCTGGACAGTGGAGCCGACGACTACCTCACCAAGCCGTTTGCGTTCGCCGAACTCTCCGCCAGGGTGCGCGCCCTGCTGCGGCGCCGATCGATGGGCGCCCCGACCACCGTGGAGATCGGCAACATCGTGCTGGACTCACGCGACCTCCGGGTGACCGTCGCCGGACGTGCGGTGTCGATGAGCCCCAAGGAGGTGGCGTTGCTTCGGCTGCTCTGCAGCAGGGCCGGCACCACGGTCGACCGCACCACCATTCTCGAAGAGATCTGGAACGGCACCAACCACATCGATCCCAATATCGTCGACCAGTACATCAGCTACCTGCGACGCAAGATCGACACCGATGCCGCCGGCGTCCGCATCGTCACGGTTCGAGGCACCGGCTACGCCGTGGAGCTCGCCGAATGAGGCGGCCCTCCCGGTGAGTGGCCCCCGGGGCATCTGGTTGCCCGCGCTGTCGATCCGCGCGCGCATCACCTTGGGAAGCCTCCTGGTCGCGACCCTGTTGTTCAGCACCGCCGCGTTCTTCGTCCGCCTCGAGGTGCAGTCGATTCTCACCGATTCAAACGAGACGATGCTGCGCAACGACGCCGAGTCCCTGCTCGGTCAGCTCGCGACGAATCCCGCCGAGGCCATCCAGAGTCCGAGCGAAGGCCAGCTGCTGGCCATCGTCGACCCGGCCGGAACGGTGCGTAAGTCGTCACTGCCGCGCAGCCTGGACCGGCAGCTCGACGCCCTCATCGAACTGGGCGCCGAACCGCAGACCGTGACCACCCCTGCCGCCACCTACCTGGTCTCGGCGACGCCGGTGAGCTCGGATTCGGGTGACTGGCTCGTCATCGCCGCCCGCAACCAGCAGGCCCCCACCCTGCTGCTCGATGAGCTCACCGGGGTGCTCGTGCTGGGCACGGTGATCCTCACCGCCGGGTTCGGCCTGGCCTCCTGGCTACTCACCGGCGCGGCGCTGCGCCCGGTGACCCGCCTGCGAGAGGAAGCCGAGAGCCTGAGCACCACGGGCTCCTCGGCCCAGCTGCAGGTGCCCGCCGGCAAGGACGAGGTGAGCCAACTCGCCCGCACCCTCAACGACTTCATCGAGAGGCTCCGGCGCGGTGTGGACCGCGAAAAACAGATCGTGTCGGATGCGAGTCACGAACTGCGCACCCCCCTCGCGGTGCTTCAGGCGCAGCTCGAGCTGGCCCATCTCGACTCCGGCGATGCCCCCGCGCTCGAGCGCGACATCCGCGATGCGTCGGCGACCGCCGGGCGCCTGAGCCGGCTGGCGACCAACCTGCTCGAGCTGAGCAAGCTGGAGAGCGAGCAGGCGCCGCCCGAGACGGACTGGACCGGCCTGGTCGACGAGATCACGGCGTCGGTCGACCGGGCGCGGGTGGTGCGGGACGGCCACGAACTCGAGGTCGTTTACCGCATCGACGATGACGATCCCGTGGGTCGCTACGGCATTTCGGCCACCAACATGGGCCAGCTCCTCGACAACCTCATCTCGAACGCCGTCACGGCGATGGCGGGCCACGGCGGCGTCACGGTCTCCCTCTCCCGTTCAGGCTCCGGCGCGCTGCTCACCGTGATCGACACCGGTCCCGGCCTGCCCGAGGAGTTCATCCCCCTGGCCTTCGACAGGTTTTCCCGGCCGGACCATTCCCGGTCAAGCAGCTCCGGAGGATCGGGGCTCGGCCTGGCCATCGTGCACGCCATCGTCGAGCGGGCCAACGGCACGGTCCTGCTGCGCAACACCGGAAGCGGCCTCGCAGTCGAGATCCGGCTGCCGCGGCACGTCAACTAGTGCGATGTCGAGATCTTTCCAGGTCGCTGAGGCCCCTCGTCGGTAAACGTTGGATGGTTCTACGGTCTCGATGTGACGACTGTTTTCGCCCCTCCACTCGTCGAGGCCTCTGAGCCCACGAAGCGGGCTCGGCGCGGCTTCACCGGCGTAGCCATCCTGCTCGGCCTGGTCGGTTTCCTGGTGTCGGTGGCCGGATCCTGGCAACCCTCTTACTGGGGCGATGAGGCGGCCAGCGTGCTCTCCGCCCAGCGGCCGCTTCCGTCGCTGTTTCGGATGCTCGGCAACGTCGATGCCGTGCACGGCGTCTACTACCTGCTCCTGCACGGCTGGATCGACGTGTTCGGGGCGTCCGAGTTCGCCACCCGGCTGCCGAGCGCCCTGTCCATCGGCGCCGCCACGGCCGGCACCGCCGTGCTGGCCCGGATGCTCGTGAACGTGCGCGTCGCCGTGATCGCCGCCCTCGTCTTCACGGTGCTCCCCCGGGTCACGTACATGGGCGCTGAAGCCCGGTCCACGGCCCTGGCCACCATGATCGCGGTGTGGTGCACCGTGCTCCTCGTGCACGTCGTGCGATCCCGGCCCACCACCGCCACGCGGGACCTCTCCCTCTGGGCCGGCTACGCGGTCCTGCTCGGCGCCGGCATGGCCGTGTTCGTCTACACGGCTCTTCTGGTGCCGGTGCACGGGCTGCTGGTGGCCCTGCTGACCCGGCGCTCCCGGCGCGCAACGGCGGCGGCCTGGACCTGCGGAGTGGCCGCCGCGGTGGCGCTTGCCTCCCCGATCATTTTTTGGGGCCTCACCCAGCGCGAGCAGATCTTCTTCCTGGCCCGCCGCCCCCAGGCGAGCGCACTCGACGCCGCCGTGCAGCAGTGGTTCGGCACTCCGCCGCTGGCTGCTCTCGCCTGGCTGCTGATCACGGTCGGCTGCCTGGCCGCGTTCATCCCCCGCTTCCAGGGCCCTGGCGAGGGCGCCCGGCACGAGCGGGCTCCGCGGGCCGAACTACTCATCCTGCTGGCCTGGCTGGTCGTGCCGAGCGCCACCCTGCTGATCGGCACCCATCTGATCACGCCGATGTACGCCTATCGGTACCTCTCTGTCTGCGCCCCGGCCGCCGCCATCCTGGTTGCCGTGGGGATCGCCGGGCTGAGGCCGTTCTGGGCTCGGGCGACGACCCTGCTGCTCGTGGTCGCCCTCGCGGCGCCCGGCTATCTGGCCCAGCGCAGCGATTTTGCCAAGGACTACGGCAGTGACTGGCGCCAGAGCGCCGACATCCTGCGCGTCGAGGCCCGACCCCGCGATGCCGTCGTCTTCGACGAGAGCACGCGGCCGTCGAGGCGCCCGCGCCTGGCCATGCACCTCTACCCGGCGGCATTCGTCGGGTTGAACGACATCACCCGCGAGGACACGTTCGAGAACACCGACGGACTGTGGGACAGCACAATCCCGCTCGAGGCGGCCGCCTTCCGGCTGGCCGGCACCGACAGGGTCTGGTTCCTGCAGAACATCGGGAGCCGGGAAACGACCGCTGGAACCGGGCTCGCGGTGCTCCGGGAGGCGGGCTTCTCCATCGCGTCGTCCCGAACGATCAACCGCACCATCCTTATCGAACTGACAAGGTAGACCGTGCTGTGAGCCCGGGTTGTGACTTCTGGTCAAGATGACTATATGATGTACCTCACGTTAGAGTCACATTGACCTTTACTCGAGGGATGCCCGATGACCGATCCACGCCCGCCCGTGCTTGCGGTTTCGACGGTCATTTTCGCGCTCCGGCCCGACGCCGAATCCGGCTTCATGACGCTCTGGCTTCCCCTGGTGCGCCGCACCAGGGATCCATATCTGGGCCTGTGGGCGCTGCCGGGCGGCTGGCTGCCGCCCGAGGAGGAGCTCTCCGCCGCGGCGGCCAGCACCCTGCGGGAAACCACCGGCCTCTCCCCTAAGTACCTCGAGCAGCTGTACACCTTCGGTGATCTCAGCCGTTCCCCGGGCAGCCGCGTCGTCTCGATCGTGTACTGGGCCCTGGTGCAGTCCACCGAGGCCGACCTCGCCGCCGTCGATGAGAACGTGCAGTGGTTCCCGGCCGACCGGCTTCCCGAGCTCGCGTTCGACCACAACCACATCGTCGAATATGCGCTCTGGCGTCTGCGCACCAAGGTGGAATACTCCCGCATCGCGCACGCTTTCCTCGGCGAGACGTTCACCCTCGCCCAGCTGCGCGACGTGCACGAGGCGGTCCTGCGCCGAGCACTCGACCCGGCGAACTTCCGCCGCATGATCGAGTCGACCGGGACCGTGGTCGACACCGGGCTCCGCCTAGCCGGGGTGCCGCACAGGCCGCCTCGCCTCTACCGCTACAACGACTCCCACTCCCTCGCCGAGGGGCCCCTGGGCTCCGCCGTCGGCTGGCCCGAAACTCCCCTTCAATCCACCCCGCACTCCCCGAGGAGCACGACATGACCATCGCATCGGTCGACCGCACCATCCGCCTGATCAGCACGGGCAAGAGCACGGGCAGCACCTGCACCCCCGACCTCGCCGTAGACCCGTGGTACTTCGACGACAAGGCGCCCGGCTACGGGCCCGGCTCCTCGATGGGCGACGTCATTCCCACCGGCTCCCCCCGCCAGGGCGAGCTGCCCGCGCGCTACCGCACGGCGTCGAACGGCGAACTGGGCGACTGGATCCGCGCCGCCAAGGCCACCCTGGGCGAGCGTGTCGTGGTGCTCGGCCACTTCTACCAGCGCGAAGAGGTGCTGCAGCACGCCGATTTCGTCGGCGACTCCTTCCAGCTCGCCGTGGCCACCCAGAGCCGGCCGGATGCCGAAGCCATCGTCTTCTGCGGTGTGCACTTCATGGCCGAGACCGCCGACCTGCTGTCCCGCCCCGAGCAGGCCGTGATCCTGCCCAACCTCGCCGCTGGCTGTTCGATGGCCGACATGGCCGATATCGACTCCGTCACCGAGTGCTGGGAACAGCTCGAAGAGCTCTACGGCACCGAACCGGATGCCTCCGGGCGCGTCCCGGTGATCCCGGTCACCTACATGAACTCCTCCGCGGCGCTCAAGGGCTTCTGCGGCGAGCACGGCGGCATCGTCTGCACCTCCTCGAACGCCGAGACCGTGCTGGAGTGGGCCTTCGAGCGCGGCCAGCGGGTGCTGTTCTTCCCCGACCAGCACCTGGGCCGCAACACCGCCAAGGCCATGGGCGTGCCCCTCACGCAGATGCCGATGTGGAACCCGCGCAAGGCCCTCGGCGGCAACACCGAGGCCGCGCTCGAAGACTCGCGGGTGATCCTCTGGCACGGCTTCTGCAGCGTGCACCGCCGCTTCACCGTCGACCAGATCGAGACCGCCCGGGTTGAGCACCCCGGCGTGCGCGTGATCGTGCACCCCGAGTGCCCGATGGCGGTCGTGGACGCGGCCGACGAATACGGCTCCACGGACTACATCGCCAAGGCCATCGCGGCCGCGCCGGCCGGTTCGACGTTCGCGATCGGCACCGAGATCAACCTCGTGCAGCGCCTCGCCGCCCAGTACCCGCAGCACACCATCTTCTGCCTGGACCCGGTGGTCTGCCCGTGCTCCACGATGTACCGCATCCACTCCGGCTACCTGGCCTGGGTGCTTGAAGCCCTCGTGGGCGGCGACGGCGTGCCGGCCGAGGTGCTCAACCGCATCACGGTCACCGACGACGTCGCCGGGCACGCCAGGGTCGCGCTCGAACGGATGCTCGCGGCCAAGCCGCCCGCGGCCGGTCCCGTCGCCCCCGTCGGGACCGGGGCCTGACCATGACGCGCGTGCTGGTTGTCGGCAGCGGCCTCGCCGGGCTGATCGCCGCGGTGCGGGCAACGGATGCCGGCCACCGGGTGACCCTGGTGACCAAGGCCGCCCTCTCCGACAGCAACACCCGCTACGCCCAGGGCGGCATCGCCGCGGCGCTGTTCCCCGACGACTCCACCGACGCGCACATCCTCGACACCCTGCGCGCCGGCGCCGGACTCTGCGACGCCGCCGCCGTCCGCGTGCTCTGCGAGGAAGGCCCGGCACGGGTGCGCGACCTGATCAGGTTCGGCGTCGACTTCGACCGCGACGAATCCGGTATCACCCGCGGGCTCGAGGCCGCGCACTCCAGGTCGCGAGTGCTGCACGCCGGCGGCGACGCCACCGGCGCCGCCATCGAAACCGCCCTGGTGGCCACGGTGCAGGAGCGCGCCAAGCGTGCCCACGCGCTCGGCGGCGACCAGATCACCATCCACGAACACACCATGCTCGTCGACCTGATCGTCACCGACGACCAGGGCTCGGCCCGAGTGACCGGCGCGCTGCTGCTCGGCCCGGACGGCGACCGGCACACGGTCTCCGCCGACGCCGTGATCCTCGCCACCGGAGGCGCGGGGGCGCTGTACCGGCACACGACCAACCCGGCCATCGCCACCGGAGACGGTGTCGCCGCCGCCTGGCGGGCCGGCGCGGCCGTCGCCGACGTCGAGTTCTACCAGTTCCACCCGACCGCGCTCGCGGTCCCCGGCACCCCGCTGGTCTCTGAGGCGGTGCGCGGTGAGGGCGCCGTGTTGCTCACCAGCACCGGTGAGCGCTTCATGCCGGCCATCCACCCGGATGCCGAGCTCGCGCCCCGCGACATCGTGGCACGCGGCATCGCCGCCCAGATGAAGGCACAGGGCGGCGCCCCGGTGCTGCTGGACGCCACCGGGCTCGGCCGCGCCCTGCTCGAAAGCCGGTTCCCCACCATCACGGCAGCCTGCCGCGCCGCCGGACTGGACTGGGCGGTGGAACCGATCCCGGTCGCTCCAGCCGCGCACTACTGGATGGGCGGAGTCGCCACCGACGGCTGGGGCCGCACCTCGCTGTCGGGCCTCTACGCCGTGGGCGAGGTGGCCCGCACCGGAGCGCACGGTGCCAACCGGCTGGCCTCCAACTCGCTGCTCGAAGCCGCGGTCTTCGCCGACCGGGCCGTGCGCGCACTCGACGCGGAAGAGCAAGGACCGCCGTTCTTCGACGACCTCGACGTTATTGCCGAACTCGACGGCGCCGTTCTCGACAGCGCCGATCCTGACAGCGCCGAGCACGCGGACGGCACCCTCGTTGACCGCGGCACCCTGCAGGAGCTGCTCTGGGAGGCCGCCGGTGTGCACCGGTCCGGCTCGGGCCTGACCCGTGCCGCCGTGACCCTGGCCGGCTGGCGGGCCGTCGACCGTGCCGGGGCCGGCGTCGCCGAGCTCGAGACGGGCAACCTGCTCGACCTCGGCCGCCTCATCGTGGCCGCAGCCCTGGCCCGCGAGGAATCCCGCGGCGCCCACCACCGCGCCGACTTCCCCGACAGCCGGCCCGAATTGGCCCGGCCGCATTTCAGCCGACGCCCGGAGTCGCTGACCCGCACTCTCCTCACCGTTCCATCGCAGCCTTCGGAGGCCATCGCATGCTGACCACACACGCCATCGACACCGTCGTGCGGGCCGCCCTCGACGAAGACGCCCCGTGGGGCGACCTCACCAGCGAGATGCTGATCCCCGCCGACGCCGCCGCCACCGCGCAGCTGGTCGCCAGGGAAGCCGGCGTCTTCAGCGGCGGGGCCGTGTTCGCGGCGGCATTCCGGCTGGTCGACCCGCGCATAGCGGTGCACCTGCACGTCACCGACGGCGCCGCCTTCGCCGCGGGTGACCTGCTCGCCGAGGCGTCCGGCCCGGCCCGCGGCATCCTGCAGGCCGAACGCATCGGCCTGAACTTCGTGCAGCGGATGAGCGGCATCGCCGCCCTCACCGCACAGTACGTGGCCGAGACCACGGGCACCGCGGCCCGCATCGTCGACACCCGCAAGACCACACCGGGCCTGCGCGCGTTCGAACGTCAGGCCGTGCGCGACGGCGGCGGCCACAACCACCGGTTCAGCCTCTCCGACGCTGTGATGGCCAAGGACAACCATCTCGCGGTCCTGAGCGCCGGCGGCATCGGCCTCACCGAGGCCCTGCTGGCCGTGCGCGCCAAGCTCTCGCACACCACCCACTTCGAGGTGGAGGTGGACACGATCGAGCAGATCGAACCGGTGCTCGCGGCCGGCATCGACACGATCATGCTCGACAACTTCGATGCCGACAGCCTCCGCGAAGGCGTGCGCCTGGTCGCCGGCCGGGCCATCGTCGAGGCCAGCGGCGGGGTCTCGCTCGACACCGTAAGACGCATCGCCGAGTCCGGCGTCGACGTCATCTCGGTGGGCGCCCTCACCCACAGCGTTCGCTCGCTCGACCTGGGCCTGGACGTCGTGATCCTCACCGAGGATTGACACCACCCCTCACCTGAACCCGGAGCCGCCATGATCTACCTGGACAACGCCGCGACGACCCCGCTCCGCCGCGAGGTCGCCGAAGCCATCTGGCCGGTCATGACCCGCGGGTTCGGCAACCCGTCCAGCCACCACCGGGTGGGTGAGGCCGCCGCGGCAGCCCTGAAGACCGCGCGCACCCGCATCGCCACGGTGTTGGGCTGCCGCCCCGGCGAGATCACCATCACCAGCGGCGGCACCGAGGCCGACAACCTTGCCATCAAGGGCCTCGCGCTCGGCACCCCGCGTGGGCGGCACATCATCAGCACCGACCTCGAACACGAGGCCGTGCTCGAATCCTGCGACTACCTGCGCCGGGTGCACGGGTTCGAGATCACCCTGTTGGCCACGGATGCCGCCGGCCGCGTCGACCCCGCCGAGCTCGCCCGGGTCATCCGGCCGGACAGCACCCTCGTGACCGTGCACTACGCCAACAACGAGATCGGCACCGTGCAGCCCATCCGCGAACTCGCCGCGATCGCCCGCGCGGCCGGCGTGCCGTTGCACACCGACGCGGTGCAGGCCGCCGGCTGGCTGGAGCTGAACGTCGCAGACCTCGGCGTCGACGCGCTGAGCATCTCCGGCCACAAGCTCGGCGCACCCCAGGGCGTCGGCGCGCTGTACCTGCGCGGCCGCCTGCAGGTCGAACCGGTGCTGCACGGCGGCGGCCAGGAGCGCGGCAAGCGCAGCGGCACCGAGAACGTAGCCGGGGCCGTGGGGCTCGCCGTCGCCCTCGACCTGGCCGAGGCCGAACGGCGAGAGCTCGCGCCCGCCCTGGCCGCCCTACGGGACGGCTTCGTCACGGCGGTGCTCGAGAGCACGCCGGGCGCCGCACTGACCGGGGACCCACTGCACCGGCTGCCCGGCCATGCCTCGTTCACCTTCGCCGGCACCGGCGGGGAGGCCGTGCTGCTCGAACTCGAACGCCACGACATCGTCTGCTCGAGCGGGTCGGCCTGCGCCGCGGGCAGCGACGAGCCGTCACACGTTCTCACGGCCCTGGGCATCCCGGCCGACCTCGCCCAGACCGCCGTGCGGTTCACCCTGTCGGCCACCACCACCGCCGCGGAGCTGGCCGAGGCAGCCGCCCGCGTGCGCGACGCCGTCGCCGCCGTGCGCGGCCTCGCCACCCCGTAACTGTTCCCAAAACGGACAATTGGTCCCGGCGCACCGGGACCAATTGTCCGCGCGGGGCACAGTTGCGGTGCGGGGCGAACGGATGCTGAACGGGAGACGACTGGCAGCGGGGTGGGACCTTTGGCCCGTGTTTTGGGCGGTGGGGCAGCCTATGTTTGAACCAGAGACAAAGATCCCAGATCGGGTTGTCCAGGAGGAAAACTATGACGATCACAGACCAACCAGTCGCCACTCCCATAGCTACAAAGATCGACACCTTGGTTGCAGCCGGCAACGTCGCGCTGAAGGACTACGCGGACTTCACCCAGGAACAGATCGACTTCATCGTCAAGAAGGCCTCCGTCGCCGCGCTGTCCCAGCACGCCACGCTCGCCGTTCACGCCGTCGCTGAGACCGGCCGTGGTGTCTTCGAAGACAAGGCCGTGAAGAACCTCTTCGCGTGCGAGCACGTCACCAACTCCATGCAGAACCTCAAGACCGTTGGCATCATCAGCCGCGACGAGATCACCGGCATCACCGAGATCGCCGAGCCCGTCGGCGTCATCTGTGGCATCACCCCCGTGACGAACTGTACGTCCACCGCGATCTTCAAGTCGCTCATCGCACTCAAGACCCGTAACCCCATCATCTTCGGCTTCCACCCCGCCGCGCAGGAGTCCTCCGCAGCCGCCGCCCGCGTCGTCCGCGACGCCGCCATCGCAGCAGGCGCACCCGCCAACTGCATCCAGTGGATCGAGCAGCCGTCCCTCGAGGCTTCCACCCTGCTGATGAACCACCCCGGTGTGGCCCTCATCCTCGCGACCGGTGGAAACGCCATGGTCCGCGCCGCGTACTCCTGCGGCAAGCCCGCCCTGGGCGTCGGCGCCGGCAACGTGCCCGCCTTCATCGAGAAGAGCGCCAAGCTCAAGCGTGCCGTCAACGACGTCGTGCTCTCGAAGGCCTTCGACTACGGCATGATCTGCGCTTCGGAGCAGGCCGTCATCATCGAAGAGCCCCTCTACAACGAGGCCATGGCCGAGTTCAAGATCCTGCACGCCTACCGCACCAACAAGGAGGAGAAGGCCCTCCTCGAGGAGTTCATCTTCGGTGTGCAGGCCAACTCGGAGAACTGCGCCGGAGCCAAGCTGAACCCGAACGTCGTCGGTAAGTCGCCGGTGTGGATCGCCCAGCAGGCCGGCTTCAGCGTTCCCGAAGACACGTCGATCATCCTGGTCGAGGTCTCGGGAGTCGGACCGCACGAGCCGATGACCCGCGAAAAGCTGGCACCGGTGCTCGCCGTCATGCACGCCAAGGACGCCGAAGAGGGCATCTCGCTCTCCGAGCAGATGGTGGAATTCGACGGACTGGGCCACTCGGGCTCGATCCACAGCGAAAACCCCGCGATCATCGAAGAATTCGGCAAGCGCGTCAAGGCTGTCCGCATCATCACCAACGCCCCCAGCTCGCTCGGTGGCATCGGTGACATCTACAACGCGTTCATCCCCTCGCTCACGCTCGGCTGTGGTTCGTACGGACACAACTCCGTCTCGAACAACGTCTCGGCGATCAACCTGATCAACATCAAGCGCATCGGCCGGAGGAACAACAACTTGCAGTGGTTCAAGATCCCCGCGAAGACCTACTTCGAGCCGAACGCCATCCGTTACCTGGCCGACATGCGCGACGTCACCCGGGTCACCATCGTCACCGACTCGACCATGACTCGCCTGGGCTTCGTCGACAAGATCCTCGACGTGCTCAACCGCCGCGAGGGCCGTGTCGCCCTGCAGATCATCGACAACGTGCTCCCCGAGCCCACCGTTGCCGCCGTCGAGAAGGGCGCAGAGGAAATGCGCGCCTTCAAGCCGGACACCATCATCGCCCTCGGTGGCGGTTCGCCGATGGACGCCGCCAAGGTCATGTGGCTGCTCTACGAACACCCTGAAATCGACTTCGCCGACATGAAGGAAAAGTTCTTCGACGTGCGCAAGCGCGCGTTCAAGTTCCCCGACCTCGGTGAGCTCGCCAAGCTGGTCTGCATCCCGACCACCTCGGGCACCGGTAGCGAGATGACCCCGTTCGCCGTGATCACCGACGACGTGACCGGCGTCAAGTACCCGCTGGCCGACTACGCGCTGATCCCGTCCGTCGCGATCATCGACCCCGTGCTCACGGCCATGATGCCGTCGTTCCTCGCCGCCGACTCCGGCTTCGACGCCCTGACCCACGCCACTGAGGCGTATGTCTCGGTGTACGCGAACGACTTCACCGACGGCCTCTGCCTGCACGCGATCAAGCTGATCTTCGAGAACATCGAGACCAGCGTCAAGGGCACCATCGGCAGCACCGATGACGCCGTGATCAAGGCTCGCGAGAAGATGCACAACGCCGCGTCGATCTCTGGCATGGCATTCGGTAACGCGTTCCTGGGCATAGTCCACGCCATGGCGCACGTCACCGGCGCGCAGCTGCACCTGATCCACGGCCGGGTCAACGCGACCTACCTGCCGCACGTGATCCGGTACAACGGCACCGTACCGACCAAGCTGACCAGCTGGCCCAAGTACGAGCACTACATCGCCCCGGAGCGCTTCCAGGAAATCGCGAAGCACCTCGGCCTCCCGGCCTCGACCCCGGCCGAGGGCGTCGAGTCCTACGCCAAGGCCGTCGAGAAGCTGCGCGACCAGGTCGGCATCAAGCCGTCCTTCCAGGCACAGGGCGTGCCGGAAGAGGACTTCATCAGCCGCCTCGACTCGCTCGCCATGGGCGCCTACGGCGACCAGTGCGCACCCGCCAACCCGCGGATGCCGATGCTGGACGACATGAAGACCCTCATGGAAGCCGCGTACTACGGCACGTCATTCGCCGAGGTTCGCGCCGGACGCGCAGCCGTGGTTGACGCCGCGCACGAGACCGGTGCAGTGGTTGCCGCCCCGGCCGAGGACGCCAAGAAGCCGGCCCGCAAGGCCGGCAAGTAGGCTCCACGCTCCCAGCAGTAACCGTTCGACCTGCACCACCACAACGGCCCCGCACACTCGTGCGGGGCCGTTTTGTGTGAGGATGCCACCTGTTTTCGGTCGACGACACCGGTGCTCCTCACCACCCATTGGTGTTAGATGGAGGCTGTGGGCAACCCAACTGACTCTCCGCACGGCAGCGGCGACGCTGCCGAGCCCGACTCAGCCCAAATGCCGGAGCACGAGCCGGACGAGGACCACAACCTGCGTCAAGCCGCCCAGGATCAGAAGATCCAGAAGATCCTGCTGGACGCGCACCGACGGGACGACGAAGCTGACATCCGCGACATCGAGTCTGACAAGCGAGCGGAAGCCGCCGACCTCGAGGCCTTTCTCGACACCAGCGAAACGTATTCGGGCCACGGAGAACGCCGAGCGGCAGCTCTGGACCGGTCGCATGCCAAGAGCGACCGTCAGTCCTCGGCCGACGATCGAGCCGAACTAACGAAGCACAAAGACAACCCGGACACCGAATAGCCGCCTGCCTGGGGTCGTCGCGCCGATTCTTGTGGGTGGTGGGCTGATGCGCACAGAGTCTGATCAGGCCGGGAGCGGCTGCTGTTCGACGCCGACACTGATCAGCAGCGTGACGACATGGGCGCGTATGTCGTCCCGGATGCCCCGCACGGCCGCCAGGGACTGCCCGGCCGGGTCGGCCAGCTCCCAGTCCTGGTAGCGCTTGCCCGAGTAGACCGGGCAGGCGTCGCCGCAACCCATGGTGACCACGACGTCGGCGGCCTGCACGACGTCATCGGTGAGCGGCTTGGGGAATTCCTCGCCCAGGTCCAGGCCGATCTCGCGCATGGCCTCGATCACCGTGGCGTGGATCTCGCCAGAGGGAATCGAGCCGGCGCTGCGCACGTGCACCCGTCCGCCGGAGAGATGCCTGGTGAGCACGGCCGCCATCTGGGACCGACCCGCGTTCTGCTCACAGACGAAGAGGACCTCGGGAACCTCCCGCGCGATCGCGCCCTTGGCCTGGGCGAGCGCGGTGAGCCGGTCGGTGGCAAACCGCACCGTGCGCGCGGCGACGTACGCGCGCACGGTCGAACCACGCAGGAGGCTGGTATACGACTCGAGGACGTACCGTTCCACGGTCTCGAGGCCGAAGATACCGGAGAACTTGAGCGAGAGCTCGTCGGAGAGACGGTGTAGATACGCCTCCGGGTAGGTGAGCCCGGGAATCGGGCGACGGTCCGAAACATCCATTGCTTGCGCCTTGTCGTCGGGTGTCGGGGGCTAAACGGTGACGGGAAGGATCTCGGTGAGCAGCTTCTCGATGCGCGCCTTGATATCGTCGCGGATGGGGCGCACCGATTCGATGCCCTGGCCGGCCGGGTCGGCCAGCTCCCAGTCCTCGTAACGCTTGCCGGGGAAGATCGGGCAGGCGTCGCCGCAGCCCATGGTGATCACGACGTCGGAGTCCTTGACTGCTTCGGTCGTGAGGATTTTGGGCACGTTGTGCGCGATGTCGATGCCGTCTTCGGCCATGGCCGCGATTGCGACGGGGTTGATCTGGTCCTTCGGCTCGGAGCCGGCCGAGAGCACCTCGACACGGCCTCCGGAGAGAGCTGCGAGGTAACCGGCGGCCATCTGGGACCGTCCGGCATTGTGCACGCAGACGAAGAGGACTGTGGGCTTGGCGGCGGACGTGCCGGCACTGATGTCAGACATGGGATTCCTTCGGCTGGCGATTGATCGACATCTGTCAATATAGTCGATGCACCCGGGTTTCGGCATTCAGGGACGACTTATCACCCACCGCACACTCTCCGTTCACCTTCCGTTCATCCGCTCCCGAGGAGCCCGTATACCGAGTTGCCCACGTGCGGACCAGGTACCCCCGCACACCAGGGCAGTTCATCCGGTTCGGGGCAACTCGGCAATGCACCGCGGAGCGGGAGGCTCGATGAGCGGCTCGGGAGACTCGATTCACGAGGGCAACCTCGCTTAACGCAAAAGTCCCGGTCTCTTTCGAGACCAGGACTTTAGTTTTAGTGGGCGTTTCACGGAATCCCAGAGCCCTGACTACAGCTGGGCTTTCTCTGGGACTTCGTGTTGCGATTCCAAGCTAAGGCGGATTTCATTCCAGCAACCGAGTAGTCCCGGCCCGGCGGTTCGCGCCTCGCCGTCGAGACACCCACGCTCTTCGCCGTCGAGGACGCCTCGTCGATTGACGTGAGGGGTTCATCAACATGCATCGAAGTGGCCGGCCCGCCGGAAGAACCAGGTCGCTTCAGCGCGCGGCATCCCGCTCAGGACCTGAGGATCCTCGGGGGGAGCGTCCTCCTGCTCTTCGGCACTCCTAACATCTACTCCGGCACCCAGACGATCGACTAAGGTTTCCTAGTTTTTCGCCCCTCGTCGAGAACTTCGCTTTTCTCGACCGACGAAGTAGTGCTCAACGAACCCCGACTGGGTGAAGCGAGTCACCAGATCGACTGACGATTCTGTGAGCCCCACAAGGCGGGCACTCTGCGCTATGCGATCGTCAAGATCTCGTAACGCGTCCCTTCCGGGCTCGAAGGTCGCAACACTTCCAGCTCGGCGAAGCGCGACTTCGTAGTCACCCGTAAATGAATGCGACACGAAACCAAATTCCTGGGTCAGCATCGGCGTATCTAACTCGATCCATGGCCAAACCCCCCACTCGGCAAGGCCTCGGAGAAGCCCGTCTCTTATCCGTTGTTCAACCCAATCGCTGGCGTCCGAAAGCAACCAGGGAACAAAGTCAAACGGCTCGTAGGTCCTTACCGATGGGCCCATCAGCTCGCCTTGGACGTAGTTGCACGCAACGGTCGGCCACCTCAGCGCACTCAGATCTGGCATCCGAAATGCAACGTCTTCGGCGCACGATGATGGCTTGCCATCGGGTCCGAATTGTAGGGTGGACTCGAAGTACTCCTGAATCTCCTCCTCAAATTCCCCACCGTTGCCCGGCATGGCGAGTTGGGGTGCGTAGGCAAGGAGATAGGCAACGGTTTCTCGCTCGACCTTCGCCAAGTCTGCATCCTGCTTGGAATCGCTGATCCGAGCGCGCAGCACCCGCGTGACACGCTCTCTACGGTCGTCCGGCAGGAGGAGCCACTTCGCTTCGGCAGCCGTCGCTTCGGTCATCGATGACGTTGATCAAATACTGCATAGTGTCGGTCCTCTCGCTCAGGCGTACTCAGGGCGGCCGCCCACGCGGTAGGTGAGCGCAACGATACCGGTGCCGAACACCACCGAATCCTCCACGTGCAGTCCGAAGTCCAAGCCGTTCTGCGGGAAGAGCCGCTCGCCCTCCCCGACGATCACCGGGAACTGGACGAGGTTCAACTCATCCACAAGTTCGTTCTCGAGGAGCCAGCGGGCGAGCGCCGCACTCCCGACCACGAGGAGCTCGCCAGCCGGCTGGGCCTTGAGCTCGCGAATCTCGGCGGCGACGTCACCCGAGATCACCGTCGCGTGCTCCCAGGCCGGATTGGTCAGGGTGTTCGAGACCACGTACTTCGGCTTCGAGCTGATCGCCTCCCCGAACCCACCATCGTTGCTTCGGGTGCCCCAGTACGTCTCGAACAGGCCGAATGTCTTTCGGCCAAGCAGGAACGCATCCGGGCGCCGCCAGGTATCGAGGATGTATTGCGCGGCATCCTTGTCGCCGAACGCACGCGCCCAGCCGCCGCGCGTGAATCCGGGGTCCATCTCCTCGTTGTTGCCGCCGTTCGCCTGAGCGACGCCATCCAGGGTGACCTGCAGGCTGATGGTGAGTTTCATGGTGCTACTCCCTTCGCGCCACCCCTGGTGGGCGGCCTCACTACTGCAACGAATGCGTCCGATCCAATTCGACAGTTTTGCTTGGAATTCTCCGGAAGTACCAATCTTGATGGGAAGCGTCGGCTCCGCCTCGCTCCAGGTGAATGTACTCGAAGAACTCGAGGGGAGCGCGCCGACGCTGTGTCAGAAGGGAACCCTGACCTGGACGGCGTGCCCTACCTGGCGTGGCGCGGAGATGAATGGGCGTGCTGCCGTTCTGGTTACCGCAGACGCGTCAATCCGAAGAGCGATTCTTCTGGATGATTGTTTCCGTCTCTATGGGGACGAAACCCAAGAATCCGGCCTGCCGAAAAGCGGGCTATTTCTATTTAGCTACCGGACGTCGGCGGCTCGCTAAGCCTGAAGAGTCCGCCGATTGGGCAAAAAGAAAGGACCGGCCCAGCATTTCTGCTGAACCGGTCCTTCTCAGTCAATTTCATGAAAACTGACTTGGCATTCCGTGAAACGCCCTTAGTTGCGGGGGCAGGATTTGAACCTACGACCTCTGGGTTATGAGCCCAGCGAGCTACCGAACTGCTCCACCCCGCGCTACAAGAACTAAGTTACCACAGTTACTCAAGGCCTTCGAATCGGCCCCTCCGCCCGGGCGCGTCGCGCCCGACGCAAAAAAACGCGGGTGGTGCGACCGGGTTTCCCCGGCGCACCACCCGCGCGCGGATGAGGCGGCGAACTACGCGCTACTGCTGGTCGAGCAGCACCAGCAGCTCGGCGACCGCATCGTTCAGCTTCTTGTCGGCAACCCCGTAGGCGGAGAAGTCACCAGACGCCAGGGCCGCCTGCTTCTCGGTCACGGCCAGCTTGGCCTCCGCGAGGAGCGACCTGATCTGCGCATCCGTCGCCGGGTCACCGGTCGTAGTCGACGGGGCTGTGCCTCCGTCGGCGGGAGCCTCGCCCGGGGCGGGCGTTTCCACGGCCGGCACGTCGGTGTCGCCGGCGTTGGCGCCGGACTCACCGCCGAAGAGCACGTTGAGCGCGTTGTCCAGGGTGTCCTCGAAGGCGATCTGGTCACCGAAAGCCACCAGGACCTTCTGCAGCAGCGGGTAGCTGGTCTCACCGGTGGACTGCACGTAGACGGGCTGCACGTACAGCAGACCGCCACCGACGGGCAGCGTCAGCAGGTTTCCGTTGAGCACACTGGACTGGCCCTGCTTGAGCAGGTTGAGCTCGGCGGAGATCGTGGGATCACCGTTGAACTTGGCCTGCACCTGGCCGGGGCCGGGCACCGTGATGTCGTTCGGCAGGGTCAGCAGGCGCAGCTTGCCGTAGCCCTCCGCCCGTTCCCCGTCGGTGGCACCCGCGTCGGCGTCGGCGGCGAGGTACCCCGTCAGGACGTTCCGGCTGGTTTCACCGGACGCGTTGGGGATGAAGGTCGAGTACAGCGAGTACGACGGCGCTTCCTGGCCGGGCATCTGCATCGTCAGGTAGTACGGCGGCTGCAGCGTGGTGTTGGTGCTCGGCGACACGGGGTCGTTCGGCGTCGTCCAGGCGTCGTCTTCGGAGTAGAACGAGCCCGGGTCGGTCACGTGGTACTTGCCCAGGACCGCGCGCTGCACCTTGAACATGTCGGCCGGGTAGCGCACGTGGCTCATCATGTCGCCGGTCATCTCGCTCATCGGCTCAACCGTCGACGGGAAGATCTTCTGCCAGGTCTGCAGCAGCGGGTCCTTCTCGTCCCAGGCGTACAGCGTCACGGAGCCGTCGTAGGCATCAACGGTCGCCTTGACGGAGTTGCGCATGTAGTTGATGTTGTCCAGCGCGAACGGCTGCTCCGGCGTCTCGGTGTCGGCGATGGAGTCACTCAGGCTGACCGCGGTGGAGTACGGGTAGCTGGCCGAGGTCGTGTACGCGTCGACAACCCACTTGATGCGCCCGTCGACGACGGTCGGGTACGGGTCGGAGTCGAGCGTGAGGTACGGGGCGACCTTCTGCACGCGGGTGATCGGGTCGCGGTCGTAGAGGATCTGTGACTCGTCGTTGACCGCATTGGCCAGGAAGATCTGCTCGGACTGGAACTTGAGCGCGTAGATCAGCTTGTTGAACGGGCCGTTCAGGCTGGGACCGCCGTCACCCGTGAAGGTGGTGTAGGTCTGCTGGGCGCCGTCCTCGCCGGACGGGTAGTCCAGCTCGATCGGGTCGGTGCCCTCCGGGGCGCCGACAATCGAGTACGTCGGTGAGGTCTCGCCGAAGTACACCCGCGGCTCGAACTTGCCCAGCGATCCGGAGGTGGGGATGCCGGACTCCAGGAACACCGGCTGGCCGTCGGCCGAGCGCTGGTTGCCGTATGCGGCGACGACGCCGTAGCCGTGCGTGTAGACGACCGAGGAGTTGACCCAGGTCTCACTGCTCAGGCCACCGAGGTCGAGGTCACGCACCGACACCACGGTGTCCTGGGACTTGCCGTCGATCGTGTAGCGGTCCACGTCGAGCTTGGACGGGAACTGGTAGTACTGCTTGAACTGCTCGAGCTGGGCGAACGCGTCGCTGACCAGGGCAGGGTCGAGAATACGGATGTTCGCGGTGGTCTCGGCGTCTTCGCGCAGCGCCCCCGGCTCGGCCGTGGTGGTGGCGGTGTACGGGATCTCTTCCACGTCGGCGACGCCGTAGGCATCCCGGGTGAGGTCGATGTTGCGCTGGATGTACGGTGCCTCGAGGGTCTTCGCGCTCGGGTCCACCTGGAAGCGCTGCACGACCCAGGGGTAGAGCGAACCGATCAGCAGGCTGCTCACGATCAGCAGCGCGGTGCCGATCACCGGCAGGCGCCACCGGCCGATGAAGGCCGTGACGATGAAGAGGATGGCGACGAAGACCGCGATGCCGGCCAGGATGGCGCGCCCCGGGATGGTGGCGCTGACGTCGGTGTAGCCGGCGCCCGTGATCAGGTCGTTCGACTGGGTGAGCGTGGAGTACTGGTCGAGCCAGATGCTCACACCCTGCAGCAGCAGGTAGACGGCGGCGGTGACGGCGATCTGCACACGGGCGGCCTTGGCCACGAACACCTCACGGCCGGTGACGCGGATGGCGCCGTACAGGTAGGAGGTGGCGAGGGCGACCAGCGCCGAGATGAGCACGACGGCCGAGCTGAAGGCCAGCAGCGACTGGTAGAACGGCAGGTCGAAGAGGTAGAACGACACGTCGAAGCCGAATTGCGGGTCGGTGGTGCCGGCTTCGGTGCGGTTGAGCCACATCAGGATGGTCTGCCAGTGCGTTGCGGCGGCGACACCGGCGAAGAGGCCGAGCAGGGCGGGGATCCCGTACATCGCGAGCCGGCGCAGCGGCTCGATGACCTGCTGGTAGCGGTCGACCTGCGAGTTCAGCTTTGCGTAGACCGGGCGAAGCCTGTAGGCGAGCTGGATGCTCACCCACACCGGCACGGCCATGCCGAGGAACCCGACGACGAACAGCACCGCACTGGCGATCCACTGCGTGGTCAGCACGCTGAGGAAGCCGAGCTGGTCGAACCACAGCACGTCCGCGTACAGCCCGGCGAAGATGAAGAACAAGATCACCAGCCCTGCGATGATCGCTGCCGTAATGGCGAGCGGGGCACGGCTCCGGCGTGGAGCGCTTCCGGCGGATGATGTGGTCACGAATTGGCCTCTTGCTCTGATAGATCGGGGGTCAGACCCTCATTCTATGCAGGCCTCCTCAGGGCAAACCCCGAGTTCGCTGAGGGCTCGCCCAGAAGTGCCCGTGCTATCAGTTTGCCGGGCAGGTCGGCAGGTCGCCGGTGTCAGCTCCGCTGCCTATGGCATCCAGCGCCGCCAGGGACTCGTCGAGGGTGCTCACGGCCAGAACCGTCAAGCCATCCGGGATATGACCGGAGACCTCGTCGCAGTTGGCGGCGGGCGCCAGGAACCACTCCGAACCGGCTTCCTTGGCGCCGAAGAGCTTCTGGCGGATGCCGCCGATGGGACCGACGACGCCGGACTGGTCGATGGTGCCGGTGCCGGCGACATCCGCCCCGCCATGGATGGAACCCGGGGTGAGCTTGTCGATGATTCCCAACGCGAACATCATGCCGGCACTGGGCCCGCCGACCTTGTCGAGCTGGATGTTGACGTCGAACGGGAACTTATACTCCGACTTGACGTTGATGCCCAGCACCACGTTGCCGTCGATGTCGACGGGGGTCACCTCGACGCTCTGCTCGGCGCCGCCGCGGGTCAGCCCGATGGTGGCCGGCGCGTCGGCGCCGTTGGCGGTGAGCGCGGCCCGCAGCGCGGTGATGTCCGCCACGGCTTCACCGTTGACGGTCTCGATCAGGTCGCCGGCCTCGATCAGGCCGGCCGCCGGCGCCTCGTCGGCCAGCGACACGACGCTCAATTCGGTCGGGTAGTCGTAGCCGAGGCTGGTCAGCGCCGCGGCGATGGCGTCCTGTTGGGAGTTCACCATGGCCGCCTGGTTCTGCTCGTCACGCTGTTCGGTGGTGACATCGGCCGGGAAGACCGACTCCATCGGCACCACCGCCTGACTCGGATCGAGCCAGGCCGACGCGACCGTCAACCAGTTCAGGCGGTTGTCCGGGTTGCCGAGCACCGAGACCGTGAGCAGGTCCAGCGTGCCCTCTGTCGGGTACACGGTCTCGCCCGGGATCGTGATGAGGTCGGTCTTCTCCCCTTCGTATTCGGCCGAGCCGAGCGTGTTGTACACCGGCCCCGGCTTCTCGACGACATACGGAGACGGCACAATCGCCAGGGTGAGCCCGGTTACCAGTGCGATGCCCAGCACCACCCACCCCGTGCGGGAACCCCGACGGGGTCGGTCGGAGCCTGAATGCGGGTCAGCGGTGAAGAGGGCCACCAGGCTCCTTAGAAGGATGAACGGGAAGTACGCAAGCTGTTCGCTACGGGCGACAACGCAAGAACCCAGCGTAGGTCATTTCCCAGTTCTAGCCGGGGTTCTCGGGCTAGCGTAGAGGGACGCAACTGAGAGGTGCCTGAAGTGGCCGATGACTCCCGACCCGACGAAGGTCAGAACCCAGAAGACGAATTCCGGGACATGCTCCGAGACATCCTGTCGGGCAAGTCGTCCATCGACCCCGGCCAGTTGGCCGGCGCGGCCGGACTCCCGAATGATCCAGCGAGTGTGGCAGCGCTGATGAGCCAGTTGCAGGGCGCCCTGAAGGGCGGCGGCGATGGCGGCATCAACTGGGACATCGCCCTGCAGCAGGGCCAGGAACGCGCTGTTACCGGGCAGCTCAGCACGACCGACGCCCAGCGCGCCGAGCTCGAGCAGGCCTTCCACATCGCGGCGCTTTGGCTGGACGACGTGATCAACGTCGCCGAGCTCACCGTCGTGCCTCGCCTGATGACCCGCAAGGAGTGGGTGACCGCCACCATGCCGCTCTGGAGCCAGCTCTCCGAGCCCGTGGCGACGAGCATTTCGGACTCGCTCACCAACGTGCTCACCGAACAGGCCCCCGAGGAGCTCAAGGGCATGCTCGCCGGCGCCAGCCAGATGATGCGCAGCCTCGGCGGCACCCTGTTCGCCATGCAGCTGGGCCAGGTTGTCGGCCAGCTCGCCAGCGAGGTCGTCTCAGGCGGCGACATCGGCATTCCCCTCTTCGGCGACCAGCAGGCCGCCCTGCTCCCCCAGAACGTCGCCGAGTTCGGCGAGGGCCTGGATGTGCCCACCGACCAGGTGCAGATCTATCTCGCCGTTCGTGAACTCGCCCACGCCCGCCTGTTCCGGCACTCCCGCTGGTTGCGCCTGCACATGATCAGCTCGATCACGGATTTCGCGCACGGCATCAGCATCGACACCGAACGACTGGAGTCACTCGCCGAGGGGTTCGACCCGTCGAACCCCGAGGAGCTGCGCGACGCCATGGTGAACGGCTCGCTAATCCCACCCAAGTCCGACGCCCAGCTGGCCGCCCTCGGCCGGCTCGAGACCATGCTCGCCCTCGTCGAGGGCTGGGTCGACGTGGTCACCGTTGAGGCCACCAGCCGGCTGCCGCGCGCGGACGCTATCAACGAGACCGTCAAGCGCCGCCGGGCATCCGGCGGCCCGGCGGAGTCGGCGTTCGCCACCCTGGTCGGTCTGGAGCTGCGTCCCCGCCGCCTGCGTGAGGCCGCCGCGATGTGGCAGGCCGTCACCGACGCCGTGGGCAACGAGGCCAGGGATGCCCTGTGGGCGCACCCCGACATCCTGCCGACGTCCGCGGACCTCGACGACCCGCAGGCCCTGGTCGCCCGGCTCACCTCCACCGCCAAGGGCGAGCCCCCCATCTTGGACGACGTCGACCAGGCCCTGGCCGACCTCCTCCGAGACGACAACCCCGACCGCCCCCACGAGGCGTAACCACCCCCGCGAACTGTGAGTTAAGCCCCGAAAACTTGCGTTTTTAGGTGCTTAGCTCACAGTTCGCGGAGGGGTCAGGCGGCTTTGATCAGTGCCTGGGCGGTGTCTTCGTCGGTGATCAGGACCGTGCACAGGCCGCTGAGGACGACGGAACGCGCGATGGCGTGTTTGCGCGGGCCGCTGATCACGGCGATGGCGGTCTTCGCGCGGCGTAATTGCTCGAGCGGGATGCCGAACGTGCGCTCGTCCAGCGCCGGGTCGACGATTTGGCCGGCGCTGTCGATGAACCGGCCCACCACATCGCCGACCGCACCCTTGCGCACCAGCTCGTCGACCTGGTCCGGCGTGAGGTAGCCGCTGTCGACGTGGGCGGAGCCCGCGTCGGCCTGGCCCGCGCTGAACAGGTAGGCGGATGCCGAGGAACCCATCTCGAGGACCGCCGCGACCGACCGGTCGGAGGCGATGGCCAATTTGGTCTCGACCCGTTCCAGGATGGCGGGGCTGGGCAACAGCGTGAACTGGCCCGCACCCTTCTGGGCGATGCTGACGGCGGTGGCCGCGGCGGTTCCCGGCCGGGCGTTCAGGCTCACACCGCCGTTGATCTGCACCACGTTGACGCCGCTGGCCCAACCGGGCTTGAGCTGCACCGAGATGTCGTACAGGGTGCGTCCCCAGCTGATGCCGAGCGTGCGCGGCACCGGCCGCAGTGCGCTGAGGTAGTCAGCGGCCGCCTGCGCGGTGCGTTTCTGGAGGTCGAGTTCGTCGACGACTCCGGCGGTGGAGACCACGATCGCATCGGCGAGGCCGGTGGCACTGCGCAGCTGTCGTTCGATGCCGAGCCGGCGGGCGCGGGGATGCACGATCTCGATGCGGATGAACCCGTTGGCCTTGGCCTGGGCCAGCAGCCTGCCGACCTTCCAGCGAGTGAGCCGGAGGATCGTGCCGATCTCGTCCTGGGTCTTGTCCTCTTCGTAGTACAGCTCGGCCGCCCGAATAGACAGCAGCTCATCGATGTCGGTCATTCGTTGGTGCCTTCCTCCGTGGCCCTAGCGTAGGTGGAGCTGACCGGCCGGTACAACACTCGTTGCCGATCTTGCTCATATGAGCAGGAGCCTCACCCTCGGTGCTGGCGCTCCAGGTCGTCCTCGAGCAGGTGCGGACGCGCGACGACGGCGCCGGCCACGGTGATCGCCAGGGCCGTGCCGATCAGGAACAGCAGCGGGGCCGTCCACGCCCCGGTGATCTCGTGCAGCAGGGCCATGCACAGCGGGCCGAGCGCGCCGAGGGTGTAGCCGACGCTCTGCACGAAACCACTCAGGGCCACCGAACCGGCGTGGGTGCGGGTGCGCAGGTTGATCAGAACCAGTGTGAGCGGGAAGAACAGCGGCCCGAGGCCGGCCAGCACCACCCAGAGCCAGGTGAGCGTGCCGGGCGCCAGGAGCAGGCCGAGGTCGCCGATGAGGAAGGCGGCGACCCCCAGGTAAACCAGGATCGCCACGTTTTTCATCCGGGAGGTCAGCCACGGAATCAGCAGGGCGCAGGGGATGCCCATGGCGGCGTAGACCGAGAGCAGCGTGCCGGCCTGGGCCGGGGTCACGCCCGCGGTATCGATGAGCAACTGCGGCAGCCACGCGAACATGGCGTAGGCGTTCAGCGACGACGCCGCGAACACCACCGCCAGCGCCCAGGCGATCGAGGAACGCCAGATCCGGCCGAGCAGCGCCGGCTCCGCTTCCTCGACGAGGGCGCCGGGGGTGACCTGCACGCGGTGTCGCACGAACATTGTCAGCCAGGGCACGAGGGCGAACACAACGGGCAGCACCCAGAGCCCGAGGGACACCCGCCAGCCGGCGGCATCCGCGACCGGCACGGCGATCAGCGGCGGGATCAGGGTACTCAGTGACACCACGGTGACGTAAAGAGAGGTGATCAGACCCACCCGGTCGGGGAAGTACTTCTTCACCAGAGGCGGCAGCAGCACGTTGCCGACCCCGAGTCCGGCGAAGGTGATCACGCTGCCGATCATCAGGGCGGTCAGGGATCCGGCCGCGCCGCGGGTGAGGTGCCCGATGAGCATCGCGGTGAGGGCGAGCACCAGCACGTTTTCCAGGCCCAACCGGCGGGTGAAGACCGGGGTGAAGATTCCGAAGACCGCGAAGCAGACCGGCGGCAGCATGCCGAGGATGCCGATGGCCGTTGCGGTCAGCGGGATGTCGGTGGAGATCTCGCTGACGATGGGCGAGAGCGCCGCGACGGCGGTGCGCAGGTTGGCGGCGACCAGGACGATACCCAGCAGCGCCAGGGTTCGCCCGGTCCACAGGGGGCGGAGCGAGAGTTCTGACACTCCGCAAGTCTAGGCTGGACGGCATGGCAGAATTCGCGCGACTCCTCCCCCTCAGCTTGCGGAGCGTCGGCAACGAGTCCGGCGTGAACGCACGCTGGTCGGGGCACCTGGCGGCCACCGTCACGGCCATCGCCGACCTGCTCGCCGGGCTGACCCCCGAGCAGTGGGAGGCAGAGAGCCTGTGCGCCGGCTGGCGGGTGCGTGACGTCGCCGGACACCTGGTCTGGCGGCTCGGCAGCAGCAGACGGGAACTCGTCGGCAGCGCCGCCCGCGCGTACGTCGGTCACTTTGTGCGCCCGTCGCGCGCCATCGACGTCGTGAGCCGGGCCGCGGCCGCGGCCGAGCCGGCGCAGCTGGTGGCCCGGCTGCGGGAGATCGCCGCCGCCAGGGCGGCCTCGGGCCGCGGTGGCATCACCGAGCTGACCGAGGCCGTGGTGCACGGCCTCGACGTGGCGCATCCGCTCGGCCTGACCCTGCCCGTACACGCGACCGCGGGCGGGGCGGTGGCGTTGCGGCGCAGTCTGATCGCCCCCACCGAGATCAAGGCCGTGCTGCGCACCCGCCGGCTGATTGCGACGGATGCCGAATGGAGCGTCGGCCACGGCACGCCGCTGCGGGCACCGGCGTCGGGCCTGATTCTGTTCCTGTTCGGCCGCGGACCGCTGCCCGCCGATACCCCACCCGTTCAGGCACCGCCGGAGCAGCCGGCCGGGTAGTAGGCGGGCTAGCCGGGCGGGAGCTGCAGGATGGCGCGGGTCTTCACGACGTCGTCCTCGATCTGCCGGATCAGCGGCTCGATGCCGGTGAACGCGACCATGCCGCGGATGTGCTCGACAAAAGCGACCTCGACGACGTGGTCGTACAGGTCGATGTCCTGGTCGAGCACGTACGCCTCGACCTGTTTCTGCGGCACGCCCTCGAAGGTGGGGTTGTTGCCGATGGAGATGGCGGCAGGATGGCGCACCCCGTTGTCGGTGAGCCAGCCGGCGTAGACGCCGTCCGCAGGCACCAGTCCCTCGGCCTCCGGCGCGAGGTTCGCGGTGGGAAAGCCGAGTTCGCGCCCCCTGGCCGCACCGTGCACAACCATTCCGCGAACGGTGGGGGTGTGCCCGAGCAACCGGGCCGCCGCCCGCACGTCACCGTCCGAGAGCAGCTCGCGGATCCAGGTCGACGAGACCCGGCGCTCCCCGAGCGGCGTGACGTCGTCGATCAGTCGCACATCGAATCCGTACCGGCCGCCGAGCTCTGTGAGCAGGTCGGCGTCGCCGGCACCGCGAGCGCCGAACCTGAAGTCCCGGCCCACCATCACGTGCCGGGCGTGCAGCGTGTCCACGAGGATGTCACGCACGAAATCCTCCGGCGGCAGCGACGAGAGCGCCCTGTCGAAGGCGAGCACCACGGTGGCGTCGATGCCGGTGTCACCGAGCAGGTCGAGCTTCTGCTGCACACTGACCAGCTCGGCGGGACACTTGTCGGGGTTCAGCAGGGACAGCGGATGCCTGTCGAAGGTGACGACGACGGCGGCCAGGCCTTCCCTGCGGGCAAGGGTCTTCAGCTCCGCGATCACGGCGCGGTGACCGGCGTGCACACCGTCGAACTTGCCGATGCTCACCGCGGAGGCCGGCCAGTCGGTCGGAACGGCGTCGCGGCCGGTGAAAACCCTCATGGCCGCGCTCGAGGGCAGGTCTGAGGGGACGTTCATGGGCGTGGCCTGGGCGCCGGTCATGCCGGGACGCCGTTCCGGTCGGTGCGCTCCGGCGCGTGGCGGGCCAACCACCACATGCCCAGGATCGGCAGTACCAACGGGATGAACAGGTAGCCGCGGCCGTACACCGACCACACGGTGTCGTGCGGGAACAGCTGCGGGTCGACCAGGCTGAGGGTACCGATCACGAGAACGCCGAGCAGTTCGAAGCCGATGGTGATCCAGGCGATCCGGTACCAGGCGCGCCCACGCTTGATGAGCGCGACTGTCGCGACGATGTAGACCACCGCGGCGAGGGCCGACAGGGTGTACGCCAGCGGAGCCTCGTCGAACTTCCCGACGATCTGCACGAAGGACCGGCCGGTTGCGGCGAGGGCGAGGACGCCGTAGACCATGATCAGCACACGCCCGATGCCGGTCACCCGGCCGGGATTCGTCGTGCCGGTGGCATTGTCTCCGGAGTCGGTCTTGAGATCATTCATCGCTCAGTAATTATCGCAGCATCTTCACGCCGAACGGTGCCGGTCGTGTTCCCCCGGCTCAGACGCCCTGCACCGTCCAGATTTGCAGCATCCGGTAGAGCATGACAGCCACCGACAGGCACACCACCCCGAGGATCACCGTGCTCCACCGGCTGCGTTCGATGAGCGCCCACACTCCCCCGAATATCGGCAGCAGGATGGCGCTGACCAGGTAGGTGTAGAACTCCAGCAGGCTGCCGGTGGCCTGGTTTCCGGTGAGGGGCGCGACGATGGCCACCACGAGCTGAACGATCAGGAGCACCTCGACGAGCAGGGTCGCTCCCATGCTGAGGTCGGTGGGTTTCCGGCCGGCCAGCCCCAGGCCCAGGCAGAGCAGGCCGGCGGCGGTCGCGATCGCCAGTTGCAGGTAGGTGAACCACTCGATCACGAGCCGTCCTCCACAAGCGCCGTGCCGGCCGCTGGTTCGTCTGGCGGGAAGTTCACGATCGACTTGGCCTGGCCGGCGCGGTACTCGACGAGGCCGATGAGCCGGCCGTCCGGGTTGATGGCGGCGATCGGTCCCGCGTCGCCGGCGCCGACGGGTGCGTCGATGCGCTTGCCGTGGCCGAGGTCGATGGCCTGCTGCTCGCTCAGGTCGAGCCTGCCGAAGAGCCGGCTCGCCGCATCCGCCGGGCCGATCAGGGCGCGGGCCACGTCGAGCTGGTCGAGCGGGTCGGCGGCGTCGATGCCGAACGGGCCGATGCGGGTGCGGCGGAGGCTGGTGAGGTGGCCGCCCACACCGAGACCCGCGCCGAGGTCGCGGGCCAGCGCCCGGATGTAGGTGCCGGAGGAGCACACCACGCGCACCTCGAGGTCGAGGAATCCCTCGACCGGCGTGCTGGAGAGCAATTCGAACTCGCTCACGGTGACGGGCCGGGCGGGCAGTTCGACGTCTTCGCCGGCACGCACCCTGGCGTAGGCGCGTTTGCCGTCCACCTTGATGGCGCTCACGGCGCTGGGCCGCTGGCTGATGTCCCCGGTCAGGGCCCGGATGCCGTCGGTGACGGCGGTCTCGGCCAGTGCGCCGACCACATCGGCGGGCGCGCGGGTGAGTTCCTCCCCCTCGGCGTCGTCGGTGGTCGTCGCGGCTCCCAGCCGGATGGTGGCCAGGTATTCCTTGTCGAGGCCGACCACGTAGGTGAGCAGCCGGGTGGAGCTGTTGATGCCGAGGATCAGCAGGCCCGTCGCCATCGGGTCGAGGGTGCCGGCGTGGCCGACCTTGCGGGTGTTCGCCAGGCGCCGGGTGCGCGCGACGGCGTCGTGGCTGGTCCAGCCCTGGGGCTTGTCGATCAGCACGAGGCCGCTGGTCGTGCTGCCGGGCGTGCGGCGTGGGGCGTTCACTGGAAATCCTTCTTGGCTGGGGTCAGGCATGTTCTGCGGCGTCGGCGGCTGTGGCGCCGAGCACCACGTCGAGCTTGCCACGGAACGTGCACCGCATGAGTTCCTCGGCGTCGGGGTCCTCGTCGAAGATGTCGGGCAGCCGGATGGCCAGGAGCGTGTTGAACAGCATCCCGTCGGCCAGGAACCCACGGATGGCGTCCGGCGGGAACCCGGCCTCGTCGCGCAGCATCCGGTAGATCTCGAGGAACCCGGCCCTGGCCTTGGCACCGACGACGGTGTTATGCCCGCTGATGAAGGCCTGCATGAGCGAGAGCAGGATGCCTCGATCTTCGATGAGGTCGACGTAGGCGGCGCCGAGCCGCATGGCCAGCAGTTCCGCCTCGTCTTCGCCGTGCTCGCGCGGCTCGGCGATGATCTGCCTGAACGCGGCGACCAGACGCCCGAGAGCCCGGGCAAGCACCTCCAGAAAGAGGTTCTCCTTGGTGCCGAACATGCGCACCACGTAGGGCTGGCTGATACCGGCGGCCCTGGCCACCTGGTCGGTGGTGGCGCCGGCATAGCCCCGCTCACCAAAGACCACACTGGCCGCGGCCAAGATCTGTTCACGGCGTTCCGCGGCGGGGATGCGCTCGGTGGGCTGGGCGGCTGCGGTGCCGGATGTCTCGTTCACACTTGACAGGTTATCAGTCGATTACTAATCTCCTACTTTGTAATCATTCGATTACAACATTCCTGGCTCCGTTCCCGAAGGGACCTCCCATGACCACCGCTTCTTCCCCGCCGGCCGGCGGTCGCCTGAACCGGGTGCCCGTCTGGCTTGCCGTCGTCGCCGCGTCGCTGCCCATGTTCATGGCCACCCTCGACAACCTCGTGGTCACCAGTGCCCTGCCGGTGATCAACACCGACCTCTCCGCGACCATCGAAGAACTGCAATGGGTGGTGAACGCCTACTCCCTCAGTTTCGCCACGTTCATGTTGATGGCCGTTGCAATCGGCGACCGTTTCGGCCGCCGCTCGGTGTTCCTGGCCGGCATCGCGGTGTTCACCGCCGCTTCAGCGCTGTGTGCGATGAGTGTCGAGCCGTGGATGCTGATCTCAGCCCGTGCGCTCCAGGGTGTGGGTGCCGCCGCGCTGATGCCGCTCTCCCTTACCCTGCTCGTCGGGTCGGTGGCCGACCGCTTCCGGCCCGCGGCCATCGGGATCTGGGGCGGCATCGCCGGTCTCGGCGTGGCCCTCGGCCCGCTCATCGGCGGGGCCGTGGTGGAAGGCTGGAACTGGGAGGCCATCTTCTGGTTGAACGTACCGCTCGGCGTGCTGTCGGTCCCGCTGGCGCTGATCGCGCTGCCCAATAGTTTCGGTGCCCGGCTGCGCGCCGATGTGGTCGGCCTGCTGTTGGCCGGCGGCGGGGTCTTCGGGATCGTCTACGGAATCGTGCGGGGCAACGAGGCCGGCTGGACCAGCACCGAGGTGCTCACGGCGCTCATCGGCGGCGGGGCGCTCCTGCTGGTCTTCGTCTGGTGGGAGGGCCGGGCATCCGCACCGCTGCTGCCGTTGCGGCTGTTTCGAGACCGGAGCTTCACGGTCGCGAACCTGGTGGGGATCACCTTCAGCTTCGGCATCTTCGGGTCGATCTTCATCCTCATCCAATTCCTGCAGATCGTGCAGGGCCACAGCCCGCTCGAAGCCGGTGTGATGACGATGCCGTGGACGCTGGCACCCATGATCGTGGCCCCGCTCACCGGCATGCTCAGCCCGAGAACCGGCACAAGGCTGCCGATCGTGCTGGGGCTGGCCCTGCTCGCGATCGCCATGTTCTGGCTCGCCCTGACAATGTCGGCCGACGTCGAATACGGCGAGCTGGTGGGCGCGTTCATCCTGGCCGGGCTCGGCATGGGGCTGGTCTTCGCGCCGAGTTCCACCGCCGTGCTCGCCAACATGGTGCCCGACGACCATGCCAAGGCGTCCGGCACCAACTCCACCTTCCGCGAGATCGGCGTGGCGCTGGGCGTCGCGGTGCTCACCGCGGTGTTCACCGGCTCCGGCGGCACCCTGACTCCCACCGGGTACGTGGATGCCGCAGTGCCCGCCGTGATGGTCGGCGCCGGGGTGCTCGCCGTCGCGGCCGTGATCGCCCTCGCGCTGCCGTCCGGCCGCCGGGTGGCACAAGCGCCGGCGCCTCTTCCGGCGGACGCCCTCCTCGTGCGCGGGTAGTCCACGTTGCCCGGCCGGGGCTCCTAGGCTGAGTTCATGCGAATTGCTGTGATCGGCGCCGGCGCCCTGGGCGGGACCTTCGCCACCCTGCTCAGTGCGGCGGGCCACGAGGTGACCGTCACCGCGCGCGGAGCCGGACTGGCCGCGATCCGCGAACACGGCATCCGGCTCGAGGGCGGTTTCGGCCCGGCTACGGCGCATCCCACCGCCCTCGAAAGGCTGGTCGAGACGCCCGATCTGGCCCTGGTGTGCACCAAGGCGCAGGATGCCGAGGCCGCGATCGCTGACAACGCCACCGTGCTCGACGGCGCGGCGGTGATCGTGATCCAGAACGGCCTGGACGGCGTCGACACCGCCCGACGGCTGCTGCCCGGCTCTGACTGCTTCGGCGCGCTGTCGATCATCGCCGCCAATTACACCGAACCAGGTCTGGTCACGATCACTACCGTCGCTCCCACCTATCTCGGCCGGGGCTCGGGGCAAGCCGACGCGGCCACCCGGCACTGGCAGGCGGTGCTCGCCGAGGCGGTGCCCTGCCAGGCCATCGACAATTTCGTCGGCGCCCAGTGGACGAAGCTCGTGGTCAACATGCTCAACGCACTGCCCGCGATCACCGGGCTCAGCGTTCAGGCCGTCGTCGCCCACCGGGGCCTGCGCCGGGTGATGACGTTGAGCATGCGCGAGGCCGTGCGGGTGGGCATGCGCCGCGGCATCCGGTTCGGGGCGATGCAGGCGCTCGGCGACCGCCGGCTTCGCGCCTTCTCGTTGCTGCCCGCGTGGGCGGGCCAGGTGCTGCCACTGCGGATGCGCGCCCGCATGGGCAGTGTGCCCAACCTGGGCTCCACTCTGCAGAGCGTCACCCGCGGCCAACGCACCGAGGTGGACCACCTCAACGGCGTCGTGGTGCGTGAGGCCGCCGCCGCCGGCGTTCCGGCCCCGGTGAACAGCCGGCTGACGGCCCTGGTGCACGAGGTGGAGGAACGCGGAACGTTCCTCAGCCCCGACGACGTGCTGGCGCGGTTCAGCAGGAGTCGCTGAACACCCGCTGGGGACGGTGCCGCTCGCTGAGGTCGATCACGGCCGACGCCACCTGACGGGGGCGTTCCTCCTTCTGGTAGAGGTAGTCGGTCTCCGAGGTCGCTTCGCTCTCCAGCAGGATGCGGTAATTCCAGGCGTCCCGCAGCTCACTGCGGTTGATGAACTCACCGTCGATGACCAGGAACGCATCCGCCGGAGCCGTGGTCCAGGTCGGTTCGATCCAGCTGTCCCGGTCGGGGTCGAACACCTGGGTGACGAAGCCGGTGCTGCCGCCGAGCCTGAACGGTTCGAGCAGCACCCGGCGCAGCGCCGAGTAGTCGAAGCCGTGCCGGTAGAAGCGCTCCGGGGAGTCGACGCCGAACCGGCCGATGTCCTCCCTGGACCGCTGGAAGTAGCGCAGCGACGCCCGATAGGTGGGCTTTTCGGCTTCATCGAGCACCGCGGCCAGATCATCGGCGAAAGCCGTGCGAGCCGCGGCGTCGGCGCCGTCAACGGCCACGATCACCCGGCCCCGGCCGTTCAGATTGAGGATCTCGGTCGCGAGGGTACGCAGGTACTCGACGCGGGGTGTGGAAACGAGCTTCATGAATCGAGCCTAGGTTAGAACCGATGAACGTCACAGTCCAGAACGCTGCCCCCGTCGACGGCGCCATGCTCAGCGCAGCACCCGCCGGCCCCGCCCTCAGCCACAGCATCAGTGTCTGGTTCGGCGACAACGCCCGCGACCTGCCCTGGCGTCGTGACGGTTTCAGCGCCTGGGGCACCCTGGTGAGCGAGTTCATGCTGCAACAGACCCCGGTGAACCGGGTCATCCCCCGTCTTGCGGAATGGCTCGAACGCTGGCCGACACCCACCGACCTGGCCTCCGTTCCGCCCGGCGAGGCCGTTCGAGCCTGGGCGAGCCTGGGCTACCCGCGCCGGGCGCTGTGGCTGCACGCCGCTGCAGTGCAAATCACCGAACGGCACGGCGGCATCGTGCCGGAGGACGTGGACGACCTGCTTGCCCTCACCGGGATCGGCGACTACACGGCCAGGGCGGTTGCGGTCTTCGCCTATGGCCACCGGCATCCGGTGGTCGACACCAACACCCGCCGGGTGATCGCCAGGGCCGTGGCCGGGCAGGCCCAACCCGCGCCGCCCAGCCGAACCAGGGACCTCGAATCGATGTCGGCGCTGTTGCCCGCCGAACCCGTCGCGGCGGCGGTGTTCAACGCGGCCATCATGGAGCTGGGCGCCATCGTGTGCACCAGCCGCAGCCCGCGGTGCGAGACCTGCCCGATCCGGGATGCCTGCGCCTGGCGCGCGGCCGGCTACCCGGCCTACACGGGACCGAAGAAGGCCGTGCAGAAGAAGTTCGAGGGCAGCGACCGGCAGGTGCGCGGGCTGATCATGGCCGAACTGCGTGCCACTCACCATCCGGTGACCGACGGTGAGATCGACACCGTGTGGCCGGATGCCGAGCAGCGCGACCGGGCACTGGCCGGACTCCTCGCCGACGGCCTCGCCGTTCTCGTCGAACCCGGGCGGTACGCTCTTTCGCAGGGGTGAAAACCCTGCATTCTCTCCAACAGAAATGGTTTCAATGAAGAACTGGGCCGGCAACGTCGAGTATTCGACGGACGACATCAGGCATCCGGCGACGACCGATGAGGTCGCCCGAATCGTCGCGGCGGTCGCCTCCGCCGCCGGACAGGTCAAGGCCCTGGGCTCCCGTCACTCCTTCTCCACGATCGCCGACAGCGTCGGCACCCTGATCGCCCTCGACCGGCTGGGCATCGAACCGTCGCTCCAGTTCGGTGACGACGGTGCCGCGGTGAGCGTGCGGGTAGGCGCGGGAAGCACCTACGCCCAGGTCGGCGCGTACCTCTCCGAGCATGGCCTCGCCCTGCCGAACCTCGCGTCCCTGCCCCACATCTCGGTCGCCGGCGCCATTCAGACCGGCACCCACGGCTCCGGCGTGCGCAACGGGTCACTGGCGTCCTCGGTCGTGGCGCTGGAGATCGTGCGCGCATCGGGGCAGGTCGAGATCGTGAGTGAACACGACACTGACTTCGCCGCCTCCGTGGTGGGACTGGGCGCGGTCGGCATCGTCACCGCGGTGACCCTGAGGGTGCAGCCGCACTTCCAGATCTCCCAGTACGTGCACGAGGGGCTGCCCTGGACCGCGGCCCTCGCGAACTGGGCCGCCATCATGTCCAGTGGCTACAGCGTCAGCGTGTTCACGACCTTCCAGGGTGAGAACACCCACCAGATCTGGTCCAAGCGCCGGCTCGACGTGGATGGGCCGGAGCTGGACCTCACTGCCCTGGGCGCGACGGAGGCCGCGGTGCCCCTGCATCCGCTGCCCGGCGTCGCCGCCGACAGCGTGACGGCGCAACTGCGCGAACCGGGGCCGTGGAACGAGCGCCTCGCGCATTTCCGGTCCGAGTTCCAGCCCAGTCACGGCGAGGAGATCCAGTCGGAGTACCTGATCCCCGCCGAGCACGCCGTCGCCGCGATCACGGCGCTGCGCGCGATCGGCGACCGGATCGCGCCGCTGCTGCACATCTCCGAGCTCCGCAGCGTGGCCGCAGACACCGCCTGGCTCAGCCCCAGCTACGCCCGCGATTCCCTCGCCATCCACTTCACCTGGAAGCCGCTGCCGGCCGAGATCCTCACGGTGTTGCCGCTGATCGAGCACACCCTGGAGCCCTTCGCGCCCCGCCCGCACTGGGGCAAGGTGTCCACGATGTCGCCTGCCGGGCTGCGCCGGGCCTACCCGCGCCTCGACGATTTCGCCGCCCACCTGCGTCGGGTCGATCCCGACGCACGGTTCCAGAACGCCTACCTGAAACGAGTGCTGCCCCATGACTGACGCCGCCGTCGCATCCGCCACCGACCTCACGGATGCGTCCGTACTGCCGCTCTCGGGCCTGCAGTACACGATCAGTCACGACGGCTACTCGGCCACGATCGCCAGTGTCGGTGCGAGCCTGCGCATACTCACCTGGAACGGCCGCGACCTGGTCGTGCCCTTCGACGCCGACGAGGTGCGTCCCGGCTACCGGGGTGCCGTGCTCGCACCCTGGCCCAACCGGGTGGTCGACGGCAGCTACACCTTCGACGGCGTCGACTACCAGCTGCCGCTCACCGAGCCCAGCCGCTCACACGCCCTGCACGGGCTGGTCTGCTGGACCGACTGGACGCTGCAGGCGCGGTCCGCGGACTCGGTGACCCTGGGCACCACCATCGTGCCCAGTGACGGCTACCCGCACCGCATCGCCCTCCTGGTGACCTACAGCCTCTCCGACGACGGCCTCACCAGCACGGTGACCGCCCAGAACCTCGGCGCCGGCACGGCCCCCTACGGCACCGGCCCGCACCCCTACCTCGTGGCCGGTCCCGGCGTCGTCGACGACTGGACCCTCGAGTTCCCGGCCGCGGCGTATCTCACGGTGACCCCGGACCGGCTCAGCCCCGTGGCCACTGTCCCGGTCGAGACCACGCCGGAGTTCGACTTCCGCGCCCCCCGGCTGATCGGTGACACCTTCATCGACCACGCCTTCGCCGCGATCGCACGCCAGGCGGATGGGTCGGCATCCGTCACCCTCACCAGCCCGGCCGGCACCGGCGTGCGCATGAGCTTCGGCACCGAGTTGCCCTGGCTGCAGGTGCACACCGCCGACCGTCCAGCGCCAGAGCGCAGCCGCATCGGCCTGGCCGTGGAACCGATGACCTGCCCGCCGGACGCCTTCTCCACCGGCGAAGACCTGGTGCTGCTGGCCCCCGCCGCCTCCCACTCGGCAGCCTGGACCATAGCCGCCATCCAGGCCTGACCGGGCCGGCCCGACACAGCAGAAGACCCCGTGGCACCAGCCACGGGGTCTTCCTCTTGTGCTCGGGCTGGTGTGCTCGAGATCAGCGGTACTCGGCAGAACCCTGGTCGAAACGTGAGCCTTCCGGCTTCGACGGCAGCAGGGTGAGGATGAAGAGGATCAGTCCGCCGATGCCGGGCACCAGGGCGATGAGGATGAACAGGGCCGAGAAGTTGCCGTCGTGCAGGCGGCGGGCCGTGAGCGCCAGTCCCGGGATGATCGTGGCCAGCGAGTACACGGTGATTATGAGCACCACCACGATTGCTCCACCGGACGGCGGCGCCACCGTGCCGGCGGCTGACACCGTCGGGGTGCCGCCGGCAACGAGTGCGAGGATACCCAGCACCAAGAGCACCGCGTAGTTCACCAGTGCCCACCACCAGTACTCACTCAGGCTGGCCCGACCGGAGAAGGTGGCGTACTTGCTGAAGAAGCGCTTGACCGCTACCGCGATCGGGGCGCCGTAGTACGGCTGGGAGAGGGGAACGCCCGCGACAGGTGCGGCGGTTTGCTGGGGTACGACCATGACAACTCCTTCAGGATGGGACGATTGCGTCGATCCTAGAAGTAAATGGGCGCGGTCACCGGGGATTTCTTAGAAAGATGCCTGATGTTCCGTTATATGTCACACAGCCGAAACCTCCGGGACCCGAGGGTCGGCCGGAGGCTTCGAACGATGGTGCGCGGAGGACTACAGAGCGTCAGGTTCCGTGGGTGCGGCGTGACGGCCCGTGTGTACGGGGGGCGTCTCCGCCTCGTCCTCTTCGGTGTCGTCGTCATCCTCGTCGTCGTCGTCCTCGGCGTATTCGCGGGGCTTGACGTACGGGTCTTCGTCGCCGGCGTAGACGGCCGTGCGGGCCATCTCGCCTACCTGGGTGTCGCGTTCGCGCGCTTCGCGCAGCAGGTCGTCGATGAGAGCGGCGTTTTCCGGGATGGCGTCGGCGATGAACTCGATCGACGGTGTCAGCCGGGCGGTGATGTTCTTGCCCACCTCGCTGCGCATCATGCCGGTGGCGGCCTTGAGCGCTGCGGCGCTGTCCTTGCGCTCGTCTTCGGAGCCGTAGACCGTGTAGAACACCGAGGCGTGCTGCAGGTCGCCGGTGACCTTGACGTCGGTGATGGTCACGAAGCCGAGCCTCGGGTCGCGGATGCCGCGTTCGAGCCGCTTGGCCACGATGACCTTGATGCGGTCCGCCATCTTTCTAGCGCGTGCCGGATCTACCATGTCGAACTCCTATTGAACCTATAAATTTCGGGGTACTTCTTCACGCTCTTGAGCCCTCCCCCACCATCGTATTGACGGATGGTGTCTCGAGGACTGGGGTCGGAGCTCGATCCCCCCACGGCGTCTAATAGACGCAGGGGAATCGGGGTAGGGGTCCCCGCTCTTCCCTTTTCAGGGGGGATCAAGCGGAGACCCCTTGCCACGAGTAGCTACTAGCTACGCGGCTTTTCCTTCAATTCGATCGTCTCGATCTCATCGCCGATCTGGATGTCGTTGAACTTACCAAGACCGATACCGGCCTCGAAGTCCGTACGCACCTCGGTGACGTCATCCTTGAAGCGACGCAGCGACTCGATGGCCAGGTTGTCGCCCACAACGATGCCGTCGCGGATGACCCGCGCCTTGGCGTTTCGCGTGATCGTTCCCGAACGCACGATGACACCGGCGACGTTTCCGAACTTGGACGAGCTGAAGACCTCGCGGATCTCGGCGATACCACTCTGCACTTCTTCGAACTCGGGCTTGAGCATTCCGGTGAGGGAAGACTCGATGTCCTCGAGCGCGTTGTAGATGACGGAGTAGAAGCGCACGTCCACGCCTTCACGAGCCGCACGTTCGCGCGCCTTCGTGTCGGGGCGAACGTTGAAGCCGATGATGATGGCGTTGTCGACGGTAGCGAGGTTGACGTCGCTCTCCGTGACCGCACCGACACCACGGTGGATGATGCGCAGCTGTACGGAGTCGTCGACCTCGATCTTGAGCAGCGATTCTTCCAGGGCCTCAACGGCACCGGAAACGTCACCCTTGATGATGAGGTTGAGCGATTCGACCTTGCCCTCTTCGAGTGCACGGGTGAAGTCTTCGAGGCTGATGCGCTTGCGGGCCTTGGCCAGCAGTGCGTTCCGCTCTGCGGCTTCGCGCTTCTCGGCGATCTGACGCGCGGTGCGGTCTTCCTCGATGACGAGGAAGGTGTCACCGGCGCGGGGAACGCTCGAGAGGCCCTGCACCTGGACGGCACGGGACGGCGTGGCGGCGAGAACGGCGTTGCCGTTTTCGTCGGCCATCGCACGAACGCGGCCGTAGGCGGTGCCGGCGACGATCGAGTCGCCGACGTGCAGCGTTCCGGACTGGATGAGCACCGTGGCGACTGCACCGCGGCCCTTGTCGAGCTTGGCCTCAATGGCCACACCGCGAGCATCCTTGTTCGGCTTGGCGCGCATGTCGAGTCCGGCGTCTGCGGTGAGCAGGACGGCGTCGAGGATTTCCTGGATGCCGATCTTGTTCTTCGCCGACACGTCGACGAACATGACGTCTCCGCCGTACTCTTCGGCGACGAGACCGAATTCGGTGAGCTGCTGGCGCACCTTCTGCGGGTTCGCACCGGCCTTGTCGATCTTGTTCACTGCGACCACGATCGGCACGTTGGCGGCCTGCGCGTGGTTGAGCGCCTCAATCGTCTGCGGCATGATGCCGTCATCGGCGGCGACCACGAGGATCGCGATGTCGGTGACCTGCGCACCACGAGCACGCATGGCGGTGAACGCCTCGTGACCGGGGGTGTCGATGAAGGTGATGGCGCGTTCGATGCCCTCGTGCTCGGTGACGACCTGGTAGGCACCGATGTGCTGGGTGATGCCACCGGCTTCACCGGCAGCGACCTTGGCGTTACGGATGGCGTCGAGCAGCGCGGTCTTACCGTGGTCGACGTGACCCATGACGGTGACGACGGGAGGACGAACTACGAGCTCTTCGTCGGTCTCGTCGGCCAGCTCCTGGTCGATGTCGATATCGAAGGCGAGCAGCAGCTCGCGGTCTTCGTCGTCGGGCGAGACCATCTGGATCTTGTAACCCAGCTCGCTGCCCAGCACGTCGAAGGTGGCCTCGTCGAGCGACTCGGTCGCCGTTGCCATCTCACCGAGGTGGAACAGCACGGTGACCAGGTTGCCCGGGCTCGCGTCGATCTTGTCGGCAAAGTCGGTGATCGAGGCACCGCGGCGCAGACGCACCACGGTTCCGCCATCGCCACGGGGGACGCTGACGCCACCCAGCGACGGAGCCTCGCGCAGCTCGAACTCGGCCCTCTTCGTCCGCTTCGACTTGCGTGCCTTGTTCTTGCCGCCTCCGCGACCGAACGCACCAGCGGTTCCACCGCCGGGACCACGGCCACGACCACCGGCGCCGCCGCCACCGGCGGGGCGGGGCGGGCCGAAGCCGGGGGCACCGGCAGGTGCACCGGGGCGGGTGAAGCCGGGGCGTGCGCCACCGGCGCCGCCCGGAGCGCCACCGGGACGCTGGAAGCCACCCGGACGCTGGCCGAAGCCGGTCGGGCGGGGTGCCTGTCCGGGTCCGCCCGGACGCGGAGCGCCGGGACGGGGTGCGGCGGGGCGGGGGATGTTGCTGGGCGAGGACGTGGACGGCGGACGCTGTCCCATACCCTGCGCGCTCGCGAACGGGTTGTTGCCCGGACGCGGGGTGGGGGTCTTGCCCATGCCCTGGTTGCTGGCGAACGGGTTGTTACCCGGACGTGCTCCCGGACGCGGGACGGTTCCACCGGGCTTGGCGGCGGCGGGCTTGTCGCCGTCGGCCGGAGCGGCCGGTGCGGCGGCCTCGGGGGTCACGTCGGTGCCGGCGACCTCGGTTGCGGCGGCCTTCTCGGTCGCTGCAGCCTTCTCGGCTGCGGCGGCCTTCTCGGTCGCTGCGGCCTGGCGCTCTGCCACGGTGAGCGGCGCGGCGGGCATCGGCGGTGCATCCGCTGCCGGGGCCTCGACGACAGGTGCGGGCACCGGTGCGGCGGGACGTGCCGGGGAGGGACGTGCGCCACCGGGCTTGGCCGTGGTGGTCGACGCGGGCTTTGCGGCGGCGGCCGGGGCCGCCGGTGCGGCAGCGGCGCCGCCGGTGGCGACTCCGTCGGCCTCGAGTGCTGCACGCAGACGGCGTGCAACGGGGGGTTCAACGCTGGAAGACGGTCCCTTGACGAACTCGCCCATCTCTTTCAATTTCGCAAGGGCTACCTTGCTGTCGACACCGAGTTCAGTTGCGATCTCGTGTACGCGTGGTTTCGCAGCCACAATTCTCCTGTTCCGGGCCTGCACCCGGAAAGGGGCAGACCGTTAGTAACGGACGGTTCTCATTTCGAGCCGCTCATTAGTTATCCATTAGCCAAGTCAGCCTGTTCTCTAGTTGTTTTGCGTCCAGGGGGCTGGTCACCCGAAGGGCACGCCCGAAAGCGCGTCGCCTCACGGCCTCCTGGAAGCACGCGATGGTGGGATGAATCCACGCGCCTCGCCCAGGGAGTGTGGCGGTTTCATCAACCACCAGGTCCGAATTCTGGGCGACGATCCTCAGAAGTGAGGAGCGTGAGGCGCGGGAACGGCATCCAATGCACGTTCTAACGGGATCCATCGTACCCCCTATTCGTCGTCCTCCAGAATGCTGTCCGGCTGGATGTCGATTTTGGCGCCGGTCAGTTTGGCGGCGAGGCGGGCGTTCTGGCCCTCCTTGCCGATCGCGAGCGACAGCTGGTAGTCGGGCACGAGGGCCCGGACCGCCTTGATCGACTCGTCGATGACGTAGGCGCTGGTGACCTTGGCGGGCGACAGCGCGCTGGCCACGAAGGTGGCCAGGTCCGGCGAGTAGTCGACGATGTCGATCTTCTCGTTGTTGAGCTCCGAGGTCACCGCGCGCACGCGCTGGCCGAGCTCGCCGATGCAGGCACCCTTGGCGTTGACGCCGGGCTCGGTGGCGCGCACGGCGATCTTGGTGCGGTGGCCGGCCTCGCGGGCCAGTGACACGATCTCCACGACACCGCTGGCGATCTCGGGGACCTCCAGCGCGAACAACCGGCGCACGAGCGACGGGTGTGTGCGGGAGACCGTGATCTGCGGGCCCTTCATGCCACGCCCGACGGCCGTGACGTACACCCGGATGCGCGAACCGTGCACGTAGCTTTCGCCGGGCACCTGCTCCTCGGGAGGAAGGATCGCCTCGATGGTGCCGAGGTCGACGTGGATCATGCGGGGGTTGGGTCCCTGCTGGATCACGCCGGCGACGATCTCGCCTTCGCGGCCCTTGAACTCGCCGAGCACCGCGTCATCCGCGATGTCGCGCAGACGCTGGTTGATGACCTGCTTGGCCGCGAATGCGGCAATGCGACCGAAGTCGTCGGGGTTGTCAACGGCTTCGCCGATGATGTTGCCCTCTTCGTCGTGCTCAGGAATGTAAATGTCGACGTGACCGGACTTGCGGTCGAGTACGACGCGAGCTCCGGGTTCTTCTTCCGCAGCCTGCTTCAGCGGCTCACCCTGGTGGGTGTGCTTGAGGTAGGCCGTCAGAATTGCTTGCTCGATGATCTGCACGAGTTCCTCGAAGGGAATCTCTTTCTCGCGCTCCATCAGCCGCAACACGCTGAGGTCGATGTCCATGGCCGGCCTCCTCTATTCAGATCTTGCCGCCGCGAAACCGCGCAGCGGGCTTCTCCCTACGGTACCGGAATCCCGGCACGCCCGTCACCCGCCCGGCGGCGCCCAGGGGACTCACCGACCGCGTTCTGGTGGTGTCAGCAGCCCGCGCGGTTACGATATTGCGATGAATACTCGATCCAATGCAGAGTCCGGCGCCCGTTCGGCCGGTCGTGCCGCGCAGAGCGCCGGCGACAACCCGCATCTGAAGACCCTGGCCAAGGCCGGTTACGCGGTCAACGGACTGCTGCACGGCCTGATCGGTGCCATCGCGATCGGCCTGGCGATCGGCGCCGGCGGGGAGAGCGCGGATCAGTCCGGGGCTCTGGGCCAGCTCGCCCAGTCCCCCGGCGGCGTGTTCGTCATCTGGATCATCGTGGTCGGTCTGGCGGCCCTGGGACTCTGGCAGATCCTGCAGGCGTTCCTGGTGCCGGGCAACGATCCGAAGAAGGTCTGGGCGCACCGGCTCAAGGAGATCGGCAAGGGCGTGGCGTACCTGTTCGTGGCCGGCACGGCCCTGACGGTCGCGCTGACGGGGTCGGCGGACTCGTCGGGGAGCACGGCGTCGGCCAGCGCATCCGTGCTCGCTCTGCCCGGCGGTCCGGTGCTGCTCATGATCGCCGGGCTCGCCGTTCTGGTGATCGGCGGGTACTTCGTCTACAAGGGTGTCGCGCGCACGTTCACCGAGGACCTGGCCGTACCCGCAGGCACCCTGGGCACTGTCACGGTGGGCCTCGGCGTCGCCGGGTACATCGCCAAGGGCGTCGCCGTGGGTGTCGTGGGCATCCTGGTGATCGTGGCCGGTTTCACGGTCGACCCGAGCCAGTCGACCGGTCTCGACGGTGCGCTGCGCTCACTGGCCGCCCTGCCGTTCGGTGTGGCCATCCTGGTGCTGGTCGGCCTGGGCCTGATCGCCTACGGCGTCTACTGCTTCTTCCGCGCCCGGTTCGCCCGGCTCTAGCCACACCGGCACGCGAAAGCGGTCGTACGGTTGCTTCAGCGTTGCTGAGGCAACCGAACGACCGCTTTCGTGAGTGCTGGGTTAGGCGAAGTGGGCGGCCAGCTCCGTGACGGCCACCTGGGTGCGCTCGCCCGAGCGGCGGTCCCACAGCTCCACGATGCCGTCGGCCGCGCCGCGGCCAACGATCACGATGGTGGGGATGCCGATCAGTTCGGCGTCGCCGAACTTGACGCCGGGCGACACCTTGCGGCGGTCGTCGTAGAGCACGTCGCGGCCGGAGGCCTCGACCATCGCGGTCACGGCCTCGCTGGTCTCGAAGACGATCTCGTCGCGGCCGGTGGCGATCACGTGCACGTCGAACGGTGCCACGGCCTCGGGCCAGATCAGGCCCTTCGCGTCGTTGTTGAGTTCGGCGATCACGGCAAGCGCCCGGGTGACGCCGATGCCGTATGAACCCATGGTGACCGTGACGAGCTTGCCGTTCTCGTCGAGAACCTTGAGCCCCAGCGACTCGGCGTACTTGCGGCCGAGCTGGAACACGTGGCCGATCTCCATGCCGCGGGCCAGCTCCACCGGGCCGGAGCCGTCGGGGGCGGGGTCGCCGGCACGCACATCCGCGGCCTCGACGGTGCCGTCAGCGATGAAGTCACGGCCGGCGACAAGACCGAACACGTGGCGGCCTGCCTCGTTGGCGCCGGTGATCCACTCGGTGCCGTCGACGATGCGCGGGTCGACGAGGAAGCGGATGCCGGTGGCCGATTCGGCGCCCAGCATTGCGCCGGTGGCGGCCCACGGGCCGATGTAGCCCTTGACCAGGCCGGGGCGGCCGGGGATCTTGGCGAGCTTGGCGAAGTCGCCGTCGTTGGCGGCCTCGACCTCGGCGGGGGCAAAGGCCACCTCAACGCGCTTGAGGTCCACCTCGCGGTCGCCGGGCAGACCGATGACCACGATCTCGCGGCTGCCATCGGGCTGCACGAGGGCGAGTACGACGTTCTTGAGGGTGTCCGCGGCGGTCCAGTCGCGGCCGTCCGGGCGCGGCTGGCTGGCGTTGGCCGAATCGACGAGGGTCTGGATGGTGGGGGTGTCCGGGGTGTCGTGCACCTGGGCGGCGGGGAAGCCCGCGAAGTCGATGGCCTCGGGCGCCAGCGTGCGGAACGCCTCGACGTTGGCCGCGTAGCCGCCGGCAGAGCGCACGAAGGTGTCTTCGCCGACCGGGGTGGGGTGCAGGAACTCTTCGCTCTTGGAGCCGCCCATGGCGCCGGCATCCGCCTGCACCACGACGTATTCGAGGCCGAGGCGGGTGAAGATGCGCTCGTAGGCGTCGCGTTGGGCCTGGTAGCTGGTCTCGAGGCCGGCGTCGGTGTGGTCGAAGGAGTAGGCGTCCTTCATGGTGAACTCGCGGCCGCGCAGCAGGCCTCCGCGGGAGCGGGCCTCGTCGCGGTACTTGTCCTGGATCTGGAAGACCGACAGGGGCAGGTCTTTGTAGCTGTTGTAGAGGTCCTTCACCATCAGGGTGAAGACCTCTTCGTGGGTGGGGGCCAGCAGCAGGTCACTGCCCTTCCGGTCCTGCAGGCGGAACAGGCCGTCGCCGTACTCGTCCCAGCGGCCGGTGATCTCGTAGGGCTCGCGCGGCAGCAGGGCCGGGAAGTGCACCTCGAAGGCGCCGGCAGCGGCCATCTCTTCGCGGATGATGGTCTCGATCTTCGCCTTGACCTTGAGGCCCAGCGGCAGCCAGGCGAAGATGCCCGGCGCCTGACGGCGGATGTAACCGGCCCGCACAAGCAGTCGGTGGCTGGTGACCTCTGCATCAGAGGGGTCTTCGCGAAGGGTCCGGAGGAAGTAGTTCGACATACGAATAGGCACGCACCTCATCCTAGTGAGCGTGGAAATGGCCACGGGACGGCGCGGCGTATGGTACCACCCTCACCGAACTATTCGCCCCTCTCCCAAACGAGGGTATGCAAGAGCGGAAAACCCTTCTACGTTCCACACCGTAGGAAAGCCCCCGCGTGCAGCAAGCCCGAGAGCTACGCGGTGAGCATCCCGATTACCCAGGGAGGACCACACCCATGCAGACCTTTCCACGCCACACATTTGCCTGCGCCGCAGCGGCTTACCCGCTGGTCACAGAAGGGCGCCTCCGGTGACGCGCATCGAGGAGGGCATCGCCGTAGCTGAACAGTCGACCTTCGGCAGGGACGGCGCGATGTTCGAGGGCCTGCTCGGCTTCGTGGCTCAGCTGAGCGTTGCCCTGTGGAGCCTGGTGATCCTCACGGCGGTCATCCGTTTCGTCGGCATGCGGATCTACCGGCACGCCGCCGCCCGCAAGGCTCTCGCCGAGACCGAGGCCGCCCGGCGCGCCGCCGTCCCTGCCCCCGTCGCCGTGTCCGCGAGGGTGCCGCTGGACGCGCCTCGCACCCGGCGCGCTGAGCCTCTGCCCGCCGCACGCACGCCCGCCGCGCGCACGCGCGCCGCGCATTCCGCGCACGCGCCCGCGCTCACCGCCGATTCCGTGGAGGCGTGAGCATGGACATCCCACTCATGATCTTCTGGCTGTTCGCCGCCGTCAGCATCCTCTATGTCGTGCACTTCGGCCTGTACCTGGTGGGCGCCAACTTCTACGACGTCTGGCAGCAGCGGCGGCAGGCGATGTGGGGCGTCCGGTTCCCCGCCGAGTACGAGGCGGAATGCGCGGCCACGGCCACCTGGACCAGTCGCGCCCTGCCCGAGGTGCCCGGGCTGGTCTCCATCGTCATCGCCGCCCACAACGAGGAAGCGGTGATCGTCCAGACGCTCGATTCCATCCGGCGCAGCACCTACCGTTCCATCGAGGTTCTCGTCGCGGACGACGCGTCCACCGACCTCACCGGTCGGTTTGTGCGCGACTACCAGGTGCGTCACCCCGAGATGGACCTGCGCGTTGTGCGGATGCGCAAGAACGTCGGCAAGGGCGTGGCGCTCAACTCTGCGCTTCGACGGCACGGGCGCGGTCAGTACGTCATGACGCTCGACGCCGACTCGATCCTTGAGCCGGACGCCATCAGCAACGCGCTGTCCTACTTCGACGACCCGTACGTGGCCGGTGTCGCCGCAAACGTGCAGATCCTGGCGGACACCACGGCGCTCGGCCTGCTGCAGCGATTCGAGCACATGATCGGATACCGCTCGAAGAAGCTCTACTCACTGCTGAACTGCGAGTTCGTGGTGGGTGGGGTCGCTTCCACCTATCGGATGCGCGTGCTCCGCAAGGTCGACTTCTACGACACTGACACCCTGACCGAGGACATCGGCCTGAGCATGAAGATCACCAGCCTGGGCAACCGGCGCTTCCGCATGGTCTATGGCGCTGACGTGGTTGCGAAGACCGAGGGCGTGCTCACGCTCCCCGCCTTGGCCAAGCAGCGTTTCCGTTGGAAGTACGGCAGCCTCCAGAACCTCATCAAGTACCGCGCCATGATGCTCAACCCGAGCCGCCGGTACACCGGCACGCTCACCTACTACCGGATGCCGATGGCGATGCTCAGCGAGTTCACGCTGCTTGTGTCGCCTCTGGCCTGGACGTACGCGGTCTACTGGTCGCTGGCCACGCAGACGCCCGCCCTGATACTCGGTGCGTACGCCACCATAACCGTCTACACACTGCTGACCATCTGGATGGATGAAAACCTGACCGTGCGTGAACGCGCTCGGCTGTCCATCTACGCGCCGACGGCGTACCTGCTGTTCTACATCATGGACCTGGTGCAACTGACGGCGGCGCTCCGCTGCATCACGCGCATGGGCGGCCTCTTCCGGCGTCCCGAGGTCAACACCTGGAAGTCACCGCAGCGGGCCGGGAGCACTGTGGCGGTGGCTCGTGGCGCATAGGCAAAGGCGGGGTCTCCGCGTGCTGCTGAATCCGCTCGTGCTCAGCCTGGTGGTGGTCGTCACGGTCACCACCGGGTGGCTGTTGTACACCGGTGGGACGAGCAGCATCACGCAGGCGCGGCCCGGCGCAAATCTGCTCCCTGCGCTCGATCCGACTGTGGCGGGGGCTCCGGCGGCGATGTCGGGACCTTCGGCGTCCTCCGCCGGCTCCGTGGGCGGCTGGAACGTCAGTCACAGCGGGGACGCCCGGGCGTCGCTGGAGCTGGTCGACGGGAAGTTGGACGACAGTGCGCTGAAGGTCGACATCACCGGGTACGCCTCGGGCGATGTCACGCTGACGACCCCGCGGGTGGAGGTGGAGCCTGGCGAGACCTACCTGTTCAAGACGTTCGCCACCACCGACGCGAAATTCACGCTGCTGGCCCGCCATCACCACGCCGACGGCAGCGCAACTCTGGAGCAGCTGCCGAGCCCTCTCGAACGGCCGGGCAATTCGGCGTTCACGGTGAGCGACGCGTTCGACAGCGGAGACACGACGACCGCGGTTGAGTACGTCTTCAAGCTCGCATCGACGGGCACCCTCCGCGTCGAGGGCGCATACCTCGAAGCGGCGCACGACGTCAGTCTGCGGCCCGCCGCGACGACGGGCCCCAACCTCGTCCCCAACGCCGAGCTCGCCGGTGCACAGCCTGATGCGCCGGACTCGTGGTCGCCATACACCTACGGGGTGTCGACCGTGGAGTCCGGGCGCGGCGAGGACGAGGACGGCCGCTTCCTCTGGACCCGCACCGCGGCCTACGAGAGCGGCGAGGCGAAGTGGGAGTACGAGCCGGTCCCGGTGACCACCGACCAATCGTTCGAGTTCGGCGCGACGTACCAGTCCGATCGCGAGGTGGACGTGGTGGCGGAGTTTGTGCTCGCGAACGGTGGGCGCGAGTTCCACAACCTGGTGACGGTACAGCCGGCGGGCGAGTGGACGACGGTCAGGGAGACGTTCCAGGCTCCCGTTGGGGCGCAGACGGCCATGGTCACCCTGGTGTCGCACGGGGACGGCACCACCGGCATTCGCGACTATTCGCTGACCGACGTCACCAAGCCAGGTGCCCTCCGTTGGGACCAGCCCATGGTCTCGATCACGTTCGACGACGGCTGGCAGTCGGTATACGACCGCGCTTTGCCGCTGCTGGACGAGCACGACTTCCTGACCACCCAATACGTCAACGCCAGCTCTATCGAGACGCCGAACTACCTGACGGCAGCCGAGGTGCAGCGGATGCACGAGGACGGACATGAGTTCGCGGCCCACAGCTACGAACACGTCGATCTCACCTCGATCAGCGCCGACCGGGTGCACGAGGAGATGCGCAAGAGCGAGGAGGCGCTGGCGACTGCCGGCCTCGACACCGACAACCTGGCGCCCCCGTTCGGGCGGTCCGACCCCCAGGTCGACTGGTACGCGAGCAAGTACTTCGACATCGTACGAGGCACGGACCAGGACATCAACACCCGGCAGAACCTGAAACCGCACGATCTGAAGGTCTTCTACGTGACCGACGAGACCACGCAGGAGACCCTGGCCAAAGCACTCGCCGAGACATCCCGGGTGAACGGCTGGCTCATTTTCGTCTACCACCAGATCGCGACACCCGAGTCGACCGGCACCCAGGAGAACGACATCGTGGCGGTCCAGAGCACCATCACCAGCGACGTCCTCGCCGCCCAGTTGCAGCTCATCGACGACAGCGGCATCGAAGTCCAACCGGTCGCTCAGGCGTTCGAGCAGCTGCAAGGCCCGTCAGTCCCCGAAGAGAACGGATGAACTCATGCCCAGAAACAATTCCGGCTTCGCACGGGGGCGCGCCAAACTCGCGACGGTCGTCGTAGCGGTGGGGGCCATGGCCGCCGCACTGCTGGCGCCAGGGGCGGCCAACGCCGTGGACAACTCCGAGCCCTCCGGGCTGGTGTCGTTCACCTTCGATGACGGCTCCCTCAGTTCCCTCACCGAAGCCGCCCCGACGCTTCAGGAGCACGGTCTGACGGGCACAAACTACGTTGTCACCAACTGCGTCGGTATGACGACCGTGCCGAACTCGTGCCGGGCCAACAATGACGTGCCGTACATGACGTGGGCAGAGATCAAACAGTTGCAGACCCAATACGGCTGGGAGATCGGGTCGCACGGGGTCGACCACCAGTGCCTCGCATCAACCGGCGACGACTGCCAGCCCAACCAGCTGACCGCTGCCCAGATCGACGCGCAGATGGCGGACAGCAGGTCCGCGCTGGCCGCACAGGGCATCAACGCAACCGCCTTCGCTCCCCCGTACGGCGACTACGACCAGACGGTCCTGGCCAAGGTGGCCAAGTACTACTCGTCGATGCGCGGTTTCAGGGACGAGGGCGTGAACCTCTGGCCGCTGAGCGACTACCTGGTCAACAACGTCGCGGTCGAAGAAGGCCTCGACACCGTGGCGACGCTCAAAGCGAAGGTCGACGAGGCCATCGCGGCCAAGACGTGGGTGGTGTTCACCTTCCACGACATCGTCCCGACGCCCAGCACCGACCCGGACGACTACCAGTTCGGCTCCGCCGAGCTGGACGAGCTCGCCGCCTACGTGGAAACCAAGGTAACGGCAGGCCAGATCAAGAACGTCAACGTGTCCAAGGGACTCGTGACGGGCACCCCCAACAAGATGCCCAACGCCAGCTTCAATTCGGGTATCGGCGAGGGATGGCGCACCGACGCTCCCGCGACCATCACGGCGGACGCCAACGGCAACGGCAGCTACCCCGACCCCACGCGGTCGGTGAAGCTCGTGTCTGGCGCAACCACGACGCACCTGTTCTCCCCGCAGGTCGCCGTCACCCCTGGCACGAACTACCTCTACAAGAACTTCCTCAACGTTTCTGCGCTGACCTCGGGGGAGGTGGCGTTCTACGTCGACGAGTACAACGCGGCCGGAGCCTGGGTCTCCGGGCAGTACCGCGCGAGGGAGCCCTCCCGGTGGGTGGAGGAGCTCAACTTCACCTACACTCCGAGCTCGTCGAACGTGGCCAAGGCCAGTCTCCAGGTGATCGTCCTGGGGACCGGCATCACGGCCTACCTCGACAACGTGGAGTTGCTGGCGCTCGGCGCTGAGACTCCCCCGCCGCCGGCCGCCAACCTGGTGGCCAACGGCACCTTCGACGCCGGCATCAGCGGTGGTTGGAGCACCGACGCTGCGACCGCCATCGTGGCCGACAGCACTGGCAACGGCGCCCCGGCCAACCCGGCGAAGTCGGTGAAGCTGCAGGGAACGACGGCCAACGGCCACCTGTTCTCGCCGCGGGTCAACGTGACGCCGGGCAACTACAACATCTCGGCGTACCTCAAAATTCAGAACCGCACTGCCGGTGAGGTCGGCTGGTACATCGACGAGTACGACGCCAACGGCAACTGGATCTCCGGGCAGTGGAAGCTCGCGAGCACCGCACTGGGCGTCTCCAACGTCGACCTGACCTACTCGCCGAGCACGACGAGCGTCGCGACGGCCAGTCTGCAGGTGTACGTCACCGGCAACTCCGGAGTGCTGGCCTACGTGGACGACGTCCGCTGGTGGCGGCCCTGATGGCCGGGCGCCAGCGCGTACTCATCGTGCTGGCGTCCGGCCTTCTGGTCACCCTCGTGGGCTGCTCCTCGAACGACCCGACACCGGACCTCGACACGGTCGTTGACCTGCTCCAGCAGGACTGGCAGCACACGCCGGGTGTGACGAACGACGGCGACGGGCTGCAGGTCGCGGCCACCGCACGGACCATTACCCGGCAGGACGGCACCGGAGGCCAGCCGAACCCGCCGGTCAACCTGGCCGGCACGCACCTTGTGACCCCAGGGGACTTCGTGCTCAGTGCGTCGTTCACCGACGTGACCGCAGACGCGTCCTGGACCGTCTACGACAGCCCGCCGGTGATCGCCGATGAGTTCCGGATCGAGCCGCCAAACCTGCGCCTCACTCTCCGTGGCGACGACCTCGAGATTGCGGTCTTCGACGGCTCGTCCCAGCAGGACGTGACCGACCCGCGGCCGGCGCACGACGAGCACGCAACGGTCGCAGATCCGGAGGCCGAGCTCTCCGTGCGCCGGTCCGGGGATACCCTCGAGATCGCGAGCGGTGGGGACACCGTGTCGTCGTTGCCCCTGGGCGGGGTGTTCACGTCTGGGCGGCTGTGGCTGGGGCTGTCCAGCACCGAAGGCTCCTTCACGGTCGACTCCCTCACCGCCGCCGCTCCGACGGGCACCTCGCTGACCGCGGCGGGCCCCGCGGTCGCGCAGGCCGAGCGGTCCGCTGACGGGTTGCAGGACCTTGCCGCCAGGATCCGGCCTAACTTCACAATCGGTTCGGCGGTGGCGCTCGGTCCGCTGGCCTCCGACCCGGATTACGCGCGGGAGTTCGTCGGCAACTTCGGCGCCCTCACGCTGGAAAACGCGATGAAACCGCAGTCCCTGTCACCGCAGCAGGCCGTGTACACCTTCGAGGAGGCCGACGCGATCATCGCGATCGCCGAGAGCAAGGGCATGGCTGTGCACGGGCATACCATCGCCTTCACCGAGGCGATGCCGCGCTGGATGCAGGAGCTCCCCACCGGCTCCCAGCTGGAGCGTCGTGCCAGCGCCGAGGCCCTGCTCGACTATGTCACCACCGTGGTGACGCACTTCAAGGGACGGCTCGACTCACTCGACGTCGTCAACGAGCCGTTCGACGTCGACCAGGGAACCAGCTTCCAACAGAACATCTGGTACCGCATCTTCGGGCCCGGCTACCCGGCGGTCGTCTCCCAGGTGGTCTACGACGCCGACCCCGACGTCAGGCAGTTCATCAACGAGAACGGGGCCGACGTGCCGGGGTACCGCCAGGACGCCCTGCTCAAGCTCGCGCTCGACACCAACAAGCTGGGCGGGCACATCTACGGCGTCGGCCTCCAGGCCCACGTCTACGACCTGGAGACCGACGCCATCTCCGCCGACGACCTCACCGATACGCTCGCTCGCTTCGAGGACGCCGGGCTGCGCGTCCGCATCTCAGAGAACGACGTCACGGACGCCCGAGGGACAACGGCCCAGGCGGAGCAATATGCCACGGTGCTGGCAACCTGCCTGCGCTCGCCTGCCTGCATCTCCTACACGACCTGGGGCGTGGACGACCGCTACAACTGGTGGATCGACGACGACGGTGGCCTGCAGCAGGGCCACGACTTTTTGTTCAACGAGGGGAAGCCCACGCCCGCGTACGACGCGATGAGGCGCGCGCTGGGTGACTGACGGAGCGGCTAGTTGGCGCCGACGGTGACCACGGGAGCGCCGAGGGAATCTTCGCTGGGCGGCATCTCGGCGGCCATGCGGTTGGCCTCCTCGATCAGGGTCGCCACGATCTCGGACTCCGGCACGGTCTTGATGACCTCGCCGCGAACGAAGATCTGGCCCTTGCCGTTGCCGGATGCCACGCCTAGGTCGGCGTCGCGCGCCTCACCGGGTCCGTTGACGACACAGCCCATCACGGCCACGCGGAGCGGCACCGTCATGCCCTCGAGGCCGTCGGTGACATCGTTGGCGAGCTTGTAGACATCCACCTGGGCCCGGCCGCAGCTCGGGCAGGAGACGATCTCGAGCTTGCGTTCGCGCAGGTTCAGCGACTGCAGGATCTGCAGGCCCACCTTGATCTCCTCGGCGGGCGGGGCGCTGAGGGACACCCGGATGGTGTCGCCAATGCCCTCACCGAGCAGGATGCCGAACGCCGTGGCGCTCTTGATGGTGCCCTGGAAGGATGGGCCGGCCTCGGTTACACCGAGGTGCAGCGGCCAGTCGCCACGCTCGGCGAGCAGCCGGTAGGCCTTGACCATGACCACCGGGTCGTTGTGCTTGACCGAGATCTTGAAGTCGTGGAAGTCGTGCTCCTCAAACAGGCTGGCCTCCCACACGGCGCTCTCCACAAGAGCCTCCGCGGTGGCCTTGCCGTACTTCTGCAGCAGGCTGGGCTCGAGTGAGCCTGCGTTGACGCCGATGCGGATCGAGACGTCCGCGGCCTTGGCGGCGGCGGCGATCTTTGCGATCTGGTCGTCGAACTTGCGGATGTTGCCGGGGTTCACCCGCACGGCAGCACAGCCGGCGTCGATGGCCGCGTACACGTAGCTGGGCTGGAAGTGGATGTCGGCGATGACCGGGATCTGGCTCTTCTTGGCGATGATCGGCAGAGCCTCGGCGTCATCGCGGCTCGGCACGGCGACACGCACGATGTCACAGCCGGAGGCGGTGAGCTCGGCGATCTGCTGCAGGGTCGCGTTGATGTTCGTCGTGGGCGTCGTGGTCATCGACTGCACGCTGACTTGCGCGTCGCCGCCGACGAGGACCTTGCCGACCTTGATCTGGCGGGACTTGCGTCGGGGAGCGAGAGTTACGGGGACTTTGGGCGTACCCAGGTTTATAGCGGCCACGAATGTAGCTTACGCGTGCCCGATCCCGTGAAGCTGAACCCTTCCCGAACGCCCCGGCGGCGGGCGGGAGCTCAGCCGAACAGGTTGATGGGCTTGACGATGTCGGCGTAGACCAACAGCAGCGTCATACCGCCGAGAACAACCGCAACCGCAAGAGTGAGCGGCATCAGCTTGGCCGTGTCGACGGGGCCCGGGTCGCGGCGCTTGAACAGCTTGGCGAACCACCGTCGGATGCCCTCCCAGAGAGCTCCGGCGACGTGGCCGCCGTCCAGCGGCATCAGCGGCACCAGGTTGAAGACGAACAGGGCGATGTTGAGCGAGGCGAGCAGGCCGATCAGGCTCGCGGCCTTGCTGTTGAACGGGATGGTGTCGATGCTGGCGATCTCGCCGGCGACCCGGCCGACGCCCACCACGCTGATCGGGCCGTTCGGGTCGCGCTCCCCCGGACCGAACGCGGCGTTGGCCACATCGATCAGGCGTTGGGGCAGGTTCAGGATCATGTGGAACACGCCGGAAATGTTCTCTCCGACGGCGGGCAGCACCGCACCGATGGGCTGCTGAACGAGTTCGCCAGCCGGGCCGATACCGACGAAGCCGACCTCGATGGTTTTCGGGGTGCCGCTGGCGTCGGTGACGATCTCGTTGGCGTCGTCGGTGACGTAGCGTTCGGTGAGTTTCGGGGTGATGACCAGCGTCTGCTCGGCGCCGTCACGCTCGACGACCACCTGCAGGGGCGTGCCGGAAGACTCGCGGATGATCCCGGTGGACTGGTCCCAGCTGGTGATCGCGGTTCCGTCGATGCTCACCAGACGGTCGCCGGGCTTGAGACCGGCGGCGGCGCCCGGTGCGGCCTCGTCGCCCTCTGCGCAGGTCTGCCGGTCGCTGGTGGCGGGCAGCACGCAGGCGCTGACGCTGCCGACGGTGGTGCTGGACTGGGTTGTGCCGAAGCCCATCAGCAGCACGGCGAAGAGCACCACGGCGATGAGCAGGTTCATGGTGGGCCCGCCGAGCATGATGATGACGCGCTTGAACACCGGCAGTTTGTAGAACGCGCGGTGGTCCTCGCCCTCGCCGATGGTGTCGGCGCTGGCCTGGCGGGCGTCGTCGACCATGGTGCCCAGGGCGCCGGGCTTCTTGGTGGGCTCGCCCTCCTGCACCAGCTGGTTGAAAAAACCGGTGCTGTTGGGCCGGACGGAACCGTCTTTCGAGGGCGGGAACATGCCGATCATCGAGATGTAACCGCCGAGGGGAAGTGCCTTGACGCCGTACTCGGTCTCGCCCTTGCGCCGGGACCACACCGTGGGGCCGAAGCCGATCATGTACTGGGTGACCTTGACGCCGAACAGCTTGGCCGGCACCAGGTGCCCGATCTCGTGCAGGCCGATGGAGAGCGCGAGGCCCACAACGACCACGGCTACACCCAGGATATATAACAGCACGGTTTCCACATCCGTAGATTATCCTTCTCTAGCTGCAAGTCGGCTGGTCGTTGACCGGCGCCGGCTCGTCGCAAGAATTGCCACCCCACCCGCAAACATCCCGATTCACCGCACCGGAGGCCCTCCCTGTCTGCACCGACCGAACCGCTTCGTGATCCGTCGCGGTCAGACAGCCTGATCGGGCTGGTCCTCGCCGACAGATTCCGCCTGGACAGGCTGATCGGCACCGGCGGCATGGCCACCGTGTACGAAGCCGCCGACCTGGCCCTGGGCCGCACCGTCGCGCTCAAGTTGTTCCGGATGGACACCGCAGACGACTCGGGCCCGCAGCGGCAGAGCGGCGAGGTGATGGTGCTCGCCAGCCTCAACCACTTCGCCCTGGTGACCCTGTTCGACGCGGGCACCGAACACGTCGACGGCGTGACCCGGTCGTTCATCGTGATGGAGTACGTCAACGGTTCCGACCTGCGCAGCCGCATCAACGAGGGCGCCGTGTCCTCCGCCGAGGTGGCCAGGATGGGCGCCGACCTGGCCGAGGCGCTGCATTACGTGCACGCGAAGGGCATCATCCACCGCGACATCAAGCCCGCCAACGTGTTGCTGGCCCCGTCGGACTTTCCCGGCCGGGTCTCCCACGCGAAACTGGCCGACTTCGGCATCGCCAGGCTCTTCGACGCCACCCACCTCACCCGCACCGGCTCGGTACTCGGCACCGCCGGCTACCTCAGCCCCGAGCAGGCGCTGGGCCAGCCGATCGGGCCGCCCAGCGACGTGTACTCGCTTGGCCTGGTGCTGCTCGAAAGCCTCACCGCCACCCGCAGCTACCCGGGCACCGCGATCGAATCGGCCATGGCCCGGCTGCAGCGCCAGCCGGAGATCCCCGCGGAGCTCGGCGCCGAATGGTGCGCCGTGCTCGCCGGCATGACCGCCCGCGATCCCGTCGACCGTCTCACATCGGCGGATGCCGCGGTGCGTCTGCGCGAGCTCGTTCCGGCCGGGTCGACGGAGGCCCCCCTCGCGGCCAAGCCGGCATCGGCGGACGACTCAACGGAGCTGCTGGCTGCCAGTGCTGCGCCGATGAACGCTGCGCCGATGCCCCCCACCGAGAGGCTGCCCACGGCCACCGGCGACGCGGCCACCCGGGTGCTCCCCGCAGCCGGCGCGGCGGAGCACACCGCGCAGACGGAGCGTTTGAACGCAACCGCGCGGCTGGACCGCACCGCGGTCTTGCCACCGGCCGGATCCACCGCCCCGGCCGCCGCCCAGCGGTCCACCCGTCGTTCCACATCCAAAGTGGGCCGACGCCCGTTGATCATCGGGGCGCTCGTCGCGCTGGCCGCGGTGATCGCGCTGGTGTTCCTGGTCCAGCCGCGCGATCCGGCTCCGGAGCCGCCCGCGTACCCCGTGGTCGACGGCGACCTCGGCACCCACCTCCAGCAGCTTCAAGAGAGCGTGAACCCATGATCGCCACCCGGACCTTCCCCACCTGGCGCCCCCGGCTCGTCCTGGCCGTTGCCGGCATCGGTCTCGCCGGCAGCCTGCTCACCGGCTGCGCAGGCGCCACCGCCGCGCTGGATCCCGGCGCGGCGGCCGAACTGCAGGACGGCGTCCTCGCGGTGAGCTCAGCTGCCGCCGCGGGAGACTTTCTCACGGCGCAGACCGAGCTCGGCACCGTGCAGGCAGCCCTGACCGCAGCGTCAGCCGAAGACGCCGTCACCGCGGCACGTGCCGCCGAGATCCAGACCGCCATCGACCTCGTGGGGGCAGACCTCGCGGCGTCGATCGTTGCGAGCACACCGGTGGAAGAGCCGGTGGAAACGCCGACCCCCGAGCCCGTCAGCACGCCTGACGACAGTGACGACGAAGACAAAGACAAAGACAAAAAAGACAAAGACAAAGACAAAAAGAACGAGAACAACGAAGACGACGACGACAGCGACACGCCGACCCCGTCGGAAACGCCGGCTCCGGCTACGCCCACGCAGCCCGGCACGGACACGTCCGAGACCGGAGCCTGCGAGAAGAAGGACAAGTGCGAGTAGCGGCTTCCGGGGCCGATCCGGCCTGAGAGGGCGTTTCGCAGGGCGGCGGGACGTGGGCCTGTCACCGGACGCCCTTGACTGTCGGCGGGCATTGACAAAGAATTGCTGCGACCAGACATCAGGAGGCCCGCCTGACTACTTCCACCGAGCCGATTCGCGAACCGAGGCGAACCGATACCGCGCTCGGACTCACGCTCGCGAATCGATACCGCCTCGACAAATTGATCGGGTCGGGTGGGATGGCCGTGGTCTACCAGGCGTCGGATCAGGCCCTGGGACGCACCGTCGCCGTGAAGCTGATGCGATTCGATGCCGTCGGCGGCGCCGGTTCGGCGCGACACAGCGACGAGGTGGCGGTGCTTGCCCACCTCAATCATTTCGCCCTCGTCACGCTGTATGACGCTGGAGTCGAAGTGATCGACGGCATCCCGCGGTCGTTCATCGTGACGGAGTTCGTCGACGGCACGGATCTGCGCAGCCACCTCCTCACGGGCCCGATGGCGCCCGGCGAGGTCGCGAGACTGGGTGCCGACCTGTGCGAGGCCCTGCACTGCATGGGCTCCCAGGGCATCACCCACCGTGACATCAAGCCCGCGAACGTGCTGCTGGCACCGTCGGATTTTCCGGGCAGGGCCGTTCGCGCCAAGCTCGCCGATTTCGGGATCGCCCGGCTGTTCGACGCCACCCACCGCACCGAAACGGGAACGGTGGTGGGCACGGCCGGCTACCTCAGCCCCGAACAGGCCAGCGGACTGCCGGTGGGCCCGGCCGCCGACGTCTACTCATTGGGGTTGGTGCTGCTCGAGTGCCTCACCGGCGAACACAGCTACCCGGGCACCGCCGTCGAGTCGGCCATGGCCCGGCTGCAGCGGCAGCCGGAGATTCCCGACTGGCTCGGCGCCGAGTGGCGCGCCGTGCTGACCGGGATGACGGCGCGCGAGGCCGAGGACCGGCTCCGGCCCGCCGAGGCCGCCGGTCGACTGCTCGCCCTGGTTCCCTCGGCCGACGGTGCCTCGCCCGAGGTTCCTTCGTCCGAGGTTCCTTCGTCCGAGGTGCCCTCGGTCGGCGTCGAGGCAACAGCTGAGATGGTTCGAGAAGAGGACAGCGCCACCCGACCGCTCGACCTGCCGACGACGCTGCAGCATCAGGTGGCACCTGCCGTTCCGACCTCGACCCCGCCTCCGCAAATGGACCAGCAAATGGAGCCGGCCACCGCCCCCTCCCGGCGGCCGCGTCGGTCACGCAAGTTGCGCCGGTGGCCGCTCGTGATCAGCGGAGTGCTGGTGGCCGTGCTCACCGCGGGTGCCGTGCTGTTCTTCGTTCCCGGCGCGGAGCCGACGCCGGAGCCGCCGGCATATCCGGCGGTCGACGGTCAGCTCGGGGACCACCTCGAGCAGCTGCAAGAGAGCGTCGACCCATGAGCCGCCGTTTCCCGAGAACGCTGGGTAGCCGCATCCGCACCGGCGCGGCGGCCGCTCTCCTGGTCGCGGGCGCCCTGGTGGGGTGCACGAGCAGCACACCCGGGGTGTCGGCCGGAACGAGGGCGCAGCTGCAGTCCGCCGTGCTCACGGTCACGACCGCCGCCGCGGCCGGCGACTACGCGGGCGCGCAGTCCGCAGTGGCCGGCCTCAAGGCCGCGCTGGCCGCCGCCGTCGAAGACGGCAAGCTCACCGAAGCTCAGGCAGCGAGGATCAACGCCGCCATCGCCCTCGTCGACGCCGACCTGGTCGCAGCGCTCGCAGCCGCGACCCCCGCGACACCGACGATCCCCAACACCCCGGCTCCTGAGACCGAGACACCGGAGCGCACCACCGAGCCGGAGGTCCCGGCCACCCAGCCTCCCGCGCCGCCACCGGACCCATCGGGCAGTCCCACCCCGGTTCCGACCCAACCCGCTCCGACAACCGAGCCGACACCGCCACCGGCAACGCCCGACCCCGAGCAGACCTCCGACCCCGAACCCACCGACGAGCCCGTTGATCCCGACAACTCCGGTGAGAACCCCGGCGAGTCCGACCCCGACAATCCGGGCGGCGGCTAAGGCATGGCGCGGCGCCCGACCCGGTAGCCTATCCCCGTCGGCCCACTCTCCCCGGAGGATCCCATGCCCCAGCACCTCATCGTCGGAGCCGGCTGGATCGGCGGTGAACTGGCCCGCCAGCTCGTGGCCCGCGGCGACGACGTCACCGTAGCCACCCGCTCGGGCACCGCCGTGGCCGGGGCCATCGCCCGGGTGCTCGACGCGTCAGACCCCGTCGCGTTCGCCCTCGCGGCCGAGCGGATGCAGACCATTTTCCTGTGCACCAATCCCCCGTACCCCGACTGGGCACGGCGGTGGCCGCCGGTGTTCGCGGCGGCGATCGCCGCAGCATCCGTCTCGGGCGCCAACCTGGTGGTGATGGGCAACCTCTACCCCTACGGGTCGCCGGCCGGACCGATGACCGAGCACTCCCCCGAGACCACGACGGAATCCAAGGGTCAGATACGTCGCGACGGCTGGCGCCGGGTCCTCGAGGCTCACGAGCGGGGCGAGATCCGCGCCGTCGAGGTGCGCGCGAGCGACTACTTCGGTGCCGGCGTTAGCGGCACCGCGCACCTGGGCAAGGGCTTCTTCAGCTCGGTGCTGGCCTCCAAGACCGCCAGGGTCGTCGGTCGGCCCGACCTGGCGCACAGCTGGAGCTACCTGCCCGACATCGCCGCCACGATGATCGCCGCCGCCGGGTACACCGGGCAGTGGGGCCGTCTCTGGCACGTACCGAGCGGCGCCCCCAGCCGCACCGACATCGCCGGGCAGCTGAACGCACGCTACGGCAGCCACGGCACCGTGGCCGGCTATCCCACGTGGATGCTGCGCTCGCTCGGCGCGGTCAGTCCGTTGATGCGCGAGGTCTACAAGTCCAGCTACCAGTTCCAGGTGCCATACGTGATCGACTCCGCCGAGACCGAACGGGAGCTCGGCGTGGCCGCCACCGCGTGGGATACGGCGCTGGGCACAGTGGCCGAGAGCTACCGCCGGTAGCAGCCGGTCAGCGGGCGATCGTGTCGATGATGGTGTCGGCCCGCGCCCGCGCCCAACGCTCGGCTTCGGCGAGGGACTCGAGGGTGAGCTCACCCTGCGTCTCGTGGGCCTCCACGACCCGCTGCACGGTGTCGACGATGTCGAGGTAGCCGATCCGGCCGGCGTGGAAGGCCAGCACCGCCTGCTCGTTGGAGGCGTTGAACACGGCCGGGTAGGTGGCGCCGGCACGGCCGACCTGCTTGGCCAGCTCCACAGCGGGGAACGCCACGTCATCGAGAGGCTCAAAGGTCCAGGTGTGCGGGGTGGTCCAGTCGATCGGAACACCGACGGCGGCCACCCGGTTGGGCCAGTCAAGGCCCAGCGAGATGGGCAGGCGCATGTTCGGCGGCGACGCCTGGGCGATGGTGGAGCCGTCGATGAACTCGACCATCGAGTGGATGAGCGACTGCGGGTGCACGACAACGTCGATGCTCTCGTACGGCACGTCGAAGAGCAGGTGCGCCTCGATGACCTCGAGTCCCTTGTTCACCAGGGTGGCCGAGTTGGTGGTGATGACCAGGCCCATGTCCCAGGTGGGGTGTGCGAGAGCCTCACGCGGGGTCACGTTGGTCATTTCGGCACGCGAACGGCCACGGAACGGGCCGCCGGAGGCTGTGAGCACCAGCCGGCGCACCTCGTCGGCGGTGCCGGAACGCAGGGCCTGCGCGATGGCGGAGTGCTCGGAGTCGACCGGCACGATCTGACCGGGCGCGGCGAGCGCCTTGACCAGGTCGCCTCCGACGATGAGCGACTCCTTGTTGGCCAGCGCCAGGGTGCGGCCGGCCTTGAGCGCGGCGAGGGTCGGGCCCAGCCCAACCGACCCGGTGATGCCGTTGAGCACGACGTCGGCGTCGACATCCCGCACCAGCTGCTCGGCCTCGGCGGCGCCGACGGCGGTGTCGTCGACGTTGAACGCGGCGGCCTGCTCGGCCAACAGCGCGCGGTTGCTGCCGGCGGACAGGCCGACCACCTCGAATCGGGTGGGGTTGGCCTTGATGACGTCGAGCGCCTGGGTTCCGATTGAGCCCGTGGACCCGAGAATGATGATTCGCTGCACGCCCCCATGCTAGGCGCACCACGGATATATGCCCGGTGCGACTTACCTCGCGCTGTAGGGTCGTTGAGTGACCGGAGCCAAGCACGACCCAGCATCCGAGCCCGAAACCGCGCCGGAAGCCCCCGCCGAACAGGTGCCGGCCGCCGACGAGATCGTCGAGATACCCGTGAAGGCCAAGCGGCCCGGGTTCGTCTACTTCCTCGGCTACGGCATCATGGCGCCCATCGCGCGCCTGGTCTTCAGGCCGCGCATTACCGGCAAGGAGAACATCCCCCGCGAGGGCCGGGTGATCCTGGCCAGCAACCATCTGTCGTTCATCGACAGCATCGTCATCCCGCTCACGGCGCCGCGGCGGGTGCAGTTCCTGGCCAAGTCCACCTACTTCACCGGCACCGGCTTCAAGGGCTGGGTGTCGCGCCAATTCTTCACCTCCATCGGCGCCGTCGGTGTCGAACGCGGTGCCGGGCAGGCCGCCCAGGTCGCCCTCGACGCCGGCAAGGACATCCTCGAATCCGACAGCGCCTTCGCCATCTATCCGGAGGGCACCCGGTCGCTCGACGGTCGGCTGTACCGCGGCCGCACCGGAGTGGGCTGGCTCGCTCTCACCACCGGAGCCGTCGTGGTTCCGGTCGGACTGATCGGCACGCAGGAGATCATGCCGGTGGGTTCGAAGATGCCCCGCATCCGCCGCATCAGCGTGAAGTTCGGTGAGCCGATCGACGTGAGCGTGCACGGCACCGCCGACTCGGGCCGCGCCCGCCGCAAGGCCACCGACGAGATCATGGCCGCGATCCACGAGCTGACCGGCCAGGAACTGGCGCACAGCTACAACGAGTCACCGCCCACAACAGTGGTGCAGCGCGTCAAGCGCGCCATCTGGTGGCGCGAACTGCGCTAGCCGCAGCACGCGCATCCCACACCACGTTGTAAGGAAAAAGTGACTTTACAAGGACGGGATTGGACCCAGGGTCCTTTTTTCCGACCTTTTTCCTTATTTGCTCCCATCGCCCCGGCCGCCGCGCCACACACTTAGCCCTTGTGCTTAGTGATAAGCATCGGGTAACTTAGCCGCATGGCTCAGCGTTCCTCGACACTCGACGGTGTTTTCCAGGCCGTCTCCGACCCCACCCGCCGTGCCGTACTCGGCCGGCTCGGCTCCGGGCCGGCCAGCATCGGCGAGTTGGCCGCGCCCTTCGACATGGCCCTGCCGTCGTTCATGAAGCACATCGGCTACCTCGAGAAGACAGGGCTGATCCGCACCCGCAAGACCGGGCGTGTGCGCATCTGCACGATCGAGCGCGACACGTTCACCCTGATCGAGAGCTGGCTCAGCGAGCAGCGCAGCATCTGGGAGGGCCGCACCGATCGGCTCGAGCAGTTCGTCACCTCCCCCAGCCCCGACCCCCGCAGCGACAAGGAGACCCCCGCATGACCGCATCCGCCCACCCCGAACTCGACCTCACCGTCTCCCGCATCATCCGGGCCCCGCGCGCCACGGNGACCGCATCCGCCCACCCCGAACTCGACCTCACCGTCTCCCGCATCATCCGGGCCCCGCGCGCCACGGTCTGGAACGCCTGGGCCGACCCGGCCAACTTCGAACAGTGGTGGGTGCCGGCGCCCACGGTCTGCCGGGTGCGCGAGATGGACCTGCGCCCGGGCGGCTCCTTCCGTACCGAGATCAGCGACGACGGTCTCGACTTCGGCCCGCACATCACCGGCTGCTTCCTCGCGGTCGACGAGCTGGCGCGCATCGTCTACACGGATGCGCTCGTGGCGGGCTGGCGCCCGGCCGAGGCCTCCTTCGTGACCGCCGTGATCACCCTGCAGGATCACCCCGACGGCACCGAGTACACCGCCACGGCGATGCACCGCAGCCTGGCCGACCGCGACCGGCACGAGGAGCTCGGCTTCCACGACGGCTGGGGTACGGTCATCCGTCAGCTCGCCGACCTCGTCGAGTAACGTCGTTTGTTGCGCTGCCTCTCGCACCCCGAGCGTCCGCGGGTGCCGTTACAGCGTCGGCGTGACCGTCCAGGTGCCTTGGGTTTTGATCGCCATGATTCCCGGCAAGTCGGCGTCGAACACCTCGGAGAACGCGACGGAGTCGCCAAACATCTGAGGGGTGTCGGATGTGGTGAACACCCGTCCCGAGAACGAGTCATCGGCGTCGGCGGGCATGTAGTCGACAGTCACGCGCGAAACGTCGTCGGAGAAGAACAGCACCACCGGACCGGTGCCAGACTGCGGGCCGGATACATACGACACGTCGTTCCAGCTCTGCAGCGTCACATGCGCCCCGGCGCGGTCACGACTGTTGCACCGGTGCAGGCCGAGCAGTCAAGCTCGATGACGACGGCGAATTCGCCCTGGCGCTGATAGGTGATGTTCGAGGGCCCGGATCCGGAAACCGTCGCGGAGGCGCCCTCGGCAACGACGCCGGCATCGACGGTCTGCGCTCCTGGATGCGGGGCGGCTGCGTGCGTGTCGGGCTTGGGCTGTCGTCCGCGGCCCCTGCCGCTGCCGACATTCGCGGTCCCCGGCTTCGGCCATGGGCTCAGAGGTAGGCGCCGAACACGTGGCCAACGGTGAACGACACCTGTGGTGATTAACCGCATAACCAGCTACTGTGAGGCTCAGAGCAACGGCGCAATCCGCGCCAATGCCAGTTCGAACTCTCCGCCAAGACAGTCGGCCGAGGACTGCACCACGGGTCCTTGAGACTTGGTTGCCGGTTACCCATGATGAAATCGGGGATACACCATCCACAAACGCACCAAAAACATTGCTGTCATTGTGATCGCCGCGGCCCTGGTTGGAGTTGGCGGAGCAGCATTTGCATACTGGACCACAACCGGGTCCGGCACCGGTTCGGCAGAAACCGGCACCGTGACCGGAGTAATCTCGGCCAACCAGACAAGCGCCATAGCAGACCTTCGGCCGGGAGGGACGGCGCAGGTTCTGTCCGGGGACTTCACCAACACCGACGACAGCGCCATTTACGTAGCCTCGGTCACCGCGAGCATTGAGTCCGTTACGCCACTTGCCGGCAACACCTGCGCGGTCGACGACTACACCCTCGTCAATGCCGTGATGCCTGTCGGTGTTGAGGTCGCTTCCGGGACCGCAGTCGGGGCTTGGACCGGCGCAACACTCGCGTTCAACAACAAGGCTGACGTGAACCAAGACGGCTGCCAGGGCGCGACGGTCAACCTCGAGTACACGATCGCCTAACGCGCATTGGTCTTGCGGGCGGCGGGGGTCTCCCCCGTTCGCCCGCCCCTTGCTCTGCCCACGGAGACTATTTGTCCAATCGAAACCACAAGAGTACGAGGCTCGCGCACCTGATCGCGCCCGCAGGCGTACTGCTGGTTGGTGGTCTCCTGGGGGCGTGGATTCTCACCCATCCGCAATCGGACGCTCCCATCGAGGTAATTGACGGGACCTCGCGCGCGGGTGGGGTTGGCGGTGGGGCTCATTTCGGGATCTCGGGAGTCACCTCCGTTTCAGTGCAACCGGGATCCTCATCGGCAATCATCATTACCTTTTCCAACCCACAGCCATTCGCGATCAGCATTTCTGATCTTCAGGTGTCGATCACTCGCGTTGTTGCACCTCGTGCAACAACAGCGTTGCCGTGCGGCATTCTCGATTTCGACATCGCACAAGCCGACGCCCTGCCGACGATGAAAGTCCCCGCCGGGCGTTCCATGTCCCTTGAAGAGCTTTCCATCCCTTCGACCGCTTGGCCTATGGTCAGCATGGTCAACTCATCCCACAATCAAGACGGATGCAAGGACGCTTCGCTGGAACTAGCGTTCACATCAGAAGCGACGGAGGGGTAATGCTCTCGCGCCGCACTTCGGTCCTGCTCACGGCGGGCCTCGTATCCATGTTGGTGTTGGGCGGCAGCAGCGCTTTCGCGCAATGGAGCGCAAGCGGTGGAGGTTCGGGGAGTGCCTCCACAGGCACGACGGCCTCCCTGACGATCTCGGGAACGGCCGCGACGGACAGTCTCTATCCCGGATCATCGACCGCCGTGTCCTTCGTCGTCTCCAATCCCGACACGGCACCGGTAATCGTCGGATCGTTCACGCTCGATACGTCCGTTGGCACCGGCGGATTCGCAGTTGACGCTGGACACGTAGGCTGCGCGCTTTCGACGCTGTCGTTTACGCCGCCGCCCAACCCCTCGGGGTGGACCATTCCTGCCCAGGTAAGCGGTGTCGATGGGTCGTTGTCTATTTCGCTGACGAATGCGCTCACCATGAGCGCCTCCGCCGCAAGCGCCTGCCAGGGAGCCACGTTTACCGTCTATTTGGCGGTAGGACCATGACGCTCAACAAACATCGCCCTGCTACCAGGCGATTCAGCGGAGGCATCGTCGCGAGCGTATTCGTCGCTACGGCGATGGTCGTTTCATTCGGCATTGGGCCGGTGTGGGCTTCTTGGTCGGTGTCATCTGTCCCGGGAGGTTACGGCACGAGCGCAGCATCGACGGTCAGCGCAGGCCAGACTCCGGCTGCCACCGCGAGCGGGCCTACCTCGATTACAGTTTCATGGCCGGCGAGCACCCTTTCGGGCGGCCAAGCAGTCACGGGCTACACGGTCAAACGTTTCAACTCGACAACCCTCGTCGAACAGTCAGCACTCGGGGGCTGCTCGGGCACCGTCACTGAAACAACGTGCATAGAGACATCCGTGCCGTCCGGCAGTTGGACCTACTCGGTCATCCCGAGGGTCGCGACCGACTGGACCGGCGCAGAAAGCCCCAAGAGCGCGACCGTCTCAACAGACTCCATCTCGCCCTCCAACGACGTGAGCATTTCAGGTTCGAACTCTTGGCTAGGTGCGAATTCGGTCTACTACCGCGGATCAGTCGCGGGCACTTTGACAGTGACCAACGCGGTGACGGACGCAGGGTCCGGGCCGGCATCGAGTACAAGCAGCCTCGGCGGCCTCGCCACAGGGTGGACCCACGTTGGGTCCACAGTGTCCATTCCGGCAGGCGGCCCGTTCGTCTCGAACTCATTCACTTGGAGCGTCGGAACTACCTCAAATCCTTCAATATCGATTGCCGGCAGGGACGTGGCGGGCAACGCGGTGGTTTCTCTTCTGCCCCTGGTGCCGGACTCCACGGCACCTACGGTCGGCACGGTGACCTACGGCACCGAATCGACGTCTACGTCAGTACCCATCTCATTTACCACTGGGACCGACGACGGCTCAGGAATCAGCGACCGGCTCTTGCAACGCGCGAGCGCGCCGCTCACGGAGTCGACATGCGGCACTTTTGGCAGCTTCACGACAGTCACCAACGGCACCAACCCCACCTCGCCGTTCACGGACAGGACTGTCCGCGGCACCTGTTATAAGTACCAGTACGTTACGAGTGACAGAGTGGGAAATACCGGCACGCCAGCAACGAACTCGAACGTTGTCAAAGTCGCGAGCTCGGCTACCAGTCGCATCTCCTGGAGCACCAGTTCAAGTTGTGTCGATCGTGACGAAGCGACGAGTAATGTGCAGATTTGGACCTGCAATAGTTCGCCCCAACAGACGTGGACGAGCAATGCCAACGGTTCGCTGACTGTCTTCGGGCTGTGCCTGCAAATTCCTGCCGGTCAGACTGCCAATAACACGCTCGTGTCAACGGGAGCGTGCACCGGGGCGCCGAGTCAAGTGTGGGCGCAAGTCGATGGGGCATTGTTGAACCAGGCCTCTGGTCGGTGCCTCGACCTCGACTTCGGAGACAGCACCGACGGCAGACAACTGCAGGTCTTTGACTGCGTTGGTGGGCCCGGCCAAACGTGGATCGGACCCGGCTAGAGCGCGTCCCCAATCCCCAACCCGTTTGACAAATCGGGTGCGAAATTATCGACGGACTCCGGGTCGGTCAGGATGGCTTTTGCCGAGCATCGGTGGCGGGTGCTCACCTGCCCTACGCCATCATCACATTCGAGATACGGACCCGACTTCTTGCGGCGCGAATGTGAAGAGTTCAGCCGGTTGCGCTTGAAGCACTTCACAGATCAGCGTGAGAGTGGTGAAGCGCACGGCCTTGGCCCTGTTGTTCTTGAGGATCGACAGATTTGCAATCGTGATGCCAGTACGGGCCGCCAGCTCGGTGCGAGTCATCCCTCTGTCGACGAGTACCTCATCGAGGTGGCAACGGATGCGCTGGACACGTGCATCGGTGCCCGAATCACCGTGGGGTACGGCGGGGAGGTGCTCAGACGACACCATCGACCTCCACTTCCAGCCGGGCGCCCGCACGGAAAGCCGCACCGAGTGCCAGCGTGACCACCCCGGCGAGCAGAATGGGAATGGGCCACTGCGGGGCGTTGGCGCTGATGCCGGCGTAGTCCCCGCCCAGGAACATCGCAGCCTCCTGGGAGTCGTATCTGGCACTAAAGAAGCCGAGATGCGTGCTCAGGTAGAGGTTGGCCCCGGTGTCCGCAAGCGCCTGCACGACACCGCCTCCCAGCAGAACGATCGTCAGCCAGCGCCAGCGCACCAGCACTCCTGGGGAAAACGGCTGCCCGAGCGACACCCGGTGCAGAATCCCGATGAGGAGAACCGCTGCCGCCGTAATAGTGACGGCGTGCACGAACGACGGCAACGCCGCGAACAGACGCAGACTCAGCGCAGCATCGGCCAGGGTGCCTGGTGCCCAAGCCGCACACCTAGGAACTGGTGTTCGCACCGCTAAGGCGTCGGCGTGACCGTCCAGGTGCCTTGGGTTTTGATCGCCATAATTCCCGGCAAGTCGGCGTCGAACACCTCGGAGAACGCGACGGAGTCGCCAAACATCTGAGGGGTGTCGGATGTGGTGAACACCCGTCCCGAGAACGAGTCATCGGCGTTGGCGGGCGTGTAGTCGACAGTCACTCGCGAAACGTCGTCGGAGAAGAACAGCACCACCGGACCGGTGCCAGACTGCGGGCCGGATACATACGACACGTCGTTCCAGCTCTGCAGCGTCACCGTCCACGCCCCCTCCGCCTGCACAATGAGCATCTGGTTGACGGGGTCATCCTTGAAGACGTCCATCAAAAACGATCCGCGCATTGGTGCCGCCGCCTCACCGAGGGGCGACATGCGCCCCGGCGCGGTCACGACTGTTGCACCGGTACAGGCCGAGCAGTCAAGCTCAATGACGACGACGAATTCGCCCTGGCGCTGATAGGTGATGTTCGAGGGCCCGGCTCCGGAAACCGTCGCGGAGGAGCCCTCCGCAACGACGCCGGCGTCGACGGTCTGAGCCACCGGCTCCGCCGTCGGAGGGGCCGTCGGTGTTGGGCTCGGCGTCACGAGATCCTGGATGCGGGGCGGCTGCGTGCGTGTCGGGCTTGGGGTAGCCGGCGCATCGCTCGCCGTGCCCGCGCATCCGCCCACGAGTAGCACCGTCGCCACGATCGCTCCCGCCACTCCCGCTCTGCCTCGAATCCCCATTGCTCCACCCTGGCATCCCTCGCCGCCGTGGCACGCACGTTGTCCGAACGACCCTCTCAACGGGGAGATCCAGCGACCCTTCGGGCGTGCTCCCCGAATCTCACGGAGACGACGTGCTCATGGTCGTGACGGCGAACGGCTGATGGTTGAAGAAGCCACTGCGAGCTTCAACGAAGACGCGGTCGGCCGCCTTCGCAGTCACTCGGGTATCCAAAGCGCCCAGCAGCGGACGCGTGCCACGATAGCGAGCGCCAACCGCAACCAGATTGCTGCCAACGCCGACCTCGATGACCACCGGCCACCCCCAGCGCGCTGCGTACTCGACACCGTCGACTCGAACAACCGCTCGGGCACCCAGTCGCAGAAACCAACCATTGACCCAGTGCGTGTTGGGTTTAACGACCATCGTTACTTCCATGCGCTCGAGCGTATCGCTGGCGACTCAACCCCCTGCGATAGAGAAAAGGTCTTGTGGAGTGGTGTCTAGGGCATCGCAAATGAGGGTGAGGGTGGTGAATCGAATAGCTTTGGCGCGGTTGTTTTTCAGGATGGAGAGATTCGCCATCGTAATTCCAGTGCGAGCAGACAGTTCTGTCAGCGTCATCCCCTTGTTGAGGAGCGCCGCGTCCAAGTGACACACAATGCGGTGGGTGACGCCAGGGTCGTTGTCCGGGTCAGACAACACCGTCGACGTCTCTCTCAAGACGGGCTCCGGCCCGGAACGCAGCGGTGAGGGCTAGGGCAACCAGACCGGCCACAATGACGGCGACCTGCCATTGTGGGGTGTTGGTCCCAATCGTTTCGTAATCCCCACCGAGGAACTCGACCCTCTGGGCTTCAGCGACATGGCCGGCGCCGAAGAGCAATCCAATGCGAGAGCTGAGGTAGACCATCGCCGCCGTATCCGCCAGGGATTGGACCACCCCACCGACGATGAGCGCGACGCTAAGTCGTCGCCAGCTCGTGAGCACAAACGGGTCGAACGGTTGTGCTTGCGCGATCCCACGCAGAACGCGAAGGAGATAAACCGTCGCAAGCACAATCGTCGCGGCGTGAATCAGATTCGGCAGCGCACACAGGAGCCGCAGAGAGATTGGGGCGTCCGCGAGAGTGCCACTTGCACCCTCTCGAAGGTCAGCCTGCAACAACTGAGGAAGGTAGCTCAGCGGGAGTCGGCCGTCGGAGCCGCCGAGGGCGATAGTCGCGTGCCCGGTTGTGATTGCAACCGCCTGAGCTATGTCACCGATAACCGTATAGGTGGCGACGATCAAGAGCACGGCTCTGACCACCCGAAATACTCGTGGTCGCTCGCGAAGTGGCCGACTCTCTAAGACACTCTCGTTGGCCACAATGCTCCCCTTATTGATTCTCGATGTTATCGATTATCAATGTAGTCCGATTCTCGGGGAAGCACACGTCCAATGCAGGAGCGACGTAACGAACCGAGCACAATCGGGCGCCCAGGGTCCTAGCCCTGGCCCAGGGCATCCCGACCAGGTGTTCGCTCGTCGGACCGTGTCCAGCTCCCGCTGTGAGGCTCGCACCGGCTGCGCTCGACGGGGGCTTGATGCTGGTACCTCCACTCGCTGTTCCGTTTGTCTCCAAACGGCCACAACTGCGCGGCTGGTTGGCGACGCCCGCATGTATCGCTCTCGGCCTACTCGCGCTGCTGGGCCTCGGCACGGTCTTGTTCTCCGGTGGATTCGCCCTCGGTCTTCCTTGGTGAGTGTCCGCCCTCGTTAGGCTGTCGCTTGTGACGTCTGACGCAGCGCTCCACCCGAGGGCAGCCCTGGTGGGGATCGGCCGTGCAGCCAGCGGCCTGTTGATCACGGCTGTTCTCGTCTACTTCTACGCCGTGCGCATTGCTGTCGGAGACGGCAACCCGTTCGACTACTTCGGATACTTCACCAACCAGACGAGTCTGCTCACTAGCCTCGTTCTGCTCGCTACCGGGGTACTTATCGTTGGCGGCCGACGCGTCCCTGTCTCGCTGACCTTCTTGCGAGGAATCGCCACGGCATATTTGCTCGTCGTCGCGGTGATTTACAACCTTCTCGTCCCGGGAACAGGGTCCGCACCGCCCTGGGTGAGCGCCCTCCTCCACGTCGTCTTCCCGCTCCTCGTCGCGCTCGACTGGCTACTCATCGGCGACCGCCCGCGCTTGCCCTGGCGAAGACTCTGGATGCTCCTCCCCTACCCGATTCTGTGGCTGACCGCGGTCCTGATCCGCGGCGTGACCGACGGGTGGGTTCCATACGGGTTCCTCCTCCCCGAACGCGGTATCGCTTCGCTCACCGTCCACATTGTCGGGCTGCTTGCGGCGATCATCGCCGCTGGCGCGCTTGTCTGGACTGCCAGCAGATCACGCGGCATCGACCTCACGGCCACAAGCACCTGATCAGCCGCCGGTGAACATTTCAACGGCCGTCTCGGCATCCGCCTCGGTGCAGGCGGCAGACAGCTCCTCGAGGCCGCTGTTCCACTCCGCGGACCCGATGCCGGTCGTTCCCATGGCACCGAGGTCGATCGCCGGCGCTGCGTTCTTCAGCACCGCAGCTGCGTCACTGACCGCGCCCTCCCCACGGGTTGGCACGCCATCCAGTACACGCACGGCCAGTCGGTACCAACCCTGCTGTTCCTGAGCCGCCATTCGACCATCGCGAAGACCAGCATCGGCATTCGCGGCAATCGTCAGCACGTCATTGAAGCCGGTACACGTCATGGTGTCAGTCGTAGACCCCGCGGATGCTGGCGTCGCGGACGGAGCAGTCTGGGTGCCTGCACTGCAACCTGCCAGGGCCAGGGCACCGGCCAACGCCAACGAAGCAAGGGTGATGCGCCGACGACTCATTGAGGCCTCCTCAGGGCTCACGCATTTAGCGACACAGCATCGGACCGCTGGCCGGGACGACCTACGAACGGTTGCTGCAGAGTTCTCTCGTAGGCTCATGGTCGTGCCGTACCCACCGCTCCAGCCCTTCGATACCGGGCTGCTCACAATGCCCGACCACACCCAGGTCTACTGGGAGCTCTCGGGCAACCCGCTGGGCAAACCGGCGCTGTTCCTGCACGGGGGTCCGGGGAGCGGATTAGGCGCAGGCGGCTACCGGAGCGGGTTCGATCCGGAGCGGTATCTGATCGTGGGCATTGACCAGCGCGGATGCGGACGCAGCCGCCCCCTCGTCATCGACTCCCTCGATCAGCTTCCGTCGAACACCACCCAGGCGATCATTGCCGACATCGAGGCCGTGCGGACTCACCTGGATGTGGAGCGGTGGCTCGTCTCGGGGATCTCGTGGGGCACGACCCTCGCGCTCGCCTACGCCCTCGCGCATCCCGACCGGGTCACCGAGCTGATTCTGGCCGCGGTGACAACCACCAGCCGGGCGGAGGTCGACTGGATCACCGAAACCGTCGGGCGGCTCTTCCCGGAGGCGTGGGCACGGTTGGATGCTCAGTCCTGTCGTCGGCCCGGGGAACGAGTCGTGGAGGCATACGCCCGACGGCTGGCCCTCGGCGACGACGACGACCGCGATCGGGCGGCACAGGAATGGGATGACTGGGAGTCGGTGCACATTTCATTGGACCCGAATTGGCGCCCGGGGCCATTGCATGAGGACCCCGTCCGACGCCTCGTCTTCGCGACCCTGGTGACGCACTACTGGGCTCACGACGGCTTCCTGCCAAGCGGCGGAACGGCCATCCTCGAGCGGGTCGAGGAGCTGGCCGGCATCCCCGCGGTCCTGATCCACGGCCGACGCGACGTGAGCGGGCCGGCCGTCACGCCCTGGCTGCTGAACCAAGCATGGCCGGCCAGCGAGCTCGTCATCATCGAGTCTGAAGGGCACGGCGGACCCCTCACGACCGAAGCCATCTGCTCCGCCTCCGACGCATTCGCCACCTGACGCACTCCCCAGCCACGGGCCGCACTGCCGCCCGAAAACAGGCCCTCTCCGTTGCTGACTTTCCAGCCGGGAAAGCTAGCAGTACACTTTCCAATATGGAAAATCAGAAGCCTGTCTCGGATAGTGACGTCCACGCAGCGCTCGGCGCCCTAGACGACGTGCGGGAAGCGAACGTTCGACGGCTGCAGCGTCCACGTCGATACTGGACCATGGTGGGCCTGTTTCTCGCCGTATTCGCCGTGATCCCGCTCGGCCTGAGCTGGTCTCCGATTGTCACCTTAATCGCGGCGCCGGTGCTGTTGATTACCATCGGCCTCTTTGCTTCTTGGAAACAGCCCTCCACGGTCCGGAATATCAAACTGACCGGGACGATGTGGCTGCCGCTCATCGGCTTCGCCCTCCTTGCAGGCGTCCTCGGTGGTCTCAACACGGCTCTCTACAACGCGCACGGTTGGTGGTGGCTCCCGCCTGTTGTTGCCGTTCTCCTTTTCACCGTGGCTGTTGTCGGTGGGCCACGCATGGACCGGAACTGGGCGCGGGTGGTCAGCGATCGTGTCGAGTGAGAGATCCGTAGAAGCGGAAACTGGGCTGGACCCAGCCATCCACCCCATCCAGCGCCTGCGTATTTGCGCACTCCTGCAACCGGTGACCAAGGAAGAGTTCGCCGTCCTCCGCGGTGCCCTGGAAGTGAGCGACTCTGCGCTGAGCAAGCAGATTGCAGCGCTAGTCGCGGCTGGATACGTTGAACAACTGCACGCGACCCGTTCCGGTCGGCGCCGTGTCTGGGTGCGACTAACCCCAGCGGGACGATCGGCTTTCGCCCGCCACGTCACGGCACTGCAGGCCATTGCCACCTCGCTGACCCAGTAGACACCGACCCTGAGTCTCAGCGGCTGAGCGTCGTGACTATCGCCCTGATCTGCGCCAGGACTGCCTTCGCGTTGTTGCGCTCAAGAGTTTCAGGTCGAGCCAGGCAGTCGATGTGCCGTCCCAGGCCGGGTTGAGCGAGCGGACGAAGGACTAACTCCGGGTGGTCGCCCAAGTCGGTCGTGTACCGGGGCATCAGCGCCACGCAACCACTCGCTTCGACAACTGCGGCAGCAACCGAGAACTCGTTGATCCGGTGCAGGATGCGTGTTTCACTCCCTCCGATTCCCGCAATGACGGAGAGAGCCTGCGTGAGCGGGAAGCCTTCGTGCACCGCGACCCACGCCTCATCGTGAAGATCCGCGGGTTCGATCGCGGCTTTCGCCGCGAGTGGGTGATCGCGTCGGACAGCGATATCCAGGGGCTCGTACAGGAGCGGTTCAACACGCACCGACCCCGGCCACGACGGGCTACCGACCAGCCTGTGTGCGAGGACAAGATCATGATCGGCCGTGAGAAGGGGGAAGTCTTCTTGAGCCACATCGAAATCGCTCAGCCGGACGTCGGGCCGCTCAGGACTCGCGCACGCGGTTACCAGCGGACCGAAGACGGCCAGGCCCGCACTGTGGAAGGCCACCACTGAAACGGTGCCCAGCGGATCGCCTTGGAAAAGTGCCACCGCCTGTCGGGCGCGTTCGAGCGCCACTTCCACGTCGATCGCCGCCATCGCCAGGGCACGCCCGGCGTCGGTGAGCGCGGTCCGCCGGCCGTCTCTGAACGTCAACGGAGCGGCCGAGTGACGTTGCAGAGCGGTGATCTGTTGCGATACCGACGATGGCGTGACGTACAGGGCCGCGGCGACGGCGGCAATGCTGCCCCGGTCGCCCAGCTCCCTCAGCGCGCGCAGCTGACCCAGTTCCATAAGTTCAAACTAAAGCATTCGGCACAAAACTCCTCTCTTGTCTTACGTGGCGGCCAACCGGACGATGGTGGAATGCCTGCTCTATTCAGCCGATTCCACGTCGACCTGCTGTTGCTCCTGGTCGCCGCCACGTGGGGATCGACCTACCTCGTGGCGAAAGAACTCGTCACGCCACATTCCGTAGTGGCACTCCTCGCGCTACGGATGCTGCTGGCTGCCTCCCTCATGGCGGCGATTGTGGCCGCTCGGCGGAACCGGATCACCGCGGCGGAACTGCGAGCGGGCGTGATACTCGGGATGGTCTTGGCGGCCGTGTTCGCATTCGAGACCTTCGGGATAGCCAACACGTCGGCCACGAATGCCGGACTCATCATCAGCCTGACGATCGTGTTCACCCCGATTCTCGATTCCGCGGTGTCCGGCCGCCGCCTGCCCGGCAGGTTCTTCCTCGCCGCCATGATTGCAATCAGTGGAGTCGCCTTGCTCGCCAGCGACGGCGTCTTCCAGGCGCCGAGCCTCGGCGACCTGCTCATCCTCGGCGCCGCAATCATTCGCGCCATCCACGTGACCTCGATGTTCAGCCTCACCGGCAACACACCGATGAACTCGCTTCACCTCACCACGGTGCAACTGGCCACCTGCGCGACACTGTTCTCGGCGGCGTCACTGTTCTACGGCGATTCGATCCCGCACTTCCTTGCCAACCTCGACCCTGGACGTGCGGTCCTGTTCATCTACCTCGTTCTCGCGTGCACAGTCTTCGCGTTCCTGGTGCAAACCTGGGCGGTTCGGCGCACCTCGCCATCGAGAGTGAGCCTCCTCCTCGGAACTGAGCCGATCTGGGCGGCAATCGTCGGAATCACGATCGCTCGTGACACCGTGGCCCTCGCTGGATACATCGGCATCGCACTAATCCTGGCGGGAACAGCGTGGGGCCGCTCCCTCGAGCACGGGCACCGCCACAACGAACGCGCAGGGGACATGTCATCCCTCAGGGCAGGAGGCCGCTCTCGTGCATCGAGCTCACAAGTTTGATTGTTGCCAGGCCATGTCGATCAATTCGAACTCGGCGGCGTAGCAGGCCCCTTCGCTGCCTGAATCGACAGCGGCACCGCTGTTGGAGTAGCTGATCAGCGGTCCTGGAGAGTCGGCCACACCGACGGGATAACCCGCGTCCGTCATGCATCGTTGATAGCGCGCGAACCCCTCGCGATACTCCGCTTCGATCACGGTGCCATCGGCCATCGCCGCGGACTGTTCCGCAGAAGCCGGGGGCAGAGCTGCCGGAGCAGACCAGGAGGCCCACAGCACGTATTGGCCCTCTCCGGCGACACTAATGGTGTGCGGTCCAGGGCCGGTCACAGTGCGCCCACCCCCAGAACTCAGATTGGGGCCGTTGCAGGAGTGGGTGCTCGTCACCACACCGTCGGTCGAGGTGAGGTATGTCCCCACACCAATGCAACCAAACGAGACGAAGAGTTCGGTAGCACCTTCCGGCATCGGACCGACGTTGAGAGTCGCCGGGCCGGCTCCGGCCTCGATGCCGAACGGCTCGCCGATAAGTTGCGTATCGCCGGGCACTAGCGCGGAAAGCATTGCGGTCGTCGGGGCCTGGTACGAGATGCTGGCCGGCTTCGCGCTGGTCACGGCGGCAGCAGCGGATACCGCTGCGCCGGTGAGAGCCCCCGAAATGGCGAAGACCGCAAGCGCGGCCACCGTTCTCGGGCGTCGACGCGTGAGCGACGCCGAGTCAGCGAGAGCAACCAGCATACGGCGCTGCATCTGATCCCGACTCGTTGCTTCATTAGGCATTGGGCACACCCTCCGATCGGACACCGCGCGGTCGCGGTTCAAGCATTTCTTCTCGCAGACGCGCTCGCGCACGGGACAGCCGAGATCGAGCCGAAGATGCCCGCAACCCCAGCAGGGAGGCGACGTCCTCAGCAGACAGCTCTTCGAGCACGCACAGCGTGATGATCTCTTGGTGATGGGCTGTCAGACGCCGCATCGCGGCGAACACTGCACCGTCGTCTGCAATCTCCGAGGGATCCCAACTCGGGTCGGCAGCCGGAAGCTTGCTCAGCGCGACCCGATGACGTCTCTCCGAGCGGGCCATGTTCAGACACGTGTAGGTGGCAGTTTTCAGCAGCCACGGCAGTATCGACTGGTCGACAAACCGGATCTTCTCCCGCTTGCGCCACGCCTCGAGAAAGGTGAGGGAGACGACGTCCTCCGCCTCGCTTCTTGATGGGGCAAGTCCCAGGGCATGACGACGAACTCGGTCGCGGTGCCGGTCGAAGATGCGCCCGAAAGCGTCACCCTCGCCTGCTACTACGCGAGCCCAGTCAGCTTCGTCAGAGACGCTCATACTACGTAGTGTCCGCGGCACAGCAATTCGCTGCAATCACGTGCGAAGTGGTCATAGGAGATTTCACCATGCCAGGGATTTGAGGGCGCGGAAGTTCGGGCGAATTCTCGTTTTCCGCAGATTCGTCAGCGCGCCGCCCGTTTGCGGGTCACAAGCCGGGCGGCGGCGTTCGGCGCCCTACGCCCGGTCGTGGAGGGTGACCTGGTAGCCGTCGGGGTCGGAGAAGGTGAAGGTGCGGCCGAATGGGCCGTCGATCGGGGCCGAGACGATCGTGTGGCCGTCGGCGACGAGAGCGTCGTGGATGGCCTGGACGTCGGTGGCGTGGAGCCAGATCGCGGCCCCGATGCCGGGCTGGGCAACGGACGCGAGATCGGTGCCGGGAACGATGTCCCGAAGCGCGAACGCGATCGGGACCGTTTCGAAGACGACGGCGTGGGGCGGGCCCGCCGGCGAGCGGACGAGGCCGAGGTACTGCTCGTAGAACGCCTGCGACGCGGCGAGATCACGTGCTTGAAGGGAGATGAAGTCGGGGCCGGTGACGGGCATGGGGATACTTCTTTCTGTTTACGTCAATGTCAGTTAGCTGACACATATCAATGTATGTCAAAATACTGACATGAGTCAAGACGGAATCAACCTGGAGACGTCACTGGGCTACCTGCTCAAAGAGGCGTCGAGCGCCCTTCGCGCTGCCATGGAGGCAGTATTGCGTCCGCTCGGGATGACCGTGACGCACTACTCCTGCCTCGAATTGCTCGCACAGCGCCCCGGCCTGTCCAATTCCGAGCTGGCGCGAGGAGCGTTCGTGACACGGCAATCGATGAATGTGCTGCTGCAAACCCTGGAACGAGACGGATACGTGACCCGCCCGGCGGAGGCTCGGGTCGGGAAAGTCCTTCCCGCGCAGCTCACGCCACGCGGTCGACAGAGCCTCGAGAAGGCGACCGCTGCGGTCCGATCCGTCGAGGTGAGGATGCTGGGCGGCATGACACAGGAAGAGCAGTCCGGCGCGCACAACATCCTGCAGAGCATGATCCGCTCCCTGCGCACCGACGACGACGGTGGAGCGTAGCCACACCGAAACGCCCGCTCCCGAGGGCCTGTCGCAGTCGCCGTGCACGAATGCCCAGCTGCCTGGCGGTGCGGGGCGCCCACCCAGCCGACCTCCGTAAGCTGGGGGGCATGTCTTCTTCCTTCTCGGTCAGCCAGGAGCGCAAGCTCGTCACCGCCCTCCCGGGCCCACGGTCAATCGCGCTGCAGGAACGACGCGTTCGCGCCGTGTCTCGTGGTGCGGGCACCCTCGCCAACATCTACATGGACCATGGCGCGGGAGCGATCCTCGTCGACGTGGACGGCAACCAGATCATCGACCTGGGTTGCGGCATCGGCGTGACCACCATCGGCCACGCCAACCCGGAGGTCGCCGCGGCCGCCGCCATGCAGGCCGGCAAGCTCACCCACACGCTGTTCACCGTCACCCCGTACGAGAACTACGTGCGCGTCGCCGAGAAGCTCGCCGAGATCACCCCGGGTGACTTCGAGAAGCACTCGATCCTGGTCAACACCGGAGCCGAAGCCGTGGAGAACGCGGTGAAGATCGCCCGCAAGTACACCGGTCGCCGCGCCATAGTGAGCCTGGACCACGCGTTCCACGGCCGCACCAACCTCACCATGGCAATGACCTACCGCCCGTGGCCGGAGCGCGTGGGCATGGGCCCGTTCCCCGGTGAGATCTACAGCGTGCCCACCAGCTACCCCTACCAGGACGGCTTGTCCGGCGAGGAAGCCGCCGAAAAGACGATCGACTACATCCAGACGCACATCGGCGCGTCAGAGATCGCGGCGTTCTTCGTCGAGCCGATCCAGGGCGACGGCGGCATCGTCATCCCCGCCCCCGGTTACTTCAAGCGCCTGAGCGAGTTCTGCACCGAGAACGGCATCGTCTTCGTCTCCGACGAGATCCAGGCCGGCATCGCCCGCACCGGCGCCTGGTACGCCATCGAGCACCACGGCGTGGTGCCCGACCTGGTCACCACCGCCAAGGGCATCGCCGGCGGCTTCCCACTGGCCGCCGTCACCGGCCGCGCCGAGATCATGGATGCCGTGCAGCCCGGCGGCATCGGCGGCACCTTCGGCGGCAACCCGGTCTCGACCGCGGCGGCCCTGGCCGTGTTCGACATCATCGAGCGCGACAACCTGCTCGACGAGGCCAAGCGCGTGGAGAAGGCCCTCTGGGCCCGTATCGGCGACTGGGCCGACAAGTTCGACATCGTCGGCGACGTGCGCGGCAAGGGCGCCATGTTCGGTGTGGAGCTCGTTCACCCCGGCACCAAGAAGCCGTTCCCCGAGGCGCTCGCGTTCGTGCTCAAGCACGCCACCACCAATGGCGTCATCGCACTGGATGCCGGCAGCTGGGACTCCGTGCTGCGGATCATGCCGTCTGTGGTCATCTCCGAAGCCCTCATCGACGATGCCGCCTCGGTACTCGAAGAGGCCCTCACGTTGTTCGCGGCCACCCAGAAGTAAGAGCTGCACATCGCGAAAGCGGTTCAGTGGTCACCTCCGCTTGCGGAGGCAGCCGCTGGGCCGCTTTCGCGGTTTGGGCGGGGGCGTTTGTGCGGGCGTGGCGGGGCAGCCGGTCAGGCCAGCCCGGCGAAGCGGCGGGAGGCTCGGCGCAACCAGGCCGTGCGCGTGGCGGCGTCGGAGCGGGAGATGTTGCCGTGGCTGAGCCACCGGAGCCTGCGCACGCCGATCAGCCCAAACGTGCCGGCGAAGAGCGCCCGCACCGCGGGACGCCCGAACAACAGCTGGTACCAGAGCGTCGGCGTGGTGCTGGTGGTCAGCACGGTGACCGAGGCCAGCGACCCGTAACGCCCCACCAGCCGGCCGCCCGGTTTGGGCTCGTCGTAGGAGACGCCGGGCAGCAGCACCTTGTCGAGGAATCCCTTGGTGCCAGCCGGCATGTTCATCCACCAGATCGGGAAGACGAAGGCCACGTGGTCCGCCCGGCCGAGCTTGGCCTGGTAGTCGAGCACGAGTGGATCCAGCGACTCCCCCGATCGCCACGCGTTCAATTCCGGCGCCGTCATGGCCGGGTTGAACTTGTCGGCGGCGAGGTCGATGAGGTCGACGTCATGACCGGCCTGCTCCGCGCCGGCCATCGCCGCCGCCAACAGTGCTCGGGAGAAGCTGCCCTGATAGGGATGATCGATGATGAAGAGTGTTCGCATACGGCAAACGTTACACGCGCAACCGTTCCGCACGCAACCATTCGATGAGCAACTGTTTCGGGGCACCCGCGGCGTAGACTGGCCCGGTGACGAACAGCGCAGCCGCACCCCAGGGTCCAGGGCCGATCGACCGGCCAGCCCAGCCGGCCGCGTCGACGAACAGCGACCCGTTCGTCGAGTGGTGGTTGGCCCTGCGTCACAGCGCCGCCCTGCTGGACCGCCAGGCCGAAGACGCAGTCAGGCGCTCCACCGGGCTGAATCTGAGCCAATTCGCAGTGCTGCGCACCCTTGACACCGAGAACGACTGCCTCAAACAGCAGGACATCGCCACGCTCCTCAACCTGACGAAGTCCACCATCAGCCGGCTGGTCGATGCCGCCCTGGCGGACGGGCTGGTGGAACCGGACCCGGCACCGCATTCTCGGCGGGAGCGACGCATCCGACTGACCGCTGCCGGTCGCTCGACGGTTCGTGCGGCCGACGACGCAATCTGCGCCGCCCAGCTGGAAACGGCCACGCGGTTCACGCGCACCGAACTGGACCGGGCGGTGACGACGACAACGAAGCTGGGTGAGGCACTCGCCGCCACCGGCGCGACACTCGGCCCGAAGGCTTCCGCTTAGAGCAGCGAGGCCGGTTCCGCGATGATGGTGACCGGTTCGTGGCCGACCGGGAAGTTGACCGACGCGGCGATGAAGCAGGCCTTGCCGGCCTCGGCGTGCAGGGACTGGGCCAGCTCCGCCTGGTCGGGGTCGGCGATGGTGACCCGGGGACGCAGGGTGGCGGCGGTGAAGTGGCCACCGCCATCCGCCGTCTGCGCCATGGTGCCGATGGCGTCGTCGGAATAGCCGACAACGACCACCCCGTGCTTGGCGGCCACGTGCAGGTACGAGAGCAGGTGGCACTGGCTGAGCGCTCCCAGCAGCAGCTCCTCGGGGTTCCACCGGTCCGCGTCGCCGTGGAAGGTGCGGTCGGCCGATCCGGCGATCGGCTCCTTGCCCGACGAGGTGAGAACATGGTCGCGGCCGTACGCCCGATAGCTGCTGGTGCCCGTGCCACGGTTGCCCGTCCAGTGGATCTGCACGGCATAGTGATGTGCACCGATCATGGCGTCTCCTTCGGGTTTCACGCTTACTGGCAATTCTCGCAGGGAATGGCCCGGCCGCTCGCTGGTGCGGGCGGTAAACTGGCGCGATCATGACTGACACGCTGACTGATTCTGCTGCCGCATCCGCCCCCTCGTCCCCGGTCTACTCGGTGACCCAGGAACGCAAGATCGTGACGGCCATCCCCGGCCCGCGATCGACGGAGATGCACCAGCGACGCCTCGCCGCCGTTTCCACCGGCGTCAGCTCCGCCCTGCCGGTCTACATCAAGAAGGCCAGCGGCGCCATCATCGTCGACCTCGACGACAACCAGTTCATCGACCTGGGCGCCGGCATCGGCGTGACCACGGTCGGCCACTCGGAGACCAGCGTCGTCGCCGCCGCGACCGGCCAGCTGAACGACTTCGTGCACACCCTGTTCACCATCACGCCGTACGAGGAGTACGTGCGCGTTGCCGAGCTGCTCGCCGCACACACCCCCGGCAGCTTCGCCAAGAAGACCGTGCTGATCAACTCGGGCGCCGAGGCCGTGGAGAACGGTGTGAAGATCGCCCGCAAGTACACCGGCCGCCGCGCCGTGGCGGTGCTCGACCACGCGTACCACGGACGCACCGTGCTCACCATGGCGATGAACTACAAGGCCGCACCGTACGCCACCGGCTACGGCCCGCTGGCCGGCGACGTCTACCACGCCCCCAGCTCGTACCCGTATCACGACGGCCTCAGCGGCGCCGAGGCCGCCGCCCGCACCATCGCGTACCTGGAGAAGGTCATCGGCGCGAGCGACCTGGCCTGCCTGGTCGTCGAGCCCATCCAGGGCGAGGGCGGCTTCATGGTTCCCGCCGAGGGTTACCTGCCGCTGCTGCAGGAGTGGTGCACCGCGCACGGCGTCGTGATGATCGCCGACGAGATCCAGAGCGGCATGGCCCGCACCGGCGCCTACTTCGCCAGTGAGCACTTCGGCTGGGAGCCCGACCTGGTCCTGGTGGCCAAGGGCATCGCCGGCGGCATGCCGCTGGCCGCCGTGACCGGCCGCGCCGAAATCCTCGACGCGTCGCAGCCCGGCGGGCTCGGCGGCACCTTCGGCGGTAACCCCGTCGCCTGCGCCGCTGCGATCGCGGTGTTCGAGGCCATCGAGAACAACAACCTGCTCGCCGAGGGCCAGCGCATCGAGAAGACCCTCCGCGCCGGCCTGACCGCGCTGGCCGACAAGCACGACATCATCGGCGACATCCGCGGCCGCGGCGCCATGATCGCCATCGAACTCGTGCAGCCCGGCACCCAGACCACGACCAAGGCACCCAACGCCGCCGCGGTCACCGCGATCGCCGCCTACGCGGCGCAGCACGGTGTGCTGCTGCTCACGGCCGGCACCTACGGCAACGTGCTGCGGTTCCTGCCGAGCCTGGCCGTGACGGATGCCCTGCTGGCCGACGCCCTGTCGGTCATCGACGACGCGATGGCGACCCTGTAATCGTGACGACGTCGACCTCGCCTGCCGCCTTCGGCGCCGCAGCGCCTTCCACCGCGGGAACCATCGAAGTGATCGACGCCGTCGAACTGGCCGTCGTGGAACGCTCCGGCTTCATCGAGTCCCGCCACGCGGGCGCCGCCGTCGTGCTCGGCAGTGACGGCGCCGTGCTCCGCGCCCTCGGCGACGTCAACGCACCGGTCTTCCCTCGCTCGTCGATGAAGCCGTTCCAGGCCATCGCGGTCATGGCCAGCGGCGTGGTTCTGCGTGGGGAGGATGCCGCGATCGCGACGTCCAGCCACTCGGGCACCCAGAAGCACACCGACCTGGTGCGCGGCCTGCTGGCCCGCGCCGGTCTCTCCGAGGCCGACCTCGGTTGCACGCCCACCTGGCCGGGCGACTCGGGCACGCGCGACTCCCTGGTGCGCCAGGGCGCCGGCCCTGCCCCGATCTACTCGGACTGCTCGGGCAAGCACGCGGCGATGCTCGTGGCCTGTGTGCAGAACCACTGGCCGGTCACCGGGTATCTGGACCCCGAGCATCCGTTGCAGAAGCGCATTCTCGACGTCGTCGAACGGTTCACCGGCGAGCGTCCGGCCGCGACCGGCATCGACGGCTGCGGCGCCCCGGTGCACGCGCTGTCGTTGACTGCCCTGGCCCGCGGCATCGCCCGCATCGCCACGTCGAAGTCGAGCTCACCGTTCGCCATCTACCGTGAGGCCGGGTTCCTGGCCGAGGCGGTGCGGGAAAACGGTTGGGTGATCGCCGGGCCCGGCCTGCCGGACTCGATCGCCATCGAGCGCCTGGGCCTGTTCGTCAAGGGCGGGGCCGAGGGCATCATGGTGGCCTCAGCCGAGAACGGCACCACGGTGGCGCTGAAGATCCTCGACGGCAACTTGCGCGCGGCCACCGTCGTGGCGCTGAGCCTGCTGGCGGATGCCGGCGCCGTGCCTCGGGCCGACATCGACGCGATCATCCCCGAACTGAAGGTCGCCGTGCACGGTGGCGGCCAGCCGATCGGCCAGATCCGCGCCAGCTACGTCTAGGGACGCTCGCTCGCTCCGTCCGTAGCCGCGTCATCGGCACCGCCGTCTTCCTGTGCCATCGCCAGCGCCGACGCCTCCGGCGCCCACTGCACGTCACCGTGCTCGGCGTTCGCGCCCCGCGCGAGCACGAACAGCAGTGTCGACAGCCGGTTCAGGTAGCGTGCGCACAGCGGATTGACCGCTGAAGGATACGCCTCGACGGCGACCCAGACCGCCCGTTCGGCTCGCCGCACCACGGCACGCGCCTGGTAGAGCAGCGAGGCGGCGACGGTGCCGCCGGGGAGCACGCGGCCACTGAGGTCGGCGGCATCCGGCTCGAAATGGTCGACGGCCCGCTCCAGGCGGGTCAGGTGGGATTCTCGGATGCGCGCGGTCGCGGGCTCGGCGGCATCCAGCGGCACGGCCAGGTCGGCGACCAGGTCGAACAGGTCGTTCTGCACGCTCGCCAGGGTGGACGTGATCCCGATCGGCAGGTTGCCGACGGCCATCACCACACTCACCTGCGCATTGGCCTCGTCGCACTCCTCGTAGGCGGCGACGCGCACATCGGTCTTAGCCACGACGCCGTGCCGACCGAAGGTGGTACGTCCGGAATCACCTCGACCGGTATACAAAGAGGGCCCAGCGGTTCCGGATTCATCGAGTTTAGCCATAGCGGCCACTATAGTAATGTCCCCTGAATCCACGTACCGTTGATTCAGACCACGGGCCACTACTTTCGCCACTACGCCACTGATTGTGCACAATGAAAGTTGATCGGAGCCTGTTCGGTCGGCAAGGAGCACCATGTCCAGACGCTTTTCCGACGACGACATCAAATCCGCGCTCGGGGACGCGGTCGACGATCCCGCCCGCACAGGCTGGGCCACTGTAGACAAAACAGTCTTCGGCGTCTCCGCCGGAATCATCCTGGTGGTCTGTCTGCTCGGCGTGTTCTTCACCGATGCTGTGGGCGCCGGCGCGTCAGCAGCCCTGGGTTGGGTCACCAGCAACCTGGGCTGGCTGTTCATTCTGGGGGCCTCCGGCTTCGTGGTCTTCGCGCTGGTGCTGGCGTTCGGCCGGTACGGCAGCATCCCGCTCTCCCGCGAGGGGCAGAAAACCGAGTTCTCGACGCTGTCCTGGGTATCGATGATGTTCAGCGCCGGCATGGGAATCGGGTTGATGTTCTACGGCGTCTTCGAACCGGTCACCCACCTGGCATCCCCGCCGCCGTTCGTCGACGCGGCGCCGAACAGCCCGGACGCCGCCAACGCGGCGATGGCATACACCTTCTTCCATTGGGGTCTGCATCCGTGGGCGATCTACTCGGTTGTCGGCCTCGCCCTGGCCTACTCGACTTACCGGATGGGCCGCGGCAACCTGATGAGCTCCCCGTTCCAGGCCCTGTTCGGCAAGGAGCGGATCGAGACCAAGGGCTGGGGCAAGCCGATCGATATCCTGGCGATCATCTGCACCAAGTTCGGCTCGGCGACGTCCCTCGGGCTGGGTGCGCTGCAGATCGCGGCCGGCTTCTCGTTGCTGACCACCGGCGAGTTCGCCGACGACCCTGGCACCGCCCTGCCGATCATCATCATCTGCGTGCTCACGGTGGGCGTGGTGTTTTCTGCCGCGAGCGGGCTCGCCAAGGGGATCAAGTGGCTCAGCAACACGAACATGGTGCTGTCCGGCGTGCTCGTGGTGTTCGTCTTCGTGGTCGGGCCGACCGTGTTCATCCTGAACCTGCTGCCCTCGGCAATCGGCGCGTACCTGGCCGATCTTGTTCCGATGAGCTTCCACTCGGCGGTGTTCGGCGGCAGCGACTGGCTGGCCAGCTGGACGATCTTCTACTGGGCGTGGTGGATCTCCTGGACCCCGTTCGTCGGTACCTTCATCGCTCGGATCTCCCGCGGCCGCACCATCCGCGAATTCGTCCTCGGCGTGCTCCTGGTGCCCACGGCGGTCAGCATCCTCTGGTTCGTCGTGTTCGGTGGGGCCGGCCTGCATCTGCAGCTGGGCGGCATCGACATCGCCGGCACCGGCAACGAGGCGGCCGGGTTCTTCGCCGCCCTGCAGCAGTACCCGTTCTTCATCGGCTCTGCCCTGGTGGTGATGGTGCTCACGGCGGTGTTCTTCGTCAGCGGGGCGGATGCCGGTGCCCTCGTGCTCGGAACTCTCTCGAGTCGCGGCCGCAAGGAACCATGGAAGCCGCTGGTGATCTTCTGGGCGGTGCTCACCGGCGCCGTCGCCGCGGTGCTCCTGTTCGTGGGCGGTCTGGGGGCGCTGCAGACGTTCACGATCCTGGCCGCGACCCCGTTCGTGCTGATCATCATCGGCCTGTGCGTGTCCCTGTACGTGGACCTGCGCCGCGACCCGTTGCGTAAACGCACGGTCGGGCCGGTGCGCACGTCCTCCGAGGTTCTCGGCACCGTGCCGTTCACCAGGCCGGCCACCGACGGTGACGGCGACGGCCCGCCGGCGGATGCCGCCTCCCCGCCCGTCGACGAGGAACGGGGTTAGCCGAGGCGGCCCCGGCGCTTGGCGCGGGCGGCGGCGGCGACCTGCGCGGTCACGACGATCACCAACGCCAGGATGAACACCGCCGAGGCGATCACGTTGGCCTCCGCCGGGATGCCCCGTGACGCCGAAATGTAGATGTACTTCGGGAACGTGGTCACCGCCCCGGAGTTGAAGTTGGTGATGATGAAGTCGTCGAAGCTCAGCGCGAACGACAACAGTGCGGCGGCGAGGATCCCCGGCAGCAGCAGCGGGAAGGTGATCCGGGCGAACACCTGACCGGGCGATCCGTACAGGTCCCGACCCGCCTCCTCGAGAGCCGGGTCCAGGCCGGCGACCCGGGCCTTCACCGTCACCACCACGAAGCTGATACAGAACATCGTGTGCGCCAGGATGATCGTGAACATGTCCTTGGGCACGCCGAGCGAAAGGAACTGTGCGGCCAGCCCCGCACCGAGCACCACCTCCGGGGTGGCCATCGGCAGGAACAGCAGCAGGCTGGTGCCGGCCCGGAACCTGAACCGGTAGCGCACCAGGGCAATCGCGATCATCGTGCCGAGGGTCGTTGCGATCAGAGTGGCGGCCAGACCGATGATCAGGCTGTTGCCGAAGGCCTCGCAGACGGCACCGTTTTGCACCGCGCAGACGTTCAGCCATTTGTCGAGGGTGAAGCCGCGCCAGGTGATGTTGGACTTCAGCGAGTCGTTGAACGAGAAGATGAAGGTGTACACGATCGGCACCATCAGGAAGATCAGCGCGAGCGCCGCGTACAGCGGCAGCAGCCACTTGCCGAGCGAGAGACGGGTCACAGCAGCTCCTCGGTTCCGCTTCGCTTCACGTAGACGCCCACGACCACCAGGATCACGGTCATCAGGATGATCGACAGCGATGCCGCCGCGGGATAGTTCAGCAGCACCAGGAAGTTCGCCTCGATCACATTGCCGATCATCTGGGTGTCCGCACCGCCGAGGAAGTCCCGGCTGGCATTGATGTAGTCGCCGGCCGCGGGGATGAAGGTGAGCAGCGTGCCCGCCACGATGCCGGGCATCGACAGCGGGATGGTGACGGTGCGGAAGGTGTGGAACCGGCTCGCGTAGAGGTCGTTGCCGGCCTCGAGGTAGCGCAGGTCGAGGCGCTCCAGGGTGGTGTAGAGCGGCAGGGTCATGAACGGGATGAAGTTGTAGGTCAGACCGAAGATCACCGAGAACGCGGTGCCGGTGAGGTGGGCGTCCGGGGCCAGCAGCGAGACTGCCTTCAGCGACGTGACGAGGAACGATTCGTCGGAGAGCAGCTGCTTCCAGGCCAGGGTGCGCAGCAGGAAGCTGATGAAGAACGGCGCGATCACGAGCACGAGCATCAGGCTTTGCAGCAGCGGCCAGCGCCGGGCGGTGACGCCGATGAAGTAGGCCAGCGGGTAGCTGAACAGCAGCGCCAGGACCGTGGCGATGAGCGCGTAGCCGAACGAGCGCAGGATGTGCGGCCAGTACTGGGCGATCACCTCGACGTAGTTCTCCCAGCGGAACGCGTAGCTGTACATGCCGATGTCGCCGAACTCGCTCGGCGCCTGCAGCGAGGTGAGGATCAGCGACACCAGCGGCGCCAGGAAGAACAGCACCAGGTAGAGGATGCCTGGCAGGAGCAGGAGCAGCGCCACGCGGCTGCGGCGGCGCGGCGGCGCATCCGTTGGCGCGGCGGCGGTGCTGGCGAACGCGGCGAAGGCCATCTAGGCCTCCTCGAGCTCCGTGACGAGAGCGGCGCGGCGTTGTGCGGCGATGCTCTTCGTGGTGGTGTCGGCGACGAACCTGGGGTCCGGAGCCACGGGGTCGTCGTCGAGGCCGAAGCCGTGCTCGACGTTCCAGGTCACCCAGACCTCGTCCCCTTCGCCCTCGACCGGCCCGAAGGATCGGTTCTGTGCGAAGACTATGAGGATGCCGACGCCGGGCACACGCACGAGGTACTGGGTGCTCACGCCGGTGAAGGACACATCCGTCACCCGGCCGGGGCCCATCACGTTGTGGCCGGAGCCGGGGACCGGTTTGTCCCGGTGCAGGGTGAGCTTCTCCGGGCGCACCCCGATGGTGACGTCGCCGGCGTGCCGGTGCGAGCGGGTCTTGGGCACCACGATGCTGCGACCGGCGATGTCGACGGTGATGGCCGTGCTGGTCTCCCCCACCACCGGCCCGGTGAAGAGGTTGGACTGGCCGAGGAAGTTCGCCACGAACGCGGTCTTGGGCAGTTCGTAGAGCTGCTCCGGCGCACCCAGCTGTTCGATCCGGCCCTTGTTCATCACCGCGATGGTGTCGGCCATGGTCATGGCCTCCTCCTGGTCGTGGGTGACGTGCAGGAAGGTGAGGCCGACCTCCTCTTGGATGGTCTTGAGTTCAAGCTGCATCTGCCGGCGCAACTTGAGGTCGAGCGCGCCGAGCGGCTCGTCGAGCAACAACAGCGCCGGCCGGTTCACGATCGCCCTGGCCAGCGCCACCCGCTGCTGCTGGCCGCCGGAGAGCTGCACGGGCTTACGCGCGGCCAGGTGGCCGAGTTCGACGAGCCGGAGCGCCTCAGTGGCCTTGCCGAGTGCATCCGGGATCTTGCGGCGCCGCAGCCCGAAGGCCACGTTTTCGAGCACAGTCATATGCGGGAAGAGCGCGTAGCTCTGGAAGACGGTGTTCACCGGCCGTTGGTAGGCCTTCTGGGCGGTGACGTCCGCTCCGCCGATCAGGATGCGGCCGCCGGTGGGGTCTTCCAGCCCTGCCACCAGGCGCAGGGTGGTGGTCTTGCCGCAGCCCGACGGGCCGAGCAGCGCGAAGAACGAGCCGGCGGGAATGACGAGGTCCAGGTGTTCGATGGCGGTGAAGCCGGGGAAGCGCTTCTGGATTCCGACCAGCTCGAGGTCGGCACCCCGATCGGCGAAGGCGCCGCGGGACACGGTTCAGGCTCCCAGCAGGATGCTCTGGAACTGCGCGCCGTAGGTTTGTTCTTCGGCGCCGGTGAGGGTGCGGAACACCTTGGCCTTGGCGAGGGTGGCGTCGTCGGGGAAGATCAGCTGGTTCTCGGCGAGCTCGGGGTCGATCTCCATGGCCGCCTCCCTGGCACCGGCGACGGGGGTGATGTAGTTCACGTACGCGGCGACCTCGGCGGCGACGGCCGGGTCGTAATAGTAGTTGATCAGGGCTTCGGCGTTGGCCTTGTGTGCTGAGCCGATCGGCACCACGAAGTTGTCGTTCCAGATGGTGCCGCCCCTCTCCGGCACCACGAAGCCCCATTTGTCGCCGTTCTCGGCGTTGAGTTGCACGATGTCACCCGACCAGACGATGGCTGCGAGGCTGTCGCCGTTGACGAGGTCTTCCTTGTAGGAGTTGCCCTTGATGTTGCGCACCTGGCCGTCGCTGACCTGCTTCGTGAGCACGTCGATCGCGGCGGTGAATTCCTCGTCGCCCCAGTCGCCGGCAATGTCGACGCCCGCATCGAGCATGATCAGGCCCATGGTGTCGCGCATCTCGGAGAGCACGCCGACACGGCCCTTGAGCTCGGGAGTGTTCCACAGCTCCTCGACCGAGCCGATGCCGTCGGGGAGTTTCTCCTTGTTCCAGCAGATGCCCGCGAAGCCGCCCTGCCAGGGCACCGACAGGGCCCGGCCCGGGTCGAAGTCCACGTTCTTGAGGGTGGGCAGCAGGTTGGCCAGATTGGGGATGTTCGCGTGGTCGAGTTCCTGCAGGTAACCGAACCTGGCGAGCCGGCCGACCATCCAGTCGGTCAGGCAGACGGTGTCGGCGCCGATGTCCTTGCCGAGGGCGAGTTGGTCTTTGACCTTGCCGTAGTAGGTGTTGTTGTCGTCAACGGCCTCGGTGTACTTCACCGTGATGCCGGTCTCGGCGGTGAAGGCCGCCAGGGTCGGATAGTCCCCGGCGTCGTCCACGTCGATGTACAGCGCCCAGTTGTCCCAACGCAGCGTCTTCTCGCTCTCGGACGCGTCGGCCGCGGCGGTCGGCTGGGCCGCACTGCCGGTCGAACACGCGGCGAGCGCCAGCGCCGCCGCTGTCGCCCCCGCGCCGGTGAGGAGCGTCCGCCGACCCAGCTGAGCCTGCCTGGCCTGACGAATGAGCTGCTGGATCATCGGGTCTGCGGGCATCGGCCTGGGCGACATGGGCGGTCTCCTTGCATTCTTCAGCGGCTTCGAAAAGCGTCGGGAACGCCCCGGCCCGCTGCGTGACGAGTGGACCGATAGTGGCACAGTCGGCACCGAGCGCGCCATAAAATGATCAAAACGTTAACATTCCCGCAATTATCAACCGATTTCGTCGTTGTCTCTCGGTCGTTGCGTTCGGAATCGGCGAACCAGCCGCAGTAGGCTGCTCCCAGGCTGGCCCTCACCAGACTGTTCCCACCAGGCTCAGGAGCGTCATGCGAGTTGCAGTCCCGCGCGAGATCAAGAACAACGAGTTCAGGGTGGCGATCACCCCGGCCGGCGTCCACGACCTGGTGCTCCACGGGCACGAGGTGCTCGTCGAGACCGGTGCGGGGGTCGGCTCGTCGATCACGGACGCGCAGTACCGCTCCGCCGGTGCCACGATCATGCCCGACGCCGCATCAACCTGGGCCGGGGCCGAGCTGCTGCTCAAGGTGAAAGAGCCCGTGCCGAGCGAGTACGGCTACTTCAGGGACGACCTCGTGCTCTTCACCTACCTGCACCTGGCCGCGGAAGCCGGCCTCACGCAGGCGCTGCTGACGGCCGGCGTCACGTGCATCGCCTACGAGACCGTGCAGCTGCCCAGCCGGGCGTTGCCCCTGCTGGCTCCCATGAGCGAGGTCGCCGGCCGGCTGGCTCCGATCGTCGGCGCGAACGCCATGCTCAAGCCCAACGGCGGCCCCGGCCTGCTCGTGCCGGGTGTGCCGGGCACTCATCCGGCCAGGATCACCATTCTCGGCGGCGGGGTCGCCGGGACCGCCGCCATGCAGGTGGCGATCGGCCTGGGCGCCGAGGTCACCGTTTTGGACACCAACCTCTTCCGCCTCCGCGAGCTGGATGCCCTGTACTACGGGCGGGTGAAGACCATCGCGTCGAACGCGTTCGAGATCGACACGGCGCTCGTGCAGTCCGACCTGGTCATCGGGTCAGTGCTGATCCCGGGCGCGAAGGCGCCCAAGCTGGTCAGCAACGAGCTGGTGTCGCGGATGAAGCCGGGCAGCGTTCTCGTGGACATCGCCGTCGACCAGGGCGGCTGCTTCGCCGACACCCACGCCACCACCCACACCGAGCCCACCTTCACCGTGCACGGGTCGCTGTTCTACTGCGTGGCCAACATGCCGGGTGCGGTGCCGAGCACGTCGACCTACGCCCTCACCAACGCCACCCTGCCCTACGTGCGGGCCATCGCGAACCTGGGCTGGCTTGCGGCTCTTCGCTCCGATGCCGCGCTGGCGCTGGGGCTGAACACCCACGGCGGCGTCCTGACGAACGCGCCGGTCGCCGCCGCCAATGCCCTGCCGTTCCGCCCCCTCGCCGAGGTCCTCGGCTAAGCCTGGCGATGCCCGCGGCCCGGCCGGCGGTCCATGCCCCTAACCGATGAACAGGGACAGGAGCATCACAACAGCCAGGCCAACGAGCGAGTTGCAAAGCTGCAGCAGCCCCCAGGTCTTCAGCGTGTCCTTGACCGACAAGTCGAAGTAGCCCTTGAACAGCCAGAATGAGGCATCGTTGACGTGGGTGAGGGTGTTGGAACCTGTCGCCGTCGCAATGACGAGCAGGGCAGGGTTGACGCCAACAAGTTGACCGGTTGCCGGGTCCATCAGCGCGGCGGCGATGATGCCGGCCGCGGTGATGGCAGAGACCACTCCCTGACCGGTGGCCAGCCGGATGAGCACTGTGATGAGCCACGCCATGATGTACGGCGAGATCGAGCTTGCCGTCATGAGGGACCCGATGTAATCACCGATTCCGGAGTCGATGATGACCTGCTTCAGTGCACCTCCGGCACCGATGATCATGACCACCATGGCGATGCCCTTGACAGCATCGTCGAATCCGCTCATGGCCCAGGCGATGCCACGGGTAGGTCGCATCCCGCGTTTGGGCCGGACCCCGTAGAAGTAGAACGCACCAATCATGGCGATGGTCACGGCGACCGGGGAGGACCCGAGAAAGTTCACCCACTCGTGAGCGATGGTGCCCTCGGTGAGCCAGATGTTCGCAATCGTCGCGGAGATCAGGATGATCGCCGGGATCAACGGCACGAAGAGGGAGATGGCGAAGGATGGCATCTCGGCCTCGTCAACCGGATTTTCCGCCCGCAGCAGTTTGGGGATCGGCCGGTCGAGGTTGCCCAGAAATTTCGGGAGCACCCATCCGGTGACGGCGATGGTGATGATCGCCACGATGATGGCGAGGATGTAGACCATCCCGGTGTCGGCGCCGTAGGCGTCCACAAGCGCCACGGGGCCGGGCTGCGGCGGGAACAGGGAGTGCGTCGTCGTGGCCGCGGCGACCGCAGGGATGGCGAGCTTGAGGAAGGGGATCTTCGCTTCGACGGCAACTGAGATCAACAGCGGCGCCAGGATGATGAATGCGACCTCGTAGAAGATCGCCAGTCCGAAGACAGCGCCGACGATCACCATCGCGAATTTGACGAACTTGACACCGAACTTGTCGATCAGGGTCTTGGCAATCTGGTGGGCGGCACCGGACTCCACCATGAGTTTGCCGATCACCGCACCGAACACGACGATGATCGCGAGGGAGCCCAGTGTCGAGCCGAACCCGTTCAGGATCGTATCGAGCAGGTCGAGGGGCGATGAGCCCTCGAGGAACCCGATGAACAGCGCAGCGAGCAAAAGCGCCAGCATCGCGTTGATATTCCACTTGATGTTGAGCAAGAGCATCAGACCAATACCCAGCACAACCCAAAGAATGTGGAGCCATTCCATGGCAACCTCCCAGCGTCTTTGCGGGGCAGACCCCGAGATCTCCAGCCTCTCATGAATTTTGGCAACCGGATGCCAAAAGTGGCCGCAGCGGCAAGTCCAGGCCGAATCAGCATGCCGTCGCCGGCGATGAGGGCCGTGAGTCTGGCAGTGGGCGAATCGGGATCGCTGACGGAACTACGGCACCGTCACCCGGTGCACCGTGCCGTCGGGTCGCACCAGCCAGCCCCGCGAACTGCCCGGAGCCAGCGGCGGCGGCAGGTCTCGTCGGCGGGTCACCAGGCGGAAGTCGGCCAGGCTGGCGCCGTCGAAGACCAGCGGCGCCACCCCGCGCAACCCGGTCAGCAACGACCAGTGCGCCTGCCAGGTGTCCGCGTCGCCCACCAGCACGGTACCGGCGGCGACGTCCGAGACCACCACGCGATCCTCCGGGGTACCGGCCGACGGGTGCGCGCCGAGCAGCGCGACGTGGGGGAAGGCCGGTGCGGCGGCAGACCGAATTGCAGCGGCGGTACGTGCGGCGGAGCCGGCGACCACGAGCAGCACCCGGGTGGACGCGCCGGCGTCGAACAGCGCGGACGGGACGGCGGCGGGTTCGTGGCTGAGCCCGGCGGGCTCGGCCTGCATCAGCTGGATGCGCGCACCCCGCCAGCGTCCTCCCCCTGGCGGCACGGTTTCGTCGTAGCTCGCTGCCGGTTCTCCCGCTGCCTGGTGCTCGTACACGCTGGGCAGCCGCAGCACCAGGCGGCTCTGGCACAGGGCGGGCAGGGCCTGCAGCGCCCCGGTGAGCCGTTGCCCGGTCACCACGAGGCGCAGACCGCTCTGGCCGCCGTCACGCAGGAGTCCGGTGAGCAGGTCGAGGGCGGCGGCACGGTGTTCCTCGCCCCACCGGGCGAGTACGGCGTCGATGTCATCGAACAACAGCACCCGGCATTCGGGACCGGCATCGTGTCGCCGGCCACCGGACGGTGCCGAGCCGGCGAGGCCGTCGAGTGCGGCCCTGGCCCGCACCAGGGCGTCCCAGGTGGCCTCGACATCGGCCGGGATGAGGTCGACCCGGTGCGGTGCCTGGGCGGCGATCGCCGCCAGCAGCGTCGACTTGCCCGTTCCCGCACCGCCCACCACCAGCAGGTGGCCGTCGGCCCGTGGGTCGTACCCGGCCACGGTGTAGCGCTGCAGCTCGGGCTCATCGATCAGGCCCAGCACGAACGCCGGCGACGGCGGGCCCCCGGCGGCGAGCGCGGCGACCTGCGTTGCCGTAACCAGCCGAGGCAGCGGGTCAAGCCAGGGCCGCCGCGGTGGTTGTCCAGAAGCCGGCGCGCCATTCAGGACGGCCTGGATGTCGGTGTCGGTCGTTGTGGCCACCTGGCAGGGTTGCGCGGCTGCCGACCCACTGCGCACCACGCACCGGCCCGGCCGGACCGCGTCGATCCGGGCGGCGGCATCCGACCCGATCACGGCCTGGCTGTCGGCGGCGTTGTTCACCCGCAGCGACAGCCGCAGACTGCAATTGGCCAGCAGGGCGTCGCGCACCACACCGGCCGGCCGCTGCGTGCACAGCACCAGGTGAACCCCCAGCGACCGGCCACGAGCGGCGATGTCCACGAACAGGGCGTGCAAGGTGGGAAAGGCGTCCAGCATGGTGGCGAATTCGTCGACCACGATGACCAGGCGCGGCAGCCGCCCGGCGCTGCGCGGGTCGGTGATGTCGCGGCCGCCGGTGTCGCGGAGCACCCGTTCCCGGTGCCGCAGCTCGGCGGCGAGGCTGGCCAGGGCCCTGAGTGCCTCGCGGTCGTCGAGGTCGGTGATCAGTCCCACGCAGTGCGGCAACTCCCGCACGGTGTCGAACGCCGCTCCGCCCTTGAAGTCGACGAGCAGGAAGGTGACCTGGCTCGGCGGGTACCGGGCGGCCAGCGCTGCCACCCAGGTCACCAGGAGTTCGCTCTTGCCGCTGCCCGTCGTGCCGCCAACCAGGGCGTGCGGCCCCTCGGTCACGAGGTCCACGCTCAGGGGTCCGTGCTCCCCCATCCCGATGACGCAGGCGAGGCCACCCGGCGAACCGTCGGCACGGTCGGCACGGTCGGCTCCAGCTCCGGGAGCTGTCACCCAGCCCGAGCAGAGCGGCGCGAAGGCGACGGTCTCCGGCAGCGCGTCCTCGGAGCCGGCCAGCCCGGCCGTCTCGGCCGCACGCGCGAGCATCGCGCCGAAACCGGAGGTCTGCTGCTCCGCCACCAGGTACGGCACGAAGTGCAGGGCGGCCGGTTGTCCGCCCAGCCGCACGACTTCAGCCTCACTCGCTCCGTGGACCCGCACGATGGTCGCGCACCCCGGTGGGAGCGCGGCGCCGGTCTCGGCGAGCGCGATCCGAAAGTCACCGCCGGATCCCCCTGACTGACCGGGCCGACCGGGCGGGTCTGGCGGGCCTGGCGGGCCTGGCGTGCTCCCGGTGATCGTGAGCCACCCTGCCGGTGACACCGCCGACCGGTGCGGGAGCCCGGCCGCCCAGGCCCAGTCGTGGCCGGCCGGAATCCGGACGCCCAGGGCGCGGGGGCTGAACTGGCCGACCAGCTGCACGACCAGGCTTCGGGCCAGCGCCCTGACGACCAGACCGGGTCCGACCAGTCCGATGCCGCCGGCTGGATCCACCGTGATGGGGGCACCGTCGAGGACCGCCGCCCGGGCCCGCAACTCGCGCTGCTCGGCGTTGTCACCGCCCTCCAGACGCAGGCCGCTGGGGACCGGGCCGGCCCCGAGCACGAGAGAGGCCGCCGCCGGGTCGGCCCAGCGAGTCGGATCGTGGGCGTCACGGAGCATCCGGTGCACCGAGGGTGCGGCACGCCAGGCCTCGCGCCGCAACCGGGCGAGCCCCTGATCGACGGCATCCGCCGCCTCGGCCATCTGGGCCGCGTAGCCCACGACGTCCCGGCGGCGTTGCCGTGAGCTGGACCGGCGCCCGTCGACGAGCCCCGCGACGGCGATGATGGGGCTGAGGACCGCGAAGACGAGCACTAGCGCCGACCCGGTGATCGCCCAGATCAGTCCGGCGGCGATCAGGGGTGCCACGCAGGCGATGAGGGGAAAGCCGGGACGACCGGGCGGCGCGGGCGGGGTCGGCAGCCGGATCGGGTCGATGGTGGGCGGCTCGGGGGCATGGGTCATGCCTCCAGCACACCCGCATGACCGGCCGGCACTTCCGATGCGGCGGTCCCGGTGCACAATGCGGGAACTGCACGGGGTGTGGAGGAGCTGCGGGTCCTACAGCACCACGAAGAACTGATCGCCGATTTCGACCCTGGCGCCTCTGGCCACCAGGTAGCGGCGGCCCGGCTCGCAGCGGAGCGCCGGCGCCGGCGCGCGCCGCACGACCGTGCCGTTGCCCGAGAACCTGTCGTTGACCCAGAATTCACCGTCGTGCTGACCGAATTCGAGGTGGCTCTTGGACACCGACATGCCCAGGTCGGTGATCTGGATCAGGTGGTCGAACCGTTCCGACGGCTGGGGCAGGGGGCGCCGGCCGATCAGGCCGGTGCCGCGCACCGAGACGGTCTCGCCGGTACTGAACTGCAGGGTGTACCGGGCGGGCTCGACCTTCTCGGCCGGTGCCGCCGCGTGAGCGCCACCGGGACGGACGGGCGGGAGCCCGGCATCGGCTGGCTGGTCAGCGGTTGGGCCGGTGCCCGCCGGCCACACCGGCACGGAGATCACCGTCGTCCGCGGCGCGAGAGGCTGGATGATGGTGGTGTCGCTGGGGCGCGGGTCGGCGCGCTTGCGGGTGGTGGGGGTCGCCGAGGTCGAGCTGCCGCAGCCGCCGCAGAACATCGCGCCCTCTGGCAGGTGCGCCCCGCAAATCTGGCAGTTCACTGACCCGGTCCCTTCGTGCTCTCGCGAGCTCCCCACAGCGTGCGCCTGCGCCGGCCATCCCGCCCGGCAGTTCTCTTAGCGTAGCGACCGAATGACCGTACCGAGATGACCGCGCGCAGCCGGTCCCGGCGGCCGAGACCGGCCCGCAGGCTGTTCTGCAGCTCCCGCACCGATACCCAGATGCCGTCAGGGTCGATCTCCGCCGCGCCGTCCGGAGCGAAGACGGCCCGGTCCACCTCCCCGGCCAGCCAGAGGGCACGCACCCCGCCGACGGATCGGGCCAGCTCGGTGCGGGTCGCCAGCGGCGGCACGGGCACACCATGATCGGTCACGCTGTCGGCGAATTCCCGCCAGCCGCCGACGATGCGGTCGAGCGGCGAGCGAGCCAGGCGGCGGCGTCGACGACGACGCCACTTGGCGACAACGATGCCGAGCAACGGTGCGGCGAGCAGGCCGAGCCCGAGCAGGGACCAGGCCGCAATGGTCACGACCAGCCTGATCAGAGCCCAGAACGGGTCGGCGGTTGCGGGCGGGTCGCTGGTCTGGCTCTCCGGCTGGCTCGGTTCGGGCTGCTCGGCGGCATCCGGAACCGGCGGGGGCAGCACGGTCTGGGGTCGGGAGATGGCAGCGGGGTCGTCGGGTTGGCGTGCCGGGATCTCCCGGACCGGCGGGTTGGGATCCAGCGCCACCCAACCGTCGGCCTGGGTCTGCACCTCGATCCACGCGGATGCATCGGCACCGGTCACCGCGGCGGTGCCGCCATCTGCGGCGGGCACGAAGCCCACTACCACCCGCGCCGGAAAGCCGATCTGCCGGGCCATCAGGGCCGCCGTCACCGCGTATTGCTCGGCATCGCCGAGCATCGGCTGGTCGCGAAGCAGCTCGTCGATGCGGTCGACGCCGTGTCCGGACCGGCTGACGGGTTCCCCGGCGGTACCGTGGCTGACGTAACCGGTTGCGGCCAGGAAGTCGAGCGCGGCCTGCAGTTTCTGGCCTGGCGTGTCGCCCGGACGCAGTACACCGGCCAGGGTCTTTTCGAGGTCGTCCGGCAGCACCTCGACGGGCGGTAGGACCGCGGAGCCGGGCAGGGCATCGGCCAGGTCACCGACGAGGGCAGAAACGACGGCGGTGCTGGTGTAGCTGTCGCCCTGCTCCAGGCCGGTGACCACGGCGGCGGTGCCGCCGAGGTCGTTGTACACGAACGATTCCTGTCGGGCGGCCGCGGTGGCGCCGGTGAACTCGATCTGTTCCAACGCTCCGACGCCGGGCACCCAGACGCCGTCGTACTCCCGGATCGACACCGTCAGGGAGACCTCGTCACCACGCACGGCACTCTGGTCGAGGCGGTAGGGCAACCGGGTGAAGGTGCCGGAGTCCGGCCCCGCCGCCGTGGCATCCGCACTGCCCACCGAATACACAACCCCGTCGTAGTCGTCGAGGGTCGCCAGCCGGATGCGCCCGCCGGCCGGCAGCCCCTCGACCTCGAAGAGCACGGTGTCGGCGAGGGCCGGCTGCAGATAGTTGCGGAAGCCGGACAGCGGACTCGGGTACGCGCGGGCGTCGAACGGCGCCGCCACCCTGGTGCGCAGCACGTCTCTGGCCGCTGTGGGCGGCAGGGCGACGGCGGCGACGGTGCCGGCCAGCACCGCGACAGTCAGCGCGAGGGCCGCGACGACGACGGACCGGGCCGCGCCCATCCGCCGGTCGGCCGCCGGCAGCCGCGCCGCCGTCGCCGACACGAGCAGGCGGCCCCGGCGGCGTTCCAGGTTCAGCCACAGCAGCCAGAGCACCAGCACGGTGAACAGCGCGAGGCCCAGCAGGGTGGGCGCCGTCGCTTGGCTGGGGCCGAGGGCGATGCCGGCCAGGAACAGCAGCACGGGCGCCAGCAGGGCCAGTTCCGCGGCCCGGCTGCGGAGCGCCACCGACAGCCCGATGACGCTCGTGAGCAGCACCAGGATCAGCGCGGGCACCAGCAGGGCCTGGTATGACCCGACCGGCAGCACGATGGTCACGAGTTGCTTCCAGCCGAGCGCCGTGGCCGGCACCAGCTCGGCGAGGCCCGCCAGGCTCGGCAGAACCCCGTACAGGGCGCGGCCGGGCACGGCCAAGGGAACCCCGACGAGGAGATAGCCGCAGATGGTCGTGAGGCCGACCAGCCAGGCCGGCCAGCGGAACACGGCGCCGACAATGGCGATTCCGCAGCCGAGCACCGCGGTGACGACAACGAGCAGCACGAAGGCGCCGGTCTGGTAGACCGGCCACAGGGCGGCGGCGGCCACACCGGTCGCCGCCAGCAGGGCCGCGGTGTTGCCCACGATGAAACGCCCGCTCATGCGGCGGCCCCCCGGGCGAGGCTGTGCTGCAGGTCGTCGAGGAAGCCGATGGTGAGCAGGCTCAGTCCACCGGCCCGGCGGAGGCCCGGGCGGGCGCCGGGCTCGCAGACCACGGCGACGACCTCGACCCCGAGCGGGAATCCCGCCGCCGAGGCGCGCAGTGCGGACAACGGTGTCGCAGACCCGCAGAGCAGGAAGGCCACGGACAGCCCGTCGACCGCGGCGGCGGCCCGCCGGGACAGTGCGCGCACGCCGGCGGCGTCGGGCGCCAGGTCGACGCCGCTCAGGTCGTCGAGCAGCCGGGTGGGCGTGAGAGTGCTGAGCGGGCCTGAGCTGGCCAGCACCGTCACCGTGCGCGCATCACGGATCGCCCGGATCCCCAGCGAGCCGGCCGCGCTGACGGCGAGTTCGAATTCCTCGTCGTCGGCGAAGTCGCCCGTGGCCAGGCTGAGGGCCACGAGCAGATGGCTGCGCCGGGTCTGCTCGTATTGGCGCACCATGAGCCGGCCGGTCTTGGCGGTGCTCTTCCAGTGGATGCTGCGCCTCTCGTCACCGCTCTGATACTCGCGCAAAGCGTGGAACGCCACGTCGCTGGCGGTGAGGTCGCGGGTGGGTTGCCCCTCGAGGTCGCGCACGAAGCCCTGGCTCATGCTGGGGATGGCGATGGTGCGCGGGTGCACGTAGAGGTCGATCCGCTGGGCGAGCACCGTCTCCAGCCGCACGAGCCCCACCGGATCGGCCCGCACCGTGTGCACGGGTCCGATCGGGACGATGCCCCGGCGCTCGGCGGGTACCACGAACACCTCGTCGATGCCGGTGCGCGCGGCCAGTGACGGCATCGGGAACTCGGCCAGCCCGGCGCCCACGGGCACCTGCACCGTCACGGCGGCCAGGCGCCGGCCGGTCGGGTTGTGCACGTCGACCTGCCCGGGCACCCGCTCCCCCACGACGACCCGGTCGACGGGCAGGGTCAACGTGATGTGGTGGCCGCTCTGGCCGAGCAGGTGCACGAGCGCGCCGACCACCAGTACGGCGGCCGCCCAGCCGATCGCGGTGAGTTCGGCCCAGCCCAGGCCGTAGCCGGCGCCGAGCAGCGCGGCCGCGCAGCCGGCGACGCTCCAGCCGAGCGGAGTGACGGCTTGGAGCAGCCGGGGTCGTCTAGAGGACATCCGACCGCTGGTCCTCCCCGCTGCGCGGCGGCGGCGTCTCGACCAGGATCCGGCCGATCACGCTCGAGGCGCTGACCCCGTCGAATTCGGCCTCGGCGTCCAGCAGCAGCCGGTGCGCGAGCACGGGTTCGGCCAGGGCCTTCACGTCGTCGGGGGTCACGTAGTGCCGGCCCTGGGATGCCGCATAGGTCTTGGCCGTGCGGATCAGCGCGAGGGCGCCGCGCACACTGGCGCCCAGCCGCACCTCCGGGCTGGTGCGGGTGGCGTCGACGAGCCGGGCGACGTAGTCGTTGATGGTCGCGTCGACGAAGACGGTGCGGGCCAGCGCCGCCACCTCGACGACGGACTCGGCCGAGAGCACCGGTGCCACGCGGCTGTCGTGGGCCCGCCGGCCGGCGCCCTCCAGGATTCGCACGGTGGCGGCCTGGTCCGGGTAGCCGATCGAGGTCTTCATCAGGAACCTGTCCAGCTGGGCCTCCGGCAGCCTGTAGGTGCCGGCCTGCTCGATCGGGTTCTGGGTCGCGATCACCATGAACGGGCCCGCCACCTGGTGGGTGACACCGTCGGCGGTGACCTGGCCCTCCTCCATGACCTCGAGCAGCGCGGCCTGGGTCTTGGGGCTGGCCCGGTTGATCTCGTCGGCCAGCACGATGTTGGCGAACACCGGGCCGCGGTGGAATTCGAAGGTGGCCGTGCGCTGGTCGAAGATGCTGACGCCGGTGATGTCGCCCGGCAGCAGGTCGGGGGTGAACTGCACCCGGTTGTTGGTGCCACGCACGCTCTGCGCGATGGCGCGGGCCAGCGAGGTCTTCCCGGTGCCGGGGACGTCCTCCAGGAGCAGGTGGCCCTCGCTGAACAGGGCGGTGAACGCCAGCCTGATCACGTGCTGTTTGCCGAGAACGACCTCCTCGACGCCGCGCACCAGCCTGTCGAACAGGGTCGCGAACTGGCCGGCTTCCTCGATGCTCATCAGGTCGGCGTCGCGGCGGGCGCCCGGCTGGCCTGGGCTCACACGATCGGGGGTCAGGGTCATGGGGTGATCGCTTTCTTCGGGATCGGGCGGGAGTAGTCGAAGGTGTGGCCGTCCACGGTGACGGTGAGCAGCGCGGTGCCGGCATCGGGCAGCGGGCCGGGCAGGGTGCAGGTGGTGGCGCTGTCGGCCGGAGTCGGCGGCGACGTCGATCCGGCGACCGCGCACGCGAAGGTCGCCGGAAGGGAACCGTTTTGCGGCGCCCCGGTCCAGGAGAACCGGCCGGCCGCGCCGTCGTAGGCCAGGCCGGTCACGGTGAAGCTGACGGATGCCTCCGGTGCGGTGGTGGTGCCCGACCACGGCCCGCAGGAGCCCCACACCGTGCACGCCTGCAGTTGGAAGGCCACGGCGGAGCCGAACGGCAGGCCGAGCAGATCGCGCGGCCAGGTGCCGCCGCTGAACCTCGTCCCGGCGCCGGAACCGTCCGCGGTCCGGATGTTGTAGTGGTCGACGCCGACAGACGGGCTGACGCCGGTGAGGTGGTAGTCCCAGGCGTCGCCCTGCTGCTCCATCGCACCCTGCACCTGGCTGATCGCGCCGGGGGCCGGCCGCACCAGGACCGTGGCCACGCTGCTCGAGACGCAGCCGGCCCGGTTGTGGCCCCAGACCACGAAGGAGTAGCTGCCGTCGTCGGCGAGCAGGCCGTCGAACACGGCGCTGCGCCCGCCGGCTGACACGTTCTGCTGTTCCAGAACGACCCCGCCGGCGCGCGGTGCGGTGAGGGTGCCGGGCGCGGGGGTCGACACCGAGCAGGCCTGCGCGCCGGTGGGTACGGCCGCGCCGCTGATCCGCTGCACGACGTAGCCCGCGACGGCGTCGCCACGGTCGGCGAAGCCGTCCCAGGTCACGGTGACGGCGCCGCTGACGTCGGTCGCCGTGGCCGTGATCCCGCCGGCGACCGGCGCGCCGTACGGCGTTCCGGTGGCAGCGGCGGTGTTCCAGCTCGACAGGGCGGGGTAGGCGTCGTTGCGGGCGCTGACGGTGTAGCCCACGCTGGTCCCGTTGGCCAGGCCGTCCACGCGCAGGGTGCAGCGGGCGGCGGCGCAGAGCGCTCCGCTGGCGCTCACCTCAGGTCGGGCGACCCCGGCCACGCTGACCTGGTAGCCGCGGATGTCGGTGCCGCCGCCGGCCGCCTGGACGACGTCCCACCCGAGCAGCAGGGCACCGTCTTCGGGCACGGCGGTCAGCCCTGTCGGTGCTGCCGGGATCACGTCGGACCAGACCGTCGCGGCGAGGGTGCCGGCCGTCGCTGTGCCGATGCCGTTCTGCGCGGCGACGCTGACGCGCACGGCGTTGGCCTGACCGTTGCCCGGTGTGGGGAGGGTGCAGGAGGTGGCCGCGCACACCGTGCTGCCGAGGGTACGGCCGGAGGCGGCGTCGAGGGTGGTCACCTGGTATCCGGTGATGGGCGAGTTGTTGGCGGCGCCGGGGTTGAACGCCACGGTGATGCGGCCGTCGGCGAAGCCCGTGGCCCGCAGCCCCGTGACGGCGCCGGGCACGTCCTGCACCGATACCCGCACGGTGCCCCAGGTGTACCGGTCGGGGTCGTTGGTGGCGTCCGCCACCTGATACTGCAGGGTGCTGTCGGTGGGCTGCGCGTCGGCGGACACCCGCACGGTGAGCCTGCTGTTGTCGGAGCTGGGCGTGATCGTCACTCCGGCGGGCAGTCCGGCCGCGTCGAGCCCGCGCACCGCGAGCACGCGCAGTCCGGTCGCGGGGAACGGGTTGGTGGCGCCGTCGTTGGCGAGCACATCGATGACCGTGCTGCGCCCGCGGGGCGCGATGGCCGCATCCGTCGCCGGCAGCGCGAGGGGCCTGGTGGAGGCCACGACGCGCAGTTCGACCCGCCCGGCCCTACCGGCGCTGAGGTCATCGCGCACGCCGATCGTCACCGAGCTGGTGGTGCCCTTCGGTGTGCCTTCGAGCGCGGTCACGGTGAGCAGGCTGCCGTTCAGCGTCTGCCCGAAGCCGGTCGGCAGCGGGTCGAGCACCGTGAAGGCGAGTTCGTCGCGGTCCTCCGGGTAGGGGTAGGAGGTGAGCTTGGCCAGGTCGATGACCTTGCTCTGGCCGGGTTCGAAGTCTATTCCCGCCCCGTCGAAGGAGGGCGGCTGGTTCTCCCGCGGTGTCACGGTGATCGGCAGCACGATCGTGGCGGTGCGTCCGTCCGGGTCGGTCGCGCTGGCGCCGTCGGTCACCTCGAACGAGATGGAGGCGGGCCCGAAGTACTGGTCCGCGCTGGTGAACGCGAGGGTTCGGGCGCCCGTTGCGAGTTCGGCGCCGTTGGCGTGGGTGGCGCGCACCGTGTTGCGGTCGGTGAGTTGCACGGGCTTGTCGCCGACGGCCACGACGTAGTCGTTGATGTCGATGTTTACGGTGGCCTCACTGGCCACAACGAGCTTGGCCGCCCCGGCGCGCAGCTGCGGGAGGGCGTCGTCGGTTCCCGGTACCCAGACGAACGCGAAGGCGATGATGTCGGGGTCCTGGGGGTGGCTGACGCTGAACGGGATGATCTGACTGGTCTTGGCGACGGACACCCGGATCCGGGCGCTGTCGGTGACCGTCGCGGCGCCGTCGAAGCCGGGCAGGACGGCCAGTTTCAGGGCCCTGGCCGACCCTTCGGCGAAGAACACCCTGGCGAGCACGTCAACGTCGACGGTGTCCCGGCCCAGCACATCGGAGAGCCTCAACCGGGTGTCGGCGGCCTCGGGGTAGGCCCGGGGTGCGTCAGCGGCCACGACGACGGTGAGGAAGGCGGAGCCGGTGCCGCCCCGATCGTTCTGGATCTCATAGACGAAGCCGTACCGACCACCGACGTTCGGGGCGCGCACCACGATGACGTCGCCCTCGACCACGGCGGCGCCGGCGGCATCGCCTGCGGCGGAAGCCTCGACCGCGGTGATGCTCAGCGCGCCGCCGTCGGGGTCGGAGTCATTGCCGAGCACCCGCACCGACACCCGGGATCCGGGCCGCACGGTGACCTCGTCCGGCACGGCGACGGGGTTGCGGGCCCCGTCCGGGCGGGGGCTGATGCCCACCCGTACGGTGCCGGTGGCGCGGGCGCCGAGGGCGTCGATGACGGCGTAGCTGAAGGTGTCGGTGCCCGCGGAGTAGTCGCCGGCCCGGTAGCTGAGCGAGTCGGCGTCGACGGCGGTGACGGTGCCCTTTTCGGGGTTGGTCTCCTGGCCGAGCAGCTGCACGGAGTCGCCGTCGGGGTCGATCCCGGTGCGGGGGATCTGGATGCGCACGGTGTCGCCGGCCAACACCCTGGCGGTGACCGTGGGCGGCAGCGGCGGGTTGTTGGTGGCGGCGTCGGTCTCCCGCACCGAGATGCGCACCTCGGCGTTGGCGAACTGCCCGTCCGGGGCGTTCACCCTGTACACGGCGGTGAAGTTGCCGGTGCTGGCCGGCGCGAGGTAGCGCAGCACCCGGCCGGAGGCGAAGAGCAGTCCGGCGTCCGCGGGCAGCGCGGTCGAGAGCACGGGGTCGAGGGTGAGGGTGTCGCCGTCGGGGTGTTCGTCGTTGGTGAGCACCGGGATGTCGATGGTGTCGCCGACCCGCACCGACACCGAGTCGGCCGCCGCGACGGGCGGCTGCCTGGTGGTCGCCGCGGGGATCTCGATCACCGTGACGGTGCCGGTGGCCGAGGCCAGGCCGTTGCTCACCGTGTAGTCGAAGCTGGTCGTGCCCGACTCGAGCGGACGGGTCAGGGTGACCCTCAGGAGGTGCTGGTCGAGGACCTCGACGGTCAGGCCGCTTCCGGCGGGCACGTTGGAGCTTCCGGTGACGAGCAGCACTCCCCCGGCCGGGTCGATGTCGGTCGCGAGCACGTCGACGACCGTTGGCTGCTGTGAGCGCAGGAAGGCCGTGTGCGGCACAGTGATGGGCCGGCCTGGGCTGTCGGGGGCGGGGTCGACGTCGACCCGGATCAGCCCGGTCACGGTGGTCGCGCCGTCGGTCACCGCGTAGTCCAGGTAGTGCACGCCGACGGTGCCGCTGACGAACTCGAAGGTGCCGCCCGCGAAGTCCGCCGCGATGCTGACGCCGGGCTTGTCGGGGACGGCGCCCAGGCGGAGCGGACCGTTGCCGCCGCGCACGTGCTCGAGCGGGGCGACGGTGACCTCGCTGCCCGCCGTGGTGCGCACGGCGAACGCGTCGGCGACGATGGGCACGGTCCCGGCCGCACGTACCGTGACGTCCAGGGTGCCTGCCCCGGTGAGGCTGCCGTCCGAGACGGCGAGGCCGACCTGGGCGGCGTCGCCGCCGTCGCCGGCATCCGTGAACAGCACGGCGCCGGCCGGCGTCGAGGTCGCGGTGTCGGGGGCCGCGGCGGTGGCGGCGGTGAGATAGAACGGGTCGCCGTCCGGGTCGATCCAGTCGCCGAGCACCTGGCTCTCGACGCTGCCCCCGGCCGCGACGGTGGACCGGGTCTGGCGGGCCTGCCCCGGGGCGGAGTTCTCCTCCGGGCTGCGCAGCGTGACCGTGACGGTGGCGTCGGCGACACCGCCGCGCCCGTCGCTGACCGTGTAGTCGAAGCTGAGGCTGCCGGACGCATCGGGGGTGAGGGTGAGCTGCAGCTGCTGGTTGCCGGCCACCAGGTCGATGCGGCCCTGGCCGGCCGGCGGCGGCTCCACGCCGTCGATGACGAGTACGTCGTCGTTGGGGTCGTAGTCGTTCAGGAGAACCGGCAGGGTGACCGTGCGGCCGGGGCGGGCACCGAATTCGTCGTCGATCGCGACCGGCGGCGCCTGGGTGTCCTCGTAGTCCGGCGGGGTGTCGTCGGTGGCGCTGGTCACCTCCTGCTGGTCGGAGACCGGGTCGATGAGGTCGTCCCAGTTGTCGATGAGCTCGTTGTCCCGCTGCACGTTCCAGGTGGCGCCGTTGCGGGCGTCGTTGAGTAGCAGCCGGGTGCCGTTCTGCCGGTATTCCAGGCGGGCGTCGCCGGCGAGTCCGGCGAGGGTTGCGGTGATTCCCGCCGGGGAGCCTATGCCGCAGGCCTGCCACGCGGTGCCGTCCGCCCACGCCGCGTAGGCACAGCGTCCGTCCTGGGTGGGAGCGGCCGGGCTGCCGGCCACAGGGTTCTCGGCCAGGAGTTCGGTGGCGGCCCCGCGATCGAGGGGCACGCTGAGCAGGCCGGTGCTGTGCGCGATCAGAACCCTGTCGCCGGCCACGGCCGGCTCCTGCAGGCGGGGCAGGGCCGTGAGGCTGCCGGTGAGATCAACGGTGCGTTGGGGCAGGTGCAGGATGCCGGTGGTCGTGTTCAGCAGCGCCCAGCTGCCGTTCACCTGGCTGAGCTGGTAGACGTCGGCGGGGTCCCCGGCCGGCACGGTCGTCGTCTCGGCCACGGTGTCCGGGTGGTCGGGGTCGATCCGCACGAGGGTCTGCGTGGCCGGGGTGAACGCGAACAGGACCCCGGCGGCGTCGAGGCTGAACAGGGTTCCGGTGCCCAGCGCGAGGGCGGGGTCGGTGGTGCTGTCGAAGCTCGCCAGGTCGGCGCTGTTCGCCCGCCAGAGGTCGCCGTCGGCCGAGATCGCGGCGAGGTCGCCCGCCAGACGCACCTCGGGGGCATCCGGCGGCAGTGCCACACTGTCGGTGACCGTCGCGGTGGCCGGGTCGAGGATGTCCAGGGTGCCGTTGCCGCTGTCGACCACGAGCACCGTCGCCCCGTGCTGCACCACGGTGGTGCGCTCGGAGTCGACGGGGACCACAGTGTTCAGTTCGGCGATCTCGGTGTTGACCCTGCCCACCAGCTGCCGGGTCTCGCTGGCGACCCAGACGGCGGCGTCACCCAGGTCGACCTTCTGGGCCGTGTAGCCGCCGGAGACCACCGCGACGGTGACCACCAGGGCGGTGACCAGGGTTCCGCCGGTGACCGAGGCGACGACGGAGCGGTGCGTGGCCAGCCAGCGGCGGATCATTGCGCTCCCGTGGCCGGGTCGACGCACTTCTCGGTGCTGGCGGCGCCGGTACGGCCGTCGCGGTTCACGCTCACCGTGACGCAAACCGGCGAGTCCTCTGCACCGGTCTGCACGGCGCCGGTTTGCACGATGAATTGGGTGCCGCGCTGGATGCTGCTCTCGCCGCTGCGCAGGCTGACCACATAGCTGTCGCTGTCGCCCAGTCCGGGATCGGCCCAGCTGAACACGATGGTGCCGTCGCCCGTGCGGCCGGCCACATCGCTGACCCTCGGCAGCGCGGAGTCCCCTGGCCGTGCGGGAGCGCCGGAGAGCACCGGGCCGAGCAGCAGGGCTCCGGCGACGACGCCGAGCCCGACAACCAGCAGGCCCCCGGCGACGACGGCCACGAGAGTGCGCCGCCGCGGGGCGGGGCGCGGGCGGTCGGCGCGCGGCAGGTCGGTGCGGGCCGGGGCAGCGGCAGTGCTGGCG
>NZ_PJJP01000035.1 GCF_002929555.1 Cryobacterium sp. N22
GCCGGTCCACGCGCGCCCAGCGACGCGCGGATGCCGACGCGGCGGCGCGCGCCGGCGCTCCGACCCGGGTCGCGCCATCCGTTGCACCCGCGCCCGCGCCCGCACCCGCCCGCTCGGCAGCCGTCCCGGAGGCCGAGCTCGTCGACGTGAACACGGCGAACCAGCGCACGCTGGCGAAGCTCACCGGCATGGACCGCGGACTGGCCAAGGCGGCGATCGCCGAACGCACGAAGCGCGGCGGATTCGCCTCCCTCGAGGCCTTCGCCGCCACGGCCGGGCTGCAGCCGCACGAGCTCGTGCGCCTGGGCAACGAGGCCTTCTGCTCACCCCGCCCCCGAGCCAATCGAAGCTTCGGCCGCCGCGTCGACTACTGACCCGCGCGAGCCCGTCTGCGAATCGCGCATCCCGCTGGTCGAGCCTGTCGAGACCCCGCAAGACGACCTACAGAACGCACCCACCCCGCTGGTCGGGCCCGTCGAGACCCGGTGCGACGAGCTCTGAAGCGCGCTGACACCCACGCACGTCGCGAGGTCTCGACAAGCTCGACCAACGAGCGGGGCCGGCCCAACAAGTCGCTGTGCGTCATTCGGGTTCCCTCAGCCCCGGCGCAATTACTAGGGTCGACAAGCATCCAGTGCCTGCCGGACCGAAAGTACCCCGATGACTCCCTCACGTTTCGACGAGATCACTCGCGACGAGCTCAGCCGTGCCAGCAGCCGCAAGTGGAGCCTGCACCCGGGCACCATCGGTGCCTGGGTGGCCGAGATGGACTTCGGCACGGCGCCCGCGGTGTCTGCCGCTCTGCACCGCGCCGTCGACGCCGGCGAGCTGGGCTATCTCGCCCCCACCACGACGCGGCTGATGGCCGAGGCGACCGCCGACTGGCTCCGACAGGATTCCGGCTGGGTCGTGCCCCCGGAGAACATCCACCCGGTGTCCGACGTCATGTCCGCCTTCGACGTCACCGTGCGCCGGTTCTCCCCGGACGGTAGTGGCGTCATCGTGCCGACCCCGTCGTACATGCCGTTCCTCAGCTTCACGCCCACGCTGGGCCGGAAGATCTTCGAGGTTCCCGGCCACACCGTCGCCGGACGGTGGACTCACGACCTGGCCGGCATCGACGCGGCGTTCCACGCCGGCGCCCGCACCCTGGTGCTCTGCAACCCGCACAATCCCACCGGCGTGGCCCTGACCCTGGCCGAGCTCGAAGCTATCGCCGAGGTCGTCGAGCGGCACAACGGCCGGGTCTTCGCCGACGAGATCCACGCACCGCTCCGTTACGGCGGCACCCCGCACATCCCGTACGCGTCGATCTCCCGCGAGACGGCCCGGCACACCATCACGGCCACCTCGGCCTCCAAGGCCTGGAACCTGCCCGGCCTCAAGACCGCGCAGTTCATCACCTCCAACCCGGCCGACGAAGAGGTGTACCAGGTCTACGGCTTCAGCGTCGTGCACGGTGCGTCGACGCCGGGAGTCATCGCCGCCACCGCCGCATACGCCGACGGCCGTGACTGGCTGGCCGAGGTGATCGACTACCTCGACGGCAACCGCACCGCCCTGCGGGACCTGCTCGCCGAGCATCTGCCCGAGGTGCGGTACTCGATGCCGGACGCCACCTACATCGCCTGGCTCGACTGTTCGGCGCTGGGCATCGAGGGGTCCATCGCCGACTTCTTCCGTACCGAGGCCGGAGTGACGCTCACCGACGGGGCCCTGTGCGGCACCGGGTACGCCAACCACGCCCGCCTGATCTTCGCCATGCCCCGCCCCATCCTCGAACAGGCCGTGCGGCAGATGAAAGCTGCCGTGCACCGACTGAAAGTGACACTGTGACCCTCGACGCCACCTCAGACTGTCTGTCCCAGCCCGAGTACGACTGGGAAGGCTACGCCTTCGACACCCGCCAGGTGCATGCCGGCGAGTACGACGACCTCACCAGCGGCGCCCGCATCTCGCCGATCAACATGACCGCCGGGTTCCGGTTCGACTCCTTCGAGGATGCCAGGGCCCGCTTCGCCGGTGAGGCCGACGGTCTCATCTACTCCCGGCAGCGCAACCCGTCCGGCGGTGTCGCGGAGCGGCGGATCGCCTCCCTCGAGGGCGGCACCGAGGCCATCGTCGTGGCCTCCGGCCAGGCCGCGATCACCGCCGCGCTGCTGTCGATCGCGCAGTCCGGCGATCACATAGTCTCCACCGCGAGCATCTACAGCGGCACCCGCATCCTCTTCGGGCGCAGCTTCGCCCGGTTCGGGGTCACGGTCGACTACGTCTGGGACGAATTCGACGACGACGAGTGGGACCGCGTCATCCGGCCGAACACCAAGGCCATCTTCAGCGAGACCATCCCCAACCCCAAGAACGACATCGTCGACATCGGCCGGGTCGCCGCGGTCGCGAAGCGGCACGGCATCCCGTTCGTGGTCGACAATACGATCGCGTCGCCGTTCCTGATCCGGCCGTTCGAACACGGCGCCGACATCGTCGTGCACTCGTCGACCAAGTTCCTCAGCGGACACGGCGCGGCGATCTCCGGCACCATCGTCGACGGCGGCACCTTCGACTGGGCCGCCTCCGACCGGTCGTACCCACTGATCACGCAGTCCGCGGCGGGCCTGCCGTCCATCGCCGAGAAGTTCGGTCGCACGGCCTACGCGCGGGCGACCCGCGAAGCCGTCGTCAACGACATCGGCCCGGCGCTGAGCCCGTTCAACTCCTTCCTGCTGCACCAGGGCATCGAGACGCTGTCGCTGCGGATGGAACGGCACCTGTCGAATTCGCTGGCCATCGCGGCCTGGCTGGCCGGGCATCCGGGCGTCGAAAGCGTCGACTACGCCGGCCTGCCGGGCAATCCGGCCTACGACCTCGCCCAACGGCTCTACGGCGGCCGGAGCGGTTCGGTGTTCTCCTTCACCGTGCACGGCGGCGAAGCCGGGGCGGGGCGGTTCCTCGATCGGCTGCGGGTGATCAGCCACATGACCAACATCGGCGACACCCGGTCGATGGCGTTGCACCCCGCCACGTCGACGCACGCCTCGTTCAGTCAGGAGTTGCGTGACCGCCTGGGCATCGCCCCCGGCCTGATCCGCCTCTCGGTGGGGATCGAAGCCGTGGCGGACCTCATCGCCGACCTGGACCGCGCGCTCAGTTGACCAGCGGCAGTCGCACCGTGACCGTGGTGCCCTCGCCGAGCACGCTGGCGAGTTGCACGGTGCCCTGGTGCGCGCTCACGAAGGCCCGCACAATCGCCAGGCCCAGGCCCATGCCGGGGATGGCCAGTTCGGTGGAGTTACGGGCCCTGAAGAACCTGTCGAAGACCTGACGCTGGTCTTCGGCGCTGAGCCCGATGCCGTCGTCGGAGACCCGCAGCACCGCATCCGTGCCGTCGTGCTCGACGCTCAGCGCGACCGTGCCCTGCGGCCTGGAGAACTTGATGGCGTTGGTGAGCAGGTTGTCGATCACCTGCTCGATGGCAGCCGGGTCGACCCGGGCGAGCACGACGGCGTCGACCCTGGCGCTGACGCTGACCCCGGCGGCCTGGGCGAGCGGCCGGGTGGTGTCCAGGCACGAGCGCAGGATCTGGCCGAGGTCGGCCTCGACCCGGTGGATCGGCGGCAACCCGTCGGTGGCGCTGAGCAGATGGGCGATCACCGACAGCAGCCGCTCCGCATTTCGTTCGATCACTCCGATTTCCATCGTGATGCCCAGGTCCTCGGCATCGATGAGGCCCAGATAGCCGATGATCGAGGTGAGCGGCGTGCGCAGTTCGTGCGACACCGTGGCCAGGAAGTCGTCACGCACGGCGATGGCTTCCACCAGCGGGGTGACGTCGGTGGCCACCACAACCGTGCCGAGCGGATACCCGGACTCGCGTTCCACCACCCCTGACGACGCGATGATGGCGCTCTGGTCGTCGTCACCGCCGACCCAGTACACCCGTCCCGCGACGAGGTCACCACGCATGGCCCTCGCGGCGATCTGATCGTCGAGGGCGACCAGGGTGGTCCGGTCCACGTCGAAGACGAGGGAGGCGTCCCGGCCGTAAGCGCCCGTGGCGGAGTCGGTGCGCACGGCCAAGGCGCGTGCGGCCGCGTTGCTGAGCACCACCTCGCCCTGCGGGTTGTACAGCTCGATGCCGGCGTCCACGGTCTCCATCACTGCCTCGAACATCGCCTGCCGGTCCGTGGCCTCGAGCAGGGCGGTGCGCAGCTCGCCGGAGACCGTCACCAGTTCGCGTTGCTGCGCGCGCAGGCCATTGGCGGCGATGCGGGCGGTGATCGCAATGAAGGCCGTGATGGTGGGCAGGAGCAGGGCGGTCCCCCACCCCACGACATCGGTGGGCCACCTGCCGGCCTGCACCAGCGGGAACGCGCTGACGAAGAGCGCGCCGACCAGGGCGAGGCCGAGCGCCCACCAGGCGAAACCGTAGGCCAGCCACAGCACGGGCAACACGATGAGCATGCCCACGGCGGCGAACGTGCCCCGCACCCCGTCACGGAGGAATGCGACCACCACCACGTCGAGCAGCGGAACGATGACCAGCCACTGGTGCCGGTGCCGTTGCCAGGGTGCGAACATGCCCACCAGGGTGGCGACGATGAGCAGGCCCAAACCCACCTGGAAGCCGGTCTCGAACAGTGCCTCCGGCGCCCCGGCGAGCACGAAGCCCAGCAGAACAGCAACACCGGCCAGGAACGGTATTTGGGAGTACGGGAACTCCCTGATGGTCCGCGGCCGGACCGCCGGCACGAGTCCCTCGGGTAGCTGCGTCACTCGACGATCCTCACGTTCAGCGAGGCGTCCTAGGCTCAGTTGCCAGCCCTCCCCTGAATTCAAGCAGGTCGGACGGCTGAATTTTCCCCATTCGGGGAACTATTCCGGTGCGCGGTTCAGGCGTGCCCGATCGGGGCCACGGCCACGGTCAGCGAGTCGCCGTCCTCGGCGAGATCCACCAGAACGGTCTCGCCGTCGCGGATGCTGCCGTTCAGCAGCGCCGTGGCCAGCCTGTCGTCGATCTCGTTCTGCATCAGCCGCCGCAACGGCCGGGCCCCATAGATCGGGTCGTAGCCGCGCTCGGCCAGCCAGGCGCGGGCATCCGGGGTCACCGCCAATTCGAGCCGGCGTTCACCCAGACGGCGCTGCAGCCTGTCGACGTACAGTTCCACGATCTGGGCGAGGTCGTCGGTGGAGAGGGCGGAGAACACCACGATGTCGTCGAGCCGGTTGACGAATTCGGGCTTGAACGCCTGCCGCACCATCTGCTGCACGGCCTGCTCCTTCTCCTCCCAGCTGAGGGTGGGGTCGACCAGGTACTGCGAGCCGAGGTTTGAGGTGAGCACCAGGATGGTGTTGCGGAAATCGACGGTGCGGCCCTGGCCATCCGTGAGCCGGCCGTCGTCGAGCACCTGCAGGAGCACGTCGAAGACCTCGGGATGGGCCTTCTCCACCTCGTCGAAGAGGATCACCGAATAGGGACGGCGGCGCACCGCCTCGGTGAGCTGGCCGCCCTGTTCGTAGCCGATGTAGCCGGGAGGGGCGCCGACCAGGCGGGAGACGGAGAACTTCTCGCCGTACTCGCTCATGTCGATGCGCACCATGGCCTTCTCGTCGTCGAAGAGGAACTCCGCCAGCGCTTTGGCCAGCTCGGTCTTTCCCACGCCGGTGGGGCCGAGGAACAGGAACGAGCCCGTGGGCCGGTCGGGGTCCGAGATGCCGGCGCGCGACCGGCGCACCGCATCGGCCACGGCCCGCACGGCCCGCTTCTGGCCGATCAGCCGGTGGCCGAGTTCACCCTCGAGGTTGAGCAGTTTGTCGGTCTCGCCCTGCAGCAGCCGGCCCACCGGGATACCGGTCCAGGCGGCGACCACCGCGGCGATGTCCTCGGCGGTGACCTGGTCACCGACCATCCGGGCGCCCTCCTGCTCGGTCTGCTCGGCCTCGGCGAGCTCACGCTTGATCACCGGGATGTCGCCGTACAGCAGCTTCGAGGCCTTCTCCAGGTCGCCACGCCGTTCGGCCACCTCGGCCTGGTTCTTCGCACTGTCCAGACGCTTCCTCAGGTCGCCGACCCGGTTGAGCGAGGCACGTTCCTTGTCCCAGCGGGCCTGCAACTCGTCGAGTTTCACCTGGCGCTCGGCCAGGTCGCCGCGCAGCTTCTCCAGGCGCGCCTTGGAGGCGTCGTCCTTCTCCTTCTTCAGCGCGAGTTCCTCGAGCTTGAGCCTGTCGACGCTGCGGCGCAGCTCGTCGATCTCCACCGGTGAGGAATCGATCTCCATGCGCAACCGGCTGGCGGCCTCGTCGATCAGGTCGATGGCCTTGTCCGGCAGCTGCCGGGCGGTGATGTACCGGTTCGAGAGGGATGCCGCGGCGACGAGCGCCGCATCGGCGATCGACACCTTGTGGTGTGCCTCGTAACGTTCCTTGAGCCCGCGCAGAATGGCGATGGTGTCCTCGACGGTGGGTTCGTCCACCAGCACCGGCTGGAAGCGGCGCTCGAGCGCGGCATCCTTCTCGATGAACTCGCGGTATTCGTTGAGGGTCGTGGCGCCGATCAGGCGCAGCTCACCGCGGGCGAGCATGGGCTTGAGCATGTTGGACGCCGCCACGGAGCCTTCGCCGCCGCCGGCACCCATCAGGGTGTGCAGCTCGTCGACGAAGGTGATGATCTGCCCGTCGGCGTCGTTGATCTCCTGGAGCACGGCCTTGAGCCGTTCCTCGAACTCACCGCGGTACTTGGCGCCGGCCACCAGCGCGGCCAGGTCGAGCGACACCAGCTGCTTGCCCTTGAGCGAGTCGGCCACGTCTCCGGCGACGATCCGCTGGGCCAGGCCCTCCACAACGGAGGTCTTGCCCACACCGGGTTCGCCGATCAACACGGGGTTGTTCTTGGTGCGCCGGGTGAGCACCTGGCTCACCCGGCGGATCTCGGCGTCTCGCCCGATCACGGGGTCGAGCTTGCCGCTCCGGGCGATCTCGGTAAGGTTCACGCCGTACTGTTCCAGCGCGGTCTTCTGCTTCTCGTCGGTGCCAGGGGCGCCCTGCATGTTGGCCATCGAAAACATCCTTCGCAATACTTGAGTGGACTCGGCTCAAGTTTAGACAAAGATATGCGGGGGCGCTACCGGCGCTGCTCTGAGCCCGCGTCTGCGGCGGCCATGCGCGTCGACCCTTCGTTGATCGAGCTTGTCGAGATCCCGTGAGACGACCTCGGAACGCAGGCGGGTCACCCGGTCTCGACAGGCTCGACCAGCGGAACGCGGCACGCGGTCAGCGGTCGATGCGGGCCATGTTTGCCTCGTCGTGGCGCGCGCCGGCTGCGGGGGTGAGGGTGTTCAGCCGGTCGAGCTGCCCGGCCGTCAGCGCGAGGCCGTCGGCGGCGGTGTTCTCCTCAACCCGGGAAACACGACGGGTGCCGGGGATGGGCGCGATGTCGTCACCCTGCGTGAGCAGCCAGGCCAGCGCGGTCTGTGCGGGCGTCGCGCCGATCTCGGCGCCGATGGAGCGCACCTCGTCGACGATCGCGAGGTTCCGCACGAAGTTCTCTCCGGTGAACCGCGGGTTGGTCTTGCGCCAGTCGTCGTCGGCGAAGTCGGCGACGCTGTGGATCTGGCCGGTGAGCAGCCCGTGGCCGAGCGGGGAGTACGGCACCAGGCCGATGCCGAGTTCGCGCAGCAGTGGCAGGATCTCGGCCTCGACATCGCGGGTCCACAGCGAATACTCCGTCTGCAGGGCGGCCAGCGGCTGCACCGCGTGGGCGCGGCGGATCGTTGACGGTGATGCTTCAGAGAGCCCGAAATGCAGCACCTTTCCCTCGGTGATGAGCTCGGCGACGGCGCCCGCGGTCTCTTCGATGGGCGTGTTCGGGTCGACGCGGTGCTGGTAGTACAGGTCGATGTGGTCGGTGCCGAGGCGCCGGAGCGATCCCTCGACGGCGGCCTTCACGTTCGCGGCAGAGCTGTCCACGGTTCCGGGGCCGCCACCGGAGTGGGAGACGAGGCCGAACTTCGTGGCGATGACGACCTCGTCCCGGCGGCCGATAAGGGACCGACCGACGATCTCTTCGCTCAGGAACGGCCCGTAGATCTCGGCGGTGTCGATGTGGGTCACGCCGAGGTCGATGGCGCGGTGGATGGTGCGGATCGACTCGGCGTCATCCAGACCACCTTCGGAGGTATAGGTACCGGCCATGGTCATGGCGCCGAGGCCGATGCGGGAGACGTTGAGGGCACCGAGCTGTGCGATCTTCATGGTGTCAGTTCACTTTCATATCAGGAGGATTAAGCCGGCCTGGTCGGACGGCTCATGCTTCGAGTCAAACCGCATCGGCCGGTCTTAGCGTGGCCCCGCCTAGAGGTTCCCCGGCAGGGACCCTCTCGGGGAGCCTCAGCGGCGTAGGTTCGATTCCATGGACACCCCCGACGACATCAGCGAGTTCTTGACCTCGCGACGAGCGAAGCTGAGCCCGCAGCAGGCGGGCTTGCCCGACTTCGGTGGCCGTCGGCGCGTCCCCGGCCTCCGTCGGGAGGAGGTGGCCCTGATCGCCGGAATGAGCTCGGAGTACTACAAGCGTCTCGAACGCGGCAACGCGACGGGCGTCTCGGAGGCGGTGCTGGACGGCATCAGCCGCGCCCTGCAGCTGGACGAGGCTGAGCACGCCCACCTCTACGCGCTGGTCCGAGCGGCCAACGCCGGCGCCCACCCGCAGCGGCGCCGACCGGCCCGCCTGTCCCAGCTGAGCCCGGCCATGCAGCAGACCATCGACGCCATGTCGACGGTGCCGGTGTTCGTGCAGAACGGCCGGCTGGACGCCGTCGCGACCAACCGGCTCGGGCGCGCCCTGTTCTCCGAAATGCTCGACGACGCCCGGCCTCCGGTGAATGCGGCCCGGTTCGTCTTCCTCGACCAGCGTGCTCAGACGTTCTACCGGGATTGGGAGGGCATGGCACGCCAGATCGTCGCGGTCCTCCGGGCCGAAGCGGGCCGCTCCCCCCACGACCGTCAGCTCAGCGACCTGGTCGGCGAGCTCTCCACGCGCAGCGACTTGTTCGGCAAGCTCTGGGGTGCGCACGACGTGCGTGAGCACCGCACCGGCATCAAGAGCGTTCACCATCCCGTGGTTGGTGACCTTGACCTCACTTTCCAGGGCATGGACCTCTCCTCTGACCGGGGCTTGCAGATGCTGGTGTTTTCGGCCGAACCCGGCTCTCCCTCGCACGACGGGCTGCAGCTGCTGGCGAACTGGGCCGAGCATGCGGTGTTACAGGCCGATACGGCCAAGCCTGGCCTCGACCTCGGGTGAGGCCTCGGTGGCGCCTGAACGGCGAGCTGCTCTAGCGGCCGGTCGCGGCCGGAATGCCGGCGTGGAGAGCGAGGAAGTCCCGCACGTCGCCGGCCTCGGCGGCGTCGATGCCGTGGGCGAGGCCCGGGTAGACCCGCTCGACCAGGCTGGTGTGCTGCGGCAGGTACATGCTGGTGCGGCTGATCGCGGCCTCGCCGATGACCCGGTCCTCGGCGCCGCGCCCCCAGAAGACGGCCGGGCGGCTCTCGGCGAGGGTCGCATCGCCGGGCTGCGACGCGCCCAGGACGAAGCCACCGAGCACGACAGGGGCGAGCACCCGCTCGGGCCGGGTACGCAGCAGCTGGCTGGCCATCAGGCCGCCCTGCGAGAAGCCGATCGGGATCACCCGGGTGGTGGCGGCCAGGTTCGTGTCGACCCAGTCCCAGATTGTCTCGGTCGCCTCGGCGACCGGCCGGGCGTCGGGGTTTCCGGGTGTGGTGATCGAGAACCAGGCCGCGCCGCCGGTGCCGAGCTCGAGCGGGGCACGCAGTGACGCCCACGGCAGGGCGAGCCCGAACGCCGGGATCAGGCCGGTCAGGTCGTGTTCGTTCGATCCGTAGCCGTGCAGCAGCAGGGCGACCGCGGGTGTGGTGGCCGTGTCGGCCGGCCAGTCGGCCGAGCGCACCTCCCGCAGCGGGGCGCTCATCGGGCGATCAGCTCGTCGGTGGAGAGGTCGGGCAGCGCAACGGTGACCTGGGTGCCCCACGGGTCGGTGACCGTCACGGAGCGGCCGTCGCCGGCGAACGGAATCGAGCGGGCGGTGAGGCGCGCGGTGAGGGACTGCAGGTCCGCGACGGCAGGCACGGTCACCGCCACATCGCCGAGGCCGAGGCTCGCCGCGCGGGGGCCTGAACCGCGGCTGTTCCAGGTGTTCATGGCGATGTGGTGGTGGTAGCCGCCGGCCGAGGCGAACAGCGCGCCCGGGTAGCTGCCCTGGGTCGCCTCGAAACCGAGCGCGTCGACGTAAAACGCCCGCGCCGTCTGGATGTCGCCGACCTGCAGGTGCACGTGGCCGACCGCGCCGGGCAGGGCGGGACCGGCATCCAGGATCACCTGGTCGAGGTGGCTCTGCAGGTAGGCGTTGGGGTCGAGGTACTCGGTGGCCATCCGGATCTGTTCGCCGTCGTGGATCCAGGTGCTGCGGTCCCGGTCGGTGTACAGCTCGACGCCGTTGCCCTCCGGGTCGGTGAAGTAGAACGCCTCGCTCACGAGGTGGTCGCTGGATCCGATGAAGATACTGCGCGGGTCCTGCGCGGCGCGGTAGACCGTCGCCGCGAGGCTGCCGGGGGTCTCGAAGAGGAACGCGGTGTGGAACAGCCCGGCCTGTCGCGGGTCGACGCCGGGCAGGTCGGGGGTGTGGATCAGCCGCACGAGCGGCGTCGTTCCGCGCCCGAGCACCCGGTGCACCTCGCGGGCGCGGCTGCGCTCCTCGAGGGGCTCCATGGCGAAGGCCCGCGAGTAGTAGTCCGACATGGTCTCGAGGTCGCCGACCCGCAGGGTCACCGCGCCCATCGCCGTGTCGGCGTTGAGGATCTGCTCGTTTGCTGTGTCGCTCATGGCTGGCTCCCGGTCTCGCTACGAATTGCTTGTAGCTACAACCATACAGCACATTCCTCGGCGAGTTGCCCCCGTGCGCAACTCGGTGATCAGACCTGGCTGGTCAGCTGGATGAGATTGCCACAGGTGTCATCCAGCATGGCCACGACCACGGGGCCCATCGGCGTGGCAGGCTGGGTTATTCTCACGCCCTTCGCCTCCAGCTCACGAACGGTGGCTACCACGTCATCGACGGCAAACGAGGTCGCCGGGATGCCGTCCTCGACCAGAGCCCGCTTGTACGCCTGCGCCGCCGGGTGCACGTCCGGCTCCAGCAGCAGTTCGACGCCGTCGGGCTCGCCCGGGCCGACCACGGTGAGCCAGCGGTGTTCGCCCACCGGCACATCCGTCTTCGGCAGGAAGCCGAGCTTGTCGGTGTAGAAGGCCAGGGCCTTCGCCTGGTCGTCGACGAAGACGCTGGTGACGTAGATGCGAATCGGCATGGGATTCTCCTCGTTCGATGAAGCGGAGGGTGCGGTGCGCCGATCCTAATGCTCGCGAAAGCGGCCGTGTGGTTGCCTCGGTTGGACGAGGTGACCACACGGCCGCTTTCGCGAGCTGAGCTAGCGGGGATAGCTGCGGATGCTCAGGTGACGGGCACGCCGACGCGGAAGTTCGCGCCGTGGTGCTCGTCGGGCAGGCGGTCGCCGCGGCCGTGCAGCTTCTGCCGCAGGGTGCCCTCGGTGTACTCGGTGGGGTAGACGCCACGCTTCTGCAGCTCGGGCACCACCCAGGTGACCACGTCTTCGAAGGTGCCCGGCGTGATGGCGTAGGCGAGGTTGAACCCGTCCACGTCGGTCTCCGCCGCCCATTCCTCGAGCTGGTCGGCGATTTCCACGCCGGAGCCCACGATGAACGGTCCGAGGCCACCGATGGCGCCGGCACGGGCGATGTCGCCGACGGTCCACTCGGAGCCGTCGTGGTTCGCGGCCTGGAAGTTGGCCACCGTGGACTGGATGGCGTTGCTCTTGACGTTGCCGATCGGCTCGTCGAGCGCGTACGCGGACAGGTCGACGCCCATCCACCCCGACATGAAGACCAGGGCGCCCTCTTCGCTGGCGTAGCTGAGGTAGTCGAGGTACTTGGCCTGGGCCTTCTCGCTGGTCTCGTCGGTGATGATCGTGAGCAGCGTGTAGATCTTGGCGGAGTACCGGTCGCGGCCGGCGGCCTCGAGGGCGTCGCGGATCTTCGTGACCGTGCCCGCGAGGCCGGCCTTCGTCGACGCGGCCACGAAGATCGCCTCGGCGTTTCCGGCGGCGAACGCGATGCCGCGGCTGGAGGCGCCGGCCTGGTAGATCACGGGCGAACGCTGCGGCGACGGCTCGGAGAGGTGGATGCCCGGCACCTGGAAGTGCTTGCCGGAGTGGCCGATGGAATGCACCTTGCTCGGGTCGGTGAAGACGCCGGTCTCGGTGTCGCGCACGACGGCGTCGTCCTCCCAGGAGCCCTCCCACAGCTTGTACAGCACCTCGAGGTACTCGTCGGCGTAGTCGTAGCGGTCGTCGTGCTCGAGCTGGTCTTCGTTGCCCATGTTGCGGGCGGCGGAGGGCAGGTAGCCGGTCACCACGTTCCAGCCGACCCGACCCTTGGTGAGGTGGTCGAGCGTGGACATGCGCCGGGCGAAGGGGTACGGGTGCTCGTACGCGGTGCCGGCGGTGACGCCGAAACCGAGGTGCTCGGTGACATATGCCATTGCGGGAATGACCAGGAGCGGGTCGGCGACGGGGATCTGCGCGCCGTTGCGGATGGCCGCCTCGTTGGTGCCGCCGTAGACGTCGTAGGTGCCGAGAACGTCGGCGAGGAAGATGCCGTCGAAGCGCCCCTTCTCGAGCAGCTTGGCGAGCTCCGTCCAGTACCCGAGGTCGGTGTAGCTCTGCGACCTGTCGTCGGGGTGGCGCCACAGGCCGGAGGACTGATGGGCGACGCAGTTCATGTCGAAGGCATTGAAGCGAATCTGTCTGGGCATTCACCCATGCTCACCTTTTCACCCGCCGGCCACATCCCCGGCCGAAACACGACGTCACACGCTGAAGGGACGCAGAATCTGCGACCTCCCGTCGTTCGGGCCGGATGGATGCAAGATCCTGCATCCCGCGCCGGCCCGACGGCGGTGTTCGGCCGACACCACCAGGGGTGCCTTTTCTCCCGGCCAGGTGCCATACTGGGCCCGAATCACCGCTCTTCTGCCGACCAGCAGACCTGCACGCCACGCACGACCACTCGGCACGACCACTCAACGATGAGGAGCACCGTGAGCACCCCGATTCTGTCCAATTTCATCAATGGCCGATTCGTTTCGCCGACCGGCACCGGGCTGCTCGACATCGTCGATCCGACGACCGGCACCATCGTGGCCAGGGCCCCGGTCTCCACCGCGGGCGACGTCGACCTGGCCATGCGCGCCGCCAAGGCAGCCTTCCCCGGCTGGAGCCGCAAGACCCCGGGCGAACGGCAGCGGGCCCTGTTGCTGCTCGCGGACGCCGTCGAGGCCAACAGTGATGCCATCGTCGAGGCCCAGCACCGCAACACGGGCCAGCCGCGCGCCACCATCGCCGCCGACGAGGTGGCCGCCGGAGCCGACCAGCTGCGGTTCTTCGCCGGCGCCGCCCGGCTGCTCGAGGGCAAGTCGGCCGGCGAGTACCTCGAGGGAATGACCTCCTGGGTACGCCGCGAACCCATCGGGGTGGTGGGCCAGGTCACCCCGTGGAACTTCCCGTTCCTCATGGCCATCTGGAAGATCGGCCCGGCCCTGGCCGTGGGCAACACCCTCGTGCTCAAGCCCAGCGACACCACCCCGGAGTCCACCCTCGAACTCGCCCGGATCAGCCAGGGCATCCTGCCCGACGGTGTGATGAACATCGTGCTCGGCGACGCCGGCACCGGCGCGTTGATCGTGGAGCACCCGGTGCCCGGACTCGTCTCGATCACCGGCAGCGTGCGCGCCGGCATGGCCGTGGCGTCCGGCGCCGCGCACACCCTCAAGCGCGCACACCTCGAACTCGGCGGCAAGGCGCCCGCGGTGGTGTTCGGTGACGTCGACGTGGCCAAGGTCGCGTCCGCCATCGCCGACTTCTCCTTCTATAACGCCGGCCAGGACTGCACCGCCATCACCCGGGTGCTCGTGCATGAGTCCATCCACGACGAATTCGTGGGCGCGTTCACGGCCGAGGCCGAGCTGCGCACCACCGGGTCCGCCGACGACGCCGACAACTACTTCGGGCCGCTCAACAACATCCGCCACTTCACCGAGGTGGTCGAGAAGGTGGCGGCCCTGCCGGCGCACGCGGTGATCAGCACCGGCGGCCACCAGGTGGGCGAGGCGGGCTTCTACTTCGAACCCACCGTGGTCACCCAGGTGCGCCAGACGGATGCGATCGTGCAGGACGAGACGTTCGGCCCGGTGATCACGGTGCAAAGCTTCGGCACCGAGGAGGAGGCCATCACCATGGCCAACGACGTGCGCTATGCACTGGCCTCGAGCGTCTGGACCCGGGACCACGCCCGCGCCCTGAGAGTCTCCCGCGACCTCGACTTCGGCGCCGTCTGGATCAACACGCACATCCTGCTCACCGCCGAGATGCCGCACGGCGGCTTCAAGTACTCCGGCTACGGCAAGGACCTCTCCATGTACGGCGTCGAGGACTACACCCGCATCAAGCACGTCATGAGCTCGCTCGAATAGACAGGAAACCGATGACCTTTCATCCTCTCGACCCCCTGACCGGCCCCGAGTTCACCCAGGCGGCGGCCGTGCTCGCCCGTGAGCACGGGGTAGGTGAGGGCTGGCGGTTCGCCTCGATCGAACTCGTCGAGCCGGCCAAGCCCGCCCTCGCCGAATTCGAGGCCACCGGTGTCGCCCCGGAACGCCGGGCCCGCCTGGTGGTGCTGCACCGTGCCCGGAACCACACCTGGGTGGCCGTGGTGTCCCTGGACAGCGACACCCTCCTCGAGTGGGGGCAGGTTGTGGGAGTGCAGGCCAACTTCACCGTCGACGAGTGGGAAGAGGCCGACGCGGCGCTGCGGGCGCATCCGGAGGTCGTGGCCGCGCTGGCCAAACGCGGCATCGATGACCTCGAGAACGTCTTCATCGACACCTGGACCTACGGCGACGCCGTGATCCCCGACGTCTACCGCGGGCTGCGCCTGGGCTGGGCCGACGTCTGGGTGCGGAGCGTGGCCGGCGCGAACCCCTACGCGGGACCGGTGAGCGGGCTGCACTTCGTGATCGACGTCAACACCATGAACCTGCTCGAGATCGAAGACACCTTCGCCGTTGACCCGCCGAACGTGATGGGCGAGTACGTGCCGCACCTGGTGCCCGAACGCATCCGCAACGCCGGCACCCGGCCGAAGTTGAAGCCGTTGGACATCGTGCAGCCGGAGGGGCCGAGCTTCAGCGTGGACGGCAACCTGGTGCAGTGGCAGAACTGGTCGCTGCGGGTGGGGTTCAACTACCGCGAGGGCATGACGCTGCACCGGGTGACCTACACGGATGCCGGCCGCGAGCGCCCGATCGCCAACCGCCTCTCGTTCTCCGAGATGGTGGTGCCGTACCGCGACCCGAGCGTCGACCACTTCCGCCGCACCGCGTTCGATATCGGCGAGTGGGGCCTGGGTTTCATGACCACCTCGCTGGAGCTCGGCTGCGACTGCCTGGGCGAGATCCGCTACATCGACGCCGTGCTGCACAACAGCGCCGGCGAGCCGTATTCGATCCCCAACGCGTTCTGCATCCACGAGGAAGACAACGCCGTGCTCTGGAAGCACGTCGACCACGACGGCGGCGCCGAAGTGCGCCGGATGCGCCGGCTGGTGGTGTCCTTCCACGTGACCGTGGCCAACTACGAGTACCTCGTCTACTGGCGGTTCTACCAGGACGGCAACATCGAGTGCGAGGTGCGCGCCACCGGCATCATGGTGGTCACCCACCTCGACCCCGGCCAGCCGCACCCCAACGGCACTCTCGTCGACGAGCGCACCTACGCGCCGTTCCACCAGCACTTCATCGTGGCCCGGATGGACCTCGACATCGACGGCCCGGCCAACACCGTGTACCGCAGCGAAACCCGCATCGAACCGATCGACGCGGCGAACCCGCTCGGGCTGGCGCTCACGCAACAGAACACCCCGATCGAGACCGAGGGCTTCGACGACTTCGACTGGAACACCCAGCGGGCCTGGAAGGTGGTGAACGAGCAGACCCTGAACGGGCTCGGCACCCCGGTGTCGTACAAGCTCGTGCCCGGCGGCGCCATCCCGTCGTTCTTCCACCCGGGCGCCCCGGCCCTCACCCGAGCCCAGGTGATCGGCCACACGGTGTGGGTCACCCCCAACGACGACGCCCAGCGCTGGCCCTGCGGCGAGTTCGTGAACCAGAGCGGCGTCGACCACGGCCTGCCCGAGTGGATCACGGCCGGCCGCGCCGTACGCGACACCGACGTGGTGCTCTGGTACACCTTCGGCATCCACCACATCACCCGGCCGGAGGAATGGCCGGTGATGCCCGCCGACACCGTCTCGTTCTGGCTGAAGCCAGTGGGCTTCTTCGACCGCAATCCATCGCTCGACGTGGCACCCAGCGAGGCGCACTGCGCCCCCGGCATGGAGCACGGCGGGATGGCCGACCACCAGCATGAGCACAGCAGCCCGGATGCCCCCGGCACCGAACCAAGGAGAACAGCGTGACGCGAGTACCGAACTATGTGGTGGCCTACGAGGCCACCGCCCAAGGCCGCGAGTCCCTCGAGCTGGGCATCGCGATGGCCAGGAGCACCGCGGCCGAACTGCGCATCTGCCTGGTGCTGCAGCGCGTCACCGCGGCCCCGGCGAAGATCCACGCCGCGAGCAGCGACTTCGAGGTTCTCCTGGCCGACCAGGCCACGAAGTGGCTGGAGCAGGCCGCCGGCTGGGTGCCCGCCGACGTCACCGCCACGACCCATCTACTCTGGGCCGAATCCACCTCGGAGGGCCTGATCCAGGCCGCCACAGACCTCGATTCCGACCGGATCGTGGTGGGCGCCGCCCGTGGCGGACTGTTCAACAGGTTCACCATCGGCAGCGTCGCCAACGCCTTGCTGCACGCCTCCCCCGTGCCCGTGGCCCTCGCCCCGCACGGCTACCACGCCCCCGCCCAGCTCACCCGGATCACCTGCGCGATCGGCACCCGGCCGGGCTGGGAAGCGCTGCTCGACTCGCTGGTGGCGTTCTCCAACGGATTGGGCGTCGACCTGCGCTTCGTGACGCTGGTGGAGGTCGACGCGGCCCGGGAGAAGCAGTCACCGGCCGCCGCCGGCAGCACCGCCCACCTCGATGCCGTGCTCGCCTACTACGAACGGCACTCGACCAGCCACGGCATCATCACGACCGAGGTCGGCACCGGCAAGAGCGTCGAAGACGCGGTCGAGGCCCTCGACTGGCGCGCCGACGAGCTCGCGTTCGTCGGGTCCAGCCGGCTGGCCGCGCCACGCACGATCTTCCTCGGCATCACCGCCCACCGCATGCTGCATGCCCTGCCGGTGCCGCTCGTCGTCGTTCCGACCTCGCCCCGCCCGTAGCAACCAGCCCCCGCAACTCATTCAACCCGTAGCTGTTTCAACCCGTAGCTGATTTCGACCCGTAGCTGATCCGACCAAAGGACAGGTTCATGGCACAGTCATCCGCCTCCGGCGCCACGCCGGCCACCACCTCCACCTCAACCAGCGCCGGCGGGCTTTCCGCCAAGGGCCTGAGCGCCGGCTCCGTGGGCCTCCTCGGCGCCACCGTGATCGGCATCTCCTGCATCGCCCCCGCGTACACTCTCACCGCCTCGCTCGGCCCCACCGTCGCGGCCGTGGGCACCCAGATGCCGGGAATCTTCATGGTCGGCTTCATCCCGATGCTGCTCGTGGCGCTCGGCTACCGCGAACTCAACAACGCCATGCCGGATGCCGGCACCTCGTTCACCTGGGCGACCCGCGCGTTCGGGCCGTGGCTGGGCTGGATGGGCGGCTGGGGACTGATCGTGGCCACGGTGGTGGTGCTGTCCAACCTCGCCGGGGTGGCCGTGGACTTCTTCTACCTGATGCTCGCCCAGCTGTTCGACAACCCCGGCCTGGCCGACCTGGCCGGCAACGTGTGGATCAACATCTTCACCTGTCTGGTCTTCATGGTCGGCGCCTGTTACGTGTCCTATCGGGGCATGGAGACCACCAAGATGGTGCAGTACGTGCTGGTCGCGTTCCAACTGCTCGTGCTGATCTGGTTCAGTGTCGCGGCACTCATCCATTTCTCCGACGGCACCGCGTTCGACGCGCTCGGCTTCAGCGCCAGCTGGTTCAACCCGTTCCTCACCCCGTCGTTCTCGGCGTTCGCCGCCGGGGTGTCGCTGTCGATCTTCATTTACTGGGGCTGGGACGTCACGCTCACCATGAACGAGGAGACCAAGGATCCGGAGCGCACACCGGGCCGGGCGGCCACCCTCACGGTGGGCATCATCTTCGTGCTGTACATCCTGGTCTCGGTCTCGGCGCTGATGTTCTCCGGCGTCGGCACCGGCGAACTGGGCCTGGGCAACGAAGAGATCCAGGGCAATGTCTTCGCGGCGCTGGCGGGTCCGGTGATGGGTCCGTTCGCGATCCTGATGTCGCTGGCCGTGCTGTCCAGTTCGGCGGCGTCGTTGCAGTCCACCTTCGTGGGGCCGGCCCGCACGATGCTCTCGATGGGCCACTACCGGGCCTTTCCCAAGCGGTTCGCCGCGATCAGCCCGCGGTTCAAGTCGCCGGGCTTCGCCACCGTGATCGCCGGCGTGGTGGCCTGGGGTTTCTACGCGGTGATGCGGGTGCTGAGCACCGACGTGCTCACCGACACCATCCTCACCCTGGGCATCATGATCTGCTTCTACTACGGCGTCACGGCGTTCGCCTGCGTCTGGTTCTTCCGCCGCGAGGTGTTCTCCAGCACCCGCTCGTTCCTGCTCAAGCTGCTGGCCCCACTGCTGGGCGGCATCATCCTGGCCGTGATCTTCGCCACCACCCTGATCGACAGCACCAACCCCGAGTACGGCAGCGGCTCCGAGATCGCGGGGGTCGGCCTGGTGTTCATCCTCGCGATGGTGCTCTTCCTCACCGGCATCGTGCTGATGATCATCATGCGCAGGGTCGACCCGGCCTTCTTCCAGGGCAAGACGCTCACCAAGGGCACCTCCCGCGACCAGTAGCAGCAGGTCGCTGAACGCACTCTCAGGCGCCCGACCCTCCCGGACAGCTTCTCGTTGTTTCCCTTTCACCTTGGATTCGTACACTCCCCAGTGATCGGCTTCACAAGGTCTGACTGTGGAAAGTGACGTGTGCGATGTCGTATTTTGTCGAACTGGTCGATCACCGCCTGGCCAGGCTGCTCACCCCCGCCCGGCGGGACTGGTTGCGGAGCCCCCGCACTCTGCTGCTCGGCTTCCTCGGGCTGCACCTGCTCTTCCTGTTCGCGCTGCTGCCCACCATCCTCACCGGCCGGGTACTGGGCGACCTGCCGCTCTATCGGACCTGGGCCGAGCAGGCCCTGGCCAACGGCGTGTGGCAGGGCATCGATGTTGAGTGGGTGTATCCCATCGGCGCGATCGTGCCGATCGTGCTGGCGGATGCGGCCGGCCCGCTGCTGTACCAACTGCTCTGGTTCGTGATGACCATGGCCCTGAACGCCGCGGCCGTCGGCATCCTCACCGACTGGGGTCGCGATCGGGCCGGCTACCGGGCGGCCTGGTTCTGGCTGTTGATCAGCCTGCTGCTCAGCCCCGTCGGGCTGCTGCGCCTCGAGGGGCTCAGCGCCCCGCTCGTGATCATGGGCCTGGTGCTTGTGGCCCGCCGGCCCGTGGTGGCCGCGACACTACTCACCGCTGCGACCTGGATCAAGGTCTGGCCGGCCGCGGTGCTGCTCGCCGTCGTGGCGGCGGGCCGGCGCCGGGTGCGGGTGCTGGTCACCGGCGGAGTGATCACCGCCGGCATCATTACGGCCGTCTGGGCGGCCGGGGGCGTGCGCTTTCTCACCGGCTTCGTCACCATGCAGTCCGACCGGTCCCTGCAGCTCGAGGCACCGGTGACAACACCGTGGGTGTGGCTGGCCGCGATGGGCCAGCACGGCACGACGATCTACCAGAATCACGCCATCGCCACCCGCGAAGTGAGCGGGCCCGGCGCCGCCTTCGCGGCGGCCGCGATGACCCCGCTGATGTTCCTGGTGATCGCGGGCCTCTTCGTGCTGCTCCTGCTGGCGCTGCGGCGCAGCCGCGACACCACCCAGCTGGTGCTGATGGGCGCGTTGGCCCTGGTGACCACGTTCGTGGTGCTCAACAAAGTGGGTTCGCCGCAGTACCTGCTGTGGATCGCCCCGGTCGTGGCCGTCGGGGTGGCCCACGATTGGGTTGCCTGGCGGGTTCCGGCCTACCTCACGATCGTGATCGGCGGCTTGACCACCCTGGTCTTCCCGATTTTCTACCTGCCCCTGGTGCACGGGGATACCGGTGCGATCCTGCTGCTCACCGTGCGCAACGGCCTGCTCGTGGTGCTGCTCGGCTGGTCGGTGCTGGCCCTGTGGCGACTCGCTCTCGCGGGCTCGCCGGCATCCGTTCGGCTGCGGCAACGAGCCGGATCACGCGGCCTGGCCGCCCACTGACGACACCCTATTGCGGGGCGGCCCGGCCAGACCCGGCAGAATAGGGAGGTGACTGCTACAACGACCTTCGCCCTCGTCCGCCACGGCCAGACCGACTGGAACGCCGTCGGGCGCATCCAGGGGGCCACCGACGTGCCCTTGAATGACGTGGGCCGGGGCCAGGCCACGGAGGCCGTCGGGCCGCTCTCGCAGTATGAATGGGACTTCGTTGTGGCTTCGCCGCTGTCCCGTGCGGCCGAGACCGCCGACATCATCGCCGCCGACCTCGACCTCGAGGTGACCCGCCACCTGCCCGGCCTCGTCGAGCGCAACTACGGACCGGCCGAGGGGCTCTCCGCCGGACCCAAGCTCGACGAGCTGCGGGTCGAGGGCGACTCCGGCAACTTCCGGGGCGCCGAGGCGGAGCTCAGCGTGTCCAACCGCGGCCTGGGCGCGCTGCGCGAGCTCGCCGAGGACTACCCGGGCGCCCGGATCATCGTCGTCTGCCACGGCACCCTGATTCGGCTCAGCCTGATGGCCGCGCTCGAGCGGGAGATCCCGCCCATCACCAACGCGGCGATGTCGGTCGTGCAGTTCACCCCCGATGCCGGCTGGACCGCGTCGGTGATCAACAACGAGGCGCTCGAGGCCGACGCCCTGGTGTAGCCGGTGCCCTGCAGCCTGGCCGGCGCGAGCTCCGCGCCTGCCTGATCGGTCAGCGGCGGGTGGACACCGTCACGGTGAACTTGGTGTTGCGGCCCACCTGATGGGTCGGGCCCACGATGCGGGTGAGGGCGGGGCGATAGCCGAGGTGGGTGTTCCACACGGTCCACAGTTCGCCGCCGGGGCGCAACACCCTGGCCGCATCCTCGAACAGCTTCAGGGCGATGCCCGCGTGCACCGACGATCCGATGTGGAACGGCGGGTTCAGCAGGATCAGCTCCGCTGACGCATCGGGTTGCGCGCTCAGGGCATCGTCACGCAGCACCCGCACCCGCTCCGCCACGCCGTTGGCGGCCATGGTGGCCGCCGCGGAGGCGACGGCGGCGGCGGACTGGTCGCTCGCCACCAGCTGCAGGCCGGGACGGCGCTGGGCGAGGGCGGCCGCGAGCACCCCGGTGCCGCAACCCAGGTCGATCGCGGTGACGGCATCCGGCTTCATGCGGTCGAGGAACTCGAGCAGGTAGCGGGTACCGATGTCGATGGTGGTGCCGGCGAACGCGGCCCCGTGTGCGCAGACGGTCAGACCCAGGTCGGCATGCACAACCGAGCGGGGCCACTCCGACTCCCCCGGCTCAGACCGGATCGGCTGCGTGGCGAGGAGAACCCGCGATTTCTGGCGGGCCGGAGTGACGTTGAGCTCGCCGAAGTGCCGGCGCAGCACCTCGTTCATGGCCACGGTCATGTGCTTGATGCGGCCGCCGGCGACCACGGTCACGTCGCCAGCGGCGAAGCGGGCGATGGTCCCGGCCAGTTCGTCGAGCGCGGCCAGGCTGCGTGGCAGCTGCAGCAGCACCAGGCGCGCCCCGGAGAACAGCTCGGCACCCAGCGGCACGTGCCGGTACGCACCGGTGAGGCCGGTCAGTTCGGGCACGGTTCTCGCGAGTTCGGCCGCGTTGTGATCGAGGGCGTGTTCGCCCGAGAGCGCGTCCTGGTAGACGCGCACATCCGGCTGCCCGCCCAGCTGCGTTGTCAGCTGCGCCGCCGCCGCGAGCGTCACGGCACCATAGTGGTCCTCGAGCACCACGACCTCGCCGGCGCCGGCCGTGGCCAGCCCGGCCGCCGCCGCATCGAGGATCAGCCGGTCGCTCGCGTCGACGGCAAAAAGATTGGTCGCCTCGACGTCGGGCCAGCGGCGCAGGCGCTCGAACGGAAAATCAGGCATCCGCTCAGAATAGTCGCCCGCCATCCGCCGTGAACCCGGCCAGAGCGCCGAACGGCTCAGCGAGGGCGGTGCGGCGTGGGACAATAAGAGACCCCTGCTCACCAAACCGTCACGGACACCGCACCTTATGGCCCACAACCTCAGCGATCTGCAGATCGCGCGCCTCGTCGGGCCACAGGCATATTCGCGCGGGGTGCGTTACGCCAAGGAGGGCCGGGTCGAAGACCAGGTCTGGCAGCTGGGCGGCAGCCGGCTGCTCGGAACCGTCGGCGGCACCCAGGCCCGACCGTATGACGTCACGGTGACCTTCCAGCAGGATTCCACCGGCACCGTGGTGCGCGCCTCCGGCACCTGCAGCTGCCCGATGGGCCTCAACTGCAAGCACGTCGTCGCCCTGCTGCTGGCCAGCCGGTCCACGGCCGCCGACCTCGCCCGCGCGCGCTCGGCGGATTCCCAGCGACCCCACACCAGCGCCCCCGCCACCTGGCAGAGCGCACTGGCGCCGCTCACCCGGGCGCCGGAGGCCGAGCCCACCACGGGCACCGCCCTGGCCCTGCAGTTCGAGTTGCTGCCGCCGCCGCGCGCCGCGCGCCTGCCCACCCCCAGCGTGTCGCTCGCCCGCCTGGGCGTGCGTCCGATGGTGCGCGGCAAAAAGGGCAAGTGGATCCGCGGCAACCTCACCTGGGACAACCTCTCCTACTCGCGCGGCATGCTCAACCGCGCGCAGCTGCGGGTGCTCTCCGCCATCTTCGAGCTCTACTCCTCCGGCCAGCGCTACCACGTGACCACCGACCCGTGGCTGCACCTGGACGGCTTCGCCAACCGCGCCCTCTGGGGTCTGCTCGGCGAGGCCCGCGAGGCCGGTATCCCGTTCATCGGCACCACGCCCGGCCAGGACCCGGTGACGGTCTCAAACGAACCCGCCGAGCTGTCGCTCGACATCCGTCGCGACCACGGCGGCCTCACCCTCTCCCCCACGGTCTCCCTCGACGGCCGGCCACTCGACCGCAGCGCCCTGGGTTACATCGGCGACCCGGCCCACGGCCTGTTCACCTGGACGACCAGCAGCACCGACGTTCGCCTCACCATTGCCCCGCTCGCGCGCCAGCTCGGCCGCGACCTGCGGGTGCTCGCCTCGGCGCACACCCCCATCACGATTCCCCCGGACGAGGAGAACGTCTTCCTCGCCGACTTCTACCCGTTCCTGCGCGGCCAGCTCTCCCTGATCAGCACCGACGAATCGTTCGACCTGCCCGACACCGCCCGCCCGGTGCTGGCCCTGTCGATCAGCGCCCAGGCGGATGCCCGCATCGGCCTGCACTGGGACTGGCAGTACACCGGCGGTCCCGGCGGCGCGGGTGCCCCGGCCATCGCGCCCCTGCGCGGCCCGGCCACCGAGGACGCCCCGGCCGGCTACCGGGACACGGCCGACGAGGCGCGCATTCTTCATGCCATTAGCGGCATATTCGAGGGTTTCCCCGCGCATCAGCCTGCGCTGTTCGCCGCGGAGCTAACGGGTTCCGGCGGCGCTGCCGACTCCCCGGGCATCCTGCGCGCCGACGCCACCCTTGACGGCGCCCGCATGATCGAATTCCTCGACACTGTGCTGCCGGTGCTCGAGGCCGCGGACGACCTGCTCGTGCAGTTCGTCGGTGAGGCCCCGGAGTACCGGGAGGCCGCCGAGCCGCCCACGCTCACCTTCGCCACCTCGGCGCGGTCCGAAAGCCGGGACTGGTTCGACCTCTCGGTGCGGGTCACCGTCGACGGCGAGGACGTGCCGTTCGACGAGGTCTTCAGGGCGCTGGCCACCGGCCAGGAACTGATGATCCTGCCCGACGGCACCTACTTCAGCCTGGACCGGCCCGAACTGCAGCAGCTGCGCCACCTCATCGAAGAGGCCCGCGGGCTGCAGGATTCCCCGAACGACTCGCTGCGCATCAACCGGGCCCAGTCCGACCTCTGGGAGGAGCTGCAGGACCTCGGCAGCGCCGAAGCGGAGGCCGCCGCCTGGCGCGACACCCTCGCCGGACTCGCCGACGGCGCCACGATCGCCCACCGGGAACTGCCCGCCGCAGTGCACGCGTCGCTGCGGCCCTACCAGCAGACCGGGTTCGACTGGCTCGGCTTCCTCTACGACACCGGCCTCGGCGGCGTGCTCGCCGACGACATGGGCCTGGGCAAGACCCTGCAGGCCATCGCCCTGATCGTCGACGCCCGCGAACGCCAGACCGAGCGCCGGCCGTTCCTGGTCGTGGCGCCCACCAGTGTGGTGCACAACTGGGCCACCGAGTGCGCCAGGTTCGCCCCCGGCCTCTCGGTCGCCGCCATCACCGAGACCACAGCCAAGCGCGGCGCATCGCTGGCCGAGGCCGTGACCACCGCGGATGTCGTGATCACCTCGTACACCCTGTTCAGGCTCGACTTCGACGAGTACGACGCCGTCAACTGGGCTGGCCTGCTTCTCGACGAGGCCCAGTTCGTGAAGAACCACAAGTCGCGGGCGCACCAGTGCGCCAAGCGCCTGCAGGCCCCGTTCAAACTCGCCATCACCGGCACGCCGCTGGAGAACAACCTGATGGAACTGTGGTCGCTGCTCTCGATCACCGCTCCCGGCCTGTTCCCCAGCGCCGCCCGGTTCTCCGACTACTACCAGCGGCCCATCGAGACACAGGCCGACGGCGACAGGCTCGGCCAGCTGCGCCGGCGCATCCGCCCGTTCATGCTGCGCCGCACCAAGGACCAGGTGGCCAGCGACCTGCCCGCCAAGCAGGAACAGGTGCTCGAACTCGAGCTGCACCCGCGCCACCGCCGCGTGTATCAGATGCACCTGCAGCGGGAGCGCCAGAAGGTCCTCGGCCTGCTCGGCGACCTCAACCAGAACCGGTTCGAGATCTTCCGGTCGATCACGATGCTGCGACAGCTCAGCCTGGATGCGAGCCTGTACGACGACAAGTACGCCGACATCCCCTCGAGCAAGCTGGATGTGCTCATGGAGCTGCTCGAAGACGTTGTCGCCGAGGGCCACCGCACCCTGATCTTCAGCCAGTTCACCGGCTACCTCGCCAAGGTGCGCACCCGCCTCGACGCCGCCGGGGTGACCTACTCCTACCTCGACGGGCGCACCCGCAACCGGGCCGCGGCGATCGACGGGTTCAAGAACGGCGACACCTCGGTGTTCCTGATCAGCCTCAAGGCCGGCGGCTTCGGTCTCAACCTCACCGAGGCCGACTACTGCATCCTGCTCGACCCCTGGTGGAACCCGGCCGCCGAGGCGCAGGCCGTCGACCGGGCACACCGCATCGGCCAGACCAAGAACGTGATGGTCTACCGCCTGGTGGCCACCGACACCATCGAAGAGAAGGTGATGGCGCTCAAGGCCGTCAAGGCCAAACTCTTCGACAGCGTCATGACCGATGGCGCCACCCGCGGAACCGGCCAGGGGCTCACCGCCTCCGACATCCGCGAACTGCTCGAGTAGCCCCGACGTGACCGACCTTCCCGCCGAGCCGGCGGCCGATGCCGCGCTCGACCGCGCCGTCGAGGCCCGGGAACGCATGAAGCAAGCCGCCCAGCGCGCCCACCGCAGCCGTTCGGTTCGCGCCTCCGCCCGGCTCGGGCTGCTCGCCAACGGCCTGGTGCACGCCCTGATCGGTGGAATCGGCCTGCGCATAGCGAACGGCCAACCCGGCGAGGCCGACCAGCTCGGTGCTCTGAGCGCCATCGCCAACGGCCCGGGCGGCATTGCCGTGCTCTGGCTGTCCACGGTGTCGCTGTGGGGCCTGGCGCTCTGGCAGGGCACCAACGCCGCGTTCAGCGTGGCGCCCAATCGACGCATCCTGGTCTTCCGCCGCTCCCTGAACGTGGGCAAGGCCCTCGGCTTCGCATTGCTGGGCACCGTCACGTTCGCCGTCGCGCTCGGCGCCAGGGCCGGCGGCGCCGAGACGGTGCGTCGCGCCGACGACGCCATCGTGGAGAGCCCTGTCGGCCTGTTCCTGCTGCTGGTCGTGGGCAGCACCGTGGCCATCATCGGCGGCGGCCTGGTCTGGCGTGGGCTGCGACGCAACTTCCGCGAGGAGCTGCGCTATCTCTGGGGGCCCACCAAGCTCGTCGTGCTCGGCCTGGGCGTGTTCGGCCACGTCGCCAAGGGGGTCGCGTTCCTGGTCACCGGCGGGCTGCTGCTCGCCGCCGCCGTGTTCGCCGACGTGCGCTGGGTGGGCGGCCTGGACGCCGGCCTGCGCTACCTGCTCACCCTGCAATCCGGCCCGATCCTGCTGAACATCGTCGCGGCGGGCCTGATCGCGTTCGGCCTCTACCTCGTGGCCCGGGCGGCGTTCCTCCGGCACTGAGCCCGGCACCGACCGTCCAGCCTGGGAGTTGGATGCGCGCCCGACGATCTGCTTCAATTTCGAAGTACTCTGTGGGCATGGACATTCGCGAGATCCCGCTCACCGCCGCCGACGGCTCCACCACCTCGTTGGCCGCATACGCCGACAAGGTGGTGCTCGTGGTCAACGTCGCCTCCCGCTGCGGCCTGACGCCGCAGTACGAGACCCTCGAGCAACTGCAGCGCAGCTACGCCGACCAGGGCTTCACCGTGCTCGGCTTCCCCTGCAACCAGTTCGCCCTGGGCGAGACCGGCTCTAGCGAGAAGATCGCCGAATTCTGCTCCACCACCTACGGCGTCACCTTCCCGCTGATGGAGAAGACCAAGGTGAACGGCGGCTCCCAGCATCCGCTCTACGCCGAGCTCACCCAGACGCCGGATGGCGCGGGCAAGGCCGGCAAGGTCAAGTGGAACTTCGAGAAGTTCGTGATCTCGCCCTCCGGTGCGGTGCAGCGATTCCGCCCGACCACCCTGCCCGACTCCCCCGAGGTCATCGCGGCGATCGAGTCCGGCCTGGCGGAGCTGAAGCCCGCCGCCTAAGTCGTAGGCACCCCGTAGGAGGCCGCGCTGTGCATCTCGATGGCCACATACGGTTCGTCACCGACCACCCGGGCGTTGTGCCCCGGCGGAATCAGGTAGGAATCACCGGCGGTGATGGTGGCCGTGGTGCCGTCGTCGAGCATGGTTTCCAGGGTGCCGGACACGCAGTAGCCCACGTGCAGAAGCTGACAGGAGTCGGTGTTCACCACCGGCTTGATATTGTCGGCCCAGGTCCAACCCGGCTGCATCGTCATGCGGCCGATTGAGAACTCATCCAGGTGGTTCAACTCCAGCAGGGTCTTCTCGGGCGAGCGGAGCTCGTCGGGAGTTGTGTGCGACTTGACCTGCAGGGTGTGGGTGGTGGTGGACATGGTGTCTTCCCAACTCTGGCGGGCCGATCGAGAGAGGTCGGACACGCGGCCCACCCTGGCATGCCTGGCCCGTGACCGAGCCAGACTAAACCCGCCGGGCGAGGCCTGATAGCCCTGGGTTCTCCGCGCGCACCACCGGTTGCGGCGGGCGCTAGGAACCGAAGGCCAGGCGGGCGGCCGCATAGGTAGCGGCGACCGTCGCGGTGCCAGCGCCAGTGCCAGTGCCAGTGCCAGGAGCGGCATCGGGGGCGTCGAAGCGGCGCACCGGTTGCGCGGCCAGGTCGCCGACCGCCGGGTTCCACGCCGGCCAGCCGGTGTCTCCGTCACGGATGAACGACACCGCGGCACCGTGCACCTCATCGGCCAGCCGCTGGGACGGCGCGGGGCCGGCCAGCGCCGCCACCCGCGGGGCATCGAGCGCGTCGAAGAAGAACGGCAGGTCGAGGCAGTGCAGCGCCCCACCGTAGATGGGCGAGCGCCAGGAGAACGCCCAGAGCCAGGTGGGCGCCGCAGCCAGTGCCGCAGCGGTGGCGGCTGCGGCGCCGGCTGCCTCGGCCCTCGCCTCGGCGACCCTCAGCATGACGCCGCGGATGGCGCGGTCGGAGGCGAACTGGCCGAGCAGTTCGGCGGTGCCGAGCTGGGCGTGGGCCACGGCGTACGCCCGCGCCGACGACGCGGCGACGCCGAGACGGCCGAGTACCTCCGCGGCGTCTTCGCCGGCCAGCTCGTCGGTGAGGTCGGTCATGGCGAAGTTGAATTCGTGGTCGGTGCTGCCCAGCATGAGCGGCTTGGCGGCGCCGATGCCCGCCCGGACGGCGTCGACGGTGGCCAACGGGATCAGGTCGCCGTCGACGACCGGCCCGAACGGGAGACCGGCGACGAGGGCGTTCGCGATCTCGCCCAGCGGCCCGGCCGGGGTGCCTTCGGCGAAGGCCGTTGCCCGCGGCTGCTCGGCGAGGATCTGGTACTCGGTGAGCGCCCCGAGTGCCGCCCGGGTGGGCGCAACCCCGGCCAGGTCGGCCAGGCGCCGGCCGGTCTGCTCCGCCTGGGCGGGCGAGAGATAGGTGGGCACCCCGGAGATCACGATCGCCCGCGCGAACAGCGGTTGCGCCCGCGGCATCGTCAGCAGGGTGAGCACGGCGCCGCCGCCCGCGGATTGCCCGGCGACAGTGACCCGGGCCGGGTCGCCGCCGAAGAAGCGGATGTTGTCTCGCACCCACTCGAGCGCCAACAGCCAGTCGAGCACGCCACGGTTCAGCGGCGCATCCTCGATCCAGCCGAAGCCGTCGAAGCCGAGCCGGTACGAAACGTTCACGGTGACGACACCGTGCCGGTTGAAGCTCGCGCCGTCGTACCAGGGGCTTGCCGCCGAGCCGGAGGTGTAGCCGCCGCCATGGAGGTAGACCAGCACGGGCAGGCCGGCACCGGCCGGGGCCGGGTCGGGGGTGAACACGCTCACGTTCAACGTCGACTCGCCGGGATAGCTGGGCTCGGGCACCAGGGTGGTGTCGCCGCCGTCGATGCGTTGCGGAGTGGCACCGGGGCTGCCGGCATCCCGAACACCGGCCCAGGCCGGGTGCGGCAGCGGGGCCGCGAAACGCAGCTCCCCGACCGGCGGGGCGGCGTAGGGAATGCCGAGGAACGCTGTCGAACCTGCCCGTCGGACGCCGCGGACGACGCCCGCCGTTGTCGTGATCTCGACGGGGTTCATGGGGGCGCCCTTTCACTGTGACGACGATGTGGGAAGGCGAACAGGTTAGCGCGGAGAACGCCGCCGGTCTGGCCCCGGCGACGGCCGGCGCGCAGAATGGATGCGCCACACCGCGGTGAGCATTCGCCGTGGACCGTTCACGCGCGAGGAGCACACTATGGCGAACCTGATCTGCACCTTCATCACCTCCCTGGACGGCTATGTGGCCGACACCGAGGGAAACTTCGACTGGAGCACCCCGAGCGATGAGGTGCACACCTTCGTCAACGACCTCGAACGCTCGGTGGGGACCTACCTGTACGGCCGCCGGTTGTATGAGGTGATGGCGGCCTGGGAGACCATGCACCTGGATGACGACGCCCAGCCCGCGGTGATGCGCGACTACACCGCGATCTGGCAGGCCGCGGAGAAGGTCGTCTACTCCAGCACCCTGGCCGAACCAATCAGCCGGCGCACCCGCATCGAGCGCAGCTTCGACCCTGAGAAGGTGCGGGCGCTCAAGGAATCGGCCACGGCCAAGCTGTCGATCGGCGGACCGCATCTGGCAGCGCAGGCCCTCGCGGCCGGGCTGGTCGACGAGCTGGCGCTGTTTGTCTCCCCCGTCGTGGTGGGCGGCGGCACGAAGGCCCTGCCCGACGGCCTGCACCTCGGTCTCGAGCTGAAGGACGAGTACGCGTTCCGGAACGGCGTGGTGTACCTGGGCTACCGCGTGCTCCACTAGCGGCACACGATAATCTGAGGCTGCGCCGGCACACCCGGACCCACCAGATTGGACCAGACAATGACGCCTGACCGTGCTCCTGACCGCTCGATCGCCGCGACCACCCGCGCCCTCGTGATCGGGGAGGCCCTCATCGACATCGTGCGCCGCCCCGGCGCCGAGCCGGTGAGCCACGCGGGCGGCAGCCCGATGAACGTGGCGTACGGGCTCGGCCGACTCGGCGTGCCGACCACCCTGGTCACCCAGATCGGGGCCGACCCGTTCGGCGAGATCATCGCGGAGCACCTGCGTGCGGCCGGCGTCGACCTGCTGCCGGGGTCGGTCACGACCGGCGCCACCTCGAGCGCCACCGCCATCCTGGATGCGACCGGCGCCGCCACGTACGACTTCGACCTGCGCTGGGAGCTGCCGCCGGTGGCGCTGCCCGCCCCGTGCACCCTGATCCACACCGGCTCGATCGCCGCGATCCTGCAGCCCGGCGGCCAGGCCGTGCTGAGCGCGTTCACCAGCGCCCCGGCCGGCACCCTGCTCAGCTACGACCCCAATGTGCGGCCCGGCATCATGGGCAGCCGTGACGACGTGGTGCGGGCCGTCGAAGAGCTCTCCAGGGCCGCGCACGTGGTGAAGATGAGCGACGAGGATGCCGCCTGGCTCTACCCGGGACGCAGCCTGGACAAGATCGCCGGGGACTACGTGGCGGCCGGGGTGGCACTGTTCGCCGTCACCCGCGGCGGCGACGGTGTGCTGCTGCGGGCCGGCGGGGCCACGGCCGAGCTGGCCGCGCATCCGGTGACCGTGGTCGACACCATCGGCGCCGGCGACTCGTTCATGTCGGGGCTGCTCTACGCGATCCTCGTGGACGACGACACCGAGGCCATCCTGCAGAACACCCTCGGCGCCGCCGACCTCAAACGCGTGGGCCAGACCGCCCTGGCGAGCGCGGCGATCACGGTGTCGCGCGCGGGCGCCAACCCGCCCACGGTGGCGGAGCTGTTCGCACGCTGACCGGCGATGCAGACTGCGTGGGGCAAGTCAATCCCCTTGAACGCTGCGGTCACCCTGGCTTTACTGTGCGTACGTTGTCCCCATTAAGTGGGTCTCTGGCAGCGGGTAACAGGAAGTTTGGTGCGACATGGCGGTCACAACAACCGATACGGCTGTGCAAGTCTCGGTAGAACTCACTCCCACGGATGGAGTGGTGATCGAGGGTAATTCGCTGGGCGTGACCATCCGCATCACCGCGCTGCGGCCGGCGTTGATCGAGCAAGCCGAGCTGACCCTGATCCGCAAGGTCAACTACACCTACGGCCGCGGCAACATCTATGGCGGGGTGTTCCCCGCCCGCGAACGCACCACCGAGCTGCTCAACACGGTCACGGTGCCGGCACCGGGTGCGATCCCGGCCGGCCAGACCCGGGTATTGACGGCCAGCCTGAGCATTCCCACCGACGGCCCGGCCTCGGTGCGCGGAGACCTGATCGACGTGGGCTGGTCGGTGCGCTGTGTCCTCAAGGCCGCCGGCGGCCAGATCATCAAGCGCGAACGCCTGATCGACGTGCAGTCCTGGGGCCAGACCAGCGCCACCGACATCGGCCATCCCCCGATCGGCGAACACCTCGGACAGGTCGCGCTGGAGTTCATCGCGCTGTCCTCCCGGGTGCTGGAACCCGGCACCCCGCTCACGGGCATCCTGCGGGTGCGTCCCCGCGACGAGATCGCGACCCGGGGCGTGCGCGTGCAGCTTGTGCGCTGCGAGGAGGTGTGGGGTGGTCCCGGCCAGGTCGCCGACCCTGACGCGAGCGAATCCGAGGGCTACCGGCACGCGGAGGCCGTCACGGCCGCCGTCGTGGTGGGACCCGCCGGGATGCTCACCCCGGGCACCGTGGTCGACCTGCCCTTCACCGTTGAGACGCCCGCCGGTCTGCCCGCACCGTCGCTGTCCATCGGCAACCTGCACGTGCGCTGGGAGATTCGGGCCGTCGTCGACCTGCCGCTGCGCCTGGACCCGCAGCTCTCGCTCGACCTGCTCGCCGTCACGGCCAGCCGGCAGCCGAGTGATTCCCGTCGTCCAGGGGCCCTCGACACGGACTGAGCACCGGTTTCGAAAGATTGAGAAGCCGGAGTGCTGGATCGCATCCGGTTCTCCTGTTGGACAGTGGGCGCGCAGCAGAGCAGCCTGAGGTTATGGAATACACACACCTCGGTCGTTCCGGCCTGTCGGTTTCGCGGCTGTGCCTCGGCACCATGAACTTCGGGCCCGAAACCGACGAGCCCACCTCGTTCGGCATCATGGATGCGGCCCGGGCGGCGGGCATCAACTTCTTCGACACCGCCAACGTCTACGGGTCCAAGCAGGGCCGCGGCGCCACGGAGAGCATCCTGGGCCGCTGGTTCGCGCAGGGCGGCGCGCGCCGCGACGACACCGTGCTGGCCACCAAGGTCTACGGCACGATGTCCGACCTTCCTAATGACGGCAAGCTGTCGGCGCTGAACATCCGCCGCTCGCTGGACGAGAGCCTGAAGCGCCTGCAGACCGACCACATCGACCTGTTCCAGTTTCACCACGTGGACCGGGACACCCCGTGGGACGAGATCTGGCAGGCCATGGAGACCGCCGTGGCGCAGGGCAAAATCCTTTACGCCGGCAGCAGCAACTTCGCCGGTTGGCACATCGCCACCGCGCAAGCCGAGGCCCGCAAGCGCAACTTCACCGGGCTGGTGAGCGAGCAGTCGCTGTACAACCTGCTCAAGCGCGACATCGAGCGTGAGGTCATCCCCGCCGCCCAGGCCAACGGTTTAGGCATCCTGCCCTGGTCGCCGCTGGAGGGCGGCCTGCTCGGCGGGGTGCTGCGCAAGGAGCGGGACGGCAGCCGCCGGGTCTCCGGCGCCAACGCCGAGAAGCTCGAAAAGAACCGGGCGGCCATCGGCGCCTACGAGGACTTCGCCGCCGAACTCGGCACCGAACCCGGCGACCTTGGCCTGGCCTGGCTGATGCACCAGAGCGCGGTGACCGCGCCGATCATCGGCCCGCGCACCATGGCGCAGCTCGAGGCCGGCCTGCGCGCCGTGGACCTCAAGCTCGACCAGGCGGCGCTGAGGCGGCTGGACGAGATCTTCCCCGGCTACCGGACCGCACCGGAAGACTACGCCTGGTGAGCGCCGGGCTGAGTGTTCTGTTCATCGGCGGCACCGGCGTGATCAGCGCCGCCGCGGCCGAGCTGGCCGTGGCGCGCGGCCACCGGCTCACCGTGCTCAACCGTGGCCGGTCGGGCCTGCGCCCGGTGCCCGCCGCCGCTGAGGTTCTCATCGTGGACGTGCGGGATGCGGCCGCGGTGCGGGCCGTGCTCGGCGAGCGCACCTTCGACGTGGTCGTGGACTTCGTGGCGTTCACCCCGGAGCATGTGCGGGCCGACATCAGTCAGTTCGCGGGTCGGTGCGGCCAGTACCTGTTCATCAGCTCGGCCTCGGCCTACCAGAAGCCGCCGGCCGCCCTGCCGGTGCGGGAGTCCACTCCCCTGCAGAACCCGTTCTGGGAGTACTCCCGCGACAAGGCGGCCTGCGAAGACGTGCTCATGGCGGCGCACCGGGACGAGGGCTTCCCGGTCACCATCATCCGCCCGTCGCACACCTACGACCGCACCCAGATCGCGCTGCTGGGTGGTTGGACCGACATCCACCGGATGCGCACCGGGCAGCCGGTGGTGGTGCACGGCGACGGCACGTCGCTCTGGACCCTCACCCACGCCACCGACTTCGCCAAGGCGCTGGTGGGCCTGTTCGGCCGGTCGCAGGCCGTGGGCGACAGCTTCACGATCACCTCGAACGAGTACCTGCCCTGGGACGCCATCTACGCCGAGTACGCCCGCGCCGCCGGCGCTCCAGCGCCACAGATCGTGCACGTGGCCAGCGACACCATGGCGGCCGAGAACCCCGAGTGGAGCGGCCCGCTGCTGGGCGACAGGTCGCACTCCGTGATCTTCGACAACACCAAGGTCACCGCCCTGGTGCCCGACTTCGTCTGCACCACCCCGGTGGCCCTGGGCTTCCGCGAGGCGATCGCCTGGTTCGACGCGCATCCAGAGCAGCAGGTGGTGGATGCGACGCTGAACGCCACCCTCGACAGGCTCGTCAGCGCGCACTCGACCCGCTGAGCGGCGGCGGCGGGGAATTCCCTCACGCCGGCCGTGTTGACCTGTAGTACCGACCCGAAGCTGGAGCACCCATGACCGCCATCGTCCACCTCGCCCTGCACCTCGACCCCGCCGCGCTCGACGTCGCCCCGGCGATCCTGAACGAGGTTCTCACCGCGACCCGCGCCTGGCCGGGTAACGAGGGAATCGAGGCCATCGTGGACGACGCCGATCCGACCCACGTGATCGTCGTGGAGAAGTGGGCCACGGCCGCGGACCACACCGCATACGCCGCGTGGCGCACCACCCCGGACGGCGTCAGCCGGCTGGGCGAGGTGCTCGCCGGCGTGCCGGTGAAGACCGTTTTCTCCGGGGGCATCCCGCTGGCGTTCTGACCGCTGGCCTTCTCACCGCGTCGTTCGCGCGGTCAGGCGGCCGTGCCCACGCTTTCGATCGGCACCCGGTTCGCAACGGCGGCCTGCGCGGCGGCGACGTCTTCGAGCAGCTGCGCGAGGAACGCCGACGCGGCCGGACTGGGCTCGTCGGCGACGGCCACGGCCACTGCCCACTCGGGAACGCTCGCCGGCAGCGGCACCGCCACGAGGTCGTCGGGCCGCTTGAGCGCGAAGCTGGTGGGCACGATCGCCACACCCAGGTTGTAGCCCACCAGCTCGAGCAGCGGATGCACGTCGTTGACCTCCATGGCCGCCCGGTACTCGAAACCGGCAGCGGCGAAGGCCCGCCGGGCCAGCATATGGGCGCCCCAGCCGGCCTGGAAGCCGATCAGCGGCTCGGCTCGCAGGGTCTCCAGGTCGGCCTCGGCCAGGGCCGCGACCGGGTGGTCCGGGTGGCAGAGCACCACCATTTTCTGGCTGCTCAGCCGGTGCAGCCGCACCCCGGGCGGGGTGTCCCCGGTCACCACGACGAGCGCCACATCGGTGGTGCCGCTCGCGACGCCCTCGATGAGCTCCACCGAGCCCAGCTGACGCAGCCGCACCTCCACACCCTGGTTGGCGGTGCGGAAGCGGGCGAGTTCGGCGGGCAGGTCCACGGAGCCCAGGCACGGCTCGGCGCCCACGGTGAGGCGTCCGCGCATGAGGCCGCGCACCGCGGCGACGGCGTTCTGGGCGGCGGCGGCGCTGGCCAGCGTGCGGAGCGCATCCGCCAGCAACGCCTGACCGGCGGCCGTGAGTTCGACCCGGCGGGTGCTGCGGATGAACAGGGAGGTGCCCAGCTCGATCTCCAGAGCCCGGATCGACGCGGACAGGCCCGACTGGGAGATGTGCAGCAGCTCGGCCGCCCGGGTGAAGTGACGTTCGTCGGCGACCGTCACGAAGTGTTCAAGCTGGCGCAGTTCCATTCAGCAAGCGTACAACTCAGTGCGGGGCCGGCCAGAATCTCTACTTGTCGAGGGGGCGCCAGATCACGATCTGGTTGGAGCGCCGGGCGCGGGTGCCGGCGCGCATCGAGATGACGTCACCGGCCGAGCCGGCCGCGAAGACGCGGTGGCCCGGGCGGCTGAGCATCTCGTCGGCCAGCGCCGTTTCGAGTTCACCGACCCGGCTCTGCAGCACGCGCACGGTGTCTTCCAGCGCGAGAATGCGCCGGATGCCTTCCAGGCTCACACCCTCGGCACCCAGGTCCGCGATCTCCCGCAACCGGGCCACGTCGCGCATTGAGTAGCGGCGCGAGCGGCCCGGTGTGCGATCGGGGCTGACGAGTCCCATCCGGTCGTACTGCCGCAGGGTCTGCGGATGCATGCCCGCCAATTCCGCGGCCATACTGATCACGAAGACCCGGGTGTTCTCGTCCATCGCTGGTGTCAGCCCTTGGCCCTGGCGAGCAGTTCGTCGCGCGGGTTCTCCTTGGGCAGCGCCTCGTTGAACGCGAGGAGTTTCTCCTCGGCGTCCTTCGACAGGTGCGACGGCACGGCCACCTGGACCTCGGCGAGCAGGTCGCCGGTGCCCTTCGGGGTGACCACACCGCGACCCTTGACCCGCAGCACCCGCCCGCTGGGGGTGCCGGGCGCCACGCGCAACTTCACCGGGGGCCCACCCAGGGTGGGCACCTCGATGGTGGCGCCGAGGGCGGCCTCGGCGAAGGTCACCGGTACGTTCACGCGCAGGTTGAGGCCGTCGCGTTCGAATACCGGGTGCTTGCGCACGGAGACGGTGAGCACGATGTCACCGTTCTCGCCGCCGTCCGGGCTGGGTTGCCCCTGCCCGCGCAGCTTGATCTTCTGCCCGTCGGCCACGCCGGCGGGAATCTTGACCTTGATCGACCGACCCTCCTGCGTCTGCAGGGTGATCTGGTCGCCGTGGGTGGCGGTGATGAAGTCGACCGTGGTCGACGCGACCACGTCGCGCCCCCTGGTCGGCCCGCCCGCGCCACGGAAACCCCCGGTGGGTGTGCCGAACCGGCCACCACCGCCCTGGGCGCCGCGGCCGAACATGCCGCCGAGGATGTCGTCGAAGCCGGCCTGCTCGTAGGAGTAGCCCTGTTGTTGCCGGGCTCCTCCGCCGAACATGCCGCCGAAGACATCGTCGAAGCCGCCCTGCTGGCCGCCCTGCCCGGGGGCGGTGAAGCGAGCTCCACCGCCCATCGCGCGCACGGCGTCGTACTCCTTGCGCTGTTCGGGGTCACCGATGACCGAGTGGGCCTCGCTGATCTCCTTGAACTTCGCCTCCGCCGCGGGGTTGCCCGGGTTGGAGTCTGGGTGGTACTTGCGGGCCAGCTTGCGATATGCCTTCTTCAGGTCGGCCGCGGAGACGTCTTTCGAGACCCCGAGAACCTTGTAGAAGTCCCTGTCGAACCAGTCCTGGCTAGCCATCGCTCGGTACCTGCACGACGACCTTGGCCACCCGCAACAGCGAGGATCCGAGGTAGTAGCCGGTCTCGACGACGTCGCCGACGGTTTCCACGTCGATGTCAGGCGTGGGCATCTGGAAGATGGCCTCGTGCACGGTGGGGTCGAACACGTCGCCGACGGTGCCGTACGGCTTGAGGCCGATGCGCTCGGTGCTGGCACGCAGCTTGGCGGCGATGGTCGCGAAGGCGGTGTCACCCTCGAGGTCGCCGTGCTTCTCGGCCCGGTACAGGTCGTCAAGCACCGGCAGCAGCACCTTGACGACTTCGCCGGTGACGCGCTCGCGCTCGATCTCCCGGTTGGCCTCGGTGCGCTTGCGGTAGTTGGCGTACTCCGCGGTGACCCGCTTGAGGTCGGCGAGGTGTTCGCTGGAGGGCTCGGCTGCTTCGAGGTCGGCCGCGTCCAGGATGTCCTGCACGGTCAACTCGTCTTCCTCGATGCCCTCGGCGTCAGCCGCGTCGACGAACTCGGCCGGGGCCTCGGAGTCCGGCCCGCCCGCCGCGGGGGCGCCCGATTCGGGCGCTCCCGCAGCAGCAGCAGACTCGTCTTCGGGACGGGATTCGTCCGGACGGTTGGTGTCGCTCATTACTTCTTCGCTTCGTCCTCGTCGTCGACAACCTCGGCGTCGACAACGTCTTCGTCGGGGTTGCCCGACTCGGCGGTGGGCTCGGCGGTCTCGGACTCGCCGGCCGCGGCATCCGCCTGGCTGGAGGCGTAGATGGCCTCGCCGAGCTTGCCCTGGCTTTCGGTGAGCTTGTCGAACGCGGTCTTCACAGCGTCGTCGTCGTCGCCGGCGAGAGCGGACTTGAGAGCGTCGACGTCGGCCTGCACCTCGGACTTGACGTCCTCGGGCAGCTTTTCGTCGTTCTCCTTGATCAGCTTCTCGATCGAGTAGGCGAGCTGCTCTGCCCCGTTGCGGGTCTCGGCGGCTTCGCGGCGGCGCTTGTCCTCTGCCGCGTGCTCTTCACCCTCGCGCACCATGCGCTCGATGTCTTCCTTGGCCAGCGCGGTGCCGCCGGTGATGGTCATCGACTGCTCCTTGCCGGTGCCCTTGTCCTTGGCGGATACGTGCACGATGCCGTTGGCGTCGAGGTCGAAGGTGACCTCAACCTGCGGGATGCCGCGCGGTGCCGGTGCGATGCCGGTGAGCTCGAAGGTGCCCAGGTTCTTGTTGTCCCTGGTGAACTCGCGCTCGCCCTGGAAGACCTGGATGGCCACGGACGGCTGGTTGTCGTCGGCCGTGGTGAAGGTCTCGCTGCGCTTGGTCGGGATGGCCGTGTTGCGCTCGATGAGCTTGGTCATGATGCCGCCCTTGGTCTCGATACCGAGAGACAGCGGGGTGACGTCGATGAGCAGAACGTCCTTGCGCTCGCCCTTCAGCACGCCGGCCTGCAGTGCGGCGCCGACGGCGACGACCTCATCGGGGTTGACACCCTTGTTCGGGTCCTTGCCACCGGTCTCGGCCTTGACGAGCTCGTACACGGCGGGCATACGGGTGGAGCCACCGACGAGAACGACGTGCGCGATGTCCTCGACCTTGACGCCGGCCTCGCGGATGACGTCCTGGAAGGGCTTCTTGGTGCGGTCGAGCAGGTCTTCGGTCATCTTCTCGAACTGGGCGCGGGTGAGCGTCTCGTCGAGGTTGGCCGGACCGTTCTCCGTCAGCGAGAGGTACGGCAGCTGGATGCTGGTGGACATGCTGCTGGAGAGTTCCTTCTTGGCCTGCTCCGCGGCTTCCTTGAGGCGCTGCTTGGCGATCTTGTCCTTGGAGACGTCGACGCCGGTGGAGTCCTTGAAGCGCTTGATCAGGTGGTCAACGATGCGCTGGTCCCAGTCGTCGCCGCCGAGGCGGTTGTCACCGGCGGTCGAACGCACCTGAATGGTGCTGAAGTCGTCGTCCTTGCCCACTTCGAGGAGGGAGACGTCGAAGGTTCCGCCACCGAGGTCGAAGACCAGGATGAGCTCGTCTTCCTTGCCGCGGTCCAGGCCGTAGGCCAGGGCGGCCGCGGTGGGCTCGTTGATGATGCGCAGCACGTTGAGGCCGGCGATCTCGCCGGCTTCCTTCGTGGCCTGACGCTCGGCGTCGTTGAAGTACGCGGGAACGGTGATGACGGCGTCCGTCACCTTGTCGCCCAGGTACTGCTCGGCGTCGCGCTTGAGCTTGGCGAGGATACGGGCGGAGATCTCCTGCGGGGTGTACTTCTTGTCGTCGATGCCGACGCTCCAGTCGGTGCCGACGTGGCGCTTGACCGAAGAGATGGTGCGGTCAACGTTGGTGACTGCCTGGCGCTTGGCGGTCTCGCCGACGAGCACCTCGCCATCCTTGGTGAAAGCGACCACGGAAGGCGTGGTGCGGAAGCCTTCAGCGTTTGCGATGACGGTGGGTTCTCCACCTTCGAGTACGGCCACCACCGAGTTGGTGGTTCCGAGGTCAATGCCGACTGCACGAGCCATGTGAGAGTATCTCCTTCAAAAGTGTGGGTTCAAGTCCTATTTCACAGACTTGAGTGGTGCTGGCTCAAGTGTGCCACCGCCCAAAAACCTAAGTCAAGCTGAGGTCGTCAAAGTTGAGTCGGAGAGGCTCAACTCCCAGCATTCTCACAAGATAGTGGGACAATAACGTGTGCTGCCCCCGACCCCACCCGATCCCGCCGCGGACTCCGTGCGCCGACGGGCCGTGCTGGCCAAGCTCCCCCGGATATCCAGGCTCGACGGCTCCGCCATCCGTGTGTTGCTCGTCGACGACGAGGACACCCTCACCAATCTGGTGAGCCTGGCCCTGAGCTACGAGGGCTGGATCGTGGACGTCGCCCACACCGGGCAGGCCGCCCTGCGGGCCTACCGGGAGAACCGGCCGGACGTCGTGATCCTGGACATCATGCTGCCGGACACCGACGGTCTGAGCGTGCTGCGCCACCTGCGCTCCGGCGGCTCCACCACGCCGACCCTGTTCCTCACGGCCAGGGACTCGGTGGACGACCGCATCATCGGCCTGACCGCCGGCGGTGACGACTACATGACCAAGCCGTTCAGCCTCGAGGAGCTGGTGGCCCGGCTGCGCGGGCTGCTGCGCCGCACTGTGCAGGCGGTGCCCGTGGAGCAGCCTGCCCTGATGGTGGGCACCCTGACCCTGGACGAGGTCAGCTACCAGGTGCGTCGCGACGACGCCGACATCATGCTCACCACGACCGAGTTCGACCTGTTGCGCTTCTTCATGCGCAACCCGATGCGGGTGCTCAGCCGGGCGCAGATCCTCGACGAGGTCTGGAACTACGACTTCGCCGGGCGGGGGAGCATTGTGGACCTCTACGTGTCGTACCTGCGCAAGAAGATCGATGCCGAGCGCGCTCCGATGCTGCACACCGTGCGCGGCGTCGGCTACATGCTGCGGCCCGCGGAATGAGCGCGGGCGGTTCGGCGACGGCTCCCGCCGAGCGTGGCCCGGCGCCCTGGACCCTGCGCCGCCGGCTGGTGGTGGGAATCGCCGGCGTCGTGGCCGCGGTACTGCTCGGCACCGGCCTGCTGAGCATCACGGTGTTGAGCACCTCCACGAACTCCGTGGCCGACGCGCAACTCACGGCCTCGCTCTCTGCGCTGAGCCAGTCGGTCGACAAATTTCGCGCCCCGAAGCCCACGGGCGCCACCGGTCACGGCGGCGGCACCCGCAAAACCTTCGTCGACTTCGTCGGGCACGGGCGCGGCACCGTGATCGCGGTCGTGGCTGACGGCGCGGTCGCCGACTCCGCCCTGTTCTCGGACACCGGCGCCGTCGTGCTCTCCACGGACGCGATCGAAGCCATCGAGAGTGCCGTCGCCGACCGGGAGTCAGCCGGTGAGAACCGCAGCCTGGATCTGGGCGCCCTCGGCAGTTACCGCGTCGCCACCGTCGTCAACGACGGTGAAATCCTGGTGGCCGGGGTGCCCCTGGACGCCGCGGAGACGGCGCTGCTGCGTCAGGGCCTGGGCATCGCCATCTTCACGGTGCTGGCGCTGGCCGGAACCGTGGTGGGCACGATCCTGGTCGTGAGGCTCGCCCTGCGCCCCCTGGCCCGGGTGGTCGACACCGCCGTCGAGGTGACCGCGCTGCCGCTGGATGTGGGCGACCACGGCATCTCCACTCGCCTCGCGGCCGCCGACACCGATCCCCGCACCGAGACGGGCAAGGTGGGCGAAGCCCTCAACCAACTGCTCGACCACGTCGACACCGCCCTCAGCGTGCGGGCCGCCACCGACCGGCAGATGCGCCGGTTCGTCACGGATGCCTCGCACGAGCTGCGGACGCCGCTCGCGGCCATCCAGGGCTACGCCGAACTGACCCGCCAGGACAGCGCCGAGCTGCCCGAGATCACCGAGTACTCGCTCGCCCGCATCGAATCCGAGGCCCGGCGGATGAGCTCGCTGGTGAGCGACCTGCTGCTGCTCGCCCGCCTCGACGAGGGCCAGGACCTGCACGTGGAAGACGTGGACCTCGCCGACCTGCTGCTGACCGCGGTGAACGACGCGAGGGCCTCTGCGCCGTCGCACAGCTGGCTCTCCGAGGTGCCCGAAACGGCCGTGGTGGTGCGCGGCGACCGGGAACGCCTGCACCAGCTGGTGGCGAACCTGCTCTCCAACGCCAGGGTGCACACTCCGCGCGCCAGCACCGTGACCGCCCGGCTGCGGGTGGGCTCGCCCGGCATGCCGGTACAGCTGAGTGTGCAGGACGACGGGCTGGGCATCACCGCGGACCTGCTGCCGGTGATCTTCGAACGCTTCGCGCGCGGCGACGCCTCCAGGACGCAGGGCTCCGGCGGCACCCCCAGCACCGGTCTCGGCCTGGCGATCGCCCTGTCGATCGCCGAGGCGCACGGGGGCACCATCCGGGTGCAGTCCTCCCCCACCGGCACCGCCTTCACGGTCACCCTGCCCACCCCCGGCACCCGCCAGCCCACCCGCGAACTGTGACTTAAGCACCCAAAAACGCGGGATTGTGGGGCTTAAGTCTCAGTTCGCGTAAGGTTTGGCGGGTGATTCGCCTCGTCGTCGTGCTCCCGCTGAGCCCGCTGCAGGTGGGCACCGGCTTCGCCGTGGCCGAGTGGCCCCTGCACGTCACGGTGCTGGCACCGTTTCTCACGGATGCCGCCCCCGGCGACGTCGGCGACGCCATCCGTCTCGCCGTCGCCGACCAGGCGCCCCTCACCGTCGTCGCCGGCGATGACGCGCTGTTCGGGCGGCGGCACAACATCCCCGTCTCGTTGCTGCTCCCGCACGAGGACCTCACCCGGCTGCACCACACCGTGGTGGCCGCCATCCGTCCGTTCGCAGCTGCCCCGGACGAGCCGGCCTTCACCGGCGACGGCTTCCGCGCCCACGTGACCCACAAACCGCCCGCCCGCATCCACCCCGGCCAGTCGCTCATCCTCAGCCAGATCGCCCTGGTGGACATGCTCCCCCGCACCCACGAGGCCGGCCGCACGGTCCTGGCCACCGCCACTTTCGCGAACTGAGAGAAAAGCCCCAAAAACCACGAGTTTTCGGTGCTTAAGTCACGGTTCGCGGGCCGGTAATTTGGGGGAATGGAGATACGGGAGGCCCGGGAGGGCGACTGGGGCGGGATTTGGCCCTTTCTGCGGGAGGTAGTGGCGGCCGGCGAGACCTACTGCTGGCCACGGGACAGCACCGAAGCCGACGCGCGGCAGTGGTGGATGGCCAAGCCCGGCGGCCGGGTTTTCGTGGCCGACGACGACGGCCGGGTGCTCGGCACCGCCGAGCTGCACCCCAACCAGCCGGCGGCCGGGAGCCACGTGTGCAACGCCGGCTTCATGGTGGCCCCGCAGGCGGCCGGCCGCGGCATCGGCCGGGCCCTAGCCGAGCACGTCCTCGAGCAGGCCGCCAACGCGGGGTTTCGCGCGATGCAGTTCAACGCCGTCGTGGAGACCAACCACAACGCCGTGCGGCTCTGGCAGTCGCTGGGCTTCAACACTCTCACCACGGTGCCCGAAGCCTTCTTGCATCCGGTGCACGGCTACGTGGGACTGCAGGTGATGCACCGGTCGCTTCTGCCCCAACAACTGCCCCACCAGCTGCCCCAAAAACTGGGCCAACATCCGTCGCCCATTGTTTACCCCACGGCCTTAGGGTGAACGCATGACCGAGACTCTCGACGGCAACGGCGCCGCCCACGCCCCCGCGGCCCACACTCCCGCCCGCGCCGCCGTCGTCGCCTGGAGCCTGTGGGACTGGGGCTCGGCCGCGTTCAACGCCGTGGTCACCACGTTCGTCTTCTCGGTCTACCTCACCGGTTCGTCGTTCGGCGAGGAAGGCGACGTCGCCGCGCAACTGGGCTGGGCGCTCGCGATCGCCGGGTTCCTGATCGCCGTGCTCGCCCCGGTCACCGGTGCCCGCTCGGACTCGTCCGGCCGGCGCAAGTTCTGGCTGGGCGTGAACACCTTCATCGTGGTGGGCCTCACGGCCGGCATGTTCTTCGTGCTGCCCACCCCCGAGTACCTGCTGCTCGGCCTGGTGCTGCTGGCCGCCGGCAACGTGTTCTTCGAACTCGCCGGGGTGAGCTACAACGCCATGCTCGCCCAGGTGTCGACGCCGCGCACCATCGGCAAGGTCAGCGGTTTCGGCTGGGGAATGGGCTACATCGGCGGCATCGTGCTGCTGCTGATCGTGTATTTCGGCTTCATCAACCCCGACGTGGGCCTGTTCGGCGTCACCAGCGAAAACGGGCTGGCGGTGCGGGTGACCATGCTCATTGCGGCCGCCTGGTTCGGCCTGTTCGCGCTGCCGCTGCTGCTGCGGGTGCCCGAATACCGGGCGCCGGATGCCGCGAAACGCGCCAAGGTCGGCTTCTTCCAGTCCTACGTGGAACTGGGCCGCGACGTGGCCAAGCTCTGGAAGAGCAACCGCCAGGTGGTCTACTTCCTGTTCGCCAGCGCCATCTTCCGCGACGGCCTCGCCGGCGTCTTCACCTTCGGCGGGGTGCTCGCGGCCTCGGCGTTCGGCTTCTCCCCCGGCGAGGTGATCATCTTCGCGATCGCCGCGAACGTGGTGGCCGGCATCGCCACCATCAGCGTGGGGGTGCTCGACGACAGGCTCGGCGCCAAGCCCGTCATCGTCACCGCCCTACTGGGCCTCATCGTCAGCGGCAGCCTGGTGTTCCTGCTGCACGACGGCGGCCAGATCGTGTTCTGGACCGCCGGCCTGGCCCTGTGCCTGTTCGTCGGTCCCGCCCAGTCGGCCAGCCGCACGTTCCTGGCCCGGATCATCCCGGCCGGCCGGGAGGGCGAGGTGTTCGGCCTGTACGCCACCACCGGTCGCGCCGCCAGCTTCCTGGCCCCCACGGCGTTCGCGCTGATGGTGACGTTCTTCGGCGAAACCTACTGGGGCATCCTGGGCATCGTGCTGGTGCTCGTCATCGGCCTGCTGTTGCTGCTGCCGGTCAAGGCCCGGCAGAACCAGATGGGCTGAGCCCTCACGGATGCGTTCCGGCCGCCGCCCAGAGCGCGTGGAAGTGGTTGATCGGGCCGTGTCCGCCGCCGACCTCGAGCTCGTCGGCGAAAGCCACGCTGTCGCTGAGCCACGCCTTCGTCTCGGTCAACGCGCGCGGCCAGTCCCCGTGCCGAGCCGCTAGCGTGGCCAGGGCCGACGACATCGAACAGCCGGTGCCGTGGGTGTTGGTCGTGTTGATGCGCGGCGCCGAGACCTGCACGATGCGGGCCTGCCCAGGTTCGGTGCCGGCCGCGTCGACGAGGGCGTCCGGGCAGGCCGGGCCGGCCAGGTGGCCGCCCTTCACCAGCACCCGGGTGCCGGTGGCGCGGGAGAGCCGCTCGCCCTGATCGAGGGCCTCTGCCCAGTCGGCGGCCTCGGGCTCGTTCACGAGCACGGCCAGCTCGGGCAGGTTCGGGGTGACCAGGTGCACCAGCGGCACCAGGGCGCGGAGCGCGGCCTCGGCGGAGGCGTCAAGCAGCCGGTCGCCGCTGGTGGCGATCATCACCGGGTCGAGCACGATCACCGATGGACGCACCCGGGCCAGCCAGGCGGCCACGGCCTCGATGAGATCGGCCTGGCCGAGCATGCCGATCTTCACAGCGTCGATGGTGACATCGTCGCTGACCGCGTCGAGCTGTTCAACGAGGAAGGACACCGGCGGGAGGTGGACCGAACGTACCCCTCGGGTGTTCTGGGCGACGAGCGCGGTGACCACGGCCATGCCGTAACCGCCGTTCGCGGCGATGCTCTTGAGGTCGGCGTGGATGCCGGCGCCGCCGGTGGGGTCGGTTCCGGCGATGCTGAGCACCCGGGGGATGTCCCGCGGCCCGGTCATCTGGTCCACTCCCGGTGCAGGGCGCGGGCGGCGGCGCGGGCATCCGGGGCGGCGCAGACGGCCGACACCACGGCCACTCCGGCGGCACCGGCCTGGCGCAGCGGCCAGACGTCCGGGAGGCCGATGCCGCCGATGGCGACGCAGGGCAGCGCGCTGGTACGGGCGAGCGCGGCGAAACCGGGCACCCCGAGCACCGGCGGGTGGTCGGGTTTAGTGCTGGTGGCACGGATGACGCCGACGCCCAGGTAGTCCACGGTGCCGGCGGCCTGCGCGAAGACCCGGTCGAACTCGGCCGGGGAGTTGGCGGTGATGCCCACGATCGCGTCGGGGCCGACCCTGTCGCGCACCCGGGCCACGGCTTCGTCACCCTGGCCCACGTGCAGGCCGTGCACGGCGGCGCCCTCGGCGAGCGCCCGCAGGTAGACGTCGACCCGGTCGTTGACGATCACGGTGGCGCGGGTCCCGACCGCGTCGGCCACCTGCAGCAGCAGGCGCAGCACGGCGTCGTCCGAGGCGGTCTTGTCACGCACCTGCACCGTGGTGATGCCGCCGGCCACGGCGTCGATCACGGTCGCGAGCACGCCCCGGGCACCGCACAGGGCGGTGTCGGTGACGAGGTAGAGGGAGAGATCGCTCATGCCAGCCGCGCCCGGTCGAGCACGGTGGCGCCGTCGAGGGAGTGCAGCCGGTCGAGGAAGTGCACCGCGAAGCTGCCCGGCCCGGCCGCGTCGGCGGCGGCGAGCTCGGCGGCGACGGTGTACAGCAGCGTGGCGGCGGCGGTCGCGGCGAGCGTGGCGCCGGGTTCGTGCCGGTTGACGAGGGAGAGCACGGCGGCGGTGACCGCGCCGAGCGCGCATCCGCCGCCGGTGACCCGGGTGAGCAGCACATGCCCGTTGGCCACCCGGATGGTCTGCGAGCCGTCGGTGATGAGGTCGACCGCACCGGAGACGGCCACGCTCGCCCCGGTGCTGCGGGCGAGCAGGGCCGCGGCGTCGGCGGCGCCCTCCGGCGAGTCGGCGGCGTCCACGCCGCGGCCGCCGGTGCCCAACTGGGCCAGGGCGATGATCTCCGACGGGTTGCCGCGGATGGCCGTGGGCCGAAAGTGCAGCAGCTCGCGGGCCAGCCCGGTGCGCACCGGCAGCACGCCGATCGCGACGGGGTCGAGCACCCACGGAGTGCCGGCGGCGTGCGCGGCCGCGGCGGCCTCGAGCATCGCGCTGCGCTGCTCGGCGTGCGGGGTGCCCACGTTCACTAGCACCCCGGAGGCCACGCCGGCGAACGGCCCGGCCTCGGTGGGGACGTCCACCATGGCGGGCGCGGCGCCGAGGGCCAGCAGCACATTGGCGGTGAAGTTGGTCACCACCGCGTTGGTGAGGCACTGCACGAGAGGTTGGCTCTCGCGCAGGCGGTCGAGCAGGTGGGCAGCATTCTCTGGTGTCAGACGGATGGTCATCCGGGACATCCCTTCGCTAGTACGAACTAGATCAGGTTCAACGGGTGTTTTCTCAGCCCCAGCCGTGCGGCAGGGCACCCCGTGTCACTACCGAAACCCTAGCGCCCCCGACCGGCCTGCCTCCCCCGGCCGGCACCGGGCACGGGCGACCGCCCGCGAGCCCGGATTGCATACACCCGGACTAGAGGTCGAGGTCGTCGACGGCGAACCACGGCACCGGCGCCACCGAGTCCAAAAGCGCGCGCGGATCCACTTCGAAAGTCTCCAACACCACGCTGACGCCGGGTGACACGAGCGCCTCAACGCCGACCTCGCCGACGACGGGCAACCTGACCATGCCCCCGCCCTGCCGGACGGCGGCCGTGAGCGCTGCCAGGAGCGCGGTCACGTCGCACGAGCTGCGCAATCGAAACAGGCGCTCGCCGACTGTGAGGGTATGAGCCTGCATGACATCTCCCTCGGTGTAGACCTCAGGCTAGGACCAAAGCGGCGACGTGTATACACGCTTGACATGCACGCTCCGCCCGGGTGCAGAAGCGCCCGGTACGGTGGTGCGATGAGGGTCCCCAGTGATTTCCACACGGCGACGCGGGAGTTTTTCGCCCGCGACTCGCTCGTGGTGGGTCCCGAACTGCTCGGCACGGTGCTGGCGCACACGGATGCCGACGGCACCGTCGCCATCCGTCTCACCGAGGTCGAGGTCTACGGTGGCGAGCGCGACCCCGGCGCGCACGCATTTCGCGGCCGGACCGCGCGCACGGCCAGCATGTTCGGCGAGGCCGGCCATGTCTACTGCTATTTCACGTATGGCATGCACCACGCGATCAACCTCGTGACGGGCCAGATCGGCCAGCCGTACGGCTGCCTGGTGCGTGCAGGCGAGGTGGTGCTGGGAGCCGGCCTGGCTCGCGCCCGGCGGGAGGCCAAGCCGCGCAGGAGCCCGCTGCGCGACTGGGAACTCGCCCGCGGACCCGCCTGCGTGGCTCAGAGCCTGGCCGCCACCCGGGCGAACGACGGCGACGACCTGTTCGGTGGCCGGTGGCAGCTCTTGCTGCCCGACACGCACGCCGTGCTGCCGCACGAGACCGGGCCCCGGGTGGGCCTCGGCGGTCCCGGCGGCGACGGGGACCTGTTTCCGTGGCGGTACTGGTTGCCTGGTGAACCCAGCGTTTCGGCCTACCGGGCCGCCGCCGGCAGAAGGGCAGCGTCATTGTCTGAAACTCACCGGCCGTAGTCCAGGTCCGCCGGGCAGACTGGACCCATGACTAGCTCACTCATCACCAAGGCCGAACTCCTCAACGCCCTGCACGTGCCCGGCACGCCGCTGATCGTCACGAACGTGTGGGATGCGATCACCGCGAAGATCGTCTCCGAGACCCCGGGCGTGAAAGCCCTCGCCAGTGCGTCGCACTCGGTTTCCAACGTGCGCGGCCTGCCGGACGGCGAAGGCCTCACCGTTGATGAGGCCATCATCGCCGCGCGAATCATCACCGGCGCGACCGAGCTGCCGGTCTCGGTCGACTTCGAGAAGGGCTACGCCGCGGATGCCGCGGGCGTGGCCCGGAATGTGCGCCGCCTGATCGAGGAGGCCGGCGCGGCCGGAATCAACCTCGAAGACTCCGTGGGCGCCTCGAAGGCGCCGCAGTTCGACATCCCGACCGCGGCTGCCCGGGTGGCGGCGGCGCGGGAGGGCGCGGAGGCGGCCGGGGTGCCGCTGGTGATCAACGCCCGCGTCGACACCCTCGCGGGCGGCGGCGAGTGGGCCGAGACCGTTCAGCGCGCCAACGCCTATCTCGACGCCGGCGCCGACGTGATCTTCTTCCTCGGTCTCGGCGACGAAGACAAGGTGAAGCGCGCTCTCGACGAGGTGCACGGCCGGATCTCCGTGATCGGGCACCCCGGCGCCGTTCCCCTGACCCGCCTGGCCGAACTCGGCGTCTCCCGGGTCAGCTTCGGACCCGGCACCCTCGGCCTGGCCCTCGCCGCGTTGCAGCGCGCGGCCGCCCAGCTCACTGCGCTCGGCGACTACCCCGACGACCTGGGCTTCCCCTTCAAGCTCTAGTCCGGCCCTTTGCGAGGCGGGCTCGATTCGGTGCGCTCGATACGGTGGGCTCATGCCCACCTTCGCGTCGCACGATGAGACCACCCTGCACTACGACGTCGTGACCTCCGAGGCGGCGGGCGCGCCTGAGCGCCCGCCGCTGGTCGTGCTGGCCGGCGGGCCGGCCCGGCATCCGGAGTACCTGGGCGACCTGGCCGGGCTCACGCGGCTGCGCACCCTCGTGGTGCTGCACCAGCGTGGGGTGGGCGCGTCGTCGCCGTCGCCCACCGCTGCCGCCGCATCTTGGCCCGCCCTGGCCGACGACGTTGAGGCCCTCCGCCGGCACCTGGGTCTGGCCGAGATCGACCTGCTCGGCCACTCGGCCGGCACCCGCGTGGCGCTGGCCTATGCCGCCCGCCACCCGCAACAGCTGGCGAGCCTGTGTCTGCTCACCCCGCCCGCGCAATGGCTGGTGAACACCCCCGACGACAGCTCGGACATCATCACCGGGCACCGCGCCGAGCCCTGGTACGCCGACTACGTCGCGCACCGGATCGCGGCGACGGCGGCGAAGACCGCCTCCGACCTCAACCATCTGTTCCCCTACCTCGCCCCGATCGCCTGGGCGCGGTGGACGGCCCAGGCCCGGGAGCACGAGGCGACCGGCGCGTGGCATCCCGCGGCGCAGGACCTGTTCTTCGCCGGGGCCGACCCCGCCGGCATCGTGGCCGCTCTGGCGCAGGTGCACTGCCCGGTGCTGGTGGTGGCGGGCGCCGAGGACGGCCTGACCGGGCTCGCCCCGGTGCTGGCCGTCGCCGACCTGTTCGCGAACGGCCGCGCCGTGACCATCGCCGGCGCGGGACACTACCCGTGGGTGGAGCAGCCGCAGGCGTTCACCGCGGCGCTGGCCGGTTTCTACCGGCCCTCGGCGAACGCGGCTTAGACCCTCTGGCGCCGGCCGCCGCGGGGCGCGGCCGTCAGAGCGGGGCGGGGTCGAACAAGACGTGCGAGCGGCCCGTCACCGCGTCCTCGGCGACCCGGGCGCGCACCCCGTAGACGTCGCCGATGAGTTCCGGCGTGAGCACGTCCCGCGGGCTGCCCCCGGCGACCGCGCGACCGCCCTGCAGGACAAGCACGCTGTCGCAGAACATGGCCGCGAGATTCAGGTCGTGCAGGGCCACGATCGCGGTGACCGGCAGGGCGGCGACGAGGGCCAACAGCTCCAACTGATGCCGGATGTCGAGGTGGTTGGTGGGCTCGTCGAGCAACAGCTCGGTCGGCTCCTGCGCGAGCGCCCTGGCGATGTGGGCGCGCTGACGCTCACCGCCCGACAGCGTGTGCCACAGCCGTTCCGCCTTGTCGGTGAGACCCACGTGCGCCAGTGCGCGGTCGATCGCCCGCGCGTCTTCTGCAGTGTCCCCGCCGAACAGTGACCGGTAGGGCGTGCGGCCCAGCCGCACGACGTCTCGCACGAGAATGTCCACGTCGGTCTCGGCGTGCTGGGTGACCGTCGCGACGGTTCGGGCGACGTGCCGGCGACGCACGGACGTGAGGTCGGCCCCGTCGAGCGTGATCGTGCCGGCATCGGGTGCCGATACGCCCTGCAGCAGGCGAAGCAGGGAGGACTTGCCGGAGCCGTTCGGGCCGAGCAGGCCCACCGTCGAGCCGGGCTCAGGGCAGAGGGTCACGTCGTCGATCACGAGGGTGCCGCCCCGCCGCCAGCTCACGCGGTGCGCTTGAAGCGTCACGCCCTGCCCCTGCCCCTGCTTCGCAGCAGCAACAGCACGAACACCGGAACGCCCACGAGGGCGGTGCCCACGCCCACCGGCAGCGGGGTCGGGGCGAAGACGACGCGGGAGGCGGCATCCACCCACACCATGAAGACCGCGCCGAGCACGATCGTGGCGGGAATGACCCGGGAGTGGCGCTGGCCGAAGAGCAGGCGGGCGGCGTGCGGCAGAACCAGGCCGACGAAGCCGATCGCGCCGGCGATGCTCACCAGGGTGGCGGTCAACAGGGCCGTGACGACCAACAGGATCAGCCGGGTACGCCCGACGTGGATGCCGAGCGACGCGGCGACGTCTTCACCGAACGCGAAGGCGTCGAGCGAGCGCGCCCAGACCAGGCAGACCAGGGCGCCGGCCGCGACCACGCCGACGCTGAGGGCCACGTCGTCCCAGCGCATGCCTTCGAGCGAGCCGAGGAGCCAGAACATCACCCCGCGGGTCTCGTCGGAGTCAGCGAAGGCGAACACGACCAGGGAGGTAAGCGCGGAGAACAGCTGGGTGCTCGCGACGCCGGCGAGGATGACCCCCGCGGTGCCGGCGGACGAGAACCGGGCCAGGAGCAGCACGAATCCGAACGCAGCCAGGGCGCCGATGAACGCGCCGCCGGAGAGCCCGATGGCGCCGCCGCCGATACCGAGGACCCCGACGAGCACCGCCCCCGTCGACGCCCCGGAGGAGACACCGAGCACGAACGGGTCGGCGAGCGGATTACGCAGGAGCGACTGCAGGATCACCCCGCTCAGGCCGAGCCCGGCTCCGCACGCCGCGGCCACGAGGGCACGCGGCAGCCGTTCCTGCCAGACGATCGCGTCCTCCGCCACGCGCACCGGGATGTCGGCGAGCGCGAGATGGTTCAGCAGGATGTCGCGCACGTTGACGAGCGACACATCCGCCGGTCCGAGCGTGACGGCCACGCCCACCGACAGGGCGATCACGACGATGCCGAGCAGGCCAAGCCCCGCGGCGAGCACGGCGCGCGGCAGCCGGCGTCCGCGGGTCACGACCGACGCGGCGGCAACGGTGCTCAGAGCTCGTCCCCGTGCTCGTCCCACCACGCGCGGATCTTTTCGAGGCCGTCGACGAAGCGGATGGACGGGTTCATCTCGGCGCCGTGCAGGGCGATGTAGCGCTGCTCCCGCACAACCTCGAGGTCTTTCGTCAGGGGGTCGCTCTCGAGGAATTGGATCTTCTCGTCGAGACGGTCGCCCGGGAAGCGGTCGCGCTGCAGGTCGCCCAGGACCAGGACGTCTGGGTCGGCGTCGACGACTGTCTCCCAGCCCACGGCGGGCCAATCATCGGCGGTGTCGGCGAAGACGTTCGTCATGTTCGTCGTGCGGGCCAGCAGCGCCGCGGAGCCGAGTCCGCCGGCGATGTACGGCGTCTTCGTGTCGGCGAACCAGAACATGACGGTGCGGCCGTCGAAGTCCAGGCCGTCCGAGGCCGCGGCCGCCCGCTCTTCGAGTTCGCTGACGAGTGCCTCGCCCCGGTCCGACACGTCGAAGATCTCGGCGAGCTCGCGGATCTCCTGGTACAACGCGTCGATCTCGAGCTCCGTCGTGCGGGTTCCGCCACCGTTGACGCTCTCACCGTTGTCGCAGTCGGTGGGCGAGAGATACGAGCCGATGGCCGTCTCGGCGAACCGTTCGCGGCTGGCGACCCCGGCGCTGGCATAGTGGCGACCGAACGAGGCCGTGACGAAGTCGGGGTCGGTGCCCAGCAGCACCTCGTAGGTGGGCGCGTTGTCGGCCAGCCGCGGCACCGCCGAGTTCGCGTCGGCCAGCGACTCGAGCACCGGGTCGGTCCACGACGCGGTACCGACCATGCGCTCTTCCAGGCCGAGCGACAGCAGGATCTCCGTCGAGTTCTGGTCCAGCGAGACCACGCGCTGTGGGGCGGCCTCGAACGTCTGCTCGGAACCGCAGTTCGAGACGACGAGGGGATACTCCGTCTTCCCGTCGCTGGCGACGGCGAGAGCCGCCGGTGAGTCGATCGCCTCGGAGGCGCCGCAGCCCGACAGCGTGGCGAGTGCGACGGCCGTGAGCAGGCCCACGAGGGCGTGCGTCCGTTTCGTAGTGATGGGAACTCCTGAAGGTGCGAAGCGGAAAAGGACGGTTCCTCACGAATGAAGGCCGCAGTAAGTATAGCCTTACCTAAATTCAGGCCAGCGCGGTGGGGTGTTCCCTGACCCGCCCCGCGGTGACAGGATGCTCCTGTCCGAGTCCGCCGTTCCGGCCACCGTTCCGGCTACCGAAGGCTGCACATGGTGACGTTTGGCATCGAGGAAGAGTACTTCCTCGTCAACCCCCGCACCCTGCGGCCGGTCAGCCTGGCCGACACCATCCTGGGCGACCTGCCGCCCCGGGCTCGCGCGCCCGGACTCGTCACCCACGAGTTCCTCGCCTCACAGCTGGAACGGGCCTCGGCGGTGTTCACCGAGTTGGCCGTGGCCGAGGCCGACCTGGCCGGCTTCCGGGGCGAGCTGGCGGCGGTGGCCCGCGAGCGCGGCGCCCTGGCGGTCGGCACCGGCACGCCCTTCGACGCCCCGGCGGCACCGACCCTCACGGACGCAGCCCGGTATCACCGGATCGGCTCCGGAGTGCGCGGGGTCGTGCGGGACCATCAGATCTGCGCCACCCACGTGCACGTGGGCGTGCCCGACCGGGAGGCCGGGGTGCAGGCCCTGAATCACCTGCGGGTGTGGCTGCCCACGTTGTTGGCGCTGACCGGTAATTCACCGTTCTGGCGCGGCCGGGACATCGGCTTCGACTCCTGGCGGGCGGTGATCATGCGCCGGTGGGCGACCACCGGTTGCCCGCCGGCGTTCGCCGACGCTGACGACTACGACCGGCGCATCCGCCGTCTGGTCGGCGTGGGAGCCACGGTCGATACCGCCACCGTGGCCTGGTACGCGCGGCTGTCCGAGAGCTATCCCACGCTCGAGGTGCGGGTGGCCGACGCCCAGCTCGACCTGGCGCCCACGATTCTGCTGGCCGCGGTGACCCGCGCCCTGGTCGTGACCGGCGTGGCGGCGGGCGAGCGCGGTGCGCCGCCGCCGGCGGTGGAACCCGAACTGCTCGATGCCGCGCTGTGGCACGCCTCCCGCGACGGCATCCGCGGCCGGCTCCTCGATCCCACCACCCGGGAGCTGGCACCGGCGCGGGCGGTCACCGACAGCCTGCTGCGCTGGGTCGGGGACGCGTTGGAGAGCACCGGGGACCAATCTCGGGTGGCCGAGCTGATGGAGCAGGTGCGGCGCACGGGAACGGGCGCCCAGCGGCAACGGCGGGCGTTCCGCACGGGCGGGCTCGCCGGCTGGCGCACGCTCGTCGAGTCGTCGTTCAGCTGAACGGCGGGAGGGTCCGGACTCAGTCGCCGGGGCGAATCACTTCGCCCACGAATCCGGCCGATCGGATACGCAGCATCGCGATCCGGTCGTCGCGAGCGGCGGCCACGTCATAGCCGATGTAGGCCATCGACGGCAGCTTCCGCACGTTGACCGAGCACTGGAACGCCTCACCGATCAGGATGCCGACGGTGTCACCGTTGCGGCCGGCCGCCCCCGCCCGTTGGGCGCTGTACAGCACCACCTCGTTGGGCAGCTTCACATCACGGCACCACGAGCATTGGGCGCGGCGGCGTGGGGAGGCATCCGCCTGCCGGAGGACGATTCCGACAGGTTGGCCGTCGACGGGCACCACGACATAGGAGCGGCGCTTCATCTTGGGGTCGATCCAGCCCAGATAGTCCAGCCGCGCCCAGTCGAGCTCGTCGAAGCCGGGCGGCAGGGTGATGTCGGACACGACCTTGCGGGAGGCGTTCACGAAGGTGGTCCTGATGGTGGTGCTGCGCAGGGGGAACAAACTTTAGTCTCAATCGGTCGGGCGGTCGGGGTGCGGGTCGGCCGTTGGCCAGGCGCGCAGGGAGCTGTCGATGGCGTCGAGCACCCGGGTCCAGCTCGCGGCGGCGGGGGGATCCGAGTGGTCGAAGCCGCCGCCGGACTCAAGCGCGACGAAGCCGTTGATGGCGCTGCCGAGCAGCCGCACACCGTGCACCTCGTCGTCGGGGCTCAGGCCATAGCCGCTCACGATGGCCCGAGCCGACCGGGCGATGACGCCGCCGGCGCTGCCGGCGGCGGCCTCCGGCGAGACGCGGCGCTGCGCGGCCTGCCAGCGGCCGGGATGGGCGATGGCGTAGGCGCGGTGGGCATCCGCGAACGCGAACAGGGCGCTGCGGCCGGCTTTGCCGGGCAGGGTTTCGGCCAGCGCGTCGGCGAGTTCCTGCAACGCGAACGCCGCGACGAGGTCGAGCAGGCCGTCGAGCCCCGCGACGTGCGAGTAGATGCTCGCCGGGCGCACGTCGAAGCGGCGGGCGAGGGCGGAGAGCGTCACGGCCGGCAGGCCATTCTCGTCGGCCAGTTCGGCGGCGGCCTGCACCAGTCGGGCCTCGGTCAATCCGGCACGCTTCATCAGATTTCCTATGTCTCGTAGTTTACAAACTACAGCCTATAGGCACAAAGCGTGTCCGGGTCAGTCCTCGGGCAGCAGCCTGAACTCGGCACGGCCCCAGGCCACCCCGTTCACCTGCACCTCGAGGGCGTGCACCCCCGGGTGGTAGCGCCGGGTGGTGATGGCCCGAAATGAATGCGACCGGGCCAGCCGCACGGTCTCGCCGGCGGCCAGGGTCACGGTGGTGAGCTTGAAGGTCTTGCCGGTGAGGCTGCCATTGGCCTTCTGGTGGTGCATCACGTAGTCCACGGCGAGCCGGGCCGGTACGTCGCCGGCGTTGCGGATGTTCACGGTGAAGCCGATCGTGCCACCGAAGGCCACGGCCTCCGCGTCGAGCACCGGGCCGACCACGTGAACCTCGGCGGGGTGGAAGCCCAGCTGCGCGAGAGCCTGCTGGTGGTCCTTCTTCACCAGGGTGCGGAGCGCGTGCCGCACCAGCGCGGCGGTGTTCGCATCGGGCGCGGCCAGCCAGGCGGTGGCGGTGGCGACAACCAGCTCGGGCTGCTGCCGGCTGAGGTCGTTGAGGTGGTTGGCCACCGAGCGGCGCACGACCTCGTCGTCGTCGCGGTAGAGGGCGTGCAGCACCGGCAGGGTCACCGTGGGGTCGGCCAGGATGCCCGGCACCCGGATGGCCCAGGGCAGGAACGGCCGGGTGCCCTCGGAGGCCAGCCGGCGCACCGCCGGGTCGGTCGAGCCGGTCCAGCCGAGCACGATCGGCATCGCCCGCGCGAGGTCGTGGTTGAGCAGCGGCCGGATGGCGAACTCCGAGGTGAGCCGCGGGGTGAGCTCGGCGAGCATCCGCATGCCGTCGTCGAACGCGGCGGCGGTGCCGGCGTCGATGGACTTGGCGGCGATTGCGCTGGTGACCGGCCAGATCAGCCAGCCGCTGAAGGGCAGGGTGCCCTGCGCGGCGGCGCGGATGGTGCCGGCGAACGTGTCGTAGTCGCCGGGCAGGTCGGTCAGCAGCGCGTCGCGCAACAAGTCGCTGCGCTCCCGCAGCGACAGCGGGCCGAAAGCGTCGGCGGCGGTGTGCAGCGCGGTGAGCTCGGCGTGCGGCACGGCGGCCTGGATCGCCGCGGCGAGCGCGCGAGCGGTGGGCACTCCGATGAGTTCGTCGGCAAAGGGCATGGGGCTCCTGGCGGTGGGCGGCACGGTGGGGATTCCAGCGTGGCACACGGCTGACCGGTACTGGCAGAACCTGTTGCCGATCCACGACCGTGGGTAGCGTCGAGGGCAGGGACTGCGCCACCGCCCGCCACCCGCCCACCCTCCCCTCAACCCGAATGGAGCCCCCAGATGAGCGACTGGACCGCTGACGAGCTGACCCGCATCGGCCAGGCCGAGGAACTGAAGGTCGCCTCCACCCGCGCCGACGGCACCCTGCGCCCCTACGTCACCATCTGGGTGGTGCGCGCCGGCGATGACATCTACATCCGCTCCGCCTACGGCTCGAAAAACCCGTGGTTCGTGCGGGCCACGAAGAGCGGCACCGGCCGCATCCGCGCCGGCGGGGTGGAGAAGGACGTCGCGTTCACCGACGCCCCAGCGGATGCGCACGGCGCGATCGACGCGGCGTACCACGCCAAGTACGACCGCTACGGGGCCGCGATCGTGGGGTCGGTGACCGGGTCCGACGTCGAGGCGACGACGTTCAAGCTGGTGCCCCGCGCCGACGGCGAGTAGCCAAGCCTGCAGGCTTGCATCCAGTAGCGTCGCAGAGGTGACCCCGTCCCCCGACCTGCCGACCTATGACGTGCCCGCGGGCTGGCTGCCCAGCTCGGCGTCCCGCCAGCCGCTCCGCCTCGTGAACGCCGTCGCGTTCTCCGCGGCGTCGACCCCGCCGCCGGACCAGTGGACGCACTTTGCCAAGCTCCGGCCGGTTCCGTGGAAGATGGTGGCCGGTTTCGCCGCCATCGCCCTGTTCTGCGTCTGGGGAATCTTCGGCACCCTCACGCAGTATGCCGACCAGCTTGTCTACGCCCTGTTCTTTGTGGTGCTGATGGGTGTCGGGGCGCTGTTCTTCGGCTGGGCCGCCATCAAGTCCATCACCTCGTACCGCACCCGCACCGGCTGGCCCCACCTGCACGGCCTGGGCCTCGGAACCTCCGGCATCGCGTATCGCCTCACCGGCGGCGACTCCGACATTCCGTGGGAAGCGGTGACATCGATCAGGGCCATGCTCACTAACGAGCTCAATCTGGCCAAGGCCGGCATCCCCGTTCTGCGGGTGCAGTACGCCGGGTCGAAGGTCGACCTGAACACCCAGATCCTGGGAGCCAACCCTGTGGTGCTCTACTGGGCGCTCCTCTACTACTGGACCAACCCCGCGAGCCGCGGCGAGCTCGGCACGACCGTGGCGCAGAAGCGCATGGATGGCTGGCTCGCGCAGGTCACCGGCGCTGGTCCCGCGCGCCCGGTCAGTTAAGGCGGAGTTTTTCGCGGCTCGCCGTGTTTTCGGGCTGCGCAGGCGGCGTTTCCCGAAAAACTCCGCCTTTACATTCTGGGGCGGGACGAGGCGCGCTTCTGCCGGGCGCGACAACCAGGGCAATCGCGCCCGCACCGAGCACGAGCCCCGCGAGGGTGGCCGGCGTGAACGGGTCGCCGAAGAGGATGCTGCCGGCCACGGCCGTGGTCGGCGCCACCAGGTAGAGCAGCGCGTTCAGGGCCGTGATGCCGAGCCGGCGCAGCAGGTACCAATACAGCGCGTAGGCGATGAGGGTGGGGAACACGGCGATCAGCAGCGTGGAGACCCAGAAGCCGGCGGTGGCCGGCGGGGTGAGCGACCCGGTGAGCGCGGCCAGTAGGGTGACGCCCACCAGCGTGATTCCGGCGTGGGTGGCCAGGGTGGCGAAGACGCTGAGCCTGGCAGCGGTGCGCCTCTCCAGGAAGGTGGCGGTGACCAGGCTGGCCAGCGACACCAGCGGCAGCAGGTACGCCGGGGTCGGAGACATCGACGCCGAGGCATCCGCCGCGACGATCAACACCACCCCGACCGCGCCGAGCACCAGGCCCAGCCACTGCACCGCCCGCACCCTGAGGCCCAGGAGCGGACCGACCAGGGTCGCCACGACCAGCGGCTGGATTGCGTCGATGAGGGCGGTGGTGCCGGCCGAGACCCCCGCGCCGACGGCCAGGTAGATGGGCAGGATGTAGCCGAACTGGGCGAAGAGTCCGATGGTGAGGTGCGGGCGGATGTCCCGCCAGGCCGGGAAGACCACCGAGCCCGCTCGGAGCCGACGATCTCGGAGCCGGAGGGCCAGCATCCCGATCAGCAGGATCGCCGCGACGACGAGGTACCGCCAGACCAACACGGTCAGGGCCGGGGCCGTGTCGGTGCCGACCTTCGCGATGATGAAGCCGGAGCTCCAGGTCAGCACGAAGGCGGCCGAGGCTCCGACCAGAAGCAGGCGCTGGGGTATACCGATCTGTTTACTCATTCGACCGAGTATACAGATCTGTGTAGCGTGCGCGGTAGAGTTGGGTCATGACCACTGAGAACTCGCCCGAGGTGATCCCGCATTACACGCCGGGGGCCGAGCGGCTGCTGGCCGCCGCGTCTGACCTCTTCTACCGCGAGGGCATCCACGCCGTCGGCGTCGACACCATCGCGGCGGCGGCCGGGGTGACCAAGAAGACTCTCTACGACAGGTTCGGGTCGAAGGAGGCGCTGGCCGTGGCCTACCTCCGCGGTCGGGACGCGCGGTGGCGGGAGTACCTGGAGCAGGAGCTCGCGTCGGAATCGCCCGGCAGCGTGGACCGCATCCTCGCGGTGTTCGACATCTCGGCGCGCTGGGCCGTCGTCAACAGCAACAAGGGCTGCAGCGCCATCAACGCGCGCGCCGAGATGGACGACCCGTCGCATCCGGTGGCCGTCGAGGCCATTCGCCAGAAGAAGTGGATGCGCGACGTGTTCGAGCGGCTCTGCCGGGAAGCGGGCGTCGCTGATGCGGACCGGGTGGCCGACATCCTGATGCTGCTCTACGAGGGCGGCCTGGTGACCGTGGGAATGGGCACCTTCGCCGACCCGTTCGGGGCCGGGCGCACGGCCGCTGCCTCGATTCTCAAGGCCGACTCCCCCTAGGGACGGCGCGTGGCCGCCTTATCGTGCGCGGCTTCCTGCCGGGCACTGGCTTCGCGCTCGGCCCGGTCGGCGGTTGCGGCGTCGTCCACGCTGAGCATCACGCCGCTGTCCCGCAGGGTGAACAGGTGCAGCATAATCCGCCAGCGGCCGACCTCCCACAGGCGGGGCGGGATCTCCTCGTCGTCCCAGGCATCTGTCGGGGTTCCCAGATTCTGGCTGAGCAGGGCAAGGATGCGGTCATAGCCGAGCCTGGTTCCCGGATCGTTCGGGCGCGGCGCGTTGTACAACTGCAGGTTGATGCCCAGGAAATCGCCGGAGTGGGTACTCCAGCTGGCGTAGACCTCGCCACCGAACGGGCCAGCGAGGCGCCGGATGTCGACCGGGCTCGGCCACGTCTCGACGTCGGCCGGGTCATCGGCGACGACCCTGGAGTCGGCGCCAGCGTCGGAGTCGGCCGGCCGCACACCCAAGGCAGCGAAGAGGTCGCGCACGGCCTCGTCCGTCGCCGGCCAGGCGCCGCGGGTGACCGCGAGGACCAACTGCACGGCCTGGGCAGGGTCGGGCGCCAGCGAATCCGCGGGCGGAGCATCCGTCATGCGCACAGACTATGCCCACCCAGCGGCGGTGTTAGTTACTCGCGCGTTGCTGATCGGCCCAGTAAGCGCTCAGCTCCTCGATGGACGTGGTGGAAGCAGGTTTTTTGTTGGTCCACGCGGTTTCCAGGCTGGGTGATCCGGCAGCTGCCTCCACCGTGAATACACGCGGTTGATCGAAGACCTCGATCTCGGTGCTCGCCGTCCTCCAGAGCCCGCTGGCGATGACGGCGTCCACCATCTGCTTGCCGACCTCGGAATCATAGAGTGTGGAGCGGAACTCGAGGCTGTCCGGCTGAGCGCTGAAGTGCATCACATCGCTAGCGACGCCCATGGCGAGCACGGACTCAGCCAATCCAAGCTGAGCTTCCAACGTCCCGTCACCGTTGCTGTAGATCGTCACCCGAGCGTTGCCGATCCGGATCTGGTCGATGGAGTCTGGTCGTGGCGCCGCATCGATGGTCGTTGCCGCCGAGCGCAACAGGCTCGAATCGGAGATTTCCAGATCAATAACGTCATCCGTGACCGAGTATTCGCTCACTCCGGGTGTGGAAACGAACAGGTCAAACAGCCCAGCCAGCTGGGGGGTGTCGGCGGTGACGGAGAACGGGGAGCCGTTTTCCGCGTCAACGCTGAATGCGACCGAAGAGTTGTCCGGATCGGAAGCGTACGGCTGGAGCGTGGCGATCATCGCGTCCCGGCCCGATGCGTCGGCGATCGTCACCTCGAGCTTCGTGCAGGGTTCCAGGTGCAGGGAGATGACCGCTGGACCCAGCAGGAGGCTGTCGAAGGCGGCCATCACCGAGTCAGCGGTCTCGCACCGGTCTGCACCGTCTTCGATACCGAAATAGGTCTCGTCGTCCTCATTGGCGGTCAGGGACAACGGCGGGTTTTCCGGCGCACCATATTTGCCATACAACGCCGAGAGATCGGCTTTCGGTCCGGAGATGAGGGCGAACGATTGATAAACGGCGGCAAACGAGACCCTGTCGTCCGCGAACGCGGCGAGTGCCAGACCGACCAACAGTGACGTCTCCTCCTGCGTCGGCGCGATTTCGAAGCTCACCTTTCCGTATTCGAGGCTCATGCCCACTTCGCCGCCCTTTCCGGCCAGGTACTCCGTCGCGGCCTCAGCGAGGCGTCGAATCTGGTCGTCGGTTGCCGAATCGCTGATGGTCCCCTCGACCTCCGGATCGCACATCGCCTCGCAGCCGGCCAGGCGGACATCCGAGGTCTCGATGATCTGGCTCTTGCTCAGCCATCGCTCCGCGGCATTGCCTTGGATCGAACAGGAGGTCAAGCTGGCGGCCGCCAATGCCGCCAAGCCCAACGTGGCCAGGATTCTGCTGTGCTTGCGAATACGGATGGTTCCCCCTGATTGGTGCAATGTCGGATCGGTTTCTGCGGCCTGACTCGGAGTTTTCATCCGCCCCCTCAGGAGTGCCCACTGTAGCGCGGGCCACCGCGGTAACGGCCCCGCGTTCTGTGCCTCCGTGTACCGTGGACGACCTGAGCACCCCGACGAGAGGACTGCACCGATGAACGCCGAACCGACCAAGGCACCGACCGGCATCCTGCGCGGCATGAGCAACGTGAGCTATTGGGCCGCAGACCACGCCGCCGCGACGGCCTGGTACACCGACCTGTTGGGCATGGAGCCGTACTTTCAGATGCCCGGCTATGCGGAGTGGCGGGTCGGCGACTACGGCCACGAACTTGGCCTGATCGACGCCCGGTACGCCCCGCAGCCGTCGGCGGATGTGCCCGGTGGCGCGGTGCTCAACTGGCACGTTGACGACGTCCGCGTTGCCCTGGACCGGCTGCTCGAGCTCGGCGCGACGCTGCGTGAGGACATCCGGGAGCGCGGGGAGGGCTTCACCACGGCAGCCGTGGTGGACCCGTTCGGCAACGTGCTCGGTGTGATGACGAACCCGCACTACCGGCAGGTGCTCGCCGACGCCACCCCCGACGGGGAGGCGGCCCGGGCGGGGCATCCGGCCGGTTGACGACCTGGTCAGGCTCCGCCGCGTAGGGCGCGAATCACGTCCAGCGCACGATCCCCTTCCGGGGCCGGGACGAGCAGGTCGTCGTGGTGGAAGCCGGCGAGCACATTGCACCTGATGCCCGCGTCGGCCAACCCGAGGGAGAAGGCGGCGGTCAACCCGCCCGCCTCCAGCGACGAGTGCACGGTCAACGCCAGCGTGGCGAGCATCGCCGGGAGATCGGTCGATCCGGTGGTTATGGCGTGGCCCGCTCCGTGGCGTCGGGGTGACGGGGTGAGGCAATGACGGCCCGGCTCGCGGAGAGCAGGGCAGCGCTGACCGTGTCGGCGTTCCCGAGGTAGCCGCTGACCATTGCGCCGTCGCGCAACATCATCAGCTCGTCGGCGACCGTCGGGTCGTCGATGCCGATCGAGGCGGTGAGCTTCTCTAGCATCGACCGGAACCAGGCGCGATGGCCCTCGACAACCTTCCGCACCGGATGGTCGGCATCCGCGTACTCGGCTGCCGCATTGATGAACGGGCACCCGCGGAAACCCGGCGTGCAGGCCTCCCGACCGATTCCCTCTGACACCAACCGGATCGTCTCGTCGACGTTGCCGTGCGCCGCCTCACTCGCGCCGAGGATCGCGTCGCGCTCCCACGCGGCCCGGCGCTCGAGGTAGGCCACGATCAGGTCGTCCTTGGTGGGGAAATGCCGGTAAAAGGTGACCTTGGTGATGCCGGCCCGCTCGATGATCTTGTCGGCGCTGACCGCACGCAGGCCGTGCGCGTAAAAAAGCTCAGCGGCCGCATCCACGATTCGCCCGCGGGTGAGCTCGCCGCGGGTGGGGGTTGGCGTTGCCGACGCCGCCGTCGCATCTGCCGCTGTCATCGAAGTTCCTTCATGTCGTCGAAAGGGAGGAATCGGCGAGCCGACGCGTTGATCGGCACCCGTCGTTTTCCCGGGGTTCCACTATAGAACACCGAAATAGGGGAACTAGTTCGTCTACGGGCTTGCGCTTTCGTCACCGAGGCCCCATTCTGTACTCAGACGGAGAGGTACTAGTTCGTCTACCTAGCATCCCTCCCCAACGAAAGAAGCCCTCATGAGCATTTTCACCCCCCTCTCCTCGTCCAAGCGAAACCGCGTCGGCGGTATCACCGTGGCGGCTGCCGTCGCCATCACCGCCTTGGCGGGCTGCGCCCCGACCGCCGCTCCGGCCGCCGCGCCTGCCGCGTCAGCCGCCGTCGACAGCACCCCCAAGCCCACCGTGGTCATGGTGCACGGCGCCTGGAGCGATGCCAGCCCCTTCGACGCCGTGGGTGACCAGCTGCGTGAAGCCGGCTACACCGTGGTCAACTTCGCCAACCCGCTGCGTGCCCTCGGCACCGACACCGCCTACCTCAACGCGTTCCTCGAGGCCCGCACCGAGGGCCCGGTCGTGCTCGTGGGCCACTCCTACGGCGGAGCGGTCATCGGCGGCGCCGCGGTCTCAGACCCCGACGTGAAGGCCCTCGTCTACCTGAACGCCTTCGTGCCCGAAGTCGGCGAGACCATCCTCGACCTCGCTGCCCACGGCGGACCGGTGGATGCTGCCGCACTGTTCGACATGGCCGAGTTCCCCGGCGACCACAACGTTGACCTGTACCTGAAGGCCGAGCCGTTCGCCGGCGGCTTCGCCAACGGGCTCACCGACGAACAGTCAGCCGAGTACTTCGCCAAGCAGCGCCCGATCACCTACGCCGCGCTGAGCGAGCCCGCCGGCGAGCAGGCCTGGGCGACCCTACCCTCCTGGTACGTCGCCGGCACCGAAGACCACAGCATCGACATCGACACCCAGCGCTTCATGGCCGAGCGCGCCGGTTCCACCGTCACCGAGCTCAAGGCCAGCCACCTCACCATGGTCGCCGATTCCGACGCTGTGACCGACGTCATCAAGGACGCCGCCACCGCGACCAAGTAATCCCCCACCCTCACTCTCACCCCATCTCAGTTCAGAAAGCAGTTCTCATGACCAGCATCAAGCCCACCATTGTCATCGTCCACGGCGCCTGGAGCGACTCCAGCCCGTTCAACGCCGTCGAGTCCCTGCTCAACGCCGACGGCTACACCGTCACCCACTTCGCCAACCCGCTGCGCGCCCTCGGCGCCGACGCCGACTACCTCGCCGCGTTCCTGCAGACCCGCACCGAGGGCCCGGTCGTGCTCGTCGGGCACTCCTACGGCGGAGCCGTCATCGGTGGCGCCGCGCTGAGCACCCCCACCGTGCAGGCACTGGTCTACCTCAACGCCTTCGTGCCCGAGGAGGGCGAGACCATTCTCGACCTGGCCGGTCACGCCGGCCCGGTGGATGCCGGTGCCCTGTTCGATATGGCGCCGCTCCCCGGTGACCACAACGTTGACCTCTACCTCAAGCCGGGCGCATTCGCCGGCGGCTTCGTCAACGGCCTGCCCGAGGACCTGGCGGCGACGTTCTTCGCCAAGCAGCGCCCGATCACCTACGCCGCCCTGAGCGAGCCGGCCCGCGCCGACCAGGCCTGGAAGACCCTGCCGTCCTGGTACGTCGCCGGCACCGAGGACCACAGCATCGCCATCGAGACCCAGCTCTGGATGGCCGAGCGTGCCGGCTCCACCGTCACCACCGTTCCCGCCGGGCACCTGTCCATGGCCGCCGAGCCCGCCTCGGTGGCGCGCGTCATCATCGAAGCGGCCGGCGCCGCCGCGTAACCCGCCGGTACACCCCAACGCCCGGCCGGTCACCAGACCGGCCGGGCGTTGTTGTGGGTTCGCCGCCGCCACCTGCACCCGACCCGGTCACAGGTAGTGGTCCGCGGTGAGATCCTGAATGGAGGCCGCGGCGATCTCCCGCCAATTCACCACACCGTGCGCATCGGACGCCGGAATCTGGCCGGCCCGACACACCACCCGGCGAGCCAGAAGCTCCGAGTTGTCGCACCCGGTCACGACAACAAACGTGACGATGACGTAGGCGCCGCAGTCCTGCTCGATCCAGCGATGCGTGGTCTCCGCGGCCTCGTCGCAGAGGGTGAGTACCGCATCCTCCGCGATCCTCGGCGACGCGTCGACGACGACGATGAGGTGCCGAAGCGTTGGCCTCTGCATGCAGACGGAGATGGAGGCCTGCGCCTGGCGCCGCAGCAACGCTCGCAGACCCCGCCGTGACGTGGCGGCGGCACCGTTCAACCCGATCACCACGGTCTGGGCGTAGCGCCCGCCGGTCGAGTCCGGCAGCATGACTGCCGTCTCGGAGTGCAGCGCCCGCAGACATTCGAGGGCGTCTCCGAGCACGACAACGGTTGACGTGGTCACGGTGTGGTCCGCAGCCACGCCGCAGTCATTACGGCGCCTGTTCTGCGAGACCCTGGCACGTCACACACAACTCGGCGTGCGGCACGACGGCCAGCCGGTCCTTCGCGATGGGCTCGAAGCATCCGGTGCAGATTCCGAAGGTTCCCTCGGCGATGCGCCCCAAAGCCCGGGTGATCTGGGCGACAACTCGCTTGCTGGACTGGGTCGTCGACCAGGCCACCACGTCGAGATGAGGTGCCGCTCGCGGGTCGAGTTCCCCGATGAGGGCTTCCCGCTCCCGAAGCTGGGTCTGCAGAATCCGACGAAAAGCGTCGACGTCGATCCGGCGGCCTCGGGCGGCACGGGACAGGGAAGGCTGGGTGATCATGAGTGCTCCTACGCGTTAAATGAAAAACGCGCCGCAACTGCGACGCGCTACTGCCGGCCGAACTGACCGAATACCTGTGGGTCAGTGCGGTGGAGCGCGCGTGAGGGAGCAGAAGAGCACAACACATCCCGCGAAATCGAGGTGACGCGTCAGCGTGACACCCTCGCTGGAGTTGGCGCCCACACCAGCCGGGGTGCGGGGAGCGCATCCGGTGGTCGTTCGAGGCATGGGCATAGCCTCACCATAGCCCGGACCATAGGAAAGGCAAGTTGGCCTCCGCCCAGGGCGCCGGCGGCGGCGGACGATCCCGCTAGTCGAGGGTGGCGAGCTGCTCCCCCGCGGCCACGGCGTCGCCGGGGGCGCGGTGGTGGCGCAGTAGGCCCGCGCCGGTCGCCACGATCGTGGTCTCCATCTTCATGGCCTCCATCACCACGACGGGGTCGCCTTCGGCGACGGCGGTGCCGTCCTCGACCAACCAGGTGATGAGAGTGCCGGCCATCGGCGCGACCAGGCCGCCGGGCGTGGGCGCCTCCGCGTCAGCCGCGGTGGGCGCCCCGGTGCTGGCGTGCGCAACGGATGCCACGGGCGCGGTACCGGCGGGCATCCGCAGGGTGTGCCGCACGCCGTCGATCTCGATCCAGCTGCTGGTGATCCCGGGCTGCTCGGGCTCGGGTTGCAGCGCCTCGGCGGGGATCCGCTCGGAGAAAGCGGTCTCGATCCATTGGGTGTGCACCCGCAGTGCCTCGCCGGTGAAGTCGGCGTCGCCGAGCACCGCGCGGTGGAACGGGATCACCGACGCGATGCCCTCGACCACGAACTCGTCCAGGGCGCGGCGGGCGCGACGGATCGCGATCTCGCGGGTGGGGCCCGTGACGATGAGCTTGGCCAGCATCGAGTCGAACCGGCCGGAGACCACCGTGCCGGTTTCGACGCCCGAATCGACCCGGATGCCCGGCCCGGTGGGCGGCTCGAACCGGGTGATCACGCCGGGGGTGGGCAGGAACCCGCGCGCGGCATCCTCGGCGTTGATGCGGAATTCGAGCGAGTGGCCGGTGGGCGCCGGGGTGCTCTCGACCGACAGCGGCAGGCCCTCGGCGATGCGCAGCTGTTCGGCGACGATGTCGACGCCGGTGGTCTCCTCGGTGACCGGATGTTCCACCTGCAGCCGGGTGTTCACCTCGAGGAACGAGATGGTGCCGTCCACGCTGAGCAGGTACTCCACGGTCGCGACGCCCCGGTAGTGCGCGGCAGCGCAGATGTCGGCCGCCGAACGGTGCAGGCGGTCACGCTGCTCGTCGGTGAGGAACGGCGCCGGGGCCTCCTCGACGAGCTTCTGGTTGCGGCGCTGCAGCGAGCAGTCCCGGGTGCCGAGCACCACGACGTTGCCGTGGCTGTCGCTGAGCACCTGCACCTCCACGTGCCGGGGCGCGTCGAGGAACTGTTCGACGAAGCACTCGCCGCGACCGAACGCAGCCACGGCCTCGCGCACCGCCGCGTCGAACTGGTCGGCGACCTCGTCCAGGCTGCGGGCCACCCGCATGCCGCGGCCGCCGCCACCGAAGGCCGCCTTGATCACGATGGGCAGACCGTGCTCCTCGGCGAAGGCGACCGCCTCGGCCGCGGAGGCCACCGGGTCGGGGGTGCCGGCCACCAGGGGCGCGCCGACGCCGGCGGCGAGCTGGCGGGCGGCGATCTTGTCGCCGAGCAGGTCGATGCTCTCCGGGCTCGGGCCGATCCAGGTGAGGCCTGCCTCGATCACCTGCCGGGCGAAGGCAGCGCTCTCGGAGAGGAACCCGTAGCCGGGGTGCACGGCGTCGGCGCCGCTTCGCACCGCGATGGTGATGAGCTTCTCGGCGTCCAGGTAGGTCGCGGCGGGGCTGTCGCCGTCGAGGCCCCAGGCCTCGCCGGCCAGCCGCACGTGGATGGCGTCGGCGTCGCTGTCGGCGTAGACGGCGACGGTGTCCAGGCCCCGGTCGGCGCAGGCGCGGATGATGCGCACGGCGATCTCGCCCCGGTTGGCGATCAGGACTTTCTTCATGGTGTTACCTCTGGGTTGTCGGCGAGCGAGTACGCGGCGAACGGGCCGATGGGACGAAAACGGATGCGCGCACCCGGCGGAAGCTGGCCGGCGAGCGGCAGGTGGTGGGTGGCGACCGAGCCGATCACCGGGTAGCCGCCGGTGAGCGGGTGGTCGGCGAGGAACAGTACCGGCTGGCCGTTCGGCGGGATCTGGATCGCGCCGGAGACGGTGCCCTCGCTGGGCAGCTCCGCGTCGACGACCCGGGTGAGGGGCTCGCCTTCCAGCCGCAGTCCCACCCGGTTGGAGCGGGCGCTGACCAGCCAGCTCTGCCCGGTGAGGGCGTCAACGGCGTCGGCGGAGAACCAGTCGGTGCGCGGGCCGAGCACCACGTCGAGCACGACCTCGGCCGCGGCATCGACGGTGTCGATCGTGGGCGGGTCGGGCAGGGCCACCGCGGGAATGCCGCGGGCGGGGGTACCGACCGGCAGCACGGTTCCGGCGGTCACCGGCGCCGGGCCGAGTCCGGCCAGCACGTCGGTGGACAGGCTGCCGAGCACCGGTTCCAGGTCGAATCCGCCGCGCACGGCCAGGTAGCTGCGAAGCCCGGAGGTCGGGTGGCCCAGTACGAGTTCCTCGCCCGCGGCGAGGGCGAACGGGCGGCCCATCTCGACGTTGCGGGTGCGGGCGCTGCCAACGCCGGGGCTCACCGGGGTAGTGATGGTCAGCGACACCGGGGCCCCACTGACGGCGAGAACCTGCTCGCCGCGGGCTCGAAGCCGCAGGCCGCCGAAGGTCAGTTCGAGGCCGGCGTGCCCGCTGGGGTTGCCGACCAGGCGGTTGGCCGCGCGCAGCGACACCGGGTCGAGGGCGCCGGAGGTGGAGACGCCCATGCTGGCGTATCCGGGCCGGCCGAGGTCCTGCAGCAGGGTCAGCAGGCCAGGGTCGAGGATCTCGAGGCCGTGCGTGACCTCCGCAGCGGAGGCGGCTGCGGGCGCGGCGGTCTCGGCGGACATTGATACGGCGGCCCGGGAACCGCCGGACACCGCCACGAACCGCACCCGGTCGCCGGGCAGCAGCAGGGCGGGGCGGTCGCGCGACAGGTCCCACATTCGGGCCTCGGTGGTGCCGATGAGCTGCCAGCCGCCGGGGCTCTCCCGCGGGTAGACCCCGCTGAATGTGCCGGCGAGGGCCACCGAGCCCGCGGGGATGCGGGTGCGCGGGGAGCTGCGGCGCGGCACGTCCAGGGCCGGGTGGCCGCCGGAGAGGTAGGCGAAGCCCGGGGCGAAGCCGGTGAAGCCCACCGCGTAGTCCTGGCCGGTGTGCAGCCGCACCACCTCGTCGGCGCTGAGGCCGAGCAGCCCGGCCACCTCGTTGAGGTCTTCGCCGTCGTAGGTGACCGGGATCTCGATGAGGGCGCCCTCCCCGGCGACGCGGCCGCCGAGGTCGCGGGAGCGCACGGCCCGCACGATCTGCGCCGGCGTGACGGCGCTGGGCCGGTAGAACACCAGCAGGGTGCGGGCGCCCGGGATCAGTTCGCCGGTGCCGGCGATGGGGTCGCTGCTGAGCGAGTCGAACAGCGCCAGCGTGGTGGGCAGGTCGTCGAGCTCGATCAGCAGGGCGTCGTCGCGCACCGGGAGGAAACGCATGGTGGGTGTCACCCTAGGAGGCTCGACCGGCGCCGGGCCGCGGGGCGAAGGCGACGATGTTGATGGATGCCGCGGTGAGGGCCCGCCGCACGTGCGCGGCCATCTCGGTGGCGCCCGGGCTGTCGCCGTGCACGCAGATCGACTCCGCCGAGACCCGAATGGTGCTCCCGTCGATGGCGGTCAGGGTGCCCTCGGTGGCCAACTGCACCATGCGGGCGGCCACCTGCTCGGCCTCGTGCAGCACCGAGCCGGCTTCCCGTCGCGACACCAGGGTGCCCTCAGGCGTGTAGGCGCGGTCGGCGAAGGCCTCGGTCACGCTGCGGAGGCCCGCCGCATCCGCTGCCCGCAGCACCTCGGAGCCCGGCAGGCCCAGCACGGCCAGGGACGGGTCGATCTCGCTGATCGCGGTCACCACATCCTGGGCCTGACGTGCGTCGTGCACGATCGTGTTGTACAGCGCGCCGTGCGGCTTGACGTAGGTGACGGTGGTGCCGGCGGCCCGGGCGATGCCCTGCAGGGCGCCGATCTGGTAGATCACGTCGGAGACGAGCTCGGCGCTGGAGACGTCCATGTTGCGCCGCCCGAAGCCGGCCAGGTCGCGGTAGCCCACGTGTGCGCCAATCGCCACCCCGGCATCCCGGGCGCCGATCACGGTCTCGCGGATCCCCTGCGGGTCACCGGCGTGGAAGCCGCAGGCGATGTTCGCGCTGGTGACGATACCGAGCATTGCCGCGTCGTCGCCGAGACTCCACCGGCCGAAGCCTTCGCCGAGGTCGCTGTTCAGGTCGATCGTGCTCATGGAGGTGTCCTTCGGGTTAAACGGTCAGCAGTGAGAAGATCGGGCCGACCGCCATCACGGCCATGTACCAGGTGAGCGCGGCGGCGGCGGTGCCGATGAACAGCAGCCAGCGCGGGTACCGGTAGCCGTTCATCAGGTCGCCACGGAACCAGCCGATGTACATGAAGATGGTGAGGCCGATCGGCAGAATCAGGCCGTTGAAGCCGCCGACGAACACCATCAGGGTGGCCGGAGCGGTGCCGATGAGCAGGTAGACGACGAGCGACACGACGATGAAGACAATCGTGGCGAAGTCGGCACGGCGCCCGACAATCGTCTTCGAGAACACCGGCAGGAACGACACCGAGGTGTACGCCGCACCGATGATGCTGGTGATCGCGGCGATCCAGAAGATCGCGCCGAAGACGCGGAGTCCGAATTCGCCGGCGGCCGCCTGGAACGCCTGGGCGGCGGGGTTGGCCGCGCTGCCCGAGGTGTCGATGGCTACGCCGCCCGCGACGACACCGAGGATGGCCAGGAACAGGACGTAGCGCATGACGCCGGTGACCAGGATGCCGGTGAACGCCGCGCGGTTGACCTCCTTGACGTGCTCCCGGCCGGAGGTGCCGCTGGCGAGCAGGCGATGGGCGCCGGCGTAAGTGATGTACCCGCCGACGGTGCCGCCGACGATCGTGGTGATGGTGGCGAAGTTGATTTCATCGGGCAGCACGGTCTGGCGCAGCGCATCCCCGATGGGCGGCTGGGAGATGAACGCGACGACCACGGTGAGCACGATCATGAGCAGCCCGGCGATCACCACGACCCGGTCGACCACGGCCCCCGCTCGTTTGGCGAGGAAGATCGCGATCGCGAACACGGCGCTGAGCAGCCCGCCGATCTTCGCATCCAGGCCGGTCAGGACGTTGAGTCCGAGGCCCGCGCCGGCGATGTTGCCGATGTTGAACACCAGCCCACCGAGGATGACGAGGAAGGCGAGCAGGAACCCGCTGCCCGGGATGGCCAGGTTCGCTAGCTCCGGGGCGCGCTTGCCGCTGACCGTGATCATGCGCCAGACGTTCAGCTGCACGGCGAAGTCGATCAGGATCGAGGCCAGGATGCCGAAGGCGAACGCCGCCCCCATCTGCGCGGTGAAGGTGGCGGTCTGGGTGATGAAGCCGGGGCCGATCGCCGAGGTGGCCATCAGGAACAATGCCCCGATCAGCGCGGTGCGGCGGCTCTTGGCAATCGTGCGAATGTCGGGTTGCTCGGTGGCGTCTGCCGATGTTGTGGTGCTGGCGGGGTCGGTCACTGAGGGCACATCCATTCGTCGGGGGGAAGAATCCAGGGGGCATCCTTCAGCTCGATGGGACCGGAACCCCACGCAACGAGCCTAGGCGGGTGAACGATAATTGTCCGATTGTTGAACAATCAATCGAGTAAACAGTATGTTTCGACCATGTTTCGGTGAACAAGAGCCATGGCACCGCTGCCGTGGCGGGGGCCGCGGTGGGTAGAGTGTCGTCGTGGCTCAACTCTACGAAGCGGAAGACGGCAACTCGCGCGCCGATCAGGCCGCCGAGGGGCTGCGCCGCCTGTTGATCGCCGGGGACCTCGTGCCGGGCCAGCGCCTCTCCGAGACCGCCGTCAGCGATCGCCTCGGGGTCTCCCGCAACACCCTGCGCGAGGCCTTCCGGATGCTCACCCACGAGCGGCTGCTCGTGCACAAACCGCACGCCGGGGTGTTCGTGGCCGTGCCGTCGCTGGCGTCGATCATCGACATCTACCGGGTGCGCCGCATGATCGAGTGCCAGGCGTTGCGCGCCTCCCCCGCACGGCACCCCGCCAGTCGACGGATGCGCGCCGCCGTGGAGTCCGCTCAGGCCAGCCGAGAGGCCGACGACTGGCTCGCGGTGGGTACCGCCAACATGGAGTTCCACTCCGCGATCGTGGCCTTGGCCGACAGCGACCACCTCGACAGGCTCTACGCGAACATCTCCGCCGAGCTGCGCCTCGCCTTCGGCCTGCTCGATGACCCGGACTACCTGCACCGGCCCTACGTCGATCGCAATGCCGCCGTGCTCGAGCGCTACCTCGCCGGCGACTCGGCGGGAGCCGCATCCGTTCTGGAGGACTACCTGCTGCAGTCCGAGCGCACGATCGTGGCCGCATACGCGCGGCAGCTGCCCGCCTGAGTCGCGTCCCCGGCCTGCGCCGCCACTAAAGGCGGAGAAATCCACAACACGCCGTGTTTCCGGGCCGCCCCACACGGTGTTTCTTGAATTTATCCGCCTTTACGCGCCTCCGCGGTCCCGCTCGTCAGTTCGCGGGAAGCTCGGCGTAGAGGTCCACGGAATTGCCGTCGGGATCTAGCAGGGTCGCGTACCGCTGACCCCAGTGCGCGTCCCAGGGTTCGACATGCGCAACGTAGCCGGCCGCGATCAGCTCGGCGAAGGCAGCATCCACCTCGGCCGGAGTGCCCTTGTCGAACGCGAGCGCGATGCGGTGGCCACCGGTGGGTGTGATGTAATCGGGGTCGAATCCGCGAATTGTCGCGATCGTGTCCCAGGCCAGGCTTGTGCCGTCGTCGAGCTTCGCGTCGACGTGCGGGGCATCGTCGAGCCCCTCCTCGATCGGCACGCCCAGCGCTCGATAGAAGGCCAGCGACGCAGCCATGTCGACAGTCACGATCCCGATGAACCCAAGTTTTAGTGTCATGCCATCACCGTAGAAGACTTTGGCCGGCCTGGGAATCTCTCACGGGGATGAGCCACTGGTGGCCGATACTGTGAACGGATGGCCTACCCCAGGCGTGTCGATTGGAAATTCTCATGAGCACAGTTCCGGGCACGATGCACTTCTCCTTCATTGCTCCCATCGGGGTGATGGTGAAAGGTGAGCTGTGGTCTTGCGTCGAAGTTCCAGGCTCGGTCGAGCTGTTCGGCACCGGGAAGGCCGTCCGGGTGGTGGCGCAGGTGGATGACCAGCCGGTGACCGCAGGGCTGATGCCCACCGGATCGGGTGGACACATGCTCTCGATCAGCGCCAAGCTGCGGAAGAAGCTGGGCAAAGAAGTCGGGGACAACGTCGTCGTCCAGCTGTCAGAGCGATTGACCTGAGGAGGCCGTCACGGGATGCCGCCGCAGCCGACGCCGGCGCCCAGCTCCACCTCTGCGGAGGCGATGGCCTTGATCGCGAGCAGGCAGCAAAAACCGCACCTCCGAAAGTGAAACTCCCAAACTAGGAGTCCCACTCTCGGGGGTGCGGTTCACGGTGCTGTCAGGCCGGTGGTTGGCCCGGTGGAGCGGCTAGCCCAGCTGCTGGCGACGGCGGCGGAACAGGATGAGGGCCGTGCCGAGGAGCGCCACGCCAAGACCGGTGCCCGCGACGCCGACCACGTCGACTCCAGTGGCGGCGAGCTTGCTGGCGGCCACGGGAGTGGCCGTCGGGGTCGCCGCCGGAGTGGCCGCCGGGGGCGTGACAACGACCGGGGCGGCCGCGAAGGTGATGGTCACGATCGCGGTGGTGGTGTTCCCGGCGGTGTCGCTGACCTCGTAGGTGACCGGCGTGGGGTTGCCCGTGAAGCCGGCCTGTGGGGTGAACGTGATGGCGCCGGTGGCCGGGTCGACCGTCCAGGTGCCCTCACCAGGCACGACGAGCTTGGTGACCGGGTCACCCTTACCGTCGATGATGTGCACGGTGGCCGGGTCGAGGTCGCCGGCGTCGTTGCCGATCACGTTCACAGTGACCGGGGCGCCCTGCGGGTTGCCGACCGACTTGTCGTTCGCTGACTCCGGAATGAACGTGATCGTGACAACGGCGGTGATGGTGTTTCCGGCGGTGTCCCTGACCTCGTAGGTGATCGGCGTGGGGTTGCCTGCGAAGCCGGCCTCCGGGGTAAAGGTGACGGCGCCGGTGGCGGAGGTGACCGTCCAGGTGCCCTCGCCCTTGACGACGAGCTTGCTGACCGAGGCACCCTTGCCGTCGATGATGCGGACGGTGGTCGGATCGAGGTCGCCGCGGTCGTTGCCGATCACGTTGACGGTGACCGGGTCACCCTGCGGGTTGTCGAGCGACTTGTCGTTCGCTGCCTTCGGGACGAATGTGATCGTGACGTCGGCGGTGGTGGTTTTTCCGGCGCTGTCGCTGACCTCGTAGGTGATCGGCGTGGGGTTACCCGTGAAGCCGGCCTCGGGGGTGAACGTGACGGCACCGGTGACGGGGGTGACCGTCCAGGTGCCCTCGCCCTTGACGACGAGCTTGCTGACCGGGTCACCCTTGCCGTCGATGATGCGCACAGTGGTCGGATCGAGGGTGCCGCGGTCGTTGCCGATCACGTTGACGGTGACCGGGGCACCCTGCGGGTTGTTGAGCGACGTGTCATTGATCGCGCCGGGGAGGTAGGTGACAACGACGTCGGCGGCCGTGACCGTGCCGAGGGTGTCGGAGATTTCGTACCTGATTGAGGTCGGGTTGCCGGAGAATCCCGCCTCCGGGGCGAAGGTGATCGCGCCGGTGGCAGGGTCGACCGTCCAGGTGCCCTCACCAGTCACAACGAGCTTGCTGGCCGAGCCACCGTTACCGTCGATGATCTTGACGGTGGTCGGGTCGAGGTCGCCGCGGTCGTTGCCGACCACGTGGACGATGACCGACGTGCCCTGCGCGTTGTTCAGCGACTCATCGTCTGCGGCCTCCGGGAGGAAGGTGATCGTGACGTGGGCAGTGGCAGGGTTGCCGCGCGTATCGGAGATCTCGTAGATGATCGGCGTGGGGTTGGCGGAGAAGCCGTTCGCCGGGGCGAAGGTGATCGCGCCGGTGGCGGGGTCGACCGTCCAGGTGCCCTCACCAGGCACAACGAGCTTGGTGACGGGGGCGCCCTTGCCGTCGATGATGTGAACTGTCGTCGGGTCGAGGTCACCGGAGTCGTTGCCGATCACGGTGACCGTGACGGGCTTGCCCAGCGCATTGCCTGCCGACACGTCGTCGTTCGCCACGGGGTCGGGCTTGGGGGTCGAGGTGAACGTGCAGGCGACGTCCTTCACGCCGGCGGGGATGGTGAACTGCCCGGAGTTTCCGGTGCCCCCGGTGACCTGAGTACCGGTTGCCGGGTCGACGCAGGTCCAGACCGTGTTGTAGTCGTTGGGGTTCGTGGTGCCGGCGGGGGTCTGCTCGATCGTGTATGTCTCACCGGGCAGGATGAGGAGCGGGCCGACGGTCTCCGACGTTTCGGTGCCGGTGGTGGTTCCGGTGTTGCCCGTGGTGATGCCGCCGCCGCCGATGGTGACGGTGAACTGGTCACCGTCATTCACGCGGCCTCCGGGGAGATCCGTGGTCACAGCTGCGGTGAAGGGAACGGCGTTCGTGCCGAGGTCGGTGATCGCGACACCGAGCGCGCGGCGCTCGAGGACGGCACCGGTGACCGGGTTGACCCGGAGGAAGCCGTTCGCCCCGCTACCGGCGATGTAGACGAAGCCGTCGTCCGCGAAGGCCATCGAGTTCAGGGCCAGACCGGCGTCGATCTCGGGGCCGACCTTGGTGGCGGCGACGGTGGCGCTGCCGCCGAGCTGGTTCGCGTCGACGCGGTACAGCTGAGCGAACCGTGTGCCACTCGATACGAAGTAGAGGTTGCCCCGGCTGTCGAAGGCGAGGTCACCGTTCGAGCCGGGCGCATCCGGCGCCGTGACGGACATAACGCTGCTCGAGAGCGTGTTCGTGGCGGGGGCGTAAGTGCCGAACGTGAACGTGTTCCCGGTGACCTGTCCACCGAAGTAGAGAAGACCCGTGACCGGGTCGACGCCGCCCATCGTGTTCGGCACCGTCAAACCGGCCCGGGGGGTGGTCTCCCAGGTCTCGGAGGAGGCCGTGTACTCGAAGACGGTGGTCGGGTTCGTGAGCATCAGAGTATTGCCGTCACCGGAGATACCGATCTGGTTCAAACCCGTAACACCGCCGGGAACAGTCAGAATCGCCGTGGCAAGTCCGGTCGCGCGGTCCAGCGCGACGACATCTGACGAGCCCGTCTGGGTTGCCAGCATCTCCGTCTCGGAGAACGGCTCAGCGGCGAAAGCGGCCTGTGGAACGGCAAGGATCGTGCCGCCCGTCACCAGAGCGGCCGCGACGGCTGCGCTTCCTAGTTTCGGTAGCAAGCGGTGGGTGGGTCGTTGTAGCGATCGCAAACGACGATCCTCTCAAGTAGTGCTGCCCCGTGGGCGCGACTGGGGCTTCGGTCCGGGCGGAGCCGAGGCCTCCCAAACCCTATTGGCTGCATGAGGCCTAAATCGCGTGCCGCGAACCCCCGGAACAGGGGCGATTCGCGTGTCGCGAACGCCCCAAAACAGGGGACGGCCGGCGTCGCGCATCCGAGCCTTCGCGAGCTCCTGCCACCGCGAGCGCCCTCTAAATCATCGCCTGCTTCTCCAGCTGCTCGTAGCTTCGCGTGGCGTCGACCCGGGCCGCCCAGAGCACCGTCTGGCCGGCGGCGAGGGACTTCGGCACGTCGATGATGCGCTGGTTGCTGCTGCCGCGGAACTGCAACCGGAAGTCTTTGAGCGCCTCGTCGAACGGCCCGTCGACGAGCACATCGATCAGGCCGAGCAGCTCGAGCTTGTCGGGGCTGTCCAGCAGCAGTTCCTCGAAGATGTAGCCGGTCCACGACCAGATGTCCTTGCTGTCACCGAGCTCCGCGCGCACCCGGCGCACCAGCGACAGGCACACCCCGGTGTTCAAGAATGGTTCACCGCCGAGCAGGGTGAGCCCCTGCACATACGGCTGGCGCAGGTCGGCGAGGATCCGGTCCTCCAGCTCGCTCGTGTAGGGGTTTCCGTAGCGGAAGTTCCAGGTGGCCCGGTTGAAGCAGCCTTCGCAGGCGAACAGGCATCCGCTCACGTAGAGACTGCAGCGCACCCCCTCACCGTCGACGAACATGAACGGTTTGTAGTCGCCGACGAAGCCCTGGCTGAGCTTGTCGGCCAGCCACTCGCCGGGCTGCGGATGGCGCATCCCGGCCTCCTAGAGCGAGCCGCTGACGCCCGTGGCGCCGGCCATGTGCTTGACCCTGGAGACGATCTCCTGGTGGCGGCCGTGCACCATCGGTCGGGCCTGCGGGTTGCCGAGGTAACCGCAGGTGCGCTTGACCACGTCGCAGCTGGCCGGGTCGTCGTTGCCGCAGTCGGGGCAGGCAAAGCCCCGCTCGGTGGGGGTGAAGTCGCCGGAGAAGTCGCATTTGTAGCAGCGGTCGATGGGAGTGTTGGTGCCCAGGTAGCCGACCCTGTCGTAGGCGTAGTCCCAGACCGCTTCGAGCGCCTTGGGGTTCTGCTGCAGCACCGGGTACTCGCAGTAGTGGATGAAACCGCCGGAAGAGAACACCGGGTAGTCCTTCTCGAAGTCGAGCTTTTCGAACGGGGTCGGGTTCTTGCGCACGTCGTAGTGGAAGCTGTTCGTGTAGTAATCCTTGTCGGTGATGTTCTCCACCGAGCCGAACTTGACCTTGTCGAGGCGGGAGAACCGGTCGGTCAGGCTCTCGCTCGGGGTCGAGTAGACGCTGAACTGGTAGCCGTATTCGCTGCTCCACGCCTTGGTGTGCGCGTCGAGGGTCTTGAGGATGTCGAGGGTGAATTCCTTCGCCTCGGCGTTGGCCTCCCAAGCGCCGCCGAAGAACGCCGCGGCCACCTCGTACAGGCCGATGTAGCCCAGCGACACCGTGGAGCGGCCGTCCTTGAAAAGAGTGTCGACCGAGTCGGTGCGGGCCAGCTGCTGACCGAACGCGCCGTAGACGTAGAGGATCGGAGCGTTGGCGGGGGTCGCCTGCTTGCATCGTTCGATGCGGTAGACGAGGGCGTCGCGGGTGATAGCGAGGCGCTCCTCGAGGATGCTCCAGAACTTCGCCTGGTCACCGGCGGCTTCCAGCGCGATGCGCGGCAGGTTCACCGTCACCACGCCCAGGTTCATCCGGCCCTCGGAGACATCGTTGCCGTCGGCGTCGGTCCAGCCCTGCAGGAACGAGCGGCAGCCCATCGGCACCTTGAAGCTGCCGGTGATCTCGATGAGCTTGTCGTAGCTGAGCACGTCCGGGTACATCCGCTTGGTCGAGCACTCCAGCGCGAGCTGCTTGATGTCGTAGTTCGGGTCGCCCTCGGCCAGGTTGAGGTCGCGCTTGAGCGTGAAGATCAGCTTGGGGAAGATCGCGGTGCGCTTCTCGCTGCCGAGCCCGTCGATGCGGATCTGCAGGATGGCCCGCTGGATCTCCCGCTCGAACCAGTCCGTGCCCAGGCCGAAACCGAGCGACACGAACGGGGTCTGCCCGTTCGAGGTGAACAGGGTGTTGATCTCGTACTCGAGGCTCTGCATCGCGTCGTAGATGTCCTTGCGGGTCTTCTCCTCCGCGTAGGAGCGGTGCTGGGTCTCGTCGCCGATCCACCGTTCGGCGTCGGCGAGGTGCTTGGCGAAGTTGGCGCGGGCGTAGGGGGCCAGAAGTTCGTCGGTGCGGTTGGCGGAGCATCCGCCGTACTGGCTGGACGCCACGTTGGCGATGATCTGCGAGATCTGCGCGGTGGCGGTCTGGATGGAGCGGGGCGGCTCCACGTCGGCATTGCCGATGCGGAATCCCCGGCTGAGCATGCCGGCGAAGTCGATCAGGCAGCAGTTGGTCATCGGCGCGTAGGGGCTGTAGTCCAGGTCGTGAAAGTGAATGTCGCCCTTCTGGTGCGCGTTGGACACGTGCGGGGGCAGCATCTTGTGGCCGATGGCTTTGCCCACCGCGCCGGCGGTGAGGTCGCGCTGGGTGTTGAAGACGTCGCTGTCTTTGTTGGCGTTCTCGTTCACCACGGATGAGTCTTTGCTGAGCAGGTTGATGATCGAGTGGTTGATGTCGGTGGACTTGCTGCGGGCGAAGTCGCGCTGGGTGCGGTAGCCGATGTACTTCTCGGCGAGGTCGTATTCGTGGCTTTCGAGCAGCGCGTGCTCCACGATGTTCTGCACTTCGTAGATCTTGATGTCGGTGTTGAACCGGCCGGCGATCTCCCGGTTGACGGCGGCCACGATGTCTACGATCGCCCGGTGCACCAGCGGCGTCATTTCGCGGTGGATCTCCACCGCCGCCTTGACCAGCGCCTCGTAGACCTTGGTGTCGTCGAAGTCCACCCGGCGGCCGTCGCGTTTGACGACCTGGATGGCGAGCGGAGCCGGCGCCGGCGTGGTCTGGTCGACGACGTCGTCGCGGGTGGCGGTGGTCTGGGCCGGGGCGCTGATGCTTGGATTCACGCCTTCAGCATAGGGACGCCAGTTCGCCGAAATCACTACATTTGGGTGCCCTTGGTCCCTAGCGGCGCTACATGTAGTGGTCAGGTGGCGTCGAGGGCCGGAAAGACGCCACCCGATTCGCCGACTGTTGCGGGTGCACGTTCGTGCATCTCAAACGTCTCGGCGTGTTGCAAAAGTCAGTGCACCCGCACGCCCTCGTTGTGCTCCACCAGGTGCCAGGTGGCGCCCTCGTCGTCGCTCACCCAGCCTTCCCAGGTGTAGCCGTCTTCGGTGATCGAGGTGAAGTTCCAGCGCACCGGGCGGCCGTCGGTGCCGGTGCCGTCCTGGCGCAGGCCGTTGCGGTACGGGGTGGCGATCAGGTGGCAGTATTCGCCGATCGTGGGGGCGAAGGAGCTCACCCGCCAGGCGCCGGCCAACTGGTCGTAGACCCGCACGGCCGTGGCGACGGTCTCAACGCCCGACGGATGCGTGGTGCTGGCCTCGACCTCCACGTCTTGCACCGCGCGGCCGTCGAGGATGAACTGCACGATCCAGGTGAACTCGCGTTCGGTCCACTCCCCCGTGGCCTCGTCGAGCCGGCTGCCGTGCGCCGCCCAGGTGCCCACGAGCTGGCCGAACCGGCGCATGCGCCCGGGGTATTCCGGGGTGGGACCGTCGGCGATCAGCGCCTCGGCAAAACGGGACTCTGAGGTGGTCATGCCCCGATTTTACCGGGAGCACGTAACGCGCGCGTGAACGTCGTGTTCCAGGTTCCGCGAACCGTGAGCTAAGCACCTAAAAACGCGCCCGGAAGGTGCTTTTCTCTCAGTTCGCGAGCCGGGTCAGCCGCCGAGGCTGCCCGCATCCGTGGTGCCCACGTCGGTGCGGTGGAAGCCGAGGTGCGAGCGGGAGGCGGTGGGGCCGCGCTGGCCCTGGTACCGGGAGCTGTAAGAGGCCGAGCCGTAGGGCTTCTCGGACGGCGAGCTGAGCTGGAAGAAGCACAGCTGGCCGATCTTCATGCCCGGCCAGAGCTTGATCGGCAGGGTTGCCACGTTGCTGAGTTCCAGGGTGACGTGCCCGGTGAAGCCCGGGTCGATGAACCCGGCGGTGGAGTGGGTGAGCAGGCCCAGCCGGCCCAGCGAGCTCTTGCCCTCGAGGCGGGCGGCCACGTCGTCGGGCAGGGTGACGGCCTCGAAGGTGGCGCCGAGCACGAATTCGCCCGGGTGCAGGATGAACGGCTCGTCGCCCTTGGCCTCGATCAGCCGGGTGAGTTCGGGCTGGTCTTCGGCCGGGTCGATGAACGGATACTTGTGGTTATCGAACAGCCGGAAGAAACGATCGAGCCGCACGTCGATGCTCGACGGCTGGATCATCTCCGGGTCGTAGGGTGCGAGCGCGATTCGTTCCGCGTCGATCTGGGCCTTGATGTCACGATCCGAGAGAAGCACGGTGTCAGCCTATCGGCGGAGGGTTGATAGGATGGCACGGTTCCAGTGCAGCTTCGGCGGCTTGGACGCGCGGATGTAGTTCAATGGTAGAACTTCAGCTTCCCAAGCTGATAGCGCGGGTTCGATTCCCGTCATCCGCTCCACTTGTCGGTCCTGCACGCCACCGCTAACTTTCGCTTTATCGATTTCACCGGGCTCTCAGTCGATGAAACTCCACACTTTTGACGGCCGACCTTCGCCGGCCGCCGGCCCGGTTCGCGGCTCGGCCAGCCACCGGATTCGCTTCAAATCCCGTGCCAGGTTCGTCCGGTTCGTCTTCGGAGCCTTCGGGTCCGCAGCAGCCGCCAGGGCGTCCTGAACGTCCGCAGCGTCGCTGGTCTTGAACTCGTGTCCGAGAAGGGATTCCGTCGTCCCACGGTCCACCCAGAGCTTGTCGTGCACGATCCTGGCGCCGCGGTGGATGATGACGTCATGGTCAAACGGGAGACCAACCGACTCAGCCAGCGGGACCATCGTCACGCCCTCACCCACCTCGAATTTGTCGCCGAGGATGACGTACTTGGTGACGGACAGGGTCGGGCCGCGCGGGTCCCGGCCCGGGGTATCGAAGACGCCAACGTCACCGATGGCGCGGACGTACTCGCGCATGACGCCGGCCTTGTCGCGGAGGGCACGGTGCACGGCGTCATCCAGCAGTTCGCCGCTGACCAGAAGCACGCCAGGAAGGGCCAGTCGCCCCGCTGACGGCTCGAACTGGCGTCGGACGAGCGCCACTTCCACGTGCTTGGTCGAGCGACTGTACCGCAGCGCTACGACGTCGATGCTGATCAACGGCTGAGACATGCGCTATGCCGCCTTCTGTTGGTTGGTGTTGCGCTCGGAGCGAGCGGTCCGCTCTGCCTTGAGGGTGGCGCGGACGTCAGCGAACGACTGGTGCTTGTAGAAGTACCCATCCTCCCAGACGACCTCAAGAAGGCCGGTCTCAGCCTCTTCAGCTGTCCGCTCGTCGACCTGGTAGATCTCACCGTTCTCGTCGCGGTGGAGGGCGATGCGACCCTTGGCACTCTTCTTGCCGCCGCCACCGGTCTTCGGATCCTTCTGGATATCGGTGGAGACTCCGTCGACCATGCCCCAGGTCGCCTTGACAGCTGATCCCAAATTATCTCTGGTGGCCATCTGGTAGGTAAAGCTGCCGATGCCAAACACTACGTTGGTCGACGCCCACCCCTTGGCCTCGAGGCGCTGCATGATGCGCAGGGCGCGGTCGAGGTTGATGCTGTCGCCGTAAATGACGCCGATGTGGGGGTCGAGGACCTTGTAGCCCTGGTCGTTGACGGTGTAGCCGAAGATGTCTCCGAGGAGCTCCACGACGCCCTGGGCTTCGTTCGACATGCGACCGTGCGACTTCTCGTGCTCGTAGTAGCGGGCGTTGTCGAGGTGGGCGTCGTTCCGGTCGTCGGACACGTCCTCATCGGTCATGTAGGCGTTGTATTCACCGGTGACGATGTCGACTGGGTCGCCGGAGTCGGGGCGAATGACGAGCTTGCCGTCACGGGCGAGGATGCGGTTCTTGAGCCGTGGGAGCACCTCGGTGATCGCCGTGAAGAGGTCGTACCCGTCGGCGACGGCAGAGACGATGCCGGTCGGGAAGGTGTCGAGGATCTGTTCGAAGGTCTCGAGTTCACCCTTCTGGCCGCGGATGCACATGACGGAGTGTTCGGTCGCGGGGACCGACGCTGCAACCCAGCCGTTGTCTCCGGGGTAGTACCGGCTGATGTGGTCAATGGAAGGCATCGAGTCGGTGCCAAGGAAGCTGGTGAGGTGGCCTGCTCCGCTGGCTGCGGCACTACCGATGGAGCTCTGACCGCGCATCGAGAAGTCGTGAGCCTGGAAGTCAACTCCGGCGAGACCAGCGGGGTCGGTGCGGAGAGCCCACTTCTCGAGTAGCTCGCGGTATTCCAGGGCGATGGTAGCAACGGTTCCGGGGTGCCAAATGGAGGCGCTCAGCGGGGTTTCGATGTAGTTGGGCAGCCAGTAGAAGGCATCGTGGGTGTTCTCGATGGTGAGGGTGGCGACGCCGATGGGAGCCAGCGTACCTTCGGGCAGCGCCTTGATCTTCAGCGGGAGGTAGCCGAGCTTGTGGAGGGCTCGGATGTGTTCGCTACCGATGGGGTTCGGGCCCAGGTAGTTGGTGAGTGCCTCTTCGTAAAGGGCAACGACAAGATCCTCATCTGCTTCGAAGAATGCTTTCCACGTCTCCACGAGGTAGCTCTGGATGAAGGACTGCACCCCGAAGACGACGGCGTGGGTGGATCCGGGCATGTACTTGTTGCTGCGGTTGGTCCAGTTGATCAGGATGCGAGTCGTGCCCGTGTTGTTTCCCCGGCCACTGCCGGCCTGCGGGTACAGGGCCCGGTGCGAAAGCTTGTAGCCGTCGGTGTCGAGCAGCGCAGCGATCGGGCTGGCGGTGGTGATGCGTTGTGCGAGGCGAGGCATTAGTTGGTTCCAATCATGTAGGGAACGACGGGGATGACGCGGGCCGCGACATCGGGGTTGTAGGCACCGGGGTGTGAGTCGGTGGTGATGATCTCGCCGTACGAGTCGTTGAGTCCGGCGGCGGCTCCGGAGAAGATGCCGTGGGAAACGAAGAGGCCGAGCTGTTCGCGCGGGAGACCGGTAGCTGCGGCCAGGCCGCGGAAGGTGCCACCTCCGTCTGCAATGTCGTCGACCACGAGGTATTTGCCGTCGGCCGGCAGGTCGGGGCACTGGAAGTTGCTGAGGGCACCGGTGGCTTCAACACGGTCCTTGGTGGCGGTGTAGAGCGGCAGGTGGAGCGCGTGGGCGGCGTGGCCGGCGCGGACGGCGGCACCCATGTCCGGGGCGATGATGCCGGTGTACGTCGTGTCGTAGCCGCCGACGGCCCGGCGAACGAGGCGGGTGCTGTCGATGATCTGGAGGTTGTTGATGAGCGCGGGCATGACCGGCGAGTGCGGGTCGAAGCAGATGACGTGGTCGGCGCCGATGTCGTTGATGAGGCCGGCGTAGGCCTTGGCGCCGAAGGGGAGGCCGCGGTCGGCGCGGGCTCCGGGGAGGTAGGGGATGTAGGCGGTGGCCACTCCCCCGGCTGCGTGGACCATCTCGGCCCACATCTTCGCGGCTACATAGTCGTTGGCGTCGGCTCCGCGGATGATGCAGTGCTCGTCCTGCTCGGCGCCGGTCCCGCTGTCCTTGAAGTGGCGTTCGCCACCCGGAAAGGTGAACGGTACGAAGCACGAGTCGACGGGAAAACCGTTGGCCTGTGCGCGGAATGTGATGCTCATGTGTCGTCCCTCTAGTTTTCGTCTGGTTGACGATTACTAAACTGTAACACGCGCGGGGCAGTAATATTCCGATTGACGAAAACTATTTTCAGGGACACCCTTTCCGCGGATGGTTACGGATGGGGTGGCATTTGCCTGGCTCTGCGACGTCTTCGTCTACCCCGCAGCACCATTAGATTCAGATGACACCAACGAAGGAGTACGCGATGAATCGCGCGATCGTCGAACGTGAGCTCACCGCGCCGGTTTCGCTGTGCCTGCCCGACGGGCGCCTCAACCCCGCCGCCGTCGGCTGGAGCAGAAAGCCTCTGCACGACACCGCTGGCATCGACGGCCGCAGCAGCTGGGGCCGCAACAAGCGCTGGGAGTACTGGGGCGTCACCACACCCACCCACATCGTGACGCTGACCGTCTCCTCGCTCGACTACGCAGCCGTGCACAACATCCTGATTCACGACCGGTTATCGGGAACGACGCTCGAACGCGGCGCCGTCGCACCGCTGGGATCAAGCGCCACGCTCCCGGCATCGCTCGGCGCATCATCCGCCCGGGCACGCACCCGGTCGCTCACGATCGACATCGACGAGGTGCCCGGCGGCACCCGCCTGCGTGGGCGCGCCGCGGGGGTGGCGTTCGACATCACTGCCGTGCGTCCGGCCGGCCACGAGGCGCTGGCTGTCGTGGTTCCGTGGTCCCCGACGCGCTTCCAGTACACCGTCAAAGACGTGGCCCGGCCGGCCGAGGGGTGGGTCGAGGTCGAGGGCGACCGGATTCACCTTCCCTCCGGCGACAGCTGGGCGGTGCTCGATCATGGCCGCGGTCGCTGGCCGTACCGGATGACCTGGAATTGGGGAGCGGCGTCGGGAGTCGTCGACGGACGCACGGTCGGCCTCCAGCTGGGCGGCCGATGGACGGACGGGACCGGTTCGACCGAGAACGCGGTGCTCGTCGACGGGGTACTCCACAAGATCAGCGAAGAACTCGACTGGGTCTACGACGAAGCCGATTGGCTCGCCCCGTGGCGCATTCACGGCGCGAGCCTCGACCTGCGCTTCGACCCGTTCTGGGACCACGCCAGCAAGACCGAACTCCTGGTCTTCGGCAGCCGCGGTCACCAGTGTTTCGGCCACTACTCGGGCTGGGTCGACACCGAGCTGGGCCGCATCCGGGTCGACAATCTGCTGGGCTGGGCGGAAGACGTGCGCAACCGCTGGTGACAGCGGCCATATGAACCGGGCGACTTCGACCCTCTACGGTGTCTTCGCCGAGGCGGCGATCACGGAGGGCAGGAAGCCAGGATAGGCCTGCTCCATATCGTCGAGCCGGAGGAGGTTCATTCTGGACGTGCCGACGTAGTACTGGTGCAGCACGCCCGCCTGACGCAGGGCGGTGAAGTGGTGCGTGGCCGTTGACGCCTTGACGGGCAGCTCGATGGCGCCACAGCTGAGGGCATCGTCGGCGCTTGCCAGTTGCCGCAGGATGCTGAGTCGCACCGGATCCGCGACGGCGGCGAGGACTCGAGCGAAGTCGAAATCGGCGATGCCGGGTTCGTCGGTCATCTCGTTGACTCGTGCCATGTTCATCCTCCTGTCAGCCTCACAATTCTACGAGGCGCGCCCTCCCCCACCGCCGTCGTCGGTTTCAGCCGACTTTGATGACAATCTTGCCGAAGGCGCCGCGCGCGAGCTGGTCGTAGGCCGCGTGCGCGTCGGCGAAGTCGTAGACGGTGTCGATGACGGGCGTGATGTGGTGCTCGTCGAGGAACCGAACGAGGTCGTGGAACGACCTGCGGTGCCCGACGGCGATGCCCTGAATGTGCGTCTGGTGCCAGATGACATCCATCAGGTCCAGCGTCGCGCTCTGCCCGTCCAGGAATCCGACGACCGCGACCATTCCGCTGCCTCGAGCGGCCCTGATCGAGTCCCGGAGCCCCTCACCGCCGACGACGTCGATGACGAGGTCGACGCCGCGACCGTCGGTCAGCTCGAGTGCCGCGGCCGCCCAGTCCGGCGTCGTGCGGTAGTTGATGGTGTCGGTGGCACCCAGCTCGCGGGCTCGGGCGAGCTTGTCGTCGCTGCTCGAGGTGGCGATCACGCGGGCGCCCAGCGCCGAGGCGATCTGGATGGCGAAAATCGACACGCCGCCGGTGCCTTGAACGAGGATGGTGTCGCCGGCACCGATGTCGCCGTACTCACGCATCGCGAACCACGGGGTCAGGGCGGCGATCGGAAGCGTCGCCGCCTCCTCGTCGCTGAGATACGGCGGCGTGGGCACGACGGCGTCTTCACTGAGCACCTGGTACTCGGCGAGTCCTCCACCGAGCGGGCCGCCAACCTGGAAATCGGCGTACTCAGGCAGCCACGGGCCGTCTTGCCAGGTTGAGTAGAAGTGCGAGGTGACCCGGTCGCCGACCGCGTACTTCGTCACCCCGGAGCCGGTCGCCGCAACGACGCCGGCGAAATCTGCGACCGGGATGAGCCCCTTGGGCATTTTCTCGGGAGCGTAGATGCCGTCCACCAGGGCCTTGTCGCGGTAGTTCAACGACACGGCCGAGACCTTGATCAGCAGTTCGCCGGCGGCGGGTTCCGGTGTCGGGATTTCGTGCAGGTTCAGGTTCTCGAGACCGAAGTCGTCCAACATCCAGGCGCGCATGTGTTCCTTTCGTTTGGCAGGGCACTGCGCCCCACCTCCTCCATCATGCGGCTTATTTCGATCTACGTCAAATATGAGACAGATCGAAATAACGAGTCGCGCGGTTCGTCACCCGGCCGCCCGGCGAGCGACGATCGCCCCGTGGGGGCGGGTGCCGGGCCCGGTTCTGGTGTGGGTTTCGACGACGTCGAACCCGGCAGCACGCAGTTCCACGCTCAGCGCGGCGATGGGCCAGCGGTAGGCGGTGACCACGGCGTGATCGAAGGGCTCCAGTCGCGCACCGTCGAAAAAGCCCAGCAGCAGGCCGCCGCCCGGGCGCAGGCAGCGGGCGAACTCGGTCAGCGCGGCTCGAACATCCGGCGGCGGCAGGTGAATGACCGAGTACCAGCTCAGGATGCCGCCGAGCGCCGCATCCGCCACGCCCAGTGCGTCGAGGGTGCCCTCCCGGAAGGTCACCGTGGGAAACCTCTGGCTCGCGAGGTCGATGAACTCAGGCACCATGTCGACACCGCTCACCTCGACGCCGCATTCCTGGAGGAACCGGCTCCAGTGCCCCGGGCCGCAGCCGGCATCGATGACGGGGCCCGCCACCGTTCCCGCCCAGGCCTCGACCAGCGCCCGGTCCGACGGATGCACCGCCTCCATCGATCCCAGCGCCACGGTGTATTCGGCCGCACGGCGGCGGTACTCCTCGCGCACGCGCTCGTGCGGCCGGGCCGCGTCAGGGGTCATCCGGTCAGGTTACGCGACGCAATCCTGCGTCCGCCCGCACCATCGTGAGGCACAATGGTGCCCATCAGTTCCGCGAGCGGAGGACAGCATGACCGGCGACACCCAGGACGAACCGATTCAGGCCCAGCACAGCACGACCGAAAACGACAAGGTGGCGGGCATCCTGCTGCAACAGGAAGCGGACCTGGCCGGCCACGACGAGGCCCAGGTCCTGGTCGCGTTGCGCCAACGCTTCGCCGACGGCGGCCATGAGGTGCCCGAGGAGGCCCTCAGGGAACACGCCCGTCGCATCGCTGCCCTCGAGCCGAACGACTTCTCGAAGGAGTAGGCGCAGCGGGGCACCTCGCCGAAGATCCCGCGCGCTACGGCAGTAGCGCGTCCAACGACGGGTGCAGATGCTTCGTGCCGAGGGCAATGGTGGCCTGCGCGGCGGCGGCAGTGAGCGCCGTGGCCCTGGATGCGCCAGACAGGGTGGCATCGAGGAAGCCCGCGAAGAACGCATCGCCGGCACCGTTGGTGTCCCGAACCTCCACGGGCACAGCGGCCACCCGGTGCTGCCCCTCGGCGTCGAAGGCCATGGCACCGTCGGCGCCGAGGGTGCACACGACTGCCGTGGCGCCGGCCTCCACCCGGGCGCGCATGAAGGCCGACGGGTCGCTCATCCCGTCGGCGTTCATGAAGATGTAGTCGGCCGCCCGGATGAACGGCTCGTGGAACTCGGACTGGCCGTCGTAGTCGTGGACATCGGTCCAGATGGGAACGCCGGCCGCGATGGCCGTGGGGAGCAGGGCCCGGGACGTTTCGGAGAGGTCCATCACCAGGGCCGCGGCGCCCCGGCTCATCGCCGCGAACTGGGCGACGTCGGGTTCGGAAAACGCCGGCACCGAGAGGTACACGGACACCCGCTCCCCCGCCCGGGTCATCAGGTTCAGGTGCCGTTCGCCGGCGCCCGGCACCACCGGCGCGGTCACCCGGATTCCCGCCGACTCGAGAGCGGAGCGCACCCGGCCCGACGCATCGTCGTCGCCGAGCAGGGTCTGGCACGCGACCGTGCGGCCGAGCCCGGCCAGGTGCAGCGCCTTGCCCGCAGAGGTGCCGCCGACGGTCTGGAAATCCTCCAGGGCGAAGGTGACATGCGGGCGCGGCTCCGGCAGCTGATCAAGGTAGACCAGGGTGTTCCACGACACCGGTCCGCACACAACGATGTGGTCCACGCCCATATTGCCCTCCGTCGAGACTGTGCTGATCCGCTCAGGCTACGGGACGCCTCACCGGTAGGGGCGGAAGAACTCGCGCAGTTCCCGGGCGTACAGCTCGGGTTCCTCGAGAGGCGCGAAATGCCCGCCGCGTGCGGGCTCGGTGGCACGCACGACGTTCGCGGTGCGCTCGAGCCAGGCCCGGGGCGGTCGCACGAGGTCGGCGGGGAAGATCGAGAAGCCCGACGGAACCTCTACCCGACGGGCGAGTTGGGCGGGCGGAATCGCGGCGTTCGCCGCGTACATCCGCATCGACGACCCGATGGTGCCGGTGAACCAGTAGATGGAGAGGTTGGTGAGGATCTCGTCCCTGCTGAACGCGCTCTCGAGGTCACCGTCGCAGTCGCTCCAGGCCCGCAGCTTCTCGACGATCCAGGCGGCCAGTCCCGCCGGCGAATCGGTGAGCCCGACAGCCGCGGTCTGCGGCTTGCTGCGGTGCATGGCTGCGTAGGCGCTTTCGGCCGCTCCCCAGGCCGCGCCGGATTCCAGCCAGACGCGCTCCTCCGGGGTGAGGTCGGCGGGGTCGCCCGAGTAGTGGGCCAGGCCCGCGTCCGTGCGGTGCACCGCCACGACCCGGTCGGAATGGTCCAGCGCGAGGTAGCGGCTGACGTGGCTGCCGATGTCGCCACCGGCGGCGCCGAACCGGGCGTAGCCGAGCCCGCCCATCAGCTCGGCCCACAGCCCGGCGACGGCGATGGAGTCGAGCGGAGCCGCCGGGATGTCTGAGTAACCGAAGCCGGGTAGGTCGGGCGCCACCACGTCGAACGCGTCGGCGGGGTCGGCGCCGTGCGCACCCGGGTCGGTGAGCAGCGGGATCACCTTGGAGTAGCGCCAGAACGAATCCGGCCAGCCGTGGCTGAGCACCAGCGGCAGGGTGGGGCCGACCGGCGCGACGGCGCGGGCGTGCACGAAGTGGATGCCCAGGCCGCCGACCGGCGCCTTGAAGCGGGGCAGCCGGTTGAGCGCGGCCTCCTGCGCGGGCCAGTCGAAGCCATCCGCCCAGTAGGCGACGAGTTCGCGGAGGTAGGCGACGTCGGTGCCGAGCGACCAGCCGGCGTCCGCGGGGGCGTCCGGCCAGCGGGTGGCCCGAAGCCGGGACCGGAGGTCATCGATTACGGCACGAGCGGTGACGGGAGCGAACGGCTCTGGCTGGAGGGCGGAATCTGGCATGGTCATAGTCTGACGCGCTCATGGAACTCGGTGTTGCTGGCCCAGAGCTGATCCGGGACGCGCAGAAGGCCCGGGGTGACCCGGGCCGTGTCCGCGATAGCGTCCCGGGCTCAAGGCTGCGTGGCGGGGAGTCCGACGAGGTCGCTGCTGACCTGCCACAGTCGCGCCGCCGCCTGGGTATCGTACGAGATCTTGTTGGAGTCCTTGGCCTTGCAGTTGGCGAAGTACCGGCCCGAAACCCCCGTCACGTCCGGTGACGCGGCGAGGTAGATCGGCGTTGCGGCACCCTTCGCTGGGCTTCTCATGAAACGTCGGGCCAACCCGCTCATCATGGCGAAGAACCTCGCTTGGTCCTCGGCGCCGAAACCGGTATTCGTAACGCCAGGGTGCAATACGTTTGCGGTCACCCCGCTGCCCGAGAGGCGACGGGCGAGCTCGTAGGTAAACATCACGTTCGCCAACTTCGATTGGTTGTAGGCCCGCTGCCCCGAGAAGCTGCGCGCGCCCTGCAGGTCGTCGAAATCGATCCGGCCCATGGCCTGGGCGCCGGATGAGACGGTGACGACTCGAGCGGGCGCGCTCACCTTGAGTCGCTCCAGCAGCAGATTCGTGAGCAGGAACGGTGCCAGATGGTTCAGCGCGAAGGTGTGCTCCAAACCGTCGGCCGTGACATGCCGGTGTGCCCAGAACCCGCCCACGTTATTAACCAGTACGTCAAGGAACGGGTAGGCGACGAGCACTTCTGCCGCGAGCCGACGAACCTCGGCCTGGGAGGACATGTCGGCGGTGAACACATCCACGGCTTCATTGCCCGACATCGCACGGATGTCGACTGCGGCGGCCTCTGCGCGGGTGGCGTCGCGGCCGACGATGCCGACTCGGGCACCCAGCTGAGCGAGCCCGATTGCGGTGGCCTTGCCTATCCCGCCGGTGCCGCCGGTGACAAGGACCGTCTTGCCGGTCATCGGGGATTGCGTGCTGTCAGTCATTGCCTTCTCCCGACTCGTCTCAGAGGTGTGCGATAGGGCTGCCGTCGAGCTGCGCGAGCAGGTCGGCCGCGTCGTCGTAGACGGCGATGGCACCGGCGCTGAGGAGTTCTTCGGCCCCGAACCCGCCGCTGAGCAGCCCGATGCAGTCGACCCCGGTGCGCCGGGCCGCCTCGACGTCCCAGACCGAGTCGCCCACCATGACCGCGTGTGCTGCACCGACCGACACCTTCCCCAGCGCCGACTTGATGATGTCGGGGTCGGGCTTGGCGGTATCGACGTCTGCCGACGAGGTCACCGCCGCGAGGTGCTCGTCGGCGTCGAGCAGGGAGAGGAGCAACGTGAGTTCCTCCTCGGGCGCCGAGGTGGCCAGCACCACGGCGTGCCCCCGACCGGCCAGCGCGGCGAGGAGGTCCTGGGCGCCGGGGATCGGTCGGAGGCGTTCGGCCCGGGCCAGGTAGAACTCGGTGTGCTTCTCCTTGGCAGCCCCACCTACCGCGTCGGCGACGTCACCGCCGAGCAGGTGTCGCAGCAGCATGCCGGAGTCCATGCCGATGGCGCGGTGGATGCGCCACACCTGAACCGGATGCCCGACGGCGACGAAGGCGCGATCCCAGGCATCGATGTGGAGGTAGTTCGATTCGACGAGGGTTCCGTCGATGTCGAGGAGTACCGCGGTCCGAGGCTTCGTCGAGGAGTTCATGCTCCTAGCCAACCCCGGTACCACTCACATTGGCAATGGCCGCCGAGAACTCCCCCCGCTGGTGAGCTGCGGTCAGTTCTGCTCCGCCAGGGCGGACACGAGCGCGGCGGTGACCGCGACGCTTGATTGCGGGTTTTGACCGCTGATCAGATTGCCATCGCGAACGACATGGCTCGACCACGGTGATCCGCTATCGATGACGACTCCCCGATTGCGAAGCACGGTTTCGACGAACCACGGGCTCTTGACTCCCGTGCCTCCCGCCAGTTCTTCTTCATCCGTGAAAACAGTGAGTCGTCGTCCGGCAAAAACGAAACTGCCATCCGCCGCGGTTGCGCTCAGCAACCCCGCCGGACCGTGACAGAACGGGGCGATGAGCGCGCCGTGTTGGTCCGCAGCGGTAAGGATCGCACCAAGCGATTCGTCGGTTGCGAGATCGGTCATCGGGCCGTGACCTCCCGGCAGGACCACAGCGGAGTATTCGGAAACATCGACCGTGTCGAGTGCAATCGGAGACTCCAGAAGATCATCGATGGACGCGAGGTACGTCGTCCAGGTGGAGTCGTCGCCGAGGGACCCGGGGTCCACCGTCGGACGGATGCCGCCCGGGGTGGCGATTGCGACAACGTGCCCGGCCGCAGTCAAGTCGCGATGAGCGACGACGAGTTCTTCGGCCCAGAACCCGGTCGGGTGTACGGTGCCGTCGGCGAGAATGAGCGATTCGGCCGCAGTAACGACCATCAGAATATTTGACATGCGTTGAGTCTGCGTGCCGGCCGCGGGCATTCGCGATCAGGTAATTTCACCCGCCCATTCGATTGTTTGGCGGAGCTGGCTGATGACATCTGCGTTGCGCACCGATTCTCCGGCGCGAACGGCGAGGTACACGGTGTTGAGGGGCGGCATGACGGGCTCGAATAACACCACCAGGGTGCCGGCACGGAGCTCCTCAGCTATCAGGTACAGCGGCAGAACCGACATGCCGATGCCGGACACCACGGCTTCCCGAATTCCCCGCAGGTCGGGGATCACGGCGGCGACACTCAGCTCAGAGGGCCCCTGCTGGAAGACTGTGCGCCAGTACCGCCGCACGATTGGAAGGTCGTGATCGAAAACGACAACGGGGATGTTGACGAGGGACTCGAGTGCATGGTCGACTCCTGCCCAGCGGGGCGCACCGACCAATGCGAAGATTTCGTCAAACAGGGGCGTGCTCTCGACTCCCTGGACTCTCGGTCGGATCGAACTGATGACCACGTCGAGACGGCCTGCGCGGAGGCCTTCTAGGAGCTCGGCGGCGAGGCCGAATGTGACGTTGATTTGGGAGGCCGCACGACGGGAGACCGTTTCTAGCCTTGGCAGAACCACTGTCGTGAGCAACTCGGCCGGCCCTCCGATGTACACCGTTCTCGCCGTGCTTTCATTCTCAGTGCCCAGCGAAGAAATGTCGTCGAGGGCATCGATATGCCCTGCCACCTCGCGTGCCAGCTGGGCTGCCTTCTGCGTGGGGATGACGCCGGATCTGGTGCGTGTGAATAGCGAGTACCCCAACTGCGTCTCAAGGGCGTGGATGTGCGCAGTGGCGGTCGGCTGGGACATGCCCAGTAGCGACGCCGCCTCAGTCAGCGAACCGGCCCGGTAGACGGTGACGAACGTGCGAAAGTGATCGAGCGACGGACTTGTCATGGTCCTAACGAGGCTACGGTCAATCAGCGATTGCCATGTTCTCGTTCGCGCTCACGACCATCGCGTTGGTCTGGATATCGATCGTCGTCACCGACCACTGGGAGACCCTTCCGACAAACCTCGGACTGTTCGCCTTCGGAGTCGGTCAGGGTGCCTTGGTCACGCTCGTGTTCAAGGTGCTGGTCACTGCGGCGCCAAAAGAGCTCACCGGCGACGTCGGCTCGGTACGCGGCACTACCAAAACCTCGCACCGGCCGTGGGAGCCACCGTGGCGGGCGCACTCGTCGACAATGTGGACCTCCCACCGGGGACGTGCTTTCCGAAACAGACGCGAATCGCCCGCCGTCTAGCCCTGCCGGGCCCCACCAGCGCCCGCGGCTGGGTGCCATTCTCTACTCGGGTCGGAGCGGGCGGGACCACGCTACCTCTCGGCTGAGCTGGCCGGATTCGGCGAAGAGGCGCACCTGGTGGGTGCTGGCGAGAGCCCGGGCGAGGTCCTCCCGGTCGGCAGTCTCGAAGCCGAGCTTCTGCCAGAACGGCCCGGACCGTCGGCTGAACAGCCATGCCCGCTGTGCTCCGCTCTCCGCCGCCTTCGCCAGGGCGAACAGGGCCAGCCGGGTGCCCTCCCCCGCGCGCTGGGCGAGTGGATGAACGGCCACGCTCCGAATGAGCGTGTGCTGCTGGTCACCGCTGAGTTCGAATCCCGTGCTCGCCACGATCTCGCCGGCAGCATCCCGTTTGATCCAGATGTGCACCGTGGGAGCGTCAAGCCCGCTCAGGGTCAGATCGACCTCGCGGAGGAAATCGGTCAGGTCGGGCGTATCGCCGGGGGAAGCTGGGGCGAGGGACGACATGCGCCCCAGGCTACCGGGGCGGCTCACCGCAGTACTCCGCTGGTCAGGCTTGTCGGGGTCTCGACAAGCTCGACCAGCGGGGTGGGCTCGGGCGGCGGGGGGTGCCGGGGGTTAGGAACGCACCGACTTGCGCTCGTAGATGACCATCGACCAGACGTAGCCGATGACCGTGATCACGATGCACCAGCCGACCGCGAGCACCGGGTTCCAGCCGAGCGGGGTGCCGAGCAGCAGGCCGCGGAGGGTTTCGACGATCGGTGTGAACGGCTGGTACTCCGCGAACCACTGCAGACCGGCCGGCATCGACTCGGTCGGCACGAAGCCGCTGCCGAGGAACGGCAGCAAGACCAGCAGCAGCGGCAGGTTGCTCGCCGTCTCCACCGACTTCGCCTGCATGCCCATCCCCACGGCGATCCAGGTGATCGCGAACGCGACGAGGGCGATCAGGCCGAAGGTGGCGAGCCATTCGATGGGGGTGGCGGTGGGCCGGAAGCCGATCAGCACACCGACCGCGAGGACCAGTGCGACGGCGATGATGGCCTGAATGGTGTTGCCGAGAACGTGCCCGGCGAGCACCGACGCGCGGGAGATCGCCATGGTGCGAAACCTCGCGGTGATGCCCTCGGTCATGTCCATCGAGACCGTCGTGGCGGTGCCACCGGCGGTGCCGGCGATGGTGATCGCCAGAATGCCTGGCATCACGTAGGCGAGGTACGCCGCCCGGCCGCCGGCCGCGTCCACGCCCGGCAGGCCGGCCCCGAGGGTGCCGCCGAAGACGAAGACGAACATCAGCAGGATCACCACCGGACCCACGATGGTGAACACCGACAGGCCCGGGTAGCGGATCATGTGCAGCAGGTTGCGGCGCAGCATCGTGATCGCGTCGGTCACGACATAGGACTGATGATGGGTGCCCTGCACGGTCGGGCGCGGGGCGGTGATGGTGGTCATGACTCTGTTCCTTTCGTGTCGACCCGGCCGGACGATTCCTTCGTGCCGGTCAGCGCGAAGAACACGTCATCAAGGTCCGGGGTGTGGATGCTGAGGTCGTCGACCTCGAGATGGGCCGCATCGAGGCGGCCCAGCATCGCGCGCAGCGCGTGGACGCCGCCGGCGCTGGGCACGGTTAGTGCGAGCCCGGACTCGTCACGGGCGGACCCGTCAAGCAGGCGGGCGGCGGCGTCGAGCGCCGCGGCATCCGCGAATCGGAGCCGGATATGACCACCCGGCACGAGGCTCTTGAGCTCATCTGGTGTGCCGTCGGCGACGATGCGGCCGCCGTCGAGCACCGCGATGTGGTCAGCGAGCTGGTCCGCCTCCTCGAGGTGCTGGGTGGTGAGCAGCACCGTGGTGCCCTCAGCCACGAGGCCGCGCACGATGTCCCACATGGTGTGCCGGCTGCGCGGGTCCAGGCCCGTGGTGGGCTCGTCGAGGAAGATCACGCTGGGCGTCGCGACGAGAGTCATCGCGAGGTCGAGGCGGCGGCGCATGCCGCCGGAGTAGGTGGCGAGCGGCTTGCGGGCGGCCTCGACGAGGTCGAACTGCTCGAGCAGCTCGGCCACCCGCGCCTTCGAGCGCTTGGCGCCGAGGTGGCGCAGCCGGGCCATCAGCAGGAGGTTCTCCTCGCCGGTGAGCAGGCCGTCGACCGCGGAGAACTGGCCGGTGAGGCCGATCGCGGCGCGCACGCCGTCGGGGTCCCGCGAAACGTCGCATCCCGCGACGGTGAGGGTGCCGGCATCCGGCCGCACGAGTGTGGAGAGGATGTGCACGGTGGTGGTCTTGCCGGCGCCGTTCGGGCCGAGTAGCGCGGTCACGGTGCCCGAGTTCACGGTGAGGTCGACGTCGTCGAGCACGGTCTTGCTGCCGTAGGACTTACGCAGCCCCTGCACGGCGATCGCGGTGGTGGTCATGATGTTCTTCCCTTCGTTTCGGCGCGCGCTCAGCGCGCGCGGTGGATGCTGATGTCGCCGAACGCGGTGCGCGCACGCACCGCCACGGTCTGCTCGGACGGGTCGGGGGCGGTGTCGCCGGCGAGCTCATTGCGCAGGCGCCCGTTCTTGGAGGCCAGGTCGAGCCAGGCGGGAACGCCCTCACGCACGCCGATGTTGATCTGGCCGAAGCCGCTCTCCACCTGCACCGATCCGCTGGAGATCTCCCCCAGCTGGATGCTGCCGTAGGCGGTCTTCGCCGACACGGCGGCGAGCGCCCGGGTGATCTCGAGGTCGCCGTAGGAGAGCTTCGCGTCGAGGTCGCCGCCGGACTCTCCGATGGTGATATTGCCGTGCGATGCCTTGAGGACGGCGTTGCCGGTGACCGTGCCGATGCGGAGCTGACCGTGATCGGCCGTGATCTCGATGTCTCCCTCGGCGGCACCCAGGGTGGCGTTGCCGTTGCCGGCGCGCAGCCACAGGTCGCCGGTGGTGTCCACCTCCGCCGCGCCGTTCGAGCATTTGATGCGGGTGGCACCAAGGCGGCCGGTTGCGCGCACATTGCCCGACGAAATCTCGGCCGTGAGCCGCGATCCCGTCGGCAGCTCGATGAGAATGTCCACCGACTCGCTGGGGCCGATGATGCTGAAGCGGGGCTTCGGAGCGGTGATCGTCAGCCGCTGGCCGTCGAACTCCACCTTGGTCTCCTCGGCGCCGCGACGGTCGACCGCCTTGGCCGGACTGGTGGGCGACACCGTCACGACGGTGTCCGTACGGTCGCCGGCCACAACGTCGATCGCGCCGACCGGCAGGTGGATGGCGAGATCGATGGGAGTGGGGGTGTTGTAGGTGGGCATGCTGATGCGTCCCTCTCTGTGGGCTATGCGATTTCGGGTACAACGGACCGACCCCGCGGGTGTGCGGAGCTGGAGTTTCTGGCGTGCTGAGCTTCTGGAGTACAGCGCGGGCTAGCGCGCCCAGCCCGCAAAATTGTCGCCGGTGCGAAGGGTGCGCTGCACGGATCGGCGTTGCTTGGGTTGCAGGGCGGCCGCCGTCGCGCGCACCAGCCAGGTGTTCACTGACAGGCCGTCGGCCGCCGCCGCTTCGTCCACCCGCGCCTTGAGGGCGTCCGGCAGGCGGAGCGTGGTGCGCGAAGTGCTCGAGTCGTCGAGGTCGACGGAGGGGTCGGCCCGCTCGTCGTTGTCCGGCTCGGCATTCGGCGCGGTCACGACGAACTCGATCTCGCGGCCGCGCAGCCGCAGGTCGACCGAGCCGGGGGCGAGGTCGCGGGTGATTTCGCCCACAGCGGCCGACAGCACGTCGAGCAGCACGAGCCGCGCAGCGGCATCCAGTCCGGCGGCGAGTCGCTCGGCGACGGCGCGAGTGTCCTCCGCGCCGTTCTCAGCGGCATCCACCAGCTGGCGCTGCAGGTCGTTTACGTACGCTCCAAGTTCCATGTCACCATCATGACACCATGATGGTGTCACGTCAAGCATGAATGGTGTCAGGGTGGACGTCAGCCCTGGGCAGCCTTTTCCACAGCGGCGACGGCCGCCGCAACACCGCCGTTCCACGGGGTGCCGTGGCCGGGCAGCACCCAGGTGGCACCGGTGGACAGAATCGCGCGAAGCGACACGATCGCCTGCTCCGGCTCATCCGTGAACGGCGCCGGCTGAAGCCCCGTCGTGCCGGTGAGCACGTGGCGGGTCGTGAGCCCGTCGCCCACGAAGACCGCATCGGCAATCGGCACATGGATGGCGATGCTGCCCGCGGAATGCCCGGGCAGGCCGATGATGCGGGGCGCTCCGGGCAGGTCCAGCGTGTCCCCGTCGTTCGCGTCCACGGTTTCGGTCAGGTAGGTGGTGCGCATCCCGCCCTTGCGCAGCGAGTAGGCCGCGAAACCCAGAGTGGCGCCCAGCTTCATCGTCTGGCGGGCATTCGACGGTTTGGCCCCGCCCTGGGCCCGGGCCGCATCAGCCGGATGCACGTAGACCGGCACGCCGTGATCCCGCCGCAGCCGTTCGGCGAAACCCAGGTGGTCGCTGTCACCGTGCGTGAGAACGACGCCCTTCACCTCCTCGAGGGTGCAATCCATGCTGGTCAGCTCGGCGAGAAGCTCCCGCCACTGCCCGGCCAGACCGGCATCGATAACCGTCACCCCCTCGGGAGTGACGACGAGGTAGGCGGCCACGATGTCGTTGCCGATGCGGTGGAGGTGAGGTCCGAGTCTCATGATGGCTAGACCGTACCTCTCCTGACGCCATTGCGCTCGTGGCGCCGGACGATCGGGGCGTCAGGCCGAACGACGGATGATGCGCGGCACCACAATCCAGAGCAGGGCGACCACGACGAGGATGAAGACCGCGAAAGCAATGCCCCATGCCCGGCCGAGCACCAGGTCGAAGATGAGCAACCCGATGCCGGCGACCGTGATGCCGACCCCGGCGAGAGTGGCCTGCACGAAATAGTCGGTGTACCGGATGATGCGGCCCTTCGCGTGCTTGCGGAACAGCACACGATGCAGGCTCACCGGCGCCAGGCCCACCAGCGTCGTGAGAACCGAGGTGGCCACCAGGACCAGGTACATGTCGCGCTGAAACGCATCGAGGTCTTCGAACCGGGACTGGAAGACCGCGGCCAGCAGGAAGCCGGTGAGAATCTGGGTTCCTGTTTGGATAACCCTGAGCTCCTGGAGCAGCTCATTCCAGTTGCGGTCCAGGCGCTCATTCTGCGTTTCCCCGCGACCATCGGGGTCTGCGTCGGGTACGTCCGGAACTGGCGAGGCGTGAGACATGGGCTGTACCTTCCGTGAGGAGAGCCGGCAGCATCGGCCACTGCGGGTCGGGACTCACGAGAGTACCGCCGGGCATCCGCTGCCGCAGCCGATCAGACTGGTCGACCGGTGCCAGACAGGACTAACGTTGAGTTAGGTATTGGACTCGTTTCGATGACACGTGCCCTTTGACAGTGACTTTTTGACAGTGACGATGGACACGGCTGGCGGTGCTGATGAGTGAAGTCTCGGGGACACCCCGAATGACGGGTGGGCAGCTGGCCTCCCCGTTCCTGGAGCTACTGCCGATCACGGGTGCGGCCATCTCGGTGATGGATCAGGACCGCCGGGCCTCGTTGATTCACGCCACCGACGCCACGGCCGCCCGGCTGGAGGAAATGCAATTCGATCTGGGTGAAGGCCCACAGTTCGATGCATTTCGGACCGCGTCGCTCGTATCGGTTCCCGACCTCGCGCTGACCGACCAGTGGCCGGCATTCCTGCGGAGCGCTGCCGAGCTGACCGTGGGCGCCATCTTCACCTTTCCCCTCATGCTGGGAGCGGCCTGCACCGGAACGGTCACCTGTTACCGCACCAGCCCCGGAGCCCTCGATGACCAGGCCGCCACCCTCGGCGCATCCCTGTGCCGCGCCATCGCCGGGCCCGCCTTTCGCCGCGCGATCGTCCTCGCCGAGCACGAATCGTCCGACGATGAGGCACCGATTGAATCCCGGCGGGAGATCCACCAGGCGACCGGGATGGTTCTCGGCCAGCTGGATATCAGCGCAACAGATGCTTTCTCACGAATCCGGGCCTACGCTTTTTCTAGCGGATACACCGTCCAAGAGATTGCCCACGCCGTCGTCAGCCGGCGCCTCAATTTCGCAGAGCTCCCAGAGTAGGTAGACATGCACGACACAGACCACGCGGCTGACAACACCCGTGAAGAAAGAATCAACGACGCTTTTGTGCGCGTAGCCGGCACACTGGTCGCCGACTACGACGTCGTCGATCTGCTGTCCACCCTCGTGTACACCTGCACCCAGCTTCTCGACGTGCAGGCGGGCGGCATCCTCCTGGCCGACGGCACGGGAAGGCTCGAACTGGTGGCCTCGACCAGCGAAGAGGCTGAAATCGTCGAGGTCATGATCGTCGCCGCCGGCGCCGGCCCCTGCATCGACTGCTACAAGACCGGTGCCGTGGTGAGCGTTCCCGACATCGACACCGACCCCCGCGACTGGCCGCGGTTCCGCCGCACAGCCCTTGACCAGGGCTTCCGCGCGGCCCACGCCACCCCGCTCCGGCTGCACGGCGAGGTCATCGGCGCGATGAACCTGCTCAGCACGGTGGCCGGTGCCCTCAGCGACCGCGACGCCCAGCTCGCCCAGGCCCTGGCGGATGTCGCGACAGTCGGCATCCTGCACGAGCGCAGTTTCCGCCAGCCCGAGATCGTGGCCGCCCAGCTCCACCTCGCGCTGGACACCCGGATTCTCGTCGAGCAGGCCAAGGGTGTTCTCGCCCAGGTGCGTTCCTGCACTATGAGCGAGGCCTTCGACGCCCTCCGCGACTACGCCCGCGCACACGAGGTCACCCTGCGAGCGGCGGCCGAGGGCGTGGTCAACCGCAGCATCTCCGCCGAGGCGCTGGTGGGCCAGGCCCGCTAGCTGCCTCTGCGGCGGGTCGCTAGGTGTGGCAAGATGCGGCCGTGACCACTCAACCCGAGCGCCGGATGCTCCTCGACACCGCCTCCCTGTATTTTCGCGCGTTCTACGGCGTGCCGGACTCGGTGCGCGCGCCCACCGGGGAGCCGGTGAACGCCGTGCGTGGGCTGCTCGACATGATCGCCCGGCTCGCCACCGAGTTCCAGCCCACCGAGATCGTGGCCTGCTGGGACGACGACTGGCGGCCGCAGTGGCGGGTGGACCTGATCCCCACCTACAAGACCCACCGGGTCGCCGCCGAGCCCCCGACGGATGCCGACCCCGCGATCGAGGTCGTGCCCGACCTGCTCACCCCGCAGGTACCGATCATCCGCGAGGCGCTCACCGCGCTCGGCATCCCGATCATCGGCGCCGCCCACCACGAGGCCGACGACGTGATCGGCACCCTCGCCTCCCAGGCGTCTATCCCAGTGGACGTCATCACCGGCGACCGGGATCTCTTCCAGCTCGTCGACGACTCCCGTGATGTGCGGGTCATCTACACCGGCCGCGGCATGGCCCGGCTGGAGCTGCTGACCGATGCGACGCTGACGGCCAAGACCGGTGTCACCCCGGTGCAGTACGCCGACTTCGCCGCGATGCGCGGCGACGCCTCCGACGGCCTGCCCGGCGTGGCCGGGGTGGGCGAGAAGACCGCGGCCACGCTGCTGGCCGAGTACGGCGACCTCGATGGGATCGTGGCGGCGGCGGCAGACCCCGAGGTGAAACTGGGCGCGGCCGTGCGCGCGAAGATCCTCGCCGCCGCGGACTACCTCACGGTGGCACCCGCCGTGGTGAACGTCGTGCGCGACCTTGCGCTGCCGGACTTTGACGCCCGCATCCGCCCGAGTACGCCCGAGCAGGTTGCCGAGCTGGAGCGGTTGTCAAACAGGTGGGGGCTCAGTTCGTCGATGCAGCGCGCTCGAGACGCCCTCGCAGCGTTGGCCTGAGCCGCGTTGATCTGAGCCGGATCTAGCTCGATCCGGCGATGCGCAACACGACGCTGCCCCGCTTGTGGCCGGCGTCGACGAACCGGTGCGCGGCCACGATCTCGGCGAGGTCGTAACTGCGGTCGATGACCGGCCGCAGGCCGCCCTGCTCCGCGAGGCCCACGAGAAACTGCAGGTCTTCCGCCCGGTAGTCGACGCCGCTGGCGCTGACGAGCTTTCCGCTCTTGCGAGTGCGGGATTTCGCGCGCAGGAGACCGTTGAGATCGGTGATGACCGCCAACAGCGCTCCGCCGGGGGTGATCAGCCGCTGCACCCTGTCGAAGGACGCGTTGCCGACGCAGTCCACGATCACGTCGTAGGTGTCGGGCTGGGTCGTGAAGTCCGAGCTGGCGTAGTCGATCACCGTGTCGGCGCCGAGGCCCGTGACCAGGCCGGTGTTCCGGGCCGCGCAGACCGCGGTCACGTGCGCGCCGAGGTTCTTGGCCAGTTGCACCGCCGCGGTGCCGACCGCTCCGGAGGCCCCGTTGACCAGCACCCGCGTGCCTGGATGGATGTCGGTGCGATTCAGGAACGCCCGTGCGGTGATGCCGCCGAAGACGAGGGCGACGGACTCGTCGAAACTCAGATTGGCCGGCTTGGCCGTGATCGGTCCGTCCTGCCCGATCCGGGCGTACTCGGCGTGGCCGCCGAACTTCGCGCCGAGCATGACGATGACCTCGTCGCCGGGGGTGAACCTGGTGACCTTCTCCCCCACGGCTTCGACAACCCCGGCGGCGTCCATGCCGAGCACCCGCCGGCGGGGCCGGAAGAACCCCAGCCCGACCCCGGCCAGCAGGCCGAGCCCCTTCGGCACGTCACGGGAGCGGGCCCGGTAGTCCGCGGCGCTCACCGTGCTGGCGAGCACCCGGATGAGAACCTCCTCCGGACCGGGCTTCGGGGTAGGGATCTCCTCGACCGAGACCACGTCGGCGGAGCCGAACCGCCGGTACACCGCGGCCCTCATGGGGTCACCTCCGCCCGGTCTGCGCCGACACGACGCTGCGCCATCCGCTCGAGCGCGGCGGTATTGAAGCCCTTGAGGATGAGCCACAGCGCGAGCGACACCTCCCAGGCGAATACGGGCAGAGCCACGAGCAGCCCGATCGGGGAGAACTGGCCGTACAGGCCGAAGATCACCAGCACGGTCGAGAGGGTGATGATCGCCCCGCCCACCAGCCCGAGAATCGCGATGACGCGAGGCACCAGGCGGGAGGAGTACATCAGCGACGCCAGCAGGATCGAGCCGATGCCGAGCGCGAAGCCGGGGCCGAACAGCAGGGTGCCGTCCTGCAGGGCCAGCAACCCGGCCGCGACGGCCTCGAGCGCGCCGCCGTCCCCGGTGGAAGGCTGCTGCTGCCGCAGCATCACCACCGTGAGCAGGCTGATAGTGCCGACCAGGATGATCGCCGCTTCGAGGATGCGGGCGGCAACGTACGCCAGGGCCAGCGCCGGGCTGTGGCGACGGAGAACCGGATAGAGGACCACCGCGGTGCCGACCACGGCGATCACGAGAACGACCTCGAACAATACGCCGACGGCCACCTGCGAGTCGCGTCCGGTGCCGAGGACGTAGCCGGGCGTGTTGAGCACCGGGGCATAGAGAAGTCGGCCCACGATCGCGCCGATTTCGGTGAGCAGAAAGAAGACGCCGGCGAGAATCGCGGTTCGGCGGGTGGGAGTCATGAGAGCTCCTTCGAGGGGTGAAGGTGTACAACGTACACTCGGATGCCCCGACTCTAAGGTGTACGCTGTACTCCTGTCAATGGGCAGGGCCGGTCTCGTTGCGAAGGAGCTCACATGGCTCAAGTTCTGGTGGCACCGCGGGTGCGCCTCAACCGTGATCGTGTGCTGCAGGCAGCCGTCGGACTGGCCGATCAGGTCGGTATCGAGGCGCTGAGCATGCGCCGGCTCGCCGAGGAGCTCGGGGTCGTGCCGATGGCGCTGTACAAGCACGTCGCGAACAAGGACGAACTGCTTGACGGGATGGTCGAGGTGATCGTCGCCGAGATTGACCCGCCGGCCCGGGATGCCGAGTGGAAGACGGCGGTGCGCCTGCGGGTGCTTTCGGCCCGCCAGATGCTCCTGCGGCATCCGTGGGCCCGGTCGGTGCTCGAGTCGCGCACCACGCACACCCCGGCCGTGCTGGACTACCTGGAATCGACGATCGGGATATTCCTGGCCGGCGGGTTCTCGGCGGACCTCACCCACCACGTGATGCACGCCCTGGGCAGCCGCATGTGGGGGTTCACCCAGGAGCTCTTCGACGCATCCGCCGACCCGGCCCGGCCGCCCGCCGACCCCGCCGTGCAGGCCGCCCAGATGCAGGCGATGGCGGAACGGTATCCCCAAATCCTGCAGATCAGCAGCGCGGCCGCGCACGACGATTCGGTCGTGGCGCACGGCTGCGACGACAGGTTCGAGTTCGAGTTCGCACTCGACCTGCTCCTGGACGGCTTCGAGCGGCTGCGGGCCGCCGACTGGTCCTCCAGCTCGGCCACCCGCACCGCGTAGCCCGGACGGTTGCGTCAGGCGAAGCCGAAGACCAGCGGGAAGACCGCGACCACGACGAGCGCCCAGACCCCGTAGACCGGCAGGTATCGGGTCTGCCAGCGCTCGAGCACCGTGAACGGCCGGCGCCCGCGCAGGAACCCGATGGTGAGCCAGGCCGCGCGCACCAGGTGCACGAGCAGCAGCAGGTTGAGGCCGAGTGCGGCGATCTTATTGGGGCTGAAGCCGAATTCGGTGATGCGCGTGAGCATCGCGGTGAGCATCACGGCGTCGACCGCGAGGGCCACGACCACCAGCACCAGCTGGAGCACATCGAAGACGCCGGGCCGGGCGAGAGAATCGCGGGCGGAGATCGAGTAGAGCAGCAGGCTGAGCACGAGCACCAGGATGGCGTTCATCAGGATGAGCAGGTCGCGGTCGACGGTGCCCAAGCCGCCGGCGGTGGCCAGTACCGCGAGCACGGCCAGGAGCATGATGATCGTCAGCGGGGTGAACACCCGGGTGAGCACCGGGGCGATGTTCTCCACCACGTTCTGTTTGGCCTCGACCAACCAGGCGGCCACGACGAGGGCGCCGGGCACGGTGAGCGGCAGGATCCACCCGGTCAGCACCGGGTCGGGGTCCACGCCCACGGCGGACAGCACCGCGACGGTGAGCCCGATGAGCACAGCTCCGCCGAGGGCAAGCAGCGTGTAATAGATCGCCAGTTCGCCGGTGAACCGCACGAAGTCCATCCGTCGGGCGTCGGAGCGCCAGCGGCCGCCGACGTAGGCGATGCCGACCAGCATCCAGAGCAGCACCGGGGCGTGCAGCGCGGCGAGCAGCTCGGTGGAGCCGCCGGCGGCGAACGGGTAGACGTTGAGCAGCACCGCGAGGGCGGCGAAGGAGGCGACGAGGGTTGCCGCCACGGGCACGGTGAGTCGGCGTTTCCAGCCGAAGTAGGCGGCCAGGAACGGGAAGACCAGCAGGCCGAGGTTGCGGGCCAGGCCGGTGCCGTCATCGGACCAGGTGAGGCCGGCCTTGACGGCCAGGCCCGCGCCGAGGGCGAAGCCGATCACCACGGCAAGTTCCCGCCAGGCCGGCGCGCGGCTATCGTCGGCGGCGTCGGGCAGGAGCACGAGCTGCTTCCAGAGCCGATCGGAGTGCTCGCGGGCGAATTCGCGGGAGACGGCGTCGAGGTTGCCCAGCCGTTTGATCGCCACGAGGAAGGCCTCGTCGTGGTCGAGCCCGGTGGCCAGCAGGTCTTCGATCTGCTCGCGGAGGTGATCTTCCAGCTCCTCCACGTCGGCGGTGGCGATGGCCTGGCGCCGTTGCACGTAGCCGCGCCACCGGTCGATCTGGGCTTCGAGGTCGGCGTCGAGTTCCATCAGGCCCACCCCTCCGTCACAACGGATGGCCGGGGCAGGTCCTGCCAGACCTGGCGGAGGGCATCCGACACCACGGTCCACTGCTCCTGCCGCTCGGCCAGCTGCTCCCGACCCAGGTCTGTGATGGCATAGTGCTTGCGTCGGCGGCCAGCGTCGGAGGTGCCCCAGAGCGAGGTCACGTAGCCGAGCCGTTCGAGCCGGTGCAGCAGCGGGTAAAGCATCCCGTCGGTCCACTGCATGCTGCCGCCGCTGAGCTCACCCACGCGCTTGAGGATGGCGTAGCCGTAGAGGTCGCCGTCCGTCAGGATCCCCAGCACCAGCGGGGTGGCCGCGGCGGCGACCAGATCTTTCTCGATGCGCATGGCGCCTCCTATACCTAGAGCTGCAATGCATGAACCCTAGCAGCTCTAGGTATCGGAGCGGGAGCGACTTCCGCACGGCTCGGTGGATCAGGCCGGCGTGGGCAGGCCCCACTGGCGCCGGAGGTAGCCGCCCACGAAGATGTTGGCGATCAGCGGCACCAGGAGGAAGACCGCCAGTCCCAGAGGCCACAGATCGGTGCCCCGCATGACGAGCAGCGCGGCCAGGGCAACGAGGGCGGCGGCGACGGATACGACCGCTGACGCGACGCGAACCTGCGGAGCCCACAGTTTGCCCACGCCGATCATCACGAGCCCGGCAATCCAGCCGACGATCGGCACAACGTACCATCCGGCCGTCAGAACGATGGCGGCGGCGGTGGGATACGCCTTGGACACCGGCGCCGGGTTGCCGGGCGCCGGGATGCCCGGCGCCGGGGCTTCGGCCGCCGCATCCGCTGCGATGGCCCGAGGGTCTCCGAGTACTGCGATCCGGGCTCGGGATGCATCCTCGTCGAGGCCGTTCAGCTCGTCGGCGATGTCGGTGAGGATGTCAGCACGCAGGGCGGCGGGCGCCGCCGCCAGGGCTGACTCGAGCTCATCCAGGTACCGACGGGACGAGGGGCTAAACGAACCGGTGCTGCTCATGATTTGGTGCCTTTCGGTGGTGTTGTCGGCGACGTCGGCTGCGAGCTGGACGACGCGTCGACAGCGATGATGCTGCTGACCGCGTCGGAGAACGGTTGCCATTGCGCCCGGAACTGACCCAGCTGCTCCCGTCCGGCCGGCGTAAGGCTGTAGTACTTGCGGGGCCGGGCCGAATCGGATTCGTCGGCCTGCGCGATGATGAGGCCCTGATCCCGGAGGCGTCCGAGCAGGGGGTACAGGGTGCCGATGCTGCCGATCAGGCCCAGGGACACCAGCTGTTCCGAGATCTTCCAGCCATAGGTCGGCTCGCGTTGCAGAAGGCCCAGCACGCAGTATTCGACCACGCCCTTGCGGAGTTGCGTTCCCACGTCGTTTGCCATGCACAACAGCATATGCTGCATTGCACGCTATTGCGACCTCCCCCCTCGCGAACTGTGAGTTAAGCCCCAGAATTTCGCGATTTTTGGGGCTTTTCTCACGGTTCGCGGATGCTTACGCTCACATCACTTGCGGTCGAGTTGCTCGCGGACCGTGCCGGCGATGTGGGAGAGCGCGATTCCGAGGTTGCGCTGCTGCGTGACGCTCAGCGGGTCGAACACGAGCTCGCGCACGCGATTCACATGACCGGGGGCGCTCGTCACGACTTTCTGCAGGCCGGTTTCGGTCAGCGTGGCGAGTGTGTATCGCCCGTTGCCCGGATCAGGGCGACGGATGACCCAGTCGCGTTGCTCGAAGCGGACCATCAGCTTCGAAAGCCGGGGCAGGCTGCTGTCGCATTGAGCGGCCAGGTCACTGAGGCGCATGGTGAGGTCCGGGGCCATGGAGAGGCGGGCGAGAACGCTGTAGTCGTAGTTCGTCGTCTCGGCATCGCGCTCCAGCTGCCGATCGAGCAGCGTCGGCAGCGCGATCACGACGGTGAGCAGATCCTGCCACACCGCCTGCTGGTGCTCGTCGAGCCATTGGGGCGAATCGGTCATGACACGAAAGCCTACCCCTGGTGAGCCGGTTTGACTTGCCGAGGCAAGTCAGGCAGAGTCTTCTCAGTTGCCCAGGCAAGTCCCGAAGCAGCATTCGGTCCTCACTACCGCAGGGCCGACAACGACAAACACGAGGAGAATCCTGTGAAGGCAATTCGCTACCACCAGTTCGGCGGCACCGACGTTCTGCGCGCAGAGGAGGTGGACCGCCCCACGCCCGGCCCCGGGCAGGTGCTGGTGAAGGTAGCCGCGACCTCGTTCAACCCGGTGGACGACCACATCCGTCTGGGCGTGCTCGCGGCAGCCATCCCGACCCCGCTGCCGATCACGCCGGGCCTGGATGTTGCCGGCACGATCGTCGAACTCGGTGAGGGCGTCACCGGACTCCAGATCGGTGACCTCGTCATCGGGATGTTTCCGTTGAACGAGCACGGCGGCGCCGCGGAGTTTGCGGTCATCGCAGCCGAGTTCGTGGCCACCGCACCCCGCACACTGCCGCTGGCCGACGCCGCGGCACTGCCACTGACCGGGCTGGCCGCCCGCCAGGCCGCCATCGAGCTGGCCGACATCCAGGCCGGGCAGAGCGTGCTGGTCAACGGCGCGGGTGGCGCGGTGGGCAGCATCGTCGTGCAACTCGCCGCCGACGCCGGCGCGACGGTGACCGCTGTCGACGGGCCGCAGCATGCCGACCGTCTGCTCGCACACGGCGCCACCGCGGTGGTGGGCCCATTGGATCTCGACGCCGGCCCATCGGCCGTTGGCGGGCCCTTCGACGTCGTGATCAACCACGTGCGCCTCGACCCGGACGGGCTGGCGAAGCTGACGGCCTACGTCGCCGACGGTGGCATCGCGGTCAGCTCCGCTGGAGCCGTGCCGGCCGACGACGAGCGCGCCGTGCGGAGCGCGGCTGTGTGGGTTGCGCCAAACGGCTCCCACTTGGCGGACCTGGTGTCGCGCCTGGACCAGGGCCGGATCACACTCAACATCGTCGACCGCCGGCCGCTGCAAGAACTGTCCGCCGTTCACGAAGACGCGGCAAATGGAAAGCTCCTCGGCAAGACCGTCCTGACGGTCAGCTAACCCCGCGAACTGTGAGTTAAGCCCCAGAATCTCGCGAGTTTTGGGGCTTTTCTCACGGTTCGCGGATGCGTCGGGCCGGGTGTGCCCGCGGGCGGGGCCAGTGTCAGTGGTAGGTGAGACGATCTCACTATGAGTAGCCCAGACCAGGCACCAACGCCCGCTCCGGACGATGACGACTACTCTCCGGAGCCCGCTCCACCTGGATCCACCCCCTCCCCTGTCGACCCGGCCGAACCTGCGTCGACGGAGTCCACCGCAGCCGATCCTGGGCCAACGGAGTCCATCTCGGCCGAGCCCGGGCCGACGGAAACCACCGCGGCCGAACCCACCGCTGACGAACCTGCCGCTGACGAACCTGCCGCAGCCGACCCCTACGTTCCCCATCCGACCCTGGACGAGTTCGTCAGCTCGGAGCTAGCCCGCCGCACCGAACTCATCGCGGCCGAGGCCCGCCTCATCGCTCAGGCGCAGGCCCGGCAGGTCGAGTTCCTCGTCGATCTGCAGGGTTGGAGTGAGGACCCGCAGGTCTCCTCCCGCCTGCACGGCAATCCAGAGAGCATCCGGCTGGCCGACGTGAATGCGGCCACCATGACCGAGGATCAAGCCCGCGCCGCCGCCTATGGCCGGTGGGAGGACCGGGACGTGGCCCGTCGCACCATCGTGAGCGAGACCGCCTGCCTGCTGCGGATGGCCGAACGCACGGTGGAACACCTGATGGACCAGGCCCTCTGGGTGATGAGCGCCCCGGCGACCTTCGCGGCCCTCTGCGCCGGAGAGATCAGCTACCGGCACGCCACCGTGCTCGTCGACCAGATGCGCACCCTCCCCGACGACGAGCACGCGGCGTTCGAAGAGCAGGTGTTGCCGGACGCGAAGAGACTGCCGGTGAACCGGTTCAAGGACAAAGCCCGTCGCCTGCGGGAGCGGCTGCATCCGGAGTCCATCGTGATCCGCACCAAGAACGCCCTCGCCGAACGGTACAGCCGGTGGGAGGCCGCCCCGGATGGGATGGGCTGGTTGCACTGGTACGGCACCGCCCACGACACCAAAGCCGCCTACGACCGGATCAACTCGATGGCGGTGAGCCTGAAAAAGACCGGCGACCCGATGCCGGCCGATGGAGAGGTGAATGGCGATGAGGAGCTGACCCGGCGCACCCTCGACCAACTCCGCGCTGACATCACCCGGGCACTGCTGCTGGACGGCATCACGCCCGACGGGATGGGAGCCGGGATCCGCGGCACGGTCATGATCACCGTGCCGGTGCTCACCCTGCTGGGCCTGGACGAGGAACCCGCCACCCTCGAAGGCTACGGGCCNCGAAGGCTACGGGCCGATCTCGCCCGAGGCCGCGCGGGAGATCGCCGGACATGCGCCGAGCTTCACCCGGCTGCTCACCCATCCGGAGACCGGGGTGGTGCTCTCGCTGGGAAAGACCCAGCACAAGAACACCAAGGCCATGAAGAAGTGGCTGCGGGTGCGGGATGAATCCTGCCGGTTCCCGGGCTGTTCCCGCCCGGCGGTAAAGTGCGACGTCGATCACACCGACGACTGGGCCGGCGGCGGCAGAACCGACTGCGACAACCTCGCCCACCTCTGCGAACCCCACCACCGGCTCAAGCACCTCAGCCAATGGCGAGTGACCCAGAAACCGGGCGGCATCCTCCTCTGGACCTCACCGGGGAAACGCAGCTACCGCACCGACCCGGCCAACCCGATGGCACCACCCCGGCCCCGGCCCCCAGTGGTGGGCCCGAAAACCCGGAAGCGGCCCGCAGACGAGAGCTACCTGACGCCGCCGCGGCACCGGCCGGCCCGGAAGCCGACACCACCGGTACCCGAAAACCCGCCGTTCTAGGCGTTCGCCGAGTGGCCCAAGGCAGGGTTCCGTACACTCGGATCCATGTCCCCGATGAGAGCAGAATACGAGATCCGCCGGTTCGAGCCGGCAGCCCCCGGCGAGCCCGGATATCCCGAAGCGACAGCCTGGGACAGCGCGGTGTCGTTTGGGTTCCATGAGGAGCGCAGCAGCGACGAGCGGGTGCAGGAATCCATCGCCAGGAGCCGGGTGGACGGCGCGGTGTTCACCGGGGCGTACCAAACGAGCCAGCCTGCCCCGCATTCACTGGGCAGCGAGGTGCCCGTGGCCACGTTTGGCACCCAGCCGAGCACGCTCAACATCGGATTCGGCAGATTGCTGGATGCGCATCTGATCACCGGCGTGACGGTGCGCACCTCACACCGGCGTCGCGGGCTGCTCCGCCGCATGATGACCGAAGACCTCGCCCTGGCCAAGGGCAAGGGAATCGCGATCGCCGCCCTCACCGCATCGGAAGCGTCGATCTATGGCCGGTTCGGTTTCGGTGTGGCTACCGCAGAGCAGAGCATCACGGTAGATACCGGCGCCAAGTTCCGCCTCGACCATGTGCCGGTGGGAACGGTGGAGGTGGCCGACCCCAAGGTGCTTCTCGAGCTGGCGCAGCAGGTCTTCGCCCGGCTGCACGGCGAACAGCCGGGGTCCATTGGCCGTCAGGAGTTCTACCGTCAGCTGGCCGCCGGGGCGGCGAGTCGCGAGGGCGGTCCAGACGCCAAGGTGAAGGCGGCACTGCATTATGGGCCCGACGGCGCGGTGGACGGCTACGTCTCGTACCGATTCGGCGGCTGGGACAAGACGCCCGCGACGATGGAGATTGTGGACCTGGTGGCCGTCACCCCGACGGCCTACCTGGAGCTCTGGCAGTATCTGGCGGCCATCGACCTGGTGGAGCGCATCACCTGGAACGAGGCGCCGGTGGACAACCCGCTCAGCTGGGCGCTGACCGACCCGCGTTGCGTGACGGCGTCGAACCCGCGGGACCTGCTCTGGTTGCGCATCCTCGATGTGCGCCAGGCACTCGAAGCGCGCCGCTTCGCCGCCGACGGCACGCTCGTTCTGCGAGTCACCGACGGCCTGGGTCTCACCGCGGGCACCTTCGCGCTCGAGGTGCACGACGGCACGGCGCGGGTCACCGCATCCGCCGCGGCACCCGACCTGGAATTGGACATCGCCGCCCTCTCCTCCGTCTACCTGGGCGCGGTGAACCCCGTGTCACTGGCGGCGGCCAACAAAGTGCGCGAACACACGCCGGGTGCAGCGTTCCTGGCCGCCAGACTCTTCGCGGTTGAGCGCCCCGCCCACTGCCTGACGCACTTCTAACCGGATGCCGCCGAGCGGGCGCCCGGAGACCACGGGCGTCCGCTTGGTGTGCGGAGCGGGTCAGGCCTGCCGGTCAAGCAGCACGTAGGTGTACGCAGATAGGGTCGCCGCATCCACGATGTCTCCCTTGCGGATCATGCGCCGGAAGTCGTCTTCGCTGAACCAGCGGTGCACCATGTCCTGCTCGGTGATCTCGCGCTCCGGCGGCCCGGGCGTGAGCTCGGTGGCCAGATACAGATCGCAGCCCTGGCTGCTGTGCCCGTAGGCGCTGTAGAAATGGGCCAGGTGCCGCACTTCGCCGGCACGCATCCCGGTCTCTTCCTGCAGCTCGGCGCGGGCCAGGTCCTCCTGGCTGCCGTCATTCTCACCGGGCCAGGAGCCCTGCGGGAACTCCCAGGCCCGCCGCCCCACCGTGTACCGGAACTGCTCGACCAGCCAGAATCCGCCGTCGACAAACGGCACGACGATGGCGAAGTCGGGCTTGTCGACGACACCATAGATGCCTGTTGAGCCGTCCGGACGGCGCACGACGTCTTCTCGCACGGTCATCCAGGCGTTACGGTAAGCCTCCCGCGTTGACAGGGCTTCAATCATGGGCACCGCCTCTCGGTCCCATCCAACCACGGCCACAAAGCTCCCCGCCCGCAAAGGCGCCCCCGCAGCCAGGGGGGAGCTGGCTGCGGGGGCGCTCTGCGCTGCGAACGCTAGGCGTGCTTGCGGCGAACCTTGAACATGACGGCTGCGCCGATGAGGATGGTCAGCAGACTGAACACCCCAGCACCCAACAGGCGATCGGAGTCCACCCCGGTGTGCGCGAGTGCACCCAGAGACTTCAGGGTCACTCTCACGCTGTCGTGGTCGGCAATGCCCGGACCCGTGGGAGGCGTCGCGGTCACGGTCGCGGCGTTGATCACGAAGCCGGCCGCCTTGTCAGCGTCGGTAACGGCGTACTTCGCCGTCGCCACAACAGTCGCCCCAGGAGCGAGCTCGCCCTGGGCCTTCGGCCAGGCACCGTAGGTGATTTTCGACAGGCCACGCAGTTCATCCGCTATCGAGACGGATGTCAGCGACACGTTGCCCGTGTTGGTGACGGTGAAGGTGTAGCTGATTGTGTCACCTGCAATCACACCGGTCTTCACCAAGGAGATCGCCGGACCGTCGACGAGCGGCAGATCGAACGTGTCCTTGTCCGAGACCACCGGCCCCTGTGGCGGCGTGCCCGTCACGGTGGCCGTGTTGGACACGATGCCGGCGTCAAGGTCTGCCTGCGTCAGGGTGTAGCTGGCGGTAGCCGTCACCGACTGTCCAGGTGCAAGCACACCGGAGTCAGCCGGCCAGGCGCCGTACTTCACGTCCGACAGCCCGTCGAGGGCGTCCTCGATGGATACCGACGTCAGGGTGACGGTGCCCGAGTTCGTCGCGACGAACGTGTAGGCAATCGTGTTTCCGCTCAGCACACCGGTCTTGACCAGTGACACCGAGGGAGTCCCGCCGAGGGGCTGGTCGAACTCGTCCTCGTCGGTGACGATGCCGCCGCCGGGCGGGGTTCCCGTGGTCGTCGCCGTGTTGTGCACGGTGCCGGCATCACGATCCGCCTGAGTCACCGCGTACGTCGCCGTGGCGGTCACCTGCTGGCCAGGAGCAAGAGCTCCTGCGGCAGCCGGCCATTCGCCGTAGACGATGTCCGACAGTCCGTCGAGCTCATCGGCGATTGCCACCGAGGAGAGGGTGACGGCCCCGGTGTTCGTCACAGTGAACGTGTAGGCGATGGTGTTGCCCTTCAGCACACCGGTCTTCACCAGATTCAGCGCGGGCGCACTGTCGAGGGGCTGATTGAAGTTGTCCTCAGCAGAAACGGGAGGACCACTCGGCGGCGTTCCCGTGGTGGTGGCGGTGTTGTCAACGGTGCCCGCATCCCGGTCAGTCTGCGTCACAGCGTACGAAGCGGTCGCGGTTACCGACTGACCCGGGGCAAGAACACCCTCAACGGACGGCCACTGACCGTAGGAAATCTCCGACAGGCCCTCGAGCTCATCAGCGATCGACACCGACGACAACGTCACACGGCCCGTGTTCGTGGCCGTGAACGAGTATTCGATGGAGTCCGCGTCAAGAACGCCGGTCTTGACCAATGAGATTGCCGGGACATCTCCCAAGGGCTGGTCGAAGTCGTCCTCGTCAGCAACTGGTGGACCGCTCGGCGGTGTTCCCGTTGTCGTCGCGGTGTTGTCCACGGTGCCCGCATCACGGTCAGCCTGGGTCACCAGGTACGAAGCAATTGCGGTCACCGACTGGCCCGGGGCAAGAACGCCCTCCGCGGCCGGCCATGTGCCATACGAGATCTCCGAGAGTCCGTCGAGCTCATCCGCAATTGTCACCGAGGACAACGTCACGTTGCCGGTGTTCGTCGCAGTGAACGAGTACGCGATCGTGTCGCCATCGAGCACACCGGTCTTCACCAGATTCAGCGCAGGTGCGCCGTTTAGGGGCTGGTCGAAGTCGTCCTCGTCAGAAACCGGCGGACCGCTCGGCGGTGTTCCCGTTGTCGTCGCGGTGTTGTCCACGGTGCCCGCATCACGGTCAGCCTGGGTGATCGCATACGAAGCAGTTGCGGTCACTGATTGGCCCGGGGCGAGAACGCCCTCGGCGGCCGGCCACGCGCCGTAGGCAACCTGCGACAGACCCTCGAGCTCGTCGGTGATCGACACCGCCGACAACGTCACGTTGCCGGTGTTCGTCGCAGTGAACGAGTACGCGATCGTGTCGCCAGCCAGCACACCAGTCTTCTCCAGGGAGATTCCCGGAGTGAGTTCAGGCAAAGTGACGAGGGCCGGAGCCTCATCGGTCACGGCCGTTCCGGCCGGTGGGATGCCCGAGGTAGTGGCAGTATTCGACACTTCTCCGGCCGTAACATCGGCTTCTGTAAGGGTGTAACTCGCGGTCGCGGTCACCGATTGTGTCGGCTCAAGAACACCCGGAGCACCGGGCCAGATACCGAACTCGATGGACGACAGGCCCGGCTTCGGGTCGGCGAGCGTCACGTCGGTGAGGGCAACGGTCCCCGTGTTGGTGACGGTGAACTCATAGTCCACGATGTCGCCGGCCACACCGGTGGCGCCGGCAGCGAGGGTTCCGGTCTTCTCCAGATCGATCGACGCACAGTTCGTGTTCACGATGCCGATGAGAGTGCTCGCCAGTGCAGCGAATCCGGCGAGGTGGTAGTCGTCGCCCTCGGCCGGTCCGGAGATCTGAGTGATGTGCTCACGGAACGTCGCCAGCTGATCGCCCGCGATGTTGTCGTTCACACCGATCGGAACGATCCGGGTGCCCTCGCCCTTGACCAGGTTCGCGCTGCGGACGGCAGCGTCGATGGTCGCCTGATTGGTGCTGTTTCCCGGGCCCTGGACGGGGTTGGCGTACTGGGTGGGATTGCCGTCGGTGAGGAAGAAGAGCGCGTCGTAGGTCTCGGGGGACTCCGCAATGGCTGAAAGACCGCGGTCCCAGTTCGTGCCACCCTGCGCCTGAGCCGGACGCTGCAGGCCGTTGACGTAGGACACGATCGCGTCGACGCCGGCGGAGTCGGCAACCGACGTCAGCGGCAGCGGCGCGTTGGATCCACCGCTGGTGGCCGGGGCTGTTGAAGCGAAGTTGCTTACCGCGAAGCGCACCGGGTAGCCCTCGAGCGCATTCGCGAGCTCAGCGAGCTCCTCACGGGCCTGCTGAAGCTGTGCGTCGGTGACCGAATTGGACAGGTCCAGGCTGATGGCGAAGTCGACTGCACAGTGCGCGGCCAGGGCCGGATTGGGAGCTGCGGGCACCGTCGACTGCACTGCGAAAGCCGCCGATGCGCCGCTTATCGCCAGAACGGAGGCGAGAGTCGCGGCCACCGCACCCCGCGCGACGTGTCGCGACTTCCTTCGGCGTACGGATGAATCAGGACGTAGTCGTCTCATGTGATCGGGTTCTCCATGGTCGATCGGATGGCACAGCACATACAGAGAACGGCCATGCCCGGCAGCTGGGTTACTGCCGCCCAATGCTCGCCTCTCCCTCGCCCGCGTCAGCTCGGATTCTGCGAATTTCACCCGCCACTTCACCCTTCTCCCGGCAGGCGGTCTGCGGCGCGCATCGCGGCCGGACACCTCCCCTTTGGGGGCGCGGAATCTGCGATATGGCTGATGAGGCGCTAATTATCCCGTCACAGGCCAGAACGGGTGGCGGTAGGCGGCACAGCGGCCATCGGCGGACCGGGCACGGTGGCCTTCATCGACTCATCACCCCAGAGTCTGAGGTCGGAATCATGGCGCTGTCGATGCCCAGAATTGCGAGATTGGGCTGGCTCCGCTTGCTCTCTACGGTGCGGTTGACGGTCTGTGGTCAGGCGAGCAGGTGGGGTGCCGTCGTAGCGACTCGAATGGCACCGTCTCGGTCGTTCACGTCGAGTTTTCGATAGATCGACTTCAATTGGGTCTTGATCGTGTTGGGTGACAGGTGCTCTGCGGCAGCGATCGCCGCGACGCTTCGCCGTTGCACGAGGTGGCGGAACACGACTCGTTCGCGTTCGCTCAGTTGCACGGTCGGGGGTGCGGCTATCGCACTTGTACGAGAGTCGAGTTCGCGGAGCATGCGCGGTTCGAGCGCCGCCCGGTGATGTGAAAGCAGTGTCGCTTGTTCGGGAGCGGTCAGGCGAAGCAGCACGATGCCGAGTTTCTCAGAGGCCACGAGGTCGATTGCCGCCGCGAAGTGCACCCGTGCCTCCTCGATTTGGCCGAGCTCAAGCTTCGCCGCGGCGACGAGCACCAACAGTTCGACGGTGACGCGAGGACTGATCAGAGTCTGGGACAGCCCCGGCGCTGCGAGCACGAGAGCCCCCCGGGCGTCTCCCTGCCGGAGAGCAGCCCACGCACGAACGATGCGCACGGGATCGACCGCGGCGGGAAGGGTGACACCGTCGAGTTGCGCGATCGTCTGAGTCGCCGAGCCGACATCGCCAAGCGCCAATTGCAACTCAGCGACCGCCATCGTGGACAGCCACCCGTTCAGGCCGCTCGAACGCAGGCGCTCTGGCTGGGTTGACAGTGTCGCGCCGACGCGGGCGAGCTGCTGCTGAGATTGACCGGAGGCTCTGGCCAACGCGGATTCGACAAAGAGCCTAAACGCCCAAGACTCCCGGTCGATGTCGGCCGACGGCGCGGCATCCAGTGCCTCTTGCGCATCTTCGAAACGAAGATCACTTACGGCCAGAAGGGCGCGCGCGAATGCGCCCGCTGTCAATACAGTGTCAACGGCCGCCGCTTCCGCTGGACCGTCCTGAGTCTCACGCCCGGCTCCCGGCTGGCGACTCAACCACTGTTCAGCGACGCCTCGGTTACCGGAGAGCGCGTAGTTAAGCGCCAACGAACCCGCCGCCTCCGTGGCAATACGCTCGTTGTCGAAGGTCAACGCTTCATCGAAGGTGCGTTCGTAGGCACGGTTCGCATCGATCAGCTCGCCTCCTAGTTCGAGAGTGATCGCCCATTGCAGCCGGATGTCAGGGAGCACCGGTCGGATGGATGCGATCGCTTCGTCGGAGACGTCGGCGATCATCCCGTGCGCCTCGCGCACCAAAGCCACAGCTTCGGCCATGTTCCCCTGGAACCGTGAGGACACGCTCCGGCTCGTGAGGTCGACGAGGATGTCGAGCAGGCCACGGGGAACGGGTGCCACCCGATGCTGGAACCGAAGCGGGCGGCGATCGCCGCTCACCGGCAGGTAATTCACGTAGGTCTTCGCCGCAACGAGCCGCGGGTTATCGGCAAGGACCGCTGCCGGGAGAGTATTGATCACTTCCAAGAGGAGTGCCTGATTCGTCTGTGTGAGAGCTACCCAGTTTGTCTCGACTGATTCGATCGCGACGGACCACGCCTGCTCGCTCAGCGCGTCACGCAGCTCTTCTTCAAACGACGAATCCCCCATAGCGAATCTATTGTAGGAGGGTTTCTCGTTCGCCCAACCCCCCAGAAGCCGGGGTCTGCGGCGTCCCAATCTTCCCGGCGTGCGGTCCGAAAGCACACCGAATATCGGGTTGGCGACGCGTTTCCCATACATAGTGATTAGACCGTGATCGAGCCTGCAGACGTCGAGGGATCAGACCGGGAATTGACGTCGTGAGGACCACCGAGCCCCGAGGGACGGGCGGGCACTGACGTCCCCTTGCCGCCAAGAGATTGACTAGTACTTGACATCCACAAAAACGTTTATGTAAGATCACTCCCAGATCAACAAAAACGTTTTTGGGATTGGGTTCAATGATGAGCAAGCGTGTGGGTATTCGAGAGGTCGCAGCAGCGGCCGGCGTCTCCGTGACGACCGTGTCGCACTCGCTCAGCGGCGGCGGACAGCTCAGCGACGCCACCCGGGAACGCGTGAAGTCGGTGGCCGAGGGCCTCAACTACACACCCAACCGGCTCGCCAGCGGATTGCGCAGCAAGCGCTCGCAGATCATCGGATTCGTCAGCGACGAGATCTCCACCACGCCCTACGCCGGCCGGGTTCTGCTCGGAGCTCAGGAGGCCGCGGCCGCCAACGACCAGGTGCTGATGATCGTCAACACCAACAGCAACGACCGGCTCGAAAACCGCGGCATCGACGCACTGCTGCAGCACAGCGTGGACGGCATCATCTACGCCCGCATGTACCACCAGGCGGTGCAGCTGCCCGAGGCCCTGGCCGGGGTTCCCACCGTGCTGCTGGACGCCTACACCGACCGCCTCGACCTCTCCTCGGTGGTCCCCGACGAGGAGGGCGCCGCCCGCACCGCGATGGCGCACCTGCTCGCCGCCGGACACCGCCGCATCGGCTACCTCGGCAACATCGACGACATCCCCGCCACCCACGGCCGCCTCGCCGGATACCGCGCCGCCCTGGCCGAACACGGCATCGCGTTCGACGAATCCCTCGTCACTGTAAGCGAGTCGATGACCGCACCGGGTCGCGCCGCCGCCAGCCGGATGCTCGCCCAGCCCGACCGGCCCACCGCACTGTTCTGCTTCAACGACCGCATCGCAATGGGCGCCTACCAGGCGGCCCAGCTGGCGGGCCTGGCGATCCCGAACGACCTGAGCATCGTGAGCATCGACAACTTCGAGGTCCTGGCCGACGCCCTGCTGCCCGGACTGACCTCCATCGCACTGCCGCACTACGAGATGGGCCGCTGGGCCGTCGAACGACTCGCGGCCGAACTGGCCGGCGAGGCCGACGCGGCACCGCAGCAGATCCAAATGCCGTGCCCGCTGGTGCTGCGGCAATCAGTTGGCCCGCCTCCGCATTGACGCGGCGACGAGCCAACCCCCTTACTTCGCGACCGCTGGAACGGCCGCGACGATCGGCGCCCTAGCCGAGACACCCCCAACCCCCCGAATAGAAGGAATGAAGATGCGACACGCAAAGAAGCGCCTGATCGTAGCGAGTGTACTCGCCACGAGTCTCGTTGCCGCGTTGACCGGCTGCGCCAGCGGCACCGCCGGAGGCTCCGACGGCAAGAACGGCGAACTGACCGTCTGGACCCACAACGGCGGCAACGTCGAAGAGCTCGCCGCCGTGCAGGCCATCGTCGACGGCTACAACAAGAGCCAGGACAAGACCACCGTGAAGCTGCAGGCGTTCCCGCAGGCCTCCTACAACGACTCGGTCATCGCGGCCGCGGCATCCGGCAAGCTGCCCTGCATCGTCGACATCGACGGCCCCAACGTGCCCAACTGGGCCTGGGCCAAGTACCTCACCCCGCTGGACCTGAGCGTGGACCTGGACGAGAACCTGCCCAGCACCCTGGGTATCTGGAACGACGAGACCTACTCCGTGGGCTACTACGACGTGGCGCTGGCCATGTTCGCCCGCAAGTCGGTGCTCGCCGAGAACGGCATCCGCCAGGCCACCATCGACCAGCCGTGGACCCAGGCCGAGTTCGGCGACGCACTGGAGAAGCTCAAGGCCACCGGCACCTGGACCAACCCGCTCGACATCGGCACCGGCGACGTGGGCGAGTGGTACCCCTACGCGTTCTCCCCGCTGCTGCAGTCCTTCGGCGGCGACCTCATCGAACGTGACGAGTACCAGTCGGCCGAGGGCGTGCTCAACGGCCCCGAAGCCCTCGAATGGGCCGAGTGGATGCAGTCCCTCGCCACCGACGGCTACATCGCCACCAAGAGCGGCGCCGACTCCGCCCTCGACTTCCAGAACAACGTCACCGCCATCCAGTACGGCGGCAGCTGGGCGGCCGCCAACAACGCCGCCGCGCTCGGCGACGACCTGGCCGTGATGCCCTCCGTCGACCTCGGCGAAGGCACCAAGATCGGCGGCGGCTCCTGGCAGTGGGGTGTGACCACCGGTTGCGCCGACACCGAGGCAGCCATGGACTACCTCTCCTACTCGCTCTCCCCTGAGAACATCGCCGCGGTCGCGGTGGCCACCGCCACCATCCCCGCCACGGATGCCGCCGCCGCCCTGGTGCCCGGATTCGAAGAGGGCGGCAACCTCGCCGTCTTCCGTGAGTTCTCCGCCCAGAGTGCGGTGCTGCGCCCGGAGACCCCGGCGTACCCGTTCATCGCGACGGAGTTCACCAAGGCCACCCAGGACATCATCAACGGCGGCGACCCGCAAAAAACCCTCGACGCGGCGGTCACGGCCATCGACGCCAACATCAAGTCCAACGGCGGTTACACGCAGAAGTAGTCGACCGCGGGGGCGCAGACGTCTGCGCCCCCGCTCTCGCTCAGGGAGACTCTCATGACCAGCACGATCGAACGACCCCCGGCGGCCCCCGTCGCCGGCCCGGCCCGGCACACCCGGCCCAAGCGGGACCGCACCAGCAAGACCGAGAACCTCGCCGGACTGGCCATGCTCACGCCCGCCGTGCTGCTGCTGGCCCTGTTCATCTTCGTGCCCGCGATCCTCGCGTTCGGGCTCGCCTTCACCAACGCCCGGCTCATCTCGCCCTACCCGGCCACCTTCGTCGGCCTGGACAACTTCGTGCGGCTGTTCGCGGATGCCGCGTTCTTCCGGGCGCTGATCAACGTGGGCTACTTCGCCCTGGTCGTCGTGCCGCTGCAGGCCGGCCTCGCCCTGGTGATGGCGATCCTGGTGAACAAGAAGGTCAAGGGCACCACCTTCTTCCGCACGGTGTACTTCCTGCCGGTGGTCACCTCCATGGTCGTCGTGTCGCTGCTCTGGCTGTTCATGTACCGCCAGGACGGCCTGATCAACGTGATCATCGACCGGGTCACCCTCGGCCTCGTCACCGGGCCGGACTGGCTCAACGACACCACCACCTCGATGCCGGCGATCATCTTGATGTCGGTCTGGCAGGGCGTGGGCTTCCACATGATCATCTGGCTCTCCGGGCTGCAGACGATTCCCGCCGACCTCTACGAGGCGGCCGACCTCGACGGCGTCTCGCCGTGGCAGCGCTTCAGGTACATCACCTGGCCGGGCCTGTCCGCCACCCGCAGCCTGATCCTGGTGACCATCACCATCCAGGCGTTGAGCCTGTTCACCCAGATCAGCGTGATGACCCAGGGCGGCCCGCTCAACTCCACCACCACCGTGGTCTACGAAGCCGTCGAATCCGGCTTCGCCCAGCAGGAGACCGGCTACGCCTCGGCGATCTCACTCGTGTTCTTCGTCATCGTGCTGCTGATCTCCGTCGTGCAGCGCTTCCTCAGCAGAGAGAAGGCCTGATCATGGCGATCACAGAAGTGGCCAGCGCAAAAACGGCCCCAACATCCGCCCCGCACGTGGTGCTCGGCCAGAAGACGGCCAAGAAGAAGCGCGCGCTCGGCATCGGCGGCTACCTCCTCCGGATCGGCCTCGCCGTGCTGTTCCTCTTCCCGATCCTGTTCATGTTCGTCTCCTCGCTCAAGCCCGACCAGCAGATCTTCGGTGACCTGTCCTCGATCGCGGCGTTCCTGCCCATCGGCAACATCTCGATGGACAACTACTCCGCCGTGTTCGACCGGGTGCCCGCCGCCCGGTTCCTGGTCAACTCGATCGGCATCTCGACGATCACCGTGGTCGCCGGGATCCTGGTGAACAGCCTGGCCGCGTTCGCGCTGAGCCGGATGCGGGTGCGCGGCAAGACCGTGATCCTCACGCTGATCATCGCCACCCTGATCGTGCCGTTCGAGACCCTCGCCCTGCCGCTGGTGTGGTGGGTGAACCAGCTGCCCTCGTTCGAGCTGACCGAGCTGGGCTTCATGTTCAGCAAGGGCTGGATCGACACCTACCAGGTGCAGATCATCCCGTTCGTGGCCAATGCCTTCTCGATCTACCTGTTCCACCAGTACTTCGAGTCCATTCCCAAAGAGCTCGACGAGGCCGCCCGGATGGACGGCGCCGGCTGGTTCCGCATCTACCGGCAGGTGGTGATGCCGCTCTCGGGCCCCGCCATCGCCACCGTCGCGATCCTCACCTTCCTGCCCGCCTGGAACTCCTACCTCTGGCCACTGATGGTGGTGCAAACCGAGGAGCTCCGCCCGGTGATGGTGGGCGTGCAGTACTTCTTCCAGCTCAACGTCTCCTGGGGCGAGGTGATGGCGTACTCCACGCTGATCACGCTGCCCGTGGTGGCCCTGTTCATCGCTTTCCAACGCTCGTTCGTCAACAGCATCGCGTCCAGCGGTGTGAAAGGTTAGGCCGGTTTTATGTCGCTCCAACTGCCCGATAAGTGGATCTGGGACTCCTGGTACGTTCAGGTCGACGGCGTCACGCACGCCTATTACCTGCACGCCAGCAAGGCCCTGGGCGATCCCGACCGCCGGCACCGGCACCCCATCGTCGGCCACGCCGTCAGCACCGACCTCACCAACTGGACCGTGGTGCAGGACGCCCTGATCATCTCGGATGCGCCCGCGTTCGACGACGCCACCACCTGGACCGGCTCGGTGGTGCAGGCCGACGACGGCCTCTGGTGGATGTTTTACACCGGCACCTCCCGCACCGAAGACACCATGGTGCAGCGCGTTGGCGCGGCCACCTCCCCCGACCTGTTCACCTGGACCAAAGTCTCGACCGAGCCGCTCGTGGAGGCCGACCCGGCCTTCTACGAGACGCTGGACCTGTCGGTCTGGCACGACCAGGCCTGGCGCGACCCGTGGGTGTTCCGTTTCCCCGGCGAGAGCACCTGGCAGATGCTGATCACCGCCCGCGCCGCATCCGGCGACCCCCGGGTGCGCGGCGTGCTCGGCCACGCCACCAGCGAGAACCTGCGCGACTGGACGGTGCGGCCGCCGCTCAGCCAGCCCGGCCAGGGCTTCGGCCAGCTCGAGGTGTTCCAGTTCGAGATCGTCGACGGAGTGCCGATCCTGCTGTTCTGCTGCGGCGTCACCGAACTCTCCCCCGAGCGCCAGGCGGCCGGCGAGGTGGGCGGCGTCTACAGCGTGGCGGTGGATGCGCGGTTGGAGCAGGTGGACTTCACCGGCTCGGTCTTGTTCGACCGCACCGACCTCTACGCCGCCCGGCTGCTGCGGGATGCCGACGGTGGTTGGGTGCTGCTCGGCTTCATCAACATCGTCGACGGCGAGTTCGTCGGCACACTCAGCGACCCCATCCCGGTCACGGCCGACCCGGTGCGCGGGCTCGTGCACCGGCCGACCGTGCACCGGCAAGCCGAGGACTCGGCCGCGGCATCCGCCTTCGCCGCAGCCGCGCTGTGACCGGCGGGGATCTGGCCGAGCGCCGGGTGCTGGTGGTCGGCGAGGCACTGATCGACCTGGTTCAGCGGGCCGACGGCTCCCGGGACGAGGCGCCCGGCGGCAGCCCAGCCAATGTGGCGCTGACGCTGGGGCGGCTGGGGCGGCATCCGCAGCTGCTCACCAGCCTGGGCGAGGATGACCGCGAACACGCGGTTCGGGCCTGGCTGGAGGGCTCGGGGGTACGGGTGTCTGCGGGGAGCGCGACAGGGGCGCACACCTCCACCGCAACGGCACTGCTCGATGCCACGGGGGCGGCCACCTATGAGTTCGACTTGGCCTGGGCCGTGGATGTGGAGCTGGCCGGCTCCGCCGACGTGCTGCACGTCGGGTCGATCGCGACGGTGCTCGAGCCGGGTGCGTCCGACGTGGCACGCCTGGTCGAGGCCCGCCGCGCGACGGCCACCATCACCTTCGATCCGAACATCAGGCCGGCCCTGATCGACGACGCCGCGGCCGCCCGGTCGAGGGTGGAGCAGCTCGTACAACTCGCCGACGTCGTGAAGGTCAGCGACGAAGACCTGCTCTGGCTGCACCCCGACCGCGATCTCGCCGAGACGGCAGCCTCCTGGCTGGCCGCCGGGCCGGCCGTGGTGGTGGTCACCCAGGGCGGCGAGGGCGCGTTCGCGCTCACCGCTCAGGGACGGGTGTGGGCGTCAGCGCCCCGGGTAACGGTGGTCGACACCGTCGGTGCCGGGGACACGTTCATGGGCGCGCTCATCGACGGGCTGATCGACGCTGACCTGATCGGCGACGACCGCCGCCAGGCGCTCCGTGACGTGCCGCTGGGTGTGTTGGAAGGCATCATGCGGCGGAGCGCAGAGGCGGCCGCCGTCACGGTGTCCCGCCCCGGGGCCGACCCGCCCACCCGCGCCGAACTCGCCGCGGTGTAGTTCACACCGCGCTCCACCGACCGACCGCCCGCCGACCACAGAACCGACCGACCAGCACACGACCCAATCGCGATCCACCAGCAACACAACGGAGTCAATGATGACTGCACCACTGGCGTTCCCCCGACCGACCCGCCGCCTCCGGCGGACCGCCGCGATCGTGATCGGAGCCCTGGCCGTCGCGGCGCTCATCCCGGTGGCCGCGCCACCCGGCGCGGCCACCGCCGCACCGGCGGCAGCAAGCGCCGCGTCGGAAAGTGCCGCCTCGGAGGGCAACCGGGCGCAGTACCACTTCACAGTTCCCGACCACTGGAAGAACGACCCTCAACGGCCGCTCTACGTCAACGGCGCATTCAACTATTACTACCTCTATAACGGCGACTACGACCAGAAGGTCGGCACCGCCTGGCGGCTGGCCACCACCACCGACAACGTGATGTTCGCCGACCAGGGCGTCGTCGCAGACAAGGGCACCAACGCCAACTACGACCTCTGGTCCGGCTCGGCCGTGCTCGACAGCGCCAACACCGCCGGCTACGGCGCCGACGCCATCATCATGCTGGTCACCCAGATGGACCACCCCACCCCCGCCCAGATCGCCAACGCCTCCGGACCGCAGGCACAGTTCCTCTGGTATTCCACCGACGGCGGCCTGAACTTCCAGCCGGCCGGCGACACCCCGGTGATCGCCAACGGCGGGCGCACCGACTTCCGCGACCCCAAGGTGATCTGGGACGCGGACCGTGGCCGCTGGGTGGCGCTCATCGCCGAGGGGCAGAAGATCGGCTTCTACACCTCGCCCAACCTCACGGACTGGACCCGCGCATCCGAGTACGTGAACACCGGGCTGGGCACCCTGGAATGCCCCGACCTGTTCCAGATCACCGCGGACGACGGCACCAGCAGATGGGTGATGGGGATCAGCGCGAACGGCTACGCCACCGATGAGCCGAACACCTACGCGTATTGGACGGGCACCTTCGACGGCAGCACCTTCGTTCCGGACGTGACCGCGCCCCAGTGGCTCGACCACGGCTTCGACTGGTACGGGGCCGTCACCTGGGCCGACCCGGCGAATGCCGCGAACGACAGCCGGTTCGCGATGGCGTGGATGAACAACTGGTCCTACCCGCACGTCACGCCCAACTGGCCCGCCGATGGCTTCAACGGCACCGATTCGATCGTGCGGGAGATCAGCCTCAAGCGGTACGGCACCGGCTACAGCCTGGTCTCCCAGCCGGTCGCCGCCCTCGAGGAGGATCACGCCACCAGCGTGAGGAACCTGGGCACCTTCGCGGTGAACGGGCAGCTTCCGCTGGACTATGAGGGTTCGGCGTACCAGCTCGAGGCCGACATCAGCTGGGCCGACCTGGACAACGTCGGCCTGCAGCTGCGGGCCTCCGCGGACGACAGCCGGCACGCCGACGTGGGCGTCTTCGACGACTTCGCGTACCTGAACCGCGGCGGCACCGGCAATCCGGATGCCTCCGGCCAGAAACTCGAGAGCCAGGTTCCGTTCGATCCGGCCGCGAAGAACGTGCACCTGCGCATCCTCGTCGACCGCACCACCGTCGAGGTCTTCGTGAACGATGGCCGTTACGTGATGTCGAGCGAGGTGTTCGCCGACGCCGCGGATACCGGGATCAACCTGTTCACCAGCGGCGGCGCTGCGACGTTCTCCGACGTGACGATCACCGAGTTCGCCAGTGTCGCGCAGCGACCGGCCCGGGTGCTCGCCGACTTCGAGGGCACCACCTGGGGAGCGGGCTGGACGGCGACGGGCAGCTTCGCCGGGCAGGGGCCGAGCGGCTACACCGCACCCGGAACGGTGGGCAGCCAGGTGCTGAACAGCTACGTCGGCGGCGGTGATGCGGCCACCGGCACCATCACCTCCGCACCCTTCACCATCGATCGCAGCTCCCTCCGGTTCCTGATCGGCGGCGGTGCGCATCCGCTCGGCGTGGAACCGGCGACGTCGGTGAACCTGCTGGTCAACGGCCAACCCGTGCGCACCGCCACCGGCACCAACGACGGCGCCCTGCGGCCTGTGACCTGGGATCTGACCGACCTCGCCGGCCAGAGCGCTCAGCTGCAGGTGCTCGATGACGCGACCGGGGCTTGGGGGCACCTGGTGGTGGACCAGGCGGTGTTGAGCGACTAGCTGCACCGGCCTGGTTGAACCTGTGCTCGCTGCACCTCGTATGGCCCACTGCGCCCGCTATAGGGGGTGCGGTGGGCCATACCTGGTGCAGCGACGACGTGTGCCGGTTCAACGCGGTAGGTCGGAAGGCCCTACGCCGGCGGCAATAGGGGTGCGCCTCGAGAGGATGATTCGGGAAGGCGGCTCTCGCAGGGGAACGGCCACGCCCCGTGATTGATGTGGCGTCGCACTTGCAGCATTAGGAGTTCCCATGTCCGCACGATCCTTGCTCATCGCCACAGCCCTCACGGTGTCCGCCGTCACCCTGGCCGGCTGCGCGCAGCCCACGCCGGTACCGACCGAGCCAGTGCCGAGCGTGCCGCCTGTGGCGGAGCCGGCGCACTGGTCGTACGACGGGGAGAGCGGCCCGGAGTCCTGGGCCGGACTGGACTCCGCGTTCCAGGCCTGCGAGGCGGGAACGAATCAATCCCCCATCGACCTACCGGCGGCCGTTCCCGCGCCGAGCAGCAGCATCGAGTTGAGCGCCGCCGAAGCGGACGGCGATGTCTTCGACTCCGGGCATGCCGTGGAGTTCGAGTCCGACGGGGACGGCGAGGCACTCACGTTCGGCGGGAATGAGTACAGCCTGCAGCAGCTGCACGCCCATGTGCCGTCCGAGCACACCGTCGACGGCCGGCCCGCCGCGGCCGAGCTGCACCTGGTGCACGCGGATGCGGCCGGCAACCTGCTCGTTCTCGGCATCCTCGTGACCGAGGGAGCGGCATCCGACGCGTTGACGCCGTTCATCGAGGCCGCCACCCACCTGTCCGACGACGACGAAGTGACGCTGGACGTCGCCGCCGTTCTGCCGGTCTCGCTGGAGAACTACGAGTACTCGGGCAGCCTGACCACCCCGCCGTGTACCGAGGACGTGCAGTGGGTGGTGATGGGCACGCCGATTTCGATGTCGGCGGAACAGATCGGCACGCTCGCGGACGCGCACAGCCACAACGCCCGGCCCACGCAGCCGCTCGGGGACCGCACAGTCGTTGGAGGAACCGCGGAGCTCGAAAGCGAGGACTAGACCAGAGCACCGAACTGGCGGGATGCGCCCGCGTTCTCAGGCGCATCCCCGTGCCCGCTAGGCCCGCCACACCCCGGTGGCGGCCGTAGTCCGGGCATAGTCGGTGAAGTCCGTGGCCGGCTTGCCGAGTACCCGCATGATGTCGTCGGATGTCGTCGCGAGCGCGCCGCTGCCAATGTGCGCGTACAGCTCCCCCAGCATCTGCGCCCACTCCGCGGGCACACCGTCGCCTACCTGCTCAGCAACGAACTCGTCAACCGAGAGCGGAACGTAGCTGACCGTACGACCCTGGGCGGTGCTCAATTCGTCGGCGATCTCGGTAAAGGACAGCAGGCGGGGCCCGGTGAGCTCGTAGGAGTGGCCGGCGTGTGCCGGGTCGGTGAGGGCCGCAACAGCGACTTCGGCGATGTCATCAGCATCGACAAAGGCCTCCCGGCCGTCGCCCGCCGGCAGCCGGAGTTCGCCGGTCGTCGCGGCGCCGAGCAAGAAGTCCTCGCTGAAGTTCTGGTTGAACCAACGCAGACGGAGAACGGTGAGGGAGATCGCCGCGTCGGTGATCTGCCGCTCCGTCTGTGCCACGACATCGACATCCATCCCACCAGAGGCCGGAACTGACACCATGACGGCCCGTGTCACGCCGGCAGCCGCGGCACGCTGGGCGAACGCCCGCACCTGTTCGATGGTCTCGGCGGTGCCGAGGTTTGGCAACACGATGTATACCGCGGTGACGCCGGCCAGCGCAGCCGGCCAGGTGGTTTGGTCGGTCCAGCTGAACGGCGTCGCGGTCGAGCGGGAGGCTTCCCGAACGGCGTAGCCGCGCTCCGCGAGCAGGCGAACAACGCGGCTGCCGGTCTTTCCGGTGGCTCCGGTGATGAGATAGGTTTCTGCGCTCATGGTGACTCCAAGTCATCTCGTGGTCGAGGCAACACAAGGCGCAGCGCACGAAGCTCGAACCTTTGGTTGCCACGGCAACCATATCGTTGTTTGGTTGCCGAGGCAACCAATCCAGTTATGCTCGATGTATGCCAAAGCCACCAGGAATGACCGAGCTGGAGTCGCGGGCGTGGCTGTGCGTGGTGTCGGTGGGGCAGCTGCTCACGCCAGCGCTCGACGCGCGGCTTCGGGCCGCCGGAGTGACGACGTTCGAATTGGGCACCCTTGTGCTGCTCACCGAGAATGCCGGCGGGCCCCTTCGAATCAGCGAGATCGCCACGAGCCTGTACGCCACATTGCCTCACATCTCCAAGGTCGTGGGCAAGCTCGAAGGCAGGGGACTCGTTGAGCGGGCGCCCTCATTGCGCGACGCCCGAGCCTCCAGCATTTCGGTGACGGAGTCGGGGAGACGCCTGGTGGCCGACGCCTCGCCGATCTACTCCGATGAAGCCCGAACCTTGCTTCTGAACAGGCTCGGGCCAGAGCAAGTCGCGGTTCTGGTTGACATCCTCGAACCGTTCGTACAGGCCCTGGCCCCGAACCACCCGCAGAGAGCGGCAATCGCTGAAGGTCCGACGCGGCACCCGGCACAGCCTGCCCCATAATTGGATGAATGGGCATCCGCCCGCCACGATCCACGGAGATGAGACCGGTGTCAGACCCCAGCCTTCGCCTGCCCAACACGCAGTTCTGCGCGGTGCTCAACCTCGGCGTTCTGCCCTTGGTGGCACCGCCTCTGCCGACGCGGTTCGCCCTGCCGGTGCTGGATGCGCAGTGGCTCGAGGACGGCGCCGCGATCTACATCGGCTTCGAGGAGGGCGAGTTGCACTTCGACGTGTCGGAACGGGGCATCGAGCACCACTTTCACAACGTCGACGGCGTCGACAGCGACATCAGCCCGTGGCCGAGTGCCGACACCGAGGCCCTGCTGGCCTGGGCCGGCCCGTTCGTGCGCCACGTCAGTGAGCTGCTCGAGGAACTGACCATGGATGCCGCCGAGGCGGCCGAGTGGAGCGCGCTGGGCCTGACCGTCTACGCCACCAGCCCTCCGGAACCCACGCAGCTGGAGGTTGTCGACCTCGAACTCGAGGGCGAACAGATGATGCTGCCCTGGCTGGGCGCCGGTCACGTGGGCCACGACCACATCGACGGACCCAACCACCCGATCGCGCTGCTCTGGAACGCGCAGCACGAGGAGCCCGACCTGCCCCTGGCCACCGCCTGGACCGACCCGGCCAGCGGCCAGCCGGCCGTGCTGGCCCGTCCCCAGGTGGACTGGGACGCGGTAGGCCTGCCCGAGGCAGAGGTGCTCGAGTGGCTGGAAGGGCTCTACCTCAACCACCACCTGCTCGCCGACCCCGAAGAACTCATCCTCCGCGCCGGCCTGGAGCGGATCGCGGGGATTCGCTAGAAGCTTGGGGCTGGCGCTCTAGCGGGAGCGGCTCCAGGTGACCAGGGGATGCAGCAGCGAGATCAGCTGACGGCCGGACGGGGTCAGGTTGTAGCTGATCGACACCGGGGTGGTGGGCTGCACATCGCGCTCGATCAGGCCCTCGTGTTCGAGTTCCTTAAGCCGGGCCGCGAGCACCCGGTCGGAGATGCCCTCCACGAGGGTGCGGTACTCGGAGAACCGGCGAGCGCCGCGGGCGCCGGCCATCAGGATCGCGGCGCTCCATTTACGGCCGGCCAGCTCCACGGAGATCTGGAACCGACGGCATTCTTCTTCGTCGAGGGCGAAGGTTGTGTCGCTCATGACACCTCACTAACTATTGGTTAGCAGCTTACCCCGGGATGGCGCCCGGTGGTGAAGTTTGCCATCGTGGGATAACGGCGCTCGCACCCGGCGCCGTGCACCTCGGCAGAAAGGCCTCCATGGTCAGCACAATCGGCATCCTCGGAGCGGGCCGCGTCGGCTCCGCCATCGCCCGCACCGCGCTCACGGCCGGCTACACCGTGCACATCGCCGGCTCGGGCCCGGCCGCCGACATTCAGCTGATCGTCGACATCGTCACCCCCGGCGCCGTCGCCATGACGGCCGCGGATGCGGTCGCGACCGCCGACCTGGTGATCCTCGCCGTTCCGCTGCACAAGTACCGCTCGGTCGACCCGGCCACCCTGGCGGGCAAGATCGTGATCGACACCATGAACTACTGGCAGCCCATCGACGGCGACCTGCACGAGTTCACCGGCGATGCCCGCAGCAGCAGCGAGGTCGTCGGCGACTACTTCCCTGGCGCCCGGCTGGTGAAGACGCTCAACCACATCGGCTATCACGACCTGGAAGCCGACGCCCGGCCCGCCGGTGACCCAGAGCGGCACGGGCTCGCCCTCGCCGGCGACCCCGAGACCGCGGCCGTCGTGGCCGAGGTCATCAACAGGTTCGGGTTCGACCCGGTCTACGCCGGCTCGCTTGCCGCCGGGGCCGCGTTCGAGCCCGGGTCGCCCATCTTCGGCGGCCGGCACACGGCCCGGGAACTACTCATCGAGCTGGGTCCGGCCGTGGCCGAGGCCGCCTAACTGTTCCCCGAACGGACAAGTGCGTCCGGCACACCGGGCGCAATTGTCCGCTTCGGGCACAGATACGCAACCACCTAGCCCCTCAAGACATTGGACCAACCCATGGAAATCGGCGCCTACAGCTTCGGCGACACCCCACTGAACCCCGACGGTAGCCCGCGCAGCACTGCCGAAGGCATCCGCAATCTCTTCGACGCCATCGTGGCGGCCGACCGCGCGGGGCTGGACTACTTCGGCGTCGGCGAGCACCACACCGTGAGCATGCCGGCGTCCTCCCCCGGCGCACTGATCGCCGCGGCCGCCGCCGCGACCGACCGGATCATCCTCGGCAGCGCGGCGAGCATCATCAGCACGGATGACCCGGTGCGGGTGTTCCAACAGCTCGCCACCGCCGATGCCATCTCCGGTGGCGGCCGGGTGGAGATCACCGCCGGGCGGGGGTCCTCCGTCGAGACGTTCCCGCTGTTCGGCTACGACCTGCGCGACTACGACACCCTGTACGCCGAGAAGCTCGAGCTGCTGATGAGGATCAACGGCAGCCCCACGGCGGAAGTCACCTGGTCGGGCAGCGTGCGGCCGGCGATCGACAATCTGGCCGTAGTTCCCCGGCCGGTCAACGGCCGGCTGCCGATCTGGCTGGCCACCGGCGGTAACGCGGCCTCGTCGGCGCGGGCCGGTCGGCTGGGCCTGCCGGTGTCGTACGGCATCATCGGGGGCGAGCCGCACCGGTTCGCTCCCCTGGCCGAGCTCTACCGCCGGTCGGCCGCGCAGGCCGGCCACACCGGCGAGAACATCAAGGTGTCAGTGGCCACCCTCGGTCTGGTCGCGCCCACCAAGAAGGAAGCGCTGGAACGCTTCCACCCGGGTTGGCACAACCTCAACGTGGAGATGGGCCGGCTGCGCGGCTGGCCGGCGCCGGACCGACGCCAATTCGAGGCACAGGCCCAGGCGCCGGGCGCCTATTACGTGGGCGACCCCGACGACGTCGCCGAGCGCATCGCCCACCTGCACGGTCACCTGGGCCACATGCGGCACTTCCTGCAGTCGGATGTGGGCGGGCTGCCGCACGAGCACCTGCTCGAGTCGATCGAGTTGCTGGCCACCGAGGTGAAGCCCCGCGTGGCGCGGCTGCTCGCCGCCAAGTAGGCGCACCCGAGCCCGTATCTCGCTGATCGAACCGCACCATCTCGCTGATCGAGCCGCACCGTCTCGCTGATCGAGCCTGTCGAGATCCCGTCACCAGGTCTCGACAAGCTCGACCAACGACGTGGAAACGACCCCGAGACCGGGTCACCCGGTCACGACACGCTCGACCAACGACGTGGAAACGACCCCGAGACCGGGTCACCAGGTCTCGACAAGCTCGACCAACGAGGTGGGAACGACCCTGAGACCCGATCGCAAAATCAGATGGAGGCCCGGGGAACCGGAGGGCACGAGATGAGTAGCGGGGATTCCTGCGGGGCTTCCTGGATCCCGAGCAGAACACGCACTCCGGCCGCGCCCAGTTCGTAGTGCGGAAGGGCGACGGTAGACAGCGGAGGGCGAAGGTGGGCGGCGATGACCTCCTGGTTGTCGAACCCGACGATGGCGATGTCGCTGGGGATCTTCAGCCCGCGCTCCCGCACACCGTCGTACAGACCCATCGCGACCCGGTCGTTGTGGCAGAACACGGCCGTGACCTTCAGCTCGAGCAACCGATCGGTCGCGGCGTAGCCGCCCTCCTGCTCGGGATGGGCCTCGAGCACCAGCGCTGGATCGAAATCGATGCCGGCCTCGGTGAGCGCCCGGCGGTATCCCTTGAGCCGCCCCGACTGAGCCGGAGATGACGAGGTGGTGTTGATGAAAGCGATACGACGGTGGCCGGCCTCCAGCAGGAGCCCGGTCGCGGTGTAACCGCCCTGCACTTCGTCGGGCACCACGGCGGGGGCCGTGGCGTTGGCTTCGAAGCAGTCGACGAGCACGTAGTCGGTTTCGCGCAGGGCTTCGGGCGGCACGACAGCCCGGTGGAACCAGGTGGAGTAGAGAACGCCGCGCACCTTGTGCTCCAGCATCATGCCTATTGCCGCCTCTTCGGCTGCCGGGTCGCCCTCGGTGTTGGCCACGAGCAGCACAAAGCCGTGTTTCCACGCCTCGTCCTGGGCGCCATGAATGATCTGACCGGCGAAGGGCGTCGTGGCGATGGCATCGGCGACCAGGCCGATGAACTTGGAGCTTCCGCTGGACAGCGTCTTCGCGAGCGCGTTCGGCCGGTAGCCCAGATCGCTCACCGCGTCGTGCACGCGCTGCCGGGCATCCGCGCCGATTCGCGCGCTCTTCTTGTCGTTGACAACGTTCGACACCGTCGCGACCGACACCCCGGCCGCCTCCGCGACATCGCGCATGGTGACCGGATGCCCGGCGTGACCGGATTCGGCAGCGTCGCTGGATCCAGAGCGCTTTCGCTTGGTGGTCATGATGCCATCCTGCACGGACTTGTCATACGTCATCCCTTCGACCCGCCGCTTGAGAGGCCGTAGATCATTGCCTTGTTCAGTACCAGGAACGCGAGCAGCAGCGGAGTAATGCTCACGCAGACGGCCGCGAATGTCGCCGTCCAGTCCACCTTGCCCATCGCGCCGATGTAGTTCTGCAGCCCGAGCGGGATCGTCTTCAGGCCGTCCGACAGCACGAACGTGTTGGCGAAGATGAAGTCGTTCCAGATGAAGATGCTGTTCACCATGACCACGGTCACGATCGTGTTCAACGACAGCGGGAAGGTGATCTGGGCGAAGATCCGGTAGGGACCCGCGCCATCAAGCGATGCGGCCTCATAAGTCTCTCGCGGGATGTACTCGTAAAAGGACGAAAACAGGAAGATCGACATCGGCAGCGAAAAGCCGGCCAGCGGGATGATGATCGACTGATAGGTGTCGAGCAGGTTCACGGCCGCGTAGTCGATGAAGAGCGGCACCAGGGCGATCTGCACCGGCACGACGATGCCGATCAGGAACAATCCGCGAACGAACTTGCTGCCGCGAAAGCCCAGCACCTGGAGCGCGTACGCCGCCATCATGCCCAGGACCACGATCAGCACGATCGCTCCCGAGGTGACGATGAAGCTGTTCAGGATGTTGAGCGCGAGGTTGCCGGTGGAGAACGCGCGGGAGTAGTTCTCGAGCGTGAATCCGGTGGGCAGGCCGAACGGATCGCCGTTGGCGAAGTCCTGCTCGGTGCGCACACTGGTGAGGAACAGCCACGCCAGTGGGTACACCTGCACAACGACGATGAGCGCGACAACAACGCTGGTGAGAGTGCGCTGAACGTTCAGCCGTCGATGCTGGCGCGGGGGTGGCGGCGACAGCCTCGATGACGAACGTCGGGGTGCCGAACTACGGGGTGCCGTGGTGGTGGTCATGCGTCGGCCTTCCGTCGGAGGAGGAGAAGAATGAGGCCCACTGCAACGAGGCACTCGATGACCACGAAGACGGCGATGGTGCTCGCGTACCCGTAGTCGGTGCTCGTGAAGGCCGTCTTGTACATGTAGGTGGTCAGAAGTTCGGAGGCCTGGCCCGGCCCGCCGTTGGTCAGCAGGTACGGGATGTCGAATCCGCGCAGCGCGTAGGTCGTGGCGATGATGGTCGTCGTGATCCAGACCGGGCGGATGTGGGGAAACTTGATGCGCCAGAACGTCTGCCACCACGAGGCGCCGTCGAGCTTGGCCGCTTCCTCGAGTTCCTGCGGCACGGCGAGGAGGGCCGCGTAGATGATGAGCATGTACAGGCCGGTGAAGCGCCACCCTTCCGGTATCGACACGGCCGCGAGGACCGTGCTCACATCGGAGAGCCAGGCCGTCTGCAGGCCCCCCAGACCGATGAGCTCGAGTGCCCGGTTGAGCAGGCCCGCCGGCTCCAAGGAGTAGATGCGCTGGAACAGGAACGCGATCGCGACCGTGGAGATGACCGCCGGCAGCAGGTACAGCGTCTTCACGAGTTCCCGGCCGCGGCGGAGCATGGTCAGCAGGCTGGCCACGAGCAGCGCTCCGCCCAGCTGCAGGATCAGGCAGATCACGAGATAGCCGAGGGTGTTGAGGAACGCCGTCCAGAACACCGTGTCCCCGGTGAGCAAGTAGACGTAGTTTCCCAGTCCCACGAACTGCATGTCCGTGACGCCGTCCCACTGGAAAAAGCTGAGGAACAGGGACTGCAGGATGGGAAGCAGCACGGCAACTGCATACAGCAGCAGCGGTGGCACGAGGAAGATCAGGACCGAGAGCCGTGACCGGTTGGGGAGCATCAGTGCGCCTTCCCGTGGGGGCCCTGGGGCCCCCACGTGCGGATGTGTTGAACGGAGCGGGCTATTTGAACGCGGCGGGGCCGTTTTGGGCGATGACGGCATCCATTGTCGAGATGAACTCGTCAGCCGTGACCTCGCCTTGCACGAGCAGCGTCAGCTCCTGCTGCAGTCGGGTGTTCGAGGTCGGGTCAAGCTGCGTGTCCCAGGGCATGGCCGTGGTCTCGCCGACGTCGTTGGCCTGTTGTACCGCACGCTCGTAGAGAGGCGTGGCGTTGGCGGGGATGGTGGTCTCGACGTTCGTCGTGGGAGAAAGCGCGCCCGTGGCCGCGTAGACCTCGGGGTAGCGTTCCAGCGCGAAGCCGAGGAAGTCGCGCACCAACGGGTCGAAGGTCTCGGCGTTGACCGCCATGCCGATGCCGGACGGTGAGACGAACTCGTTGGCCGCGGTTGCCGAGCCGGCTGTGACGGGCAGGGTGAAGTAGTCGATGTCGTCGCGCACTCCGGCGTCGAGCGCGTCGGTGGCGAGGCTGCCCAGCTCCCAGGTGCCGATGTTGTACACGGCGGCCTTGCCCGAGGTGAACAGGTTCTGCGCGTCAGAGTAGCCGGTTGACGAGAAGCCCTCCTGGAAGCAGCCGGACGAACCCAACTGGCTCATCCATTCCACGGCCGCAACTCCATCGGTGTCGCTGAGCTTCGCGTCGCCCTTCTTGAGGTCCTGCACGAAGTCGGGTCCTGCCGTGCGGAACGGGTGGTACGCCATGTAGCGCTCGAGGGGCCACTGATCCTGCCCGTCGAGGGCGATCGGGGTGATCCCCGCCTCGCGGAGCTGCGTGCACATCGCCGGGATCTCGTCGAGGGTCGTGGGGATCTCGACGCCGGCCTGCTGGAACAGCGCCTTGTTGTACCAAAAGAACTCGAGCTGGAACTCGAACGGCACCATGTACAGCGAGCCGTCGTCGAAGCGCTGGTAGTTCAGCGCCGCCGGGCGGTAGTCGTCGTACAGGTCAAGGCTCGTGAGCAGCGCTTCGGCATCCATCATCCGACCCTGCTTGGCGAGCTTCTGTGCGTAGGGGGTCGCGTCGGTGTCGAAGAGTTCGGGGAGCTTATTCGCGGCCGCGAGGGTTTGGTACTTCTGGATGTACGACGGACGGTCCGGCGTGGTGATGAGGTTGAGGGCGAAGCCGGGGTGATCCTTTGCGTACTCATCGGCTATCTGCTCCATGGCGGTGATCACACCGCCGTCGGCCGGCCGGGAGAGCAGCCAGGAAATCTCGCGGGCCTTGATCTCGCCCTCAGGGTCGACGTTGGTGGAGTCAGCGTTGCCCGCTGCGCCTCCTGCGCCACCACACGCTGTGAGTCCGAAAGCCAGTGCAGTGGCGGCGGCGGCGACTGCGAGCCGTGATCGGGTTGTTTTCATTGTTTCCATCTCCGTTGATCGAATGTCAGTGATCGGGTTGTTCAGTGCTGGGCTATTCAGTTGTGCGCGTACTGCCGCTCGGGCAGGTTCTGGGGGGTTTCCGTGGCGGTGCCCACGGAGCTCAGGCGCAGGTCGCGAACGACGATGCTGCCCTCTCCGGCGAAGACGCCCACCCGCCCGGCCGGGCGGTCGTAGATCCGGGTACTGAGCGTGGTGCGGCCGTCGAGGTTCGCGACACACAGGTCGCCGTCGACGATCACCTCGAGAGTGTGTTCACCCGGCGAGATGTCGCAGTGGCGTTCCAGCTCGATCACGAAGGGCGTATCCCCCGAGATCTCCCACTGACCGTCACCGGTGCGGCGACGCGGCCAGCGATCGAACACCATGCGGCCGCGTGTGGGCTCGAGCCGAAGGATGTAGGCGGCGTCTCCGTCGTCGCTCGCCCGCAGGAGCACGCCGCATTCGGTCGTGCCCGGGGCGATGTCCAGGGTGAGGGAGAGGCGGAATTTGCGGGGCGAGTCGACCTCGGAGAGTCGGACGCTGTAGCCATCCGGCGCATCGAGCTGCAGCGAAGCGCCGGCTAGCCCGGTGCCGGCGATCCCGAGGGGGACGTCCTCGGTGAAGCTCGCCAGGAGTTCGGGCGCGAAGCCGAAGGCGAGCGTGCCGTCGTCGTTCTGGGTCGCCTCGAGAACTGACATCGTGCCCGCCCACTGCCAGGCTCCGTCGTCGCGGTCGCCCTCGCGGCTGGCGATCCAGCCGAAGAAGAACCGGCGCCCGTGCCGCTCGGCGGTCTTGGCCGCATAGAACGCGCGCCCGTCGATGCTGTCGTGTTCGGGAACCAGCCAGGGTCCGGCGAGACTTCTGGCCATGCGGTAGCGGGTGGTGAAGTTCTCGGAGAACTCCGAGTACACGAGGTACCACCAGTCGCCCCAGCGGAAGACATCGGGGCACTCGTGCGCCACGTAGCGCCGCGGATCCCAGAACGGTTCGACGCTCTCCCAGTGCACGAGGTCGGTGGACACGCACTGGGCGATGGTTCCCCGGCGCCGCTCCGGCCCGTCGGTGTGCCGGGCGGCGATCAGCATCCGCCACAGTCCGGCCTCGTCGTCACGGAAGACGAAGGGGTCGCGCCAGTCCGCCGTCTCGTAGCCGGCCGGCGCCCCGAAGGTGTGCTCGGGGAACCGCTGCCAGCTGGCCAGGCCATCGGTGCTGGTTGCGTGCATGACGAGCTGCAGCGGGAGGCCGTCCGCACCGAGGATCGCGGGATTCTGGCCCGTGTAGAAGAGGTGGTGCGTTCCGCTGCCGTCGTCGACGATGCTGCCGGTGTACACGTTGAAGTCCGCGGCGGCGGTCGATCCGTGGTCGAATGCCAGGCCCCGGTCGTCGAAATCGACCAGGTTGCCGGTGGTCACGAGGTGCCACGGGGTGCCGGGTTTCGGGGTGCTGCGCTCCTCGTGCAGGTAGAAGAGCTGAAACTCGTCGTTCGCTACGAACGGGATGATGTCGCCAACCCACGCTCGTGGTGGCTGAAAAAAGAGGTGCTGTGGCATCGGCGCTGATCCTTTGGTTAATCGCTTAATCAGAACCATAAGCGGTTAACAAATGAAAGATCAAGCGGTTAATCAAAATCGGGCGACGAGTGCGCAGGCACAAGGGTACGGTGGGCGGCATGACGGATGCGGCGCTGATCGGTGGGGTGACCGCGCCCGACCTGCACGTGATGACCTACAACATCCGTCGCCGGGTGCCCACCCTCCGGCCGGGTAGCCCCGACAAGTGGGATACCCGCAAGCTGCTGCTGCGGCGCCTGCTGGCGGCTGAGCAGCCGACACTGCTCGGCGCGCAGGAGGCGCTCGTCGACCAGGTCGATTTTGTAGCCGCTGCCCTCGGCCCGCACTACCGCTGGGTGGGTCGCGGCCGGCACGCCGCGGGGACCGACGAGCACAACCCGATCTTCTACGACAGCCGTCGCCTACAGCTCACCACCTGGCAGCAGCGGGCCCTGTCGTCCACCCCGCACGCGCACGGGTCACGTTCCTGGGGCAATCTCACCCGGCGGGTCGTGGTGTCCGCTGCTTTCACCGACCTCGCCACCGGCGCCCGGCTGCTGGCCTTCAACACCCACTTCGACCACATCTCCTGGCGGTCCCGGCTCACCTCGGCGGCGTTCATCACGTCCCTGGTGAACTCAGCCCTCGCCGCAGAACCCGACGCCACGATCGTGGTCACCGGCGACCTCAACGCCACCGTGGACTCCGCCGTGTACCGGAGACTGACGGGGGAAGGCGTGCTTCGGGATACCTGGCTGCTGGCCGCCGAACGCCTGACCCCGCAGTGGGGCACCTTCTCGGGCTATCGGCGCCTGCGCAAGGGCGGCGCGCGCATCGACTTCGTCCTGGTGGGGCCGGGCGTCACTGTGACCAGCACGGGCATCAACGCCGCACGGTTCGACGGCCGGGCGGCCTCCGACCACGAGCCCGTGCAGGCCGTGCTGCGCCCGGCACGCTTCTCTGCCGGCGGCCAATCCGGCTAGTGTGCTGGCCATGATCCACATATTGCTGCGGCGCCCGTCCGGAGTGGCGGAGGCCACGGCCGACGCACTGCGGGCGTTGGCCGTGGTCGGCATCGTGGTCGCCGCCGTCGGCTGGGGCCCGTTCTCCGGGCTGAGTCTGGCCGTCGTGGCCGTACTGATGGTGCTCCCCCGCCTGGTCGGGCTGCGGCCGAGCGTCGACATCGCGTTCGGCGCGGTGGTGCTCGTCGCCGTCTGGAGCAGCGTGCTGGGGATCTACGTCACGACCCGCTGGTGGGACCTGCCGGTGCACTTCCTCACCAACGGGCTGTGCGCGGCGCTGCTCTACATCGTGCTTTTGCAGTTCGGCGTGGTGGCCGACGCCGGCACCCTGCCCCGGCCGATGCTCTCGACCGCCGTGGTGACGACGGCGCTGGGATTCTCGCTCGGCGTGCTCTGGGAGCTCTTCGAGTGGGTCGGGCACACCTTCTTCGATCCCGAGATCTTCGTCGGCTACAACGACTCGATCGGCGACATGGTCTGGGGCGGTGCCGGCGCGCTGCTCGCGGGGTGCAGCATGACCTATCTCACCGGCCCGGCGCCGAGCCTTGCGGAGCCCGCAGCCGACGCCGGCACGGCGAACTTCTAGGTCGGGTTACCGCGCGACGGAATCCGCGAACCAGGTGGTGATGGTCGTCGGATGCGTGATGGCCGTACCGACGACAACCGCGAACGCGCCGGCGTCGACGCAGGCCGATGCCTGGGCCGGCGTGTGCACCCGGCCTTCGGCGATCACAGGGATCGGCAGCACCGACGCGAGCTCGCGCAGAACCTCGAGGTCGGGACCGTCGGTTTTGGACCGCTCTCCCGTGTAACCGCACAGGGTGGTGCCCACACAATCGGCGCCGGCCTCGTGGGCGGCGATGCCGTCGGCCACCGAGCCGACATCCGCCATCACCAGGGCGGTGGTCTGCTCGTGGATGCGGGCGATGGTGTCCGCCAGGCTCAGGCCGTCTGGCCGGGCCCGGCGGGTGCCGTCGATCGCTACGATTTCGGCTCCGGCGGCGATGACGGCCAGGGCGTGTTCGAGGGTCGGCGTGATGAACACCTCATCGGCGCCGTCCTTCCACAGGCCGATCTGCGGCAGGGCCACCCGCTCGTGGATCAGGCGGATGTCGTCGATGCCCTGGGCGCGGATGCCCACGGCGCCGCCGCGCACGGCGGCCTCGGCGACCTGGGTCATGGTCTCGGGGTTCCGCATGGGCTCCGCCGGGTAGGCCTGGCACGACACGATGAGGCCGCCTTCGAGCGCGGCGAGGTGGGGATGGGTCATTCCGGGGATCCGTTTCACAGAGTTATTGGTGCGAGAAGTGTGGTGGTGGTGATGAGCGAGGCCGCGCCGACGATGGCCGAGTCGGCGCCGAGGGAGGTCGGCACGATCCGGCAGCCGGCCAGCAGGCCCATCGCTTCGGCGCGGGCGTGGCTCTCCACGGTGTTCCACCAGCGGGGGCCGGCTGCTGCGAGGCCGCCGCCGACGATGACGAGGTCGGGGTCGACGCTGTTGATCAGGCCGCCGATCGAGCGGCCCAGCGCGGTCGCGGCGATGTTGATGACCTCCGCCGCCACGTCGTCGCCGGCGTCGGCCCTGGCGAAGATCTCCTGGGTGTCCCCGGGCTCGCTTCCGCCGCGGCGCAGATACGCCTGGAGGATCGCGGGCCCCGAGGCGATGACCTCGAGGTGGCCGGTACCGCCGCAGGTGCAGGCCAGTCCCGCGGCTTCCGCGGCCGGCACGTGCCCGTAGTGGCCCGCGGCCCCGTGCCGACCGGCCTGCAGCACGCCGTCGACCACGAGCGCACCGCCGATCCCGGTTCCGGCGGCGATGACGAGCACCGTGCGCTCGCCTCGGCCGGCACCGTGCACAGCCTCGCCGATGGCGTGTGCGTGCACGTCGTTGACGGTGGCGACCGGCATGCCCAACCGGCGCTCGATCTCCGCGCCGAGCCGCGTTCCGGTCCAGCCGGGCAGCGAGTTCGTGGCGAACTGCACGGTGCGGCTCACCGGGTCGATCACGCCGGCCGCACCGATCCCGCACCCGGCGATGACGGTGCCGGGTGCGTGATCGGTGAGGCTGGTTGCGAGGTCGACGATGGTCTGGAGGATGGCCTCTGGACCCTCGGCCGCCGGCGTCGGCGCCGACATCCGCCGGGTGACGACGCCGCCGGGGGCGACGAGTCCCGCCGCGATCTTGGTACCGCCGAGGTCGACGCCGAGTGTGAAGGTCATCGCACCAGGAGGCCCGCGCGGTCGACGATCGCCTGGATGCGCTCGACGGTGTCGCCGGTAAGGGCGGGGACCGGCGGCGACATCAGGTTGGTCGAGATGATGTCCAGGTGCGCCAGGGCGGTCTTGAACGCGCCCAGGCCGGCGGCTTCGCCGCTGACGCCGGAGGCCTGGAAGACGATCTCGAACAGTTCGGACAGTTCATCCTGGATGCGGCGAACGGCCTCCCAGTCGCCCGCCTTCGACGCGGCGAACAGGTCGACGTAGCGCTTCGGGTCGACGTTGCCGAGGCCGGGAACCACGCCGTCGGCGCCGAGCAGCAGGGCGCCGTCGACGACGACCTCGTGGCCGGTGAAGACGACCAGGGGGCTGCCGGCGGCCCGGTTGGCCATCACCAGACGGCGGAAGCCCACGTCGTCGCCGCTGGAGTCCTTGACGCCGGCGATGATGCCTTCGGTGCCCAGACGAATGAGCATGTCGAGGCTGAGCTTGTTGTGCACCCGAACCGGCACGTCGTAGGCGAAGATCGGCAGCGTCGTCGAGGCGGCGAGCAGACGGAAGTGCGTCTCGATCTCGGCCTGGTTCGGCAGCGTGTAGAACGGGGCGGTTGCCACGATCGCGTCGACACCGGCGGCCTCGGCCAGGCGGATCTGCGCCACGACGCGGGCCGGGGTCATGTCGTTGACGCCGGTCATGATCTTGACGCGGCCGGCGGAGATGCGCACGGCTTCGGTCAGGACGACGGTGCGGTCCGCGTCGGAGAGGAAGGCGACCTCACCAGAGGACCCCAGCACGAACAGGCCGTCGACGCCGGCGTCGATGAGGTGGTTGACGAGTCGCTCGAAGGATTCGAGGTCGACGGCGCCGTCGGCGGTGAGAGGGGTGACGAGAGGGGGAACGACTCCGCCGAAGGTGGGTGCTGACATAGTTGTTGCTCCTGATTTCTTTAGTTATGGATGAGAAGGCTGGGGGCCGCACCGAGGAGGGTGCGGGTGTACGGATCGGTCGGGGTGGTGAAGACCTGCTCGGCGGGTCCCTCTTCGACGACGCGTCCGGATTTCATGACGATGATCCGGTCGGAGACGTAGCGCACCGTCTGGATGTCGTGCGAGATGAACGCCATGCCGAGGTTGAGACCCACCTTCAGGTCGCTCAACAGGTTGAGGATCTGGGCGCGCACCGACACATCCAGGGCGCTGGTCGGTTCGTCGGCGATGATGATGTCGGGTTCGAGCGCGAGCGCCCTGGCGATGGCCACACGCTGACGCTGGCCGCCGGAAACCTGACCGGGGAACACGTCGCTGGTGGAGGCGGGCAGCCCGACGAGGTCGAGCAGCTCCCGCACCCGCGCCTCCCGCTGCGCCAGGGTGCCGATGCCGTGCACCCGGAGCGGGTCCATCAGCACGTCGTGCACACTCATGCGGGCGTTCAGCGCGGTGGAGGGGTCCTGGAAGATGATGGACACCGCTTTGCCGTACGCCCGGGCGGTGGCCCGGTCGCGCTTGACGATGTTCTGTCCCTTGAACGACACCGTGCCGCTGGTCGGCTCCTGCAGCCCGACCATCACCCGGGCGAGGGTGGACTTGCCACAGCCGGACTCACCCACGATGCCGATGGTCTCGCCGCGGTTCAGGGTGAGGCTCACGCTGTTGACGGCGTGCACCTTGTCCCGGCGGAACAGCGTTCCGGTGCGGGCGGTGTGGATGACGTGGATATCGTCGAGCCGCAGAATCTCGTTGCCGGTGCTCATCGCGCGGTCTCCAGTTCGTCATCCGGTGCCAGCAGGGCATCGTTGTGGGTGGACACAAGGTGCAGGGTGCCGGTGACCGGCCGCAGCTCAGGCCGGGTGGCCCGGACCGCGTCGCCGCTCCTTGACCGCGGTGCGAACCTGTCGCCGGTGGCGAAGTCGCGCGGCGAGGGCACCGTGCCGGGGATCTGGTGCAGCCGGGTGGCGCCGTCCTCGATGGACAGCACCGAACCGAGCAGGCCCCGGGTGTACTCGTGGCGGGGGCTCATCAGCAACGCCGTGGTCGGAGCGGACTCCACCACCTGACCGGCGTACATGACGGTGATGCGGTGCGCCAGCTCCGCGACCAACGCGAGGTCGTGGCTGACGAACACCATCGCGAAGCCGAGCTTCTCCCGCAGGTCGTTGAGCAGGTCGATGACCTGGGCCTGCACCGTCACGTCCAGCGCGGTGGTGGGCTCGTCGGCCACGATCAGCTTGGGGTCCCGGGTCAGCGCCATGGCGATCAACACGCGTTGGCGCTGTCCGCCGGACAGCTCGTGCGGGTAGCTCTTCAACGTGCGCACGGGGTCCAGGCCCACGAGTTCGAGCAGTTCCTTGGCGCTGCGGGTGCCGCCGCGCTTGATCAGCTGACCGAGCTGGCTGCTGACGAGCATCGACGGGTTGAGCGAGCTCAACGCATCCTGGTAGACCATCGCCATCTCGTGCCCGAGCAGCGCCTGGCGCTCTTTGCGCGGCATGGTCAACAGGTCGCGACCCTCGAAGAGGATCTGCCCGGTGATCTCGGCGGTGTCCGGCAGCAGTCCCATGATGGCCAGGCTGGTGATGCTCTTGCCGCAGCCGGACTCGCCGACCAGGGCCATCGTCTCGCTGGGGCGAACCGAGAAGCTCACGTTGTCGACGATGGCGATGTCACCGTGCCGGTTCGGGAAGCGGATGCTCAGGTTCTTCACCTCCAGCAGTGGAGCCGCATCACCGGTGTACACCAGTCGGTCGGTGCGGGTCGATTCGATCAGCCGCAGCTGGGCGAGGTGCAGCTCGAGGGGCACGGATGCCGCGGCCACCTCCACCACGGAGGCCGTTGTGGTGGTGGCGCTGTCGGCCGCCGACACGGCCGCAACGGCCTTGGCGTTCTTCGTGGCCGGCTTCACCAGGGCGTCGGTGAGTCCCTCGGCGAGGATGTTCAGCGACAACACCGTGATCAGGATGAGCATGCCGGGGAAGAAGGTGGCCCACCAGCCGCCGCTGAGCAGCAGGTTGCGGCCCGAGGAGATCACGTTGCCCCAGGACGGGGCCGGGTCCTGCACGCCGGCGCCGATGAACGACAGGCTCGCTTCGAAGACGATCGCGTCGGCCACGAGCACGGTGACGAACACCATGATCGGGGCCGCGCAGTTGCGGGCCACGTGCCAGAACAGGATGTGCGGAAGCCGGGCGCCCATCACGCGCTCGGCGGAGACGTAGTCCTCGCCGAACTGGGCCATCACGTTGGCGCGCACGATCCGGGCGATCTGCGGAACGTAGAGGAACGCGATCGTGCAGATCAGGATCGGCAGCTCCTTGCCGAACACGGCGACGAAGACGATCGCCAGGGCGATGCCGGGGAACGACATGATGATGTCGAGGATGCGCATGATGGTCTCGCTCAGCCACTTGGATGCGGTGGCGGCGATCGACCCGATGATCGCACCGGCGATGAGAGCCAGCGACGTGGCGCCCAGGCCGATGGCCAGGGAGAACCGTGCGCCGTAGAGCAGCCTGGAGAAGATGTCGCGGCCGTTGCGGTCGGTGCCGAAGAGGTGCTCGAACGAGGGCGGCAGCGCCGGGATGCCCGACTTCAGTGGGTCGAACGGGGCGATGACCGGCGCGAGGACCGCGAGGAGCACGACGAGACCGAAGAAAGCGAGGGCGACCTTGGAGCCGCGCGGCATGGCGCCGAAGCGCTGGGCCGGCACGCTCAGTCGCGCGTTGAGTGATCGACGCATCGTTACACCGTCCGAATCCGTGGGTTGATGAGCAGGTACAGCATGTCCACGACGATGTTGACGAGCACAAAGGCCAGCGCCACGGTGAGGGTGACGCCCTGCACCAGGTTGATGTCGTTGTTGGTCACACCGTTGAGGATGAGTTTGCCCATGCCGGGCAGGTCGAAGATGACCTCGATGATGACGGCACCACCGATGAGGTAGCCGACCCGCAGGCCGAGCACCGTCACGGGGGTGATGAGCGCGTTCCGCAGCACGTTCCGGCTCACCACGACGCTGCGCGGCAGGCCGCTGCCGATGGCGGTGCGCACGTAGTCCCGGTCGAGCTCCTCGACCATCGAGGTGCGCACCACCCGGGTGAGGGAAGCGGCGACGGGGATGCCCAGCGAGATCGCCGGCAGGATCATGGTGCCCAGCCAGCCGGTGAAGGAGTCGTTGATGTTGACGTAACCGCCGGTGGGCAGCCAGCCCAGCCCCAGGGCGAAGTTCTGGATGAGCAGGATCGCGAGCCAGAAGGACGGCACCGCGATTCCGGCGATGGACACCACCCGGATGACCTGGTCGGGCCAGCGGTCTCGGTACAGTGCCGCGGTCACACCGAGCGTGAGCGAGAGCACCACGGCGATCAGCAGGCCCATGATGGTCAGCTGCACGGTGAGGGGGAAGGCCGACCCGATCAGGGTGGTCACCTTGCTGGCCGGCGGAACCGTGACGCCGAGGTTGCCCTGCACCAGATTGGCCAGGAAGGTGAGGTAGCGCACGATCAGAGGGTCATTGAGGCCCGCGTCTTCGCGATAGGCCTCTCTGGCGGTCTCCGACGAGCTCTCCCCGAGGGCGTTGATGGCCGGATCTCCCGGCGCGAGCTGCATAACGAAAAAGACGAGGGCGGTGATGCCCAGGATCATAATCGGGAGCACGGCGATTCGTCGGGCCATGAGCCTGAGCAACGCGGTCACAATTGTCTCCTCAAAAAAGAAATGGGGTGGGGGCCGGCCACGGGCCGGCCCCCGGGTGGATTACTCAGCGGTGCGCGCGACGTCCAGGAAGGACAGGCCGGTGAAGGCCACGGGCTTGAAGCCGGTGATGGCGTCCTCGTTCCAGGCCGTCGGCAGCTTGCGGTGCACGAGCGGGTAGACCGGGCACTCGTCGGCGATGAGGTTGAAGGCCTTGCCCCACAGCTTCTTCTGCTCGGCGGGATCGGACGTCGCCATGGCGTCGTCGAGGTAGCCGGTCAGCGTGGCGAACTCCGCGGAGTCGGCCCAGCGGTACCGCTTGGTGGGCCAGACCGTCGCGGCGCCGTACCACCAGCGCAGCAGCAGGTCGGCGTCGTTACCGAACACCGAGGGGTCACCGGGGGCGACCATCACCGTGTAGTTGCCCTCGTCGACGGTCTTGTACTGCGCACCGGACTGGTTGGAGTCGATGGTCGTGGCGATGCCGGCGGCGTCGAGGTCCTCCTTGATCAGCGGCAGAACGTCTTTCACCCAGCTGGTGTCGGTGGCCAGCAGCGTGATCGACAGTCCGTCGACGCCGGCGGCCTTGAGCATCTTCTTGGCCTTGGCCAGGTCGTAGGTGTAGACCGTCTTGGCCTTCTGGTACGACGGGTGCTCCTTCTGCAGGTAGCTGGTGGCCGCGGTGGCCTGGCCGAGCATGCCCGTGTTGATGAGCTTCTCGTAGTCGATGGCGTAGCGGAACGCCTGGCGTACGCGCTTGTCGTCGAACGGGGCGACCGAGGTGTTGAACATCATGAACAGCTGGCCGAACGACTGCACGGACTCCACGGTGGCGTCCTTGAGCGAGGCGACGTCGATGTACGGCACATCCTCGATGGCCTGCACCCGACCGGACTGCACGGCGGTGACGCGGGCGGCGGCATCCGAGAGCAGGTTCCAGGTCATCGCCGCGGCCAGGGCCGGGCGGGCGCCGGTGTAGTCGTCGAAGCGCTCGAACATGATCTTGTCGTCCTTGACGGCCGACAGCATCTTGTACGGACCGGTTCCGGTGGGCAGGGAGTCGAAGGCGACCTTGTCGGCCTCCACCAGAGCCTTGGGAACGATCTTGACGACCGAGAGGCGCTCCAGAGCGAGGGCGGTCTCCTGCTTGAGCGTGATCTTCACCGTGCTGGCGTCGACCTTGCTGATCGAGTCGACGAACGGGAGGAAGGTGAGGTAGAGCGACGCGTTCGCCGGGTCAAGCACGCGCTGGAACGAGAAGACGACGTCGTCTGCCGTTACCGGAGTGCCATCGTGGAAGACTGCACCGTCACGCAGCTTTGCGGTGACGGTCTTGCCGCTCACGGTGGGCAGGTCGGCGGCAAGTGCCGCGTACACCTCGCGGGTGACCGGGTCGAGTTCGACCAGGCCCTCGAGCACGTGCCAGTTGGCGGCGACCGTGACGGCGCCGGTGGTGGTCATCGGGTCGAAACCGGTGGAGAGGGCGTAGGAGATGCCCGCCTCAATGGTTCCGTTCTTGTCAATGCCGGGGCCCTCGGAGCTGGTCGGTGCCACGCTGTTGGTAGACGCGGGCCCGCTGCAGGCGGCGAGTGTCGCCACCAAACCCATGGCGCCTGCGGCCTGGAGGAAGACCCTACGGCTAGTCTTCCCCTGAAGTGATTCTTGGAGCATCAGATTGCCTCTCGTTTTTTTGTGATCGGAAAGCTAAATCAGACGTCAGACGTCCTACGTGATAAACTGAAGTTATACACACTCGAGTGAAAGGTCAAGCGCCGGATGCCAAAACATGACATGTCGAAATCTGGAGTTTTCGCATCCGAAACCTCTCGGAAACGCAGTTCCGTGACCGACCAGATCAAGGATTTCATCTTGACCAAGGGGCTCAAATCCGGTGACCTGATGCCCACCGAAACCGAAATCTGCGCTGAACTGGGCGTTAGCCGGTCCAGCGTTCGCGAGGCGATTCGCACTCTTGCTGCATTGGACATCGTGGAAGTCAAACACGGCTACGGCACCTATGTCGGCCAGCTCTCGCTGGCTCCCCTGGTGGAGGGGCTCGTTTTCCGGGGCGTGCTCCGGCCGCAGGATGACTTCGCGGCGCTCCGCGAGGTGATCGAGGTGCGGGAGGCTCTCGACACCGTCATGGCCCAGCAGATCATCGATGCGCTGCACGGCGGCACCGACGAAATCCTTGAAGGCCTGGTGGCGACCATGGTGGCCAAGAGCGCGACCGGCACCTCCTTCGCCGAAGAAGACCTGGCCTTCCACACCCGGCTCCTGGCCTACCTGGACAACACCCTGGTCGGCCAGCTGGTCACGGCATTCTGGGAGATCAACACCGTGTTGTACCCCAAGCTCGGCATCGCCCCGGCCACCGACATCGACGACACGGCGCGCGCGCACGGCGCCATGCTGGATGCGGCCAAGGCCGGCGACCTCGACGCCTATCGTGCCGCGGTCATCGCGCACTACCAGCCGCTACGTCGCTCCCTCGAGAAGGCGAAGCTGCAGACCGCCGCCGGCTAACCGCCCGAGAGGCTCCGGCGGGCGATGTCCAGCACCAGCTGCTCGTCGTCGACCCCGCCGCCCTCGTGGCCGTTGAACGGCCACACCGTGATCTCCTTCTGGCCCTCGTAGGCGTTGAAGGCACCGAACACCGTCGACGGCGGGCAGATCGGATCCATCAGCGCCGCGGACAGCCACACCGGCGCGGTGGCGCGGGTGATGAAGTTGACCCCGTCGAAGTACGACAGGGTGCGCAGCACGGCCTCGGCCTTGCCGCGGTACCAGGACAGGTAGTTAGCGATCTCCTTGTAGGGGTCGGAATCGGTGATCATGATCGCCCGCGGGAAGTCACACAGGAACGGCACCCGCGCGGCCACCGCCCGCAGGCCGGGCACGAGCCCGGCCACGGCCAGGGCCAGCCCGCCGCCCTGGCTGATGCCGGTGACCATGACCCGCTCCGGGTCCGTGATCGGCAACTCGGTCACGGCATCGACCAGGCGCACGGCGTCCACGACCAGGCGCCGGTAGTAATAGGTTTCCCGCGAGTCGATGCCCCGGGTGAGGAACCCGGGTACCTGGGGTCCAGAACCCGAACTGTCGGGGGTGCTCCCCCGGGAGCCGCTCCAGGCCTGGCCCCGGGTGTCCAGCTCCAGGTGCGCGTAGCCGGCGGATGCCCAGAGCAGGTTCTCGATGGCGTCGCCGCGGCCCCGCCCATAGCCGTGGAACTGCACGATCGTGGGCAGGGCATCCTCGGTGCCGGCAGGCACCCGCAGCCAGGCCTTGATCCGTTCCCCCTCGAAGCCCGAGAAGGTGAGGTCGTAGACGTCGAGGGTGGCCAGGCCGGCGTCGATCTTCCGCACCTCGAGCGCCAGTGGATGCCGGCGGGAGGAGCGCAGGGTCTCGGCCCAGAACTCGTCGAAATCCGCCGGGTCCACCTGCGAGCTTCGGTAGTCGTGCAACTCTGCTTCGGGCAGGTCCAACAGCATGCGGGCGCTCTCAGCGAACCGTGTTGCGCAGGGTGCCGATTTCGGGGATGGTGATCGCCACCTCGTCGCCGGGGCTGAGCGCGGCCGCGGTGTTCGGTGAGCCTGTCATCACCACGTCGCCGGGTTCGAGGGTCATCCACCGGGTGACGTAGACGAGGGTGTCGACCACCCGGGAGGGCAGGTTGAAGGTGCCTGAGCTGGCCACGACCTGGCCGTTGACCTCGACGATGATCTCGAGGTTCTCAGGGTCGGCGATCTCGGTCTCGATCCAGGCGCCGAGCGGGGTGTAGTTGGTGCCCGCCTTGCTCTCGAAGTTCTTGTTGTCAACGGCGTTGCGCTCGGCGCTGGTCACGTCGTTCACGATCGTGTAGCCCAGCACGTGCTCGAGAGCGTTCTCCACCGTCAGCCGGCTGGCCGTGCGGCCGATGACAACCGCGAGCTCGCCCTCCGCCACGACGGTTCCCGCATCCGCCGCCAGCACGATCTCGTCACCGTCGTTCGCGACCGTGCGCACCGACTTGAGCCAGGCCTGCACGGGCAGGGCCGCCCGCGGGTCGGCGTTGTGGCCGATGCCTACGACGAGGCCGGGGGTGCTGGTGCGGGCGATCTTCACGGGGTGGAGCCTTTCATGGAGGGGGTAACGGGCATAGAGGGAGTGCCGGGCAAGGGGGTAACGGGGTCGTGCGGCGTGTCGTCCAGCAGGGCATCGCGGATGATCCGGCGGGGGTCGTACTGGCGGGGGTTGAGCTTCTTCCAGTCGATGTCGTCGAACTCAGGGCCCATCTCGTCCTTGAGACGGTCCTTGGCTCCGTCGGCCATTTCCTTGGCCTTGCGCACGAACCGGCCGAGCATGGCCGCGTAGTGCGGGATGCGCTCGGGGCCGAGCAGGAAGGCGGCGATGATCGCGATGATGATGAGCTTGTCGAACGTCAATCCGAACATGGAGGAAACTCCTTCGCTGCTGTCGACCGCCGGCCGGTCATCGACAGGCCGGCCAGTTCCTGGTCGATCCGGTCGGCGGCCTTTCGGGCCCGCCGGTCGTGGATCCAGGCGATGAAACCGGCCACGAAGTACAGGAAGATCATCGGCACGGCGAGCATGAACATCGACATCACGTCAGCGGCGGGGGTCGCGACGGCCGTGAAGATGATCACCACGACGATGGCGATCCGCCACGAGCCCAGGATCGATCTGGCGCTCAGCACGCCGGCGAAGTTGAGCAGCACCAGGAACACCGGCAGCACGAAGGCGATGCCGATGGCGACCACGAGCTTGAGCACGAAGTCGTAGTAGCCCTTGGCGCTGATGATCGCCGCCGAGTCCTCCGGCGCGAACGAGGTGAGCAGGGCCACCATGTTGGGCAGCACGAACCAGCCCGCCGCGCAGCCGGCCAGGAACAGCGGCACCGCGGAGGCGACGAAGGCGATCGCGAACTGCTTCTCCCGGCGGGCAAGGCCCGGCATGAAGAATGCCCAGATCTGGTACAGCCAGATCGGCGAGGAGATCACGACGCCGACGGTGACGGCAATCTGCATCCGCAGGTCGAATGCCTCCGAGATGGTGGTGAAGTTCAGCTCTGAGGTGCGCCCCTGGGCCTGGGCGATGTTGCCGATCGGCACGCGGAGCGCGTCGAGCACGGGCTCGGACACCATCCAGCCCACAATCGCGCCCAGCAGGATCCCGATGGCCGCCCGGGTGATGCGCTTGCGCAGCTCGATCAGGTGTCCGCCCAGCGTCATCTTCCCGTCGCGGGCGGACTTCACCTTCGTGACGGTGGTCACAATGGGTCAGATCCGGGTGGAGGCGCGCGTCGGCAGGGGGATGGGCTCGGCGACAGTGTCGGTCGCACCCGTGTCAGTCCCATCCGTGTCGTCGTCTTTCAGCGTCTTGACTTCACTCTTGAAGATGCGCATCGACTGACCGACGCTGCGGGCCAGGCCCGGGAGCTTGGGGGCGCCGAACAACAGCAGGACAATCGCCAGGATGATGACCATGTGCCATCCGGTGAGGTTTGCAAGCATGATTTTCGCCTCTCGTGTGCGGGATGTAGAACGTCTGACGTCATACGCTACTGGAATTCGTCGGGAATGCAAGGGAATGCGGATCATTGGCCGAGTTCGCACTGAGTTCGCGCCGAGCTTCACCCTGAGCTTCACCCCAAGGCGATGAGGCGCATCTTCGATTACGGGTGAAGGGTCTTCATCGGACACGCCGCGGCATCCGCGGCTCGCCGTTTGCCTGAGAGGAGCCGAGCGATGACCGGCAGCGACCTACCGAGCTGGACCGACGGACCGGCGGAGCGTGCCGTGCGTGCCTTCGTGACCACGGCGACCACCCCCGGACCTGGCTTCGTCGACGTGGCCGACCGCATTGCCGCGTTCGACAATGACGGCACGCTGTGGTCGGAGCAGCCGGTTCCCCCGCAGTTCGATTTCGTCTTTCGCAAGTGGGGCACGGAGGTGGCGGCCGACCCCTCACTGGCGGATATCCAGCCCTACAAGGCGCTCGTGGAGCGCGACAGGTCCTTCTTCGGCCGAGTCCTGGCGCAGGACCCGGAGACCATCGCGGCGTTGCTCGCCGCATTCGGGCGCTCGTGGGCGGGTGCGACCCCGGGCGACTTCGACGCCGAGGTGCGGGTCTGGCTTGAGACCGTCAAGCAGCCCAAGTTCGACGTGCCGTACATCGACCTCGTGTACCGGCCGATGCTCGAGCTGATCGAGTACCTCAAGGCCCACGACTTCCGGGTGTTCGTCTGCTCCGGCGGCGGACGGGATTTCATGCGCACCTTCGCCGAAGAGACCTGGGGCATCTACAAGGAGAACGTGATCGGCACCGCGGCCGACTACAGATACGTCGACGGCACGATCGTCCGGACCGAATCCGTGCTCGGCGGACTCGACATCGGCCCCGGCAAGCCGGAGCACATCTTCGCCCAGACGGGCCGGCTGCCCGTCTTCGCCGGCGGCAATGCGGATGTCGACATCGAGATGCTGGAATCGGCGAAATTTGCGTTGATCGTTCGGCACGACGACGACCAGCGCGAATTCGGGTACACCTCCGGTGCCGAAAAGGCCTTCGCCCGGGCCGCCGAGCTCGGCTGGACCGTGGTGAGCATCAAAGACGACTGGTCCACCGTCTTCGGCGTCAGCCCCGGCTCGCCCTTCACTGGTTGAGACTGTCGTCCGCTGGTTGAGCCTGTCGTCCGCTGGTTGAGCCTGTCGTCCGCTGGTTGAGCCTGTCGAAACCCGGTGACCCGCCTGCGGGCCCAGGCCTCAGCTCAGCAGCACCGCGGTGATGCGCGCGCGGAAGAACTCACCCTCATCCTGCCGAGCGGTGCCCCACCACCAGCCCGCGGTCAAGGTAGCCGGCAGCGTCAGACCCGCGTGCTGCTGCTCGGTATGCACTGTGCAACCGAAGGGATATCGTCCGAACGGTGCCCCACCGGGATTCCCCCAGCGTGACAGGAACGCCGACTGCACCTCGCCCCGCGGCCCGATACCCAGTTCGACGGATTCCTCTTCGCCGTCGATCTGCCAGGTGCCGATGACGTGATCTGCCGAACGGCCGACCGTCCAGACCGCCGAGCGGAAGCCGGTGGGGGCGAGCACGATTTCGCTGGCCAGGCGCCCGGCGGCGCTGCGGGCCACGTCGGCGCCGACGGCGGTCACCACGGGAAAGAGCCCGAGCATCCGCCAGCGCATCTCGCCCGTGCCGGCGCTGAACCGGTCGAAGCCGCGCACGGGCAGGCCGGCCACCCAAGCCGTCGCGGCCCAGATATAACCGGCGCCGGGAACGATGACCTGACGGGCGGAAAACCGCCGCCAGGCGCCGAGCCTGATCTCGCCGCGCATGGTCACCTGCACCGAGCCCGAGAGAGGTGTGCCCGTGGGGATGGCGTGAATCAGCCAGCGCCGCGCGGGTTCGGGCAGCTGCGCCACGAGCTCAGGAGCGAAGACCTCGGTCGGGGCGGGGCGGGCGGCCAGCTGGTGCCACGCCTCGCTCACCTGCCGGGCTTCCGCCGGCACGTGGTTGGCCCTCATGTCGTGGCCCTGGCGTTCGCGGTGCGGTACGGGTGCCGGGGCGCGCCGTGGGCCGGCGCCATCCCGTAGCGGGCGAGCACGAGCTGCACGGCGAGCCGGGGCGCGTCGGGGTCCGCGGGTGCCCCGGTGATGAGCGCCCGCACGTACAGCGGGCCGGCCAACGCGTCGAGCACGAACTCGACATCGGTGTCCGGCAGCAGTTCAGCGGTGGTGATGCCGCGCTGCACCGCATCCCGCCACAGCCGTCGGGTGGGCTCGACGATCAGGGTGCGATAGCTCGCGGCGAGCTGCGGGTCGGTCGCCATCGCGGCGACGAGCCCGGGCAGCACCCGACCGAGCGGCGTTTGCGTGAGCGTCACCGACAGCCGGGTGGCGTAGTCGAGGAGCTGTTCGGCGACGCTGCCGACGCGCACGCCGGTCTCCCCCGGCATCTGCGTGGCCATCGCCTCGACAACGAGCTGGGACTTCTGCGGCCACCGTCGGTACACGGTCGGCTTGCCCACCCCGGCCCGCCGGGCGACGCCGGCGATGCTGAAGCCGGCGTAGCCGACCTCACCGAGCATCTCGAGCGCCGCAGCGATGATGGCCGCATCGATGTCGGGATGCCGCGGTCGCCCGCGCTCCCGCGCGTGCCCGCGTTGCGGCCCGGTGGCCATCTCGTCCGGTGTCATCACTGTTCCCTCCAATAACGTTACGGCTCGTAACGTTATAACGAGTGTATCGATGTGCGGCGGAACGATCTGCGGCAGGGGCTCGCTTTCCCCTCGTATATCTGATAGATATATCTAGAAGATAGAGGGAGCCTGTTCATGGCAACGTCAGACCAGACCCAAATGGCCGTCCTCGGCGGCCTCAGCATCGCCCCGATGACGGGTTATGCCCTGCGGGAGCAGATCCGGGATGCCCTCGGGCATTTCTGGGCGGAGAGCTTCGGGCAGATCTACCCCGCGCTCACGGCGCTCGAACGCGACGGGCTGATCGAGCGCCAGGCGGCCCTCCGGGCCGGCTCCTCCACGTTCGCCCTCACGCCGCTGGGCACCGAGCGCCTGCGCGAGTTGCTCGCCGAGACGCCGGTGATGCCGAAACCGCGGAACGGTGTGCTGCTGCGGCTGTTCTTCGGACGCCAGCTCGGCGAGGAGGCCTGCCGCCAGCTGGTGGCGGACACGCGGGCCACGGCCGAGGCGGAACTCGCCGAGATGCGCCGCATCCGCGAGGAATTGCAGGCCGACACCGGACCGGATGCGCCGTACATCCTGCTCACCGTGCTGGCCGGCGAGCATGCCGCGCGCGCCTCGCTCGCCTGGGCGGATGAGGCGCTGGGAGTTCTCGACGGCCTGGCGTCGGCGGCCTCGCCCGCGGCCACGCCCGCTGCCGCGCCCGCGCGGGAGCACTCATGAGCGCCATCTCGACGGCCTCGCGACGTCGCGACCGCCTCTTCCCCCGGCGGCAGACCGCGGTTGCCGTCGCACTCGGGTTCCTCATCGTGGTCGCCTTCCAGATCAGCCTGACGCTCGGTGCACCATTCGGAGCCGCCGCGCTCGGCGGCGCGAACGCCGGCGCCCTGCCGGCCGAGCTGCGGATGGTCACCGCCGTGAGCGCGGTCATCTGGATTGCCGCAGCCGTCATCGTGCTCGCTCGGGGTGGGCTCGCAATCGTGCGCGTGCCATCCGCGCTGAGTCGCTGGGGAACCTGTGCGCTGGTGGGGTATCTCGCGCTGGGCGCGCTCATGAACCTGGCTTCGTCCAGCCCCTGGGAACGATTCGGCTGGGCGCCGTTCACGGCGGTGCTGTTCGGGCTGACGCTGCTTCTGGCACTCAGCGACCGCGCGGGGCAGCCGGCCCAGCCGACGGGGGCGCGGCCGTGAGCGACGCGGTGGCGACCGGCGCGGCCGCTGTCTTCTGCGTGCTCATGGCCGGCCTGATCGTCTTCCAGGCCGCACTCATCGCCGGGGCGCCGCTGGGGCACTTCGCCTGGGGCGGCCAGGACCGGGTGTTGCCGATCCGCAAACGCCTGGGCAGCGCCACCTCGATCGGTCTCTACCTGATCTTCGCGGTGCTGGTGCTGCAGCGGGCCGGGCTGGCCGACGTCATCCCGTGGCCCGGGGTCGTCACAGTCGCGACCTGGGTCCTGGCCGGGTACTTCCTGCTCGGCATCGTGCTGAACGCGGCCTCACGGTCGCGCCCGGAACGGTGGACCATGGCGCCGCTGTGCGCGGTACTGGCGGGCCTCACGGTGCTCGTGGCCCTGGGCTGACCCGCCCGGCGCGGCCCGGGGCGGCCCGGCTCGCGGCACGCGTCGGCCCCGGCGGCACGCGATAGTCCCGGCGGCACGAGTTATACCGTGTGCCGCCGGGCATAAACCGTGCCGCGAGAAGGCGGGCGACCGCGGCGGATGTCCGCGGCGGGCGACCGCTACGGCGTCGCTGGGACCTCACCTCACGCGGGGCCCTGACCGCTTCCGGTCCACCACGAAGACGGCGGCCACGACGAGGGCCAGCCCGAGCAGCAGCGCGCCGGTCGTGAGGGCAGCGGAGGCCTCCCGGGCCACGGCGGCCGCACTGTCACCGCCGCCGGTCACCCCGGCCGCGACGGCCACCAGCACCGCGAGGCCGAGCGAGCCGCCCAGCTGGTGCGCCACATTGACCAGGCCGGAGCCGGCGCCGGCGTCGCGGGGTTCGATCCCGGCCACGCCGGCCGCGGTCATCGGTGCGAAGGCGAGCCCCTGGCCGAAGCCGATGAGCACCATGGGCAGGGCGACCGCGGTGAGGTACTCGCTGTCGACGCCGACCCGGCCGAGCCAGAGCATCCCGACGAAGGTGATGCCGATGCCGGTGACGAGCAGCGCCGAATTGCCGAACCGGCGGGTGAGCCGCGGGATGCCCAGCGCCACGGCGAAGTTCACCACGGTCATCGGCAGGAAGCCGAGCCCGGCCTGCAACGGGCTGAAGCCGAGCACGCCCTGCAGGTACTGGGTGATGAAGAAGAAGTAGCCGAGCATGGCGCCGAGGAAGAGCATCCGGGTGCCGTTCGCGCCGGAGCGCTGCCGGTTGCGGAACAGGCGCAGCGGCATGATCGGCTGGGCCGCCTTGGACTCGATGAGCACGAACAGGGCCAGCAAGAGCACGCCGGCGGCGACCGCCGCGAGGGTGAGCGGGTCGGCCCAGCCGTCTTCGGCGGAGCGGACGATGCCGTAGACCAGCGCGGTCATGCCCAGGGTGGAGGTGATGGCGCCGAGCACGTCGAACCGGCCGGACTGGCGCGTCGACGAGGGGATGAAGCGCAGCGCGGCGATGATCATCAGCGCGCCGATCGGCACGTTGATCAGGAAGCCGACCCGCCAGGAGGTGAGGTCGGCGAGCACGCCGCCGAGCACCAGGCCCACGCTCGCGCCGATGCCGGCCACGGAGCCATAGGCGGCCACGGCACGGGTGCGGGCGTGTCCCTCGGCGAAGCTGGCGGTGAGCAGGGACAGGGTGGCCGGCGCGAGGATCGCGGAGCCGACTCCCTGCACGGCCCGGGCGATGAGCATCCACTCGGCCGAGGGCGCGGCACCGATGGCCAGGGAGGCCAGCGCGAAGATCGACAGGCCGAGAATGAACATGCGGCGTCGGCCGAAGACATCGCCGGCGCGGGCGCCCAGCAACAGCAGGCCGCCGAAAACGAGCGTGTAGGCGTTCTGCACCCAGGAGAGCCCCGCGGTGCTGAAGCCGAGGTCGTCCCGGATGCGGGCCAGGCCGGTGAACACAATCGAGTTGTCCAGGATGATCATGAAATAGCTGACCAGGATGATCGCGAGGATCGCGCCGGTGTGCACCCGAGTCGGGCGGGGCGTGGTGGCTGTCGTCGTCATGCTGCTTCTTTCGCGTGGGAACCGGTGCGGTTGGGTGACTCCAGTCAAAGCCCCGGTGCGGTATCGGTACAGGTTCTGTCGGAGCAGGTACTGGCGGGGCCTGCCAGACACCCACTTGCGAACGTCGGGAGAGTGAGTGTACAGTCACTCTCATGTCAACTCTCTCCACCGCCGAACTGCGGATGCCCGTCGTCGCGGCGAGCGCCGTGCGCGAATTCGCCCGCGGCGGCTACCACGGCACCACCATCGCCGATGTCGCCCGCGACGCCCGCATCTCCCCCGCCTACGTGTTCAAGCTCTTCCCGAGCAAGGAACGACTGTTCGTGGCGGCGCTCGACGACTGCTTCGAGCGCATCCTCGAGACACTCGCGGCCGGGGCCGACGCTGCGGCGGACCAGGGGCCCGATGCGGTGCTGGACGCGATGGGCGGCGCCTACGCAGAACTCATCAGCGACCGCACCTTGCTGCTGCTCCAGGTGCACGCCCAGTCCGTCGCCGACATCCCGGAGATCGGCCAGGCTCTCCGCGCCGGGCTGAAGAGGGTGACCCGCTTCGCCAAGACCCGCTCAGGGGCGAGCGACAGCGCCGTGCAGCGCTTCGTGGCCTATGGGCAGCTCTGCCACCTCATCGTCACGGCCGGCATCGACACGGTGCCCGACGAGTGGGCGACGATCCTGTCGCACGGCATCCGCCACCCCGCCTGAACCGCCAGGACCCGCTCCGTTTTCGTTTGTCCAAAATAGTGAGTGGCCAGTCACTCTCTCCATGAAAGGTACCCATCATGAGCCCTATCACCCGCCCGACGCGCACCCTCACCGGGGCGCTCCCACCGACTCCGCGGAGCAGCCATCGCTGGGCTGCCCTCACCGTGCTGGCCTTGGCGCAGTTCCTCGTCGTCCTCGACGCGTCCATCGTCAACATCGCCCTCCCCGTGCTCGGCGGCCAGCTGGGCCTGGACACCGTGGCCCTGGCCTGGGTCATCACCGCCTACGTGCTGCCGTTCGGCGGCCTGCTCCTCCTCGGCGGCCGGCTAGCCGACCGCTACGGCCACCGTCGGCTGTTCCTCCTCGGCACCGCGGGCTTCGTCGCAGCCTCCGTCCTCGCGGGCCTCTCCCTCACCGGCGGGATGCTGCTGGGTGCCCGCGCCGTGCAGGGGGCATCCGCCGCGCTGCTCGCCCCCGCGGCGCTGGCCTTGCTCACCCAACTGTTCCCCGCGAGCACCGACCGGGCGAAGGCTCTTGGCATCTGGGGCGCCGTGGCCGGCATCGGGTCGGCGGCAGGCGTGCTGCTCGGAGGCGTGCTGACCGCGAGCTTCGGCTGGCAGGCGGTGTTCTTCGTCAACGTGCCGGTGGGGCTGCTCGTGCTCGTCGCCATCCCGATCCTGATCAACCGCGACCCCGCCGTAACCCCTTCCCGGCTCGACTTCCCCGGCGCGATCACCATCACGGGGGCGCTGGTCGCCGCGGTCGGTGCGCTCAGCAGCATCGAGACGGTCGGCTTCGCGTATCCGCTCACCCTGGGCCTGGCCGCCGCCGCCCTCGCGCTCGGCGCCGCGTTCATCGTCATCGAGCGCCGCACCGCCGAGCCGCTGGTACCGCTGGGCGTGTTCCGCAACCGCAACCTCAGCGCCGGCAACCTCGTGATGCTGCTGCTCGGCGCGGCGATGGTGGCCCTGTTCTTCGCCCTTTCGGTGTACCTGCAGGCCGTGCTCCACTACGACGCCCTGACCGCCGGCCTCAGCCAGCTGCCGCTCGCCGGCGCCCTGGTGCTCGTCGCCGGGATCGCCCCCGCACTCGTGGGCCGGCTGGGCATGAAGCGCACGCTGATCGGCTCCCTGCTGCTTCTCGCGGCCGGCCTCCTCTGGCTGGCAGCGGTGCCGAGTGACGCCGACTTCGCCGTGCACATCCTCGGCCCCAGCCTCGTCATCGGGGTCGGTCTCGGCGGCGCTTTCATCACCGCCACCCAACTGTCCGTCGACGGTGTCGCGGGCGGCGAGGCTGGCCTCGCGGGTGGACTCATCAACACGAGCCAGCAGATCGGCGGCGCGCTGGGCCTGGCGCTGCTCGCCTCCCTCGCGGCGGCCCGTACCGGTGCGCTCGAAGCGTCTGGAGCCGCTGTGCCCGAAGCGCTGACCAGTGGTTTCTCGTGGCTGTTCCTCGGCACCGCGGCGTTCGCCCTCATCGGTGCCGGGGTCGCGGGCATCGCCCGTTCGACCGCTACCTCCACGTCCACGTCCACCTCAAACTGAACGGATCCCACCATGTCCTCAATCCCCACGCCCGCTCCCTTGGCTCCCACCTCCCGCCGCGCCCCGCGGTACGTGCAGATCTCGCTCTGGGCGATCCCCGTCATGGTCATCGGCCAGTTCTCGATGCTCGCCGTCATCCCCGTGGCACTCGTGCTCGTCGGCACCCTGCGTGACAGGCGTGTCCGGGCGTTGCGCTGGTGGGCCGGCCTGCTCGCGCTGGCCTATGCCGCTCCACTGGCCATCTGGGTGCTGCGGCCGGACGGCGCACAGAGCCTGTCGAAGGACATGCATCCGGTGTTCGGCGCGCTGATCGTCGCCGTCGCGGCGGTGCTGCTCGTCAAGCTATACCGGCGCCAGCGCTGACTTTGCCTCACCGGACAGGTTGGCCGAGACCTGCAGTACGGTGAGTGCACATGCAATCAGCGCCCGCTCAGGCGGGGTTCCAGACGACCACCGTCGAGAGGTGACCGCATGACCGGGTCCGCAGTTGTGGTTCCCCTGGCTCCCCGCCTGCAGCGGGATCGGTACCTGGTGCCCGATGTGGCACGCGGCGTGGCCATCATGGCCATGCTCATCGCCCATGCCGGCCCCATCATGGTCGACCAGCCCGCGGCCACGGCGTTTTTGCAGGGCCAGCTGAACGACGTGGCCTCCCCCTTGTTCGCCACCACGATGGGTGCCGCCGCGGCGATCGTGCTGGCGAAGGCCGGACCCAGCCCGGCGAACGTACGGACCGTGATCCTGCAGAACGTCATCCGGGGTGCCATCCTGGTGCTGCTCGGCCTGTTGCTGGCCACCTGGGGCAGCTGGATCGCGATCGTGCTGTCCTTCCTGGGCATCGTGCTCGCCATTGGCACGCCTCTGGTGCTGCTGGGCACCCGCACGCTGATCGCCGTGCTGGCGGCGGTGCTGGTGTTCGGCGCACCGCTCAACAACCTGATGCTGGCCGCCACCGGTCCGCTGATCACTGTGGGTGAGCGCACCCCGGCAAGCTTCCTCCTCGAGTGGCTGTTCCTCAGCCCGCACTACCGGGTGACCAACCTGCTGCCGTGGTTCCTCTTCGGGGCGCTGCTGTTCCGCATCCGCTTCGGCGGCCGCCGCGCCGGCTGGATTCTGCTGGCGATCGCGGTGCCCGCCTGGTGGCTCGGCCCGCTGTGGCGCGGCGCCACCGGCGAGGAGTTCAGCCCGTCGGGCAGCTACCTCGACACCCTGCACGACGCCGGGCTGGTGCTCGGGGTGCTGGGCGTGATCATCCTGCTCGCATCGCTGCGGGGGCGGCGAACCGCGGCCGTGGTGCGTGCGGTGTTCCTGCCCTTCGAGGCGATCGGGTCGATCTCGCTGTCGCTGTACGTGTTCCAGGTGGCCGTGGTCGCGTGGATGTCCGACAACGGGATCAGCTTCGGCACCACCGATCCCGTCGCCTGGATCGTGCTCGTGCTCGGTGTGCCGCTCGTGGGGATTCTCTGGTGGCGATTCGTGGGCAAGGGCCCGATCGAGTGGCTGATCGGGGTGGTTACCGGGCGGTACCGGCTACGCGCTCAACCTCCCCGCTGATCGAGCCTGTCGAGATCCCGCGAGTCAACCGCGTTCGCGACAACACGTCACGAGGTCTCGACAAGCTCGACCAGCGGGAGGGGTCGCGACCCTTCCGTTGGTCGAGCTTGTCGAGACCAGGCGACTAGGCGACCGACCAGCCCCCGTCGCTGGCCAGCACCTGGCCGTTGACGTTCACACCGTCGTCGCTGAGCAGGAAGGTGATCGACGCGGCGAGCGCATCCGCCTCGACGGCGTCGGTCAAGACGGCCATGCCGGCGCGCACCCGCTGGGCACCGAGCTCTGACGCGAACTTCGCCTCGATGTTGGTGATGACGGGGCCGGGGGCCACCGCGTTCACCCGGATGCCGCTGGGCCCGTACATGTACGCGCTGCTCTTGGTCAGCCCCACGACCGCGTGCTTGGACGCCGTGTACGCCACCCCGGCCGCGGAGCCGCGGAGCGCCGCCTCGGAGGCCACGTTGACGATCGAGCCGGACTGGCGCTCGAGCATCCCGGGAACCACGGCGCGCATGAGCTTCATGCTGCCGTCCACGTTGATCGCGAACACCCGCTGCCAGACGGCGTCGGTCACCTCGTGCACCGGGGTCATGTCGTCCATGATGCCGGCGACGTTGGCGAGGGCATCGATCTGGCCGCCGGCGGCCTCGACGATCGCGGCGATGGCGGTGTCGTCGGTGATGTCCGCGACCACCGGCACGATGTCCGCGCCGGCGAACTCGGCCACGAAGTCGTCGAGGCGTTCCTGCGAGATGTCGACGGCGATCACCCGGCCACCCTCCCTGGCGACCCTGGAGGCGGTGGCCCGCCCGATGCCCGAGCCCGCTCCGGTCACGATGACGGTCTTGCCGGTGAACCGGCCGGCATCGATGCGCTCGACCCATTCCGGGCGCTCCACCGGCGCCGGGCCGGATGCGGCGGGCTCGGCGGGCGCCGGCGCATCCGTCGTGTCGGACACGGGAACGTCGCCGGCCTCGACCCGGCGCACGAGTTCGTCGATCAGCTCGGGCGGGAAGGTGCCCTTGCTGAGCTTGACCAGGCGCTTGAGCGCGAGGCGGCGCACGGGCCTGAGCACGTCGGCGCTTTGGCCGGCCTGGGCGAGGAGGTCACGCAGGATCGGGCCGCCGGTCGGGTCGTCGAGCCAGGTGCCCACCGAGGAGTCTGCGGAGAGAGTGGTCTGAGTCATGCGAGGGGTTCCTTTTCTTTGGGGATGAGCAGGGCGGTGCGGGCCGCGTCGGCGGCGGTGATGGCAAGTTAACGTCGCGATCCCAGTGGGCGCTCACGACTTCCTCCTCGATCCGGACAACGCTGTCCGGATGTAACCTACCTCGGTGGCCACAAATTCCAAAGCGAACCGGGGACCGAGCGCCGGACCGGAAAACCGGCGTGCGCTCCTCGCCGCCGCGCGGGAGGTTTTTGCCGCCGACGGCTTCTCCGCGCCGCTGAGCGCCGTGGCCCGCCGGGCCGGTGTGGGCCAGGGCAGTCTCTACAGGCATTTCCCCGATCGAACCGCACTGGCGATCGCCATCTTCGACGAGAACCTCGCGCAACTCGAGACCTTCGTGGCCCGGCCGGAGAGCACCCTCGACGACCTGTTGGACCGGGTGATCGACCAGGCGCTCGCCTCGACGGCTCTCATCGATCTGGTGATGGCCGACGCCCACGATCCCCGCGCGGTGCACCTGGACGAGCGGCTCAACGCCATCGTGGCGCGCCTCCTCGTGCGCGAGCAGACGGCCGGCCGGATCGGCGAGCACGTCGTCACCGCCGATGTGATCCTCGCGGTGTCGATGCTGGCCGGGGTGCTGGCCCGCAGCGATGCCGCCGACCGTCCGGCTGTGGCCCGGCGGGCCTGGGGGCTCTTCCACGCGGCGTTCACCCCGCGCTGAGGCGCGAACGCCAGCGCACGGGAGGTGCCCCGGTGCGGACGACGGCCGCAAGGGGCTTGCGGGCGGCACCCCGCTTGCCTACGTTCGGTTGGGAGCGGGCAACGGAGGTGGGTTGTGACCGAGATCGTCGCGGCAGCCGTGCTGCTGATCGTGCTGCCGCTGGTCTTCAACGCCGCGTTCATCGGCCTCGCGATGACCTTCGACTATCCCGACATCCTGCGCCGGCCCACCGCCGAGGTGCTCGAGCGGTTCCGCCGCGGCGGCCCCCGGCTGGTGCTGCTCTGGTGGGTGTTCGCCATGACGGCGGTCCTCCTCGCGCTGCTGGCCGGGCTGCTGCCGTTCGCGTTGCTCGGCGCCGAGTCCACCCTGCTGTCCGTCGGTTCGCTCGTGGGGGTGCTGGCGGCGCTCGTGCAGTTCCTGGGCCTGATCCGCTGGCCGTTCCTGGTGCCGTACCTCGCCAGGGCAGAGGCCGAGGCGGATGCGTCGCCCGCGCGCAAAGAGTCCATCGACGTGGTCTTCCAGGCCTTCAACCGCTACCTCGGTGTGGCGGTCGGTGAACACCTGGGGCTGCTGTTCACCGGCGCCTGGAGCATTCTCGTCGGCGTCTCGATCACCCAGACCTATCTCCTGCCGGACTGGCTGGGCATCGTGGGCATCGTGGCCGGAGCGGTGCTCGTGCTGTGCTCCTTCGAGTTCGTGGGACCGTTCGAGCGCGCCGGGTGGGCGCTGGCGGCCCACCTCACCCCGGTCGCGTACGTGGTGTGGTCGCTGTGGCTGGTGGCCACCGGGGTGTTCCTGCTCCTATGAGCCGCGACCTGCCCCGCTGCGGACGACATGCCCCGCCGTGGCAGGGCAGTTCGTCCGCGGGTGGGCAACTCGGCGCCCCGGCGGCATACTGACGGCACCGGATGTCTGTGACACCTGCGGAAGGAACCCCCGTGAGCTTCTGGATCTGTGCCACCTGCGGCGTCGAGCACGCCGAGAACACCGGCGTCTGCGCCATCTGCGCCGATGAACGCCAGTGGGTGCCGGCCACCGGCCAGCGGTGGACCACGCTCCCCGACCTGCACGAGGCGGGGTACCGGGCCGACCTCCTCGAACTGGAGCCCGACCTGTTCGGCATCGAGAGCACCCCGGCCGTGGGCATCGGCCAGCAGGCCAAGCTGCTCTGCACCCCCACGGGCAGCGTGCTCTGGGACCCGATCGGCTTCGTGGACGACGACATCGCCAGCCGGGTGCTCGAACGCGGGCCGGTGCGCGCGATCGTGGCCAGCCATCCGCATATGTTCGGCGTGCAGGTGGAGTGGAGTCGGGCGCTCGGCGGCGTGCCGGTGCTGGTGGCCGAGGCCGACCTGGCCTGGCTGGCCCGGCCCGACCCGGTGATCCGGACGTGGTCGAGCCGGGTGCGTCTGCTGCCCGGAGTCACGCTGATGCAGGTGGGCGGTCACTTCCCCGGCAGCGGGGTGCTGCACTGGACGGCCGGTGCGGCGGGGCGGGGCGTGCTGCTCAGCGGCGACACCGTGTTCGCCAACCCCGACCGCACGTCGGTGAGTTTCATGCGCAGCTACCCCAACCGGCTGCCGCTGTCGGGTCCGGTGGTGGAGCGGATCGCCCGCACCCTGGAGGGCTTCGACTTCGACCGGCTGTACGGCAACTTCGACAACGTGATCGCGGCGGATGCCCGTGACGTCGTGCGCCGGTCGGCCGATCGACATTGGGGCTGGGTGCGCGGCGACTTCGACGACCTCACCTGAGGCGCGCGGCGCCGAGTTTGCTGGTCAGTCGGGTCGCGGGGTCTGCTCGGGCGGTTCGGGGAGGATGCGCAGGCCCGCCGGGGTGTTCGCCACCTGCACGAGCTCGTCGATCCAGGTGCGGTTGAGGGAAGGCTCGCGCTTGCCGGAGAACTCGAAATCGAGGGGTACCGCGGGGTTCAGCCAGATGGAGCTGTGGCCGCTGCCCGAGTCCTTCGACCTTTCCCAGGAGAATGCGAAACTTTCGCCGCGGCGCAACTTGGCCACGATCACGACCTTGAGATGCGCGAGTGTGCGGTCGTCGATCTCTACCGAGATCGCCGGCGTCCCGTAGATGAACTTGCCCATCACATTCCTCGTTTTGACTGGAGGGCCCGCACGATCCGAGTACCGGCGCGGCCCGGTGTCTCACGACGGAGTGTAGGCCGAGGCGGCCGCGCTGGCTACGACACGCGGCTCCGCCCGGCCTCAACGGTCGAACAGCCCGTCGGTGCCCTGGTCGATTTCCTCGACCGCCCTGTTGAAGTCGGCCGCGTGCGCCTCGGCCTCTGCCTCGGTCTCGGCCGATGGCTCCTTCACCGCGAGGATGTGGCTGGGCGGGAATATTGGCAGGGGAAAGAGCGCGATCTCGCCCGCGAGCGTGTCCTCCGCGACATCCGCCACATCGAGTTCGGTGGCCGGTCCGAGCACGAGAGTGTGCGTGCGGGTGCTGCCGTCGGGTTCGAGCACCTGGATGTCCACCGCGATGCTCTCCTCACCCTGGGAGTGCGCGGTGACGTAGTCGAGCAAGGCCTCCGCGACGTCGTCGCCGGTAAGGATCGTGCCGCCGGCGTAGGTGATGAGCTTCATGCCACCGACGATAACCGCGCGGCCGGGTCTTGGGAATGACCGCGGCCACACGAACGCTACGCGACGAGCGCCTGCACGGCGGCCGATCCGGCAGGCAGCACCATGTCGATCCTGGCCGCGCCCAGGTGGAGGGTGACAACGGAGGCGCCCGGGTAGGTCGGGTGCGGCACCAGCCCGATCTCATCGATCGCGGCCAGCGGAATTGTCGTGTGCGCGCAGGACAGGTCGGGGGTGTTTCCACGCACCAACCAGCCCTTGCGGCCGATTATGTGCAGCTCACGCTCGGTGCGGCAGAGCACCGCTCCGTGCAGGGTCATCGGATAGATGGCGTGCGCGACCCGACTGACCAGGCCGCCGTTGGGCGGCAGGACTTCACGGCCGTGGGCAGCGAGCAGGGTGGCCCCGAACTCGTGGCGCATCACGTCGAAGTAGGAGGTGACCAGGCCCACATCTTCCTTGCCCAGGTCGAGCAGATCGAGGTCGGCCGGCGCGGCATCCGCCTCGGGGAGCGTCACGGTCAGCGTGGGCCGCAGCGCCGCCAGCGAGAGTTCGCTCAGCACGTCGATGAGGTGGGTGATCACCTGTTCAGACGACCCGTTGTACGGCACGGTGAGGGTCTCGCCAGTGCGGGCCAGGATGTCGATGCGGCCGTCGACCAGGTCGACGGTGTCGGTGACCGCGACGACATCGCCGTAGCCGAGGGTGCGCTCGGTGTAGCCGAGGGCGCTCCCGCCGGTGTCGGGGTCCGCGCGGCTCAACACGACAAGTGTGTCAGGGGCCACGATGATCAGGTGGTCGTAGAGGTCCATCGTGGGCTGTGCGTCGCGGCGGCTGATGTTGCGGGGAACTTTGAGCACGAGCTGGCTGGTGGCGAAATCCACCGGATAGTCCCGGTACAGGCCGGGGAGCTCTGTGGCGTCGTGTACCCGGTCCACCCAGGGGCCGAAGGCATCGAATTCCGCCGATCGTGTTACATCCGTCGAACTCACTGGCCGCTTTCCGGGGCTCCGCGCCGGTGCGTGCCCCCCGCGGCCACAGTGCCGCTTTGGATCAGGCTAGACCTTCTGCGCCTCCATCCGTGACCACAGATTTCCGGGCCACTCGCGGGCCGCGCGCCAGCCGCGCTGAGGCGAATCCGCCTTCGAGACTGCTAGCACGAGCTCGGCGCTGGTTCGACATCGCCGCGCCGGATCATTCCAGAGAAGTGCACAGCTCTCTCCCCAGCTTTTCCACAGCCCAATCCACAGCCTTGGCGCGGTGATTCCGGGGTTTTCCACACCCTGTCCACAGGGTTATCCACAGGTGTGTATGGGAAAACATATTCGAACAATTGGCTGCCCTCGGTGTTCGGGCCCGCGTGCCGAGCCCTAGGAGCACGACGCGGCCGGAGCTACACTCACCGCATGGAGACGCAGCATTTCTCAATCCTGGTGAATGCGCCGGCCGCCGTCGTCTGGCAGACGATGTTCGACGCTTCCACCTACAGGCAGTGGACGAGCGTGTTCAACCCGGACTCGTACTTCGAGGGCACCTGGTTGCCCGGCAGCGAGATCCGGTTTCTCGGCAGCAATCCCGACGGTGAAATGAACGGCCTCAACGGCATGTTCGGGGTGATCACCGAACACCGTCCGTACGAGTTCGTTCTGATCGAGTACCAGGGTCAGATCGTGAACGACGTCGATGACACCACCAGCCGTGAGGCCCGGCAGCTGATCGGCGCGCGGGAGGCCTACTCCTTCAGCGAGACCGACGGGACGACGACGGTGACGATCGACGTGGACACCGCGGACACCTACGCCGAACTGTTCGGTGAGCTGTGGCCGAAGGGACTGGCCAAGCTCAAGGGCCTCGCCGAGGCCGCCGGGGCGCAGCAACGGGACCGGAGCTACACTCCCCCCATGGAAACCATGCATTTTTCAACGCAGATCAATGCCCCGGCCGAGATCGTCTGGGAGACGATGCTCGACGATGCCACCTACCGGCAGTGGACCAGCGTATTCAATCCGGGGTCGTACTTCCTCGGCAGCTGGTTGCCCGGCAGCGAGATCCGGTTTTTCGGCAACGACGAGGACGGCAAGATGGGCGGCATGGTCGGGGTGATCGTCGAGCACCGGCCGCACGAGTTCCTCTCGATCGAGTACCGCGGGCAGATCGTCAACGGCATCGAGGACACCACCAGCGACGACGCCAAGCGGCTGATCGGCACCCACGAGAACTACACGTTCGCCGAGACCGACGGGGTGACCACCCTGACGGTGGATGTGGACGTGGACGATGAGTGGGCGGGCATGTTCGGTGAACAGTGGCCCCTGAGCCTCGAGAAGCTCACCCAGCTCGCCGAGGCCGAGGTGGCCACTCGCGGTCAGCATCCGGCCGACTAGTCGGACTGATTCGTGAAGCTCAGTGTGCCGGAGCGCCGAGCTCGATGACGAACACTCCGACGGCGATGAGCACGATGCCGGCGATCATCCGCCACGTCAATCGTTCGTTGAACAAGAAGTGCGCACCGACCGCGGTCAGCGCCACTCCGGATGCGGCCCAGATGCCGTAGGCGATCCCCACCGGCATGCCGTTCGCCAGCGCCGCGGTGAGGAACGAGAACGCTGTGATGTAGAGGACCGTTACGGGAGCGATCCAGCGTTTCTTTCGCAGCCCCTCGGATGCGCGCAGGGACATCGTCGCGCCGACTTCCGTGACGATCGCACCCACCAGGAAGAGCCAGGTCATGGCGTCACCTCCGCATCCTCGGTGTGGGGAACGCCGTGTCCGGTCTCGACCAGGACCACTCCGGCGATCACGATGACGATTCCCAGACCGATCATGAAGGTGAAGGGCTCGCCGAAGATGACCGAGGCGATAACCGCGGTGAGGGCGACGCCGGCTGCGGCCCAGATGCCGTAGACGACCCCGATGGGCGTTCCCAGTCGGAGCAGGAGCGAGAGCGCAACGAATGCACCGGCGTATCCGACAACGGCCAGCACGGTCCACCAGGGATCGTCGATGGCCGCGCGCAGGGACAGCGTCGCGGTGACCTCGAGCACGATCGCGGCAGAGAGGATGAGCCACTTCTTCACCGGGAGGCCCCCTCAATGAGTCCGAGCAGGCGGCGCACGAGATCTGCGCGCTGTTCCGTCCCGATCGAGAGAATCCCCGTCGCCTCGGATATCCAGAGTCCATTCGTGGCCAACCAGACCAGGAGCAGCGGTGTCGTGTCGACACCGTCGCCGAAACCGAACCAGGTCTGCAGATACTCCAGCCACGGGGCCGACAGCTCCGGGCGGCGCACGGCCTCGGAGAACACAACGAACTCCCCCTGGGTCACCCCGCCCTCGCCCGCGAACCTCACGAATGCATGGACCCGTTCCGTCAACGTGGACTCGAGAAGCGGCACCCCGAGCACCGCCTGCAGTTCCGCCTGCCAGCGGTCGATGACGTGCTCGATCACGGCGATCATCAGCACGTCCTTGGTGGGGAAGTGGTACATCAGGCCGGCCTTGGTGAGGCCGGCCTCGTGGGCCACCGACTGATAGGTGATGTCTGCTCCGCCGACGGCGTCGACGACCCGCAGCGCGGCATCCAGAATCTCGGGGCGGGAACTTGATCTCATGCCGTAACTATACCGTACGTACGGTAGATATTGCTTACTCGCGCGGGGCCGCCTCCGAGAAGAGTCCGGTCAGCGCCGCCCACTGCAGCAGGATGACGGTCTTGCCGTCGACGATGCGGCCGTCGGCCACCATGGCCAGGGCGTCGCCGATCGGCACCTCGAGCACCTCGATGTCCTCGCCCTCCTCGGCCAGGCCGCCCCCAGAGTCGACCCGGTCGGCCGCCCCGTACGCGGCCAGATAGAAGTGCACCAGCTCGGTGACCGAGCCCGGGCTCATGTACAGGTCGAACACGTGCCGTAGTGCGCCGACCCTCACGCCGAGCTCCTCGCCGGCCTCCCGGCGGATCGCCACCTCAGGGGCGTCGTCGTCGAGCAGCCCGGCCGCGGTTTCGATGAGCATGCCGTCGGCGTGGCCGTTGACGTAGGCGGCGTAGCGGAACTGCCGGGTGAGCAGTACGGTGCGCCGGTCCGGGTCGTAGAGCAGGATGGTGGCGCCGTTGCCGCGGTCGTACGTTTCCCGCTGCTCGGTGACGACCCGGCCATCACGCCGCCGGTAGCCGAAGGTGGTGCGCCGCAGCACATGCCACCCGTCGGAGGTCACCTCCACCCGCTCGACACTGACGGCCGGGTTGCCGTGCAGGCCGGCGCCGACCTGGTCCAGGCCGGTACGCCCCCGACCGTCCGGCAGGTCGACGCCGAGTCGCCCGAGTGCGACCGGGGTCACCGGTGCTCCGGCGCTTCGGCGATGCCGGGGATCTCGGCCAGGCTGGTGTACACCGGGATGCCCCGGCGTCTGGCGATGGCGACGTCCTGGTCGGCGCCGCGGGAGTCGCCGGGCAGCCGCAGGACACCGTCGCACCTCTCGAGCAGGCGTTCGGCCGTGGGATACATCACCCCGGCGGCCAGCGGATGGGCCACATCCGTCACCCCGGCGCTGGCGAGCACCGGCAACGCCACCCACTCGCCGATCATCGGCAGGTGCCCGGCCTGGAAGATCGGCCAGGCCGCCTCCTCGAGGCGGTCGAGGTTCTGGCGGAGGAGCACGGGGTCGTCGCCGGTGCCCGAACGGTAGGGGCCGGCGATGAGGATCATCAGGGAGCTGGTCATGTCCGCTACAGTAGTACAACGTGCAGAAACGTGAACAAGTCGGAAGGAATGTGGAATGCTCGCAGCGGAACGCCAGGCCCTCCTGCTCAACCGGCTTGCCCAGGACGGCAAGGTCGTGGCCAAGGAGATCGCCGCGGAACTAGGACTCTCCGACGACAGCGTGCGCCGTGACCTGCGCGAGCTCGCCGCCGCGGGCCTGTGCCAGCGGGTCTACGGCGGCGCCCTGCCGGTGTCGCCCGCAGCGGCGCAGTATGCCGAGCGCACGCTCGTGGAGCCCGACAGCAAGGACCGTGTCGCCGCGCGTGCGGCCCGGCTGATCGTGCCGGGCAGCACCGTGATCCTGGACGGTGGCACGACCACCCTCGCGGTGGTGCAGGCGCTGCCACCGACCCTGATCTGCACGATCATCACCCACAGCCCCACGATCGCCGCCGCACTGGTGCCCCACGAGGGCATCGAGGTGTTCCTGCTGGGCGGCCGGCTGTTCAAGCACTCCGCGGTGACCTGCGGCGCCGCCGCGGTCGAAGCCGCCCAGGCGATCACGGCAGACCTGTTCTTGCTCGGCGTCACCGGGGTACACCCCACCGCCGGCCTGACCACCGGCGACGTGGAGGAGGCTGCGATGAAACGCGCCCTGGCGGGCCGGGCGGCCGACACCTACGTGCTGGCGAGCGCCGAGAAGATCGGGGTGGCCTCGCCCTACCGGGTGCTGCCGTTCGGCGAGATCGCGGGCATCATCACCGACACCGCGGCCGGCGATCGAACCCTTGCCGAGCTGCGCGACGCCGGCGTCAGCATCCTGACCACCGGCGACTGACCGCAGGCGGCCGCCGGATGCGGGTGGCCGCGCGCGCCATTCGGCCGCAACAGTGCCCCGTGCGGACAATTGCGCCCGGCGCACCGGGCGCAATAGTCCGCAGCGGGAACAGTTAGGCCTGGCCTGGCGCCGGGCGGGGCGGCTTGCCGGGACTGGCGGCAGGCACAAAAGGCTCAGAGGGAGTGGCGGCAGCGGGCACTGCGGCATTGGGCACTGCGGTGTCGGGCGGTGTGATGTCGGGCACGGCGGTGTCGGGCACGGCGGCTTCGGGCACACCGACGGTGAGCCGGCGGACGCTGCGGACGGAGAGCGCCGCGAGGCTCGCGACCACGATCACGGCGGCGCAGCCGAGCAACACCGGCGTGGTTCCCCAGAGGTGCGCGAGCGGTCCCACCAGGATCTCCCCCACCGGGATGGCGATGAACGAGCCGACGGCGTCGTAGGAGTACACCCTGGCGAGCTTGGCCGGCGGGATGTTCTGCTGCAGCGACTGGTCCCAGGCCACCCCGAACTGCTCGATGGCCACCCCGCCGAGAAGGAACGCGATGACGAGCAGCGGAACCAGCGGCACCATCGCGAGTCCCACGATGGGCAGGGCGGTGACCGCGACCAGGCCCACCCCGATGCCCAGGGCGTGCCGCGGCCGCCAGCGCAGGGCGAGCAGCCCACCGAGCGCCAGGCCCACGGTTTCGGCGGCGATGATCAGTCCCCAGGCGGCGCGGCCGAAGCTGTCGTCGGCCACGAGCGGGCCGAGCACCGCGATCGCCCCCACGAATGCGGCGTTCACGAGGGCGAATTGGGCCACGACCACCCACACCCAGGTGCGGCTGGAGAACTCCTGCCAGCCCTCGCGCAGCTCACGGAGCACGCTGCTGGCCGGGACGGCAGCGTCGACGGTGCGTGGCGCGTTCGGCGTGCGCACGAATGCGAAGACGATGCCGGCCAGGGCAAAGGATGCGGCGTTGAGCGCGAGCCCCCAGCCCGGGCCGACCGCGGCGATCAGGATCGCGCCGAGGCTGGCGCCGAGGATCGCGCCGCCGTTGAGGCTCAGCCGCAGCAGCGCATTGGCCGGTCGCAACTGGGCCACCGGCACGGTCTGCGGCACGATCGCGGCCGAGGCCGGAAAGCTGACGGCGGCCACGGCCCCGTTGAGGACGCTGAGGATCACGAGCAGCGGGATCGTGGCCGAGCCCGACAGGACGAGGGCGGCGACCCCGGCCTGGGTGGCGGCCGCCGCGAGGGAGGTGCCGACGAGCAGCAGGTGCTTGGGCAGCCGGTCGGCGATCACCCCGCCGAACAGCAGCACGGCCACGTTGGCGATGGACCGGCTCGCCACCACGATGCCGAGGTCCACGGCGGATCCGGTGAGGTCGAGCACCGCGAAGGCGAGGGCGATCGGGGCGGCGGCGTTGCCCAGGGTGGCGATGGTGCGGGCGGTGAGCAACCAGCGGAAGGGGGCGAACGCGAACGGGCCGGCACCGCCCGGGGCGCGGTCACGCGCCGTTCGCCCCCGAGATGCCATGGGTTGAGTCAACCACGCCGGTCGGGCGGCCCGCCCCGACCGCCTTTTGGGGCACGTGCACCCGATGCGGACATCTGGCCCCGGTGTGCCGGGTGCACAAGTCCGCAGCGGGACCAGTTGCGGCCGGCGAGGCGCGAGGCGGCGCGGACCCGGGCTATTCGCTCAGGCCGAAGCGGGTGTGGATGGGGGCGGTCCAGCGCGGGGCCCACCAGAGGACGCGCTCGAGGGAGGTCATGACCGCGGGCACGAGCACGATCCGCACCAGCGTCGCATCCAGCAGCACCGCCACGGCCAGGGCGGTGCCGATCTGTTTCATCTGCATCAGCTCACCGGTGGCGAAACCCGCGAAGACCAGCACGATGATCAACGCGGCCGAGGTGATGATGCGGCCGGAGCTCTGCAGACCGGTCTCGATGGACAGGCGGGTGCTCTCGCCGCGGTCGTGGTGCTCCTTGATGCGGGCGAGCAGGAACATTTCGTAGTCCATGGCGAGGCCGAAGCCGAAGGTGAGCACCAGGGTGAGCACGAGGGCGTCGACCCCGGAGATCGTGTCGGGGTCGAAGTTGAGCAGGCCCGACAGGTTGCCCTCCTGGAACCCCCACACCAGGATGCCGGCGGCCGCGCCCAGGGAGATTGCGCTGATCACCAAGGCGGTGAGCGGGATGATCACCGATCCGGTCATCAGGAACAGCAGCACGAAGGTGGCCAGGGCGATGATGAGTACCGCCCAGGGCGCCCCGTTGGCCAACGAGTCGAGGTAGTCCACGGCCTGCGCGTCGGCGCCGCCGACCCAGTTGTCGAAGGCCGGCCGGTCGGCGCGGATCTGGCGCACCACGTCGGTGCCCTCGTGAGTGTCGACGGCGACCCTGGACACCCAGTAGCCGTTCGTCTCGACCGGCGGCGCGACATCCGTCACCCCGGGCAGGGTGGCGACCTCGGTGGCCCAGGCGGTCGCTCCGGCCTCGTCGGTGCTCGACACCAGCTGCACCCGGGGTGCTGTGGCCAGCGGGAACTCCTCGTTCAGGGTGGTGATGAAGTCGTACTGGCTGGACGAGGGCGGGATGGCGTCGTCGGCGCTGTTGGCGACCGTCATCGACAGCACCGGGCTGCTCAGCAGCAGCAGCACGGCGGTGCCGCCGAGCGCGACGAGCACCGGCGCCCGCTGCACGAGCCGGGCCAGCTTGGAGAAGACGCCTTCCTCCGGCGCGATGTCACCGAAGCGGGTGAGCCACCGGCCGACTCCGGGGATGCGGGTGAGCACGCCGGGCTGCACCAGCCGTTCGCCGAGGTAGCCGAGCAGCGCCGGGACCAGGACCAGCGCGGTGAGGATGGCGATGAGCACCACGCAGATCGCCCCGATGGCGATCGCCCGGATGATCGACGGTTCGAACACAAGCAGGCCCGCCGTCGCGATCGCGAAGGTCAGCCCGGAGAACAGCACCGTGCGGCCGGCCGTGTTGACCGTGCTGCCCACGGCCTGGAGCATCAGTTCGTGACGGCTGTGCCGGTGGTGGGGCAGGGTGGCCAGCTCCCCGGTCTCAAGCGGCGGCAGGTCCAGGAACGGCTCCCCGTGCGGTCCAGGTGGGGCGCCGGGGCCGCCGCCGCCCACCCGCGCCCGGAACTCCTCCCGGAACCGGCTGACCATCAGCAGCCCGTAGTCGATCGAGAGTCCGAGCCCGATCACGGTGATCACGTTCATCACGGTGATGCCGATGTCCATCAGATAGGTGAAGGCGTAGAGCATCCCGAGCGCGCCGATGATCGACGCGATGGCGCCGACCAGCGGGATGCCGGCCGCGAGGAAGCCGCCGAAGATGATCAGCATCACCAGCAGCGCGATCGGCAGGGCGATCAGTTCGCCCTTCTGCAGGTCGGCCTCGGCAACGGCGACGAGCGACTCCACGATCAGGGGCGTTCCGCCGACCTCCACCTGGGCATTCGGGTCGAGCTGGCCGATCTCGTCGGCGGCCACCTGGAGGCGGCGTTCCACATAGGTGAGCAGCGGGTCGCTGACGGTTCCGTCGGTGGTGTCCATGGCCACGGTCAGGAGCATCCCCGCGCCGTCGGCGGAGAGCAGCGGTGCCGCCGCCGGATTGGGGCTGCCGTCGGGCAGCGGCGGGATGACGAGAGGGTTGACCACCTGACTGACCCCGTCGACCTGCTCGAGCCGCAGGGTGGCGGAATTGAGGATCGCGGCGAGGTCGGGCGAGCCGAGGTCGGTGGGGTGCACAAGCAGCGAGAGGGACTCGGTCTGCTGGTCGGCCGGGCCCTCGATCAGGTCGTTGGCGGTTTGCGCCTCGCCCTCCACCGACGGGCCCGCGCTGGACAGGCGCTGAAAGAGGCTCTCGCCGGTGACGCCGAGCAGGGCCGTAGCCAGGCAGGCGGCGAGCGCCACCACCCAGCACAACAGGGCGATGAGTCGGTGGCGGGCGACGCTCACGCCCAGTTTTCGCAACATGGCGGGTCATTCCTCAGCTAGTGGATGCGCACCCGCTGCGCCCGGATGCGCCGGGCCCCCGGCCCTACCGCGGCCAAACTACTCCCGTCGGGGGCCCGTGGCGGGTCTGGGTAGGCAACTCACCCGGTTTCGACAGGCTCAACCGGCGGGCCCGGGCGCGACCCGGGGTTCGGGCTCACCGACCGGGCGCCACCGGGGGTTCCGGCGCGACCGGCCCGACGGGGCTACCCTGACCCACATGGCCGCATTGGCGAAGACAATCCCACTCGAGCAGTACTTCGCGGGGCGCGATCCGCTCGCGCGAACGCTCTTCGACGCCGTCACCGCGGCCGTCGTGTCGATCGGTGACGCCGAGGTTCGCGTGACGGCGAGCCAGATCGCGTTCCGCCGGCAGCGATCCTTCGCGTGGACCTGGCTGCCGGGCCAGTACCTCTCCGGCAGCGTGGCCCCGCTCGTGCTCACGGTCGACCTGGACCGGTTCGACACCTCCTCGCCGTGGAAGGAGGTGGTCGAGCCCACCCTCAACCACTTCATGCACCACCTCGAGCTGCACTCAGCGGACGACCTCGACCCCGGCGTGCTCGCCTGCCTGCGCGAGGCCTGGGCCAAGGCCGGCTGAGCGCCGGCGACCTCAGTCGCTTCCGCCGAGTTCCTCCCCGGCCGCGCGGGCCTCGCCGTCCTCCTCGGCCACCCGGCCGGCCTGCAGGCGAACCACCCGGTCGGAGCGGCGAATCACCTCGGGGTCGTGGGTGGCGCAGACGACCGCGACGCCCCTCGCGGCCTCCGCGCGGATGGCCAGGTCGATGAGCAGAAGTGCGTCGCCGTCGAGCCCGGCGGCGGGCTCGTCGAGCAACAGCACATCCGCCCGCTGGGCGAGGCCCTGGGCGACCATGGCACGCTGCCGCTGGCCGCCGGAGAGCTCGCCGAGCGAGCGCCGCTCGAGGCCGGCCAGGCCGAGTGCCTCGATGCTGACAGCGATGATGTCGCGGTCGACGCCCGAGAGCGGCCGCCACAGGCCGCGGTGCGCCCAGCGGCCCATGCTCACGGTCTCGAGCACGGTGAGCGGCAGTGTGTCGGGGGCGGCGCTCTGCTGCACCACCAGAGCGATCCGGCCGGCTTGCGCCGCGAGGCGTTCACCGCCCTGCCACGGCTGGATGCCGGCCAGCACGCCGAGCAGGGTGGACTTGCCCGACCCGTTGGCACCGGCCAGGGCGGTCACCCGGCCCGACCGGATCGTGGCCGACACGCCGTCCAGGGCCACGGTTCCGCCGTGGACCACCCGGATCTGCCGGAGGGTGATCCGGGCCGGAATTACGGGGATCTGACGGGGGTTCGGCGTGGGCTGCATGACCCCACCGTATCAATAATGAGAACCATTATCAGTTAGAGTCGCTGTCATGACCTGGCTCACCGACCCGCTCTCGGCGGATTTCATGCTGCGCGCCCTCCTCGGCGGCGTGCTCGTGGCCGCGATTTGCGCGGTTGTGGGCACCTGGGTGGTCGTGCGGGGCATGGCCTTTCTCGGCGAGGCGATGGCTCACGGCATGCTGCCCGGGGTGGCGCTCGCTTCGCTGCTGGGCCTGCCGGTGATCGTGGGCGCGGCCGTGAGCGCCATGGTGATGAGCCTGGGCGTCGGCCTGATCGCGCGCCGCGGCCGGCTCTCCTCCGACACCAGCATCGGGCTGCTCTTTGTGGGGATGCTCGCCCTCGGCGTGATCATCGTGTCGCATTCGCGCAGCTTCGCCGTCGACCTCACCGCGATCCTGTTCGGCGACGTGCTCGCCATCGACACCGGCGACCTGGCCGGCCTGGCCGCCGCCCTCGGGGTGACCGTGCTCGTGGCCGCGCTGTTCCACCGGGCCTTCGTGGCGCTGGCCTTCGATCCCCGGCTCGCCCGCACCCTGGGCCTGCGCCCACGCCTGGCGCAGGTCATGCTCGTCGGCCTGGTCACCCTGGCCGTGGTCGCCTCCTACGGCGCCGTCGGCTCCCTGCTCGTGGTGGGACTGCTGCTCGCGCCGGCCGTCGCGGCCGGGCACTGGGTGCGCCGCATCCCCGCGATCATGCTGCTCGCCGCCCTGCTCGGGGCCACGGCCGTGCTCGGCGGGCTCCTCGTCTCCTGGCACGCCGGCACGGCCGCTGGCGCCACGATCGCCGCCGCATCCGTGACCCTCGTCGCCGTGTCGGCCAGCGGGCGCCGTCTCGTAGCCCTTGTCCGGGCACGCGCCGGGGCGCCCCCGGCCGCGCCCTCCACCGCCGTCCTGACCGCGCCTGACCAGAAAGACGCCATTGTCGCCCTCTAATCCCCTCGCCACCCGAACCATCGGGTCCCTGCTCGCCGTCGCCACCATTCTGGGCGCGACCGCCTGCGCCAGCCCCGCCGCCGGCCCGGCCACCACGCCACCGGCGAGCGCCGTGCCGCACGGCTACGTGGCCGGCGCCGCCGAGATGGCCGAACCACAACTGCACCTCGCCACGGTCAACACGGCCGGCAGCCTCGCGTTGCTCGACCTGCTGGATGGCACCTCCAGCCCGGTCACCACCCTCGACCAGGTGAGCGGCCTCTCCACCGACGGGCGCTTCGTTTTCGCCGCGGCCGCCGGGCCAGGCACCGTCACGATCGTGGACAGCGGCGCCTGGACCGTGGACCACGAAGACCACCAGCACTACTACCGGGCCGGACCTGCCGTCGTCGGCACCGTCACCGGCACCGGGACCGGCGTCGTATCCGCCGGCGGCACCCTCACCACCGTGCGCTTCGCCGACTCCGGCACCGGCCTGCTCCTGGACGCCCACGACCTCGGCGACGGCACCGTCACCGAGCTCGCCCGCATCGAGGGCGAGCCCGGCGCCGGCGTTCTGGTTCCGTTCGGTGACCGGGTGATCACCGGCCGTACGGATGCGCCGGGCAGCACCGCGAACGGAATCGACGCCGTGCAGGTGCTCGAGGCGTCTGGCGACCCGGTCGCCGGAGCAACCGCGGACTGCGCCGAGCTCTCCGGCACGATCACCACCTCCGTCGGGGTGGTGTTCGGCTGCGCCGACGGCGCCCTGCTGGCCACCGCGGGCACGGGTACTGACGGTGGCACCGACGCGAGCACCGACGCCGCCGCCGCGATCGCCTTCGAGCGGATTCCCTTCCCCGACGGCGTCGCAGCCGCGGACCGGGCCGTGGAGTTCCGCAACCGGGCCGGCCGGCCCACCGTGGCCGCCGTCGCCGGCGACAGCGGTGCCTGGCTGCTCGACACCCGGGAACGCCGCTGGTCGAGGCTGGGGACCGACACCCCGTTGCTGCAGGTCACGGCGGTCGACGACGACGCCGAGCACGTTGTGGCCCTCGCCAGGGACGGCCGGGTGCTCGTGCTCGAGGCCACCACCGGCCGCACCCTCGCCGCGACCGAGCCGCTGCTGCCCGCCACCCTCGCGGCCGCCGCGAACGGTGCCGCGGCCCTGCTCGACGGCGTCGAACTCACCGTGGACGCCGGCCGGGCCTACCTGAACGCCCCCACCGACGGGGTGGTCTACGAAATCGACTTCGCCGACAGCGCTCGTATCGCCCGGAGTTTCCCCATCGACGGCGAACCACGCTTCCTCGCCGAGACGGGGCGGTAGGCCGATGCGCTCGATCCGCCCCTTCACCCTGGCCCTCGCCGGCGCACTGACCCTGGGCACCCTCACCGGCTGCGCCGCCCCGGCCGCCGGCCGGCCGCTGATCGTGGTGACCACCAACATCCTCGGCGACGTCGTGCAGAACCTCGTGGGCGAGCAGGCGGAGGTGCTCACCCTGATGCGCCCGAACTCCGACCCGCACTCCTTTGAGATCTCGGCACAGGAGGCCGCGCGGATCCTCCGCGCCGACCTCATCGTGTCCAACGGCCTCGGCCTCGAGGAGGGGCTGCAGCAGCAGCTCGACGCGGCCGACGCAGCCGGGGTGCCGATGCTCGCCGCGGGCACGGTGATCGACCCGCTGCCCTATGCCGCCGGCAGCGACACCGCTGACCCGCACTTCTGGACCGATCCGGCCCGCATGATCGAGGTCGTCGAGGCGGTGGCAGCGGCCGTCCAGGCCGACGTCGCGGGCGCCGATGCCGCCGCGATCGAGGCGCAGGCGGCGGCCTATGCGACCGAGCTGCGCGCCCTCGACGCCGAGATGACCACGGCCTTCGCCGCCATCGGGGCCGAGCACCGCAACCTGGTCACCAACCACCACGTGTTCGGCTACCTGGCCGACAGGTTCGACTTCACCGTCGTGGGCGCCGTGATCCCCGGTGGCTCCACACTCGCCGCACCCAGCGCCTCCGACCTGCAGAGCCTCGTCGACGCAATCGACGCCGCCGGCGTCACCACCATCTTCGCCGAGTCCTCCCAGCCCGACCGGCTTGTGCAGGTGCTCGCCGACGAAGCCGGCCTCGAGGTTGCCGTGGTGGAGCTCTTCACCGAATCACTCAGCGAACCCGGCGCCGGCGCCGACAGCTATCTCACCATGATGCGCACCAACACCCAGCGCATCGCCACCGGGCTCTCCCCCTGACGGGGCGCCCTTCAACACAGAAAAGAAGACATGAAAACACACCACCGCACCACGGCCTTCTTCGGCGTCATCGCCGCGTCCACCCTGCTCCTGTCCGCCTGCGCCGGCACGGATGCCGCGCCGGGCGGCTCCGGCGCCGGCTCGGCCGGCACCGCGGCGGCGGACGCGCAGCCCCGGGTCACCCTCACCTACGACGGCGGCCTCTACGTGCTCAACGGCGACACCCTCGACCTCGAGGCCGACCTGCCCCTGGCCGGATTCAACCGGCTGAACACCGCCGGGGACGGCCGGCACGTGCTGGTCACCACCACCGAGGGATTCCGGGTGCTCGACACCGGTACCTGGACCGACGCGGCAGGCGACGCCCAGACCGCGGACCCGCGGCTCACTGACCTGGTCTTCGAGGCTCCGGCTGCCGGGCACGTGGTCAAGCACGGCGACAAGACCATCCTCTACGCCGACGGCACCGGCGAGACCACCATCTTCGACACCGCCGCGCTGCTGGAGGCCGACGAGCTGCCGGCCACCGAGGTCATTCCGGCCGAAGCTGCCCACCATGGCGTCTCGATCGAGCTCGACGACGGCACCCTGCTCACCACCGTCGGCACCTCTGAGGCCCGCACCGGCATCCGCGTGCTGAACGCCGACCGGGAGGAAATCGCCCGCAACGCCGAGTGCCCGTCGGTGCACGGCGAGGGCGCGGCCGCCGACGAAATCGCCGTGTTCGGCTGCAGCGACGGCGTGCTGGTGTACGACAACGGCATGATCACCAAGATCGCGGCGCCGGATGCCTACGGCCGCACCGGCAACGCCTACGTCTCCGAGACCTCGTCCATTGCGGTCGGCGACTACAACTCCGACCCGGACTCCGAGGGCTACCTGCTGAGCGAGCTGGTGCTCGTCGATACCGTCGCGAAGACCTCCACGGTGATCGACCTTCCCGCCGGCGTGGAGTACACCTGGCGCGGCGTGGCCCGCGGTCCGAACGACGAGGCCCTGATCCTGGCGTCGGACGGTTCGCTGTACGTGCTCGACCCGGAGACCGGCGAACTCGGCGACTCCTACCCGGTGATCGGCGCCTGGGAGAGCCCGGTCGAATGGCAGGATGCGCACCCGGCGCTCACCGTGGTCGGTGGCACCGCCTACGTGACCGAGCCGGCCACCAACTCGCTGCACGCCGTGGACCTGGCCACCGGTGAGGTCATCACCTCGGTGGAGCTGCACGCCACACCGAACGAGATCGCGGTCGTCACCGGCTAAGGCTCGGTGGTGCAGGTCTCAGCCGGTGCAGAACTCAGTCGCTAGCCACCTGGGCGCAGGACTCGTCGGCGGCGGTACGCCCGGTGAGACCGTCCAATGCCTCCGGTGTCGGTGTCGGTGTCGCGGGCGGCGCCGCGGCATCCGGTTCGACAGGCCCCTCCGGGCTCTCGGCCGGCGGTCCGGCGACGAGCGGTTCGTCGGTGGGCGCGGCGGCAGTGAGGGAAAACGGCTCGTCGGCGGCGATCTTGGCGAACATCGTGTCGGCGAGGCCCTGCAGCGGAACAACCTTGCCCGGGTAGTCCGGATCCTCAGTGGTGCCCGGATACTGCACGAAGACCAGCCTGTCCAGGTCGATGTCCGCCAACGCCAGCGCCATCGACACCATGGTGTCGGTGTGGGCGAAGCTCGTGGAGAGGCTGATGTTGCCGGCCGCGGCATTGGCCAAGGCGTACAGCCTGGGCAGGTCGGTGAGGGTGCCGTCGCCCCGCACCGTGCGCATGAGCGAGGCCAAGTAGAGCTGCTGCGACGAGATGCGGGCCAGGTCGCTGCCGTCGCCGACGCCGTGGCGGCTGCGCAGGAAGGCCAGGGCGGTGTCGCCGGACACGATGCTGGTGCCGGCGGGCAGGGAGAGGCCGGCCTTCGGGTCGTCGACGGGTTCGGACAGGCAGACCGGTACGCCGCCGACGGCATCGGTGAGCCGGACGACACCGGCGAAAGACGCCAGCCCCGCGTACGGGATGTCCAGACCGGTGAGTTCTTCAACGGTGTTGACCACGCAGGGCAGGCCGCCGCGGCCCATCGCCTCGTTCACCGGGGCGGCAGCCAACGCGCCGAACGCCTCGCCGGTGGCGGCATCGGTGCACTCCGGATGCGCCACCACGAGGTCCCTGGGAATGCTCACGACCACGGCGTTGGTGTGGTCGGCAGACACATGAACCAGGATGTTCACATCGTTGAGGGTGGTCTCCCGCACGCCGTACGCCGACCCTTGGGCCGAGTCGTTGTCGACGCCGACGATGAGCAGGTTGAAGCCGTTCTCGTAACTGCCGATCCCCGGCGGCGGGGCGGCGTCGGCGCCGTCGATGTCGATCGAGTTGGCGGCCACGGTGCTGCTGAACTGCCAGAGGGCGAACGCGGCCAATGCGGCGCCGCTCACGAGGATCACCGCCAGGCCAAGCGCCACCGCGCTCAGCACCCCCGTCACGGCGTGGGACCTCGTCAGTCGTCCATGCCGGGCAATGCCCGTCGTGTGCGGCAGTTCGGTCACCGGTAGGCCCATCCGTTGCACTGCTCGAGACGGTATCTAGCGCGCTGCTACGCCTCTCGCACGGAGCATAGTCTGGCGAGGGAACCGCAGCCAGAGGGTGTACAAACGGGGCGAAAACGGAGGCGGGGTTAGACGGAAACGTCTCCGCGCCAGCCGCCGGCCTGGTTGGCCGGGTTCTCCACGAAGGTCTTGAACTGCTTGAGGTCCTTGCGGATCACGTGGTCGTCGACGCCGAACACGGCACCGACCTTCTCGAGGAAGCCTTCGGCCTCCCAGTCCAGCTGCACCGTGACGCGGGACGAGGTGTCGCTCAGCCGGTGGAACGTCACCACTCCGGCGTGCTTCTCGTCACCGGAGATGCTCTTCCAGGCGACGCGCTCGTCGGGGTGCTGCTCGGTGATCTCAGCATCGAACTCACGTTCGGCTCCGCCGATCTTCACCTTCCAGTGCGTGTGGGTGTCGTCCTGCTGGGTGATGCTCTCGACGAAGTCGAGGAAGTGCGGGAAAGACTCGAACTGGGTCCACTGGTTGTACGCGGTCCGAACGGGAACGTCTACGTCGATTGTCTCGATTACCTGGGTCACGGGATTCATCCTCTTTTCCTGGAAAACATGTTTCCTTGCGAGCGTGTCCTGTCGCGCCGATGGTGGTTGGCGCTCGGGTCACAGCCGGGCGGACTCGATTGTGCGAAGTGCTGGTCCTCCTAAGACGGATCCGGGCGGCCATTCGTCACGGTGGCGGCCGAATTCGTGGCGAATCCGGCCGCCGGAGGCGAGTTACGCCTTGCCGACCGGGCGGGTCGAGTCCTTCGCGGTGGGCTTCCGGGGCTTCCGGTCCTCCGCGCTGACCATCCAGATGTACTGCTCGAGCTTCAGAATGAAGCCGTTCAGAATATCAGCGCTGGCCGGGTCTTCTTCATCAACGGCCTCGTGAATTTCGCGGATGTTGTCGACAGTTGCGGTCAGCAGCGCCGTGACCAGGCCCACGGTTTCGGTGGTGTCGACTTCGCCGGCGGGGAACTTGGGCAGGTGCGTGGTCTTGGTGACGGTCTCGGTGCGGCCGTCGGGCAGGGCGTCGAGCGCGCGCATCCGCTCGGCCAGCTCATCGGTGAAGATTCGGGCGTCGTCGATGATCTCGTCGAGCTGCAGGTGCAGGTCGCGGAAGTTCTTTCCCACGACGCTCCAGTGCGCCTGCTTGCCCTGGACGTGCAGTTCGATCAGGTCGACCAGGACCGACTGCAGGTTGCTGCCGAGTTCTGCGGATGCCTTCATGGGATTCCCTTCGTCGCCGGCGGGAATGGAATCGGGCCGAATGGTCGACCGGCGCCCCGCCTGTTCTGAGAGCACACACTAGCAGCGGACGCCGACAAAATCGCTACTCGGAACGCTCGCGGTCGCGGCCTGGACTTTCGGGGTTTTTGGGGTGATACCTTCGGCGATCCGTGCGAGAGAACCGCGCCGGTGCGGCTTGCGCTTGGGTTTCGCACTCGGCCAAGATGGAGGCGCCGCCGGTGCCAATATTTTTGGGGTTCGAGCACCGGGCGGCATTCTCTGACTGCCGGCGCACACCGTCCTGCGCTCCGGACCCCAGCATCCGTTGAAAGGCACCACAATGTCCCGAACCACCGCGCGCCTGCGCACCGGCTTGATCATCGCCGCCTTCTCGGTCGGCGCGCTGACACTCTCCGGATGCACCTCGCTCAGCGACCTGTTTCCCCAAGAGGCGGCACGCGATGCCGAGACGCAGGAGATCAGCGAGGCCGGCGAGGCCGACGTGTTCTCGCTCACGGTCGGCGATTGCTTCAACGATCAGGACGCCGACGAGGTCGAGAGCGTCACGGCCATTCCGTGTGCGGATGCGCATGACTACGAGGCCTACTTCGCCTTCGACGTGACCGAAGACGGAGCCTTCCCGGGCGACGACGCCCTCACCCAGATCGCCGAGGACGGCTGTGTCGCCGAGTTCGCCACCTTTGTCGGCAAGTCCTACGAGGAATCCACCCTCCTCTTCAACTACCTTTCCCCCAGCGAGGGCAGCTGGGACAGCGGCGACCGCGAAATTCTCTGCCTCGTCATGGGTGAGGACAAGACCACCGGCTCGCTCGCGGGCACCGGCGTCTAGCCCCTCGCGACCGGGATCACTCCCGGAGGGCGCAGCGCCCACGGGCGGCACGGAGAAAACTCTAAGGTGGCGTGCAGCGCACATGCAGCCCAGAGGGCGTACGGTTACACGTGGAGTTCCCCCACTCCAACGATTGGCCCCGGTGTCCAGCTCCCTTTCCCCCAAAGCGTGAGCGGCACCGGGGCTTTTTTTGCGCCCGGGAGGATGCGCCCGCCGGGCGGGGCCTCAGAGGGCGGGCAGAACCGCGGTTTCCGACTCGCTGTAGCGGATGGTGACTTCCCCGGTCGGGTCCAGCCCGGCCGGCGTCGTGAGCACGTGAGTGCGCAGCTTCATGTCGGCCGTGCAGGCCGGGCCGCCGCTCTGCCCGATCTCGATGCTCAGGGTGCGGCTGTCATCGACGACCATCGACACCGGGTAGCTGGGGCAGCTCGAACTGCCACCGAGGACGATCGCGAACTGATCGCCGTCATCGAGCCAGCCCGCGGTGGGGAACGGTGCCAGCAGGTCGGCCTCGCCATCCGCCGGCGCCGGTGCGGGCGTCGTGATGGCATGCTCGGGCAGCATCCCGTCGTAGGACGACGCGGCGATCGACGCCGAGCAGGCGGCCAGACCGACGACGCAGAACAACCCGACGCCGACCATCCGCACGGTTCTCGGCTGAAGGTTCACGAGGCGGCCGGCGCCTCGGCCCGGCGTTCCATCCAGTGCCCGGGGGCGGCCACAACCTCGAAGCCGAACTTCGCGTAGAGGCCGTGGGCCGTCGAGGTCGCCAGCGCCACCCGCCGCAGGTTCAGGGCGTCGAGCGCCGCCCCGACATTCTCGATCAGCGCCACGCCCACTCCGTTGCCCCGCTCGGCGGGGTCGACGAACACATCGCAGAGCCAGGCGAACGTCACCGAGTCGGTGACCAGGCGCGCGTAGGCCACCTGCCGGCCCGTAACCACCTCGAACATGCCGAAGTTGATGGAGGCGTCGATCGCGGCATCCTGCACCGACCGTGCCCGACCGAGGGCCCAGTACGCCTCCGTGCTCAGCCAGAGGTGGATCCGCTCGCGGTCCATCTCGTCCCGGTCCGCAGAGAACCTGTACTCGTCATCCGTCATGAGGTCACTCAACCGGAACCGGCCGGGCCCCGCAACTCCGCCGCCGGGGCGCGGTGAGCCGCGGCCGTTAGGGGTTCGTTAGGAAACGGCTGGGCGGCGCGGGACGGGTGTTTACTCGGTTCGTGCTCGTGCGGAGCACGGATAACGGCCGGCACGACGGCGGCCGACGAATGGAGAGAATCGCATGCTCGACCTTGTCTACGTGCTCGGCGTGATCGCCGTGTTCGCACTGATCGGCCTTGTCGCCTGGGGGGTGGCGAAGCTGTGATCGTGTTCGACATCGTGGCCGCCGTGCTGGCCGTGGGCGCCATCGGCTACCTGGTCTTCGCCCTGGTGAAACCGGAGCGGTTCTAGTGTCCGTGTGGCTGGGCATCCTGCAGGCCCTCACCCTCGTCGCCGTGATCGGAGGGCTCTACCGCCCGCTCGGCGACTACATGGCCACCATCTACACCTCGCACAAAGACCTCGCGATCGAGCGTGGTTTTTACCGGCTGATCGGGGTGGATGCGCGTGGTCAGCAGACCTGGTCGGCGTACCTGCGCGGCGTGCTCGCCTTCTCCCTGGTGGGGGTGCTGTTCGTCTACACGATCCAGCGCGCCCAGGCCGTACTGCCCTATTCGCTGGGCTTCGACGCCGTGCCGGCAGGCCTCTCGTTCAACACCGCGGTGTCGTTCGTGACCAACACCAACTGGCAGTCGTACTCCCCCGATGTGACCCTGGGCTACACCGTGCAGATTGTCGGCCTGGCCGTGCAGAACTTCGTCTCCTCGGCCGTGGGCCTGGCCGTGGCGATCGCCCTCGTGCGCGGCCTGATGCTGCGCCGCTCCGGCACCATCGGCAACTTCTGGGTGGACCTCACCCGCGGGGTGCTGCGACTGCTGCTGCCGCTCGCGGTGATCGCCGCGATCGTGCTGCTGGCCGGCGGGGTGATCCAGAACTTCACCGGTTTCACGGAGGTGAACACCCTCACCGGCGCCTCCCAGTCGATCCCCGGCGGTCCGGTGGCCTCCCAGGAGGCGATCAAGGAGCTCGGCACCAACGGCGGCGGCTTCTTCAACGCCAACTCGTCGCATCCGTTCGAGAACCCGAGCGGCTGGACCAGCCTGTTCGAGATCGTGCTGATGCTGGCCATCCCGTTCAGCCTGCCGCGCACCTTCGGCACCATGGTCGGCGACAAGAAGCAGGGCTACACGATCCTGGCCACCATGGCCACGATCTTCGTGATCTCACTCACCGCCCTCACACTGTTCGAACTGCGCGCCGCCGGCGCCGCCCCGGCGCTGGCCGGGGGTGCGATGGAGGGCAAGGAGACCCGGTTCGGCATCATCGGTTCCACCCTGTTCGCCACCACGACGACCCTCACCTCCACCGGTGCGGTCAACTCGATGCACGACTCATACACGGCACTGGGCGGCATGATGCCGATGCTCAACATGATGCTCGGCGAGGTCGCCCCCGGTGGCACCGGTTCCGGCCTCTACGGCATGCTCATCCTCGCGGTGATTGCGGTGTTCGTGGCCGGCCTGCTCGTGGGCCGCACCCCGGAGTACCTGGGTAAGAAGATCGGCCCGCGGGAGATCAAGCTGGCCAGTCTGTACATCCTGGTCACGCCCACCCTGGTTCTCGCCGGCACCGCGCTGAGCTTCGCGATCCCGGCGGTGCGAGCGGATGTGGAGGCCACGTCGATCTGGAATCCCGGCCTGCACGGGCTCTCCGAGGTGCTCTACGCCTTCACCTCCGCGGCCAACAACAACGGTTCAGCGTTCGCCGGCCTCACCGCGAACACGCCCTGGTTCAACACCGCTCTGGGCGTGGCCATGGTGCTCGGCCGATTCCTGCCGATGGTATTCGTGCTGGCACTGGCCGGCTCGTTCGCCGCGCAGGACCGGGTGCCGGCCACCGCGGGCACCTTGCCCACCAACCGGCCCCAGTTCGTGGGCCTGCTCCTGGGCGTGACGATCATCATCACCGCTCTCACCTATTTCCCCGTACTCGCGCTGGGTCCCCTGGCGGAAGGGCTGCAGTAAGCCATGACCACACTGATAAACACCCCCGACACCCCCACCACGCCCACCCCGCCGCGTTCGAAACCGAAGAAGGCGATCAGCGCCGGCCAGCTCGTAGCCGCGCTGCCCGGCGCGGCGAAGAAGCTCGACCCGCGCCTGATGTGGCGGAACCCGGTGATGTTCATCGTCGAGATCGGCGCCGTGCTCACCACGGTTCTCGCGGGGTTCGAACCGTTCCTCGGTGGCCCCGGCGAGTCCGGCGGCAGCCCCGTGCCCGGCTCCTTCACCGTGGGCATCGCCTTCTGGCTCTGGCTCACCGTGATCTTCGCCAACCTGGCCGAATCCGTGGCCGAGGGCCGCGGCAAGGCGCAGGCCGACAGCCTGCGGCAGACCCGCACCAGCACCAGCGCCACCCAGGTGCTCCACTACCAGCCCGACACCAACCCCGCCGCAGAGGATGCCCGGGTGCAGACGGTGTCCTCGGCCGACCTCACCCTCGGTGACACCGTGATCGTGGTGGCCGGCGAGCTGGTGCCCGGCGACGGTGACATCGTCTGGGGTATCGCCTCCATCGACGAATCCGCGATCACCGGCGAATCCGCCCCCGTCGTGCGGGAGTCCGGTGGCGACCGCAGCGCCGTCACAGGCGGCACCCGGGTGCTCTCCGACCGGATCGTGGTGCGCATCACGAGCAAGCCCGGCGAGACCTTCGTGGACCGCATGATCGCCCTCGTCGAGGGCGCGGCCCGGCAGAAGACCCCCAACGAGATGGCGCTGAACATCCTGCTGGCCGCCCTGTCGATCGTGTTCCTGGTGGTGGTGCTCACCCTCAACCCGATCGCGAGCTACTCCGCCGCCACCGTGAGCCTGCCCGTGCTCATCGCCCTGCTGGTCTGCCTGATCCCCACCACGATCGGCGCCCTGCTCTCGGCGATCGGCATCGCCGGCATGGACCGGCTGGTGCAGCGGAACGTGCTGGCCATGTCGGGCCGGGCCGTCGAGGCCGCCGGCGATGTCACCATCCTGCTGCTCGACAAGACCGGTACCATCACCTACGGCAACCGGCAGGCCCGCGAGTTCGCGCCGCTGACCGGGGTGACCGAGGCCGAGCTGGTGCGGGCCGCAGCGCTCTCCTCGCTGAGCGACCCCACCCCGGAGGGCAAATCGATCGTGGACCTGGCCGCCGAGCGGGGCTTCCACCGGCCGGACAGCCTGGCCGGCGACATCGTGCCGTTCACCGCGCAGACCCGCATGAGCGGCATCGATTTCGCCGGCGGGCAGATCCGCAAGGGCGCCGGCTCCGCCGTGCTGGCCTGGGTGGCCGAGGCCGGCCCGGTGCCGGAGACCGTGCTGGCCGAGCTGACCGCGGAGGTGGAACGCATCTCCCGGCTGGGCGGCACCCCGCTCGTGGTCGCCACCGGCGCATTGGAATCCGCCGCACCCGGCGAGCGCACCGTGCTCGGTGTGGTCTACCTCAAGGACATCGTGAAGGAGGGCATCAAGGAACGCTTCGATGAGCTCCGCTCGATGGGCATCCGCACCATCATGGTCACCGGCGACAACGCCCTCACTGCCACCACCATTGCGGCCGAGGCCGGCGTGGACGACTTCCTGGCCGAGGCCACCCCGGAGGATAAGCTCGCGCTGATCCGCCGGGAACAGGAGGGTGGCAACCTCGTGGCGATGACCGGCGACGGCACCAACGACGCGCCCGCCCTGGCCCAGGCCGACGTGGGCGTGGCGATGAACACCGGCACCTCCGCCGCGAAGGAGGCCGGCAACATGGTTGACCTCGACTCCGACCCCACCAAGCTGATCGACATCGTGCGGATCGGCAAGCAGCTGTTGATCACCCGCGGGGCGCTCACCACCTTCTCGATCGCCAACGACCTCGCCAAGTACTTCGCGATCATCCCGGCCATGTTCGCCGGGGTGTTCCCCGGCCTGGCCGTGCTGAACATCATGCAGCTGAGCTCCCCCGCGTCGGCGATCCTGTCGGCGATCATCTTCAACGCCATCATCATCGTGGTACTGATTCCGCTGGCACTCCGCGGCGTGACCTACCGGGCGGCGAGCGCGTCGAGCGTCCTCGGCCGCAACCTGCTGATCTACGGGCTCGGCGGAGTGATCGCGCCGTTTGTGGGCATCAAACTCATCGACCTCGTCGTGTCGCTGCTGCCGGGGTTCTGATCAACGTGACCCCGCACCCGTCGTTCTCACTGTCCCACCTATCGAAACGGATTCCCCTCTCATGAGCGCCTCCCGTCCCCGCACCGGCCCCCTGGCCCGGCCATATTGGGTGGCCCTCCGGGCCATGCTCGTCTTCACCGTCGTGCTCGGCGTGGCCTACCCGCTGGCCATCACCCTGGTCGGCCAGCTGGCACTGCCCGCGCAGGCCAATGGTTCGTTGGTCACCACCGCAGATGGTGTCGTCGGCTCCAGCCTGATCGGTCAGTCCTTCACGGACGCCGACGGCGCGGTCCTGCCCGAATGGTTCCAGTCCCGCCCCTCCGCGGCCGGCGACGGCTACGACGCGAGCGCGTCCGGCGGCAGCAACTGGGGACCGGAGAACCCCGACCTGATCCAGGCGATCGGCGACCGGCAGGCCGCCATCGAAGACCTCGACGGGGCGACGACCGACGAGATCCCCGCGGATGCCGTCACCGCCTCCGCCTCGGGCCTCGATCCGCACATCAGCCCGGCCTACGCCCTGCTGCAGGTGCCGCGCGTGGCCGCGGCCCGCGACCTGCCAGAGACCGAGGTGCGCGCGCTCGTCGAGTCGGTCGAACGGGCCCGTGACCTTAGGTTTCTCGGCGAACCGACCGTGAATGTGCTCAACTTGAACCTCGAGCTCGCCACGCTCGATTTCGGCAAGTGAGGTAACCCATGAAACGCGGTCGACTGCGCGTGCTGCTCGGCGCCGCCCCCGGCGTCGGCAAGACCTACAGCATGCTCGAAGAAGGCCGCCGACTGCAGGGCGAGGGTAAGGACGTGGTCGTCGCGGTCGTGGAAACCCACGGCCGCGCGGCCACCGCACTCATGGCCGAGGGCTTGGAGGTAGTGCCGCGGATGCTCGTGCGGCACCGCGGCATCGAGCTGAGCGATCTCGACCTGGCCGCCGTGCTCGCCCGCCGGCCCGAGATCGCCCTGGTAGACGAGCTCGCGCACACCAACGCCCCCGGCTCGGTGCACACGAAGCGCTACCAGGACGTGGAGGCACTGCTGGCGGCGGGCATCGACGTGATCTCGACAGTCAACATCCAGCACATCGAGTCTCTCAACGACGTCGTGCAGCAGATCACCGGGGTGCCTCAGCGCGAGACGCTGCCGGATGCGGTGCTGCGCGCCGCCGACCAGGTGGAGGTCATCGACCTGGCCCCGCAGGCGCTGCGCGACCGGCTGGCCGAGGGCAATGTCTACCCGGCGGCCCGCATCGACGCGGCCCTGTCGAACTACTTTCGGCTCGGTAACCTCACGGCGCTCCGTGAACTGGCGTTGCTCTGGCTGGCCGACGAGGTCGACACGGCGCTGCAGAGCTACCGGTCCGAGCACGGCATCTCGAACAAGTGGGAGGCCCGGGAACGCGTGGTCGTGGCGCTCACCGGCGGGCCGGAGGGCGACACCCTCATCCGCCGGGGCGCCCGCATCGCGGCCCGCTCGGCCGGCGGTGAGCTGATCGCCGCGCACGTGATCAGCCAGGACGGCCTGGCCACGCCGCATCCGGGAGCGCTGGCGGCCCAACGGGTGCTGGTGGAGGAGCTCGGCGGCAGCTATCACCAGGTGGTCGGCGACGATATCCCCCGCGCGCTTGTCGAGTTCGCCCGCGCCGCCAACGCCACCCAGCTTGTGATCGGCGTCAGCCGCCGCAACCGGCTCACCGCGGCACTGTCCGGGCCGGGCATCGGCAGCACCATCACCCGCGAATCCGGCGACATCGACGTACACATCGTCACCCACTCCGCTGCAGGCGGCAAATTCGCGCTCCCCAGGCTCGGCGGTTCGCTCACCGTGCGGCGCCGGCTGGCCGGCTTCGCCCTAGCCCTGATCGGCGGGCCGCTGCTGACCTGGCTGCTCGTCAGCTTCCGCAGCGAGGAGTCCATCACCAGCGACGTGCTCAGCTACCAGCTGCTCGTGGTGGTGGTCGCGCTCGTCGGCGGGCTCTGGCCGGCCTTGTTCGCGGCGTTGTTGTCCGGCCTCACCCTGGACTACTTCCTGGTGCAGCCGCTGTACACGGTCACCGTGGCCGAGCCGCTGCACCTGTTCGCGCTCTCGCTCTATCTCGTCAACGCCCTACTGGTGAGCTACGTCGTGGACCAGGCGGCCCGGCGCACCCGCACGGCCCGGCGGGCAGCGGCCGAATCCGAGCTGCTGGCCACCGTGGCCGGCAGTGTGCTGCGCGGGGAGGACGCCCTGCAGGCGTTGGTCACCCGCACCCGCGAGGCGTTCGGCCTCGATCGGGTGCGGCTGCTCGTCGGCGGCGCGGTGCTGGTCGAGGCCAGCGGGACGGATGCGGCGGATGGCGCGGATGCGGCTTCGGCTTCGGGCGTTTCGGCGGCCGCTCCCGCGACAACGGCCACGACCGTGCCCATCGGCACCCGGGCCAGCCTGGAGCTGTACGGACCCGACCTCGCGGCCTCCGAACGCCGACTGCTCAGCGTGATCGCAAGCCAGATCGACGCCGCCCTCGAGCACCGCGACCTCGCCCAGACGGCCAGTGAGATCGGCCCGCTCGAGGAAGCCGACCGCATGCGCAGCGCCCTGCTCGCCGCCGTCGGCCACGACCTGCGCCGGCCCCTCGCCGCCGCGACCACGGCCATCAGCGGACTGCGGGCCACCGACATCACCCTTCCCGAGAGCGACCGCACCGAGCTGCTGGCCACGGCCGGTGAAAGCCTGGACACCCTCGCCTCGCTCGTGACCAACCTGCTCGACGTGAGCCGGTTGCAAGCCGGCGCGTTGGCCGTGGCGCTGGGGCCCGTCGACCTCGCCGACGTGGTGCTGCCTGCCCTCGACGAGCTCGGCCTCGGTCCGGACACCGTGCAGCTCGACCTGCCGGGCGAGACCGCGCCGGTGCTCGCAGATCCCGGCCTGCTGCAACGCGCGGTGGTGAACCTGCTCACCAACGCCATCCGCTTCTCACCGGCCGGCACACCCGCCCGGGTGTCGGCCAGCCGGTTCGCCGACACCGTGCAGCTGCGGATCATGGACCAAGGACCCGGCATCCCGGCCGACCGGCGGGGCGACGTGTTCGTGCCGTTCCAGCGGCTCGGCGACACCGACAACGCCACCGGCCTCGGTCTGGGCCTGGCGCTGTCGAAGGGGTTCGTCGAGGGCATGGGCGGCACCCTCGAGGCCGACGACACCCCCGGCGGCGGGCTCACCATGGTGATCACGCTGCCGGCCGTGGTATCCACCGCAGCCCCTGCCAGCGACGAGGTCAGCCCATGAGAATCCTGATCGCCGACGACGACCCGCAGATCCTGCGGGCCCTGCGCATCACCCTCGGCGCCCGCGGTTACGAGATCATCACCGCCCACGACGGCGTCACCGCGCTGGCGGCGGTCGTGGAGTACCACCCCGATCTGCTGATGCTCGACCTCGGCATGCCCACCCTCGACGGCCTCGCCGTGATCGACTCGGTGAGGGCGTGGAACAGCGTGCCGATCCTGGTGGTGAGCGGCCGCAGCGGCGCCTCCGACAAGGTGGAGGCGCTAGACCGGGGCGCCGACGACTACGTCACCAAACCGTTCTCGATCGACGAGCTGCTGGCCCGCATCCGCGCCCTCACCCGCAGAATGCCAACCAGCGGCGACGAACCGGTGGTCACCTTCGGTAACATCACCGTGGACCTGCCGGCCAAGTCCATCGTGCGCGCCACGGCCGGCGGACTCGAACACGTGCGGCTGACCCCAACCGAGTGGCAGATCCTGGAACTGCTGCTGCGCACTCCGGGCAAACTGGTGAGCCGGCAATCGCTCTACGCCGAGGTCTGGGGCCAGCACAAGATGACCGACACCGGCTACCTGCGGCTCTACCTGGCTCAGCTGCGTAAGAAGCTCGAGGCCGACCCGTCCCGGCCCCGCTACCTGCTCACCGAGGCCGGCATGGGTTACCGCTTCGCGCCCGACCCGCCCTCCGGCGCCTGAGCCGGGCCGATGCCGAGCGGATGCGTTCGAGGGCTTGGGCGCTCCGCTCGTCGCTAGACTTCCAGAACGACGCGCCCCGGCGCGGATGGGGGATGTCATGGTGACGACGGTGAGCGAGCACGAGTCCGACGCCCTGTTCAACGAGATTCTCGCTGACAGGCTGATCAGCAGCCGGTTCCAACCCATCGTCGAGCTCGACTCCGGCACCGTCGTCGCCTATGAGGCCCTCAGCCGGGGTCCGGTCGACACCGTGTTCCACAATCCTGCCGCGCTCTTCGACCGCGCCCACGAGCTCGGCCGGGTCATCGACCTCGACCTGGCCTGCTGGCAGTCGAGCGTGCGCACCGCCACCGAACAGGGCTTCACCACCGCCCACACGCTCTTCGTCAATGTGGAGCCGGGATCGCTCGGCCGAGCCGACCTCACCGATGCGCCCCATCCGCCGGCCCCGGCCGTGCTCGAGGTCACCGAACGTGCCCTGATGAACGACCCGGCCGGACTCTTCTACGCCATCGACCGGGCCCGGGCGTTGGGGTACCGCATCGCCATCGACGACCTCGGCGCCGATCCGGCCTCGCTGGCTCTGCTCCCCCTGCTGGCCCCCGACCTGATCAAGCTCGACATGTCGCTCATCCGCGAGCGCCCCGACCAGGACGCCGCCCGGGTGATGAGCGCCGTCGCCGCACACGCCGAACGCACCGGGGCCGTGGTACTCGCCGAGGGCATCGAGACCGAGGAGCACCGGGTCACCGCTCGCGCGCTCGGGGCCGCCTACGGGCAGGGCTGGCTCTTCGGCCACCCGGTGGCCGAGGTGCCGAACGCCGCCGCACTTGCCGGGATCAGCTTTCCCGCCGGCCCCGCCGCCGCGCTACCGACGAGCGGCACCCCATACCAAGTGGTGGCGCCGCTGCGCACCCCGCGGTCGTCCAACCGCGCGCTGCTGGTGCAGATGAGCATCTTCCTGGAAGCCCGGGCTCTGGCCAGCGGCGACTCTGCCGTGGTGCTCTCGACGTTCCAGCACCACCCCAACCTCACCCCCGCGACCCGGCGACGCTACGACGCACTCGCCGAGAAGGCCGGCCTGGTGGCGGTCTACATCGCCGGGGAGGCCGGGCTCGACGACGGCAGCGGCATCCGCGTGGCCCAGATCGACCCGGCCGACCCGTTGCTCGACGAATGGGACATCGTCGTGCTCACCGCGGATTTCGCCGCCGTCCTGGCCGCCCGCGAGGTCGATCCCCACAACCACGCCGAGGGCGCGTACGAGTTCGTGCTCACCCACGACCGCGACCTCGCCACCGCCGCCGCCCTCACCCTGATCAACCGCCTCAGCTCACCGCATCCATCAGGGGACGGTCATACCGGGGGCGGCGCACCAGCAGGGAGCTGACGTCTCCGGCGACGTTCCGCGGCGCGCGTCCGCGTTCGAACAGGATGCCCGGGCCGGCCGGGAGCAGGTTCGCCGAGCCGCCGCCGACCACGGCGAGGGCGCAGGCCAGCGTCGACGTGACACTGAGGTGGGTGCCCTCGCGCAGACCCAGGACCGGCACGTCGTTCTCATCGAGGAACTCCGTCAGCCGGGACTCGCGGGAGTCCCCGGTGTTCACGCCGGACGTGTCGGTATCGACGTAGTGCGGGTTGATCTGGAACGGCACCAGGCCGAGAGCATCGAACGACTCCGGCTGCACGATGGGCATGTCATTGGTGGTGCGAATGCTGGGCGCGGTGATGGTGGCGCCGGCGCTGGAGCCCAGGTAGGGCAGACCGTTCTGCACCCGGGCGCGGATGACCGGTATCAGGCCGAGTCGCTGCAGGGCGGCGAGCAGACGGAAGGTGTTGCCGCCGCCGACGAACAGCGCCTGCGCGGACGCGACAGCGGCGACCGGATCGGCCGCCTCGTGCAGGCCGCGCACCGCGATGCCGTGCGGCTCGAGGGTGGCCCGCACCGATGCTGTGTACGCATCGAGGTCGCCGCCCGCGAAGGGCACAAAGGTGACCTCGGTCACTCCGTGCAGGAAGGCGAGCACCTCGGGCAGTGCGTGCTCGAGGTAGCCGTGGCCGGGGCTGGTGCAGTTGGCAAGGAGGAGCAGTTGCATGGGGTCCTTCCAATCGGGATGGTTTCGCTGGCACGCTCGACGGGAGACCCGAGGCGGCCCATTCCGTCGCTCGAATGGTGATCCTACCTCTGTCCGCGGAAGGCCCCGGGAAGCCCGGGTTCCTAGGATGGGAGCACGCCCATCGACCACGGAGGTCATCATGTCTGCCATCGACCCGCAACTGCCCGCGCTACCGTCATCCGTCGAACTGGGGATCGGCCAGGGTGGCCTCCCCGTGGCCCGGGTGTTCGCCCGCGCCGGCACCGCCGAGATCTACCTCCGCGGCGCCCACGTGAGCGCCTGGGCGCCCACCGGCGGCAGCCCGGTGATCTGGATGAGCGAGCAGAGCGAATACGCACCGGGGGTGCCGCTGCGCGGAGGCGTGCCGATCTGCTTCCCCTGGTTCGGCGCGCACCCCACGGATGCCACCGCCCCCTCGCACGGGTTCGCCCGCCTGGCCGACTGGCGGCTCGCCGAGGCGCGCGACGCCGGCGATGACGTGGTGCTGGTCTTCGTGCTCACCGACACCGAAGCCACCCGGGCGTCGGCCTGGCCGCACCGGTTCGAGGCGCGGTACACGGTCACCGTCGGCGCCCAGTTGTCGCTCTCGCTGCAGGTCACCAACCGCGACGACGTGCAGCTGAGCTTCGAGGAGGCCCTGCACACCTACCTCGGCGTCGCCGACATCCGCCAGACCGCGGTGTCGGGCCTGGAAGGCGCCCCGTTCACCGACCGCCTCACCGGCCCGTGCCCCGCCGAGAGCGAGCCGGTGCGCTTCGACGCCGAAACCGACCGGATCTACCTGAACACCACGGCTGCCACGACGGTGACGGATGCCGCGACCGGCCGGCAGATCACCATCACCAAGCAGGGCTCGGCGAGCACCGTCGTGTGGAACCCGTGGATCGACAAGGCCGCCTCGATGGCGGACTTCGGCGACAACGAGTACACCGGCATGGTGTGCCTGGAGACCTGCAACATCCGTGACAACACGATCACCCTGGCCCCGGGCGCCGGCCACGAGATGAGCGTGCGCTACTCGGTGGCCTGAGCCCGGGGCGCGGGCGGCGGATGCGGACCGGCGCGCATGCGGTGTGCGGGGTAGGCGCCGCTGTGCGGGTGGCGCGCCACCCGCACAGCGGCGCGTTGCCCGCATACCTCTGAACGAACGCCGCGAGCAGCGCCCCGCAGCCCACACCCGTGCGGTCCGGCGCCCCACGGGGAGGCGCCGCGTCAGCCCTTGCGGCCCGGCGTGGCGTAGCCGCCGGCGCTCGCGGGGCCGCCGAAGGCGATGGCCACCCCGATCATGAAGCCGAAGTTGTACCAGTTGCCGTCGTTTCGCACCTCGTAGATGTTCACCTCGGCGTTGAACAGCGAGACGATGAACGTGATCGGGCTGATGAAGCCCTGCCACAGGCCCAGCCAGAAACCCGCCAGCTCATCGGGCGGCACCGTGGCCGGCACGTCGTTGGCGCCCGGCGCGCATCCGGTCAGCACCAGCGCCGCCAGCACGACCACCGCGGCGAGCGCCGCGACCCTCGACCTGCCCATGATTCCTCCTGGAGCGGCCGCTCGACCCACGGCAGGCGCCGCGCGCCGGCCTGCCGACGTCGCACACGGTAGGCGCGCTCCCCCTCGCCAGCAAGGTGCCCGGGCCGGAGCCTGGCGAGGCCACCCCCGGGGCCAGAGCCGGAATTCTGCGGCCGGTCACGTCGTTGTCTTCCGTGATGCCTACTTCCAGCGACGCCCTGCCCGTTCCAGATTCCGCCACCGCCGGCCCCGCCGGCACCCCGAACCGGCCCGGCCGCACCGCCCTGGTCGCCGGCGCCAGCGGCATCGCCGGGTCCGCCCTGGTGGACCTGCTCACCGCCGAGGGCTGGAGCGTTCTCGCCCTCTCCCGCACACCCGTCGCCGCACGCCCCGGCGTGATCCCGGTGAGCGCGGACCTCCGCTCCGTCGACTCGTTGCGCACCGCCCTGGCCGCACACACGCCCACCCACGTGTTCTTCACCGCGTGGCTCCGACAGGACACCGAGGCCGAGAACATCACGGTCAACTCCGCCATGGTGCGCGACCTGCTCACCGCCCTGGCCGACGCCCCGGTGCAGCACGTGGCCCTGATGACCGGGCTCAAGCAGTACCTCGGCCCGTTCGAGGCCTACGGCCAGGGCGAGGTGCCCGACACCCCGTTCCACGAGGACGAACCGCGCCTGTCGGTGGAGAACTTCTACTACGCGCAGGAGGACGAACTCTGGGCCGCCGCCCGGGCTCGCGGCTTCACCTGGTCGGTGCACCGCGCCCACACCGTGATCGGCCACGCCGTCGGCAACGCCATGAACATGGGCTCCACCCTCGCCGTCTACGCCGCCATCTGCAAGGAACTGGACCGCCCGTTCACCTTCCCCGGCTCCGAGACCCAGTGGAACGGCGTGACCGACATGACCGACGCCGCCCTGCTCGCCGACCAGATGGTCTGGGCCGCCACCACCCCGGCCGCCGCCGACACCGCCTTCAACATCGTCAATGGCGACACCTTCCGCTGGCGCTGGCTCTGGCCACGGCTGGCCGCGCACTTCGGCGTCGAGCCGGAGGGCTTCATCGACGCGCCTCGTCCGCTCGAAACCCAGATGGCGGATGCCCAGCCGGTCTGGGATGCCATCGTGGCCAAGCACGGCCTCGTGGAGGGCGACCTGACCCGGCTGGCGTCCTGGTGGCACAGCGACGCCGACCTCGGCCGCACCATGGAGGTGTTCGCCGACATGGGGCGCAGCCGGGCGGCGGGCTTCACCGGTTACCGCAACACCGAGCGGGCGTTCCTGGAGCTGTTCGACAGGTACCGCGCCGAGCGTCTCATCCCCTGAGCGGATCCGCCGGCGACGACCGGCCGTTAGCCTCGAAGCATGATCATCTCGGCAATCGTTTTCATGCTCGGGGGAATCCTGGTGGCGGCGGTCAGCGAGGCTGCCGCCCGCGGGCGCCTGGGCATCAACTCGGTGGCGGGCATCCGCACCCGCGCCCTGATGATGTCAGATGAGGCCTGGACCGCCGGCCACAAGGCCGCCCGCATCCCGATCGGCCTGGCCGGCCTGGTCATGTTCCTAGCGGGCGCGGCCACCCTCCTGCTGCGTCCACACGAGGACGCGACCCGAACCCTCGTGCTCGCCTCCGCTGCCGCGGCACTGCTCCTGGTGCTGATCGGGGCGGCCGTGGCGACACCGGCCGCCAACCGCGCGCTCGTGCAAGCCGATGAGGACGAGCACCACTAGCTGCAGCGCCACTCGGAGCTCAGGAGGCCAGTCTCTCGGCTGTTCCCGCGCCGGTGCCGGCCGGCTCGGCAGCGTGGTCTGACCGGTTGATCTCGGCCCACACGTCATCGAGGGACAGGCCGAGAACCTCGGCGATCGCCGCGATGGTCGGAAAGGCCGGGGTCGCGATGCGGCCCGATTCGATCTTCCGAAGCGTCTCCGGAGACACGCCGGCAGCCAGCGCGGTGTGCAGCATCGAGCGCTCGCCCCTGGCGGAGCGCAGCAGGGCGCCGAGGCGCGCTCCGCGCTGGAGCTCGGCGGGGGTGAGCGGCAACCTGACCATGACACCCATTCTACCGGGATAATATGGCCGGTATAGTTATTGGTTCCACGAGAAAGGCACCGCATGATCGAGATCCTGAACCCCACCGAACTGGCCAGAGCGCGGGAGTCGGGGGCCCTGGTCGCGGACATCCTGCAGAGCCTGAAGAGCAGCAGCACGGTGGGCACCAACCTCCTGGACATCGACCGGTGGGCGCAGGCCATGATCGTCGAGGCCGGCGCGCAGTCCTGTTACGTCGACTACGCGCCGTCCTTCGGGCGCGGGCCGTTCGGCCACTACATCTGCACGGCCGTCAACGACGCCGTGCTGCACGGGCTCCCCCACGACTACGCGCTGGCCGACGGCGATCTGCTCACCCTCGACCTCGCCGTCCTCACGAACGGCATCGCGGCGGACTCGGCCATCAGCTTTGTCGTGGGCGACTCGAAGCCACCGGAAAGCCTCGCGCTGATCGACGCGACCGAACGCGCGCTGGCCGCGGGGATCGCCGCCGCCGGACCGGGGGCCCGCATCGGCGATCTCTCCCACGCCATCGGCTCCGTGCTCAGCGCGGCCGGATACCCGATCAACGTCGAGTTCGGCGGTCACGGCATCGGCTCCACAATGCACCAAGACCCGCACGTGTCGAACACCGGCCGGCCCGGCCGGGGCTACCGGCTGCGCCCCGGGCTACTGCTGGCCCTGGAACCGTGGGTCATGGTCGATACCGCCGAACTGATCACCGACGCCGACGGCTGGACACTCCGCAGCGCGACGGGCAGCCGCACGGCGCACAGCGAGCACACCATCGCGATCACCGACGACGGGGCCGAGATCCTCACCCTGCCCACCCGCGTCTGACCTGGCCGACCCCTGCAGCCGTCGAAGGGTCAGCTGTTGAGGGAGTACAGGCTGAGCGCGTTGCCGTCCGGATCGACGAAGTCGAAGTAATCCACCACGCCCGGCACGTGCTCCAGCGGGCCGAGCGCGAGACCCAGTCCGGTGAGCCGTGCGTAGTCGGCGGATGCGTCCTCAACGCCCAGGCGCAGCGTCACCTGGGCCCCGGTGCGCTCGGGCGGTTCCTCGCTGAGTTGCAGGTCGATGGGGCCCAGCACGATCTCGACCACCCCGGGTGCCGGCTCCACCGCGGGCCCGGTCAACTCGAACGCCCGCCGATACCAGGCCTCGGCGGCCGCCAGATCGCGAACGGGCAGGCCTACGGTTGCGCTCGTCACCTTCATGCCGGCCATCTCACCGCATGGCCGGCACGCGCGCAAGGGCCCGCACCCGCGTGAGCGGATGCGGGCCCGTGGCCAGGCGCCGACTACTCGTAGCGGAGCGACTCGATGGGGTCCTGCCGTGCCGCACGGAGCGCGGGGATGGTGCCGGCCAGGAACGCCAGGCCCATGACCACCAGGACGATCGTGGCCAGCGCCGCCGGGTCGAACGCCACCAGGGTGAGCCCGGGCAGGTCGGCCAGCAGGGTGTCGGCCAGCAGCGCGTTGGCGCCGGTGCCGGCCAGCATGCCCACGGCGACGCCGAGCGCGCTGCCCATCAGACCGATGAACACGGCCTCCAGGCTGAACAGGCCGAAGATCTTGCCGCCACCCAGGCCCATCGCCTTCATCAAGCCGATCTCGCGGGTGCGTTCCTGCACGCTCATCAGCAGCGTGTTGACGATGCCGAAGCCGGCGGCCAGCAGGGCGATCACCGCGAAGGCGTTGAGCACCAGCACGATCCCGTCGATGACGGCCTTGAACGCGCCGATCGCATCCTGCACCGTGGTGCCGGTGTAACCCAGGTCGGCCAGATCGCTCTTGAGCGCCGCCAGGTCGGCCTCGCTGCCGGTGGGGTCGAAGCGCACGACGGCGGACGAGTAGCTGTCCTTGCTCGTCTCCGACAGGCCCACACTCTGGGCGTTGTACAGCGCCTCGGTGAGTACCTCATTGGCCGTGAACGCGCTGGAGCCCGCGAGGCCCTCTTCGGCCACACCCACGATGGTGGCGGTGACCTCGGATGCGGTGCCCGCGACGTCCGTGATGCCGAAGGTGAGGGTGGTGCCCACGGCGTCGGCGGCATCCGCGAAGCCGAGCGCGTCGACGTAGGAGACCGGGATGGCGACCTCGTTGATGCTGCCGGCCGGGTCGGGTTCGGCGCCGGCGGCGAGGTCCAGGGCCATGCCGGGGATGAAGCTGCCCACGCTGGCCTCGTAGGCGGCTCCGCCGTCGACCTGCACGAAGTCCGGGCTCACCCGCAGCTGCGGTTCGACCGAGAGCACACCGTCGACCTCGCCGATGGCGTCCAGGTCGTCGCTGCTGAGGGTCACGACGGTGGTGCCTGGAGGGCCTGCCGCGGCGACCTTCGTCGCATCCGGGTTGTACTCGACAGGTCCGTCGCCGGTGTCCTCGGCGGCCTTGGTGACGGTGAGCACGTCATCGGCGCCGATCGAGGCGACCGTGGTGTCGATGTACTGGTTGATGCCCGTGCCGACCCCGCTGGTGAGGGTGAGGGTGAAGGCACCGATGAAGATGGCGAGCACCGTGAGGGTGGTGCGGGTCTTGCTGCGCAGGCTGTTCTTCACGGCCGAGCGGATCAGGTCGAAGGCGTTCATGCGCGCACCTCTTCGGTGGTCGAAGCAGCGGCCGGGGTCGCGGGCACCGCGTGCAGGCTGTCGACGATGAGGCCGTCGCGGATGTACACGCGGCGGTCGCAGCGGGCCGCGAGGTCCTCGTCGTGGGTCACGATGATGAGGGTGATGCCGTTGTCCTTCTGCAGCGAGAACAGGATGTCCTCCACAACCTTTCCGGTGGCGGAGTCGAGGTTGCCGGTGGGTTCGTCGGCGAAGATGACGCTGGGATTGTTCACCAGCGCCCGGGCGATCACCACCCGCTGCTTCTGGCCGCCCGAGAGGTCGGTGGCCTTGTTCTTGGCCTTGTCGGCCAGTTCCAGCTGCTCCAGGGCCGCCATCCCGCGGCGTTTGCGTTCGGCGCCGCCGATGCCGGCGATCTGCAGCGGCAACGTCACGTTGTCGAGCACGCTGGTGTTGGGGGTGAGGAAGAACTGCTGGAAGACAAAGCCGAAGGTCTCATTGCGGGTCTGGTTGACGACCCGGGCGCTAAGCGCGCTGGCGTCACGGCCGCTGAGCTCCACGGCCCCGGCGCTGGGGTTGTCCAGCAGGGCCAGCAGGTGCATGAGGGTGGACTTGCCCGACCCGCTTTTACCGACGATGGCGATGGACTCGCCCTGGTGGATGTTGAGGGAGACACCCTTGAGGGCGTCGAACCGGGTGGCGCCGCGGCCATACGACTTGTGTATGTCGCGGGCGGCGAGAATGGGCACGGTCATGGGTGGGCTCTCCTGGTGGATGCGGCGGGGGCCGCTGTGCAATGCGGGCTGCGCGTCGGCGGGCAGCGGGGAGTTGGCGTGCCGCCCGACCGGCCCACTTCGAACCGGCCCGACGACACGACTCCAGTCTCCCGGATGCGTCACGGCCCCGTCATCCTCCGGCCGTAGGAACCCGCGGGTACCGCGGATGACACGGTTTCTGCCGCCGACGGCCAGGGGATACCACCAACGTGGTACGCCGACCACCCGCGCCCGCGGGCTGACTGGGCCCGGATCGATTGACAGAATGGGGATTGACCCGATCCGCGGGCGGGAGGAACAGTATGCCGAGCCAGCGCACGCGTGCAGCCCAGCCCCGCCCCGGCCTGCCACCCCGTCGGCACGGCAGTCCCGATCCCGCCGCTGGCACCTTCTCGCCGTTATCGCGGTTGCCGTTCTGGCTGCGCGACCTGCTCGCGGTCCTGCTGGTGCTCGGCCCCGGTTTCGCGCGCACCGACTTCAGCGGCAACGTCCTGTCCAGCCCCGGCGCCGCCCTGCTGGTGGCGGCCTCGGCCGGCTCGGTGCTGCTGCGCCGGCGGGCGCCGCTGGTCGGCGCATCCGTGGCCGTGGTGGCCTGCGTGCTCGGCCTGGCCGTGGACGGGCCGATCGTGTCCTACCTGCTGGCCGTGCTGATCGGGGTGTTCGCCGTTGCCGCGCGGATGCCCCGGCGCACCTCGCTGCTCTTCTCCGGCGGCACCGTGCTGCTCCTGGCCGCCGCCACCCTCGCCTTCCTCGACTCGTCCTGGCACGATGCGCGCGCGATGCTGCAGCTCGCGGCATTCGTGGGCTTCGCCACCGCCGCGGGGGATGCCAACCGGTCGCACGCCGCCTACATCCGGAGCATCACCGAGCGTGCCCGCCGCGCCGAGGAGACCAAGGAGTCCGAGGCGCTGCGCCGGGTGGCCGAGGAGCGACTGCGCATCGCCCGGGACCTGCACGACCTGCTCGCACACCAGATCGCCGTGATCAACCTGCACTCCAGCGTCGCCTCCCAAGCGCTGCCCGACCGGCCGGACGACGCGGAGGCGTCGCTGGCCACCATCCGTGAGGCCGCCCGCACCGTGCTCGGCGAGATCGGCAGCCTGCTCAATGTGCTGAGGGCCACGGATGCCGGCGGCACCGGCCTGGCGTCGGCGCCCGTCGCCGGGCTTGCCGACCTGGAACCGCTGCTGATCGACTTCGAACGCAGCGGGTTGCGCGTGGAGCACCGGCTCGCCGGCACCCCGAGACCGCTCCCCGGCGCCGTCGACATGGTGGCGTTCCGGGTGGTTCAGGAGGCGCTGACCAACGCGCACAAGCACGGCGCCGACCACTGGGCGCTGCTGCACCTGGACTACCGGCCGGAGGGCCTGGAGATCACGGTGACCAACACCGTGGCCGCGCAGCCCCGCGCCGGATCGGCGGCGGCGGACACCGCGGCAGCGGCCGGCGCCGGGCACGGCCTGCTCGGCGCCCGGGAGCGAGTGGGGTCGGTGGCCGGCCACCTCACCGCGACCAGGGGCCCTGGCCCGGTCTTCAGGTTCACGGCCTGGCTGCCCACCGACGCCGGCGACACCGATGCGCGGGTCGCCGCCGACGCGCCGGCGCCGTGCGGTCCCGCAGACTCCCAACCGAATGGTGCCTCATGATCTCCGTGGTTCTCGCCGACGACCAGTCCCTGATCCGCACGGCCGTGGCCGAGCTCGTCTCGCACGAGCCGGGCTTCAGCGTGGCCGGGCAGGCCGGCAACGGGCGCGAGGCGGTGGATCTGGTGCGGGCGCTGCGGCCGGATATCGTGCTCATGGACATCCGGATGCCTGTGATGGACGGCATCCAGGCGACCGCGGCGATCTGCGCCGACCCGCTGTTGGCCGGGACCCGCATCATCGTGCTGACCACCTTTGAGGAAGACGAATACGTGCTGCAGGCCCTGCGCGCCGGCGCCAGCGGATTTGTCGGCAAGGGAACCGAGGCGCACGACCTGATGAACGCCATCCGCACGGTGCACGGCGGCGACGCCCTGCTCTCGCCACGTGCCACGAAGGCCCTCATCGACCGGTACACGGCGCCCGTCGAGCCGGCCGCGCTTCCGGTTCCGGCCGCGCTAGCGCTGCTCACCGAACGGGAACGGGAGATCCTGCTGCTGGTGGGCCGCGGCCACGCCAACGGCGCGATCGCCGAGGAGCTGGTGATCTCCCCGCACACCGCCAAGACCCACGTGAACCGCATGATGACCAAACTCGGCGCGCACGACCGTGCCCAACTGGTGATCGTCGCGTACGAGTCGGGGCTGCTCGTACCCGGCGGGCACCCCTGAGCACGCGCCCGACCCGCGCCACCCACCATGCGAGTTGCCCACCTGCGGCAACTCGGCGTCAGCGGTAGTGCTGTTCGCCCCGGGAGGCCTTCTCGATCACGTCCCGGATGCGTGCGGCACGCACCGCGGGCGTCTTGATGCTGGCCAACCGGAAGTAGATCCGGAACCGGTCCACCTTCGTCAGCGAGGCCAGGTACGCGGCCGCTGCCGGGGCGCCGTCCAGGGCTGCCTGCAGGTCCGGCGGGGCGACGGCGTCCCGTTGCCGGTAGGCGGCGTCCCATCGGCCATCCGCCTGGGCGCGCTCGATCTCCGCGAGTCCGGCCGGCCGCATCCGCCCCTCGTCGATGAGGCGTGCCACATGCTCCCGGTTGATCTGCGACCACGGACTGTTCTTGCGGCGCGGCGAGAAGCCGGTGAGGGTGTAGTCATCATCGAGGCGGTTGGTCTGGCCGTCGATCCAGCCGTAGCAGAGGGCCACGTCCAGGGCCTCTGACCAGGTCATTCCCGAAGCCTTCGAGTTCTTCTTCCGCAGCTTCAGACGCACGCCGCCATCGTCGGGCTCGCCGGACAGATAGGCCTCCCACTCCTGAACGGTGACGTCGAGGATGACTCTGTCCTTCATTCCCACCATGCGCTCATTTTACGGATGCGCGCGCCGCGACCACGAGGGCGCCGCCGGATCCGGTCACGGTGTCACACCGCCCGCTGACATTGCGGCGGTCGCGGCGTAGCATCGGCCGTGGCGGGCGCCGCTGACGGCACCGGGATGGGCCTGGGCCCGGTCTCCCGCGGATGGATGGTTTCAGATGATGAACATGACCATGCAGATGATGGAAATGCACATGAAGGACATGCCCATGCAGGGCAAGGACATGATGCTGATGCAGGAGTGTATCGAGGCCTGCTCAGCCTGCGAGCAGGCGTGCACCATGTGTGCGGACTCGATGATGGGCGAGGGCATGGCGATGGGGCGCAGCATGTGCGCGACCATGGCCGACATGGCCGGCACCATGATGCGGGCGATGCTGCGTCCGAACGGGATGCACATGGAGTCCATGATGGCGATGCACATGGCCACCATGACGATGGCGAACTTCTGCGCCGAGGAGTGCATGAAGCACGCCGGCATGAGCGAGGACGCCCGCATGTGCGCCGAGGCGTGCCGTCAGTGCGCGATGGCCTGCCAGAAGATGATGGACGCCATGAAGGGGATGGTGCGGGCTGACTAGAGCCGAACGACGCTGACGCGGCTGCGGCCGCTGGCGAGCACGTTGTAGACGGAGTGCAACGCCACCGGCGCTCCGGCGCTGAGGTGCGCCGTCAGGTCGGCGTGGTTCCACACCCACACGGTCGCGGTGTCGCCCTCGTGCGTGTCGTCGTTCCCGAACAGGGCGATGCCGATCCACCCGTCGGATGTCGCGCGCAGCACGATGCCGTCGGCCCACTTGCTCGGGGTGGCTTCGGCGACCCTCACGTGGATGGGCTGCGTCGCGTGGCCGGCTCCGTGGTTGACGCAGTCATCGCCACCCGTGCTGTTGCACTGCAGGATGTGCAGCGGTTGCGTGATCATTGAGCCTCCTTCACGATCGGCGTTCGTTGCCTCGAGTGTAGGTTCGCCATTTTCGGCTGTCACGCCGGTACCGTCACAGAACGACACATCCGCCGGCCCCAGCGACCCGGCCCATCCCCCACCGGCACTGAGCACAGTCGCCCCCGGATCAGCTGCTCGGCCTGGCGTCACCGACGCTGCCTATAGTGGTGGGATGACTACCGACAACACGAAGAACCCGAAGACCCCCGACGGATCCACCGAGGTCAGCAGCGAAGAGACCGAACGCACCGAGAAGCTCGCGGACGGCTCGCAGAGCGACGACAGCTCCCCGACCGAAGACGACACCGCGTCGGGTGGACCGGCGGACTGACCTGCCGCGCCGGTTCCCGGCGCCCGGAACGGCACTTGTGGCCGGAACCACAGAAGACCCCACAACCGAAGACCCGACAACAGAATTGGTAACACTCGCACCATGATCGCCGGCACCCCCGACTTCCGCGACAGCGGCCTGCAGTTTCCCGATTCCTTCGTCTTCGGCTCCGCGACCGCCTCATATCAGATCGAGGGCGCCGTCAACGAAGACGGCCGCGGCCCCTCGATCTGGGACACCTTCTCGCACACGCCCGGCGCCGTGCAGAACGGTGAAACCGGCGATGTGGCCGACGACCACTACCACCGGCTCGAGGCCGACCTGGACATGATCAAGGGCCTGGGCCTGGACGCGTACAGGTTCTCGATCGCCTGGCCGCGCATCCAGCCGACCGGTCGCGGACCGGTGAACGCGGCCGGCCTGGACTTCTACGAACGACTCGTCGACGGGCTCATCGAACGCGGCGTCACCCCGGTGGCCACCCTGTACCACTGGGACCTGCCGCAGGCTCTGGAAGACGAGGGCGGCTGGACCAACCGCGACACCGCATACGCCTTCGCGGACTACGCACGGCTCGTCGGCGCGGCGCTCGGCGACCGGGTGCCGGTGTGGACCACCCTCAACGAACCGTGGTGCTCCGCCTTCCTCGGCCACGGTTCCGGCGAGCACGCTCCCGGCCGGCAGGACAACGCTGCCGCCCTGACCGCCGCGCACCACCTCAACCTGGCCCACGGTCTCGGTGTGAGCGCGCTGCGGGAGGTCGTGCCCGCGACCGCACAGATGTCGGTGACCCACAATCTGCACGTGATCCGCGGGGACGCCGATTCGGTGCGGCGCATCGAGGCCGTGGGCAACCGGATCTTCACGGGTCCGATGCTGCACGGCGCCTACCCGGCCGACCTGATCGAGGACACCAAGGCCATCACCGACTGGTCGTTCGTCCTGCCCGGCGACGAGGACCTCATCCACCAGCCGATCGACGTGCTGGGCATCAACTACTACAACACCACCCTGGTGGGTCCGGCCGCGGGAGCGGCCCACGCGGCGGATTCGGCGGCGGGAGCCGCCTCGCGCGCCTCGGCCTTCCCCGGCACCGACGACATTCCCCGGCTCGACCAGCCCGGCCCGTTCACCGAGATGGACTGGAACATCGAACCGAGCGGGCTGCTGCAGCTCCTCGAGGCGACGCGGGACGAGTTCCCCGGCCTGCCGCTCATGGTCACCGAGAACGGGGCGGCATTCGAGGACGTCGTCACGATCGACGACCAGGGCGTGCCCGCGGTGCATGACGACAACAGGGTGGATTACCTGCGCCGGCACTTCACGGCGGCGCACCGCGCCATCCAGAACGGTGTCGACCTGCGCGGCTACTTCGTCTGGTCGCTGATGGACAACTTCGAGTGGGCCTACGGGTACTCGAAGCGTTTCGGGATCATCCGGGTGGACTACGAGACCCAGGAGCGCACCCTCAAGGACAGCGCCCTCTGGTACCGCACGCTGATCGAAACCCGCCGGCTCCCCTAGCCGGCCGGGCTGGCCTCGTCCTTCCGGCGCAGGTGCACGTCGGTGATGGTGACATTCACCGCCACGATGTTCAGCTCGGTGTGGTGCAGCAGGGACGTCGTGATGGCGTCCCGCAGCTGCTGCGCGGTCTGCGGCATCCGCTCGCCCCAGAACACGCTCGCCTCAACGTTCACCGTGACCGGGCTGCCGGGGGTCGCCACGTCGCCGTCCAGCTGGCAGCGGCCGATGAAGGTGCCGGCGACGGCGTCACCGGCCGAGCGGATCAGGCCTCTGACGGCGCCTTCGGTCAGGCTCAGGTCGGCCTTGGGCGAGGAATGCGAGACCGGGATCGAGCGTCCGGCCCTGGCTTCCCGGTGGATGTTGCTGAGGATCCCGGTGACCCAGCTGTCGTCGCGTTCCGGCTCGGCCGAGACGTCGTCGTCGAGGATGTTCTGGGCCATGGACCGGAACCGGGTGAGCGCGTCGAAGGCGATCCGGTTTTCCGGCGCCCCGTTGAGGAAATCGTCCGACGGGGACTCACCGCGGTCGATGAGGTCGCTGAGCTGCTCGATGAGGTCGTTGTTGGCGTCGTCGTCGTGAGGTGGTGTCATCGCCATTCCTCCATCTCCTGCATGAGCTTCTGCCTGGCCCGGGCCAGAAGGCCCCGAACCGTCGAGGGAGGCAAATCGAGCTCCTCGGCGATTTCGGCGTAACTGTGCCCGCCAATCTCCCGCAGCGTCCAACATTGCCGCTGCGCTTCGCTCAGAGTAGCGAGTGCGAGTGTGAGCCGCTCGCGTTGTGACGCAGCTTCGGCCCGCTGATGGGGAGATTCCGACTCCGGCGCCGGCGCATCCCACTCGCCCAGGGGCTGGTCCTGCTTGCGCGCACGGATGCGGTCGATCGCCTTGCGGCTGGTGATTCTCATGAGCCAGGCCTTCGTGGCGGCGGGGTCCTGCAACTCGGGCAGTCGTTCCCAGGCGGTGATGAAGGTCTCCTGCACCACGTCGTCGGAATCGCTGTTGGAGCCCAGAATGCGGGTGGCGTAGGCGCGCATCAGCGGCCCGTGGCGTCGCACGAGCACCTCGAAGGCGCGCAGATCGCCGTCCGCGGCACGGGCGGCGAGGATCGAGTCTGCGGCATCGCCGAGGGGCGCGCGCTCCATCGACTCCGTAACTGTCACCGGAGACCTCTCTCTACTCAGGACCGATCTCGCGGCGGATTTCGTGACGAACCGGCCGTGAGATGCGTCTGAACAGTATCAATGAGAATCGGCAAGAGAAAATCGCTCACCGCACCTTCCGTGCAGCATAGTGACTATCTCACCATCCAGCTTTATTGTCACAGCAGATCCGCGCAAGCGCGGCCGACGAGCACAGGAGCCCGCCTCATGACCAGCGTCACCCCCCACATCGGTTCGGACGGAACCGACCTGCCCGCCGGCACACCGCGCGGCACCACCGTCATCAACGATGCCGTCGTCGCCAAGATCGCCGGCCTCGCCGTCCGCGAAGTGACCGGTGTGCACGCCGTCGGTGGCGGCGCCGCTCGCGCCCTGGGGGCCATCCGCGAGGCGCTCAGCAGCACCGACCACAGCCAGGGCGTGAGCGTCAACGTGACCGGGCCGCTGGTCGCCGTCGAGCTGAGCATCGTGGCCGAGTACCCCCTGCCGCTGCAGCAGGTCGCCGACGACGCCCGCACCGCGATCATCGACGCCATCGAGACTCTCGTGGGGCTCGAGGTCACCGAGGTCAACGTCACCATCAACGACGTGCACCTGCCCGACGAGACCGACGAGACCGACGACACCGGCGAGGTTCCGCACCCATGAGCGGTTCGACAGTGACCGTCGCGCCGCACGGAACAAACCGCATCACCGCCCGCGCGATGAACAGACTGGTCTCGGCCGTGGCCGCCGACGCCCTCGGCCTGCGGCCCAGCCAGGTCCGGGTCGACCTGGCGGACGCAGCCGGCCGCCTCGACCTCACCGTGCGCACCCCCATCCGCCTGCTGCCCCGTGACCGGGACGAGACGGATGCGCCGGCCGACGACACCACCCTCGACCGAACCGAACGCGCCCAGCACGACATCCGCGGCACCGTGGCCACCCTCACCGGGGCGGACATCGCCGGGGTGACCGTGCGCCTGACCGGCGCCCGTGGCCGACCGCCCAAACGGGTGGACTGACTTCACTTCCCCACCCTCCGCACGACACCACGAAGGAACAACGAACCATGACCCGCACGATCACCCCCTCGGCACCCGGCACGCTCGCAGCGCGCCAGGCCGTTGCGGCACTGCAGCTGCGTCACCCGGTGGGCCGGGCCACCCGGTCCACCTACACGCAGCAGCCGCGCCCGGAGACCGCCTCGTCATGGTCGGTCGTTGCCGTTGCCTTGGCTTCGGTCATCATCGCCGGATGCCTGTACAGCGGCGCCGAACTCGTTCTCGCGCTGCTCGACCGGCCCCCGCTGATCGCCGCCCCCGGCGATGTCCTGCGCTACCTGGGCCAGGTGAACCTGAGTACGCCGGCCATGGTGATCCTGGTGGTGGGCGTGGGCACGGTGCTCGTGCTGGCGGCGCTGCAGCCTGAGCGCGGGGCGCGACCCGAGGTTGACGCCATCACCTACGACTCGTTGCGACCGACGCTCCTTCCCACGGTCATGATCCGCCGCACGGACCTCTGACCGAACCACCGACCAATCCGACCATCCTGAACCACCCCCAAGAGAAAGAGAGAACACGATGAGTGCATCAGACAAGGCCGAGAACACCGCCCAGGACCTCAAGGGCAAGGCCAAGGAAGCCCTCGGAAAGGTGACCAACGACGACTCCAAGGTCGCTGAGGGCAAGTCCGACCAGGCCGGCGCCAACCTCAAGCAGGCCGGCGAGAACGTCAAGGACGCGTTCAAGAAGTAGGCACCTACCGGTCACCCGACCGGCGCCGCCTGATTCACGGCGGTGCCGGTCGGACAGACCGCGTTCAGGCGCATCTGCGCCGTCGCGTCCTCCGCCGTCCAGGGCAGCTCAATCCCCGCATCCGCCCGCCCGTCCGGCGCGGGCGCATCGGCAGCGATCGCCGCCAGGCGTTGCGCCAGGACCAGGGCGAACTCCGCACCCGCGCTGGAATCGTTCACCATCACCACCACGGTCAGCCCGCTCTCCGGGTCGGAGAGGGTGGCTGACAGGAAACCGGGGATCGCGCCGCCGCCGCCGCGCATCGGCCCCAGTTGCTCGGCCCCCAGCCCATATCGCCGCCACTCCGGGGCGCCGTCTTCCCGCACGCTCCGCCACTGCTGTTCCACCGCGTCGGGAGAGAGCAATCCCCCGGTGGCCAGCGCCTGCGACCACGTCTTGAGATCGCCGAGGGTGGACACGGCCCCGCCGGCCACCCCGCTCATGGAGTTGTTCAGCTGCGTCACATCGATCGGACGTGTGCAGTCCGGGGTGCCGGTGTCGAGGGCGACGGCCCAGCCGTTCGGGTGTGCTCCCGGCAGGTCGAAGTCCCGCGGCTCGGGATACGACGTGTCGCGCAGCCCCAACGGCTCGAACACGTACCGCCGGTAGAGTTCCGGCCAGCCGTCGCCTGTCGCTTCCTCCAGCGCCATCCCGAGGAGTTGCACGCCGGCGTCGGAACGATTCCACACCCGACCGGGCTGCCCGGCCCTGGTGGACCCGAGACCGCCGGAAACGAGTTCGAGGGCGGGCCACTGCCGGGTGGGATTGTTGACGAACTGCGACTCGAGGTCGGGATGGCCCAGGCCCGCGGTGTTCTGGCACAGCTGTCGCAGAGTGATGCCCTGCACCCCGGGCAGTCGGGGCAGGTGCTGCGACACGGGGTCGTCGAGGCCCACGCGCTGCTCCTCCACGAGCCGGAGCAGCACCGTGCAGGTCATCGCGCCCGTGAGGGTGCCGATGCGAAATCGCATGTCGGTGTTGAGCGCCCCACCACCGGCCGGACGGCCGGTCGCGGGGTCGATGCCGGCCCCCACGGTTCCCGGGCTCGCCAGCCACTCGCCCGCCCACGGCGCCCACACGCCCGCGATCGCTCCGGTTGCCCCGGCAAGATCCATCCCCTCGACCAGCGCCGCGTCGAGCGAAGCGACGGTCTCGGCGGCCAGCGCGCCCGATGCCGTGTCCGGGCCGACAGGAAACAGCGCCGCGGCATCCACGCATCCCGCCAGGGGCAGAACGAGACTCACCGTCAGCAGGGCCAGCGCGGCCGCCCCCGACCGCCGACGCCGCCGGCTGCGTTGAAGTCCGCCGCGGTGTCGTGCGTTGTGACCTGTCATGGCGACCCGATGCCCATCCCGTGCCCCCTGCATTCCACCCCCGCGGGGAATGCCGGAAGGGCCCATTGCCGGGAGTGTACCCAGAGCCGGCGCCCGTCGCGCCCGCGGCGACGCGAAGCCCAGTCGGTGCAATACTGGGCGCATGATCCGCGCAGGGACGGGTCGCTCGCGCTGCTTCACGGCCCCCCGACTCGGCAGAGTGCTTCTCGTGCTGGTCGGCGCCGCAGTGACGCTGACCGCCTGCGGCGCACCGCTGATCCCCTCCCTCGAGCCGACGGACACCCCAACGGCCTTGCCCTCCGCATCGCCGATACCCACGCCAACGCCGTCGAGCGTCCCTTCGCCGGAGCCGCCGGGTGACCCTCGCGCTGCATCCGCCTGCACCGCCGACGGGCTAGCTTTCGCCCTGCAGGAACGGCCAGGCGACAGCGGCGCGGGAAACTTCTTCTGGGACCTCTCCGTGACCAACTCCGGCGCCGTCGCCTGCACCGCCAACGGATATCCCACCGTGCAGTTGGTCTCCGCCGACACCGGCCAGCCCATCGGCGCCGCGTCTGGGCTGGAACCGCGTGCCGCACCGTTGGCCGTGGTGCTGCAGCCCGGCGACTCGGCTTTCAGCCTGCTGCACCTCACCAGGGCCGCGGCGTATGGCTGCCCGCTCATCCCGGTCACCGAGCTCGCCGTGATGCCGCCGAACACCGGCCAGACCAGCCGGGTCGCCACACCTCATCCCATCGACGGCTGCGCCGACCCCGCCATCCAGCTCGTGCGCGCCGGCGCCTTCGCCGCGGCTCCGGTGGTCTTCTGACCCGCGCCCGTTCCGAGCAGAATTCACCCCGAACGAGTTATCCACAACCCGAGATTTGCTCACACAGGAGTTCGATATCGGGATACTCTCACTGCATGTCAACCATCGAAGATGTATTCGCTCCCGAGGCCGGGTCAGGCGCCCGGTCCGGCCCGGTGGCCGGCGGTGTGGGCCTGGTGGCCGGCGGTGACGCGTCGGCGGATGCGCTGGTGGTGGCGGTCGCGGCCGTCGCGGGGTTGGGCGGCTGCAGCGCCGACTACGACGCCCTCTCCGATGCCGCGGTCTTGACCGGCCAACGAGACCTGGCCCGGCTGCGGAACCTGGTCGAGACCCGGGCGGTGTGGCTGGCGAAGACCCTCGCGTACCGGTCCCGCCCGGAGTTGGGCCAGAAGGGTCTGGCCGCGCAGCAGGGATTCATTTCCCCCGACGCGCTGATCCAGAAGGTGACCGGGGCGACGAAGTCCGATGCCCGCAAGCTCGTCGACGTGGGCCGGATGCTCGCCCAGACCGAGGCGGCCGAAGCCGAAGCCGCCGCTGCAGCAGCCGAAGCAACAGCTGCGGCCGAGGAAGACGGCGAACCGGGTAAGGCCGGCGAACCCGGTGCGGCCGGTGGTGCCGGTGACGAACCGGCGGAGCTGCCCTGGTACGCGCCGATCACGCACGCCATCACCGACGGCACCCTGACGGTGGTCGCGGCGCACGCGATCCGCACCGGGCTGGGCGATATCGACGCCGTCGTCCCCGGATCGGCCCTCGCCGAGGCCGTGCAGACCCTGCTGGCCGAGGCACGGACCATGAACGTGGACAGTCTCTTGAAGCGCTCCCGCCGGATGCGCGACAGCCTCGACGAGGCCGGCATCGCGGTGCGGGAGCAGAAGGCCTGGGACGACCGGTACCTGCGCATCTGGACACTGCCCACCGGGCAGGTCTGCATCAACGGGATGTTCCCGCCGGAACAGGGCGAATTCATCGTCTCCACCTTCGACAGCCTCACCAGCCCACGCCGCGGCGGGGTGCACTTCGTCGACCCGGCCCGCGCCGCCTGGGCGCAGTCCGTGCGCGATGACCCCCGCAGCACCGGGCAGCTCACCGCGGACAACTTCCTCGACCTGCTCAAAGCCGGCACCACGGTCAACCCGAACCGCATGCTCGGCGGCCGCACACCGGCCGTGCGCATCCTCAAAACCTTCAGCCCCACCCCCGCACCCACCGGCACAGCATCCACCGGAGCAGCACCCACCGGCCAAACCACCGGCCAGCCCGGCGCGGAGCGCACCAGCCAGCCCGACGGCCGGCCCGCGGAGCTGGAGCTGCGCGACCCGACCCAGATCCTCACACCGCTGCCGGGCGGCACCGGGCACGGCTACCTCGAGGGCAACCCCGCACCCGTGTCCCTACCCACCATCGAACGCCTCATCTGCGACTCCGGCACCATCGACATCACCTTCGACCCCCACGGCCAACCGATCGACGTCGGCCGCGAGGAACGCCTCTTCACCCCCGGGCAACGCATCGCCCTGGCCGCCCGCGACGGCGGCTGCCGCTGGGGCGACTGCGACAAACCACCCACGCTGACCGAAGCCCACCACATCCGACACTGGGCCCGCGACCACGGCACCACCGACCTGCGCCTCGGCATCCTCCTCTGCAACCCGCACCACCGACTCCTGCACAACCAGGGCTGGCAAATCTTCGAACACCACAACCGATACTGGCTACGACCACCGGCAACCATCGACCCCGGACAATCGCTCATCGAAATGCGCAGCAAGAGCCCCGCCGCAAGCCAACAGCACCCCTGACCGGCCGCCGGGACAAGCCACCGGGACCAGCCGAATCCGTGGGTCGTTCGGGAGCGGGTCAGGCGCCCTCGACGGCGGGGGTGACGCGCAGACCTTCCATGAAGCGGAGCACGTTCTCGTCGACGATGATGTCACTCGGGCGCAGCGGCCGGGTGAGGTAGAGGCCGTTGAGGCTGGTCAGCCGGCTCAGCGCCACATAGGTCTGGCCGGGGCTGAACACCCGGGTGCCGAGGTCGACGATTGCCCGCTCGTAGGTGGCGCCCTGCGACTTGTGAATCGTGACCGCCCAAGCCAGCCGCAGCGGGAACTGGGTGAACTCGGCCACCACGTCCTTGCTGAGCTTTTTCGTCGCCGCGTTGTAGGTGTACTTGAACTTCTCCCACACCGTGGGCTCCACCTCGTGGGTGGTGCCGTCGATGTCGACGTACACGGTGGAATCGACCCTCGTCACGGTGCCGATGGTGCCGTTCACCCAGCGCGGACCCCCGTCGAGCGGGTTGTCGTTACGCAGGAACATCACCTGGGCACCGACCTTGAGTTCGAGAACCTCGTCGGCCGGAAAGGTGCGCCCACCGAAGTCGCCGGTGACTTCGGCCTTGGCCGAGAGGGATTTACCGGACAGCCTCTTGAGCGCGGCAGCGTTGATGCGGTTGACCGCGTCGTTGCGGGTAGCCAGCGTGATGACGCCCTCGCTCGGCGGGGTACGCGCTCCCGCACCGTTGAGCGCCCCACCGATCTCTTGCGTCACCTGGCCATAACGCACGGCATTGAGCATCGTCTTGAAGCCGGCGTCGTGCTGGCGGTGGATCTCGGTGAGTTCGAAGATCTTCAGCTCGGCGCTCTGCCACACCTTCGCGTCGAAGAACCACATCGAGCGGTAGGTGTCGGCGAAATAGGCACGCTCTTCGGGGTCGCCCGGCACCGGAGCGAGCTGGTACGGGTCGCCGAAGAGCACGATCTGCACGCCGCCGAACGTGTCGTGCGGGCGCTGCCTGGCCTGACGGAGGCTGCGGTCGATGGCGTCCATCAGGTCCGCGTTGACCATGGAGACCTCGTCGATGACGACGGTGTCGATCGTGTTGAGCAGTTTGCGCAGTTGATCGTTCTGGTCGATGGCGTGATCGGCGATGACGCCGATCGGCAGCCGGAACAACGAGTGCAGGGTCTGGCCGCCCACGTTCAGGGCTGCGACGCCGGTCGGCGCCGCGATGACGATCTGCTTGCTGGTGTTCCAGGAGAGGTGGTTGAGCAGCGTGGACTTACCGGTTCCGGCCCGGCCGGTGACGAAGACGTTCTGCTTGGTGCCCTCAATCGCGGCGAACACTTCGGCCTGCTCGCGCGAAAGCGGAATCTCGGGGGGAAGCGCGGTCACGGGGGAACTTTCGGTGGGATGCGGGGCGATGCGGGGCGGAGGCACGAGGAGCATCGCGTTTCCCTTCCACTGTAACCGTCCGGCCGGGGGCCTACCCACTACCCGGCCTGCCGGTGGATAACTCACCGAGGCCGGCGGAACCGGGCGACGCATCCGCACCGTGCCCGAAGGTGGCCCCCGTAGGATGTGGAGGTGAGCTACGGGGTCGGTAACGGGGTGCGGCGGGCGCGCTATCTGCGTGCCGCGATCGCGGTGTGTGTTGTCTGCGCCATGCTCGGCGCCGCCCTGGTCGCCACCATCGGCGCTCTCAACCGCGATCTGTACAGCCCCGCCGGGTTCGTGCGGCAGTACCTCGACGCGCTGGCCACCCACAACACCGACACCGCGCTGGCACTTCCCGGCGCGGAACCGACGGACGCCGACCTCGAAGCGGCCGGTCTGCCCCAGGACCTGCCGCGCACGCTGCTGCGCCCCTCGGTGCTGAGCTCGATCACCGACATCGAATTCGTCAGCGACACGGCCAGCTCCGCGGACACCGAGGTGGGCCAGAAGAGCCAGCACACCGTGGTGTTCGACTTCAACCTGGACGGCACTGCCACCTCGATGGAGTTCACCGTGGAACGACTCGGCACCGTTGCCGGCCTGTTCAGCACCTGGGGCTTCGCCACGAGTCCCCTGGCCGTGCTGCAGGTCACGGTGCTGCACGAGGCCGACTTCTCGGTGAACGGCCTCACCCTCGACACCCGGGCCCACGCCGCGGCCGACGCCCCGATCACGTTCTCGAACCGGGGCGCCTACCTGGCCTTCGCCCCGGCGGTCTACGACGTCTCCCACGATTCGGCGTTGCTCACCGCGCCCGTGCACAGTGTGCCGGTCGTCACCTCCGGCGCCGCCGAGGTTACCGTGGACGCGGTCCCCAACAAGACTTTCACCAGTCAGGTGCAGACCAAGCTCAACGAGTTCCTCGACGAATGCGCCACCCAGCAGGTGCTGCAACCGTCGAACTGCCCCTTCGGCATCGAGATCGACAACAGGGTCAAGTCCGCCCCGGCGTGGTCGATCGCGCAGTACCCGGAGGTCGTCCTCACCGGCGGCGAGACGGCCTTCGACATGCCCAGCACCGGGGGTCAGGCTCACATCGTGGTCGACGTGCAGTCACTGTACGACGGCGATCTGAGCACCCGCGATGAGGATGTCCCGTTCTCGGTGGCCCTCACCGTCACGATCCAGCCCGACGGCGCCCTGGCCATCCAGCTGCGCTAGCGGCACCCGGCCGGCTCCGGCGCTACCTGTCGTGAGCGGCCAGGCGGGCGAGGCGCTCGTTGTAGTCGTTGAGCTCGGCCTCGCCGGTGCGATCGGCGTTGCGGTCCCGACGCTTGGTTTCCTTCTCATCGCTGCGCCCCCACTGGATGGCCACGATGATGGCCAGCGCGATGGTCGGGATCTCGCCGACGCTCCAGGCGATCCCGCCGCCGGCCTGCTGGTCGGCCAGGGCGTTCAGCCCCCAGTCGCGGCCCATGGCGCCGTACCAGTCCGCCAGGAGCAGGCCGGTGCCGGTCATCAGGGCCAGGCCGAAGAAGGCGTGGAACGCCATGGTGCCCAGCAGCAACAGCAACCTGAAGGTGTACGGCAGGCGGAACGGCACCGGGTCGATACCGATCAGCGACTGCACGAACAGGTACCCGGTGATCAGGAAGTGCACGATCATCCACTGGTGGCCGATGTGGTCCGTCGTCGCCCAGCTGAACAGCGACGTGTAGTAGAACACCCACAGCGACCCGGCGAAGAGCACCGCGGCCACGATCGGGTTCGAGATGATGCCTGCGAAGCGGGAGTGCACGGCCAGCAGGATCCATTCACGGGGGCCCCGGCTGCCGTCACGGCGCATCCTGATGGCACGGGCCGCCAGGGTGACCGGGGCGCCGGGAACCAGCAGCACCGGCACCAGCATCGTGAGGGCCATGTGCGCGAGCATGTGGGTGGAGAAGAGGTACTTCTCGTACACGTTCACGCCGCCGTTGGTGATGTAGAACAGGGTGACCATGCCGACAGTCCAGAGGATGGTGCGGTGCAGCGGCCAGCTGTCGCCGCGGCGGCTCAGCCGCCAGACCCCGGCGAGGTAGAAGAAGATGCCGAACGCGCAGAACAGCCCCCAGGCGAGATCGAAGTTCCACTCGGTGAAGTACCTGGCAAAGGTGAGCTCGGGGGGCAGTGGCTCGCCGGTGAGGATCTGGGCCGGGGTGGCGGTGGGGATCGCCGTCGTGACCACTTGGGCGACCGGAGTGGCCGTTCTGGCCAGGGCCGCGGCCACGCCGCTGGCCAGGCCCATGAACGCGATCTCACCCACCACGAGCCACCAGAAGAAGGTGTCGGTGCGGCCGGCGCCGCTCTGCATCCGGCTGATCAGGTACCGGCGCTGCAGCACGCCGAAGCCGCCGAGCACGAGCAGCAGGGCCACCTTGGCGAGAACCAGGATGCCGTAGCCGGTGAGCAGTTGGTCCCAGCTGCCCACGCGCAGCTCGGCGCTGACGTAGCCGGATGCGGCGACCACCACGAAGCTGACCAGCGCGAGGGTGGAATACCGGCCGACGACCTCACGCAGGCGTGTGGACGAAAGCTGGTTGTGCAGCAGGACGATGGTGAGCAGTCCGCCCAACCACACGGCAGCGAAGATCAGGTGCAGGCCCAGGGCGGTGATGGCCGCGTCGTGGCCCTCGGCGCCGGCGGAGTGCCCCTGCTGGGCCATCGGCAGCAGCGCGAGCAGGGCGAGCACGGTGACGAAGACCAGCGCGGTCTGGTTGCGCACGGCGAAGCAGAGCACGGTGACGGCGGCGGCGATCAGGGTGGTGGACAGCCACGCCTGGCCGAGCTCGATCTGGCTGAAGAACTGACCGACGGTGGCGCTGAACGTGTCGTTGAAGCTGACCGTGGCGTTGGTCACCTGGAGGAAGGTGAGGAAGCCGGTGACCGCGGACGCGATGGTGAGGAAGGCGGCGGAGCCGGCGGCCAGGTCGATGGCGGTGCCGTACTCGCGCTCCTTGGGGCTCAGGGCGAAACAGGTCAGGACCAGGGCGCCGATGGTGCCGGCTGCGCCGAGGTTGACGAGCAGCTTGGCGACCGGAAGGCCCCACCGCACCAGGGGGCCGGGATCGGCGAGCAGCTGGGCCTGGGCGCCGCCGCCGTATGCCAGGCCCGCCACCGTCGCCACAATCGCGGCCAGCAGCAGGGCTGCCGGCCCGATGATTCGAACATAACGGGGCACCCCTCCAGCTTAACCGGCGGGGGAAGCCGAACCCGCCGTGGCCGGTGGCCGCGCAGCCGGTCGGCGCCGGTTAACGAGCGGTGGGCGCCGACCGAAGTCGACGCCCACCGGTACTACGAAAGCTGAAACCTACTTGGCGGCAGCCTTGAGCTTGCTACCAGCGGTCAGCTTGACGCGGTGGCCGGCAGCAATGGCGATCTCTTCGCCGGTCTGCGGGTTGCGGCCGGTGCGAGCAGCGGTTGCGGTGCGCTCGACGCCGAGCCATCCCGGGATGGTGACCTTGCCGTCGTTCGCAACGGTGTCGGCGAGGGTTGCAAAGAAAGCGTTCAGAACGCCGTCGACAGCAGCCTGGCTCTGGCCAGAGTCTGCGGCAACCTTGGCAACGAGCTCGGTCTTGTTCAGCGACTTGTCAGCCATTGAGTGTCCTCCTCGGACCTTCGTCTGTAAAAACAGGTATTCACGTGAAGCGGGCGCGTTTGGAAAACGCCTCCGTTGGTCGGTTCGACCGCGTTGAATCTAGCATTGATCCGCGGGATTCCGCGGATTTACGGCGTTTTGGGCCGCTTTGCACGGTGGATTGGGGTGTGTTTATGCTGTGCGCGAACTGAACGCCCCCGTACGGGGACGGCGGTGCCGTTCGGCCGTGGACACAGAACAGGGGATGTCCGACCGAAGTCGGACATCCCCTGTGGATACTGCGCTGTTCGCGGTTACGCGATCAGTAGCTGGTTACCAGCTGGACTTGGTGATGCCGGGCAGCTCGCCGCGGTGCGCCATGTCGCGGAAACGAACGCGCGAGATGCCGAACTTGGAGAGGTGGCCACGGGGACGACCGTCAACCGCGTCGCGGTTGCGCAGGCGAACCGGCGAGGCGTTGCGGGGCAGCTTCTGGAGGCCCTTGCGAGCCTCTTCGCGGGACTCGTCGGTGCCGGCCGGGTCGACAAGAGCCTTCTTCAGCTCAAGGCGCTTGACGGCGTAGCGCTCGACGATAACCTTGCGCTGGTTGTTCTTGGCAATCATGCTCTTCTTCGCCATTTTTAGCGCTCCTCACGGAAGTCAACGTGCTTGCGCACTACGGGGTCGTACTTCTTGAGTACGAGACGGTCGGGGTTGTTGCGACGGTTCTTCTTGGTCACGTAGGTGTAACCGGTTCCTGCCGTCGAACGCAGCTTGATGATCGGACGTACGTCCTGAGCCTTAGCCATTAGATTTTCTCCCCACGTGCGAGCAGGTCCTTGACGACCGACTCAATGCCGCGAGCATCAATAACCTTGATGCCCTTTGCCGAGAGGGTCAACGTGACGTTGCGGCGAAGCGACGGCACGAAGTACTTCTTGGTCTGCACGTTCGGGTCGAAACGACGCTTGGTGCGCCGGTGCGAGTGTGAAATGTTGTGTCCAAAGCCGGGAACGGCTCCGGTCACCTGGCAGGTTGCTGCCATGGTTTTCCTCCAATACCGAAGGGCGAATGCCCTTCCCAAGATCTCTTGTCGGCCAGCTCGCGTTGGATTCCACCCGGAAGCGGCCGGCCGAAAGGTGAGTTTCAGCGGCTGATTCGGTGGGAAGAAAAGTCACGAACAAGCAATGCACGCACAGATATGCGCAGCAGCTACTCAGCTTACGGGGTGGGGCGGTCCGATGCAAGCGCGGTGCACGCTGCGCAGAGGCCGAAGATGTCGATGACGTGCGCGGCTTCGGTGAATCCGTGCTTCGCCGCCTCCTCGGTGGCCCAGTTCTCGATGGCGTCCACCTCGATCTCCACGGTGAGTCCGCAGTTGCGGCAGATCAGGTGGTGGTGGTGATCCGTGGTGCTGCACGCCCGGTACAGGCTCTCGCCGTCGGGCGACTGCAGCGAATCGGCGTCGCCCTCCAGCGCCAGGTCGGCGAGCGCGCGGTAGACCGTGGCCAGGCCGATCGGGGAGCCGCTAGTGTGCAACGCGGAGTGCAGGCCCTGGGCGCTGACGAACCCCTCGGCGCGGCCGAGCTCGGTGCGCACGGCCTCTCGCTGCCAGGTGTTTCGCTTCATGATTCCAACCGTAGCCCGACGCGGGCGGGAGTGTGCACGCCTCCGGTGCGCGCGGCCAGCGAACGTGCCGCCAGGGCGAGCAGGAAACAGGCGGCGGCGGTGAGCGCGATGGCGGGCCCTGCCGCCACGTCGAGGACGCGGGATAGCAGCACGCCGACGACCCCGGATCCGGCGCCGATGAGCGGCGCGAGCACGACGATGCCCGCCGCGGTACGCATCAGCAGCCGGGCCGCCGCGGCGGGGGCGGCGATCAGGGCGATGGCGAGGATGGCGCCCACCGCGGGCATCGCGGTGACCACAGTGGCGGTGATGAGCACCAGGGTGAGGAGTTCAATCGGCCACTCCCGGTATCCGGCCGCCCGGAAGCCGGTGCGGTCGAAGGTGGAGAACAGGATCTCCTTGCCGAAGAGGAGGGCCGCGAGCACCGCGACGCCGAGCACCGCGACGGCGAGAATCACGTCGCCGTCGGTGACGGTGAGGATCGAGCCGACCAAATAGGACTCCACGTGCACGGGCAACGACGGGTTCAGTGCCTGGAGCAGCACGCCCAGCGCGAACCCGGCGGTCAGCATGATGCCCGACGCCACCTGGCTGCCCTGCCGGCGCACCCGGCCGAGCAGGGTCATCACCATGACGATCACAGCGCTGGCCACGGCGGCGCCCAGGGGGATGCTGACGCCCAGCAGCGCCGCCGCGACCGCGCCGGGGAACGTGGCGTGGGTGAGTGCCTGGGCGAAGAAGGTGCGCCGGCGGAGCAGCACCAGGGTGCCGACCAGGCCGCTCAGCGCACCGATCACGGCTGCGGCGAGCAGGGCCGTCTCGAAGTAGCCCATCAGGCGGTCACCGATTCCGGCTGCGGCGGGGTGGCCGGCTGGGCGGGGCGGCGCATCCGGTCGACCGCGAGCCGGCCGAGGAGCACGAGCAGGTAGCCGGCCACGAGCACCAGCACCACGGTGGCGCCGCTGGGCAGGTCGATGCCGGCGGTAACGGAGGCTTCGAAGCCGAGCGTCAGGCCCACCCAGGCGCACAGTGCGGCGAAGCCGGCCGCGAGCGGGAAGAGAGCCCAGAGCCGCACCGTGATCAGCCGGGCGACGGCGCCGGGCACGATGAGCACCGCGAGGACGAGAAGGTTGCCGACGGCGCTCGACGCGGCGACCACCACGAGGGCGATGGCCACGTTGAGCACCAGGTCGAGCAGCACCGGCCGGTAGCCCGCCGCGGCGATCGCGGTGCGGTCGAATGCGCGGAAGACCTGCTGCTTGAGGGTGAGGCCCACCAGGAGCAGCGCGATCGCGCAGATGACCAGCGTCTGGGTCACCTCGGCGGCCGTCACCGTGAGCAGCCGGCCGAAGAGCAACTGTTCCAGCTGGCCGGCATAGTTGGTCTGCCGGGAGACGACGAGGATGCCGATGCTGAACATGGCCGTGAAGACGATCGCGATCGCCGCATCCCCCGACACGGCTCGTCGGGTGATCACGGTGAGTACGATCGCGGCCAGGACCGCGGCGATCATGGCGCCGACGAAGAGTCCCTCGCGGCCGCCCCAGACGAAGCCGATGGCGATGCCGGGGAAGACCGAGTGGGTGAGACCGTCACTGATGAATTCGAGGCTGCGCAGGTTGACGAGCACTCCCACGATGCCGGCGACCAGGCTCAGAGCGAGCAGCACGACCAGCGCCCGCGCCATGAACGGCAGGGTGAACGCGGTGACGAGGGGCCCGAACAGGTCGGCCATTCAGTGGCCTTCGTGGCCGGGGACGACGAGCGTGTGCTGGTCCATCTCGACGCCGACCTCGTGGAAGGTGCGCTGCACGTTGTCGAGGGTGAGCACGCTTTCCCGCGGGCCGAAGGCGACCTGGCTGCCGTTGAGCAGCAGAACCCGCTCACACACCGCCCGCGCGAGTTCGAGGTCGTGGGTGGACACGAGCACGGCGACGCCGTCGGCCTTGAGCCGCTCGACGGTGCCGACGAGGGCGTCCCGGTTGGACTGGTCGAGCCCGTTGAAGGGTTCGTCGAGCAGCAGCAGCCGGGGGCCGGCCGCCACGGCGCGGGCGAGCAGGCCGCGCTGTTGCTGGCCGCCGGAGAGTTCGCCGAACCGGGTCTTGGACAGGCGTCCGAGTCCCACAGTCTCCAGCGCCGCGGCAACGGCCGTGCGGTCCTTCTTGCCGGGCAGGCGCAGCCAGCCGAGTTCGCGGTAGCGGCCCATCATGACGACCTGCTCGAGGCTGACCGGGAACTCGGGGTCGAGCTCGTCGGTCTGCGGCACGTAGCCGATGCTCCCGGCTGGGGCCGCGGGCTGGCCGAGCACCTCCACGGTGCCGGACGTTTGCTGGATCAGCCCCAGGATGCCCTTGAGCAGGGTGGACTTGCCCGAGCCGTTGGGCCCGATCAGCGCGACGGCCTCACCGGCATGCAGGTCGAAGTCGATGCCGGTCAGAGCGTCGCGCTGGGCGTAGGCGAACGAGGCCCCGGAGACGCGGAGGGCGAGCGGTGCGGGCATCCGCTGCTGAGAAGGGTTCTCGTTCACTGTTCAACTATTGCAGGTCGGCGGGCACGGCGCTGGGCGTCACACCCCAGGACTCGAGGATGAGGCTGACGTTATGCAGCTGGGAGGCGATGTAGGTGGAACCGGCGCTGTCGGCCGGGCCGAGCGAGTCGCCGTAGAGGGCGTCGTCGCCGGAGTAGACCGCGACCCCGGCCTCGGCGGCGATGGTGTCTGCCGCCTTCGGGTTGATGGAGGCCTCGGAGAAGACGGCCTTGACACCGGTGGCCTTGACCGCGGCGACCAGGGCGTCGATTTCGGCGGCACTGGGCTCGGCGTTGTCGTCGAAGCTCGGGATGACGCTGCCGACGTAGGTGATGCCGTAGGCGGCGGTGAAGTAGCCGAAGGCGTCGTGGTTGCTCACCAACAGGCGCTCGTCGGCGGGGACGGCGTCGATGTTCTCGTGGATCCAGCCCTCCAGCTCGGCGAGCTGGGCGGTGTAGGCGGTCTCGTTGGCCTCAAAGTCGTCGGCGTGGGCGCTGCTGGCGTCGGCCAGGCCGTCGGCGATGGTGGCGACCATGGCCTCGGCATTTTTCACGTCGGTCCAGATGTGCGGGTTGCCGCCGGAGTGATCGTGGCCGTGCTCGGCTTCGTCGTCGTGCTCGGCCTCGTCGTCGTGGCCGGCCTCGTCGCCCTGGATGGTGATGCCCTCGTCGGAGTCGATGGTGACGCCGTCGAAGCCAGAGGCCTCGATGGCGTCGTCGAGCCACTCCTCGAGCCCGACGCCATTGATCACGAGCACATCCGCGGCGCCCAGGGCCGTGAGGTCGGCGACCGACGGGTCGTAGCTGTGCGCGCTCTGGTTGGCCTGGATGAGCTGGGTGACCGTGACGCCGTCGGCGTCGCCGACGATGTTGCGGGTGAGGTCGGCGATCTGGGTGGTCGTGGCGACAACCTTGAGGTCGTCGTCCGATCCCGCGGCGTTGGTGGCGGTCGCGGAGCATCCGGCCAGCACGAGTGCCGCGGAGGCGGCCAGGGCGGGCAGGAGCAGTCTGGTGGTCTTCACCTGTGGAACGCTACGCCTATTGATAATGATTGTCAAAACCATTAGCCGGGTCAGGTCAGAGGTGCCGCAGGTACCGCTCGGGGGCGTCGAGGAAGCTGGCCCAGTTGGTGACCAGGTCGAGGTCGCGCCAGGCCCGCTCGCGCAGGCCCCATTCGCCGACCTCGAGGATGCGGGCGCCCGGCAGGGCGGCGAGCAACGGCGAGTGCGTCGACAGGATCACCTGGGAACCGCCCTCGGCCTGCAGCGCCTTGAGGTGGCCGAGCAGCGCCAGGCAGCCGGAGAAGGACAGGGCGGACTCGGGTTCGTCGAGCACCCACAGGCCCCGCCCCCTGAACCTGTCGACGGCCAGCTCGAGGAAGGATTCCCCGTGCGAGATCTCGTGGAAATTCGGTTCCGGCCGGCTGCCCGGATTCTCCTCGAGGTAGGTGAAGAAGCCGTGCATGGTCTCGGCGCGCAGGAAGTAGCCGCGGCGGGTGGTGCCGGCGCTCCGCACCAGCCGCAGGTGGTCGTGCAGGGAGGATTCGCTGACCCGGGTGGAGTTGCGTGCGCCCGTGGAGCCGCCCTCGGGTGAGAGTCCCCAGGCCTGGGCGATCGCCTCGACGAGGGTGGACTTGCCGGCACCGTTCTCTCCGACGAAGACCGTCGCCGGCCCCAGGTCGAGTCCGTCGTCGAGCAGCTGGGCCACCGGTGGCAGGGTGGCGGGCCAGGTGTTCCTGGCACACGGATGCTGCGGGTCCTCCTCGATCCGGCGCAGGGGCGTGCTCTCGAAGACCATGCCCCATCCTCCCCCTCCGCACCGCGATTCGCCGACCAGCAGCGGCCCGACGTGCGGCAAACACCCCCTTCCCCGGCGTCGAAGGGGGAATCTGCGGCAACTCGGCGATGCACCCCACCGGTGACATCGGGCACACTCCCCCGTCAGGGCCCACAAAGGGGGAGGTTGCGGCAACTCGCGGTGGCGACGCCCGCCGTCTACTCTGTTGCCATGAGAGCACGCGCCGGAAAGGGCACCGCACCGCCCGCCGGGAGCCTGCCCACCCCCGCCCGCTCCGGTCGGATCGCCCGGGCCGGCCGGGCCGCCCGGTCGGTACCGCCGGCCCCTTCGAGGCCGGACTCGGTGCAGCCGAACCTTGCGCAGCCGGATCCGGTGGCGATGCTGCGCCCATGGCGGCTCGACGACGCGGCCGGCCTGCAGACGGCGTTCACCGGCAGCACGGACCTCGCCGCCCAATTCGGTGCCATCGAGTTGTCCACGATCGCCCGCTGCCAGAGCTTCATCGCCGAGAACCTCACACCGGCCACCGTCTCCCGGCAGAACTTCGCCATCAGCGTGGACGGCGTCGCGGTGGGGAATGTGGGCATCGGCAGCATGGAGCACCGGCACGGCACCGGCTGGGTCTACTACTGGTTGTCCGCCGAAGCACGCGGGCGGGGCCTGGCGACGCTCGCGCTCGCGTCGATCGCCGACTGGGCCTTCACCGAGCAGGGTCTGCACCGGCTCGAGCTCGGCCATCGCACCAACAACCCGGCCTCCTGCCGGGTTGCCGCCAAGGCGGGCTTCGCCTTCGAGGGCATCGAGCGGCAGAAACTGAAATACGGCTCCGAGCGCTTCGACGTCGAGACCCACGCCAGGCTCCGCACGGATGCCCCTCCCCCGGTCCGCCCGCTGCCCACCGCCACCTTCTAGGCCCGAGCGACTGACCAGCCATGTCGCCGCAGCCCGTTGCCCCTTCCGAGGTGGTCGACCGTCTGCGCGCGGCCGGCTGCGTCTTTGCCGAGGACGAGGCCCGGTTGCTGGTGACGGCCGCCGTCACGCCGGCCGACCTGGAGCGCCTGGTGGTGCAACGCACCTCTGGCCTACCGCTCGAACAGGTGCTCGGCTGGGTGGAGTTCTGTGGGCTGCGGATCATCGTGAAGCCGCGAGTGTTCGTGCCGCGCCGCCGTACCGGCCTACTGGTGAAGCGGGCGGCCCCGCTCATCCGGCCGGGTGCGGTCGTGGTCGACCTCTGCTGCGGCACGGGCGCCGTCGGCGCCGTTCTGCTCACCGGGGAGCCGACCCTGACCCTGTACGCCGTCGACATCGACCCTTCGGCCACGGCCTGCGCCAAGGAGAACATCGCCCCGCTGGGCGGTACGGCGCTCACCGGTGACCTGTTCGCCCCGCTGCCGCCCGGCCAGCTCGGCAGGGTCGACCTCGTCGTGGCGAACGCACCGTACGTGCCGACGGATGCGATCGCCCGGATGCCGCCGGAAGCGCGGCTGCACGAGGCCAGGGTCGCGCTGGACGGCGGCCCCGACGGCCTCGAGGTGCAGCGGCGCCTCGTGGCGGCGGCTGGGGACTGGCTGGCGCCCGGCGGGCACCTCCTCGTGGAGACCAGCGCCGGGCAGGCCCCGCACACCGCGGCCATCTTCGCCCGGCACGGGCTTACCCCTCGCGTCGTGCACTCCCGGAAGCTGGACGCCACCGTGGTGACCGGCACCGCCTGATCGGCATCGCCTGATCGGCACTGCGTGCCGTCACTGCGCCCCCTACGGGCCGCTGCGCCCGCTATAGCGGGCGCGCCCGCCCGCAAGAGGCGCAGTGAACGGCGGGACGACGCCCCGCGGCCACGAACGAGCCGCGAACACCGCGCACCGAAACGGCTACTCCAGGAGCAGTGCCGGCTCCTCGATGATGCTGGCCACGTCGGCCAGGAACCGGCTCGCCACGTCGCCGTCGACCACGCGGTGGTCGAAGCTCGCACCGATGGTGGTGACGAAGCGCGGGCGCACCTCACCGTCGACCACCCAGGGCTTGAGCTTGATGGTGCCCAGCGCCACAATGCCGGCCTCACCGGAGTTGAGGATCGGGGTACCGGTGTCCATGCCGAACACGCCGATGTTGGTGATCGTGATGGTGCCGTTGGCCATCTCGGCCGGGCTGGTCTTGCCGTCCCTCGCCGTGAGGGTGAGCTTCTCGAGGGCGCCGGCCAGCTCGAGCAGGCTCATGTCCTGGGCTTCCTTGATGTTGGGCACGATCAGGCCGCGCGGGGTGGCCGCGGCGATGCCGAGGTTCACGTAGTGCTTGATCACGATCTCCTCGTCGGTGAAGACCGAGTTGACAGTGGGGTTGCGCCGCACGGCCCAGATCATGGCCTTGGCCATGATCAGCAGCGGCGACACCTTGACACCGGCGAAGTCGGTGGAGACCTTCAGCCGCTTGACGAACTCCATCGTGCGGGTGGCGTCCACGTCCACGAACAGGCTCACGTGCGGGGCGGTGAAGGCGCTGCGCACCATGGTCTGCGCGATGACCTTGCGCACGCCCTTGACGGGGATGTGCTCTTCGCGGTCGGTCGGCCACTCCGGCGTCTGGATGTTGCGGAACACGCTGGCCTGGGTGGCCTCGCGCAGCACGTCCTCCCGGGTGACGTCGCCGAACCGGCCGGTGGGCTCAACCTGGCTGAGGTCGACGCCGAGGTCCTTGGCCAGCTTGCGGATCGGCGGCTTGGTGATCACCGGGCCGGCGGGTCGGGCGGGCGCGGGGGCGCCGGCCGGCTTGGCGGATGCGGCGGGCGCGGTCGCCGGACGAGCCGGCGGCGTCGCTCGG